>NZ_CP032155.1:3747587-4996783 GCF_008329905.1 Mycobacterium sp. ELW1 | reverse complement strand
GGTCGTGCCCGGGTGGCCGTGGATTCCGCTGGTGGCGCTGATGAAGGTCGTGCCGACCCGGTTCACCAAACTGTTCGCCTAGCGGGTTCGGCCCCTTTCGGTCCGATAACGCCGCACCAGCTCATCGGTCGAGCTGTCGGTCTGCTCGGGCGGTGAGCCGTCGCTGGTGATCACCCCGAGCAGCGCCTTCGCCTGAGTCTTGCCCAGTTCGACGCCCCACTGGTCGAACGAGTCGATACCCCAGATCACGCCTTCGGTGAAGACCTGATGCTCGTAGAGCGCGATCAGCTGGCCCACGACCGACGGGGTCAACCGGTCCGCCAGGATCGACGTGCTCGGCCGGTTGCCCGGCATCACCTTGTGCGGAACGACATTGGCCGGGGTGCCCTCGGCCGCGATCTCCTCGGCGGTCTTGCCGAACGCCAGCACCTGGGTCTGGGCGAAGAAGTTGCTCATCAGCAGGTCGTGCATGCTGCCCGACCCGTCGGCGGTCGGCAGATCGTCGGTGGGCTGGGAGAACCCGATGAAGTCGGCGGGCACCAGCCGGGTGCCCTGGTGCAGCAGTTGGTAGAACGCGTGCTGGCCGTTGGTTCCCGGTTCGCCCCAGAAGATCTCGCCGGTCTGAGTCGTTACAGGGGTCCCGTCCGATTTGACCGATTTGCCGTTGGACTCCATCGTCAGCTGCTGCAGGTACGCAGCGAACCGGGACAGGTCATTCGAGTACGGCAGCACCGCGCGGGTCTCGGCGCCGAAGAAGTCCGAATACCACAGGCCGATCAGTCCGAGCAGTGCCGGCGCATTGGATTCCAAAGGCGCAGTGGCGAAGTGGCGGTCGACGATGTGGAAACCGGACAGGAAGTCGGCGAACGCCTCCCGGCCGATCACCGCCATCACCGACAGGCCGATCGCCGAATCCACCGAGTAGCGGCCGCCCACCCAGTCCCAGAAGCCGAACATGTTGGCGGTGTTGATGCCGAACTCGTCGACCAGCTTCTTGTTCGTGGAGACAGCCACGAAGTGCTTCGACACCGCGGCGTCGCCGAGCGCGTCGGTGAGCCAGCGACGCGCTGCGGTGGCGTTGGTCAACGTCTCCAGCGTCGAGAACGTCTTGGATGCGACGATGAAAAGCGTTGTGGCAGGGTCGAGTCCGTCGAGCTTGGCGACCAGGTCCGCCGGGTCGACGTTGGACACGAACCGCGCCGAGATACCGGCATCGGCGTAGTGTCGCAACGCCTGATACACCATCACCGGGCCCAGATCCGAGCCGCCGATGCCGATGTTGACGACGGTCTTGATCCGCTCGCCGGTGGCGCCGGTCCACTCGCCGTTGCGCAACCGGTCGGTGAAGTCGCCCATCGCGTCGAGCACCTGGTGCACGTCGGCGACCACGTTCTGGCCGTCGACCTCCAGCGTGGCGTCGCGCGGCAGCCGCAGTGCGGTGTGCAGCACCGCGCGGTCCTCGGAGGTGTTGATGTGCTGGCCGGACAGCATGGCGTCGCGGCGCTCTTCGAGGTTGGCGGCGCGGGCGAGATCGACCAGCAGCGACAGTGTCTCCCGGGTGACGCGGTGCTTGCTGTAGTCGATGTAGAGGTCGCCGACGGTCAGGGTGAGCTCGCGGCCGCGGGCGGGATCTTCGTGGAAAAACTCACGGAGGTGCTTCCCGGCGATCTGGTCGTGGTGGCGACTCAGCGCGTTCCATTCAGGCGTGGCGGAAATGTCTCCAGTCATTCGTTCGACCCTAGTGTGACGAGGTGACCAAAGGTGTACATGATGGAGGTATGAGCACCCCAGACATTGAACGGCTGTTGTCGTCGGTTCCCACTGGTTTGTGGATCGGCGGAGAAGAGCGGCCGGGGTCGTCCACCTTCGAGGTCTTCGACCCGTCGAACGACAAGGTCATCGCGACGGTGGCCGACGCGACCGCCGAGGACGCCGTCGCCGCGCTCGATGCCGCATGTGCGGTGCAGACGCAGTGGGCAGCCACCCCGGCGCGGGATCGTGGGGAGATCCTGCGTTCGGTGTTCGAGACGATCATCGACCGCGCCGACGATCTCGCTGCGCTGATGACCCTGGAGATGGGCAAGGTCGTCGCCGAGAGCATGGGTGAGGTCAAGTACGGCGCCGAATTCTTCCGCTGGTTCGCCGAGGAGGCGGTGCGCATCGGCGGCCGGTACACCCCGTCGCCGGCCGGGAACGGTCGGATCATCGTCACCAAGCAACCCGTGGGCCCCTGTTACGCGATCACGCCGTGGAACTTCCCGCTGGCCATGGGAACCCGCAAGATCGGGCCCGCCTTCGCGGCCGGCTGCACCATGATCATCAAGCCGGCCCAGGAGACCCCGCTGACCATGCTGCTGCTGGCCAAGCTGATGGCCGAGGCCGGTCTGCCCGAGGGTGTGCTCTCGATCCTGCCCACGAGCCGGCCCGGTGAAGTCACCAAGGCGCTGATCGACGACGGCCGGCTGCGCAAGCTGACCTTCACCGGCTCCACCGGCGTAGGCAAAGCGTTGGTCGCGCAGTCGGCGGACAAACTGCTGCGCACCTCGATGGAGTTGGGCGGCAACGCGCCCTTCGTGGTCTTCGACGACGCCGACGTCGACGCCGCGGTCGACGGAGCGATGCTGGCCAAGATGCGCAACGGCGGCGAAGCCTGCACCGCGGCCAACCGCATCCACGTCGCCAACGCGGTGATCGAGGAATTCACCGACAAGTTCGTCAAGCGCATGGCCGAGGTCAACCTGGGCAACGGGCTGGACCCGTCGAGCAAGCTGGGTCCGCTGATCAACACCAAGCAGCTGAACAAGGTTCAGGAACTCGTCAACGACGCCGTCGACAAGGGGGCGAAGGTCGCGCTCGGCGGCGAGGCCCCGGGTGGCCCCGGCAACTTCTACCCGGCCACCGTCCTCACCGACATCCCGCCGACCGCGCGAATCCTCACCGAGGAGGTGTTCGGGCCCGTCGCGCCGATCATCGGCTTCGACACCGAGGAGGACGGCGTCGCCGCGGCCAACAACACCGAATACGGACTGGCGGCCTACATCTACACCGAGTCGCTGGACCGGGCGCTGCGGGTCGCCGAGGCGATCGAGTCCGGCATGGTCGGGGTGAACCGGGGCGTGATCTCGGACCCGGCCGCGCCGTTCGGTGGCGTCAAGGAATCCGGCTTCGGGCGCGAGGGCGGTATCGAAGGCATCGACGAATACCTGGACACCAAGTACATCGCGCTGACGAAGTAGTGCTAACTGTGGCGCGCTTCACGCTTGCAATTGCAAGCACGGGGTAATTAAGGCGCCATGAAGATCAGGAGTTCGCAGGCTCCCGTGCGCCGAGGGGTGTCTGAGCTCGTCACCGCGCAGCTGTCCGGCGCAGTCGCCGGCCTGATGCTGGCCCTCGATCAGCTGCTCCCTGAGGCGCCGCAGCGCCCAAAGATCGTCGATCGGGACATGACGCGCTGTTGAGGCTCAGCTGACCGAGCGCTGCGATGCGTTCCAATACTTGGCTCGCAGTTCTCGTTTGAGGACTTTGCCTGCCGCCGACACCGGCAGTGCGTCGACGACCTCGACGCTGCGGGGGACCTTGTAGCTGCCGATGAGCGTCTTGCAGAACTCCCGCAGATCCTCAGCCAGTGCGACGTGGTCGGCGTGTTGGCCGGCGGCCAGCACCACCACGGCGTGCACCCGCTCACCCCACCGTTCGTCGGGAACGCCGATGACCGCGCACGTCGCGACAGCGGGGTGACGCGCCAGCGCGTTCTCGACCTCGACGGAGTATACGTTCTCCCCGCCGGACACGATCATGTCCTTGATGCGGTCGACGACGAACACATAGCCGCGTTCGTCCAGGTAGCCGGCGTCGCCGGTGTGCATCCACCCGCCCTTCAGGGCGGCAGCAGTCTCCTCGGGCCTGCCCCAGTACCCGGCCATCACGTGGCCCCCGCGCACCGTGATCTCACCGACTTCCCCCGGGGGCAGCTCGGTGTCGTCCTCGCCGACGATGCGGATCTCCGAGTGCGGTGCGGCGCGCCCACCGGACCGGCGCAGGGTCGGGTCGTGGTGGTCCTGCGGCGCCAGCAGGGTGGCGACGGGCGAGACCTCGGTCATGCCGTAGGCCTGCACGAACGACGCGGTGGGCAGTCGCACCGCGGCACGTTCGAGCAGCGCGGCCGAGATCGGCGATCCGCCGTAGAGCACCGCCTGCAGGCTTCTGGTGTCATGGTCGCCCAGCGCAGGGTCGTCGACCAGCATCTGCACCATCGTCGGCACCAGCAGCAGGTCGGTGATGGGGTGAGCCTGCACGGCCTCGAGCACCCAGTCCGGCCGGAACGCCGGTATGAAGACGTGGGTGCCGCCCCGGCAGACCTGGGCCAGCCAGATCGCCAGGTCCGCGAGGTGGAACATCGGCGCGGCATGCAGCAGCGGCCCGCCCGAGGTCAGGAACAACCCGGACGCCAAGCACCCCAACGCCGAGGTCATCAGGTTGTCGTGGGTCAGCATGACGCCCTTCGGGTGACCGCTGGTGCCGCCGGTGTAGAACAACCCCGCCAGATCCGGGCCGCAGCGATGCGCGTCGGGCACCGGGTCTCCTGCTGCCACCAGCTCCTCGTAGCTGCGCAGTCCGTCCGGCGCGGCGCCGTCGCCGCAATGGATGACGTTCACCAAACCACTTGACTGCGAACGTAACTCGGGAAGCAACGGCAGGAAGGTGTCGTCGATCAACAGTGTGCGGGTGTCGGAGTCGCGCAGGCTGTAGGCGATCTCCGCGGCGCTCCAGCGGATGTTGATCGGGTTGAGCACGGCACCGGCCCACGGCGTCGCGAGCAGGTACTCCGAATAGCGATCGGAATTCAGCGACAGGATGCCGATGCGATCACCCTCCGCGACCCCCAGCGACTGAAAGGCGCCGGCCAGCCGGGCCACCCGGTCGGCCACATCGGCGACACTGCGGACGCGCCCGGCGCAGATCGTCATCGTGTCGTGCGGCGCGGCGCGCAGCGCCCGATGCAGGCCCTGTGTCAGATACATGCCGGCGGTCATAGTCACCCCGGCAGAAGTGTATGCCGGGCGCCGCAAGGAATTGACGTGAACGACCGCGCGCCTGCGCTGATCAGCCGTGCTTGCGAACTAGATTTCACAGCACTGAAGAACTAGGAGGGCATGGTGTGACGGCGCGCTTCTTTGCGCAAAGTCCTTGGGTTGATCCCGTCTCGCAACCGAGCCAACTGCGCAGGCCACGGCCCCGCGGCTCGGGAATTCCTGCGCTGAACGGGATCCGCGGGGTCGCCGTCGCCCTGGTTCTGATCGGACACAGCGGAATCCCCGGTGTCGCAGGCGGATTCATCGGCGTCGACGTCTTCTTCGTGCTCAGCGGCTTCCTCATCACCTCGCTGCTGCTCGACGAGATCGGCCGCACCGGCCGGCTCGACCTCGGCGCGTTCTGGGTACGACGTGTCCGCCGGCTGCTGCCCGCCCTGCTGTTGATGGTGCTGGCGGTCATCGCCGCACGCCTGCTGTTCCCACCCGACGCCGTCAGCGGCCTGCGCAATGACGCGGTCGCCGCGTTCCTGTGGATGGCGAACTGGGCGTTCGTGTCGCACCAGACCGACTACTTCAGCCAGGGCGCTCCGCCGTCACCGCTGCAACACACCTGGTCGCTGGGCGTCGAGGAGCAGTACTACCTGATCTGGCCGGTGCTCATCGCGGCGGTGGCGGTGCTGCTGGCCGTGATCGCCCGCCGTCTCAAGAAGACCCCGACCATCACCGCGGTCCGGTGGGCTGTGTTGGCCCTCGCCCTCATCGGAACGGCGGCATCGGCCACCGAGGCGATCCTGATGGCCGACGACGACTCGCTCAACCGCGTCTACTTCGGCACCGACACCCGCGCGCAGGCGCTGTTGATCGGGGCCGCGGCCGCCGCACTGCTGGTACGGGACTGGCCGGCGATGATGGCGGGCTGGCCGCTGATCCGGTCGCGGTGGGGCCGCTGGCTGGCCGGGGGAATTCCGGTGGCCGGCGTGGCCGTCCTGGCCGCGATCACGCACGTCGCGACCGGCAGCGCCGCCGAATTCCGCAACGGCCTGCTGATCGTCGTCGCCGTGGCCGCGGTCGCGGTGATCGCAGGCGTCGCCCTCGAACAGAACGGCCCGGTGGCGTGGGTGCTGGCCACCCCACCGCTGGTGGCGCTCGGCGTCGTCTCCTACGGCGTGTACCTCTGGCACTGGCCGGTGTTCCTGGTGCTCACCGGGGAGCGGACGGGCTGGACCGGATACCCGCTGTTCGCCGCCCGCTGCGCGATCACGCTGCTCGCCGCGGTCGCATCGTGGTGGCTCATCGAACGACCCGTCCGGCGCTGGCGACCCGTGCACGTCCCCCAGCTCCGGCTCGCCGCCGCGACGATGGCCACGGCCGTCGCCGTCGCCGTCGTCGTCGTGCCGGTGGGAACCCGCATCGATGCGTCGAGCCCCGACATCGCCCAGGCCGCGCTGGTCTCCCCGGTCGAGACCGTGCGCCTGGCCGCGCCGGTGCAGGCAGGCCCGCGCCCACACACCGTGTCGGTGTTCGGCGACTCCATCGGGTGGACGATGATGCGCTATCTGCCACCCACGCCCGGCATCAGCTTCCTGGACCGCACCACGATCGGCTGCGGCCTGGTCCGAGGCGGGCCGTACCGCTACTCCGGGCAGAGCCTGGAACAAAAGCCGGAATGCGATGCCTGGCCGGAACGCTGGGCGCAGCGGATCGGCCACGACCGGCCCGATGTGGTGCTGATGATGATCGGGCGCTGGGAGGTGGTGGACCGCAAATGGAATGGCAATTGGGCCCACATCGGCCAGCCCGATTACGACAAGTACCTGGAGAGCGAACTGCGGCACGCGCTCGACATCCTCGGCTCCACCGGGGCGCTGGTGGTGGTGGCGACCGAGCCGTACAGCCGGCACGGCGAGCAGACGAACGGCAACCTGTACCCCGAGGATCAGCCCAGCCGGGTCGACCAGTGGAATGCCTTGCTGCGCAGGGTGGTAGCCGATCGCAAGAACGTCACCGTGCTCGACCTGAACAAGAAGCTCGCGCCGAACGGCACCTACACCAACAAGATCAACGGTGTGCAGGTCCGCATCGACGGCGTGCACCCCACGCCCAACGCGGTCAAGTGGATGACCCCGTGGCTGCTGGACGCAGTGCGCTAGCTGCGCTCAGGAATGCCCGAGCCGGCCGCGGCCCATGCGCAGCAGCAGCATCGCCAGATCCTTGCCGTCCTGGCCCAGCTCGCTGTAGCGCTCGATGACCTTCATCTCGCGGCTGTGCACCAGCCGGGTGCCGCCGGAGGCCATCCGGGCCCGGCCGATCGCCTGGGACACCTCGGTGCGGCGCTTGACCGCCGCCAGGATCGTGGCGTCGAGCTGGTCGATCTCGCCGCGCAGGCTGTCGATGTTGTTCTCGGCTTCAGGAACCATTTCCAGAGTCATCGCTTCGTTCTCCTCGTGTGTGGGTCTGGTCTCATTCGATCCCGGGCCTCACACAAGAGACGAGCCCCGGGTCCGGATGCGGACCGCGGGGCTCTCGGGTTGAGCAGCTAGATACCCACGGGCACCGCGGACCGGTACCCGTAGAAAAATCGACGCTGCGGAGAAAGCACGTTGTCGAGTGTGCCACTCCGAAGCCCGGCTTCGCAAAAAAACTGTCGCCATACAGCGGTAAGTTGGGTCAGACATGACTGTGCACGTGACGGATTACAAACCCCCGGCCGATGCGGCCGAACTCCTCGAGGGCCTCAACCCCCAGCAGCGCCAGGCGGTGCTGCACGAGGGGCCCCCGTTGTTGATCGTGGCGGGCGCCGGCTCGGGCAAGACGGCGGTCCTCACCCGGCGGATCGCCTACCTGCTGGCGGCCCGCGACGTCGGGCCGGGCCAGGTGCTGGCGATCACCTTCACCAACAAAGCCGCGGCCGAGATGCGTGAGCGGGTGGTCACGCTGGTGGGCCCGCGGGCGCGGAACATGTGGGTGTCGACGTTCCACTCGACCTGTGTGCGGATCCTGCGCAACCAGGCCTCGCTGCTGCCGGGGCTGAACTCGAACTTCTCGATCTACGACGCCGACGATTCGCGGCGCCTGCTGCTGATGATCGCCAAGGACATGGGCCTGGACACCAAGCGGTACACGCCGCGACTGCTGTCCAACGCGATCTCGAACCTGAAGAACGAACTGATCGTGCCGGAGGATGCGGTCGCCGCGCTCGAGCCCGGGTCCGACGACCTGGCCCGCACGGTGGCCAGCGTCTACGGCGAATACCAGCGACGGCTGCGCGCGGCGAACGCGCTGGACTTCGACGACCTGATCGGTGAGACCGTCGCCGTCCTGCAGAACTTCCCGCAGATCGCCCAGTACTACCGCAGGCGGTTCCGGCACGTCCTGGTCGACGAATACCAGGACACCAACCACGCCCAGTACGTGCTGGTGCGCGAGCTCGTCGGCGTCACCGCCCCCGATACCGACACCGTGCCGCCCAGCGAGCTGTGCGTGGTCGGCGACGCCGACCAGTCGATCTACGCGTTCCGCGGCGCGACGATCCGCAACATCGAGGATTTCGAGCGCGACTTCCCCAACGCCACCACGATCCTGCTCGAGCAGAACTACCGGTCCACCCAGAACATCCTGACGGCGGCCAACTCCGTCATCTCCCGCAACGCCAACCGCCGCGAGAAGCGGCTGTGGACCGACGAGGGTGACGGGGAGCTGATCGTCGGCTACGTCGCCGACAACGAGCATGACGAGGCCAGATTCGTCGCAAGCGAGATCGATGCACTCGCCGATCGCGGCGGGTTCTCGTACAACGACTTCGCGGTGTTCTACCGGACCAACAACTCATCGCGCTCGTTGGAAGAGGTGTTCATCCGCGCCGGCATCCCGTACAAGGTCGTCGGCGGCGTTCGGTTCTACGAGCGCAAGGAGATTCGCGACATCGTCGCCTACCTGCGGGTGCTGGACAACCCCGGCGACGCCGTCAGCCTGCGGCGCATCCTGAACACCCCGCGCCGCGGTATCGGCGACCGCGCCGAGGCCTGCGTCGCGGTGTACGCCGAGAACACCGGCAGCACTTTCGCCGACGCGCTGACCGCTGCGGCGGCCGGCAAGGTACCAATGCTGAACACCCGCTCGGAGAAGGCGATCGCGAGCTTCGTCAAACTGCTCGACGATCTGCGCGGCAAGCTCGGCGACGAGCTCGGGGATCTGGTCGAGGCGGTGCTGGACCGCACCGGTTACCGCAGCGAATTGGAATCCTCCAGCGACCCGCAGGATCTGGCCCGGCTGGACAACCTCAACGAATTGGTCAGCGTCGCACACGAATTCAGCATCGATCGGGCCAACGCGGCCGCGTTGGCGGCAGAAGAGGGGGACGCCGGCACCGACCTCGATGAGGACGTGCCCCAGACCGGCATACTCGCCGAGTTCCTGGAACGGGTGTCGCTGGTGGCCGACTCCGACGAGTTGCCCGAGCACGGCTCCGGGGTGGTCACGATGATGACCCTGCACACCGCCAAGGGCCTGGAGTTCCCGGTCGTCTTCGTCACCGGCTGGGAGGACGGCATGTTCCCGCACATGCGGGCGCTGGGGGATCCGGCTGAGCTTTCCGAAGAGCGTCGGCTGGCCTATGTGGGCATAACTCGTGCCCGCCAACGGCTGTACCTCAGCCGCGCGAAGGTGCGCTCCTCGTGGGGGCAGCCGATGCTGAACCCCGAATCCCGGTTCCTGCGGGAGATTCCGGAGCATCTGCTCGACTGGCGCCGCACCGATCCGGCGCCGTCCTACAGTGCGCCGGTCAGCGGTGCGGGCCGATTCGGCACTCCGCGACCGTCACCGACGCGGCCTGCCGGCGGAGGTAAGCGTGCGCTGGTGGTCCTCGCACCCGGTGACCGGGTCAACCACGACAAGTACGGTCTCGGCCGCGTCGAGGAGGTCTCCGGGATGGGGGAGTCGGCGATGTCGCTGATCGACTTCGGCAGCGCCGGCCGGGTGAAGCTGATGCACAACCACGCACCCATCCAGAAACTCTGACCGCGGCCGTGCGATCGTGACTGCCTTCGTGGTGGCCGCGCTTCTGGTCTGGTGCCTGGTGTGCATCTGGGTGGCGCGTCATCACGAGTTCTTCCTGGCGGCGACGGCGCGCGTGCGGGAGACCCGCGTGGCGGTCACTGGGCGGTCGTGGGCGGTCCGACGCCTCGGCGGACCCGCGACCAGGTTGGCGCAGTGGCTGTCGGTGGACGTGACGGCGGTCTTGGGACTTCTGTCGGGACTGATACTGGTCGCGCTGCTGGCGGCGGGATTCACCAAGCTGCTCGACGGCGTCCTGGAAGGAGAGCTCGACAGCTACGTCGATCGGCCGGTCAGCTGGTGGGTCGCCGATCATCGTGATGGGTGGCTGACCGGAATGATGAAAGTGCTTACCCACGTTGCTGATCCGCTGTCATTGGTGGTGATCACCGTCATCGTCAGCGCATGGGTCTGCTGGCGGATCCGATCCTGGTTGCCCGCGGTGCTCGGGTTGTCCGGGTTGATCGGCGTCGGGGTGGTGGCTGGTGTCGATCGGTCAGCTCGGTCTCGGTCCCGCTCGTCGGCAGGTCTCGCGGCGGTGCTGCGCGCGGTGCGTGCCGCGGTGGTCGGTGTCACCGGGTTGGACGGGCGTCGGCTCTGGGCGGCCGCCGCCTCGTCGGGGGTGGTGCTGGTGGTGGCCAAGTGGATGGTCGGGCGCAGCCGTCCGCCGTCGTGGACCGCCGTGATCGTCGAAGACGGTTTCTCGTTCCCCTCCGGTCACGCCACCGGCGGTGTCGCCGTCGCGGTGCTGCTCGCCTGGATGGCAGGCTGGGTCATCCGGGGTTGGACGGCTCGAGTGGTGCTCTGGGCAGGCGCAGCAACCGCCGCCGGAACAATGGGATTCTCCCGGGTCTATCTGGGTGTGCACTACCTCAGCGACGTGGTCGCCGGGGCTTTCCTCGGTGCGGCGTGGGCGATCGGCGTGATCGTCGTCGGGGCTTGGTGGGAAAGCCGGAGGCGCTCAGCGCAGCCGGCACCAGCGTCGGGTTGACGGGTGCAGCGCCAGGATCAGACTCGCCAGCGGTAACACCGGAATCAGGTACACCGCCAACGGAATTCGCGCTCCGGCGACGAACACGCTGCCGAACGTCAGCAGCGCGATGACGGCGCCGAACGCGATCAGGTAGCGGCCGACGGAGCGGCGCAGCAGTAGCGTGATCACACCGGCGATGCTGGTGACCGCGAACAGCAGGGTCAGGAATCCGACGGCCACGCAGAACAGCCGATCGGTGCCCCACCATCCGGTGATCAGGTCGGTGGCGACGACGCCGGTGGCCCATCCGCTGACGATGCTGACCGCGCTGGCCGCGATCGCGGTTCGCCCGGTGGAGACGTCGACCGCGCCCGGCCTGGCCGGCACCGCGACCGGGGTGGCGCGGCGGATCAGTCCGGTCGGGGCCTCGTCGGCCGGCGGCCGAGGAATGTTGACGGTGTGATCATCGGGCACCGCGGGGATGGGCCCGGTGGGTGCGCGCCGGATGATGCCGGTGCGCGGCTCTTCGGGTTTCGGAATCGGTCCGGACGGCTGGCGCCGGATGATGCGGGTGTGCGGGTCGTTCGGCTCAGACACCAGGTCAGCCGACGTAGGGGCCGACCGAGAGGCCCCGCTTCGCCAGCCACGGCACCGGATCGGTCCGGTTGGTGCCGCCCAGCAGAACTTCGAAATGCAGATGCGGGCCGGTCGAATTGCCCCGGTTGCCGACGGTTGCGATCTGGTCGCCGGCGAATACCCGCTGACCGATCTGGACCGTCCAGGTGTTCACGTGACCGTAGAGGGTGACCGTGCCGTCGGAATGGCGGATCTTCACCCAGGCGCCGTACCCCGCCGTCGGTCCGGCGTCGACGACGATACCGTCGGAGGCGGCGACGATGGGCGTACCGATCGGCGCTGCCAGGTCGACGCCGCCGTGCAGTGCGCCCCAGCGGTAACCGAAGCCAGAGGTGAACACGCCCTTGGTCGGCATGACGAACAGCGGCCGCTGCAGCCGGGCTTCACGCTCGGCGCGTTCCTGGGCGAAGGCCTGTCCATTGGCCAGTTCCTCGCCGTGTACGGCGGCGTCGGCGATCGGCTTCACCGCGATGAGCTGCACGCCGCGCGGCGTGGTGACCGAGCCGTCCATCGGGGTCTTCTCGGCGGCCAGCACGGTCTCGGTGGTGGTTTCGGTGGCGGGCTTGACCGCGGTGTAGGCCGCGGCGGCGGCGGCGCCCGCGGCCATCGCCGCGATCATCACGCGGCCCTTGACGGCGCCGGTCGGCTGCCTGCGGTGCTGCGGCGTGCGGGGCAGCACGTCGGTGTTGTCGTTGTTGACGAAGCGCGGTACCTCAGCGCGGTCATCGCGCGGCGCGGAGAACTGGGTGGGCACCGCCAGGCGCAGGGGCTGGGCGTCGTCGGCGTCGTGCAGATCATCGAGTTCGGGGCAGCGCGCCACCTGAAGGCTGGCGAAAGCGGTGCTCTCGCGGAAATCGATATCGCAGAGATCGCCGAATTCGTTGAACGGGATGATGTCGGTGACGTCGAGTCGCTCCGGATCGAGAGCTCGCTTGACTGGCGCTTGGCGATCGAAAGTCCTGGTCAAAGGCTGCGAGGCCGAAGAAGCTCCGATGGAGGTCGGTGCCGGCCGATGCTGCGTCAAAACTCGAAGTCCCTTAGTTGTGACCAAAGCGTTATCTCAGACCCGGACGACGTTAACGAAGATCCAACACAGGTCGCAACCCAAGAAGTTATTCCGCGGAGGATTGTGAGTTGAATCACTTCAACTCCGCGGTGAGATGTACCACATGAGCGGTAGGCGGGGACGGAGTCCTCGGACGGTCTAGATACAGTTCCCACCGGAGCGACTTCCTAACACCACTTCGTCAACAAAACAGTCAGCGCCGACCAGACAGTGAGCTCATGGATCTTTTCGAATACCAGGCGAAAGAACTGTTCGCCAAGCACAACGTTCCCACCACCCCGGGCCGGGTCACCGACTCACCGGAGGACGCCAAGGCCATCGCCGAGGAAATCGGCAAACCCGTCATGGTCAAGGCCCAGGTGAAGGTAGGCGGCCGCGGAAAGGCCGGTGGCGTCAAGTACGCCGCGACCCCCGACGACGCCTATACCCACGCCAAGAACATCCTCGGCCTGGACATCAAAGGCCACGTCGTGAAGAAGCTGCTGGTCGCCGAGGCCAGTGACATCGCCGAGGAGTACTACATCTCCTTCCTGCTCGATCGTTCCAACCGCACCTACCTGGCCATGTGCTCGGTCGAGGGCGGCATGGAGATCGAAGAGGTCGCCGCGACCAAGCCCGAACGGCTCGCCAAGGTGCCCGTCGACGCCGTCAAGGGTGTCGATCTGGCGTTCGCTCGCGAGATCGCCGAGAAGGGCCACCTGCCCGCCGAGGTGCTCGACGCCGCAGCGGTGACCATCCAGAAGCTGTGGGAGGTCTTCACCGGCGAGGACGCCACCCTGGTTGAGGTCAACCCGCTGGTGCGCACCCCCGACGATCAGATCCTGGCACTGGACGGCAAGGTCACGCTGGACGCGAACGCCGACTTCCGCCAGCCTGGCCACGCCGAGTTCGAGGACAAGGACGCCACCGATCCGCTCGAGCTGAAGGCCAAGGAGAACGACCTCAACTACGTCAAGCTCGACGGCGAGGTCGGCATCATCGGCAACGGCGCGGGTCTGGTCATGTCCACCCTGGACGTCGTCGCGTACGCCGGTGAGAAGCACGGCGGCGTCAAGCCCGCCAACTTCCTCGACATCGGCGGCGGCGCCTCGGCCGAGGTGATGGCCAACGGTCTCGACGTCATCCTGGGCGACAGCCAGGTCAAGAGCGTGTTCGTCAACGTGTTCGGCGGCATCACCTCGTGCGACGCGGTGGCCAACGGCATCGTCAAGGCGCTGCAGATCCTGGGCGACGAGGCCAACAAGCCGCTCGTCGTTCGCCTCGACGGCAACAACGTCGAAGAGGGCCGCCGCATCCTGGCCGAGGCCAACCACCCGCTGGTGATCCAGGCCGAGACCATGGACTCCGGCGCAGACAAAGCCGCCGAGCTGGCCAACAAGTAAGGGACTCAGAACCAATGTCTATTTTCCTGAACA
This sequence comes from Mycobacterium sp. ELW1, assembly GCF_008329905.1. Classification (NCBI taxonomy): domain Bacteria; kingdom Bacillati; phylum Actinomycetota; class Actinomycetes; order Mycobacteriales; family Mycobacteriaceae; genus Mycobacterium; species Mycobacterium sp. ELW1. The sequence continues at coordinate 4,982,608 of NZ_CP032155.1, read as the reverse complement.
AGGACAACAAGGTCATCGTCCAGGGCATCACCGGCGGCGAAGGCACCAAGCACACCGCGCTGATGCTCAAGGCAGGCACCCAGGTGGTCGGCGGTGTCAACGCGCGCAAGGCTGGAACCACTGTGTCCCACAAGGACAAAGACGGCAACGACATCGAGCTGCCGGTGTTCGGTTCGGTGGCCGAGGCCATGAAGGAGACCGGCGCGGACGTCTCGATCGCCTTCGTGCCGCCGGCGTTCTCCAAGGACGCCATCATCGAGGCCATCGACGCCGAGATTCCGCTGCTGGTGGTCATCACCGAGGGAATCCCGGTGCAGGACAGCGCCTATGCGTGGGCCTACAACGTCGAGAAGGGCGAGAAGACCCGCATCATCGGGCCGAACTGCCCCGGCATCATCACCCCCGGTGAGGCGCTGGTCGGCATCACGCCGAACAACATCACCGGCAAGGGCCCGATCGGGCTGGTGTCCAAGTCCGGCACGCTGACCTACCAGATGATGTACGAACTGCGCGATCTCGGCTTCTCGACCGCCATCGGCATCGGCGGCGACCCGGTCATCGGCACCACCCACATCGACGCCATCGAGGCGTTCGAGAAGGACCCCGAGACCAAGATCATCGTGATGATCGGCGAGATCGGCGGCGACGCCGAGGAGAAGGCCGGCGCTTACATCAAGGCCAACGTCTCCAAGCCGGTCGTCGGCTACGTCGCGGGCTTCACCGCGCCCGAGGGCAAGACCATGGGCCACGCCGGCGCAATCGTGTCGGACGGCGCAGGCACCGCTCAGGGCAAGAAGGAGGCCCTCGAGGCCGCCGGGGTCAAGGTCGGCAAGACGCCGTCGGAGACCGCCAACCTGGCCAGGGAGATCCTGGCGGGTCTGTAATTCTGCATCGAGTGTGCGGTCAGATCGCGAATCCGCTGGGCTGCGCGATCTGGCCGCACTCTCGTTTGTGTTTGGAACACGTTCTAGTTTTCGGTTAGCCTGTCGAACTATGGTCGATCCGCGTACCCCCGTCATCGTCGGCGTCGGGCAGTTCACCGAGCGCATTGACGACCCGGACTACCGCGGCATGTCGGCGGTCGAGCTGGCCACCGAGGCCGTTCGCGCCGCGCTGGCCGACACCGGGGCGGACGTCGCTGCCGTCGCCAGGTCCATCGAGGTGTTCGCGGGCCTGCGGCAGTTCGAGATCTGCACGCCGTACGCGACTGCGCCGCTGGGTTGCTCGGACAACTACATCCGCTCGGTCGCCCGTCGTGTCGGCGCCGACCCGAAGCGCGCCGTGCTCGAATCCATCGGCGGCAACGGCCCGCAGAAGCTGGTCACCGAGTTCGCCGGCGCCATTGCGGCCGGCGAGATCGGGGTGGCATTGATCCTCGGCTCGGAGAACGGCTCGACGCTGAAGACGTTCGCGGGCAAGGCCGATGCCCCCGATCACAGCGAGACGGTGGGCGGCCAGCTCGAGGACCGCGGGTACGGCTTCGAGCAGTACATGAGCGAGTACACCGCCAACCACGGACTGACCGGTGCGCCGGTGCAGTACGGGCTGCTGGACAACGCTCGCCGCGCCCGGCTGGGTCTCGATGTGGACTCCTACCGGCGCAAGATGGCCGAATTGTTCTCCCCGTTCTCGAAAGTCGCTGCCAAGAACCCGTTTTCGTCGTCTCCGGTCGAGCGTTCGGTCGACGAGATCGCGACGGTCACTGCCGAGAACCGGATGATCTGCGACCCGTATCCCCGGCTGATGGTGGCCCGCGACACGGTGAACCAGGGCGCCGCCGCACTGCTGATGTCGGTGGCCGCCGCACGCGAACTCGGTGTGCCGGAAGGCAAGTGGGTGTACCTGCACGGTCATGCGGATCAACGCGAGCAGGACCTGCTGGACCGGGCCGATGTCGGTGTCAGTTACTCGTCCAAACAGGCTGTGACAGAGGCGCTTCGGGTGGCCGGCATCGACATCGACGATGTTGCCACCTTCGATCTCTACAGCTGCTTCCCGTTCCCGGTCTTCACGGTGTGCGACGACTTCGGGCTGGCCGCCGAAGATCCGCGTGGGCTCACCCTCACCGGCGGCCTGCCGTACTTCGGCGGACCGGGCAACAGCTACTCACTGCACGGCATCGCCGAGACCGTCGCCGCGATGCGCGACAAGCCAGGCGCTTTCGGGCTGGTGGGCGCCAACGGTGGTGTGATGAGCAAATACTCGGTGGGGATCTACTCCACCACTCCGGTCGAGTGGGCGCCTGACCGCAGCAAGGAACTGCAAGCGGACATCGCCGCCCTGCCGAAGGTGCCGGTCACCCGTAACGCCAACGGCAGCGGCGTGATCGAGACCTACTCGGTGCGCTACGACTGGCCCGAGCGCACCGGGGTCATCATCGGTCGCCTCGACGCCGACCTCAGCCGCTTCATGGCCATCACCACCGATCCGGCCCTGGTGGCGTTGATGAGCGACGGCGACCCGCTGGGCGCCGCGATCAACGTGACCGCGGGCGAGGACGGCAAGAACCGCGCGACGCTGGCCTAGAGGTCCATGGCAGCGAGCTTGCCTGCCAGCCGTTCCACGTAGGCGGCGACCTCGTCGGCCGGCTTGTCGGGGAGCCCGAACAGCACCTCGGTGACGCCAATTTCCTTCCAGTGCGCCAACTTCTCGGGCACCGGCTTGAAGTCGAGCGCCACGATCTGCGGGGCGCCCTCGCGGCCGGCGGCCGCCCAGGTGTCGTGCAGAAGCTTCACCGGCTCATCGATGTCGAAGTCGCGCGGCGTGGTGATCCAGCCGTCGGCGGAGCGGGCGATCCACTTGAAGTTCTTCTCGGTACCCGCCGCGCCGACAAGAACCGGGATGTGCGACTGGACCGGCTTGGGCCACGCCCAGCTGGGGCCGAACTTGACGAATTCGCCGTCGTACTCGGCTTCTTCCTGCGTCCAGAGCGCCCGCATCGCCTCCAGATACTCGCGTAGGCAGGTGCGGCGGCGCCCGGCCGGCACGCCGTGGTCGGCCAGCTCGTCGGTGTTCCAGCCGAAGCCGACGCCGAGGCTTACCCGGCCGCCGGACAGATGATCAAGGGTGGCAATCGATTTCGCCAACGTGATCGGGTCATGCTCGACGGGCAGTGCGACCGCGGTGGACAGCCGCACCTTCGAGGTCACCGCGGCCGCGGTGCCCAGGCTGACCCACGGATCCAGGGTGCGCATGTAGCGGTCGTCGGGCAGCGACTCGTCACCGGTGGTGGGGTGGGCGGCCTCGCGCTTGACCGGGATGTGCGTGTGCTCGGGCACGTAGAACGTCGTGAAGCCGTGGTCATCGGCGAGTTTGGCTGCCGCCGCCGGGGCGATGCCGCGGTCACTGGTGAACAGAACGAGCCCGTAATCCATGGGCTGCATTAGAACGAGTTGCCCAACACCGGGCAAGGCGGCGTCTCAGTGGGCGACATCTGCACTCTCGGCGAGTAAAAGGGGTGACCCCGCCGACGGTCGTCGCAACCATGCAAACCATGACGACCGAACGCATCGCCGACCAAGTGAAGTTCGCCTACTGGGTTCCGAATGTCAGTGGCGGTCTGGTGACCAGCACCATCGAGCAACGCACCGACTGGAACTACGACTACAACGTCAAGCTCGCGCAGACCGCCGAGAACAACGGTTTCGAGTACGCGCTGTCCCAAGTCCGCTACGAGGCCAGCTACGGCGCCGAATTCCAGCACGAGTCCACCAGCTTCTCGCTGGCACTGCTGCTGGCCACGCAGCGCCTCAAGCTCATCGCCGCCGTCCACCCCGGTTTGTGGCAGCCCGGGGTGCTGGCCAAGCTCGGTGCCACCGCCGACCACCTGTCCGGCGGCCGCTTCGCCGTCAACGTGGTCTCGGGCTGGTTCAAAGACGAATTCACCCACCTCGGTGAGCCCTGGCTCGAGCACGACGAGCGCTACCGGCGGACCGCCGAATTCCTGCAGGTGCTGCGCAAGATCTGGACCGAAGACGAGGTGGATTTTCGCGGTGACTTCTACCGCATCCACGACTTCACGCTGAAGCCCAAGCCGCTCAACACACCGCAACGGCCCAACCCGGAGATCTTCCAGGGCGGCAACTCCACCGCCGCGCGGCGTAACGGCGGCTACTACGCCGACTGGTACTTCTCGAACGGCAAGGATTTCGACGGCGTCACCGAGCAACTCGTCGAGGTTCGCGACCACGCCCGCGACGCCAACCGGGAAGTCAAGTTCGGACTCAACGGCTTCATCATCGCCAGAGACACAGAAAGAGAGGCGAGGGAAGTCCTTCGAGAGATCATCGCCAAGGCCAACAAGCCGGCCGTCGACGGTTTTCACGCCGCCGTGCAACAGGCCGGCGCCTCGACCGCCGACAAGCGCGGGATGTGGGCCGACTCGACCTACGAAGACCTTGTCCAATACAACGACGGCTTCCGCACCCAGTTGATCGGTACCCCCGAGCAGATCGCCGAGCGGATTTCCGCCTACCGCAAGCGCGGAGTGGATCTCATCCTCGGTGGCTTCCTGCACTTCCAGGAGGAGATCGAGTACTTCGGCGCGCGGGTGTTGCCGTTGGTGCGTGAAATCGAAGCTGCCGAAAGCGATTCGATCGCAGCGCCGCTTCAGGCCTCCGCCTGAGCCGTGACGGCCGGTTACCAACTGCCTGTGTGACACGCCGATGGTCGCGGTGGGCGCGGCGCTGTGCGATAGCGTGGTGTGCGAACGCCGACCTGCGGGTCCGTTCGCGAGCCACAACCGACGCAGCGCCGCGGGGGATGCGCGGCGTGACAAGGCTGAAGGAGAGGCCATGACTTATCCGCCCACCAATCCGGGCTACCAACCGTCGCAGCCGACCGGCCCCTACGGGGCGCCCACACAGTCGTTCGCGCCGGCCGAGGCCGGACCGAGCAAGCTGCCGCAGTACCTGAACATCGCCGCCATCGTGCTGGGCCTGGCGGCGTACCTGGCCAGTTTCGGGCCGATCCTGACGGTCCACGCCGACCTCGGTCCCTTCGGGGGCGCCGAGCTGACCGGCGGTGGGGGCGGCTACCCGGTGGTCGCGACCCTGGTTGCCGCGCTGCTCGCGGCGGCTGCCCTGCTGCCGAAGGCCCGGGACTACGGCGGCGTCATCGCCACGGCATCGGTGATCGCGGTGCTGATGGCGATCGCTCAGGTCATCAGCAAGCCGACCGGCTTCTCCGTCGGTTGGGGGCTGTGGCTGCTGCTCGCCTTCACCCTGCTGCAGGCCATCGCCGCGGTGGCGGCCCTGCTGCTGGAGGCCGGCATCATCACCGCGCCGGCGCCCCGGCCCCGATACGAGCAGTTCGGTCAGTACGGCCCGCCTCCCGGCGGCTACTACGGCCAGCCCGGTCCGCAGGGCCCGCCGCAGGGACTTCCGCCGCGGCCGAATTACCCGTCCCAGTACGGCGGCGGCTACACGTCCGGTCCGCCGAACTTCGGCGGCGCGCAGAGCGGTCCGCCCACCCCGCCGACCGGTTTCCCGAGCTTCAGCCCGCCGCCGTCGAGCGGCTCGGGTCAGCAGCAGCCCGCCGGACAGCCGGAACAGCAGCAGCCCCAGGCGCCGTCATCGTCGCCGTCGGGTCAGAGCCCGTCCTAACCGGGCGCTCTTCGCGCACCACGCCTGACCGGCGCGTCGAGTGACACGGATGGAGGACAAGCGGCCAGTCGGCGCGCGCCAAGCGCGTGACCTGGTCAGGGTTGCGTTCGGCCCGTCGGTGGTCGCCCTGGTGGTGATCGCCGCGGTGACCCTGCTGCAGCTCGTCATCGCCAACAGCGACATGACGGGCACCTTGGGTGCGATCGCCAGCATGTGGCTGGCGGTGCATCAGGTGCCCATTTCGATCGCCGGGCACCAGCTTGCGGTGTTGCCGCTGCTGCCGGTGCTGTTGATGGTCGCGGGCACCGCACGCACATGCGCGCATGCGACCTCACCGCGCGCCTCCTGGTTCGTGACCCGGTGGATCGTCGCGTCGGCCATCGGCGGCCCGCTGCTGTTCGCGGCGATCGCGCTGGCAGTGATCCACGATGCCTCGTCGGTGATCACCGAGCTGCAGACCCCGAGCGCACTGCGCGCATTCTCCGGAGTGCTGGCGGTGCACGGCATCGGAGCGCTGATCGGGGTCGGCTCGCAGGTGGGCTGGCGGGCGCTGACGGCCCTGCGGTTACCGCTGTGGCTCGGCGACACCGTGCGGGCCGCCCTGGCGGGCCTGCTGGCTCTGCTGGGACTGTCCGGTGCGGTCACCACGGTGTCGCTGGTCGTGCACTGGGGCACCATGCACGAGCTGTACGCCGTCACCGATTCGCTGTTCGGGCAGCTCAGCCTCACCTTGCTGTCCGCCCTGTACGTGCCCAACGTGATCGTCGGGACCTCGGCGATGGCGGTCGGATCGAGCGCCCATATCGGGTTCGCCACGTTCAGTTCGTTCACCGTCTTCGGCGGCGACATCCCAGCGGTGCCGATCCTGGCCGCGGTGCCGACACCACCGCTCGGGCCGGTGTGGGTTGCGCTGCTGATCGTCGGCGCCGCATCCGGGGTGGCGGTCGGGCAGCAGTGCGCGCGCAGACCGCTGCCCTGGCCGACGGCTCTGGCGAAAGTCGCGGTCGCATCACTGCTGGCGGCCGTGATCATGGCGGTGCTTGGCTACGCCGGCGGTGGACAGCTCGGTAATTTCGGCGACGTCGGGGTGGACCAGAGCACCTTCGGCCCGGCGGTGTTCTTCTGGTTCTTCGCCATCGGCGCGCTCACCGTGGTGCTGACCGGCGGCGTGCGGCGCCGTCCGAAACGGGTGAAGCCGCCGGCTCCGGCGGCGCCGGTCGACGAACCGCTCTTCGACGGCGACCTCGACGGCGACCTCGCGGACGACGACGAGGCGCTCACCACGCCCATCCCGGACATGGCAGCCGAGCCGGACCCGGAATCCGAGGCCGAACCGGAACCCGAGCCGGACCCGGCCCCGCCGCCGCAGCCGGTACGGCCGGCACCCGATCTGGAGGACGTCGAGGACCTGATGGTCGTCGACGACGACATCGAGACCGGGCCGCCCGAGCGTTGAACCTTCGCACGTGCCGTTAGGCTCATCGCCGTGCAGCATCCGATCCACATCCCGCCGAGTGCGCCGGCACGACTCGTCGTCCTGGCCTCGGGAACCGGATCGCTGCTGCAGTCGCTGCTGAGCGCGGCCGTCGGCGACTATCCCGCGCGGGTCGCCGCGGTCGGGGTGGACCGGGACTGCCGCGCCGTCGAGATAGCGCAGGCCGCGTCCATCCCCACGTTCTGCGTGCGTCTGAAGGACCACCCGAGCCGCGCCGACTGGGACACCGCGATCGCCGATGCCACCGAAGCGCACCGCCCCGACCTGATCGTGTCGGCCGGGTTCATGAAAATACTTGGGCCGGAATTTCTTTCACGATTCCTGGGCCGCGTCGTCAACACTCACCCGGCGCTGCTTCCGGCGTTTCCGGGTGCTCACGCGGTGCCCGACGCGCTGGCCTACGGGGTCAAGGTCACCGGTTGCACCGTGCATCTGGTGGACGCCGGCGTGGACACCGGCCCGATCCTGGCCCAGGAACCCATCGAGATTCTCGACGATGACGACGAAGACACGTTGCACGAACGCATCAAGGTCACCGAACGGCGGCTGTTGGTGGATGTGCTGGCCGCGCTGGCTCAGCGCGGAGTGACCTGGAGTGGCAGAAAGGCGACCATAGGATGACCGCGGGGACTGTAGGCAAGAGGCCGATCCGGCGCGCGCTGATCAGCGTGTACGACAAGAGCGGGCTGATCCCGCTCGCGCAGGGTCTGCACGAGGCGGGCGTGGCCATCGTCTCCACCGGCTCGACCGCCAAAACCATTGCTGACAAAGGCATTCCGGTCACCCCGGTGGAGTTCGTCACCGGCTTTCCCGAGGTGCTCGACGGCCGGGTCAAGACACTGCACCCGCACATCCACGCCGGCTTGCTTGCCGACACCCGCAAGCCGGAACACCTCGCGGCGCTCAACGAGCTGAAGATCGAGCCGTTCGATCTCGTTGTCGTCAACCTCTATCCGTTCACCGAGACGGTCGATTCGGGCGCCGAGGTCCAGGAGTGCGTCGAGCAGATCGACATCGGCGGTCCCTCGATGGTGCGTGCCTCGGCCAAGAATCATGCCAGCGTGGCGGTCGTCGTCGACCCGCTCGGATACGACGGCGTTCTGGCCGCGGTCCGGTCCGGTGGTTTCACGCTCGCCGAGCGACAGAAGTTGGCGGCACTGGCATTTCGGCACACCGCCGAATACGACGTCGCGGTGGCCGGCTGGATGGGCTCGGTGCTGGCCCCCGAGGAGGGTGCAGAAGACGATGCGGGGGCACTCCTGCCGCCGTGGTTCGGCCGCACCTGGAAAAGGACGTCGCAGCTGCGCTACGGCGAGAACCCACATCAGCAGGCCGCGCTCTACAGCGACGAGGCCGGCTGGCCGGGTCTGGCCCAAGCCGAGCAGCTGCACGGAAAAGAGATGTCCTACAACAACTTCACCGATGCCGACGCGGCGTGGCGGGCGGCGTTCGATCACGAGGAGATCTGCGTTGCCATCATCAAGCACGCCAACCCGTGCGGCATCGCGATCTCGTCGGTGTCGGTGGCCGATGCGCACCGCAAGGCCCACGAATGCGATCCGCTCAGTGCATTCGGCGGGGTGATCGCGGCCAACACCGAGGTCACCGTGGAGATGGCCGAGTTCGTCTCGGAGATCTTCACCGAGGTCATCATCGCGCCGGCGTATCAGCCCGGTGCGGTGGAGATCTTGGCCCGTAAGAAGAACATTCGCGTGCTCGTCGCCGCCCAGCCGCTGATCGGCGGAGCGGAGTTGCGCCAGATCAGCGGAGGTCTGCTGATCCAAGAGCGCGACGGGATCGACGCACCTGGCGACGACCCGGCGAACTGGACGCTGGCGACCGGCACCCCCGCGAACGCGGCGACACTGGCCGACCTGCGGTTCGCCTGGCGCACCTGCCGTGCGGTGAAGTCGAACGCGATCGTGGTGGCCGCCGACGGCGCCACGGTCGGGGTGGGCATGGGCCAGGTCAACCGTGTCGACGCGGCTCGGCTGGCGGTCGAGCGCGGCGGAGAGCGGGTCCGCGGTGCGGTGGCGGCCAGCGACGCGTTCTTCCCGTTCCCGGACGGCCTGGAGACGCTGACCGAGGCCGGTGTCAAGGCCGTCGTGCACCCCGGCGGATCGATGCGCGACGAGCTGGTCACCGAGGCCGCGGCGAAGGCCGGGATCGCGCTGTACCTCACCGGGGCCCGGCACTTCGCGCACTGACCGCGGGTGTTCACACACTGAACGTGGGTATTCCGCGGGGCCAAATATGACTTTGCGCTGACCGCGTAATGCCCCGGTGGCGTGGCAGTCGTAGCGTGGAGAGGTGACTTCACCTGACAACCTCCCCCGCACTCTCGGCGAACTGCGCGCTTCCGGGCACCGGGAGCGCAGCGTCAAGCAGGAGATCCGGGAGAACCTCCTGACCGCGCTGGCCGACGGAGATGAGGTCTGGCCTGGCATTTTCGGCTTCGAGGACACCGTGCTGCCGCAGCTGGAGCGGGCACTGATCGCCGGCCACGACTTCGTCCTGCTCGGCGAGCGCGGGCAGGGCAAGACCCGGCTGCTGCGGTCGTTGCAGAATCTGCTCGACGAGTGGACGCCGGTGATCGCCGGATCCGAACTCGGCGAGCATCCCTACACGCCGATCACGCCGGAGTCGATCCGGCGGGCCGGGGAATCGGGCGACGATCTGCCCATCGAGTGGCGCCACCGCAGCGAGCGCTACACCGAGAAGCTGGCCACCCCCGACACCAGCGTGGCGGACCTGGTCGGTGACATCGACCCGATCAAGGTCGCGGAGGGGCGCAGCCTCGGTGACCCGGAGACCATCGCCTACGGCCTGATCCCGCGGGCGCATCGCGGCATCGTCGCGGTCAACGAGCTGCCCGATCTGGCCGAGCGCATCCAGGTCTCGATGCTCAACGTCATGGAGGAGCGCGACATCCAGGTGCGTGGCTACACGCTGCGGCTGCCGCTGGACGTGCTGGTGGTCGCCAGCGCCAACCCTGAGGACTACACCAACCGTGGGCGCATCATCACCCCGCTCAAGGACCGCTTCGGCGCCGAGATCCGCACCCACTACCCGCGTGAGCTCGACGCCGAGGTCGGCGTGATCACCCAGGAGGCGCACCTGTCGGCGCAGGTTCCGACCTACCTGATGCAAATCATTGCCCGGTTCGCGCGCTATCTGCGCGAGTCCAACTCGGTCGACCAGCGTTCCGGTGTGTCGGCGCGCTTCGCGATCGCCGCCGCCGAGACCGTCGCCGCCTCGGCGCGGCACCGCGGTGCGATCCTGGGCGAGGACGAGCCGGTGGCCCGTGTCGTGGACCTGGGCACGATCGTCGACGTGCTGCGCGGGAAGCTGGAGTTCGAGTCCGGCGAGGAGGGTCGCGAGCAGGCGGTGCTCGAGCATCTGCTGCGGCGCGCCACCGCCGACACCGCGCAGCGGGTGCTGGGCGGTATCGACGTCGGCACGCTGGTTGCGGCCGTCGAGGGTGGCTCGGCGGTGACCACCGGTGAGCAGGTCGCGGCCAAGGACGTGCTGGCGGCGTTGCCAGACCTGCCGGTGATCGACGAGATCGCCAAGCGACTGGATGCCGAAACCGAGGGGGAACGGGCCGCCGCGCTCGAATTGGCGCTGGAGGCACTGTATCTCGCCAAGCGGATCGACAAGGTGACAGGAGAAGGCGAAACCGTCTATGGCTAAAGCGGATCGGGGACACGCACACGACTCCCGGTATTCGGCGTATACCGGGGGACCTGATCCGCTTGCCCCGCCGGTGGATCTGCGCGACGCGCTCGAGCAGATCGGGCAGGACGTCATGGAAGGCACGTCACCGCGGCGTGCCTTGTCCGAGCTATTGCGGCGCGGAACCAAGAACACCAAGGGTGCTGACCGGCTCGCCGCCGAGGTAAACCGTCGACGTCGAGAATTGTTGAACCGCAACAACCTTGACGGCACCCTGCAAGAGATCAAGAAGTTGCTCGACGACGCGGTGCTCTCCGAACGTAAGGAACTGGCGCGCGCCCTGGACGACGACGCCCGATTCCAGGAGCTGCAGATCGAGTCGCTCTCACCGTCGCCGGCCAAGGCGGTGCAGGAGTTGTCGGATTACAACTGGCGCAGCCCCGAGGCGCGCCAGAAGTACGAGCAGATCAAGGATCTGCTCGGCCGGGAGATGCTCGATCAGCGGTTCGCCGGCATGAAGCAGGCGCTGGAGAACGCGACGGATGAGGACCGGCAAGCGGTCAACGAGATGCTCGACGACCTGAACGATCTGCTGGACAAGCATTCTCGTGGCGAGGACAGCGCGCAGGATTTCGACGACTTCATGCGCAAGCACGGTCAGTACTTTCCGGAGAATCCGAAGAACGTCGAGGAACTCCTCGATTCGCTGGCCCAGCGGGCCGCCGCCGCGCAGCGCTTCCGCAACAGCCTCACCCCCGACCAGCGCGCCGAGCTGGATGCGTTGGCGCAGCAGGCTTTCGGTTCGCCACAACTGATGAACGCGCTGAATCGGCTCGACTCCCACCTGCAGGCCGCCCGGCCGGGCGAGGATTGGACCGGTTCGTCGGAATTCTCCGGCGACAACCCGCTCGGCATGGGGGAGGGCGCCCAGGCGATGGCCGACATCGCCGAACTCGAGCAGCTCGCCGAGCAGCTGTCGCAGAGCTACGCCGGTGCCACCATGGACGACGTTGACCTCGACGCGCTGGCCCGCCAGCTCGGCGATCAGGCCGCCATCGACGCGCGCACGCTGGCCGAGCTGGAACGTGCCTTGATGAACCAGGGCTTCCTGGATCGCGGCTCCGACGGCCAGTGGCGGTTGTCGCCCAAGGCCATGCGCCAGCTCGGGCAGACCGCGCTTCGCGATGTCGCCCAACAGCTTTCGGGCCGCCACGGCGAGCGCGACACCCGTCGTGCCGGCGCTGCCGGCGAACTCACCGGCGCCACCCGGCCCTGGGCGTTCGGTGACACCGAGCCCTGGAACGTCACCCGCACCCTGACCAACGCGGTACTGCGGCAAGCCGGCGGGCCCACCGAAGGGCCGCTGCGGATCAGTGTCGACGATGTCGAGGTGTCGGAGACCGAGACTCGCACACAGTCGGCGGTGGCGCTGTTGGTCGACACGTCGTTCTCGATGGTGATGGAGAACCGGTGGCTGCCGATGAAGCAGACCGCGCTGGCGCTCAACCACCTGGTGAGCACCAGGTTCCGCTCGGATGCGCTGCAGATCATCGCCTTCGGCCGCTACGCCCGCACCGTGACCGCGGCCGAGCTGACCGGGCTCGAAGGTGTCTACGAGCAGGGCACCAACCTGCACCACGCACTGGCGCTGGCGGTCCGGCATCTGCGCCGCCACCCCAACGCCCAACCGGTGGTGCTGGTGGTCACCGACGGTGAGCCCACCGCGCACCTGGAGGATTTCGACGGTCAGGGTTCGTCGGTGTTCTTTGACTACCCGCCGCATCCGCGGACCATCGCGCACACTGTGCGCGGGTTCGACGAGGTCGCCCGCCTCGGTGCGCAGGTGACGATCTTCCGACTCGGCAACGACCCGGGCCTGGCCAGATTCATCGATCAGGTCGCGCGCCGCGTCGGGGGCCGGGTTGTGGTTCCCGACCTGGACGGCCTGGGCGCGGCGGTCGTGGGCGACTACCTGCGGTCGCGTCGGCGCCGGCGTTGAGCTGAGAAGCTCTCAGGTATTCAGCAAAGCCGGGCCGGGCCTGCGTCGCGGCCCGGTCGATGGTGTGGTTAGCAAAGGGTGTGGCAAACCAGTTTGTTATTGACGTCAACGTTCTCGGGCGCAGGGCGTTAGCGAACACGTGCAACACGTCGGTAACCCGTATGTTTCCCCACCGTCAATTGGCTACCGGACGCCCGTCCGTACTGCGTGATTGGTGTGAAAAAAGCGAAGTACTTAAGTCCCTGAATTCCGTGGTACCGCTTGCCGAGGGGCAAACAGCCCCTTAGTATCTATCAGGATCTTCTAAGATTCGTATCAGCAAAGCACCGAGTTCGTCACGACCCTGGCGAACCGCACCAACAAGGGGAATTAGCAATGGCGTCAAGGACTCGGCCTTTCCTGATGACCGGCGCGGCACTGGCCAGTGCCGCCGCCATCGTCGCCGCCTCACCGGCGTACCTTCCGACTCACGACATCGCGCTGGGTACCTCCACCCCGCTGCCGCTGTCCACGGCCAAGTACGAGCTGACGGCGATCACCGACATCACCATCCAGGGCATCAACGACGCCTACTGGTTCGGTTGGGGCGGCTACATCCAGACCGACAACACCTACTACCCGGGCGTGAGCGACGTCTACGTCAGCGGCGCCTCGGGTGTTCTGTACTACCTCGTCGACAACGCCGCCGAGACGTTCCTCCCCGGCTTCGACCTCGACAACTACTACTTCGAGATCGGCGCTCCCTCGATTCCCTACGTGGGCGCCGGTGAGCTCTTCGGCACCAGCTCGCCGATCTTCCAGGCGGCGCAGGCGACGTTCTACTACGGCATTCCGAACGTCATCAACTCGATCGTCTCGTCGGCCGCGCAGCTGGTCCCGACCTTCGATCTCGGCCCGGTCAAGCTCGGTGGCGGCATCCTGGCCAGCCTGTTCTTCTACGGACAGACGCCGGACTACGACCCCGACACCGGCACGGGCTTCAGCTACAGCACCAACGGCCTGTCGGCGATCCTGGCCTACGTGGCGACGTCCATCTCGGACAACCTGCCCGGCGCGGCCTCGGCCGCCGGACTGGCCGGGGCGGTCAGCGCGGCCGCGACGACCATCCAGAACGACATCAAGGGTCTCGAGACCGCGGTGAAGTCCGCCGCCGGTATCACCACCACCGCGTCGTCCGCGGCGTCGAAGAAGGTCGCCGCCGAGGCCAAGACCGAATCGGAGACCACCTCGACCGGTGGCTCGTCGACCGAAGGCACGACGTCGACCGAAGGCACGACGTCGACCGACACCTCGACGTCGACCGACACCACGTCGTCGACCGACACCACGACGTCGACCGACGACACCGCCACCACGCCCGCCAAGTCGACCGGCGCTGCGTCCCCGAAGGCCCCGACGTCGTCGACGAAGCCCACCACCAAGCCGGCCAAGCCGCAGAACCCGCTCGCCAAGATCGGCAAGCGGATCTCGGACGCGCTCAGCGGTGGCAAGAAGACCAAGACGGAGTCCAGCAAGTCGAGCGATTCCAGCTCCTCGAGCTCGTCGTCGTCGAGCAGCTCCAGCTCGGGCGACAGCTCGAAGTAACCCCCGCACCAACAACTTCGGCCCCTTCCTATGTGGAAGGGGCCGAAATTGTGTGCGGACTGCCTAGTGCGCCTCGGGGGCGTTGGGCTTTCGGTTCTTGCGTTTGATGCCGACACCGCCCCACAACGAGAAACCGCGGACGGTGACTTTCGGCGCACCCGGCGTACCCGGGCCGTCCACGTCGTGGTCGAAGCCACCCATCACACCCACCCCGTGGACCTCGAGATTGATCTCCGGCGGCAGCAGGATGGTCTGGCCGCCCATGATCGAATACGCGTGGATCTCCACGTTCGCCGATGTGAAGTCGGCGTAGCGCAGGTCGACGACGCCCCCGCCGAAGAGGGTGAAGGTCGTGATCCGGCCGGGAACATTCCAGCGGCCGCGGCGCTCGAACCCGCTGAGGATCGCCAACAGCAGCGTCTTGGGTGCCGGGTTCGACGCACCGCGCCGGTTCGAGGCGTCGGCGGCCTCCGGCAAGTCCTCGGTGAGCCGATCAAGATCCTCGTAGGTCTGCGCGGCGTACGCCTTCGCCAACCGCTGCTCGTACTCACTGAGCGCCAGACGCCCCCGTGAGGCGGCCTCGCCGAGCAATTGGGCAACCTGGATGCGGTCTGCGTCGGCAGCCCGCGTCGATGCGTCCCGCGGTGTCAAGTTGCTCATCGCTTACGAGGGTACGACTCTGATCGGCAACCGCAAGAGTGTTCGCTGTTCTCTCACGCCTGTGTTATCGCACCCAGCGCGGCGGGCGTTTCTGGAGAAACGCGAGCATGCCTTCGTGAGCTTCCTCGGAGATGAACAGCCGGGCCGATTCCGTTGCCAAGTCCTCGGCGTCGCGGTCGAAGCGGGCGAGAATGTCGGCTGTGGTCAGCGCCTTCGATGCCGCCAGCCCTTGGGGCGAGCCACGCCCCAGATCGGCCACGATGCCTACGATCGCCGCCTCCACGTCGTCGGCGGCCAACGTGATCACGCCGATCTCGGCGGCTGTCGGTGCGGTGAACGTCTCACCGGTGAGGTAGTACCGGGCGGCCGCGCGCGCCGTCATCTTCGGCAGCAGTGTCAGAGAAATGACAGCGGGGGCTACGCCGATGCGCGCCTCGGTCAGTGCGAACGTGCTGCGCGGGCCGGCGACGGCGATGTCGCACGCCCCCACCAACCCGAGACCGCCGGCCCGGACGTGACCGTCGATGGCCGCCACCACCGGCATAGGGCATTCGACGATCGCCCGCAGCAATGCCGCCATCTCCCGACCCCGCGCGGCGGTCATGTCGAACGGATCGCCGTCCGACGCTTCGCTCAGGTCGGCACCGGCACAGAACGTGCCGCCGGTGTGACCCAGCACCACGGTCCGCACCGCCGAATCCTCCGCCGCCGCCCGCAGTCCGGCATGCAACTGCTCCACCAGCCGCGTGGACAGCGCATTGCGGTTGTGCGGCGAGTCGAGCGTCAGCCGGGCGACGTGACCGTCGACGGCATAGGTGACGAGCCGATCCATCTCACTCCCCATGTCGCTTCGCTCCTGCCCGCCGCGTCATCAGTAGGACCGCGGCAGGCCGAGCGAAGTCTGCGCGACGAAGTTGAGGATCATCTCCCGGCTTACCGGAGCGATGCGCGCCAGCCGGGACGCGGTGAGCATCGACGCGACGCCGTACTCCTTGGTGAGTCCGTTGCCGCCGAGGGACTGCACGGCCTGGTCGACGGCCTTGGTGGACGCCTCGCCCGCGGCGTACTTGGCCATGTTGGCCGCTTCAGCGGCGCCGAAGTCGTCGCCGGCGTCGTAGAGCGCGGCGGCTTTCTGCATCATCAGCTTGGCGAGTTCGATCTCGATGTAGTTCTGCGCCAACGGGTGCGCGATACCTTGGTGCGCACCGATCGGCGTCTTCCACACCTGGCGGGTCTTGACGTACTCGGCCGCCTTGCCGAGCACGTGGCGTCCCGCACCGATCGCGTTGGCCGCACCCATGATTCGTTCCGGGTTCAGGCCGGCGAACAGCTGCGCGATCGCGGCGTCCTCCGAACCGACCAGCGCATCGGCGGGCAACCGGACATCGTCGATGAACACCTGGAACTGGCTTTCCGGGCTGACGATCTCCATATCGATCTTGGTGAAGCTGAAGCCTGGGGTGTCGGTCGGCACGATGAACAACGCGGGTTTGAGGTTGCCGGTCTTCGCTTCTTCGGTCCGGCCGACGACCAGCACCGCCTGGGCCTGGTCGACGCCGGAGATGTAGACCTTCTGGCCGGACAGAACCCAGTCGCTGCCGTCGCGGCGCGCGCGGTGGTGGTGATCTTGTGCGAATTCGATCCGGCGTCGGGTTCGGTGATGGCGAACGCCATGGTGATCGACCCGTCGGCGATACCGGGCAGCCAGCGCTTCTTCTGGTCGTCGGTGCCGAACTTGCTGATGATGGTCCCGTTGATCGCCGGTGACACCACCAGCATCAGCAGCGCGCAGCCGTGGGCGGCCATCTCCTCCATGACCAGGGACAGCTCATACATGCCTGCGCCGCCGCCGCCGTACTCCTCGGGAAGGTTGACCCCGACGAAGCCGAGTTTGGCCGCCTCGGACCACAATTCGTCAGTGTGCTCACCCGCGCGGGCTTTGGCCAGGTAGTAGTCCGAGCCGTAGCTCGCCGCCATCGCGCCGACCGCCTTACGCAGCTCCTGGCGTTCGGCGCTCTCGATGAAGCCGGTGTCGGTACTCAAGGCGGTCACAGCTCTCCTTCTGTGTCGGTCGGGCTCTCCACCCGGGCCAGGACGGTCCCCACGTCGACCTGCTGGCCGACGCTGACCTCCAGTTGGGTCACCACGCCATCGGCGGGCGCGGTGATCGTGTGTTCCATCTTCATCGCCTCCAGCCAGACCAGCGGCTGGCCCAGCGTGACGCTGTCACCCAGGGCGGCGCCGAGCCGGATCACCGCGCCGGGCATGGGTGCCAGCAACGATCCCTTCTCGACGGTCGAACCCGGCTCGGGGAATCTGGGGACGGCACTCAACGCGACCGGGCCCAGTGGCGAGTCGACGAATACCTCTGTGCCATAACGGCTCACACTGAATGCGATGGCGACCCCCGCGTCGTCGGCCAGCACGACCTGACCGGGCTGCGCCGACAACACCGTCACCCCCGGATCGTCGGGCAGGACCACCCCGTCACGGGTGAATCGATAGCTGATGTGGTGTTCCAGCTCGCTGACCGAGTAGCTCTTGACCTGATTGCCCGACACGACGTTGCGCCAGCCGCTGGGAATCTCGCCGAGTACCCGTGCGCCGGCGCGATTGTGGGCACTGTCGGCCAGAGCGGCGGCGACAACCGAGAGCCGCGTCGCACGGTCGTCGGCCAGCGGCCGAGACAGCTCGGGCAGGCCGTGGGTGTCGAAGAACGCGGTGTCGGTGGCGCCGTTCAGGAAGCCCTGGTGGCGAAGGACATTGACGAGCAGGTCGCGGTTGGTCCGGATGCCGTGCAGCCGGGTGCCGGCCAGCGCGGCGGCGAGCACCTGGGCGGCACGCCGTCGGGTAGGGGCGTACGAAATCACCTTGGCCAGCATCGGGTCGTAGTGGATCGACACCGTCGCATGGCCGTCGATTCCGGAGTCCAGTCGGATCCCGGTATCGGCGATCAGCCCGAAAGTGGTTGTCACACCGGGCACCTCGAACCGATGGATGCGGCCGGCCTGCGGTTGCCAGTTCTTGGCGGGATCCTCGGCGTAGATGCGGGCCTCGATCGAATGGCCGCGGGCGGCCGGGGGCTGCTCGCCGAGCCGCTCACCGTCGGCCACCGCCAGCTGCAGCTCGACGAGGTCCAGGCCGGTGGTGAGTTCGGTGACCGGATGTTCGACCTGAAGGCGGGTGTTCATCTCCAGGAAGTAGAACTCGCCGTTCTCGTCGGCCAGGAACTCCACGGTGCCCGCGCCGGTGTAGCCGATCGCGCCGGCCGCCAGCCGGGCGGCGTCGAACAGCCTCTCCCGCATCCCCGCAACGCGCTCGACCAGTGGGGAGGGTGCTTCTTCGATGATCTTCTGGTGCCTGCGCTGGATGGAGCATTCCCGCTCGCCGACGGCCCAGACCGTGCCGTGCTGATCGGCGAGGACCTGCACCTCGACGTGATGGCCGGTCGGCAGGTACCGCTCGCAGAACACCGTCGGATCGCCGAACGCCGACTGGGCCTCGCGCTGCGCGGCGGCGACCTGACCGGCCAGATCGGCCAGCTCGGACACCACCCGCATGCCGCGGCCGCCGCCGCCGGCCGACGCCTTGACCAATACCGGCAACTGGGCTGCGGTGACGGTCTCCGGGTCGAGCTCCTCGAGGACCGGAACCCCGGCCCCGGACATCATCTTCTTCGCTTCGATCTTCGAACCCATCGATGCGACGGCAGCCACCGGCGGCCCGATCCAGACCAGTCCGGCATCGATGACGGACTTCGCGAAATCAGGGTTCTCCGAGAGGAATCCGTAGCCGGGGTGGATCGCGTCAGCGCCGGCGGCCCGCGCGGCGGCGATCAGCTGCGCTGCGTCGAGGTAGCCTGCCGGAGCCGCTGGGCCGGCGACATCGGATCGAGCGCCCTCGAGTCGCACCCGGGCGTCGGCCTCGGCGACGTGCGGTGCCTCGGCGTCCGGCTCGGTGTAGACCGCCACCGTGCCGATGCCGAGCCGGCGACAGGTGGCGATTACGCGGCGGGCGATCTCGCCACGGTTGCCAACGAGAACTCTAGTGATCACTTCGGCCCTCTGTTCTTCGCGCAAGCGCTCATCACTAACTCACATCCGGAAGACGCCGAAGTTCGACGTCCCCTCGATCGGTGCATTGGCTATGGCGGACAGGCACATTCCCAAGACGGTGCGGGTGTCACGCGGATCGATCACCCCGTCGTCATAGATGCGGCCGGAGAGGAACATCGGCAGCGACTCGGCTTCGATCTGGCTTTCGACAGCAGCCCGAAGCGCGGCGTCAGCCTGCTCGTCAACGACGCCGCCGCGGGCTTCGGTGGCCGCGCGGTTGACGATGGACAACACACCGGCCAGTTGGGCACCGCCCATCACGGCGGATTTGGCGCTGGGCCAGGCGAACAGGAAGCGGGGATCGTAGGCGCGGCCGCACATGCCGTAGTGGCCTGCCCCGTAGGACGCGCCGATCAGCAGCGAGATGTGCGGGACGCGCGAGTTGGACACCGCGTTGATCATCATCGAGCCGTGCTTGATCATCCCGCCTTCCTCGTACGCCTTGCCGACCATGTAGCCGGTTGTGTTGTGCAGGAACAGCAGTGGCGTGTTGGATCGATTGGCCAGCTGGATGAACTGGGTGGCCTTCTGCGACTCCTCGCTGAACAGCACGCCGCGGGCGTTGGCCAGGATGCCCACCGGGTAGCCGTGCAGGGTTGCCCACCCGGTCA
The DNA here is from genome assembly GCF_008329905.1 of Mycobacterium sp. ELW1. Lineage (NCBI taxonomy): Bacteria > Bacillati > Actinomycetota > Actinomycetes > Mycobacteriales > Mycobacteriaceae > Mycobacterium > Mycobacterium sp. ELW1. The sequence goes on along the minus strand of NZ_CP032155.1, from coordinate 4,962,866 downwards.
CGAGCGACGGTCCATACATGGCTTTGAACTCGTCGAAATCCGAGCCGTCGACGATGCGCGCGATCACCTCGCGTGGATCGAACGGGATTCGCAGATCAGCGGACACGATGCCGAGCAGCTCATCGGGATCGGCGAGCGGGGGGATGACCGGGCGCGGTGCCGGCCCCTGCTTCGTCCAGTTCAGCCGTGCCACGATGCGCCGGCCGATCCGGATGGCATCGACTTCGTCGACGGCGAGGTAGTCGCCCAAACCCGATACCCTGGCGTGCATTTCGGCCCCGCCGAGCGACTCGTCGTCGGACTCCTCGCCGGTGGCCATCTTGACCAGCGGTGGCCCGGCCAGGAACACCTTCGAGCGTTCCTTGATCATCACCACGTGATCGGACATGCCGGGGATGTAGGCGCCGCCGGCGGTGGAGTTGCCGAACACCAGCGCGATCGTCGGGATGCCCGCCGCGGACAGCCGGGTCAGGTCCCGGAACATCTGACCGCCGGGGATGAAGATCTCTTTCTGGGTGGGCAGATCCGCACCGCCGGACTCCACCAGTGAGATCACCGGCAGCCGGTTCTCGAAGGCCACTTGGTTGGCCCGCAGAATCTTCTTCAGCGTCCAGGGGTTACTGGTGCCGCCTTTGACGGTGGGGTCGTTGGCGACCAGCAGACACTCGACGCCTTCCACCACGCCGATACCGGTCACCAGGCTGGCGCCGACCTGAAAGTCGCTGCCGTATGCGGCCAGTGGGCACAGTTCCAGGAACGGCGAATCGGGGTCGACCAGTAGCTCGATGCGCTCGCGGGCGGTGAGCTTGCCGCGCGCGTGATGCCGGTCGACGTACTTGGGGCCGCCGCCGGACAGTGCTTTCGCCAGCTCGCCGTCGATCTCGGCGAGCTTCGCGGTCATCGCCTCGGCCGCCTCCAGGTACGTGGGTGCCGTGGGGTCGAGGGTGCTCTTCAGCGCGGTCATGCCTGGTATCCAAGTGCCTTGGCCGCCAGGCCGGTGAGGATTTCGGTGGTTCCGCCGCCGATACCCAGGATCCGCATGTCCCGGTATTGGCGTTCGACCTCGCACTCGGTCATGTATCCCATCCCTCCGAAGAGCTGAACGGCCTGGTGCGCCACCCATTCGCCGGCTTCCACCGCGGTGTTCTTCGCGAAGCACACTTCGGCGATCAGATTGGTCTCGCCCGATAGTTGCCGTTCTACGACGTGGCGCGAATACACCCGCGCCACGTCGATGCGGCGAGCCATCTCGGCCAGAGTGTTCTGTACGGCTTGCCGGGAGATCAGCGGCCGTCCGAACGTCTCACGGTCCCGGCACCATTGCAGAGTCAGGTCCAGGCAGCGCTGCGCCGACGAATACGCCTGAGCCGCAAGGCCGATGCGTTCGGAGACGAAGGCCTGCGCGATCTGAGCAAAGCCGGTGTTCTCGGCGCCGACGAGGTTGTCCGCCGGAACCCGGGCCTCGGTATAAGACAGCTCGGCGGTGTCCGAGGAGCGCCAGCCCATCTTGTCCAGCCGTCTGGTCACGTCGAAACCGGGTGTGCCCTTCTCGACGACGAGCAGCGAAACCCCCGCCGCTCCGGGAAGTTCGGGTCCACCGGTGCGCACGGCGGTGACGACGTAATGGGCGCGGACCCCGGAGGTGATGTAGGTCTTCGCGCCGTTGACCACGTATTCGTCACCGGTCCGGGTGGCCGTTGTCCGCAAGTGGCCGACGTCGGAGCCGCCGCCGGGTTCGGTGATCGCCAGCGAGCCGATCAACTCGCCGCGCAGGGTCGGCCGGACGAACGTCTCGATCAGCCGCTCGTCGCCGGTGGCGGCCATGTGCGGCACGGCAATGCCGCAGGTGAACAGCGAGGCGAAAACGCCGCCAGGAGTGCCGGATTCGTGCAGTTCCTCGCAGATGATCAGCGAGTCCGCGGCGTCCCCGCCGCCACCGCCGACCGACTCGGGGAGGTCGGCGCCCAACAGGCCCGCGGCCGCGGCGCGGCGGTGCAGGTCGCGGGGGAGCTCCCCGGCGCGCTCCCACTCCTCGATATGGGGCAGGATCTCGCGTTCGGCAAAGCTGCGCACCGTTTTCCGCAGCTGCTGACGTTCGGGGGTGTTCCAGATGTTCACAGAAGCTCTTCCGGGATGTCGATGTGCCGGCTTCGCAGCCACTCGCCGAGGCCTTTGGCCTGTGGGTCGAATCGTGCTTGATAGGCGACGCCCTGCCCGAGGATGCCGTCGATGACGAAGTTCACCGCACGCAGGTTCGGCAACAGATGACGGGTGATCGGGAGATCCCTTGTCTCCGGGAGCAGTTCACGGAGCCTGTCGACGGTCAGCGTGTGCGCCAGCCAGCGCCACTGCTCGTCGGTGCGTACCCACACACCCACATTGGCCGCCCCGCCCTTGTCGCCGCTGCGCGCTCCGGCGATCGTGCCCAGCGGCACCCGCCGGGTCGGTGCCGGTGCCGGTGGCTCGGGCAGCGGCGGGGCCTCGACTCCCGTCAGCTCCAGGGTGGTCGCGGCGGGGGCGATATCGGTGCGGCTGCCGTCCGGTCGGACCGCAATCTGCGCGACATCGCTCGCGGGTACGTAGCCGGCGGTGAACACGCCGTAGACCTGTCCGTCGCCCGGCGGTGCTGTCGAGGTGAAGCCGGGGTAGGAGGCGAGCGCGAGTTCAACTGCAGCCGAGGAGAATTGGCGGCCCACCGTCTTGGGGTCCGGGTCGCGCACAACACAGCTCAGCAGTGCGCTGGCGGCTTCTTCGGTATCGGCGTCGACGTGGTCGGTGCGTGCCAGCGTCCAGCCCATCTCGGCGGGCTTCACGCGCAGGGCCGACTCCAGTTGGCTGCGCACCAGGGCGGCCTTGGCCTCGATGTCCAGCCCGGTGAGCACGAACGTCACCGCATTGCGGAAACCGCCGATGCTGTTGAGCGAGACCTTCAGCGACGGGGGCGGCGGCTCACCGCGCACGCCGCTGATGCGGACGCGGTCGGGGCCGTCGGGGGACAGTGCGATCGTGTCGAACCGGGCGGTGACGTCGGGGTTGGCGTAGCGGGCGCCGCCGATCTCATAGAGCAGCTGCGCGGTGACGGTGCCGACGCTGACCTGGCCGCCGGTCCCGGAGTGCTTGGTGATCACCGAGGAACCGTCGGCGTGGACCTCGGCCAGCGGGAAGCCGGCATGACCCAGGTCGGCGATCTCGGTGAAGAAGGAGTAGTTACCGCCGGTGGCCTGCGCTCCGCATTCGATGACGTGGCCGGCCGCCACCGCGCCCGCCAGCCGGTCGTAGTCGGCGCGGTCCCAGCCGAAGTGCGCCGCGGCCGGGCCGACCACCACCGACGCGTCGGTGACCCGGCCGGTGACCACGATGTCGGCTCCCGACTGCAGGCAGTCGACGATGCCCCACGCACCCAGATACGCGTTGGCGGTCAGTGGTGAGCCCAGCCCGAGGTCCGCGGCGCGGGGGAGAAGGTCGTCGCCTTCGACGTGGGCGACCTTTGCCGGAATGCCCAGCCGGTCGGCCAGCCCGCGAACTGCGTCGGCCAGCCCGGCCGGGTTGAGCCCGCCGGCGTTGGCGACGATGCGGACCCCACGTTCGTGGGCGAGTCCGAGGCATTCCTCGAGCTGGGTCAGGAAGGTCTTGGCGTAGCCACGGTCGGGATTCTTCATCTTGTCCCGGCCCAGGATGAGCATCGTGAGCTCGGCCAGGTAGTCGCCGGTCAGGTAGTCCAGGTCGCCGCCGGTGAGCATCTCGCGCATCGCGCCGATACGGTCGCCGTAGAAGCCCGAGCAGTTACCGATCCGCACCGCATCTGTCACGCGCGCTGTCTTCCCTTCAGTGGCCAACCAACCGGTAGGTTACTGGGGACCGCCGGTTCCCCGTCAAGGGTTGAGGCCAGTCGTCCCGGGTGTTTTGGAGCCGACGCAGGTGAGCGGCTATCCTGAGATGCAATTGTTGGCCGCGGGCATGTCAGAGTCTCTGCGCGGCGACACCCCTGATCAAGGAGAAGCACGTCATGGCTGTGCCCAAGCGCAGAATGTCGCGCGCGAACACCCGCAGTCGGCGCGCGCAGTGGAAGGCCGAGGCCACCGGTCTGGTCAACGTTTCCGTCGGCGGTCGCCAGCACAAGGTTCCCCGCCGGTTGCTCAAGGCTGCGCGCCTCGGACTGATCGATCTCGACAAGCGCTGACGCCGTTCGCCAGCCGCGAATTGCCTGCTAGCGCGGCGTGCCTCTCAGGTCAATCTCAGGCGTTGGGTTGAGACTGTGGCTGTGCGAATACTTGTCGTTGATGATGATCGCGCTGTGCGCGAGTCGCTCCGCCGGTCGCTGTCGTTCAACGGATATTCCGTAGACCTGGCGCAGGACGGTGTCGAAGCTCTCGACGCGATCGCCAATGACCGGCCCGATGCGCTCGTGCTCGATGTGATGATGCCCCGGCTGGACGGCCTCGAGGTTTGTCGACAGCTTCGCAGCACGGGCGACGATCTTCCGATCCTGGTTCTGACCGCTCGCGACTCGGTGTCCGAGCGGGTGGCCGGTCTGGACGCGGGTGCCGATGACTATCTGCCCAAGCCGTTCGCCCTCGAAGAGTTGCTGGCCCGGATGCGCGCACTGCTGCGCCGGACCGGCCCCGAGGAGCAGTCCGATTCCGCGGTGATGACGTTCGGCGATCTGACGCTCGATCCGGTGACCCGCGAGGTGCATCGCGGCAAACGCGCCATCAGCTTGACCCGCACCGAGTTCGCGTTGCTGGAGATGCTGATCGCCAATCCGCGACGGGTGCTCACCCGCAGCCGCATTCTCGAGGAGGTGTGGGGTTTCGACTTCCCGACCTCGGGCAATGCGCTGGAGGTATATGTCGGGTATCTACGCCGGAAGACTGAAGCGGAAGGAGAACCGCGGCTGATCCACACCGTGCGGGGTGTGGGTTATGTGCTGCGTGAGACACCGCCCTGATGTCACCACTGAGGCGGCGCGCGCGGGCTGAGCGGGCGCCGGAAGAGCCGACGTCATCGCTGTCATTGCGATGGCGGGTGATGCTGCTCGCCATGTCCATGGTGGCCATGGTCGTCGTGCTGATGGCGGTCGCGGTCTACGCCGTGGTGTCTGCCGCGCTCTACACCGACATCGACAACCAGCTGCAGAGCCGCGCGAGCCTGCTCATCGCCAGCGGATCGCTGGCCGCCGACCCGGGCAAGGCCATCGAGGGCACCGCCTATTCCGACGTCAACGCGATGCTGGTCAACCCCGGCCGGTCGACCTACACCGCGAATCAGCAGGGGCAGAAGCTACCCGTCGGAGAGCCGGAGAAATCCGTCATCAACGGTGAGTTGCTGATGTCTCGCCGCACCGTCGGAAACCAGCGGGTGCTGGCGGTTCACCTGCCCGACAACAGATCACTGCTGATCTCCAAGAGCCTGGCACCCACCAACGCGGTGATGACGAAACTGAAATGGGTCCTGCTGGCGGTGGGCGGCATCGGCGTCGTGGTCGCGGCGATCGCCGGCGGGATGGTGGCGCGGACCGGTTTGCGCCCGGTGGCCCGGCTCACCGAGGCCGCCGAGCGGGTGGCGCGCACCGACGACCTGCGTCCCATCCCGGTGTTCGGCAGCGACGAACTCGCCAGGCTCACCGAGACGTTCAACACGATGCTGCGCGCGCTGACCGAATCGCGGGAGCGGCAGGCCCGGCTGGTCGCGGACGCCGGACACGAGTTGCGCACGCCGCTGACCTCATTGCGGACCAACGTCGAGTTGCTGATGGCGTCGATGAAACCGGGTGCCCCGCGGCTGCCGGAGAGCGAGATGGCCGACCTGCGGACCGATGTGATCGGGCAGATCGAGGAGTTGTCCACTCTGGTAGGCGATCTCGTCGACCTCACCCGCGAGGATGCCGGCGGACTGGTCCACGAGGCGGTCGATCTGAGCGACATCGTGGACCGGAGCCTGGAGCGCGCGCGCCGGCGCCGCAACGATGTTCAGTTCGATGTCGACGTCGTCGGATGGCAGGTCTACGGCGATCCGGCCGGACTGTCCCGGGCGGTGGTCAATCTGCTTGACAACGCGGCGAAGTGGAGCCCGTCCGGCGCGCACGTCGGCGTCCGGCTCCGCCAGGTGGACGCCGCCCACGCCGAACTCGTGGTGTCCGACTACGGACCCGGAATCCCCCCGCAGGAACGGGGTCTGGTGTTCGAGCGGTTCTACCGGTCGGCGTCGGCGCGGGCGATGCCGGGCTCCGGGCTGGGACTGGCGATCGTCAAACAGGTCGTGGTCAAGCACGGTGGCATGATCCGCATCGGCGAAACGGTCCCCGGCGGGCAGCCGCCGGGCACGTCGTTCTTCGTCCTTCTGCCGGGACTGCCGATCTCCGCGGACGTCTACGGAGACGACGATTCAGCCGAAAGCGAAAACACGGCCACAATCGCCAGGACCAATGGCGATCGGCGATTTCATGAGAAAAAACCCAACGTTGGACCGAGTGTTATCTCAGTCGATTCTCAGTAGTGCAGGGCAAGCTGTGGTCAGCAGTTTTAGGCATTTTGCAAACAGGAAGAGCGACCTGACGACATGACCGACCACTCGAGGTACTCGCCGCCGCAGCAGCCCGGGCCTCCCGGGGCGAATCAGCCTGCGGCGCCGGGGTATTCACCCCAGCCGAGGACAGCCGGTTATCAGCAGCCGTATGACTGGCGCTACGCCACCCAGCCGCACCAGCAGCAATACCGGCAACCGTACGACCCGTATCAGGCTGCACGCCAAGGGAATCCGCCGACCGCGGTCGGCTACGCCCCGATCCCGCCGCGCCCTCGCTCGCGCGCAGGGGCATTGGTGGCAGGCGCGCTGGCGATCGCGGTCGTCTCGGCCGGGATCGGTGGCGGTGTGGTGTTGCTCGCGCATCCGGACCATCAGACGGTCGGCTCCGGGCTCGGAGGTTCGCCCATCGGGGGAGCCAACGTGCCCGCGGCCAACCTGCCGGTGGGATCGGTCGAGCAGGTGGCGGCCAAGGTGGTCCCCAGCGTCGTCAAGCTCGAGACCGAGTTCGGCCGCCAATCCGAGGAAGGGTCGGGCATCATCCTGTCCTCCGACGGGCTCATCCTGACCAACAACCACGTCGTCGCCGCGGCCAAGGGTGGCGGCCCGGCGCCCGCCCCCGCCGCGCCGTCCATCCCCGGCCTGCCGGGCATCCCGCTCGCACCGGGTGGCCCGGGCGCTCCGCCGTCCGGCGGCCCGAGCGCGAGTCCGGGCGGTGCGCCGACGACCACGGTGACATTCGCCGACGGTCGCACCGCATCCTTCACCGTGGTGGGAACCGACCCGGCCAGTGACATCGCCGTCGTCCGGGCCCAGGGAGTGTCGGGCCTGACGCCCATCAGCCTGGGCTCGTCGGCCAACCTGCGGGTCGGCCAGGACGTGGTGGCGGTCGGCTCACCGCTCGGGCTTGAGGGCACCGTCACCACCGGCATCGTCAGTGCACTGAACCGCCCGGTCGCCACCGGTGGCGATGCCAACAACCAGAACACGGTGCTCGACGCCATCCAGACCGACGCCGCGATCAACCCGGGCAACTCCGGTGGTGCACTGGTGAACATGAGCGGCGAGCTCGTGGGAGTCAACTCAGCGATCGCGACGATGGGCGGAGATTCGCCCGACGCCCAGAGCGGTTCGATCGGACTGGGCTTCGCGATCCCGGTCGACCAGGCCAAACGGATCGCCGACGAGCTGATCAGCACCGGCACGGCCACCCACGCGTCGCTGGGTGTCCAGGTCAGCAATGACACCACGACACACGGAGCGAAAATCGTCGATGTCACCAAGGGTGGCGCAGCCGCGGCCGCCGGACTGCCCAACGGCGTCGTGGTGACCAAGGTCGATGACCGCGTGATCGGCAGCGCCGACGCCCTGGTCGCCGCAGTCCGGTCGCGGGCCCCCGGGGATCAGGTGACGCTGACCTACAAGGACCCGTCGGGCGCCGATCGCACCGTGCAGGTCACGCTCGGAAAGGCCGCCCAATGATCCGGGTGGTGGGTGAACATCCCATGACAGTGAGCGGTGCGGCTGCCGGTCTGTCGCAGGGCAGATATACGGTGACATCCATGGAACAGCCAGGGGAGCTGGTGGGGCGCGCGCTCGTCGTCGTCGTTGACGATCGCACGGCCCACGGCGATGAGGAGGACCACAGCGGACCGTTGGTCACCGAGCTGCTCGCCGAGGCGGGCTTCGTGGTGGACGGTGTGGTGGCGGTGTCCGCCGACGAGGTCGAGATCCGGAATGCGCTCAACACCGCCGTGATCGGTGGTGTCGATCTCGTGGTGTCGGTGGGCGGTACGGGTGTGACCCCGCGCGACGTGACGCCGGAAGCCACCAGGACGATCCTCGACCGTGAACTGCTCGGCATCTCCGAGGCGTTGCGCGCCTCCGGGCTGTCCGCGGGAATCACCGACGCGGGCTTGTCACGTGGTCTGGCCGGGATTTCCGGCAGCACATTGGTCGTCAACATCGCCGGATCGCGATACGCGGTCCGCGACGGGATGGCGACGCTGAACCCGCTGGCAACGCATGTCATCGGCGAGCTGTCCAGCCTCGAGATCTAAGCAAGCTTCCTTCGGCGCGCCGGCGGGCAATTATTACCGCGGCGTAACGTCAATTATGGGCATCACCACCGGGGTCGGAGGCGTTGTGTTAACACCCTGTGAACTGCACAAATATCAAGATTGTGATCTTTATCACAATCTTAGGTTTCTGTGATGAGCAGTCCGCGCGAGAACCGAATCGCAGTTAACAAGATTTTCGGTTCCGAGTTGCCTCAGGAGTCCTCCGACGAGCGTGATCCGGACTCGAATCGCGACCGCGACGACCGGGACGAGTGGTTGCGGGATAACGTCCCGCCGCACCACGGCGGATGATCAGCAGGTGGTGATCGGCAGGTCCGGCCATACCGCGACGTTGGCCGGCGGTTCCCATCGGATGGCCGGCGCGCCCGGTTCGCGCCCGTTTCCGCTCAACGGAATCAGTTCCCGGTTAACCGGGGCTTTCTTTCCAGCAAACTTCCCCGCGCAAACACCGGTTCGGCGCACGGAGACGCTATGCGTTGCCGCCCCGATGTCATCCCGTTATGTTCCTCGTGTCAACGATGAGCAGAGCGTAAGAGCGGTGTGTGAGGGACTCTCATTGAACTGCTGTACGCCGTGGGCGGTGTCAGCATGTTGTGACCCCGAGCACGAAAACACACTCGGTTAGCCCTCGGGTCAGCCGTCGACATAGCTAGGGAGAACATGAAGGTAATCGGTCGGGTACTGGTGGCGATGATCGCTGCCGTCGCGGCGTTGTTCGTCGGGACAGGTACCTCGCACGCAGGGTTGGATAATGAGCTGAGTCTGGTCGACGGCGGTGGCCGGACGATGACGGTGCAGCAGTGGGACACCTTCCTCAATGGTGTGTTCCCGTTGGACCGCAACCGGCTGACTCGGGAGTGGTTCCACTCCGGCAAGGCTGTCTACAGCGTGGTCGGCCCGGGTGCCGATGAGTTCGCGGGCACCTTGGAGCTGGGCTACCAGGTTGGCTTCCCGTGGTCGCTGGGTGTGGGCATCAACTTCAGCTACACCACCCCCAACATCCTGCTCGACGACGCCAACATCTCCCCGACGGGCTTCAACCCGCTCGGTTCGGTGATCACCCCGAACCTGTTCCCGGGTGTGTCGATCTCCGCGGACCTGGGCAACGGCCCCGGTATCCAGGAAGTCGCCACGTTCTCCGTCGACGTCGAAGGCCCCAACGGCTCGGTCGCGGTGGCCAACGCCCACGGCACCGTCACCGGCGCGGCCGGCGGCGTGCTGCTGCGCCCCTTCGCCCGCCTGATCTCCAAGGCCGGCGACAGCGTCACCACCTACGGCGAACCCTGGAACATGAACTAACTCCCTTGGCACGTCAACAAAATGGCCCCCGGCTCACGCCGGGGGCCATTTTGTTCGCGCGTCGTCAGTCTTTGTCGGCGCTCGTCATCTCTGCGGTGTCGGGGCTCGGGCCGGTTCCCGGGCCGGTGGTCTTCTTGGCTGTTCCGCTTGCGTCGGCCAGCAGATCGCGAATCTCGGTCAACAGGCTCAACTCGGTATCGCCGGCCTGCTCGACCTCGCCCTTCTTCCGGAGCCGGTTGTAGGGCACGACGACGAAGAAATACACGACGGCAGCCACAAGAACGAAGTTGATCAATGCCGACAGCAGGATGTTCAGGTCGATGGCCTGCCCACCGCCGATCGAGATGCGCAGCAGGCCGTAGCTCGTGTCCTTGCCGGCACCGATCCGGCTGATCAGCGGCGTGATGATGCTTTCGGTGAACTTGGTGACCAGCGCGGTGAACGCGGTGCCGATCACCACCGCGATCGACAGGTCGACGATGTTGCCGCGGGAGAGAAACTCCTTGAATCCCTTCAACACGGTATTGCCCCTTTCACTCTCTGCCCCGAGATCTCGAAGGGTAGTACTGCCAGGCAGGGGAAATGGAGTGCTGCCCACTCCCACCCCGGAGCCCGCACCGCCTGCCGGATAGCTCAGTGGATCGTCAGAGTGACGGTCTGCACAAGCGTTGCCGCCGCCAGAGCGTGGGCGCCCGCCGCGGGCAACGCCACCAACACGACCCGGTCGTCGCCGGCGCCGGCCGCCTTCTGCTTCGGCGAAACCAGCACGACGACGGCGTTGGTGGCCGCGAGCATCGGCTTCGCGTCGCCGCCCGCATCCGCGGCGCCCATGACGTCGACGATGTCGCCGGGCCGGATCACGTCGAGCACCGCCGCATCGGCGAGGTGCAGCGGCACGACCCGCGCGTCGGGTCCGGCGCTGAGCCCGGTCAGGCGTGAGCCGAGCACTCTGACATCGGTGAGCACCTCTCCACGTCGCGCCGGCCCGGCCAGGGTCGCCCCGACCACGTCATCGACTCTCATCTGGACGCCGTCGGGAACCGTTGCGGCAGAACGCTTCTCCACCGCGACATCGTCGGCCGACAAAGCCAGCCCCGGGGTGAGGTCATGTGTTGCGACCACCACGTCGGTTCGGTGGTGGTCGGGGTCGGGCCGCAGCGCGGCGATGCCGGCGAGAACGACCAGCGCACCTGCCACGACCCGGCGCGCCAGGATGGTGCGGGTGAAGTCGGGCCGGAGCAGGTGCCGGATCCGGCTCGGCAGCGTGGGGTTGAGCGACTCGCCCATGGCGCAACCGTAGAGCGCGGGCACCGATCGTGGTTTCGCGTCGCACCTGGCCTGTTGACAACTGCCGCCGGCGGCGGAGCATTGTTTGCAGGCGGCGTCTTCATGCTTTCTGGACGACCTAAATGAGGTTTGCCTGTACCGTATCCAGCTGTAGTTCGGCGCCTGTGCTGGGGAGAGGAGGCGCAGTGGTGAACGCCGATCAGCTTCTCGCGCGCAGACTCTTGGCGGCGCTTGCTGCCGGCGGGGTGGAACCGTTCTTCCAACCGATCGTGTCCCTGGACGACGGCCATGTCCTGGGATTCGAGGTTCTCGCCCGATGGAACGATCCGGAGGAGGGCTACATCGCCCCCGATCGGTTCATTCCGATCGCGGACCGGTTCGGGCTGCTCGATCGCATGCTGGATCAGCAGATGCGCACCGCATTTTCGGCCGCGGCGGACTGGCCGCACCATCTGTTCCTCGGCTTCAACGTCTCGCCGACCCAGCTGCGCAACCCCGAGCTGGCGACCAGAATCGGCAAAGCGGCAATGGATTCGTCATTTCCGTTGAGCCGCGTGCACATTGAAGTCACCGAGTCGGGCTTCATCGACGATTTGACCCAGCCGCGACGCACGCTCGACCGCCTGATCAACCTCGGCTGCATGATCGCCATGGACGATTTCGGTACCGGCTATTCGAGCTTGACGTGGCTCAGCACGTTGCCGTTCTCCAAACTGAAGATCGATGCCAGCTTCGTGACGGCGATGGAGACCCACCGCCAGAGCCGCAAGATCGTGCACGCGGTGGTGAGCCTGGGCCACAGTTTGGGCCTGGCTGTCGTGGCAGAGGGGGTCGAGACGCCCGGGCAGGCCGAGCTGTTGCGGACCATGGGGTGCAAGCTGGCGCAGGGCTATCTGTTCGGGCGCCCGATGCCGGCCCAGCAGGTACCAAATGCGTTGTCAGAGTTGGCTTCCGCGAGGGCCGCCGAAAATCTGTCGGTGCCGATGTCGCTGGAATTGCGTGCCCACCGGCTCTCCGAGAGCTACGCACCCGACGCCGCTGTCGCGTTCATGGACCCGGCGGGCACCGTCGTCGCGTCCAGTGCCGCCTTCGACAAGACATTGAGCTCCACCGGGGGAGAAGTGGCCGGACGTCACATCTGGGACCTGATCGGGGTCACTCCGGACACCATGGCCGAACTGCGGGCGTCGGATCTGCTCGACGAGCCGTTCCCCGCGTTCGACGAGAAGGCGGCCGACGGGTCGGTGGAGCAGGTTCGTATCCGCCCCGTCAAGGACGAGAGCAGTGAACTGGTCGGCTTTTCGGTCGAATTCGGGGACAACCAAAACTCGGCTGGAATGGCGTCCTGATCGCGCGGAAGACCTTGCGCCCCAATGGAGCTCGGTGTGCTAGCTCGATGCCGCGGCGGCCGGCGCGGAGGACGACGACGAACTCGACGAACTGGATGAACTCGACGAATCGCTGGAGCTCGACGACTTCTCCGACGTCGACGTGGAGGACGACGAGGTCGACTCCGACTTGCTGCTCTTGCCTGCTTCGCGGCTGTCCGTGCGGTAGAAGCCGCTGCCCTTGAAGACCACGCCCACCGAGTTGAACAGCTTGCGCAGCCTGCCGGAGCACTCGGGGCAACTGGTCAGCGCGTCGTCAGTGAACGCCTGCACCGCGTCGAAGCGGTTGTCGCACTCGGTACACGCGTAGCTGTAGGTCGGCACTTGAACCTCCGGAACGAGACTTGGTCTTTTAGCACTCTACCGTGCCAAGTGCTAGAACCGCCATGTGGCACGTATCATTCCCCCAAGCCGCGCCGGGGGAACGCCGCGACGAAATGGGGAAAAAACCCTTCGAGGGGGAGCGTCCGGGTGCATCGTATGCCGAGTGGCCTCACTCAGTGTCGGCCAGCGCACAAAGACCGTGTTTGGGGGTGAGGACATGGGTCATCCGGATGTCATGAGGTTCGCTGGGCAGTTCGTCGACAAGCTCCACGTCGCGGACCACCGCGACCAGCTTGGCGCTGGGTTGGCACAGCGGCAGCGAGCGATCGTAGAAGCCGCCGCCGCGACCCAGCCGCACACCTCGGCGGTCCACCGCCAGGGCCGGCACGAGCACGAGGTCCGCCTCGCCCAGGGCCGCGCTCGGCAACACCGGCTCGGCGGGCTCGAGCAGCCCGTATCGCGCGGCGACCAGCTTGCCGGGCACGTAGACACCCCAGCACAGGGCGAGTGGTTGGCCGTCGGCACCGGTGCGCGTCACCGGCAACAGCACTCGGGCGCACAGTTCGCGCAGCCGGTCCACCAGCTGCGGCGAACCCGGCTCGGTGCCCACCGGGAGGTAGGCGCACACCGTGTCGTCCCGGCCGACGAACTCCTCGAGGTGCGCACACAGCGCCACTGCCTCTGCCGCCCGCACCTCGTCGGACACTTCCCGGCGCGCCGCCAACAGGGCAGCCCGGTGTTGGGCTTTAGTACCGGCGAGCACGCCGTCCACCATGTCAGCGCGCAACTGCATTGCGCCAGAGTGAAGGACCAACATGTTGCCGTTAGGGTGTGAACGATGAGGCCGCCAGAGGTCCCGATTCCGCGCACAGCGATCGTCCCCGCGGCCGGATTGGGAACGCGATTCCTGCCCGCCACCAAGACCGTGCCCAAGGAATTGCTGCCTGTCGTCGACACGCCCGGTATCGAACTCGTCGCCGAGGAGGCCGCGGAGGCGGGCGCCGAGCGGCTGGTGATCGTCACCTCTGAAGGCAAAGACAGCGTGGTCGCCCACTTCGTCGAGGATCTGGTGCTGGAAGGCACGCTGGAGGCCCGCGGCAAGAAGGCGATGCTGGAGAAGGTGCGCCGGGCCCCGGCGCTGATCAAGGTCGAGTCGGTGGTGCAGCACGAGCCGCTGGGTCTGGGCCACGCGGTCGGCTGTGTGGAAGCGGTGCTGTCGCCGGACGAGGACGCGGTCTCGGTGCTGCTGCCTGACGACCTGGTGTTGCCGACCGGTGTGCTCGAGACCATGGCGAAGGTGCGCGCCAAGCGGGGCGGCACGGTGCTGTGCGCCATCGAGGTGTCCGAGGACGAGGTCAGCGCCTACGGTGTGTTCGACGTCGAGACGGTGCCCGATGCGGCCAACCCGAACGTGATGCGGGTCAAGGGCATGGTGGAGAAGCCGAAGGCCGAGGATGCGCCGTCGCTGTATGCCGCGGCCGGGCGCTATCTGTTGGACCGGGCCATCTTCGACGCGCTGCGCCGCGTCGACCGGGGTGTCGGCGGTGAGATCCAATTGACCGACGCCATCGAGTTGTTGATCAAGGAGGGGCACCCAGTGCATGTCGTGGTGCACCGCGGCTCTCGACACGACTTGGGAAATCCCGGCGGCTACCTGAAGGCTGCGGTTGACTTTGCCTTGGATCGTGACGACTATGGCCCGGATTTGCGGCGATGGTTGACGGCACGCCTGGGCCTGGCCGACAAGACCGAACAATAGAAGCTGCGGCGGGCCCGCGCGACCGGAGCTCGAGGCAGAAAGGCGCGCGGTGCGTTCGGTAGAGGAACAGCAGGCCAGGGTGGCGGCCGCGGCGGTGGCGCCACGGCCGGTACGGGTGCCGATCGCCGAGTCCCAGGGCCTGATGTGCGCCGAGGAAGTGATCACCGAGCATCCGCTGCCCGGTTTCGATCAGGCCGCCATCGACGGCTACGCGGTCCGCAGCGTGGATGTCCAGGGTCTGGGCGGCGATTCCGACGACGAGCAGGGCGCCGAGATCAGCCTGCCGGTGATGGGTGTGATCGAGGCGGGCGCGCGCACCCCGAGCCGGCTGCAGCCCAAACAGGCTGCCCGGGTGCAAACCGGTGCGCCGATGCCGACACTGGCCGATGCAGTGCTGCCGTTGCGCTGGACCGACGGCGGTCAGGCGCGGGTGCGGGTGCTGCGCGGGGTCCGGTCGGGCGCCTACGTCCGCCGGGCCGGTGACGATGTGCAGCCCGGCGACGTCGCGGTGCGTGCCGGGGCGACGATCGGCGCCGCGCAGGTCGGACTGCTCGCGGCGGTCGGCCGCGAGCGGGTGCTGGTGCATCCGCGTCCCCGCGTGACCGTGATGAGTGTGGGCGGCGAGTTGGTCGACATCTCCCGGACTCCTGGCAATGGCCAGGTGTATGACGTCAACTCCTATGCGATCGCGGCCGCGGCGCGCGATGCCGGTGCCGAGGTGAATCGGGTCGGCATTGTCAGCACCGATCCGAAGGCGCTGCGCGAGGCGGTCGAAGGTCAGCTCAACCGTGCCGAGTTGGTGGTGATCGCTGGTGCGGTCGGCGGGGCTGCGGCCGAGGGTGTGCGCGCGGTGCTGTCCAAGCTCGGCGAGATGGAAGTCACCAGGATCGCCATGCATCCGGGGTCGGTCCAGGGCTTCGGTCAGCTGGGTCGCGAACGGGTCCCGACGTTCCTGTTGCCGGCGAACCCGGTCAGTGCGCTGGTGGTTTTCGAAGTCATGGTTCGTCCGCTGATTCGGCTCTCGCTGGGCAAGCGCCAGTCGCTTCGGCGTGTCGTGCAGGCCCGGGCGTTGTCGCCGATTTCGTCGGTGCCCGGGCGGAAGGGTTACCTGCGGGGACAGCTGATGCGCGATCAGGACACCGGCGAATATCTGGTGCAGGCGCTCGGCGGCGCCCCCGGTGCGTCGTCACATCTGCTGGCGACGCTGGCCGAGGCCAACTGCTTGGTCGTGGTGCCCACCGAGCTGGATCAGGTCCGAACCGGTGAGGTCGTCGACGTCGCGTTCCTGGCGCAACGAGGCTGAACCGCGGAGCAGAAGTGAATTTGTGGCGAAACAGTTCCCTGCACCCGGGCTGGCCCGCTGCCGTCGGTCCGCTGCGGGTGGGCGCCGGGGTCATCCGATTGCGGCCGGTGCGAATGCGCGACGCGGCGATGTGGAGCCGCATCCGCTTGGCCGACCGCCGCTACCTCGAGCCGTGGGAGCCGACGGCTGAGGTGGATTGGACTGTGCGGCACGCGGTTTCGTCTTGGCCGCCGGTGTGTTCGGGCCTTCGGGCGGAGGCGCGCAAGGGCCGGATGCTGCCGTATGTGATCGAACTCGACGGGCAGTTCAGCGGTCAGCTGACGATCGGCAACGTGACGCACGGGGCGTTGCGCTCAGCCTGGATCGGTTACTGGGTGTCCAGTGCCGTCACCGGCGCGGGGGTGGCCACCGGTGCGCTGGCACTGGGGCTCGACCACTGCTTCGGGCCGGTCGGCCTGCATCGGGTGGAGGCGACGGTGCGCCCGGAGAATGCGGCGAGTCGCGCGGTGCTGGCCAAGGTCGGGTTCCGCGAGGAGGGCCTGCTGGAGCGGTACCTCGATGTCGACGGCGCGTGGCGCGACCACCTGCTGGTGGGGATGACAGTGGAAGAGGTCGAGGGCTCGGTTACGGGTCGGCTGGTGCACCGCGGGCTGGCGCACTGGGCGTGATCGCCGAGGCGACTTGTTACTAATGTGACATTTGTGGCTGTTGGTGCTTGTCAAGGGCAAATTACAAGTGTGTAATTGACTCCGGCGCGCCGTCCCGGGTTGCCAAGGTCACGGACCTAGCCTGGACGCGAAAGGAGCAGGCCACCATGCCAAGCATCCCCCAATCATTGCTCTGGATTTCGCTTGTGGTGCTGTGGTTGTTCGTGTTGGTCCCGATGCTCATCAGCAAGCGTGACAACGTCCGCCGGACCAGTGACGTCGCGCTCGCCACCCGAGTGCTCAACGGCGGCGAGAAGTCGCGCCGGTTCAAGCGCAGCGGCCCGTCGGCCGGTCATCGGCACGACCCGGACTGGCAGCCCGAAGAGGACCAGTTCGACGAGTTGGACTCCGACGACGAGGTGACGCCGTCGCGCACCCGCACGGTCGTTGTGGTGGCCGCGGTCACCGAAGAGGCCGAGTCGGATTACCTCGACGTCGACGTGGTCGACGAGGACTCCGGCGCACTGCCGGTCGGAGGCACCGCCCGCAGCGCCCAGGTCCAGCCGAGCCTGTTCGACGAAGCCCCGGCGCCGGTGGTGGCCGAACCCGTGGCGGAGGTCGAGGAGACCGACGAGACCAGCGACGAGACCAGCGACGAGCAGGCCGACACCGCGCCCGCGAGCGATGACACCGATCAGTTCCAGGCGGTCACCGAGGATCAGCCGCAGGACGGCACCGACGACGAATACGAATATGTCGAGGACACTTCAGGTCTGGAGGCCGAGGACGAGCCTGCGACGACCGTGACGCCGCGGGCGAGCCGGCCGCGTCGTTCGGAGTCCACGACGGCCGCGGCGGTCAGCGCGCGCAAGTACCGCTTCCGCAAGCGGATGCTGATGGCGATGGCCGCGGTCATGGTCGTCACGGCAGTGCTGTCCTTCACCGTCAGCTCCGATCTGTGGTGGGTCACCGGTGTGGCCGGTGCCGTGACAGTGCTGTACCTGGGCTACCTGCGTCGTCAGACCAGGATCGAGGAGCAGGTGCGCCGGCGTCGCCAGCAGCGGATGGCACGCTCGCGGCTCGGGGTCGAGAACACCCAGGACCGCGAATTCGACGTCGTACCGTCCCGGCTGCGCCGTCCCGGTGCCGCGGTGCTGGACATCGACGATGAGGACCCGATCTTCGAGCACCTCGACGAGGTGGCGTTCGCGCGGCACTTCGACCTGCCGCGGGCGGCAGGCCAGTAGGTCGCCGGTTTCGGTAAGGCGGGCTGCGACTGGTAGCCTGCTACCGACCAAGGGGCTATAGCGCAGTTGGTAGCGCGTCTCGTTCGCATCGAGAAGGTCAGGGGTTCGATTCCCCTTAGCTCCACAGTTTTCGACGATCGTCAATGGCGCGCCTTCGCCGGCAGGCCCTGCCGAAGTCCGCACATCTGGCCCCCTTGCCGGCGTTGGCCGTAGCCTGTTTGGGCTGGAGCGGATGCTGGCGAAACATTCTCTGGTGAGGGTCCGCGTCGATTGCCGGAGGGATATGCCATGTCGGACACCGATGAGTTCGGTGACGTCGATCGACTGCGGCAGCTCATCGACAAATTGCCGGCCATGGTGGCGTACTGGGACGGCGATCTGCGAAATGTGGTCGCCAATGAGGCTCACCGACAGTTCTTCGGTAAGACTGCCGCCGAGATCCGCGGCATGCACATCACCGAGTTGCTGACCGGAGACCTCGGCGAGGCGAGCCTGCCGCACGTCTACGCCGCAATGGCAGGCGAGGATCAGATTTTCGAGAAGACCCTGACCGACCACACCGGCGCTGTCCGTCATGTCCAGGCCTCCTACCTGCCGGACGTGGTCGACGGGCAGGTGCGTGGGTTGTACGTGCAGGTGGCTGATGTGACAGCGCGGGTCGAGGCCGAGAGGGCCCGCGATGACGCTCAGCGGCTGTTCGAGATCAGCATGGACAACGCGCCGTTCGGAAAGGCCGTGTTCACCACCGACGGACAGGCGCTCTACATCAACTCGGCGCTGCGCGAGCTGTTGGGGATCCGGCCGCACGAGGAGGCGGCTCTCAACTACTACGACGGCATCCACCCTGATGATTTCGCTGTGGCAGAACAGGATTGGCGCGAGCTGCTATCCGGCTCGGTGGATCAGATCGACACGGAGGTCCGCTATGTCAGGAGCGACGGCGCCATCATCTGGGTGCATCGCGCCGCGGTGCTGGCGCCCCGCGCACACGGCGGTGCCGACGTCGTGATCGCCCAGCTTCAGGACGTCACCGACCGCAAGGACACCGAAGTCGAACTGGCCCACCGCGCCGTGACTGATCCGCTCACCGGCCTGTACAACCGGCACTCGCTCGTAGCTCGGATCGCCGAACATCGCTCCGCCCACCCCGGCGACTGCGTGGCCGCGTTGTTCATCGACCTCGATGGATTCAAGAAGGTTAACGATTCGCACGGCCACGCCGCTGGGGATGCCGTTCTGGAGGCCGCCGCCCAACAGCTTGCCGGGGCGGTGGCGTCGCCCAATGCGGTCTACCGTATCGGCGGCGACGAGTTCGTGGTCCTGGTCGTCGACGACGTCAGCGCGTCCATCGTCGAGCGATTGGTGCAGGACGTGGGGACTGCGGTCAGCGGCACGTATCCCGTCGAGGGCGGCGAGGTGACACTGACGGCGTCGGTGGGGTGGGCACGCAGCCGGACAGCGGACGCCGCCGAACTCATCCGCGACGCCGATGTCGACATGTACCGGCATAAAGCACGGCGCCGGCAGGGTGATCAACGCCTCAGCTCAACCGAAATTGTCGCGCGCGACGGCGAGTAGGGTACGGGTAGGAAACCGCTACCCGAGGAGGATGCCACGTCCGCCGATCGGCCCAATCTGGGCCAACTCATCATGTACTCGTACGGGTTCCGACGCCTGCCCGATTCCATGCGGGAATGGGTCGCGAACGATCTCGCGGGACCCGGCGCCGTCAAGCGGTTCATGCTCAAAGCGGCGATCCCGCCGTTCTTCCTCCTGGCGCCGTTCTGGCTGCTGCCGGTGGAGAACAACTCTGTCTACGTGCACGCCGAGATGACGGTGCCGCTCTATCTGTGGACGCTCGCGATTTCGCTTGCGCTGAACAAAGTTTGGCGGCGGCATCGGCTCGCCGTGCACGGCCTGGATCCGAATCTGGTCGACGTGATCAAGCGGCAGAAGAACGCCCGCGTCGAAGAGGATTACATCGCCCGATTCGGCCCGCGCCCCCAGGACGCCGAACACCAGAAGAACAGCAACCCGTTCTTCTGATCAGTCGGCGACGTCGAACGCCGTGATCACCTTCGTCGGGGTCACCCGCACGACCAATTCGCCCGGCACGCCGTTGCGCCTGCCGAATTCTTCGGCGCGCTCGGCGCCCATGTAGCGGGCCGCGATCCGGGTCGCGAGGTCGAGCAATTCGTCGGGATCCTCGCTGAGCGACGCGGTGCCCTGAACCTGAACGAACGAGAACGGCGGTTCCTGATCGTCGACGCAGATCGCGACCCGTGGGTCGCGGCTCAGCGCGCGGCCTTTGGCGGTCGCCTTTCCGGTGTTGAAGACGAGCTGGCCGCCGTCGACGATGAACCACACCGGGGCAACGAGCGGCCTGCCGTCTGCCGCGACATAGGCGAGTTTGGCCGTGCGAGTGCCCTCGGAGAGGAACGCGGCCGCGTCATCGGAGAGTTCTTCCATACCGTCGAGGCTAGGCGCACGACCCGCGAAGCGTTTCGACCCGTGGCGCCGGTGGCAATACTCGAGTGGCGCGTCGTCGGGTTTGGCAGGCAAGGTTGAAGCAAGACAAAGTCAGGAGTCTCATGTCGCAGACGGTGGAGTCCATGCCCGACGATGGACCGCCCGACGAGGGTGAAACCGGCAATGCGCCTGCCGAGATCACCTACGACGAGCATCTACACCCCGCCCGACCTCGTACGTTGCGATTCCGTCCGCGGGTACGAAACCCGTTTGTACGCAGGTCGATTGCGCAGGACGGCTCGCCGACGGCGGACAATCAGGCGTACGTGTCGTGGCTGTTGTCACAATCGATGCTCGCCGACGCCAACGAGATCAGCCAGCAATTCTCCGGCCAGGGTTCGATGTGGCAGAACCCATACGCCACGCCCAGTCCTCGCAGTGCCGTCGAGGCCGCTTCGGTCTGGTTCACCGCGTACCCGCTGTCGCTCATCACCCGGCCCGATGAGTCGTTCCTCAAGGCCATGGCCGATGAGGCGATGTGGAAGGCATTCGCGGAGATCGGTATCGAGGGAATTCATACCGGCCCCGTCAAACGCGCCGGGGGTATCGCCGGCTGGCAGCTGACCCCCAGCGTCGACGGCCACTTCGACCGGATCAGCACCCAGATCGACCCGGCCTTCGGCACCGAAGACGAGTTCCGCCAGATGTGCGGCACCGCGAACTGGTACGGCGGCACGATCCTCGACGACATCGTGCCCGGCCACACCGGCAAGGGCGCGGACTTCCGGCTGGCGGAGATGAAGTACGCCGACTACCCCGGCATCTACCACATGATCGACATCGACCCGCTGGACTGGGAGCACCTGCCCGACGTTCCGCACGGCCGGGACTCGGTCAACGTCGACGCCGCCACCGAGGAGTGGCTGGACAAGGCCGGCTACATCATCGGCCGGCTCCAGCGCGTGATCTTCTACGCCGAAGGCATCAAGGAGACCAACTGGAGCGTCACCCGCCCCGTCGTCGGCATCGACGGCGTCGAGCGGCGCTGGGTGTATCTGCACTATTTCAAGGAGGGTCAGCCCTCGATCAACTGGCTGGACCCGTCTTTCGCCGGGATGCGTCTGGTCATCGGCGACGCACTGCACTCACTGACCGATCTCGGTTCGGGTGGGCTGCGCCTCGACGCCAACGGCTTCCTCGGCGCCGAGAAGACGTCCGGGGACGACGGCGTGGGATGGTCGGAAGGTCACCCGCTGTCGCAGGCTGCCAACCAGTTCATCGGGAGCATGGTGCGCAAGCTGGGCGGGTTCACCTTCCAGGAGCTGAACCTGACGATCGACGACATCAAGGAGACCAGCGGCACCGGCGCCGATCTGTCCTACGACTTCGTCAACCGGCCCGCCTATCACCACGCCCTGGCGACCGCTGACACCGAGTTCCTGCGCCTCACGCTGCGCACGGCCATCGAACTGGGTGTGGACCCGGCATCGCTGGTTCATGCGCTGCAGAACCACGACGAGCTGACCTACGAACTGGTGCACTGGTCGAACGGCCACAAGGACGACGTCTACACCTACAAGGGCCACGAGATCACCGGCGAGGCACTCGGCGAACGTGTTCGCGCCGACCTCACCGAGGCGCTCACCGGAGCGGCCGCACCCTACAACCGCGTGTTCACCACGAACGGAATCGCTTGCACCACAGCGACAGTGATCGCTGCGACGCTGGGCTACCGCGACCTCGACGACATCGACGATGACATCGACCGCATCCGCCGGGCGCACCTGCTGCTGGCCATGTTCAACGCACTTCAGCCGGGCGTGTTCGCGCTGTCCGGCTGGGACCTGTGCGGCATGCTCACCTTGCCGTCGGCCGAGGTCGCCGACCTGATGCACGGCGGCGACACCCGCTGGATCCACCGCGCCGCGCACGATCTGATGGGCGTCAACCCGGCAGCGACGAAGTCGAACGCCGGAATGCCGCGTGGCCGAAGCCTGTACGGCTCGATCCCGGAGCAGCTCGCCGACGACACCAGCTTCCTGCGCCAACTGCAGGCGATACTGCGGGTCCGGGCGCACTACGGCATTGCGACCAGCCGGCAGGTCGACATTCCTGAGGTGTCGCATCGCGGCATGTTGGTGATGGTGCACCAGCTCGACGCCCCTGAGCAGTATCAGCTGACCGTCTTGAACTTCGCCAACGAAGACATCGCCGGCACTGTGCGATCCAAGACTCTGCCGCCGGGTGCGACTGTGCGGGATATGTTCACCGGAGCGCACATCGCTGTCGTCGACGATCTGCACAGCTTCGCGGTCGAGATGATTCCGCATCACGGGATGGCGCTTCTGGTCGAAGTCGAACCTGCCGACGAGGACGGATCGGTCTGAGCCGGTCTGGCGCGCAACGTCTTTCGTACGATGAGCACGCTCGACGACAGGCTGGGTGATACTGCCGGGTGGTCGAAGTCCGAGAAGCCGTCCCCGATGATGCGATGGCGCTCGCGCAGGTACATGTCCGGTCCTGGCGTGCTGGTTACCGGGGCCTCGTCGCGCAGAGTTACCTGGACGCGTTGGACCCCGAGGAGCGGGCGAAGCGGTTTGTTCTGGAAGCCATGGAACTCCGCGGTCCCTACACCCTGGTGGCGGTCGATCACGGCGCGATCTGCGGCCACGTCACGATCGGGCAATCGCGCGACGATGACATGCCCGACAGCGGTGAGGTGTGGGCGCTCTATGTCGACCCGCAGCGCTGGGGCACCGGGATCGGCCGTGCGCTGCTGGCCGCCGGCTGCGACCGCTTGCGGACGGCCGGGCACCAACGCGCGTTCCTGTGGGTACTGTCGGCGAACGACGGCGCGCGGCGCTTCTACGAACGGGCCGGGTGGAGTGCCGACGGACGCGAGCGATTCGACGTCTTCGGCGACACTCCCGTGCGCAAGTCGAGTTACGGCACCCTGCTCGAGGATTCAGGGAGCCACACGTAGCACGCGAGACCGTACGAGCGCCTCGATCAGGCCGGTTTTCTCGTCGTCGGTCAGGCCGCCCGGCAGTTCGCGTACATAGAAATCCCGGGTACCCGCGATGAAGTCGAGAGCTTCTCTCGCCAGGGAGTTGACCTGCAGAACCGTTTCCCCGCTGTCGTCGATCAAGGCGACCGTCTCGTCATCGACGTCGACGCGCAGGAAGGCCTCGTTGAGGACGCGTCGCGACGGGGTGACGCTGGTGTCGTCGTACCAGATGGCCGGCAGCGGCTCACCGAACAACTCCTGATAGCGGCTCTGAAAGTCGTTGAAGGAGCCGATGTTCGAGGGTGGTTGCGCGGTCGGGTCATAGGTCGGGTCATAGTCGACGACGGGCGAGTGGTGCACGTAGTGACCGAAGAAGCGGTGCCCGAAGTCGGTGTACTCGGTCGTGAACAGGATGAAGGCGTGCCACGCCTGGTCGACCATCGCCGACGGCATGCCGAACGACATCTCCGGAGTTGCCTCGCAGAGCACCAGGTACTTCTTGGCTTCGGTGAAAAGCAGTTCGGCTTCGTCGGCGGTAGCGGCGACCCGATCCTTGACCAGTCGCTCGATCACGAAAGGCGCGGGGTAGGACAACGCATGTCGGAGCCGGGCGTCGAGCGTCACGGGCCTAGCGGGTGCGGGCGAAGCAGAGCATGCCGTCGCGACCTGTGATGCCCGCCTTGTCGGCGGCGCGTCCGCGGTCGGTGGTGACGGTGAGCCGGCCGACGGTCACGGTCTCGGTGGTGGCTTTCACGGTGCTCATCGGATGTCTCCCTGTCTCGTCCGGGCGGCCCTTCGCCATCCGGGGTGAACCCACTATCGCGTGCCGGCTCGACTCGGGCAGTCCGCTGATCGGGCTGTCTCGGGGATGACGCGACTGTCCACCGATCGGCTTACCCGTGGCACCGAAGCCCTAGAGTCGAAGGAACCTGTCTTGCACAACCCGTGGGGGGAGTCGCCGATGAGTGGGTGGATCGTCAGTCACATCCCGCCGGGCCTGCTTCTTGTCGTCCTGATCGTCGTGATCGGCGGGGGAGGGATGCTGCTCGCCGCGGGCGTGCGACGCCTGTTCCCGGCCCTGACCCGTGACGAGCACAATGACGTCACCAAGTTCACCTATAGCTTCATCGGCTTCATCTATGCGTTCTTCATCGGTTTCATCGTCTCGTCGATGTGGGGACAGATCGCCACCGCCGACGCCAACGCCCGGGCCGAGGGTTCGGCAGCTATCGAAATGGCCAGGGATCTAGGGGTTTTCGAGAAGGCCGATGCCGATCGGATCCGGCAGAGCCTGCTCGACTACGAGAACGCCGCCATCGCGGAGTGGAACAGCGACCGCAGCGCCCGGTCACCGGACGCCGACGCCGCTCTGGCGAAGGTGTCGGCGGCCTACCATCAGGTGACCGCGACGACCGACAGCCAGAAGGCTCTCCTGTCGAGCTCATACGCCAACTTGGACAAGGTAAGTCAGGCCCGTACCGTCCGTCTGCTCACCGCACGCGAAGACACCGGTCCGCCGTGGCCGTTGTGGGCCGTCATCTTCCTCACCAGCGCGATGGTTCTGGGCACTGTGATCATCTACGGCGTGGAGAAGGCCGGGATGCACTACCCGATGGTGGCGATCGTCGGCCTCATCGTGGCGACCAATCTGTTTCTCATCCTCGAGCTTTCCCATCCGTTCATCGGTGGCATCTCCACGTCGCCGGACCCGCTGTACGAGGTTGTCTCGGTTCTCACCACCCAACAGTGATGGCTCCCGGCTCGCTGCGCGGAACCGATCACCGCGTCGCGAACGCGGGTGCCACGAAGCGCTCCAACACCGCACGCTCCTCGCCCACACTCGCGATCGGCGAGTAGGCCAACGACACGACAACGCGGACAATCCATTGCGCAGCCTGCGGATCGTCGTCGGTGATACCGGTGAGCTCGGCGGCGAGGTGGGCGAGCACCGGCGAGGAATGCAACTCCCTCAGGTCCGGTGAAGTGCCGCCACTGAACATCAAGCGCCGCAGCGGATCGGATCGGATCTGATGGAGCGCCACCGTGATTGCGGTGATCACCCGCTCCGCGCCGGTGAGTCCCGCCACGGATTGCCGAACCGCGTCGATGATGCCCGCCGCCAGCCGCATCAGCACCGCATCACGGATCTGACCCTTGCCGCCGGCATGGCGATACACCGTGGCCCGCGAACAGTGGACCCGCGCGGCCAGGGTGTCGATGTCCAATGCGTCCAACCCCTCGCGGATGACGAGCTCGGTCGCGGCGGTGTAGATGCGCTCCGCCGCCGCCGCGGCGCGGTCGCCGCCCAGGACCCAGTCGTTGCGAGACATGGCAGACATCTTCTCAGCTTTGAGACGACATGCTGCCCCTAACGCCCTATCTATCCAGGTAAAAGCATCAACTTGAGACAGCGCTAGTGCCCACAACGTAGGTTCGGTATCGACTTGTGCCCTCGCGATTGACGTGGCGGCTGCCCACCGCTCAGCGTGAAGGCATGACATCGGCGGATACCGGCCTGGGGCTGGCGCTCTTCGAGGACCGGTACATCCAGGATCCGCACCCGCTGTACGCGAGCATGCATCAGACCGGCGACGTCCACCGCATCGGCAACTCGGGCTTCTACGCCGTGAGCAGTTGGGATGCGGTCAACGAGGCGGTCGCTCGCCCCGATGACTTCTCCTCGAACCTGACCGCCACCATGATGTACGCGCCGCCGGACACCGTCTCCGCCTTCCCGATCGGTGAACTCGGCGGCGACATCCAAGCCTTGGCGACTGCGGATGAACCAGTGCATTCGGTCCACCGGAAACTCCTGTTGCCCCAACTGGCCGCGAAGCGAATCCGCGGCGCCGAAGCGTTCATCGCGGAAACCGCAGGCGCCCTGTGGGACACGAGTGTCGATGACGGTGGCGTCGAGTGGATGAGCGCGATCGCCAACCGGCTGCCGATGATGATCGTCGGCCGGATCATCGGAGTGCCCGATACCGACATCGACCGAATCATCCAGTGGGGATACTCGGCCACCCAGGTGGTCGAAGGCCTGGTGACCCCCGCTCAGATGGAGTCCGCCGGGGTCGCCGTGATGGAGCTCAGCACGTACATCGCCGACCAATTCCGACAGGCTGCGGCCGAACCCCGCGGCAACCTACTGGGTGATCTGGCCGCGGCATGTGCCGCCGGCGACCTCAGTGACACTGCGGCGCTGGCGATGATGATCACACTGTTCAGCGCCGGCGGCGAATCGACCGCGTCGCTGATCGGTTCTGCCGCTTACCTTCTCGCAACCCATCCCGACGTACAGCGCCGGATCCGCGGCCGGCCGGACTTGCTCGGGGCGTTCCTGGAGGAAGTGCTTCGGTACGAGCCACCGTTCCGCGGGCACTACCGCCATGTCGTCCGTGACACCGAGTTGTGTGGCGTCGAACTCGAGGCGGGTTCGCGGTTGCTCCTGTTGTGGGGCGCTGCCAACCGGGACCCGTCCCACTTCGATGATCCCGCTGAGTTCCGGCTCGACCGACAGGCTGGAAAGGGGCACATCACCTTTGGGAAGGGCGCGCACTTCTGCGTGGGGGCCGCGTTGGCGCGCTTGGAAGCTCAGATCGTCATCGGCCAGCTTGTGGAGCGAACCACGACGATCGGCGCCGCCGAGGTCGGCCGATGGCTGCCGAGCCTTCTGGTACGTCGTCTCGAGCGGCTGCGGCTCAGCTTCGTGTGAACGGAAGATCCACGGCCGCATAGTGTTCGACGTAGGTCAGTGATGACCGCCGCCGCCGACCTCGGCGGGCAGTGGCGGCGGCAACGGCGTCGTCGACGTGGGTGTGGTGCTGGTGGGGGCCGATGACGTCGTCGGTGACGACGACGTGGAGGGCGCAGACGATGTCGACGTCGAAGTCGATGTCTGGGGACCGTGGAAGTCCTCCCACGACTCCTTGCGGACCACCGTCGTGCCGGAGCTGACCACCAGGGCGCTCGAGCTCACCGTGTAGGTGATGCCGTCGTTCACCGCGCTGTAGGAGCCGTCGCCGGAACTGGAAGCGGACAGCACCAGCTTGGCGCCGTCACGGACCCGCACGCCGCGGTATTCGTTTCCACCGGCCGTCGTCTTGCAGATCGCCACCCGGGAGCTGTCGGTGCTGCCGAAGAGCACCGCGGCGCCTGGACAGCGCGCCGTCGAGTCGAGGTAGCCGTAGGTGTCGAATCCGGGGGCGGCGGCGGCGTGCGGCAGGGCGGTCATCAGAAGAGCGGCGCATGCGGCGGCCGCCGCAGCGCCTGCGGCGCGGATCGCAGAAGAAGACATCGACTTCCACGACACCACGTGCACGCCGGGTGGGCGACCGCCGATGCCGACTCTCCACGCGATCGTTAGTTCGCCGAGACCCCGCCAGGTTGCTTGTAGACAGATTTGCCATTGTGTACTGTGACCGGGCGCACAGTCGGTAGGGTCTGGGCGCGTATCACTGTCGGGGATCAGATGGAGTTCGGGATGAGAGACCACGCAGGAGTTCGGCATCGGGCACTGAAAGCACTGGCGACGATCGTCTCGGCGGTCGCGTTCTTCGTGATGTCGGCGCTGCCTGCCTGGGCCGCCGACTCGATCACCCTGACCTGGGTGCGGCACGGCGAGTCCTACGGCAACGTCGCCGGAGCCGGTATCGACACCAAGGTGCCCGGCCCGCATCTCACCGAGCTCGGCGAGCAGCAGGCCGAAGCCATCGCCCAGCAGCTCAAAGACGGTGGCTACGACAGCATCTACGTCTCCGACATGATCCGCACCCACGAGACGGCGGCCCCGCTCGCGACGGAAACCGGACTCACCCCGATCCAGGAGGGCGGCTTTTGGGAGATCAGCGCCGGCATCTTCGAGGGATCGCCGATCGACAGCGGGCTCGGTCGGATCGGCTACTTCCTGATCCCGGTGGCCTGGACCCTCGGGCTGCGCAGCCTGCCCATCCCGCTCGGTGAGAACGGCAACGGCTTCGAGTCCCGAGTCAACGGTGCGATCGCCTCGGTGATCGCCAATGGTGACACCAAGCCGGTGATCTTCTCGCACGGTGCCACGATCATGGTCTGGACGATGATGAACGTCGACAACCCCGACGTCATGCTCATGCTCACCCATCCGCTGGGCAACACCGCTGTCGTGGTGGTGACCGGCAACCCGGAGGACGGCTGGACGCTGCAGAGCTGGGATGGTGTTGCCGTCAGCCAGAATCCGTCGCTCGCAGGCAAGTTGTTCGTCAATACGCGCAGCCTGATCGTGGCGCCGCAGACCGCGGTCTACAACGTCGTCCAGGCCGCCAAGACCGGCGACATCCGCAAGGTGGTGGCCGCCGTGCGTGACGGCGTTGCCCTGGTCGCCAAGGCGGGCGTCGACTTCGTCAAGAACTCGGTCACCGATATCGCGCAGGCGATCCGCGGCGCACTGCCCGCCGCGGCGAGCCCGGTGGTCAGTCCCCTTGCCGCCAAGATGAAGTCGCCCGCTGCGGCGGCGGCCAAGGCGGAACCGGGCAAGGTCAACGCCGGGTCCAGCCGCAAGGCCGCGTCGAAGGCCGATGCCTCCGGCCAGGGCGCCAGCAGTGGCAAGGCCGACGGGGGAGCCAAGAAGGGCACCGGCTCCAGCCGGCGGGCCGCGCACAAAGCGGCTGCCTGACAGGCGGTTTCGCTCAGGGGCGATACTGCGACTCGAGCACCAGGTCGGGCACCAGTTTCTGGTACTCCATGTGCGTGCGATGTCCCACCGTGGTCCAGCCGTTGCCCTCCTGCTCGTGCATGAAGGCGCGGTACTTCGGGGAACCGGGAAATCCCACGTTGTCGGCCACGACGACGGCCCCGCTGCGTAGCCAGCCCCGCTCGACGATGCTGAGCAAGTCCGCCAGGTAAGCGTTCTTGTCGTGGTCGATGAACAGGAAATCGACTGTGCCTGAGTCGAATCCGTGCTCGTCATGCAGCGCGTCGAGCGTGCGGCCGCCATCGCCGACCGTCCCGACCACGCACGTGACGCGGTCTGCCACACCTGCGTGCGCCCAGATCCGCCCGGCCACTGCGGCGTTCGCAGCTGCGAGTTCGACGGAGTACACCCGCGCCGACGGGGCTGCTCGCGCGATCCGCAACGCGCCATACCCGCAGTAGGTGCCCAATTCCAGCGCCAGTCGGGGATCGGCACGGCGCACCGCGGCATCGAGCAGAGCGCCCTTCTCGTCGCCGATGTTGACCAGAAACGACTTCGCGTAGGCGTACTCGTCGATGGTGGCCAGCACGCTGTCGATGTCGCCGCGACGGGCGTTGGCCTCGACGTAGTCGGCCGCCGCCGCCTCCCGGCCGTCGCCGATCTGGCCCGTCCTGTTGAAGTTCCGGATTCCGATGCCGGTCCGCAGCACCGACCATCGCAGCAGTGGCAAACGCTGGCGAAGATTCATGGACTCACGCTACGTTGTGCTCGCGGGTGCCAGTGACGGGCTTGCGAGAGGTGTGTGTGCGGGCAATATCGTCGCCCGTCGCCCGCAAAGGCGGCGGCCGGACAGTCCTGGCCGTGAGCTACGGCGTCGTTTGTCATGCGCTGTTCGTCCTGGCGGTCGGTTCGATGGTCGTCGCGATGTACTTCGGCATGAGCCGCTCGCTCGGCAGGGTGCCGGCCCCGTGGAGCTGGGTCGCCAACGCCGCCCTTCTGCTTCAGTTCCCGGTCATCCACTCGCTGCTGCTCACCGGCCGCGGCCGGGCAGTCCTCGCCACGCTGGCGCCGCGGGGCACCGGCGCCACGCTGGCGCCGACGACCTACGTCATCGCGGGCTCGCTGCAGCTGATCGCCCTGTTCGCGCTGTGGACGCCGAGCGGAACGATCTGGTGGCAGGCGCAGGGATCGGCGTTGACCGTGGTCGTCGCGCTCTATGCGTTCGCCTGGGCCCTGCTGGGGAAGTCGATGTTCGACGCCGGCCTGTCACTGCAAACCGGCAGCCTGGGCTGGGTCGCCCTGCTGCGCGAGCGCAAGCCGGTCTTTCCGAAAATGCCCACGACCGGCCTTTTCCGGCTCACCCGGCAGCCGATCTACGTCGCGTTCACGCTGACGGTCTGGACCGTACCGACCTGGACTCCTGATCAGCTGATCCTTGCTCTGGTGTTCACCGCATACTGCCTGCTGGGACCGCTTTTCAAGGAGGCCCGCTTCCGGCGTGTGTTCGGTGCCGAATTCGACAACTATGCGCGGGCAGTGCCCTATTGGTTACCGTGGCCAGGTAGGTTGCGAGGCCGTTCGGGGAGGCATTGTGAACCTCCTGCTGGTCGGGTACGTATCAGCAGAAGGCAGGGCTGAACCTAAGGACGGACCATTGCTGCGAGCGATTGCCCGGCTAGCTATTGCAGCGCCGCGTCAGGTGGTCGCCGTCGCGATCCTCGTCATGGTGGCGCTCGGCATCTTCGGCCTACCGGTCGCCAAGAGTCTCTCTCCCAGCGGCTTCGCCGACCCGAACTCGCAGTCGTCGCGGGCGCAACAGGTGCTCACCGACAAGTTCGACCAGGGCGACGTCCAGTTCCTGGTCGTCGTGACCGCGACCGATCGCTACGACAGCCCCGCGGCGCGGGAGGCCGCGCTCGACGTCATCGACCAGCTGAAACGCTCCGGCCATGTCACCGGCATCTCGTCGGCGTGGACGTCGCCGCCGCAGGCCGCGGCCGCGCTCGTCAGCCGCGACCAGAAGTCGGGCGTTATCACCGCCGGCATCACCGGCAGTGAAGCCAACCAGCAGATCTACGCCAAAGATCTGTCCGCCCAGATAAGTCGCGACCGCGACGGCATCGCGGTGCGCACCGGCGGGATGGCGATGGTCAACCTGCAGGTCACGCAGCAATCGCAGCACGATCTGCTGCTGATGGAGTCCATCGCGATTCCGCTGAGTTTCCTGGTGCTGGTCTGGGTGTTCGGTGGCGTGTTCGCCGCCGCGCTGCCGGTGGCTGTGGGCCTGGTGGCGATCCTCGGAGCGCTGGCCGTGCTCCGGGTGACGACGTTGTTCACCGACGTCTCGATCTTCGCCCTCAACCTGACCACCGCGATGGGTCTTGCCCTCGCGATCGACTACACGTTGCTGATGATCAGCCGCTACCGCGACGAATTGGCCGAGGGAGCGGATCGGGAGACCGCGTTGATGCGGACCATGGAGTCGGCGGGGCGCACCGTGCTGTTCTCCGGAACCACCGTCGCGCTGTCCATGGGCGCCATGGTGCTGTTCCCGATGCACTTCCTGAAGTCGTTCGCTTATGCCGGCGTGGCCACTGTCGCGCTCGCCGCGGTGGCCGCCATCGTGATCACTCCCGCCGCGATCAGCCTGCTGGGTGATCGGCTCGACTCGCTCGACGTGCGCCGTCTGGCCCGCCGCACACTGAGCCGGGCCGAACCGGTCCAGCGACCGGTCGAAGAGCAATTCTGGTATCGCTCAACCAGATTCGTGATGAAACGCGCAGTGCCGATCGGATTGGCGGGCGTTGTGGTGCTGGTGATCCTCGGTGCGCCGTTCCTCGGTGTGCGCCCAGGATTCCCCGACGATCGGGTGCTGCCCACCTCGGCGTCGGCTCATCAGGTGGGCGACCTGTTGCGCAGCCAGTTCACCAACAACTCCGAGACCGCCATTCCGGTGGTCATCCCGGATGCCGCCGGCCTGTCCGACCCGCAGATCGCCCGCTACGCCGCGGACTTGTCGCGGGTCGCCGATGTGCCGTCGGTGTCGGCGCCGATGGGCGCGTTCGTCGGCGGGAACCTCGCCGGTCCACCGACGGCGGCGACCGGCTCGGCGTCGGGCAGCGTGCTTCTCACGGTCGAGAGCACCGCACCGTTGTTCTCGGACCGTTCGGAGGATCAACTCACCCGCCTGCATGAGGTTCCGACGCCGGGCAACACGACGGTCGAGTTCGCGGGCACCGCACAAATCAACCGGGACAGTGTGGATGCCATCACCTCCCGGCTCCCCGCCGTTCTCGGTTTGATCGCGGTGATCATGCTGGTGCTGCTGTTCCTGCTGACCGGCAGTGTGGTTCTTCCGCTGAAGGCTCTGGTACTCAATGTGCTGTCGCTGACGGCCGCGTTCGGCGCAATGGTGTGGATCTTCCAGGACGGGCATCTCGGCGCGCTGGGCACCACCTCGACCGGCACCCTGGTGGCAAACATCCCTGTGCTGTTGTTCTGCATCGCGTTCGGCCTCTCGATGGACTACGAGGTGTTCCTGGTGTCGCGGATCCGGGAGTTCTGGCTGGCATCACCGCAGCGCGGCGGTGTGGACAACGACGAGAGCGTCGCTCTCGGGGTGGCCCACACCGGCCGCGTCATCACCGCCGCGGCGCTGATCATGGCAATCTCGTTCGCCGCGCTGACCGCGGCTCATGTGTCGTTCATGCGGATGTTCGGGCTGGGCCTGGCACTGGCCGTCTTGGCCGACGCCACCCTGGTTCGCCTGGTGCTGGTTCCGGCGTTCATGCACGTCATGGGGCGGTGGAACTGGTGGGCGCCGAAGCCGCTGGCCTGGATGCACCAACGGGTGGGCATTCGCGAAGGAGGGCCGGCGAGGCATACTGGTTGACGTGTCGAACAACGGTCCGCGGGCAAACACTGGTGAACCCGCACCGGGCGATCATCGTGTCAATGACATGCGTCCGATCAGTGTCATCGCCGGAGTGCGCGGAGAATTGCCGCCGCACCGGTACACCCAAGCCGAGGTCACCGAAGCGTTTCTCACCATCGGTGGATACGGCGAGTATGAAGAGATCCTTCGCAAGCTGCATCGCAGCGCCAAAGTCGACAATCGTCACTTCGTGCTTCCGCTGGACCAGTACCCCGCGCTGAAGGATTTCGGCGAAGCCAACGACTTGTTCATCGAGAACGCCGTCGAACTCGGCTCGGCCGCGGTCGCGGGTGCCCTCGAGGAAGCCGGCCTGCGGCCCGACGACGTCGACCTCATCGTGTCGACGACGGTGACCGGAGTCGCGGCCCCATCCATCGAGGCCCGGATCGCCGGCCGGCTGGGGATGCGCCCCGACGTCCGTCGCGTGCCGATGTTCGGCCTGGGATGCGTGGCAGGTGCGGCGGGCGTGGCCCGCCTGCACGACTATCTGCGCGGTGATCCCGACGGTGTGGCGGTATTGGTGTCCGTCGAGTTGTGCTCGATGACGTACACGGCGAACAAGCCGACGTTGCCCGGACTGGTCGGCAGCGCGTTGTTCGCCGACGGTGCGGCGGCCGTCGTCGCGGTCGGGGAACGCCGGGCGGAGAAGATCAACGCCAGCGGACCCGATGTGATCGATTCGCGCAGCCATTTGTACCCGGATTCGTTGCGCACCATGGGGTGGGACGTCGGACCAGACGGTCTGGAGCTGGTGCTGTCCGCCGATCTGCCCGATGTGATCGAGCGCTACCTGCCCGACGACGTCACCGAATTCCTTGGCGCACATGACCTCTCAATCGACGACATCGGCACCTGGGTCTGTCATCCCGGCGGCCCCAAGATCATCGAGGCGATCGTCAACAGCCTGAAGCTCCCCGACGAGGCGCTCGAGCTCACCTGGCGCTCGCTGGCCGACATCGGCAACATCTCGTCGTCGTCGGTGTTGCACGTGCTGCGCGACACCATCGCCAAGCGTCCGTCCGCAGGTCCGAGTGTGATGATGGCCATGGGTCCCGGGTTCTGCTCGGAACTGGTGCTGCTGCGCTGGCACTGATGACCTGGTATGTGCTGCTGGTCGCGGCGGTGGCGCTGGAGCGCCTGGCCGAACTGGTCGTGGCAAAGCGCAATCTGGCCTGGAGCCGGGCTCAGGGCGGTGTCGAGTTCGGGGCGAGCCACTACCCGCTGATGGTGGTGCTGCACACCGGATTCCTCGCCGGTGCGCTGCTGGAGGTGTTCGCCCTGCACCGGCCGTTCCTGCCTGCGCTCGGCTGGCCGATGCTGGCAATAGTGGTTGGCGCGCAAGGCTTGCGGTGGTGGTGCATCACCACGCTCGGCCGGCAGTGGAACACCCGCGTCGTCGTCATCCCCGGTGCTCCCCGCGTCGACGGCGGTCCGTATCGGTTCTTCAGCCACCCCAACTATGTCGCCGTCGTCGCCGAGGGCATCGCCCTGCCGTTGGTGCACACCGGATGGATCACCGCACTGGTCTTCACCGTGCTCAACGCGGCGCTGCTGCGCACGCGCATCCGCACCGAAAACGCCGCGCTGGCAAGCCTGTCGTGATCGATCTCCTGGTGGCAGGCGGCGGCCCGGCCGGTCTGGTCACCGCATTGCATGCCGCCCGCGCCGGACTGAGCGTGACCGTCGTCGAGCGCCGCCCCGCGCCGATCGACAAGGCTTGCGGTGAGGGAATGATGCCCTACACCGTGCAGCAGCTCGACAAACTCGGAATAACACTGCCCGGCAAGCCGTTTCGGGGCATCACATACTTCGATACCGCACGCCGGGTGGATGCCCCGTTTCGCGCCGGTCCGGGTATGGGCGTGCGCCGAACCGCGTTGCACACCGCGTTGATGGATGCGGTGCAGGCCGCAGGCGTCGATGTGGTGGACGCCCACATCGGATCGATCACCCAGGACGCGGACTCGGTGCAGTGCGGGGCTTTTCGTGCTCGCTACCTGGCCGCCGCCGACGGCCTGCATTCACCGATCCGGCGGTCGCTGGGCCTGGCCCGCCCCAGCGGCGGGTCGCGACGGTGGGGGCTGCGGCGGCACGTGCGCATCGCGCCGTGGAGCGACCGGGTCGAGGTGTACTGGGGTGACGGCGCCGAGGCCTATGTCACCCCGGTGGCCGACGACTGTGTGGGCATCGCGATCCTGACCGCGCGGCAGGGTTCGTTCGAGAGCAGGCTGGCCGAATTCGGTGCGCTGCGCGAGCGGGTGAACGGATGTCCGCACGGGCCCGAGCGGGCGGCAGGTCCGCTGCGGCAGCGGGTGGCCGGGCGCCGAGCCGGCCGCGTCCTGCTGGTGGGGGATGCCGCAGGCTACGTCGACGCCTTGACCGGCGAAGGGCTCGGCATCGCCTTCGGCGGCGCCGAGCTGTTGGTGAATTGTGTTCTGGCGGAACGGCCCGGCGACTACGACCGGCAGTGGCGGCGGATGTCGCGGCGCTACCGGCTGCTGACGGCGGGGCTGCTGCATGCCGTCGAGTTCGGTCCCACCCGCTCGGCGGTGGTGCCGGCCGCGGCCGCGCTGCCGAGCGCGTTCGGCAAGATTGTGAACCTGCTGGCCTACTGACGGCGTAGGCTGCGCCGCTATGAGCAACGGCCCGCGTGGCATCGCGGACATCCCGGACTGGAATCGCCTGCTGGAGGGCCGCGTTGCGGTCGTGACCGGTGGCGGCGACGGTATCGGCGGGGCGATTTCGGCGCTGTTCGCCGCGCACGGCGCCGTCGTCGAGGTGGCCGAGATCGACCCGGTCCGTGCCGAGCACATCAGCCGCGAGGTGACGGCGGCCGGCGGGGTGATCCGGAGCCACGTCGTGGATGTGACCGTCGACGACGATGTCGCCCGTCTCGCGGATGCGGTGCTGGGCAGCCATGGGTGGGTGGACGTCGTGGTCAACAACGTCGGCGACTACCGGCCGCTGGTGGGCTTCGAGGAGTCGACACCGCAGACCTGGCAACGGATGTACGACGTCAACCTGCGCCATGTCTTCGCGGTCACCCGTGCTTTCGTCGGGTCGATGATCGACGCGGGCAGCGGCAACATCGTCAACGTCCACTCGGTGGAAGGCATGCGGGGCTTTCCGCGTGATCCGGTCTATGGCGCGATGAAAGCCGCTGTTGCACACTTCACCACGTGCCTGGCGGTCGATTTGGGCCGCCACGGAATTCGCGTCAACGGCATCGGCACCGATCTCACCCAGACGCCGCAGGTGGACTATCTCACCGGGTATGAGGATGTCGAGCACCTGTGGCAGTCGTGGGCGCCGGTCGGTCGGGTCGGCTGGCCGGACGATCAGGCGCGGGTGGCGTTGTTTCTGGCATCAGAGTTGTCAGGTTTCGTCACCGGCCACAACATTCCGGTCGACGGCGGGACGAAAGCCGGTGGTGGGTGGCTGTTTTCGCCGCGCGCCGGCCGTTTCGTCAACCGGTCCAAGCACCTGTAGGTCTCAGCGCGCGGAATGCCCCGTGGAGCTGTGTCCGGTTGACCCGCCGGATGCTGCCCGATCGGCGCGCTGCTGAGCGGGCTTGCCACGGCGTTGTGCGCTCGGTGCGGACGCGGCCGCGGGGCTGGGAGTGGCGGTGGCTGTGGCCGGTTGGCGCTTGCTTGTCGCGACCGCCCTGCGCGGGTTCGGCGCGACGGCGGTCAGTGCCGCCGGGGCCGACGTCCTGGTCGCGGCGGTGCGTCCGGCGGTCGGGATGCCCAGACCCGCGGCGATGGTCTTCACCACTGCGTTGACCACGCTACTCACCAGCTGCACAATGAATTTCGGCACCACGAGCGCCTGATTGATCAGCTGACGGATGAAAACCTGGACGCCCTGCAGGAACGGATTGGCCGGCATATAGGGCGTCACGTCGAAGGGTTCGGCGGTGCCGTCCGCCAGATCGGCGATCAACGCGGCCACGGTCTGAGCCGCCAACTTGGGGGTCCAATTGGTCGTGAAGATGCCGAAGTTGGCCTCGTCGTCGAAGGCGCCGGTCGCGGTGTCGCGGGTGGTGTAGATGAACATCGGGCCGGCGCCGGTCACCTGCTGCCATGCGACCACGAAATCGTGGATGTAGGCGGCTTGCTGAGCCTGCGACACCACGCTGGTCGGCAGACCGTATTCGGTGGCCCACAGTTTGAGGTCGGCGTCGCCGTTGGCTGCCATCAAAGCCCGGATGGCCGCGACCTGTTCGATGGGTTCGGCGGGCATCGTCCCCTTGGAGAACGGGGTCACATAGTGGTACGGGTGAAAGGACAAAGCGTCGAAAAAGCCATGTGCCCCATCGGCATACATTTGATTGACGAACTTCACCGCGCTGGTCGACACACCCGGAATGTTGCCCACCGCCCCCAACACGCCGCCGATGACGGTGGCGTTCGGATCGGCGGCCTTGATCGCGGGGTAGGCGGCCTTGAGCAGGTCGGTGTAGGCCTTCGCGCTGACCGGCGACCAGAACGTCACACCGTTCGGCTCGTTCCAGACTTCGTACGCCGAGATCTTGCCCTGGTAGCGGGTCGCGACGGCCGAGGCGAACGCGGCGTAAGTGGCGGGGTTGGGGTGTCCGTTGAGCGGGAAGCCCGCCCAGGCCGGGGTTGCGCTGATGACACCGAGCACGCCCATATCGCGTTCGGCGACGGCGTTGACCACCATGTCCAGCCTCGACCAGTCATAGCTCTGAGAACTGGTGGGCTGCACAAAGATCCACGGGACCGCGATCCGGACGTCTTTGACGCCGAGGGATTGCAGCTCGTCGAGGGTCTTGTTCAGATCCGCCTCGGACAAGGTGTACAGATTGGAGTCGGCGATGCCCAGCGTGGTCGGCGCCTCGTCGATCGCGGCCATCAGCACCACCGGCAGATGGATAGGGCCGTGCGACACCGACCGCCCCGCCGCATTGGGAACCGGGGTGAGTGTGGCCGCGATGAGCGCCGCCGCCGTCACCGTCGTCACGGCTCGCTTGGCTGCCGTGAAACGGCAGAATTGAGCAGGCATACGCAGCACCCCCGACGTTTGCGCCCTGTGTCAGCAAACACTAGCGCGGGCCCGCGCCGTCGGGGCGATAGTTGAGCAACCCGATACGGTTGGTGTGCCGAATCGGTCCGCCGGATTGCGGCCCATCGGTAGCCTCGAAGTCGATGACTATGGAGGTCGCATGACGACGGAAGGCAGCGAAAGCGGCCTGGCGTCGGCACTGGGGGCGGCACCGGAGTTGATCACCGTACGCGCCGAGGGATTGGCGCAGATGGAGGTGTTCGCAGGGTGCCGGCCTGAGCTGCTGCGCCCGCTGGCCGAACGGCTACGACCATTGCAGGCTCCGCCCGGGCGGGTGCTCATGCGCCAGGGCGAGCAGGCCGTGTCGTTCCTGCTCATCGATACCGGCCGGGCCGAGGTGCGGCACGTCGGAGATGACGGTGACATCGTTCTGGATTCGGTCTCTGCCGGTGTGATCGTCGGTGAGATCGCTCTCCTACGTGACACGCCCCGCACCGCGACCGTCACCACCACAGAGCCGCTCACCGGCTACATCGGTGACCATGCGGCGTTCGAGACCATGGCCGAGCTGCCGGGGATCAGCGAGCGGCTGGTTCGCACGGCCCGGCAGCGACTGGCGGCTTTCGTCACCCCGATCCCGGTGACCCTCAAGGACGGCACCGAGCTGTGGCTGCGTCCGGTGCTGCCCGGTGACAGCGCCCGGACGTCGAACGGTCCGGTGGAGT
Organism: Mycobacterium sp. ELW1; assembly: GCF_008329905.1. Lineage (NCBI taxonomy): Bacteria > Bacillati > Actinomycetota > Actinomycetes > Mycobacteriales > Mycobacteriaceae > Mycobacterium > Mycobacterium sp. ELW1. The sequence goes on along the minus strand of NZ_CP032155.1, from coordinate 4,924,181 downwards.
TCTCCTCCGAGACGCTCTATCGCCGGTTCATGTCGATGCGGGCGCCGAGTATGGCGCTGATGAACTACCTGTTCCAGGTCGACTACGTCGATCATTTCGTGTGGGTCCTCGTCGACGGTGCGGACGGCCCGGTGGTCGCCGACGTGCGGTTCGTCCGGGATGAAGCCGATCCGTCGGCCGCCGAGATCGCGTTCATCGTCGGCGACGCGTATCAGGGGCGTGGCATCGGAAACTTCCTGATGGATGCGTTGATCATCGCGGCGCGGGTCGGGGGAGTGAAGCGCTTCTCGGCGCGGGTGCTCGGGGACAACCTGCCGATGCGGACGATCCTCGACCGTTTCGGCGCGCACTGGGAGCGCGAGGAGCCCGGAGTGGTGACCACCGAGTTCGACGTCCCGAAAGACAATGCGATACAGATTGATCCAGAGCTCGCCGCGGAGATCCGGAGCATGGCGCGCCAGGTCCTGCGGGCGGTCGGATGACATGGCCAAGCCTGCGCTGAACAAAGACACCCGGTTGTGCATCTCGCTGGCCGCGCGGCCCAGCAACATCGGCACCCGGTTCCACAACTATCTCTATGAGCAGCTCGGCCTGGATTTCATCTACAAGGCTTTCACCACAACCGATATCGCGGCCGCCATCGGCGGTGTGCGGGCGCTGGGGATTCGCGGATGTTCGGTGTCGATGCCGTTCAAGCAGGATGTGCTGGCGCTGGTCGAGCATGTGGAGGACTCGGCGCGAGCGATCAACGCGGTCAACACGATCGTCAACGATGACGGTGTGCTGACCGCGGCCAATACCGATTACACCGCTGTGCAGCGGTTGATCGCCGAACACGGCCTCGATCCGGACTCGGCGGTGCTGATCCGCGGCAGCGGAGGGATGGCGAGCGCGGTGGCAACGGCGTTCCGGGACAGCGGATTCGGCGATGGCACCATCGTGGCCAGGAATTCCGACAGCGGCCCGGACTTGGCGCAACGGCTGGGCTACGACTGGCGCAGCGAGGTCGGCGACCTCCGCGCCTCGGTGATCGTCAACGTGACGCCCATCGGAATGGCCGAGGGCCCCGAGGAACACGAGCCCGCCTACGCCGACGCGGTGATCGCCGCTGCGCGGACCGTTTTCGACGTGGTCGCTGTGCCGTCGGAGACGCCGCTGATCGCCGCAGCGCGGGCGGCGGGTAAGCAGGTCATCACCGGTGCCGAGGTGATCGCGCTGCAGGCGGCCGAACAGTTCGAGCGGTACACCGGTGTTCGGCCCACCCCGCAGCAGGTCGCCGAGGCGTCGGCGTTCTCCCGGGCCTAGCTTCCCAGTAGTCGTTCGGGGTGGTGGTAGTCGTTGACGCCGCCGCGCAGCATGGGTAGGCGTGGTGGGGGTATCCATTCGGTGTCGCCGTTGGCGAGTTTTCGGGTTTTCCAGCCGTGGTCGAGGAGTCGGTGATCGGCCGGGCAGGCCAGGGTGAGTGTGTCGATGTTGGTCAGCCCGCCCTGGGCCCACTCGTCGACGTGGTGGACTTCGGTGAGGTATCCGGGTGCATCGCAGCCGGGGCGGGTGCAGCCGCGGTCCTTGCTGTGCAACATGATCCGCTGATCAGCCGAAGCCACCCGTTTGGTGCGGCCCAGCCATAACGCCTGCCCGCGCACCCCGTCGAACAGAGCCAGGTAGTGGTAAGCGTGGCTCGCCATCCGGATGACGTCGGGGACGGGCAGCAGGGTGCCGGTGGCGGTGACCGCGTGCCCGGTCGTGGCCTGAAGGTCCTGCAGGGTGGCCGAGACGATCACCGTCACCGGTAACCCGTTGTGCTGACCCAACTTCGGGTCACCGAGTTGACCACGCACCAACGCGGTCAACGCATCGTGCTGACGTTGGCCGTGGCTGCGCAGGTCACGGTCGGCCACCTCCTCGGATGGGCTGAGGGTGGGTGTCTGGTCGGCGGGGTTGCACACTCCGGGTGCGGCGAACTTGGTGAACCAGGCATCCAGCATGGACCGCAACTGCGGGTCGGCGATCAGCCGGCCCACACTCATCCCGTCGACCTGTTGCCCACCGCACCAGACGAACCCGCGTTTACGGGCGCGGTCCTCATCGGAGAACGTGCCGTCGGGGTTGAGGTGCAGTGCGAGCCGGTGGGCGATCTTCTCCAATTGATCGGGCCGCAGATTCACCGCGTGCTCCGCCAGAGTCCGTTCGGCCTTCTCGATCTCGACCGGCCCGACATGCTCGGGCAGATCGCGGAAGAACTTCTGGATCACCCGCAGATGCTCGCCGTCCAACTGTCCGGCGTGCCAGGCCGCCGAGGTGTCGGGTAGCAACGGGGGCAACGGTTCCCCGGTCAACGCTCGCCGCGGCGCCACCTGCTCGGCATCGCGGATCCGGCGTTTGGCCTCTCGCGGGCTGATCCGCAACACATCAGCCAGGGTGATCGGTACCGGGGGACACCCCTCGAACTGCTCCAACCGCCCCACCACCGCATGCGAGACCGCTACCTGCCGACGACGGGCGGTCTCCAACCGCTGCAGCACCCGGAACCGATCCGGCGGTGACAACACATCGAGATCGACCGCGGCCAACGCCTCGACCACATCGTCGAGTGCCTCCAGCACGACGTCGATCGAACTCATACATCGAACATTAGTTCGAACCACCGACAAAAACCCGAGGCCGCAATCGCGCGTTGACTCATCTGAAATGCGCGCGAAGGGCGGCGAATTCGTTGTTCGTTGCCTCACTGAAAATGCGCGCGTGCGGCGTGCCTAGGTGAACGGTCAGCAATGTCGTCGGTAGGCCCGGGTGATGGGGTTGACGTTGGCCGAACGCAGGGCGGTAACCGAGGCGATTGCGGTTCGCTATGTGCGAGCCGACAAGCGGGCCAAGGGCGTGATTCTCGATGAGTTGTGTGCCACGACCGGCTGGCATCGCAATCACGCACGTAAGGCGCTTATGGCGGCGTTGACGCCGAAAGTCGCGGCCTCGCAGAGGCCGCGACCAGTGAAGTACGGGCCAGAGGTCATTGCCGCGCTGACGGTGTGCTGGACGGTGCTGGGGATGCCGGCCGGCAAGCGATTGGCGCCGATGTTGGGCGAATTGGTGGCGGTGTTGCGCCATTTTCAGGAGTTGGTCATCGATGACCAGACTGCAGCGTTGGTGGTGTCGATGTCGGCGGCCACCATCGATCGACGGTTGGCTCCCGAACGGCGCAAACACCAGCTCAGGGGGCGTGCCACCACGAAGCCAGGGTCGCTGCTCAAGAGTCAGATCCCGGTCAGAACCTGGGCCGACTGGCAGGACGACCGGCCCGGTTTCGTCGAGATCGATTTGGTCTCCCACGACGGAGGCTGCGCCTGGGGTCAGTTCGCCTTCACGTTGACCGTGACCGATATCTGCACCGGGTGGACCGAGAACCGCTCCATTCCCAGCAAGGCGGCGACATGTGTCTTCCGCGCACTCAAAGTCATCGTTGAACGGATGCCATTCCCGATCCTGGGGGTGGACTCCGACAACGGAGCCGAGTTCATCAACACCCACCTACTGCAATGGTGCGTGGACAACGAGATCACCTTCACCCGGGCGCGGCCGGGCAATAAGAACGACGGCTGTCACGTCGAACAGAAGAACTGGGCGGTGGTCCGCACGGTGGTGGGCTATCACCGCTACACAACAGCGTCAGAGATGTTGTTGCTCAACGAGATATGGCAGTTGCAGTCCCAACTCACCAACTACTATCACCCGCAGCAGAAACTGGTATCGAAGGTCCGTCACGGTGCGAAGGTCACCAAGAAGCACGACGAGGCAGCCACTCCGTTTCGGCGCTTGATCAACCACCCGTCCATGGTCGACGAAGACCGGATCCTCGCGCTGACACTAGCCCAAAGCAACATCAACCCCGCCGCAATCCAACGCCGGATTCACGCATTGACCAACCAACTCCTCATCTTGACCACCAGCAAACCGGGAGACAGCGTCAACAAACGCGCACTCATACACAAGGCAGCCAAAACTCCTACGCGCGCATCTTGACATGAGGCAACAGGAATCGACCTGTGGATGAATGCAGAACTGGGGATAACGCCGGTTATTTCAGCTGGCTCGCCGCATACTCGTCGGGCCGATTCTTCTTCATCCACAATCGAATTGGCGCGAACAATACCCACAGCACCGCGTAGCCCGCGTAATAGAACGCCACCGCAAAGAGCATCCCGACAATCCACGCGGGATACACGAGGATCAGACAGAACTGGACAAACTGCTTGATCACCACCGGCTGTCCGTCGGCCATCGACCAGACGGCGCGCGGACTCATCGAGGCGACCATGCGCCGGCCCGTGGACACCGTGGGTTCCTCGGGTTCCTGCGGCTCTTCAGATGTCATGCGAAACCCTCCCGACTGACAAAGCGGCTGCCGGCGCGCGACGCACGCACCGACAGCCGCCTCACGACACCGATCAGGGAGTGATCGTCGTCTTCTCGTCGATGATGTTGGTGGCGTCCATCAGCGGACCCTCCTGGCCGTCCAGCGCGTCGGCATTCATCTGCAGGACGTACAGACCGTCCTGGCCGGGAATCACGACCGTCTTCTGGGCGATGATCCGCTTCTTGCTCTCTTTGGTGTAGTTGCCACCGAGCTGAACGGCGTCGAAACCGCTCAGCGTGCTCTTGTTGGCGCCGTCGCCGAGGGGCGTCCACCCCGGCAGGTTCTGCAGCTCACCCGGCGCGAACTCGAGAACCTTCTTGGGGTCGACGTTGCCGGTCAACTTCGAGACGATCGCGATGATGCTCGGCGGGTCCTGCTTGTCCTGCGGGCTGTCGAAGACGATCGCCCCATAGGCCCAGTCCGGGGTCTGCTGGCCGGCGTCCGACCACCCGGGCGGCATCGCCAGATCGATGTTGGGGGAACCGGGATCGCCACGCTTGACCGGCGTTTCGGTGATCTGGTTTTCCTTCAGGTAATCCTGGATGGTCTTGTTCGTGCCGGCGGCCGGAGCCGGACTTGCCGACGTCTCAGTGGATTTCGAGGTGGACGTCTCGGTGGACGTCGACGTCGACGTGGAGGTGGACGTCTTGCTGTCGTTCTTGCTGTCAGAACCGCACCCGACGAGCGCGAAACTCAAGGAAACGGCGGCCAGGCCCGCCGTAGCTACCGCCGTCATCTTGTTCATCGAACGAGTTCTCCTTTTGTTGTGGCGCGCTCTTTCCAGCGACCAACGAAATTCGATTGAGCAGCTTAGTGCCCTTCACAGCGAAACCACATGAAATCTTTGTGAAACCGCTTTTCCCACGGCACTGCAGAAACAGGCGCACCATGGGCTGAGGCCGCGAAATTGCAATGGCGCAGCGTGGTCGCGGTGGTGGGTCGGGTGAAGCCATCATGGGCGTTGCGCCCGGCGTGTGGGGGGCGCCATGGGCACCGTGGTGCGCTTGCTGTGCCTGGCCGTGTCGGGCGTCGTCGCGGTGGCGATGCTGACCGTCGCTGTTCAGCTGGCGGCCACCACCGCCCTGATAATGGGCGGCACGGGACACCCTCTGGTGGGTGAGTCCCGCGGTTTCATCGAGCAGTTCACGCAGGGCGCGCTCGATCTCTTCATCGCCCCCACCGGGGCGGTACGGGCCGATTCATCGGATCCCGGCACCTACCACCGGGTCGCCGTCGGCACCCCCGAACAGTTCTGGCCGGTGGCCGGCGCGGACCGTTTCGACACGTCTGTCGCGGCAGGTGCCGCTAATCTGGGCAACTGCCTGCAAGGCCGGACATCATGCGAGGCAACGCATCTCGGTGCCGACGGCCCAGCATCGGATTACGTGGTCTTCGGGTATTCGCAGAGCGCGAGGGTCGCGTCGATCGTCAAGCGGGACCTCATCGCGCAGTACCGCGCCTCCATCGGCGCGCCGCCGGCCATCTCGTTCGTGGTCGTCAGCAATCCGAACCGGCCGAACGGAGGCTTTCTCGAACGCTTCGCGGGCCTCTACATCCCCGTCCTCGGAGTCACATTCGACGGTGCGACCCCCACTGACAGCTGCGATGCCGGCGGCACCAACTGTCGATTCCTGACCGCCGACATCGCGCAGCAGTACGACGGATGGGCCGACTTCCCGCGGCGTCCGCTGAACCTGTTGGCCGACCTCAACGCGCTGGCCGGCATCGTGTACCTGCACGAGCACTACACCGTGTCCGTCGCCGGCGCGCTGAATCAGGGCACCACCGGCGACACCACGTACTACCTATTGCCAACCCGGCGCCTGCCGCTGCTCATGCCGCTGGCCCAGCTCGGCGTACCGGGACCGATCCTCGACGTCCTCGACGCACCGCTGCGGGTGATCGTCGAATGGGCCTACGACCGCACCATCAGCCCGGGCGAGCCGACGCCGGCGACGCTGAGCAATCCGAAAGACCCGGCGACCATGGTCCGCGATCTCCTCGCCGCGATCCCCGTCGGACTGGACGACGGACTGCACGCGGCTGGGTTGGGGCGTCCACTCGGAACGACGCCCGCCGGACCCTTCGGGGTCGGCGGCACACGGCTTCCCACCGCGATGCTTCCCACCGCGATGCCACCGAGCGGTCCGGCCCCCGCCACTGCCCGCGTGACCGCGCGGCCACACGGCGCCGCAGGCCTCAAACCCCGCACGCCGCAATCCCGGTCCGCGCGACCGCAGCCCGGAACCGCCACACCGGCGCACGCCGGAGTCGGTCGCCACCGAGCCCGGTTCTGACCACTGTGTGACGCCCGCCGAGGGCACGCGTTTGCAGATCTTGCGCGTGGGTAAGTTGGCGCCATGGGAAAGTCCATCGTCGCAACCTCATTGGCCACCGCCGCTGCCGCCGTGACCGGGAGCATCGCCAGCAAGGCTGGCGTCGAGACCTGGTACCCGCGGATCCGTAAACCCCGCTATGTTCCGCCGAACGCCGTGTTTCCGGTGGCGTGGACGACGTTGTACGCCGACATCGCCGTGACGTCGGCGGCGACGATCGACAAACTGCGTGACAATGGCGAAGACGCCAAGGCCCGCGCCTACATCGGCGCGCTGGGCGCCAACCTGGTGCTCAATGCCGGGTGGAGCTGGCTGTTCTTCAAGTCGCACAAGCTCGGGCCGTCAGCGGTGGCGGCCGGTGCGCTCGCGATCAGCAGTGCCGATTTGGCGCGCAGATCCGCAGCGGTGGACCCGAAGCTCGGAGCGGCGCTGGCGCCCTACCCGTTGTGGTGTTCGTTCGCGACGCTGATGTCGACCGACATCTGGCGCCTCAACCGCTAGAACGCCATCTCGCGCGGCGTGAAGCGGTCGGTGATGTCGCCGATCAGCGATTCGTCGTAGGGGTCGACGGCGACTGGCGTGTCGTCGAGCGTCAACCGGTCCATGTCGACCCACACGACGTTGGGGCTGGTGGTCAACTCGAAGAAGTACATCCGGTTGGTCAGGTCGGTCACTGTCCGGTATTCGGTGTTGTAGACGCCGAAGTCGCCATAGGGCGCGCCGAACGGAACCGACACATTGCGCATGATCGCCATCACGCTCGCAACGGCCTCGCGCTGCGAACTCGGTGTGGGCAGCAGAGCGCTGTAGTAAGCGGCGCGCTGGAACCGATCGACCGGGTTGACGTTCCCCGGCAACGGCATCTCCCGGCTCGGATGGGAAAAGTCTTGCAGGGAAAGCAGATTCAGCTGCTCGTCGTAGGTGGGATCGTTGGTCATCAACGTGAACTGGCGGCCGTGGTGGACCACCGCCTGGCCCTGGGCGAATTCGATGACCGCCGAGTCGCCACCGGCGTCCTCGAGGGCGACGTGCAGGTTGGCGTCGCGTCCGTGGGCCGACACCTTCACCAGCTGAATCTCGTCCATCAACCGAAGCGCCTCGGCCACCGTGTCCGCCTGGTCCAGCAGATACTGCAACCACAGTCCGGCCTGCACCCCGGGCTTGGCCGGGTCGCGCGGGCCGAAGTCCGTCTCGTTCAGGTACAGCCCGTGGCCCGCCAGGCCCGCCTCGTTGAGGCCGTCCACGGTGCCCAGTCCGTAGACGGTCGTCACCAGGCTGGCGTAGCGGCTGGTCCACTGCAGCGGATTCGGGTCGGCGACGATTCCGGTCGGCCGGCTGCCGTCGCGGTCCCGCCCGCGGGGAAACCCGACGATCAACGGTTGCGTGGACTCCGGCCAGTCCATCGAGCGCCCGGTGAGGACTGCTAGGTCATTGGTGTTCCACAGCACTCGAGTACACATGGCTGACACGTTAGCCCGCGAGGCACGCGCACCGGCCGAACAATCAGTGGTATCAAGGCCCCGTGCGGCGGCTGATCGTCTGCCTGACGACGACACTGTGCCTGGCGACGGGCGTCGGTCTGGCGGCGTGCGCGCAGACTGCGCCGCCGTCGTCGTCGTCGTCGTCCTCGTCGACGTCGGCACCCGGCGCCGGCGTGCTCAACCCGGCGAACATCAAACGCATCCGGTCGTCGCTTCCGGTCGGCTATGAGATCGCCGACGTGGCCGGGCCGGTGAGCGCTGCGGGCCTGTGGGGCTTCGGATCCGGATGGACGGCGGACCCGCCGCAGTGCGCGGGGCTGGCAGACCCGGCGCCCGCCGATCACGGCGCGCGCGGCTACTCGGCGTCGGGGGCGGGCGGAACCCTTTACGTCGTCGTCGCGGTGCCCGCCCAGCCGGCGCCGGATGACGCGATGGTCGATGACTGCGCCCGGTGGACGATGACGTTCGCGCACACCACCGGTGATGTGACCCTGGCGCCCGCGTCCGAAGCGCCCGGCATCGACGGTGCCCGGACCGTCGCGATGACGGTCACCACCCGCACCGTCGTCGAGTCCGGCACCGAGGTCGACGGGCAGGCCGTCACCGCGCAGGCCTACGCCGACGGCCACGTCGTCTACGTCACCCTGGTCACCGATCCCGGATCACCGCATCCGGCACTGGATTCCCGGTCCGTCGGCGAACTCCTGGTCGCTTCGGTCGCTGCCTTGCGCGGGTGAGGCAGGTACATTGGCCACGATGTTGAAACCCGGCGCGGTCGTCGCAGTGGTGTGCGCCGGACTTGTGGTCGCGTGTTCATCGGGCGCACCGGCCGGACCGAAGGCCGATATCGCCAAGGTGACGACGGTGAAGTCGAGCTTCGGTCCGGACTTCACGGTCTCCGAGGTCGCCAAGACCGGAATCGACCCGCAGGTGCTGGCCGGCCAGAAACTGCCCGACGGCCTGACCTTCGATCCGCCGTCCTGTGCGAAGTACGCCACCGGACAACTCGTGCCGCAGGGCACCCAGGGCAATATGGCCGCCGTGTCGGCCGAGGGCCAGGGCAACCGCTTCATCGTGATCGCCGTCGAAACCGATTCGGCGGTGCCGGTGACCGAACCCGGGCCGGACTGCCGCAAGGTCACCTTCAGTGGCAGCGCGATACGCGGGTTGGTGGAGTCGGTCGAGGCGCCCACGGTCGAGGGCGCCACGACGCTGGGCGTCCACCGGGTGCTGCAGGCCGTGGTCAACAACCAGGCGCGCACCGGCGAGACGTACAACTACTCCGCCCATTTCGGGGTCTATCAGGTGATCGTGAGCGCCAACCCGCTGGTCCTGCCCGACAAGCCGGTCGTGCCGGTGAACACCGGGCGGGCCCGCGATCTGCTGGTCGCCGGCGTCAACGCGATCCGCGGCTGAGCTCAGCGCACGTCGCGCGGGCGGAACTGGATGCTGATCCGCGGGCCTTTCGGCAGCGCGGTTTTGGGTACGGCGTGCTCCCAGGTGCGTTGGCACGAACCGCCCATCACCAGCAGGTCACCGTGGTGTTGCGGCAGCCGCAGCGACTGTCCGCCGCCGCGGGGCCGCAGCGCGAACACTCGGGTGGCGCCGAGGCTGACGATCGCCACCATGGTGTCCTCGGTGCTGCTGCGGCCGATGGTGTCGCCGTGCCATGCCACGCTGTCGTCGCCGTTGCGGTACAGGCACAGCCCGGCGCTGGTGAACGGCTCACCCAATTCGCCGGCGTACACATCGTTGAGGCGACGGCGCAGCTTCGTGATCGCGGGATTCGGCGGCGGCTCGGTCAGCAGATCGTGGAAGCTGACCAGGCGCGGAACGTCGAGCACCCGGTCATACATCTGCCGCCGTTCGGCGCGCCAGGCGACGTCGTGGAGCAGGGCGTCGAACAACGCATCGGCGTCGTCGACCCATGCCGAGCGCATGTCGATCCACGCGCCGGCACCGAGCTCTCGGCGCTCACTGTGCTCGAACAGTGCGCCCTGAACCGGGACAGACACAGGCTCGAGGATATCGCACGTCTGTTCGAAATCAGAGCTTCGCCGCCCCGGGACCGTGTCCGGCGAGGACGTCTTCCGGGTTGGAAAGTGCGCAGCTGCGCAGGCTCAGACAACCGCAGCCGATGCAGTCGGCGAGGTTGTCGCGCAACCGCTGCAGGTGGCCGATCCGCTCATCGAGGTCGTCGCGCCAGCCCGCCGACAGCCGCGCCCAGTCCCGGCTGGTGGGAACCCGGTCGGACGGCAAGGTGGCCAGTGCTTCGCGGACCCTGGCCAGGGGGATGCCGAGGCGCTGGGACATCCGGATGAAGGCCACCCGCCGCAGCGTGTCGCGAGAGTAACGCCGCTGGTTGCCCGACGTTCGGCGGCTGCTGATCAGGCCCTCGCGCTCGTAGAAATGCAGTGCCGAGATCGCCACACCGGCTCGCGCCGCGAGCTCGCCGGGCCCCAGTTCGTGCTCGGTCACACGTCGACGATAGATGAGCTGGCTGAGGTGTTGTTACGGTGCTATTCGTGACTGCCGCCGTACTTGGCTCCAACTCCGAGGTCGGGACGCTGCGGGTCGTCATCCTGCACCGTCCCGGCGCCGAACTGCAGCGGTTGACCCCACGCAACAACGACAAACTGCTGTTCGACGGTCTGCCGTGGGTCGCGCGGGCCCAGCAGGAACACGATGCGTTCGCCGATCTGCTGCGGTCGCGGGGCGTGGAAGTGCTGTTGCTGTCCGAACTGCTGACCGAGGCGCTCAACAGTGGGGCGGCCAGGATGCAGGGCATCTCCGCGGCGGTCGATGCGCGGCGCCTGGGACTTCCTCTGGCGCAGGAACTTTCGGCGTACCTGCGCAGCCTGGAGCCGGCGGCGCTGGCGCATGTGCTGATGGCGGGCATGACCTTCACCGAATTGCCCTCGGGCGCAACGTCGGACATGTCGCTGGTCCGGCTGATGCATCACGGCGGCGATTTCGTCATCGAGCCGCTGCCGAACCTGTTGTTCACCCGCGACTCGTCGTTCTGGATCGGCCCTCGGGTCGCGATCACCTCACTGGCGCTGCCCGCGCGGATGCGTGAGACCTCACTCACCGACCTCATCTACGCGCATCACCCGCGCTTCCTCGGTGTGCGTCGCGCCTACGAATCGCACACGGCGCCGGTGGAAGGCGGAGACGTGCTACTGCTCTCGCCTGGCGTGGTGGCCGTCGGCGTCGGCGAGCGCACCACCCCGGCGGGTGCGGAAGCGTTGGCGCGCAGCCTGTTCGATGACGGATTGGCCCACACGGTGCTGGCCGTTCCGATCGCCCAGGAGCGGGCCCAGATGCACCTGGACACCGTCTGCACGATGGTCGACGTCGACGCAGTGGTGATGTACCCGGCGATCAGTGACTCGCTGTCGGCGTTCACCATCAAACGCACACCCGACGGGGTGAAAATCCTCGACGAGGCGCCGTTCGTGAAGGCGGCCGCCGACGCGATGGGAACCGCGTTGCGGGTGATCGACACCGGGCTGGACCCGGTGACCGCCGAACGCGAGCAGTGGGACGACGGCAACAACACCCTCGCGGTGGCCCCCGGCGTCGTCGTCGCCTACGAACGCAACACCGAAACCAATGCCCGGCTGCAGGATTCGGGTATCGAAGTGCTGCCGATCGCCGCCTCCGAGCTCGGCACCGGCCGCGGCGGTCCGCGGTGCATGTCATGTCCGGTGGCCCGGGACCCGCTGTGACCGATCTGCTGGTCGACGGGAAGCTGGTGCCCGGCGGGGCGGGCACGTTCGGCACCGTCAATCCGGCCACCGAGGAGCAGATCGGGCTGGCAGCCGACGCCGACAACGCGGACATGGACCGTGCGATCGCCGCCGCGCGCGTCGCGTTCGACCACGGCGACTGGGCCCGTGATGTGGCGCTGCGCGTGCATTGCCTTCGCCAGTTGCGTACGGCTCTGATCGCGGAGATCGAGGAACTGCGCTCGGTGACCGTTGCCGAGGTGGGCGCGCCGGTGACCTTCACGCACGGTTCACACCTGGAAGGCCCGGTCAATGATCTGGCCTTCCCCGCCGACACCGCCGAAAGCTATTCGTGGAAAACCGATCTCGGGGTGGCATCCCCGATGGGTATCGCGACGCAGCGCTGGGTGGTCCGTGAGCCGTACGGCGTCGTCGGCGCGATCACACCGTTCAACTTCCCGCATCAGATCAACCTCGCCAAGCTGGGGCCGGCGCTGGCGGCAGGCAACACCGTGGTCCTCAAGCCCGCTCCCGAGACACCGTGGTGCGCCGCCCACATCGGCCGGATCATCGCCGAACACACCGACTTCCCGCCGGGTGTGGTCAACATCGTGACCGCAGGCGATCCGCGACTGGGTGCGCAGCTGTGCGGGGACCCCCGAGTGGACGTGGTGTCGTTCACCGGGTCGACAACCACCGGTACCGCGGTGATGGCCGCCGCAGCCGGCAACATCACCAAGGTCTTCCTCGAACTCGGCGGCAAGTCGGCGTTCGTCGTGCTGGACGACGCCGATCTGGGCCGGGCATGCGGCGCGGCTGCCGTCGCGGTCTCCCGGCACGCCGGCCAGGGCTGCGCGTTCACCACCCGGTTGCTGGTGCCGCGCAACCGATACGACGAGGCCGTGGATGCCACCGCCGCGGCGATGGGCGGTATCGCGGTCGGCGACCCGACCGATCCCGCGACGGTGTGCGGCCCGCTGATCTCGGCGCGTCAGCGGGACCGCGTGCAGGGCTATCTCGACCTGGCACTGGATGAAGGCGGCTCCTTTGCCTGCGGCGGAGGTCGTCCTGGCGGGCTGGACCGCGGATATTTCATCGCGCCCACGGTGATTCGCGGCCTCGACAATTCGGCACGAGTGGCGCGCGAGGAGATCTTCGGCCCGGTGCTGGTGGTGCTGGCGCATGACGGTGACGACGACGCCGTCGCCATCGCCAACGACTCGCCCTACGGGCTGTCCGCGGCGGTGTGGAGTTCCGACCCGGAGCGGGCGGCCTCGGTGGCTGCGCGGTTGCGGACCGGAACGGTCAGTGTCAATGGGGGAGTGTGGTATTCGGCCGACACCCCGTTCGGCGGCTACAAGCAGTCGGGCAACGGCCGCGAGATGGGTGTGGCCGGCTTCTCCGAGTACCTCGAGACCAAAGTCATCGCCACCGCGGTGGGTACGGCGTGACCGGACTGCCGTTCGATCCCGAGGCGCTGCGCGCCCGTTATGCGCGGGAGCGCGAGATCCGGTTGCGCCCCGACGGTATCGGTCAGTACGTCGAGGTGGCCGGTGCCTTCGCCGGCTTCGCATCCGACCCGTGGTCCGGTGCGCCCGAGCCGCGCGAGCCGGTCACCGACGAGGTCGACGTCGCGATCATCGGCGCCGGGTTCGGCGGTCTTCTGACCGGTGCCCGGCTGCGGGAACTCGGCATCGCCGACATCAGGCTGATCGACAAGGCAGCCGACGTCGGCGGCACCTGGTACTGGAACCGATACCCCGGCATCGCCTGCGACGTCGAGTCCTACGTCTACATGCCGCTGTTGGAGGAAGTCGGTTATCTGCCGACCGAGAAGTACGCCAAGGGCCCGGAGATCTTCGCGCACTGCCGGCGCATCGCGGAGCACTACGACCTCTATCGCAATGCCCTCCTGCACACCGAGGTCCGCCGGATCCGGTGGGACGAGCGGAGCGAGCGGTGGATCGTGGACACCGATCGCGGTGACGCGATCCGCGCCCGGTTCGTCTCGATGGCCAACGGGTACCTGCAGAAGCCGAAACTCCCGGGCATCCCCGGCATCGCGTCGTTCGCCGGGCATACCTTCCACACCAGCCGGTGGGATTACGACTACACCGGGGCAGACCTGGAACTGTTGGCCGACAAGCGGATCGGGATCATCGGTACCGGTGCGACGGCCGTGCAGTGCGTCCCACACCTGGCGCGCGCCGCCGGTCATCTCTCGGTGTTCCAGCGCACCCCGTCATCGGTCGACGTCCGCGCCAACCGGCCCACCGATGCACAATGGGCCGCGACGCTGACGCCTGGCTGGCAACGGCGCCGCATCGAGAACTTCCAGCAGCTCACCGCCGGCGGCGACGCCGACGAGGACCTGGTGGCCGACGCCTGGACCAGCATCGTCAAGACGCTGCTGGTGATGCAGGATGGCGAGCTGGCCGACTTCGCGAAGATGGAGGAGGTCCGCGCCCGCGTCGACGCGATCGTGGCCGATCCGGACACCGCCGAGGCGCTCAAACCGTGGTACGGCTACTTCTGCAAGCGGCCGTGCTTCCACGACGACTACCTGGCAACGTTCAACCGCCCCAACGTGACTCTGGTCGACACCCACGGCCGCGGCGTGGACCGCATCACCGAACGCGGCGTCATGGTCGACGGTGTCGAGCATCCACTCGACTGCCTGATCTTCGCGACCGGATTCGAGGTGGGCACCGAGTACGCGCGACGCACCGGGTTCGAGGTGCTCGGCCGCGACGGCCTCACATTGACCGACAAGTGGTGTGACGGAGTCCGGACGCTACACGGCTTGATGGTCGCCGGGTTCCCCAACCTCTTCGTCGAGAGCATCGCGCAGTCGGGCTTCACGGTGAACTTCCCCTACCTGCTCGACGTCCAGGCCACCCACGTCGCATGGATCATCGCCGAGAGCTTGGCCCGCAACGTGACCCGCGTCGAATCGACGGCGGCCGCCGAGGACAACTGGGTGGACATCGTGGTTGGCAGATCCGCGGGGACCGCCGACCGCGCCAGGAACTGCACCCCGGGGTACTACAACCGGGAAGGCATGGCCAACGCCACCACCCGGCAGGGTAGCTTTTTCTACGGCACCCCAACCGAATACGCCGACATACTGGCCGCGTGGCGGGCGGCCGGCACGCTCGACGGGCTCGAGATCTCGCGCGGTGCCGGGAGATGAAAGCTCGATACCTGACCGGCCGGCTGCGGGCAGTGGTGCGGCGGCGATCACCGCGGGTGGCGATCATCGGCGCCGGGTTCGGCGGGCTTGCCGCGGCGGTCGCGTTGCGGCGCATCGGTATCGACGACATCGCGATCATCGAACGCTGTGACGGAGTCGGCGGAACCTGGCGGCTGAACACCTACCCCGGTGCGGCGTGCGACATCCAGAGCCACCTCTACTCGTTCTCGTTCGCGCCCAACCGGAACTGGAGCCGCACCTACGCCCGGCAGCCGGAGATCCTGGCCTACCTGGAGTCGGTGGCCAAGGACTTCGATCTGGAGCGGCACCTGCTGACCGGCACCGCGGTGCGGAGCCTGCGCTGGAGCGAAGGCGCGCAACAGTGGGATCTCGACCTCGAATCAGTCAGTACCGGAAGCGGTTTCGCGTTCTACGCCGACGTGGTGATCAGCGCGGTGGGGTTGTTCGGTGAGCCCAAGCTGCCCGATATCGACGGGTTGACGGACTTCGGCGGTTCGATCATGCACACGGCGCGGTGGGATCCGCGCGCCGACGTCACCGGCTGCCGGGTGGCGGTCATCGGCACGGGAGCCAGTGCGGTGCAGATCGTTCCGGAGCTGGCCAGGGACGCCGCCCAGCTGACGGTCTTCCAGCGCACACCGCCGTGGATGGTGCCCAAGGACGATCGTGCCTTCACCGCCGGTGAGCTCGACCGCTTCCATCGCATCCCCTGGGCCGGGCGCCGTGAGCGGTGGCGGCTGTGGAAGGAACAGCACGACAACACCGCGCTGCGAATCGACGACCCCAGGGTGACGGGGAGACAGCACATCGCCGAAGAGTTCCTGCGCCGCAACGTCACCGACGAACAGCTCCGCGACGCGCTCACCCCGGACTACCCGTTCCGCTGCAAGCGAGTGCTGCTCGGCGGCGACTACTACGCCGCACTGCAGCGGGACAACGTGTCATTGGTGACCGAGCCCATCGAGAAGGTCACCGAGAATGCGGTGTGCACCGCGTCGTCGACGACCGAGGCTGACGTCATCGTGCTGGCCACCGGATTCCAGACCAGCCGCTACCTCGCCGGCATCGAGGTCACCGGCGTCGGGGGACAGTCGCTGCACGAGCGTTGGGGCGAGGACCCCAGCGCCTACCTCGGCGTCGCGGTGAGCGGCTTCCCGAATTTCCTGATGTTGTACGGGCCCAACACCAATCAGGGTGGCAACTCGATCGTTTACATCCTGGAGGCCGGAGCCCGGCTGGCCGCCGACGCGGTGGCGCGCCTGCGCCGCAAGGGCGGCACGCTGGAGGTGAACCCGGACGCCGAACGGCGATTCAACGACGAGATCTCCGCCGAACTCGAACAGACGGTGTGGACGCAGTGCGGCAGCTATTTCCGCTCACCCGATGGTCGCATCGTCACGCAATGGCCCTACACCGAGATCGAATACGCCCGCCGCACCTGGAGAGTGAAGCCCGGTGACTGGATCCACCGGACGGGCGGTCACAGGCCGAGCGGCCAGGACCCGATCACGTCGTCGGCCTCCAGGCGGGCCAGGTCCTGATCGGTCAAGCCCAGCGTGCCGCCGAGGATGTCCGCGTTGTGCTGACCCAGTAGCGGAGCCGCCTCGGCGACGAAGTGCCCGGTGACCGGCGGCCGTGGGTAGGGCAGTGGTCCGCACAACGGGTGTGACACCGTCTGGAAGAACCCACGTGCCTGCAGCGAGGGGTTGTCGATCACGTCGGGCGGCTGCAGAACGGGTGCCGCGGGTATCCCGGCGGCGAGCAGTGCTCCGACGGCCTCGTCTCGGGGCCGGGTCGCAAGCCACTCGGCGAGATGGCCGTCGATGAGGTCGCCGGCGTCGGCGGTGTAGGTGATGTTGTGAGCCCAGTCCGGTTGACCGAGAAGCGCTGTGAGCGCGGTCCAGTCGGAGTCGTGGCGGATACTGACCGCCGCCCACTGGTCATCCCCGGCGCAGGCGTAGACGTTTTGCACGGCGAACTCGTGCCCGCGGTTGCCGCGGCGGGTCAGCAGCACGCCGGCGGCGTCCCGTTCGATGACCTGCAGCGCACTGGCGTTGAGCACCACGTCGATCATCGGCACCTCGATCAGCTGCCCCTGCCCGGTGCGCCGGCGGTGCTCCAGAGCCGCGAGGGTGAGGAACGCGGCGTGCACTCCGGCCAGGGGGTCGCACGCGCCGCGCGGTGCGGTCGGCAGGCCGTCGGGATAGCCGGTGATCCAGGCCAGCCCGGCGAGCTGCTCCATCGTCATCGCGAAGCCCACTCGATCGCGCCACGGGCCGTCGAGCCCGAACCCGGGCATGCGGACCTCGATGATCTGCTCGTTGAATCCGCGCAGCGCCTCGTAGCCCAGGCCGAAGTTCTCCATCACCCGGGGCGTGAAATTCTCGATCACCACGTCGGCCTCGGCGACCATCCGGCCGAAAAGCGCTCTGCCATAGTCGGATTCCAGGTCCAGGGTCACTGAGCGCTTGCCGGAGTTGACGCCGTGGAAGACCCAGCTGTACTCCCACCACCGTTCGACGTCCGCGCGGAACCCGCCGGCGAAGCGCATCCCGTCCGGGCGCTGCACCGACTCGATCTTCACCACGTCGGCACCGAGCATCGCCAGCAGATGGGTGGCGGCCGGGCCGGCCCAGAACGCGGTCAGATCCACGATCCGGACGCCGTCGAGCGGCAGGCCCGTGCGGTCCGGCTTCCCCCGTGGCGTCCAGTCGCCCGCGGTGTCACCGACAGCCGGCGGCAGCGCCGGCGGTAGCGGGGGCGTGCGGCTCATCCGCCACGGCGGGCCCGGCGCCCGGAATCCGGCGGGATGATCGACGAACGACTTCCGTGCGACGAAATGATCCATCCCGTGCAGGGTTTCACCGTTGCCGATGGCCGCCATCGGAATCCGGAACAGCTCGGCCAGTTCGACGATCTCCGCGACGGTATGGGTGGCGAACCAGTCGCCGATTCGGGCCCGGATGAGGTCGCGCTGTTCCCAGCGGCCGACCTGGAATCGCAGCTCGGGAACGTCGGCCAGGTCGGGGCATTCGACCATGGCGCAGAAGTCCTGCCACTGCTGGCCGGTCGCCATCGAAATTCCGACGTAGCCGTCCTTGGCGCGCTCCACGGACGGCACTTCGGTCGAACGCCCGACCACCTCGAGGAGCATCAATTCCTTACGCAGCCAGGAGAACACCTGCATCGACGTGGTCATCGCTTCGAGCACTGACATGTCGAAGCTGCCACCGCCGCGGTGCGCGGCGAGTGCGAAGAACGCGGCGTAGCTACCGGCGATGAATTCGCCCAGGTCGCCGCCGACGGCGATCGGCGGCCGTTCCGGCTCTCCCCGTGACCCGGTCGAGCCACACCAGGCTTGCATGGTGAACTCGGTGGCAGGCAGCTCCGTCCACGGACCACTCCAGCCGAAGTTCGACACGGTGACAATCGGCGTTGTGCAGCAGGCGATCTCGTTCGACCCGAGGCCCAACTCGGTGGCCTGCTGCGGGGTGGCGCCGAGGATGACGATGTCGGCGGAGTCCAGCAGGGCGGTGGTGACCGACGGCGCGGCGATGCTGCGCTTGCCGCCGGCCAGGAACGAGAAGAACGGGCTGTCACCGTCGGACGGTGCGACACCGTCGGGTCGGTATCGGCGCAGTCGGTGACCGGTGGGCGGTTCGACCATCGTCACCTCGGCGCCGGCGTCGCGCAGCAGCTTTCCGCAGTAGGCGGTGGCGATGCGGTCGCCGATCTCGAGCACCCGGATACCCGACAGGGGAGATGACACGGGAGCGCTCACGCGATCCCGAAGTCGATGACGCCGCGAATCAGGCGGCCCTGCATCAGGTCGTCGAACGCGTCGTTGATGTCGTCAAGGCGGTAGCGTGTGGTGATCATCTCGTCGAGGCGCAGCTGACCTGCGCTGTACATGCCTGCCAGCAGCGGGATTTCGGAACGCGGGTTGCACGAGCCGAACACAGTTCCGCACAGGGTCTTGTTCATCAAGACCAGGTCTTGGATGTCGAGGTGTACCGGCAGCGGGCCGGACGGCGCCATACCGGTCAGCACACAGGTGCCGCCCTTGCGGGTGAGCGCCAGCGCGTCGCGCACATCGTCACCGGTGATGTCCGACGGTGCGACGACCACGCAGTCCGCCATCACCCCACGCGTCAGGTCCCGAACCAGGTCTTTCGCATCGGCCGCCCAGACCGCCGTGTGGGTTGCCCCGAAGGCGACAGCCGACTTACGTTTGTTCTCAAGGGGATCCACCGCAACGATCGTCGTAGCACCGTTGATCCGGGCGCCCTGGATGGCGGCGGTGCCGATGCCGCCGGCACCGATCACCACCACGGTGTCACCGCCGCGCACGCCCCCGCGACGGGCCGCCGAGCCGTAGCCGGTCGGGATCGCGCACGCCAGCAGCGCCGCGGGCACCAGCGGGATGTCCGGGTCGATCTTCACCAGCGAATCCGCCGCGACGACAGTGTGTTCGGCGAAGGCGCCGATCTTGGAGGTGTGGCCGACGTCGTGGCCGTCGAGGGTGTGGTGGCGGAATGTGCCGTCGGTCGGCATGCCCGGTGTCAGCACGCCGGCGCCCTTGTCGCACAGGTACTCCATGCCCGATGCGCACCAGCGGCAGTGGCCGCACACCGCGACGAAGGAGGTCACCACATGGTCGCCGGGAGCCAGCCCGGTGACACCGGGGCCGACCTCGACGACCACGCCCGAACCCTCGTGGCCCCCGATGGTCGGGGGACGTGACGTCGGGGCATCCCTTGGTCCGGAGGGCGGTGACATGAAGCCGTTGCGGATGTGGTCGTCGGAATGGCACAGCCCGGCGGCGGCCATCTGCACCAGCACCTCGCCGGAGCGCGGGGGATCGAGCTCGAAATCCTCGACCGACCATGAGCCGCCGACCTCACGGACGATCGCGGCACGGCTTTTCATGGCTCCGACCTTACGGCGCGGCCTATTCCCGGGTTCGCGGAGAGTGAAACGGGGCGCGCGCTCCGCTTAGTCGGGGTTAGGTTCACAGACGTGGCAATCAAACTTGGACTTCAGATCCCCAACTTCTCCTACGGCACCGGCGTCGCCGAGCTGTTTCCGACCGTGATCGCGCAGGCCCAGGAGGCCGAAGCCGCCGGGTTCGACTCCGTCTTCGTGATGGACCACCTCTATCAACTACCCGGGCTCGGTGCGCCTGAGGAGCCGATGCTGGAGGCCTACACCGCGCTGGGCGGGCTGGCGACGGCGACGAACCGGGTTCAGCTCGGCACGCTCGTCACCGGCAACACCTATCGCAACCCGGCCCTGCTGGCCAAGGAGATCACCACCCTCGACGTGATGAGCCAGGGCCGGGCGGTTCTCGGCATCGGCACCGGCTGGTTCGAACTCGAGCACGACTCGCTGGGCTACGAGTTCGGCACCTTCACCGACCGGTTCAACAAGCTGCACGAAGCGTTGGACATCATCCTGCCGATGCTCAAGGGCGAGCGAGTGACGGTGGACGGAAAGTACTACCAAACCAAGGAGGCGTTCGCCAATCCGCGCTTCCGCGACCACATCCCGCTGATGATCGGCGGCAGCGGCGAGAAGAAGACAATCCCGTTGGCTGCCAAGCACTTCGATCACCTGAACATCATCGCCGGCTTCGACGAGCTGCCCCGCAAGGTTCAGGTGGTCGCCGACGCGTGCGAGAAGATCGGCCGCGACCCCGCCACATTGGAGACCAGTGTGCTCGCGATCGCGCTCATCGACGAAAACATCACCGCCGACATGATCCCGGACGACTTCAAGCAGCAGGCTGTCTTCGGCAACCCGGAGCAGATCGCCGACCAGATCAAGACCAAGGTGCTCGACGCGGGCGTCGACGGCGTCATCCTGTCCGCTGCGACGATCAGCGGGTACAAGCCCGGTGGCGTCGCCGCGATCGGCGAACTGCTGAAGCCGCTGCTGGGGCTCTAAAACCTCGGTGAGATCGACACCATGGCTGTTCGTCGGCCGGAATGACGACCCTCACGCAGGTCTCGCCAGTGAGAGTCGCCGGCGGGTGAAGGCGTTGTCTACGCGGTGAAGGATGTACGCGCGGCTGTGCTCCTTCACCACGCGGATGATCAGCCAGCCCATGGCCTCGAGCATGTCGTAGCGGCTGATGTCGCGAACGTGTTGGCCGCGATCGGACTGGTGGTGCGCACCCTCGTACTCCAGTCCGATCTTCGGTTCATCCCAGCCCAGGTCGATGAACGCCGTTGTGTAGCCGTCCGAGACCGGAATCTGAGTGGCGGGGCGAGGGTATCCCGCGTCGATCAACAGCAGCCTCAGCCAGGACTCTCGTGGCGACTGGGCGCCGGAATCCATGAGCGATACCGAGTTTCGCGCTTGTCGGATACCTCGTGCTCCCGGGTAGCGATCGGCAAGCGAGAGCACGGCGGCAGGGTCGATTCCGGTAGCCGCGGCCAGAGCGTCGAGGTGGACTACGGCCTCGCCTCGCCCCAGGTGGCGAGCGAGGTCGAGCGCGGTGCGCTCCGGCGTCGTGACGACAAGGTCTGCCATCGGCCCGCACTCGCCCACGCGGATGCGTTCCTCGCGCACGATGACGCCGGTCTGGCGGCGTCGGGCATGGCCGATCAGCTCGATGGGTACGGTCGCGGGGACCCATGAAGCCCCGTGGAGTGCGGCCGCCGCCCGCCCGGCGATGATGCCGTCCGGCACCCACAGCGCAGCAGCCCTCGTGCGTACGTCGAGGGTGCGCTCGCATCCCTTCGGGATGTACACGTCCGGATGTAGTGCGACGTAGTTCCAGCGCAGCTGGCCCCGCGTGAGCAGCCCGCCGGCGATTGCGGCACTTCCGATGATCGGCGACGACATGACCGCATGCTGCGGCGCGGGATCAGAACCTACTAGTCAGGACCGCGAAATCGACCTCAGGGCTGTGGAAATCTGGGAATCACGACCTTGCTGTCGATCTCGCGCTGCGGATAACCGCATATCCGCTCTAGCGCCAGCTGGGCAGCCAGATCTCCATGTTCCACGTCGCCTGCGAGATCGGCACGCCGGTCAGCACCGGGTAGAGCCAGGCGAAGTTCGTGATCACCAGCGCGATGTAGCAGCTCACCGCGATCAGCCCGAGCGTTCGCCGCTCGGCATTCTGATTGCGCGCGTGCAGGATGTCGCCGAGGATCAGCGCAATCGCCATGACCAGGAACGGCGCCATCGGCACCGCGTAGAAGAAGTACATCTGCCGGTCGATGTCGGCGAACCAGGGCAGGAATCCGGCGCTGTAACCGGTGAGCACGACGGCGTAGCGCCAGTCGCGTCGAATGAACGCGCGCCACACCGCGTAGAACAGGACCGGCACCGCCAGCCACCACATGGCGGGGGTGCCGACCAGCATCACGGCCTTCACGCAGGAGGCGGCGCCGCAGCCCGGGACGTTCTGGTTGTCGATTGCATACAGCACCGGCCGCAACGACATCGGCCACGTCCACGGCTTGGACTCCCACGGGTGGTGGTTGCCGTTCGCGTTCGTCAGCGTCGAATGGAAGTGATACGCCTTGTACGTGTAGTGCCACAGCGACCGGATCGCATCCGGCGGCTGATACCACTGCCGCTCGCCGATCGACTGGCCCACCTCGTACCGATTGACAGCGGTCTCGGAGGAAAACCACCACGCGTACGACGCGAGGTACACCGCGAACGGAATCGCCAGGAACACATAGGCGGTCGGCCCGACGTCGCGGCGGATCGTGCCGAACCAGGGCCGCGGCACCCGGTAGGCGCGCCGGGCGGCGATGTCGAACGCCAGCGACATCGCGCCGAAGAACACGATGTAGTACAGCCCCGACCACTTCGTCGCGAACGCCAGACCCAGCAGCACCCCCGCGCCGAAGCGCCACCACCGCACCCCGAGACGGGGACCCCACGGCGTCTCGGCGATGCGCCCTTCCAGCAGGGCGTTGTGCATTCGCTCGCGGACCTGGTCGCGGTCGACGATCAGCGCCCCGAACGCCGCGACCACGAAGAAGGTCTGGATGCCGTCGAGCAGGGCGGTGCGCGCCGCGACGAAACTCACCCCGTCGGCGATCAGCAGCAGCCCGGCCATCGATCCGACCAGCGTCGAGCGACTGATCCGCCGCACGATCCGAACCACCAGCAGGACCAGCATCACGCCCAGCAGTGCGGTGGTGAACCGCCAGCCCACTCCGTTGAAGCCGAAGATCGCCTCGCCCAATGCGATCATCTGCTTGCCCACCGGCGGGTGCACCACCAGCCCGAAGCCGGGGTTGTCCTCGACGCCGTAGTTGGACAGCATCTGCCAGGCCTGCGGCGCGTAGTGCTTCTCGTCGAAGATCGGGGTGCCCGCGTCGGTGGGCGAAGCCAGGCTCATCAACCGGGTCAGCGCTGCCAGCGCGGTGATGATCGCGGTGGCAACCCAGCCTTCGATGCGGTCGACCGGGCCGAAGTCGGCGACCGGCACCAACGGTCCCGGGCTGATGACGGGCACATGCCGTTCGTGCACGGCGAGGTCATCGGCTGTCGTGGACATCGCCTGCGATCGTATTCTGTCGACGTGCCGATCCCCGAGTCGCTTCACTCCTGCCCGCCGTGACCGCCGGCCGACTGATCCTCGGTGCGACGCCGCTGGGTCAGCCGGGGGACGCCTCGAAACGACTGGTCGACGCCCTCGCGACCGCCGACGTGGTGGCCGCCGAGGACACTCGGCGGGTGCGCTCCCTGGCGCAATCCCTGGATGTGCGGATCGCCGGGCGGGTGGTCAGCCTGTTCGACCAGAACGAGGCGGCCCGGGTTCCCGCGCTGCTCGACGACATCAAGGCGGGCGCCACCGTGCTGGTGGTCAGCGACGCCGGGATGCCGCTGATCAACGACCCCGGCTATCGGATGGTGACGGCGTGCATCGACGAGGGCGTGCTTGTCACCTGCCTGCCCGGCCCGTCGGCGGTCACCACCGCATTGGCGGTGTCCGGGCTGCCGTCGGACCGGTTCTGTTTCGAGGGATTCGCCCCGCGCAAGCAGTCCGCGCGACGGACCTGGCTGGCCGGCTTGGCCGCCGAGCAACGCACCTGCGTGTTCTTCGAATCTCCCCGGCGGCTGGCCGACTGCCTGCGTGACGCGGTCGACGAACTCGGTGCGGACCGTCGGGTGGTGGTGTGCCGGGAGCTGACGAAAGTGCACGAGGAGATCCTGCGCGGCACGCTGGCCGAGCTGGCGGAGTGGGCAGACGACAAGGTGCTCGGCGAGATCACCGTGGTGCTCGCCCCCGCGGTTCCGACCACCGACCTGCCGACGCTGGTCGCCGAGGTCGAGGCGCTGGTCGCCGATGGAATGCGGGTCAAGGACGCCTGCGGCCAGGTGGTCGAGACCCACCCGGGCGCACCGTCGAAACGGGAGCTTTACGAGGCGGTGCTGCGGACGCGCGACCCAGCGTGAACCACTGCGGCGGCCTTGTCGAGGCATTCCTGCCATTCGGCTTTCGCGTCGGAGTCGGCCGTGATCCCGCCGCCGACGCCAAGTACGGCCGCCCCGGTCGCATCGAATTCGACGGTGCGGATCGCCACGTTCAGTTCGGTGCCCGCAATCGGGGAGGCCATCCCCAGCGTCCCGCAGTACACCCCGCGGCGGCGGGGTTCCCACTGTGAAAGCAATTGCCGGGCACGGGTTTTCGGAGTTCCGGTCACCGACGCCGGTGGGAAGGTCGCGGCCAGCAGCGCGGTGTTGGGGATCTCGGGGCGGACCTTGGCCGTCACCGTCGACACCAGGTGCCACACGCCGGGTGCGGCCCGTACCGTCAGCAGTTCGGCGACGGTGACGGTGCCGGTGTCAGCGACCCGGCCGAGGTCGTTGCGCACCAGATCCACGATCATGATGTTCTCGGCGACGTCCTTGACCGACGCCCGCAGTTCGTCCGGTGGCCGGTGCAGCGGCAGGGTGCCCTTGATCGGGCTGGACGCCACGTCGTCGCCGGTCCGGCGCAGGAACAGCTCCGGTGACAGCGAGGCCACCGCGCCCCAGTTGCCGGCCAGGTAGGCGGCCCGCGCCGGCGTGGTCCGGGTGACCGCGTCGGCGAAGAACTCCAGCGACGAGCCGCGCAGCGTGCCGGTGAACTGCGTGCATACGCAGGCCTGGTACACCTCGCCGGCTTCGATCGCCGCCAGGCAGTCCAGCACGCCGTCCTGGTGACTCGCGAAATCCGGTTCTGCCCAATCGATTTCGTAGGCGTCCGGCGGCGGCGGGGATGACAATGCATCGGCCACCCATCCCGCGATCGTTGCGGCGGACAGGCTTTCGTGCCACCAGCAGCCGTCGCGGTCCAATCGCAGCACGCTGTCGGTCCAGCCGCCGGCCGCCTCGGGAATTCGCGGCGGCGCGCCGTCGGCCGCGGCGTCGGGATAGGAGAGGTAACCGATCCAGCCGCCACCGACCGCGTCACCGCGGTGGCCCGGCGACACCGGGAACACCGCGTCGGACTCGACCGCCCGCGCCGAGAGGGTGGGGGCGATCACCGCACCGGCGCCGAACCATTCACCGACCAGCGCGGCGGGCGGCGCCAGTCCGCGCCGGCGGGCGGCACCGGCCACGGCGCGCAGAACGTCGGCGGCGGTGCCGAGGTCCCCGAGCCGGTCGATGCGCATCGCCATAGCCTGACGCCTGCGGTCGGCAGACGCAAAGAGTCAGCGGCTGATCTCCCTGCGCACGGTGACGGCCGCGAGCTTGTCCGGGTTGCGCATCGCGTAGAAGTTGGTGATCGTGCCCTCGGTGATCTCCACCAGCATCACCGACTCGGCCCGATCGCCGCGGAAGACGACGATCGCGGGCGCGCCGTTGTAGTTCGCGCCCTCGATCCGGTACTCCGGCGTGGCCTGGCGGAACAGCCCGATGATGAGCCTGGCGACCTTGGCCGGCCCCAGCACCGGACGGCGGGCGGCGCTGACCTTGCCGTCACTGTCGGAGGTGAACACCACGTCGGGTGCCAGCATGCTCATCAATCCATCGAGGTCGCCGGTCGCGGCTGCCGTCAGGAATTGCGTGGTGATCTGCTCGGACTGTTGCGGGTCCAGCGGCGAGAACCGGCGCCGCCGCGAGTGCACATGCTCGCGGGCGCGATGCGCCATCTGCCGCACCGCGGCCGTGGATTTGCCTATCGCGTCGGCGATTTCGTCGTGGCTGAAGCCGAACACCTCGCGCAGCACGAAGACCGCACGCTCGTCGGGAGTCAGCGTCTCGAGCACCACGAGCATCGCCATCGACACCGACTCGGCCAGCACCACGTCGGCAGCCCCGTCGTGTTCGTCGAGCAGCAGCGGTTCGGGCAGCCACGGACCGACGTAATCCTCCCGGCGTCGGGACTGCGAGCGCAGCGTGTTCAGCGCCTGCCGGGTGACCAGCTGGGCCAGGTACGCCTTGGTGTCCCGAACCGCATCCAGATCGACTGTCGCCCAACGTAAATAGCTGTCCTGCAGCACGTCGTCAGCCTCGGTGGCCGATCCGGTGATCTCGTAGGCGATGGTGAACAGCAGCGGCCGCAGCAGGGTGAACCGGTCGGCGTGCTCGTCGGCCGCGGTCACCGGGTCGCCACCGGCTCGGGAGCGGGGCGCTTGCCGCCGCCCTTGATCCAGAAGTAGGAGCCCGGCTTGCGGGCTTCGCGGCGCAGGAAGCTGATGGTGCCTTTGCACACCGCCTCCTTGATCGTCGCCGCCGCCCGGCCACCCACGTAGAGCGGCAGCGGAACGTCGTTGGTGCGGGCGATCTGAATGGTCGCGCCACCCCGGCCCAGGCTGATGCACTGACCGGTGAACGCCTGGCTGATCACGGCGGGCTGATCTCCGGCGAGCCGGGCCAGCACGGTGTTGGCGGCCTGGGCGCCCAGCGGGATAGCGGCCTGGCAGCTCATCCGCAGCGGCTGACCCGACGGGGCGGCTGCGTCGCCCGCCGCCACGATCCGGTCGCTGTCCACACTGGTCAGGGTCTCATCAGTGAGGAGTCGTCCCATCGCGTCGGTACGCAGGCCGGAGCGTGCCGCGAGATCGGGCACCCCGAACCCGGCGGTCCAGATCGTCACCATGCTCGCCAGCCTGCGCCCGTCGCCGAGGGTGACCGCATCGGCAGTCACCGCGGTCACCACGGCCTGCGGTCCGTCGACGATCTCCACGCCGAGCTTGCGCAGTCGCTTGGCCACCGACCGGCGTCCGGGCGTGCTCAGGTAAGGCCCGAGGACCGCACCGCAGACCAGCGTGACCGTGCGGCCCTGCTCGGCCAGTTCGGCGGCGGTTTCGATGCCGGTCGGTCCGGCGCCGACCACGCACACCGGCGCGCCGTGGTGCAGGTCGGCCAGCGCGGTGGTCAGCCGCTGCGCTTCTTCGAGATCGGCGATGGGGTAGGCGAATTCGTCTGCGCCCGGCACAGCCGGCCGAGCGGAGCCGCTGCCCACCGCGTAGATCAGGTAGTCGTAGGGCACCGGCGGACCGCTGAACAGTTCGACCTGCCGCGTCTCGATGTCGATGCGGGTGGCTGCGTCGACCAGCAGTTCGATACCGGGACCGAGGATCTCGGCGTAGTCGACTCTCGCGTCGTCGGAACCGGTGACCAGCTGGTGCAGCCGGATCCGCTCGACGAAGTCGGGGCGGGGGTTGACCAGGGTGATGTCCACATCGGGACGCAGTCGCAGATGGTTGGCCGCGATCACTCCGGCATAGCCACCACCGATCACCACAACTCGGGCGCGTTGCTCGGTCATCACATCTCTCCTTTGAGGTCGCTTGAGCGTGCTGACCTCGAGACACCAGGGGGCCGGTGGATGTGACGCTACGTGATGCAGCTCACAGGGGGTGTTGTGTTCGCGGTGTCACTCGGCCGGCTGGTACCGCGGGAAGACGCCGGTCGGTGCCGGCAGCTCGGTGCCGGGCGCGATGCGTACCGCGACGGCGCCGAAGTCGCGCGCCGACTCCGGCTGCCCGAGCAGATCGAGCAGGGTGGAGGCCGACGTCGGGACGACGGGCTGCATCAGCAGCGCGGCGATCCGCACCACCTCCAGCGTCACGTACAAAACCGTGCGGAACCGCTCCTGGTCGGCCGCCGCCTCCGACTTACGCAGCACCCACGGCTCCTGAGCCGAGAAGTACCGGTTGGCTGCGCCGAGCATCGCCCAGATCGCCTCCAGGGCAAGGTGCATGGCGGGCACGTCGAAGTGGGCGCGCACCCGCGGCAGCAGCTCGTCGGCGAGCGCCAGCAGCTCCCGGTCGGCGTCGCTGAACTCGCCGGGCTCCGGCACCCGCGCGTCGAGGTTCTTGTTGACCATCGACAGCGAGCGCTGCGCCAGGTTGCCGAACTCATTGGCGAGGTCGGCGTTGATGCGGCCGATGATGGCGTCCTCGCTGTAGCTGCCGTCCTGCCCGAAGGGCACCTCGCGTAGCAGGAAGTACCGCACCTGGTCCAAGCCGAAGGCGTCGACGAGCGCGAACGGGTCGACGACGTTGCCCACCGACTTACTCATCTTCTCGCCGCTGTTGAGTAGGAAGCCGTGCACGAAAACCCTTCTGGGCAGCTCGATTCCGGCTGACATCAGGAACGCGGGCCAGTACACGGTGTGGAACCGGATGATGTCCTTGCCGATCATGTGCAGATCGGCGGGCCAGTACTTTCGGAACGACTCGGAGTCGGTGTCGGGGAAGCCGGCACCGGTCAGGTAGTTGGTCAGCGCGTCGACCCACACGTACATGACGTGATCCGGATGATCCGGAACTGGCACACCCCAGTCGAAGGTGGTCCGCGAGATCGACAGGTCGCGAAGGCCACCCGAGACGAAGCTGACGACCTCGTTGCGGCGGACATCGGGACCGATGAACTCCGGGTGCGCCGCGTAATGGGCCAGCAGCCGTTCGGCGTAGTTCGACAGCCGGAAGAAGTAGGTCTGTTCCTCGGTCCACGTCACGGGGGTGCCGGTCTCGATGGAGTACTTGTTGCCGTCGGCGCGGGTCTCGAGTTCGTCCTCGGTGAAGAAGCGTTCGTCGCGCACCGAATACCAGCCCGAGTAGGAGTCGAGATAGATGTCGCCGGCGGCATCCATCCGCTTCCAGATCTCGATCGACGCGTCGATGTGGTCGGCGTCGGTGGTTCTGATGAAGCGGTCGAACGAGGCGCCGAGCTTTTCCTGCATCGCCTGGAACGCATCGGAGTTGCGCCGGGCCAACTCCGCGGTCGGGATGCCCTCGGCGGCGGCCGTCTGCGCCATCTTCAGCCCGTGCTCGTCGGTTCCGGTCAGGTAGCGCACGTCGAAGCCGTCGAGCCGCTTGAAGCGGGCGATCGCGTCGGTCGCGATGTATTCGTAGGCATGGCCGATGTGCGGCGCACCGTTGGGGTACGCGATGGCGGTGGTCAGGTAATACGGCGGCTTACTCATTTGAATGTTCACCCTAAGGTGTTGGCGTGGGGAACCATGAGAAGAGGCGGGAGCCACCTCCGCCACCTCTACCGCTGACGCCGCTGATCGACGCGCACACCCATCTGGACGCGTGCGGCGCCCGTGACGCCGACGAGGTCCTCGCGATCATGGACCGCGCGAACGCCGCCGGGGTGCTGGCTGCGGTGACGATCGCCGACGATCTCGACGCCGCCCGCTGGGCCGCCGAGGCAGCCACCTGGGATCCGCGCGTCTACGCCGCGGTGGCGCTGCATCCGACCCGCGCCGATGCGCTGACCGACGACGCCCGCACCGAGCTGGAACAGCTGGCGTCCACCGAGCGGGTGGTGGCGGTCGGGGAGACCGGGATGGACTTGTACTGGCCGGGCAAGCTCGACGGCTGTGCCGAACCTTCGGCTCAGCGAGAATCGTTCGCCTGGCACATCGACCTGGCCAAGCGCACGGGTAAGCCGCTGATGATCCACAACCGCGACGCCGACGCCGAGGTGCTCGACGTGCTGCGTGCCGAAGGGGCCCCCGAGACGGTCATCTTCCACTGCTTCTCCTCGGGCCCCGAGATGGCCCGGTCCTGCGTCGCCGCCGGGTGGGTGCTCAGCCTGTCCGGGACGGTCAGCTTCAAGAACGCCCGTGACCTGCGCGAGGCGGCGACGCTGATCCCGCCGGGGCAGCTCCTGGTCGAGACCGACGCCCCGTTCCTGACCCCGCACCCCTATCGCGGGGCACCCAACGAGCCGTACTGCCTGCCCTACACGGTGCGTGCGCTGGCCGAGGTCGTCGGGCGCCCGGCGGAGTTGCTGGCTGAGCAGTCTTCGGACACCGCACGGCGGGTCTACGGTCTCTAAGGGTCTGTTGAGAGCGGCGGCCCCGGGTTGCTCCGGGCCGGGATGGTTCGTTACCGTCTTGTGATCAAAGGGGAGCCACATTGGCGCCCCTGTTGCTTTTTAAGTGCTTAGGCAGGACCGAAACTCTTGAATGCGTTGACCAAGCTGCATCAGTCGCCGTCACCGATCCTTCGTCTCGTCGTCGCCGCAGTGCTGCTGACGCTGGCCGGTGCCGGGGCGTTCGCGGTGAGCTCCCACAAGACCGTGACTCTCAACATCGACGGTGCCCAGCTGAAGGTCAGCACCATGAAGTCGCGGGTCATCGACGTCGTTCAGGAGAACGGCTACTCCGTCGGCGAGCGCGACGATCTGTTCCCCGGCGCCAACCAGCCCGTCACCAATGCCGAGACGATCGTGCTGCGCCGCAGCCGGCCCCTGCAGATCTCGCTGGACGGCCAGGATGCCAAGCAGGTGTGGACCACCGCTTCGACCGTTGACGAGGCACTGGCCCAGCTGCGGATGACCGACACCGCCCCCGCGGCGGCCTCGCGCGGCAGCCGCCTGCCGCTGGAGGGCATGGCGCTTCCCGTGGTGAGCGCCAAGACGGTTCAGATCAACGACGGCGGAGTGGTGAACACCGTGCACCTGGCCGCGCCGAACGTGGCCGGCCTGCTGGCCGCCGCGGGCGTGCCGCTGGAGCAAGCCGACTCGGTGGTGCCCGCGCCGTCCTCGCCGGTGATCGCCGGTATGCAGATCCAGGTCACGAGGATCCGCGTGGAGAAGGTCACCCAGCAGATGCCGCTGGCGCCGGTCGCGCAGCGCATCGAGGACCCGACGCTGAACATGAGCCGCCAGGTCGTTGAGGATCCCGGGACGCCCGGCTTACAAGACGTAACTTTTGCTGTCGCCAAGGTCAACGGGGTGGAAACGGGACGACTGCCCGTTGCCAACATCGTCGTTGTCCCGGCGCGTGATTCGGTTTTGCGGGTCGGAACCAAGCCCGGCACCGAGGTGCCTCAGGTGCTGAACGGACCCATTTGGGATGCCATTGCCAGGTGTGAAGCGGGCGGGAACTGGGCGATCAATACCGGTAACGGTTACTTCGGTGGCGTGCAATTTGATCAAAACACCTGGGAAAGAAACGGCGGACTGCGCTATGCTGAGCGAGCCGATTTGGCAACCAGAGAAGAACAAATTGCGATTGCTGAAGTAACAAGATCGCGACAAGGCTGGGGAGCGTGGCCCGTGTGTGGTAGGGGTGCATCGTGACAATTCGTCTACTTGGTCGGACCGAGATCAGAAATCTGGCCAAAGAACTCGACTTCAAGCCGCGTAAATCTCTGGGACAGAATTTCGTACACGATGCAAATACCGTGCGTCGTATTGTCTCCGCCTCCGGCATAAACAAGCACGACCATGTCCTGGAAGTGGGGCCCGGTCTCGGCTCCCTGACACTGGCGTTGCTGGACCGCGGCGCGACGGTGAGCGCGATCGAAATCGATCCGGTCCTGGCCCAGCGTCTGCCCAAGACGGTTGCTGAGCACTCGCACAGCGAGATCCACCGGCTGACCGTGCTCAACCGCGACATCCTCGGCATCGAGCGCTCCGATCTGGTCGAGCCGCCCACTGCCGTGGTGGCCAACCTCCCGTACAACATCGCCGTTCCGGCGCTGCTGCACCTGCTGGCCGAATTCCCCTCGATCCGGACCGTGATGGTGATGGTCCAGGCCGAGGTGGCCGAGCGGCTGGCCGCCGAGCCCGGCGGCAAGGACTACGGCGTGCCCAGCGTCAAGGTTCGGTTCTTCGGCAAGGTCCGCCGCTACGGCATGGTCTCGCCGACGGTGTTCTGGCCGATTCCGCGGGTGTACTCCGGTCTGGTTCGCATCGACCGCCACGAGACCTCGCCGTGGCCGACCGACGACGACTTCCGCGACAGCGTGTTCGATCTGATCGACATCGCCTTCGCGCAGCGGCGCAAGACGGCCCGCAACGCCTTCCTGGAGTGGGCCGGCTCCGGTAACGAGTCCGCCGAACGCCTGCTGGCCGCCAGCATCGATCCCGCCCGGCGCGGGGAGACGCTGACGGTCGCCGACTTCGTCCGGCTGCTGCAGCGCTCGGGTGACTTCATGCCCTCGACGGATTCCTCCGAAGGCCCGTCGCGACCGGCTCAGGTGTTCTGAGCGCCGCTTCGCACTGCCTCGGTGAGGTGCTGCACCAGTTCGGTGCATGACGGGTATCGCCGGTCTGGATCTTTGGCGATGGCTCTGGCCATAACGATGTCGAACGACCTCGTCAGCCAGGGGATCCGCGTCGACACCTCTGGCGGCGGACTGTGCACGTGTGCGTCCATCAGCGCCATCGGATTGTCGCCCGCGAACGGCGGTGCGCCGGTGAGCAATTCCAGGGCGGTGCAGGCCAGCGCGTACTCGTCGGTCGCCGCTTGGGGGAGCCGCCCCTGCAGCAGTTCGGGTGCGGCGTAGGGCAGTGACGTCACCACCTGGGCGGGCCGGTGCCAGACATCCTCGGCGAGGATGTGCGCCACGCCGAAGTCGATGAGAACCGCGCCGTGCCGGGAAAAGTCTTGGTGCACAAGAATATTCGCAGGCTTGACATCGCTGTGCACGATGCCGTCGTGGTGGGCGTGGTCGAGTGCGGCAGCAATCTGGCCGAGGGCGTGCAGCCGGGCCGCCAGCGAGGTCAGCCGGGTGACGACGCCGCCGTCGACGTATTGCATGGTCAGCCAGTGCGGGCCGTGGTCGTAGACGGTGACGATATGGCGGTGGCGCAGCCGCTCGGCGATGCGGTACTCGCGGGCCAGCCGGGCGATGCTCGCCGGGGTGCGGTGGTCATCGTCGAGCACCTTCAGCGCGACCAGTTCCGGTGTACGACCGATCCCGCGGGCCAGATAGACGGCGGCCTCGCCGCCGCGGCCCAGCTCGCTTTCGACGACGTAGCCCGCGACCGACTGCCCGGGATGCGTCACGGTTCGACCCTAGAGCGCGGGTCGTCGACGGCCGGGCGAATTGGGCAGGGCGCGATAGTCTCGTGCGGTGTCCTCGTCCAACGGTTCTATCGCTGCCGAATGGGTGCCGACCGGATCGGTGACCGTGCGCGTGCCGGGCAAGGTGAACCTGTACCTGGAGGTCGGTGACCGCCGCGCCGACGGCTTTCACGAACTCGCCACCGTCTTCCATGCCGTGTCTCTGGTCGACGAGGTGACGGTGCGCAACGCCGATGTCTTGTCCCTGCGGGTGGTCGGGGAGGGTGCTGATCAGCTGCCCGTCGACGAGACCAATATCGCCTGGCAGGCCGCCGAGCTGATGGCCGAACACATCGGACGCGCGCCCGACGTGGAGATCACCATCGAGAAGTCGATCCCGGTGGCCGGTGGGATGGCCGGCGGCAGTGCCGACGCCGCGGCGGTTCTGGTCGCGATGAACAATCTGTGGGAGCTGGGCGTGCCGCGCCGCGACCTGCACGCCCTGGCCGCCCAACTGGGAAGCGACGTCCCGTTCGCCCTGCACGGCGGCACGGCGCTGGGCACCGGTCGAGGCGAAGAACTGGCGACGGTGTTGGCCCGCAACACGTTTCACTGGGTGTTGGCGTTCGGCCAGGACGGACTGTCCACGGCGCAGGTCTATCGGGAGATCGACCGGCTCCGCGAAGCGGGCGATCCGCCGAGGTTGAGCGATCCCGAGCCGCTGCTGGGCGCTCTGGCCGGCGGCAACCCGCGCGAGCTGGCCCCCCTGCTGGGCAACGACCTGCAGGCGGCGGCGCTGAGCCTCAATCCCGGACTGCGCCGGACTCTGCGGGCCGGTGCCGAAGCAGGCGCACTGGCCGGCATCGTCTCTGGATCCGGGCCGACGTGTGCGTTCCTGTGCGAGTCGGCGTCGGCCGCCGTGGATGTGGGCACCGAACTGGCCGGCGCCGATGTGTGCCGCACCGTCCGGGTGGCCAGCGGGCCGGTTCAGGGCGCCCGGATCGTGCCGGGCCAGCCGGCCTAGTCTTCCCGGGTCGCTGCGCTCCCCCCTCGCCTGCGGCCGGGGGTACCCCCAGCCCTCCGTCAACTGTGACGCGCTTCTCATTAGGCCGTAAAACTTGGCGGTAACTTAAGGGGAGTTTAAGATGATTGACGGTGACAACTAGCGGCCTGGTACTGCATCCATATGAATCGCCCACCCCGGTCCGGGGCGGGCGATGGACCGGCGGTACCGACGCTGTCGTCGCATCATCACCATTTCGAGATCGAACCGCTCCCCAGTCGTACTGGCGTGCCTCCTATGCAGGGCGTTCTGGCCGGTGGAGCATGAAATACAGGGCGTTCGCTTCATCCCCAACGTCGCTGATCAGCCAGCTCCGGATGCCGAGGAGGTCGTCGTGAGCCGTTTCACCGACAAGATGTTCCACAGTGCCTTGACCAGCAGTAAGGGCATGGTCACCGGGGAACCGCACGAGCCGGTTCGGCACACCTGGCGTGAGGTGCACGAGCGGGCCCGTCGCATCGCGGGCGGCCTGGCGGAAGCCGGCATCGGCCTCGGCGACGCAGTCGGCGTGCTGGCCGGCGCTCCGGTGGAGATCGCGCCGACCGCGCAGGCGCTCTGGATGCGCGGCGCCAGCCTGACCATGCTGCACCAGCCCACTCCGCGTACCGACCTGGAGCAGTGGGCCAAGGACACCGCGACGGTCATCGACATGATCGAGGCCAAGGCCGTCATCGTCTCCGACCCGTTCCTCGTCGCGGTGCCGGTGCTCGAAGAGCGCGGGGTGAAGGTGCTCACGGTGGAGGCGCTGCTGGCCGCCGAGCCCGTCGACCCGGTCGAGACCTCCGAAGACGACGTCGCGCTGATGCAGTTGACCTCCGGGTCGACCGGCTCGCCCAAGGCCGTCATCATCACGCACCGCAACATCCACTCCAACGCCGAGGCGATGTTCATCGGGGCCAAGTACGACATCGAAAAAGATGTCATGGTCAGCTGGTTGCCCTGCTTCCACGACATGGGCATGGTCGGGTTCCTGACCATCCCCATGTACTTCGGTGCGGAGCTGGTCAAGGTCACGCCGATGGACTTCCTGCGCGACACCCTGCTGTGGGCCAAGCTCATCGACAAGTACAAGGGCACCATGACCGCGGCGCCGAACTTCGCGTACGCGTTGTTCGCCAAGCGCCTGCGCCGTCAGGCCAAGCCCGGCGAGTTCGACCTGTCCACGCTGCGCTTCGCCCTGTCCGGCGCCGAGCCCGTCGACCCGGCCGACGTCGAGGACCTGCTGGACGCCGGTAAGCCCTTCGGCCTCCAGCCCGAGGCCATCCTGCCGGCCTACGGCATGGCCGAGACCACGCTGGCGGTCTCGTTCTCCGAGTGCGGCGCCGGGCTGGTTGTCGACGAGGTCGACGCCGATCTGCTGGCGGCACTGCGCCGCGCCGTCCCCGCGGCGAAGGGCAACACCCGCCGGCTTGCCACGCTCGGTCCGCTGCTCAAGGACCTCGAGGCGCGGATCGTCGACGAGGACGGCAACGTGCTGCCGGCCCGCGGTGTCGGCATCATCGAGCTGCGCGGCGAGTCGCTGACCCCCGGCTACATCACCATGGGCGGCTTCGTGCCCGCCCAGGACGAGTGCGGCTGGTACGACACCGGCGACCTCGGCTACCTGCTGGAGAACGGTCACGTCGTGGTGTGCGGCCGGGTCAAGGACGTCATCATCATGGCCGGCCGCAACATCTACCCGACCGACATCGAGCGGGCTGCAGGACGGGTGGAAGGGGTGCGCCCCGGCTGTGCTGTCGCGGTGCGCCTCGATGCCGGTCACTCCCGCGAGACCTTCGCGGTGGCCGTCGAATCCAACGCCTGGCAGGATCCCGCCGCGGTGCGCCGCATCGAGCACGAGGTGGCACACGAGGTGGTTGCCGAGGTCGACGTGCGTCCGCGCAATGTCGTGGTCCTCGGGCCGGGCACCATTCCGAAGACGCCGTCGGGCAAGCTGCGTCGCGCCAACTCGGTCGCGCTGGTCACCTAACCCTTGCTCAGGCCCGGCAGCTGATCTCCATCGCATCGGAGTCGCGCACCGGAAAGCTCACGCCGACATAACCATTCGCGGGGTCGCGGATGTAGTCGACGTATGGCTGCGCGTCGGCGAGTCCGGTGTTGTCGGCGACCACCAGCGCTCCGTCGCCGAGCCGAGGCTCCAGCACCTGAACGACCGGGACGTACAGGTCCTTCCAGCCGTCGAGCAGGACGAACCCCACCGGCTCGTCGATGGTGGCGAGCGTCTGTATGGCATCGCCCGCCAGCACGGTGATCAGATCGTCCAGTCCGACCTCGGCGAAGGTCGACGTGGCCGCAGCGACCTTGGCAGCGCTGAGCTCGGTGGTCACCACCCGCCCGGTGCCGTTGTCCCGAACCGCGCTGGCCAGATGAATTGTGGAGAGCCCCAACGACGTTCCGAACTCCACCACGAGTGCCGGCCGGGTCGCGCGGACCAGCGTGTAGAGCAATTGGCCCGACTCGGGGGTCACCGGAAGATAGAAGTCGCTGAACGCATCGGCGCGTTCCTGCGCGGTCTTGGCCGCCCGCAACTGGGCGCCGCGCTCGTAAAGCTGCGCCATCTGCCCGCTTGCTTCGGCATACATACGATCGATGGCCGCTGCCACCGCGGGATCGCGCAGGGTGTTCACCGCGCCGAGGCTACTCCCGCTTCCTGACGAATCGGTGGCAAGTCGGGCACCCGGTCGCCGGATGGCTGGGGGACCAGCAGGACCGGAATGCTGGTGTGGGACACGACCGCCGCCGCGACGCTGCCCTGCAGGTGACCG
The DNA here is from genome assembly GCF_008329905.1 of Mycobacterium sp. ELW1. Taxonomy (NCBI): domain Bacteria; kingdom Bacillati; phylum Actinomycetota; class Actinomycetes; order Mycobacteriales; family Mycobacteriaceae; genus Mycobacterium; species Mycobacterium sp. ELW1. The sequence goes on along the minus strand of NZ_CP032155.1, from coordinate 4,886,963 downwards.
AGCAGACCGTTGCGCCGGTGTGGACCGAGCACGATCAGACCGGCCCCGCGCTGATGCGCGGCTTCGACGATGCCCTTCCACGTCGGAGCTGCTTCGATTGCCAGGCTGCACGACTCGAACCCGGCCGCGCGCGCCAGTGTGGCGCCGTGCGCGGCGGTCTGCTCGGCGGCCCGGCGAACCTCGCCGGCACAGTCGGCGTCGAACGGCCGGTGATCGCTCGGGGTGAAGCCCACGTCGACCGGCTGCCAGACGCAGACCACCACGGCGTCGCGGTAGGGCGAAAGCTGTTGCGCCGCTTGGGTGATCGCATAGCGAGCCAGATCGGAACCGTCATAGGCGAACAGCACCGGGCCGCCCGCGTGCGACGGGTGACGGTCCACGACGGGCGACGCCGAAGGCTGAGTGGCGATGACCGGGGGTTCGGGCGGCAGGCCGCGTAGACGCGCCAGCAGCGGGGGCGAGTACCACGCGGGGGAGTCGCCGTCGAGGAACTCGTCGAGATCCGGTGTCTGTGGGCGGGCGCCGCTGAGCACGTAGACGGCGACCCCGAACACCGCGCCGCCGATCGCGAGTGCGAACCCCACCCACAGTGCGACGTTGGTGCCTTCCAACAGATCCCCGGAGTAGCGCGTCGCGAGGTGCGCGAAGATCGGGGCCACCATGAATGCTGCGACGGCGCGCAGCAATTCGATGATCGCAAACACGCGCTGCAGGCTGTTGGACCGCAGGGAGAAGCCGGCGACGAACAGCGCGGGTGCGACGGTGGCGCCCAATGCCAAACCCGTCAGCGCCGAACCGACAAGTGCCAGAGGAATATTCGCCGGTAGTGACACCCGGAACACCGCGATGCCGGCCGCCAGTAGGCCCATGCCGACGAGCGGCAGGAAGTGCATGGCGCGGCGGCTGATGACGACGCCGAACACCACGGCCATGACGATCGCGCCGCCCAGTTCCGGCAGATAGAGCAGGCCCACCTGGACGGGGCTGAAGTGCTGCATGAACACGGCTGCGGTCAACGTGGTTGCCGCGATCGAGGCGGCCGCGGCGAACAGTGCTACGCCGACGCCCGCCACCGGGATCGCACTGGTCAACATCGTCCGGATGGTCAGCAGCGGCCGGTGCGCCCGGAACTGGTACACGATCAGCGCCACGATCAGGGCCAGACCGCCGAACATCGGTGCGGTGACGGCGAAGTCGGAGATCTCGTGGGTGCTCAACTGCGCTGCGCCGACGAACGCGGCAGTACATCCGACGGTGGCCAGCGCGATCGCCTTCAGATCGCGCGGCGCCTCCGGGTCGGCGGGCGGTGCGTCGTCGAATGTCAGCGCCGCCAGGACGAGAGCCAACAGTGCGACGGCCGCGACGATCCAGAACAGCGGCCGCCAGGCGTGCGACTCGGCCTGGACGCCGCCGAGGAACGGCCCGAGTGCGACGGCGCCGAACACGCACATGTTCATGATGACCGCGGTGTTGCGGAGCTTGTCCCGCGGAAAGCCGATCGTCAGCGGCGGAGCGGCGGCGATCAGCAGCATGCTGGTCGCCAGGCCCTGCAGGACGTGGCCGGCGATGAACGCGGTGGCGTTCGGTGCGGCGGCCGCGATGACCGATCCGACGACGAGCACCACGGCGTAGGCGAGCAGCATGCGCCGTTGCGGAAGATGTTGCGCGAATTGCACGGCGAGCACCGTGCCCACGGCGTAGGCCGCGTTGCCCAGGCCAGAACTCAGCGCCATCGTCTGAGTCGTCATGTGCAACTGCTCAGAGATGATCGGCACCAGCGGATCCAGCGCCGCAGACAGCGCGAGGTAGGGGATCAGGGCGAGGGTGACCATGGCGGCCACGGCCGGATAGCGCCCCGCGAGCGGTCCCTGGCGCATCAGCTCAACCCTCCGGTCGCGGCTGCGTGAGCGGGATGCGTGGCCGACACGGGATGCGGGGACGCGGGGAGACAGAGCATGGCGTGAAACAACTTTACATAGGTAATGAATATTCCGCGCAGCGGCGTGGTCCGGATCACCGCACAGTCTGAGTATGCAGTACTATACCTAGCTATGCGTCCTCGACTCTCCGACCATCCGACCGTGCAGGCGGTGCGAGCCCGGCAGCGCCCCACCCCGGCGCCCGTGATCGACGCCGACTGGCTCCGCGAGGTCTGTCTGGCCGCCGGGGCCGACGACGTGGCGTTCGCCGCCGTCGACAATCCGGACCTGGCCAGCGAACGCGTACACGTCGAGGCCGCTCTGCCCGGCACGCGAAGTTACATCTCGCTGGTGGTCCGGATGAACCGGGACAACGTGCGCTCGGTCGCGCGCAGTGTGGCCAATCAGGAGTTCCACCGCAGCGGGGAGATCATCAACGAGGCCGCGCACCGGATCACCCGCGCCCTCGAGGATGCCGGCCACCGGGCATTGAACCCCTCGGCGACATTTCCGATGGAGATGGACCGCTACCCGGGCCGGATCTGGGTGGTCGCCCACAAGCCCGTCGCGGTGGCCGCGGGACTGGGTGTGATGGGCATCCACCGCAACGTCATCCACCCCAAGTTCGGCAACTTCGTGCTGCTGGCCACGATTCTCGTTGACGCACCGGTCAGCAGTTACGGTGCCCCACTGGACTATTCGCCCTGCCTCGAATGCAAGCTCTGTGTCGCGGCCTGCCCCGTCGGTGCCATCAAGAAAGACGGCCAGTTCGACTTCCTGGCCTGCTCGGTGCACAACTACCGCGAGTTCATGGGTGGGTTCACCGACTGGGCGCAGACCATCGCGGACAGCGAGGATGCGGCCGACTTCCGTTCGCGGGTAACCGATTCGGAAAACGCGTCGATGTGGCAGAGCCTGTCGTTCAAGGCGAACTACAAAGCGGCCTACTGCCTGGCGGTCTGCCCGGCCGGCGAGGATGTCATCGAACCCTATCTGGACGACCGCAAGGGCTTCATGGACCTGGTGTTACGGCCGCTGCAGGAGAAAGTGGAAACCCTTTACGTGCTGCCCAATTCAGCGGCGAAGGCCCATGCCGAGCGGCGTTACCCGCACAAGCCGGTCAAGGTCGTCGACTCCGGGGTGCGGGGACGCGCGTAGGCTGGTCCGATGGAGCGGGCGCTCGGCTGGATGGGTGTGTTCGGTGCGGGTTTCGCGATCGTCGCGGTGCTCGCTCTCGACGCCACGCTCGGCGGGCAGCACACTCGCGGCAGGCAATTGCGTGCCGCCACCATCTCCGAGTATGTGTACACCTCGGGCAGTGCGACTTTCGTTGCGGCCGTGCTGATCCTGGCCGTCGGATCGACGGCACTGCTGCACGGCCTGATCCGTGCCGGACTGGTACGACTGCGCTCGGCCGGTTCGGTGTTGATGGTCCTGTGGGTGGTGGGCTTGCTGGGCGTCGTTGCGTTTCCCAAACACAACTGGGTCACCGGGCCGAGCGCATCGGGCACCGTACACCGGGCCGCGACGCTCCTCGCGTTCGTCGCGTTGCCACTGGCGGTGTTGCTGATCGCTCGTGGCCGGGACATCACCGTTCGAGCTGCCAGATGGCTTACTGCAGTCGGAATCGGTTGGCTGGCAGTGCTGTTCGGGGCGATCGCGGTCGGCGTGGCGTCTGATCGAGCGTGGTGGAAACTGATCCCGCTCGGCGTGGTGGAACGAGGGATCGCCGGGTTCGAGGTGGCTGCGCTGATTGCGCTGGGGCTGTGGCTGGTGCGTGGTGACCGCGCCGATCCTCCTCGCGAGCGGCAGGTGTCGTTGCGTCGAGAACGTCATAAACCTGCCACCAGCGGGCCTCGTGTTCCAGCAGGGAGATCCGACCTTCCGCCAGATCCAGGTCCGCATGATCCAGAGCCCGCGCCATGACGCACAGCTGTGAATACCGTCGCTCGGTCTCGTCGTGCCGCGCGCCCGCGACCCTGATGGCCCACAGGGTGCGCACCCGCATCCGCGTCTCACCCGCCAATGCGAATGTGATTGCCCCAGCGGCGATATAGATCATCGTCCCGGCGATCAGCGCGGTTGCGGACATGCCGACGGCCTCGCCGCCGATCTGCAGGACCAGCCACAGCGTGGCTCCCCACAGCGGCCAGGTGCGCCACGCCCGCACCATGCGTCGTTCCCACTCGGTGATGCCCGGTGGGAACACCACAAGGCGATAGCGGGCGACGCCGTAGCGCGCCGGGTAGGCGTCGAAGGAACCCCAAACAGAAGTGGTCACGCACTCAGGTCTACGCCGGCGCCGTATCCGCGTCGCCGGTCTATACGGAATCCTGACGCCCGCCCGACGAACCCTTACGGGTTCACCAGGCGTGCACCTGATTCTGGGCCGTCTCCAGCCCGGCCTCGATCAGCAACTCGGTCGCGTCGGCGGCCTGCTCGCAGATCGCCGGGACCTCCGTACGCTCGGCCGCGGTGAATGGCTCCAGTACGTACGCCGCCGGATCCTTGCGTCCCGGCGGACGGCCGACTCCGATGCGGACTCGCTGAAAGTTCTTGGTCCCCAACGAATTGGCCACCGAACGCAAGCCGTTGTGGCCGCCCTCGCCGCCGCCCAGTTTCAGACGGATCCGGCCGAAGTCGATATCGAGCTCATCGTGGATGACGATGATGTCGGCCGGCATGACCGAGTAGAACTTCGCCAACGGACCGACCTGGCGCCCCGACTCGTTCATGTAGGTGCGCGGCTTGGCCAGCACCACGGGACGATGCGCCAGGCGGCCGGTCACGACCTCTGCGCCGGAGCGCTTGTGCACCTTGAACTGCGCGCCGATACGACCGGCCAGCACGTCGGCCACCATGAACCCGAGGTTGTGCCGGGTCTTGGCGTACTGCGGGCCCGGGTTGCCCAGGCCGACAACCAGCAGGGGATCGGCCACCGGGCAGTCTTACTCGGCCTCGGCCGACTCGCCCTCGGCGGCGTCGGCTGCCTCGGCAGCGTCGGCGGCCTGCTCCTCGATCGACTCGCCGCCACCCTCGGCCTCGAGCTCCTCGGCGGTCGGGGCGGTCACGATGTTGACGACCAGCAGTTCGGGATCGCTGATCAGCGTCACACCCGCGGGCAGCTCGACCTGCCCTGCGGTGATCTGGGTGCCTTCCTCGGCGCCCTCGATCGACACCGTCAGCTGCTGCGGGATCGACATGGCGTCGGCCTCGATCTCGATGGTGTTGGCGTCCTGGGTGACCAGGGCGCCCGGCGCGGCGTCGCCCTCGAGGACGACGTTGACCTCGACGGTCACCTTCTCGCCGCGGCGAACCACGATCAGGTCGGCGTGCTGGATCGTGCGGCGGATCGGATGCACGTCGAGCGCCTTGGTCAGGGCCAGCTGTTCCTTGCCGTCGACGTCGAGGGTCAGCACGGCGTTGGTGCCGGCCTTACGCAGGACGGCGGCGAAGTCGCGGGCGTTGAGCTCGAGGTGCTGGGGCTCGGTGCCGTGGCCGTAGAGAACGACGGGAACCTTGCCGTCGCGGCGGGCCTGGCGCGAGGCGCCCTTGCCGGTCTTGCCCCGCACGCCGGCGGTGAGGTTGTTGGGCGCGTTCTTCGCCATGAGGGGGTGCTCCTGTTGCCTGTCGTGGGTCATCCGCACGGAGAAGGCAGGCACCAATGAAAGGAAGCCTCGTCGATAACGGTGGCTGGACCACCCTCGCCGTGACGCGGACCCCAGGGTAGCCGATCAGGGCTTCAGAGCGGAAATTCGATGCCGGTGAGCTGCTCGGACAGCCGCCACAGCGCGGTGGCGGTGGCCTGGTTGCGGGCCAGCGGGCTGCGCGGTGACGGGCCGGTCGGCCCGCGCATGGCGAACTTGGGGCCGATGAAGCTGTTGCCGGGCAGGTCCTCGGCAGCCGCGTACAGGGTCTGGCGGGCGCCGAAGTCGGCGCTCGTGGCGAACACGGCGTTGCCGGCGTCCCAGATCCGGGTGCCCATCCGGTTGCCGGTGTGGCCCTGCAGGTTGGTCGCCGAGTAACCGGGGTGGGCGGCGTGCGACTTCAGCGGTGATCCGGCGGCGTCCAGGCGCTTCTGCAGCTCACTGGTGAACAGCAGGTTGGCCAGCTTGGACTGGCCGTAGGCCAGCCACGCGGAGTACGGCCGGGCCTTCCAGTTCAGGTCCTTGAGGCTGATCTTTCCCAGCAGGTGCATGAACGACGAGACCGTGACCACCCGGTCGGTCACCTTGGGCAGCAGCAGGTTGGTCAGCGCGAAGTGGCCCAGGTGGTTGGTGCCGATCTGGCTCTCGAATCCGTCCTTGGTGACGGCATAGGGGACCGCCATGATCCCGGCGTTGTTGATCAGGACGTCGACGCTGCGCACGCCGGCGGCGAAGTCGCTGATCGAGCTCAGGTCCTGCAGGTCGAGGCTGCGCACCTCGACATCGCCGGTCATGGTGGCGGCGGCTTCCGCGCCCTTGGTTGCGTTGCGGCACGCCAGAATGGTGTGCGCGCCGACGCGGGCCAGCTCGCGTGCGGTGATCAGTCCCAACCCGCTGTTGGCTCCGGTGACGATGACGGTGCGTCCGGCGAACGACGGCAGATCTGCGGCGGTCCAGCTCATGGGAGATCACTCTAGGGGGACCTCGCGCGGCCGGGCGACGCTACTTCTGCAGGGCTACTTGTACTGACCACGGACGTTAAGTACGGCGTGGCGTAGTGACATGACGAAGACCTCCGAGTGAAGTGCGAGCTGCTTAAGGAACGCACCAACTCACTCCGGAGGTCTTCATGGTCCACCGTAATGCCCCCTTGTCCGAAACCGGTCGTCTGCGGCTGGCACGTTGCGTTGTCGAGGATGGCTGGACGCTGCGACGGGCGGCCGAGCGGTTCCAGGTTGCGGTCACTACCGCTGCGCGCTGGGCCCGCCGCTACCGCGAACTAGGCGAAGCCGGCATGGCCGACCGCAGCTCACGCCCACATCACAGCCCTAATCAAACCCCCACACGCACCGAGCGGCGCATCATTAAAGTCCGAGTACTTCGACGTTGGGGACCGGCTCGCATTGCTTATCTGCTGGGACTGAATGTCTCGACTGTCCACAACGTGTTGAGGCGCTACGGCCTAGCCAAGCTGCGGTGGCTGGACCGGCCCACCGGGCGAGTTATCCGGCGGATGGAGTCAGCCAGCCCCGGCGACCTGGTGCATGTCGATGTCAAGAAGGTAGGCAAGATCCCGGCTGGCGGCGGATGGCGCATGTTGGGCCGCAGCGCAGGAAATCATCACTCCCGCAAGGACAGAAGCATAGGAACTGGCAGCGACCGTTCCGGGCGGCGTGGTTATCACTTCTTGCACACCGCCATCGACGCTCACTCCCGGCTGGCCTACTCCGAACTGCTAATCGACGAACGCAAAGACACAGCTGCTGACTTCTGGCAAAGGGCTAACGAATGGTTCAACGCATGCGGCTTCACCGTACGGAAAGTGTTGACAGACAACGGCTCCTGTTACCGATCCCACTCATTCCGAGATGCACTCGGGCAGATCGAACATCGTCGAACCAAACCCTATCGACCCCAGACGAACGGCAAGGTGGAGCGATTCCACCGAACCCTTGCCGATGAATGGGCATATGCGCGGCTCTACACCAGCGACGCCGAACGGTGCGCGGAGTTCCCTCGCTGGCTGCATACCTACAATCACCATCGCGGCCACACCGCACTCGGCGGCCAACCACCCGCCACCCGCGTACCTAACCTCTCAGGTCAGTACAGCTACTTCTGCAGGGCTATTTTTTCAGGGCGACGTTGAACCCGGAGATGATCGCCTCGACATCGTTGGACGCCGCGGCGGCCTGATCGGCCAGCGTGGTCACCGTCAGCTGCACCAGGTAGCGCTGGAACGCGGGCGCCGGAGTCACCGGGATCACCACGCGGTTGTAGGAGTGCAGTCGCTTGCCGTTGAGGTCGTAGCTGCCCTCGATCATCGAGGACGGGAATCCTTTGAAGTCAGCCGCGGAGGCGTTGAGTTTGGTGAAGTTCTGACTCATCTCGGCATCGGCGCTGGCGTGCTTGAGCGCCTCGCCCACGTCGAAGTTGCCGGTCAGCCTGAACACGATCACCATCGCCGTCGGATACGTGTTGTTCTTCGCGATGACTTCGGTGCCGGGCGAGAAGTTCGAATTCTCGTACTTGGTCCAGCCCGGCGGCCGCGGCAGCGTGACGGTGATGTCGGTGAGCTTGTCCAGCGGGATCTGCTCGCCGATCACGCCGACGCCGTAGAGGTACTCGGCGATCGGCTGCGGCTTGCCCGAGGTGGTGGGGGCCGCCGAGGTGGTGGTGGCCGGTGTGCTCCAGATCGAGGAATAGTCCGGCGGCGTCGACCCACACGCCGCCACGGTCGTGGCCAGCGCGATGCACAGGACTGCGCTACCCGCCCTCACAGAATTTCGTGCACCGATTCGATCGGCCGGGCCAACCGGGTGCCCTTGTCGGTCACGACGAACGGGCGCTCGATCAGGATCGGGTTGGCCGCCATGGCATCCAACAGCTCGTCATCGCTGGCATCGGCGAGATTCAGCTCGCTGTACAGGGATTCACGCTTGCGGACCGCGGCGCGGACATCGATGCCGGCGTCGGCGATCAGCTTCGCGATCTCGGCTCGCGACGGGGGTGTCTTCAGGTACTCGACGATCTCCGGCGCAATTCCGTTGTCGCGCAGTAGGTCCAGGGTTTTGCGGGAGGTGCTGCAGCGTGGATTGTGGTAGATGGTGCTGGGCAATTATGCGTCCCCGTCGAAAAGACCTGTCACCGAACCATTTTCGAAGACCGCGCGGATGGTGCTGGCCAGCAGTGGTGCGATGGACAGCACGGTCAGTTGCGGGAACCGCTTGGACTCGTCGATCGGCAGGGTGTTGGTGACGATCACCTCGCGGGCACCGCTGTCGGCCAGTCGCTCGCGCGCGGGGTCGGACAGCACGCCGTGGGTGGCGGCGATGATGACGTCCTTGGCGCCGTCGTCGTGCAGCAGCTTGACCGCGCCGGCGATGGTGCCGCCGGTGTCGATCATGTCGTCGGTGAGCACGCAGGTCTTGCCGGCGACGTCACCGACGACCCGGTTGGACTTCACCTGGTTGGGCACCTTCGGGTCGCGGGTCTTGTGGATGAACGCCAGCGGTGTGCCGCCGAGGGCGTCGGCCCACTTCTCGGCCACGCGCACGCGGCCGGAGTCCGGCGAGACCACGACGACGTTCTCGCAGTTGTAGTTGTCCCGGATGTACCCGGTCAGTAGCGGCTGGGCCCGCATGTGGTCGACCGGTCCGTCGAAGAAGCCCTGGATCTGATCGGTGTGCAGGTCAACGGTGACGATGCGGTCGGCGCCTGCCGTCTTGTAGAGGTCGGCGACCAGACGGGCGGAGATGGGTTCGCGGCCGCGGTGCTTCTTGTCCTGGCGGGCGTACGGATAGAACGGCAGGATCGCGGTGATTCGCTTGGCGCTGCCGCGCTTGAGCGCGTCGATCATGATCAGCTGTTCCATCAGCCACTTGTTCAGCGGCGCGGGATGGGACTGCAGGACGAAAGCGTCGCAGCCACGGACCGATTCGTCGAAGCGGACGAAGATCTCACCGTTGGCGAAATCTCGTGCGGTCTGCGCGGTGACCTGGACGTCGAGCTCTTTGGCGACCTGCTCCGCCAGCTCCGGGTGCGCGCGGCCCGAGAAGAGCATCAGATTTTTGCGGTTGTCGGTCCAGTCCGTGCCCACTGTGTGCTGCCCTTGCCGGTCGGGGATCGATACGGGCCAATCGTACGGTGCTACGACCCCGGGTTACCAAAAAGGCAACATCTGGCGACAACGATCAATCCTTGGCGTCACCTGATTGCGCGTGCTTCGCCTTGGCTGCGGCCTGCGCCGATGCGCTACCGGGTCGCTTGTGCAGCACCCAGTCCTCGATAGTGCGCTGTGGCCCAGCCGACACCGCCAGCGCGCCCGGCGGCACGTCCTCGCGCAGCACCGTGCCTGCCCCGGTATAGGCGCCGTCGCCGACGGTGACGGGCGCGACGAACATGGTGTCCGACCCGGTGCGCACATGCGAACCGATGGTGGTGCGGCTCTTGTTCTCGCCGTCATAGTTCACGAACACGCTGGACGCCCCGATATTGCTGTGCTCGCCGATGTCGGCGTCGCCCACGTAGGTCAGGTGCGGAACCTTGGTGCCCGCGCCGATGACCGCGTTCTTGGTCTCGACGAAGGTGCCAAGCTTGCCGCGGGCGCCCAGCTCGGTGCCCGGCCGCAGGAACGTGAACGGTCCGACCGTCGCCCCGTCGCCGATCGCCGATTCGCTGCCGTGCGTGCGGATCACCGAGGCCTCATCGCCGACGGTGACGTCGGTCAATGTGGTGTCCGGACCGATTTCGCAGCGCGCGCCGATCCGGGTGGCGCCCAGCAGCTGGGTCCCCGGCCGGATGACGGTGTCGCGGCCGACGGTGACGTCGACGTCGATCCAGGTGCTGAGGGGGTCGATGACGGTGACGCCGGCGCGCTGGTGGGCGGCCACTACCCGCCGGTTGAGCTCCCGGGCCAGGTCGGCGAGCTGCACCCGATCGTTGACTCCGGCGACCAGGGCGGCGTCGTCGACATGCTTGGCGTGCACCACCCGGTGGTCGGCGCGCAGGATCGAGATGACGTCGGTCAGATAGAGCTCGTGCTGGGCGTTGTCGGACGACAGCCGGCTCAGCGCGGAGCGCAGTTCGGCAATGTCGAACGCGTACACACCGGCATTGACCTCGCGGATGGCTCGCTGCTGCGGGGTGGCGTCGGTTTCCTCGACGATCGCGATGACCTCGCCGTCCTGGGTGCGCAGGATGCGGCCGTAACCGGTCGAGTTCGGCAGGGTCGTGGTCACGACGGTCGCCGCCGCACGCTGATCGCAGTGGTTGGCGATCAGGTCGGCCAGGGTTTCGGCGTCCAGCAACGGCACGTCGCCGGAGGTCACGACGACGGTGCCGGCGAAATCGTCGGGCAGCCCGGACAGTCCGCACAACACCGCGTGACCGGTGCCGAGTTGTTGCTCCTGCACGGCCACCTCGATGGTGCGGCCCAGCTCCTGCGCGAGCCCGGCCACCACCGGGCCGATCCGCTCGCGGTCCTTGCCGAGCACGGCGACCAGGTGCTGGGGAGCGACCTTGGCGACTGCGTGCAGGGCGTGCGAGAGCATGCTGCGGCCGCCGAGGGTGTGCAACACCTTGGGCGTATCGGAGCGCATGCGGGTTCCGGCCCCGGCTGCAAGCACCAGGACGGCGGCATCGGTCTGTGTGGTCACCTGGACCTCCATCAATATGCTCCGTCGCCAGGACTCGAACCTGAACTATCTGAACCAAAATCAGAGGTGCTGCCGATTACACCACGACGGACTGGCCGAAATGTCCGCCTGAGACTCTAGTGCAAACAGCTACGCTCAACCGGAGGGCAGGAGCGCAGCGACCCGGGAGAGGTTCACCGTGGCAGCACCGGAGAAGGAGCCGCGGGCACCGCGCGCCCGGATGACCGGCACCGAACGCCGGCGCCAGCTCATCGACGTCGCGCGGAGCCTGTTTGCCGAGCGCGGCTACGAGGGCACCTCCATCGAGGAGATCGCCCAACGCGCGAACGTCTCCAAGCCCGTCGTCTACGAGCACTTCGGCGGCAAGGAAGGCCTCTACGCGGTGGTCGTCGACCGCGAGATGTCGGCCCTGCTCGACGGGATCTCGTCGTCACTGACCAACAACCGGTCCCGGGTCCGGGTCGAACGGGTGGCGCTGGCCCTGCTGACCTACGTCGAGGAGCGCACCGACGGTTTCCGCATCCTGATCCGTGACTCACCCGCGGCGATCAGTACCGGCACCTACTCCAGCCTGCTCAACGACGCGGTCAGCCAGGTGTCCTCGATCCTGGCCGGCGATTTCGCCCGTCGCGGTCTGGACCCCGTGCTGGCCCCGCTGTACGCGCAGGCCCTGGTCGGCTCGGTGTCGATGACCGCGCAGTGGTGGCTCGACACGCGTGAGCCGAAGAAAGAAGTGGTCGCCGCGCACCTGGTGAACCTGATGTGGAACGGGCTGACCCATCTGGAAGCCGATCCACAATTGGAAGGTGAGTGACCACGCGGCCTGCGATAATCGACGCACACGCCGTATGTATCTGTCGGGGATGGCAGGAGGGGGTCGGCGGGTGATCGACACACGTGAGGTCATCGACCAGGTCCGGGCGCGCCTGCGCGACGCTCAACGGATCGAGGACATCCAGCAGCTGGTCAAGGTCGCGGCCCGGCAGGTCGCGGGCGCCCACGGCGCCACGTTCGTGCTGCTCGACAACGACATGTGCTACTACGCCGACGAAGACTCGATGAGTCCGCTGTGGAAAGGCCAGCGCTTCCCGGTGTCGGACTGCATCAGCGGGTGGTCGATGATCCACCGCACGGCCGTCGTGATCGGAGATGTCCGCCGGGATGAGCGGATTCCGCAGGACGCATATCGGCCGACGTTCGTGCGCAGCCTGGTCATGACCCCGCTGTTGGGGCCCGCCCCGATGGGGGCGATCGGTGTCTATTGGGCACACCCGGGGCAGCCGGCTCCGGCAGTGGTCGAGGCGCTCACGCTTCTCGCCGACCTCGCGGTGACCGCGCTGCAGCGTTTCCCCGAAGGCATTCCCGACCCCGGCTTCACGGTCGCCGGCCGCTGACGCGACCTGCATCACAGCCCGCGAGCGAATCGCGGCCCGCCGCAACGCCTTCGGTCCTGCCGCCTAGGATGGGTACATCATGACCGCACCGGGGCAGGAGTATGTTCACACCCCGATCGCGGGGCTGGTGGACTTGGCGCTGACCGCGCCGGAATTCGTCGAACTCACACAGCGGGCCGCCGAGCGGCCCGAAGAACTCGCGCTGGTCGGGCCGGCAAGTTCACAGCTGTACGCCGCCTGCGCGGTCGCCCGCAAGGGCCCGCTGCTGGTGGTGACCGCGACGGGCCGCGATGCCGACGATCTCACCGCCGAGCTGCGAGGCGTGTTCGGCGACTCGGCGGCGATGTTCCCGTCCTGGGAGACCCTGCCGCACGAGCGGCTCTCGCCCGGGGTCGACACCGTGGGCGCGCGCCTGCTGCTGCTGCGCCGGCTGGCCCGCCCCGACGACGAGCGCCTGGGCCCGCCGCTGTGCGTGGTGGTCACCACGGTGCGCTCGCTGCTGCAACCGATGGCTCCTGATATCGCCACCGTGGAACCGGTGACGCTCCTTCCCGGAGCCGAGTTCGACTTCGACGCGTTGATCGCGCGACTGGTCGAGCTGGCATACACCCGTGTCGACATGGTCGGCAAGCGTGGCGAATTCGCGGTCCGCGGCGGCATTTTGGATCTTTTCCCGCCGACGGCCGAGCACCCGGTGCGGGTGGAGTTCTGGGGCGACGAGATCAGCGAGATGCGGATGTTCTCGGTGGCCGATCAGCGATCCATCCCCGAGATCGACGTGGACAGCGTGGTCGCGGTCCCGTGCCGTGAGCTGTTGCTCACCGACGAGGTTCGCACCCATGCCGCCGAGTTGCTTGCCGGCCGCCCGCGCGGCGATAGCAACCAGGTCAGCGGCAGCGTCGCCGACATGCTGGCCAAGCTGGCCGAGGGCATCCCGGTCGACGGGATGGAGGCGCTGCAGCCGGTGCTGCGCCCCGACGACCTGACCCTGCTCGTCGACCACCTGCCGGACGGCACCCCGATTCTGGTGTGCGATCCGGAGAAGGTGCGCACCCGCGCGGCCGACCTGATCAAGACCGGCCGGGAGTTCCTCGAAGCGTCCTGGTCGGTGGCCGCTCTGGGCGGTGACGCCCCGATCGACATCGAAGAACTCGGTGGGTCCGGGTTCCGTGAACTCGACGAGGTCCGGGCCGCGGCGCGCGCGACCGGTCACCCGTGGTGGACGGTGAGCCAGCTGGCCGCCGAGGACGCGATCGAACTCGACGTGCGGGCCGCCCCGTCGGCCCGCGGCCAGCAGAGCAATGTCGACGAGATCTTCGCGATGCTGCGCGCCCATGTGATGACCGGCGGGTTCGCCGCCGTCGTCGCCCCGGGTACCGGCACCGCACACCGGGTCGTCGAGCAACTCGGCGAGCGCGACACCCCGGCCGCGATGCTGGAATCGGGCGAGGCGCCGAAGGCCGGCGTGGTCGGCGTGCTCAAAGGCCCGCTGCACGACGGCATCATCGTGCCCGGCGCCAACCTGGTGGTGATCACCGAAACCGATCTGACCGGCAACCGGGTGACCGGCACCGAGGGTAAGCGGCTGGCGGCCAAGCGCCGCAACACCGTTGACCCGCTGGCGTTGACCGCGGGCGACCTGGTGGTGCACGACCAGCACGGCATCGGGCGGTTCGTCGAGATGGTCGAGCGGACGGTCGGCGGCGCGCGGCGCGAGTACCTGGTGCTGGAGTACGCGTCCAGCAAGCGGGGGCAGTCGGCCGACAAACTGTTCGTGCCGATGGACTCCCTCGATCAGCTGTCCCGCTACGTCGGTGGCCAGGAGCCCAGCCTGAGCCGGCTGGGCGGGAGTGACTGGACCAACACAAAGACCAAGGCGCGCAAGGCTGTTCGCGAGATCGCCAGCGAACTGGTGGCGCTCTACGCCAAGCGGCAGGCCGCGCCCGGCCACGCGTTCGGCCCGGACACCCCGTGGCAGGCCGAGATGGAGGACGCGTTCGGTTTCACCGAGACGATCGACCAGTTGACCGCCATCCAGGAGGTCAAGTCCGACATGGAGAAGCCGGTCCCGATGGACCGGGTCATCTGCGGCGACGTCGGTTACGGCAAGACCGAGATCGCGGTGCGCGCGGCGTTCAAAGCCGTGCAGGACGGCAAGCAGGTCGCGGTGCTGGTTCCGACCACGCTGCTGGCCGACCAGCACCTGCAGACGTTCAGCGCGCGGATGGCCGGGTTCCCGGTGACGGTGAAGGGCCTGTCTCGATTCACCGACCCGGCCGAGTCGCGCGCGGTGATCGAGGGAATGGCCGACGGCAGCGTCGACATCGTCATCGGCACGCACCGGCTGCTGCAGACCGCGATCCGCTGGAAGGACCTCGGCCTGGTGATCGTCGACGAGGAACAACGCTTCGGCGTCGAGCACAAAGAGCACATCAAGGCGTTGCGCACCCACGTCGATGTGCTGACCATGAGCGCCACCCCGATTCCGCGAACGCTGGAGATGAGCCTGGCCGGCATCCGGGAGATGTCGACCATCCTCACCCCGCCGGAGGAGCGCTACCCGGTGCTGACCTACGTCGGCGCCCACGACGACAAGCAGGTCGCCGCGGCGCTGCGGCGCGAATTGCTGCGTGACGGGCAGGTTTTCTACATCCACAACCGGGTCAGCAGCATCGATGCCGCGGCCGCACGGGTGCGCCAGCTGGTGCCCGAGGCGCGGGTGGTGGTCGCGCACGGCCAGATGCCCGAGGAGCTGTTGGAGCGCACCGTCGAGGGCTTCTGGAACCGCGAGTACGACATCCTGGTCTGCACCACGATCGTCGAGACGGGACTGGACATCTCGAACGCCAACACCCTGATCGTCGAGCGCGCCGACACCTTCGGCCTGTCCCAGCTGCATCAGCTGCGCGGTCGGGTGGGACGCAGCCGTGAGCGTGGCTACGCCTACTTCCTGTATCCGAAGGAGATGCCGCTCACCGAGACCGCCTATGACCGGCTGGCCACGATCGCGCAGAACAACGAACTCGGCGCGGGCATGGCAGTTGCGATGAAGGACTTGGAGATTCGCGGCGCGGGCAATGTGCTCGGTGCCGAACAGTCCGGCCATGTCGCCGGGGTGGGATTCGACCTGTACGTCCGGCTGGTGGGCGAGGCCGTCGAGGCGTACCGGGCCGCGGCCGACGGCCAGACGGTCACCACCTCCGAGGAACCCAAGGATGTGCGTATCGATCTGCCGGTCGACGCCAACCTGCCGCCGGACTACATCGAGAGTGACCGGCTACGGCTGGAGGCCTATCGCCGGCTGGCCGGCGCCGGCGATGATGCGGGCATCGTCTCGGTGGTCGAGGAACTCACCGACCGCTACGGACCGCTGCCCGAACCCGCGCAGCGGCTGGTCGCGATGGCCCGGCTGCGGCTGGTGTGCCGCGGGTACGGGGTGACAGAGGTCGCCGCAACCGGAAGTGGTTCGGCCACAACGATTCGCGTCTCGCCGTTGACGCTGCCCGACTCCGCGCAGCTCCGGCTGAAACGGGTGTATCCCGGTGCGAACTATCGTGCGACCACCTCGACGGTGACGGTGCCGATTCCACGCTCGGGCAGCGGTGTCGGCGCCCCCCGGATCCGCGACCTGGAGCTGGTGCAGATGGTGGCCGATCTGCTTCGCGCACTTGACGGACAACCCCACGGCGAGCTTGATATAACGACGCATCTACCGGCAGGCGCGGCGAGAGGAGAGCGGTGACCGTCATCCTGGTCGATCCGCGCCGTCCGTCGCTCGTCCCCGTCGAGGCCGTGGAGCTGCTGGGCGGTGACGTGCAGTACACCGAGGAGATGCCCGTTAAGGTGCCGTGGTCGCTGCCGTCGGCGCGACCGGTGTTCACCGGTTCTGATGCGCCGGTGCTGCTCTCCTCCGATCGGCAACACCCCGGGGTTCAGGCCCGGTTGGCCGCCGGTGAGCGGCTGATCGCCGCGCCCGCCCCGCACTCCGGCGAGCGGCTGGTCGACGCGGTGGCGATCATGGACAAGCTGCGCACGGCCGGGCCGTGGGAGAGCGAACAGACCCACGACTCGCTGCGGCGCTACCTCCTGGAGGAAACCTACGAGCTCTTCGATGCGGTCCGCGGCGGCAACCTCGACGAGTTGCGTGACGAACTCGGAGACGTGTTGCTGCAGGTGCTCTTTCACGCTCGGATCGCCTCCGAAGCGCTCGATGGTTTCACCATCGACGACGTGGCCGACGCGCTGGTGCGCAAGCTCGGCAACCGGGTGCCCGCGGTGCTGGCCGGGGAATCGATCTCGCTGGAGGATCAGCTGGCGCAGTGGGAGCAGCGCAAGTCACTGGAGACCAGTACACGGGTGTCCTGTGTCGACGACGTGCCCACGGGTCAGCCGGCACTGGCGTTGGCGCAGAAGGTGATTGCCCGGGTGACGAACGCCGGGTTGCCGGCCGAGTTGATCCCGGCCTCGATCGTCACGGTCACCGTCGCTGCCGAGCGGGATGCCGAGAACGAGCTGCGTACCGATGTCCTGGAATTCATGGACACCGTACGAGCCGTCGAGCGCGCGATCGCGGCGAACCGGCGCGATACCGACGCCGCAACAGAGCTGGACGCCGTCACGGCATTGGGCGCGGTCAGCGCCGACGAGTGGCGCAGGCACTGGCCGGCACCGGAAGCCGAGCCGTTGGACCTCCCGCTGGTGCCCGAGGTGGTCACCGACGACGACGTGCTCGACGACGTCGACATCCTGCGTGTCGACGACGATCTGGACCTGCCCGAGCTGGCCGACGACCTCGCGGGCAGTGAACTGCGCGACGTCGAGGCCGATCAGCCCAGCAGCGTCGAACCCCAGTAGTCGCCGTCGCGCAGGCCCGGCGGGACCGCGAAGATCGCGCTGCCGGTGTGCGTGATGTATTCGTTGAGCAGATCGCGGCGGGCCAGCTCCATCTGCATCGGGATGAACTGGGTCGCCGGGTTGCGCACGAATGCGATGAAGAACAGCCCGGCGTCCAGGTGCCCGAATCCGTCGGATCCGTCGGTGAAGTTGTAGCCGCGGCGCAGGATCTGAATACCGTTCAGGTGCTGCTGGGATGCCAGCCGCACGTGGGCGTCGCGATCGATCAACGGCTCGTTCTTGTTGTCGACGATGTCGAAGTTCAGCTCCTCGAACTCCTGCTTGAGTCCGTTGGGCGCACCGCTGCCCTTCTGCCGGCCTATCACCCGTTCCTGCTCGAGGAGCGTTGTGCGGTCCCATGATTCGATCCGCATTCGGATGCGACGGCTGATCATGTAGCTGCCGCCGGTCATCCAGTCCGGTCCGTCGCCCTTGGCCACCCACACCTGCTGGTTCAGCGTGTCGGTGTCCTCGGCCTTGATGTTCGCGGTTCCGTCCTTGAACCCGAACAGATTTCGCGGTGTCGACTGTTCCCGGGTGGTCGAGGAGGTGCGGCCGAACCCCAGCTGGGAATACCGCACCGCGACGGTGCCGAAGCCGACCCGGGCCAGATTGCGGATCGCGTGCACCGCGACCTGGGGATCGTTGGCGCAGGCCTGCACGACGATGTCGCCGCCGCAGCGGGCCGGGTCCATGGTCTCGTTCGGGAACTTGGGCAGGTTCTCCAGCAGCTGCGGCTTCTGGCCGGCCAGCCCGAAGCGGTCCTTGCCGTCCTTGAGGAAAAGCGACGGACCGAACCCGATGGTCAACGTCAGCTGCGACGGCGTCAGCCCCAGCGCCTCACCCGTATCCGACGGTGGGGCATAGGGATTGAGGCCGACAGCGCCGTCGTGGACGGCTTCCTGGCCGGCGGTCATCCGCTCGGCCATGCCGGTCCACTCCTTGAGCATCGCGACGAGATCAGCTTTGGACTCGGTCGTCACGTCGAACGTGGCGAAGTGCATCCGATCCTGGGCGGGCGTGACGATCCCGGCCTGGTGCTCACCGCGGAACGGCACCGGCTTGTCCAGCCCACCGGTCACCGCGCCGGCCGCGGACGCCCGCCCGGCCAGCGCCCCGGCGCCCGCCGCACCGACCACCGCGGCGGTGACGCCCGCCGCGCCGAACAGCTTGCGCCGTGACAGTCCCGAGGCCGCCGCCGGCTTGTCGTCGTTACTGGGGAGCGATGACACCCTGCACCTGGCTTACCTCTTTGCTCAGCGCGTCGATCGCACGCGAGAGTTCCTGCCGCTGAGGCTCGGTCACGGTGTCGTAGAGCACGAAGCCGTCACCCTTGCGGTACTTGGCCAGCAGCGCCTCGACGTCGGCGAAGCCCTTGTCGACCCGCTTGCCCAACTCGGCGTTGCGGCTGTCGAGGATCGGCCGAACCGAGGCCACCGCGGTCTGGCTGCCCTGGACGTTGGCGTTGAAGTCCCACAGGTCGGTGTGGCTGAAGATGTCCTCTTCACCGCTGATCTTGCTGGCCGCGACCTCATCGAGCAGACCCTGTGCGCCACCGGCGATCTGGGTGGAGTCGATGGTCCACCCGGGTGCCTTCACGCCGTCGTTGAGCTCCTTGACGTCCGCCATCAGCTGGTCGGCCAGAGCGCCGGCGTCAGGCTGCAGACCGGTCACCCACAGCTGCTTCTCCAGCGCGTGGAAGCCGGTCCACTTCTGGCCGGGCTCCAGGTCGGCCTCACGAAGGTCGATGCGCGGGTCGAGGTCGTTGGGGAACGACTCGGCCACCGGCTCGATGCGCTCGTAGTAGGTGCGCGCGACCGGGTACTGCGCCTTGGCCGCCGCGACGTCACCGGACTTGATCGCGTCGATGAACAGCTGGGTGGCCGGGATCAGGGCGTCGGTCTGGCTGTTGACGTAGCGCTTGTAGCTGTCGGCGGCTTCCTTGAATTCGCCCTTCTCGTCGACCGCGACGGAATTGCCGGTCACGGTGAAGTCGCTACGAATGCCGTCGCCGATCATTCCCGGCTTGCATGCGATCTGGTACTTACCCGGCTCCGCGAGCTGCACGACGAGCTTGCGCTGCAGGCCGGGGGAGATGTTCTCGACCTCACCCATCACCCGCTCGCCCTCGCCGTAGACGTAGAACTCGGTGACCTTGGTCCCGTTGTTGGTGATCACGAACGTGCTCGGCCCGGTGGCGGCCTGGGTGCCCGACAGCTTGCATTCGGTGTCGGTGGCGTTCACGGTGATCTCGGAGGCTGCCTTGCTGCTCGAGTCCGCCGACTTCGTTTCCTTGGCGGTGCATCCGGCCAGTGAAACTCCGGCGAGGATCGCGGCGACAGCGGCGGTAGAAGTCTTGATGCCGTGGGGCAGCGTCACTTATGGGACCTTTCGGTGAGGGGAGAACGCTCCGAGTCTTCGGAGGCGGTGTCGGTGGAGACCTCGGCGGCGGCCGGTGCGGGCTTCGGGGCCGCCTTGGTGGGCCGCAGGAAGAGGGCGAGCACGACGACGATGTAGGCCAGCCAGAGGACGAGCTGCAGCACCGTCGGGGTCGGGGTGATGTTGAAGACGCCCTGGACGATCTCGCCGTACCAGGCCGACCAGTGTTCGGAGCTGATGTCGAAGGCCTTGGAGCCCAGGCCGGGCAGCCAGCCCACGGTCTGCAGTGCTCCGATGCCGTAGGACAGGACGCCCGCGGCCACCAGGATCAGGAACACGCCGGTGTAGGAGAAGAACTTTGCCAGGTTGATCCGTACCGCGCCGGCGTACATACCGCAGGCGATGGCGGCGGCGACCAGCACGCCGATCAGCAATCCGAGCAGGGGCCAGGCGGTCTCGGCTTCGGCGAAGCCGACCATGAACAGCGCGGTCTCGACGCCTTCCCGGCCGACGGCCAAGAATGCCAGCGCGAAGATGGCGAATGCGCCGGTCTCGAGTGCCTTCGACATCCCGGCCCGCAGCTCACCGGACAGGCCGGCGGAGGCTTTGCGCATCCACAGCACCATCGAGGTGACGATCACGACGGCAACCAGCGAGGCCACCCCGGCGATGGCTTCGGCCGCCAGGCCGGTGATCGTGTACGCGCCGTATTGGATCGTCAAGAACACCGCGACGGTCATCAGCACTGCCGCGCCGACGCCCAGCCAGACCCACTTCAGGGCGTCGCGGCGGTCGGATTTCACCAGGAATGCCACCAGGACCATGACGATGATGCCGGCTTCCAGGCCCTCGCGGACGCCGATCAGCCCGCTGCCGAACAGCTGCGCGCCGACATTGGGGGCGGCCGCGCTGACTGTCGTGTGGATGCCGCTCGGGATGTCCGCCAGGTGGGTCATCGCGCGTCCTAACTCACTGCCGAGAATGCTGGTCAAGCAAGGCTTACCAAATGAAGGATCGGCTCACCTTAACAGACGGTAGGTAATGAAGTTACCGGCCGTTCGGACCCGCCGGTAGGGACTAACGACCCGGGAGCCGTGGGACGATGAACATGTTTGGTTGGGCCCGAGGAGTGCTGTGTTGTCAACGCGTTGGCTGCGTGCTTTCGCCGTCATTGCGGCGGCGGCGATGTTGCTGGCGGCCAGTTGTTCCTGGCAGCTGGGCACGCCGATTCCGGACGGGGTGCCACCGCCGCCCGGCGACCCGGTGCCCGCCGTCGACACGCACGCCAAGGGCCGGCCGGCCGATCAGCTGCACGACTGGGCGGCGCAGCGGGCGCCGGCGCTCGGTATCCCCATCACCACGCTCGAGGCGTACGCGTACGCCGCACGGGTGGCCGAGGTGGAGAACCCCAACTGCCACCTGGCCTGGACCACGCTGGCCGGGATCGGCATGGTCGAGAGCCACCACGGCACCTACCGGAACGCCGTCGTCGCGCCGAACGGGGACGTCAGCCCGCCGATCCGCGGCGTCCACCTCGACGGCACCAACGGCAACCTCGAGATCATCGACGACGAGAAGACGCTGAGCAATGACGAGCCGATCTACGTCCGGGCGATGGGACCGATGCAGTTCATCCCGGAGACCTGGCGCCTCTACGGCGTCGACGCCAACAATGACGGGGTGATCAGTCCGGACAACATCGACGACGCGGCGCTGTCGGCGGCGGGGTATCTGTGCTTTCGGGGCAAGGACCTGGCCTCGCCGCGCGGGTGGATGAACGCACTGCACGCCTACAACCACTCCGACCAGTACGCCCGCACTGTGCGGGACTGGGCGACGGCATATGCGGAAGGGCACGCGCTCTGACAGCGCTGCCGCGACTCAGGCAATTCTGGAGCGCTGCCGCGCTGGGGACCATCTAGGCTGTTCGTCGCAGACCACGACGCAAGGAGAGAGCCAGTGCCCATCATCGAGCAGGTCGCGGCCCGCGAGATCCTCGACTCCCGCGGCAACCCGACGGTCGAGGTCGAGGTGGCCCTGATCGACGGCACCTTCGCCCGCGCCGCCGTCCCATCAGGCGCGTCGACCGGCGAGCACGAGGCCGTCGAACTCCGCGACGGTGCGGCCCGGTACGGCGGCAAGGGTGTCGAGAAGGCCGTCGAGGCCGTGCTCGACGAGATCGCGCCGGCCGTCATCGGCCTGTCGGCCGACGATCAGCGTCTGGTCGACCAGGCCCTGCTGGACCTGGACGGAACCCCCGACAAGTCGCGGCTGGGTGCCAACGCCATCCTCGGCGTCTCGCTGGCGGTGGCCAAGGCCGCCGCTGACAGTGCGGGCCTACCCCTTTTCCGATACCTGGGCGGACCCAATGCCCACATCCTTCCGGTGCCGATGATGAACATCCTCAACGGCGGCGCACACGCCGACACCGGCGTCGACGTCCAGGAGTTCATGGTCGCCCCGATCGGCGCGCCGAGCTTCAAAGAGGCGCTGCGCTGGGGCGCCGAGGTCTACCACTCGCTGAAGTCGGTGCTCAAGAAGCAGGGTCTGTCCACCGGGCTCGGCGACGAGGGCGGTTTCGCGCCGGACGTCGCGGGCACCAAGGCGGCGCTCGATCTGATCGGCACGGCGATCGAGGCGGCCGGATTCACCCTCGGCACCGACGTCGCGCTGGCACTCGATGTGGCGGCGACCGAATTCTTCACCGCCGGTAAGGGTTACGCCTTCGAGAAAGAGGTGCGCACCGCCGAGCAGATGGGCCACTTCTACGCCGACCTGCTCGACTCGTACGCGCTGGTGTCGATCGAGGATCCGCTGTCGGAGGACGACTGGGACGGCTGGGTCGAGCTGACCACCGCCATCGGCGACCGGGTGCAGCTGGTCGGTGACGACCTGTTCGTCACCAACCCGGAACGGCTCGAGGACGGTATCGAGCGGGGCGCGGCCAACGCACTGTTGGTGAAGGTCAACCAGATCGGCACGCTCACCGAGACGCTCGACGCTGTCGCGCTGGCGCACAACAGCGGTTACCGCACGATGATGAGCCACCGCAGCGGCGAGACCGAGGACACCACCATCGCCGACCTGGCCGTGGCCGTCAGCAGCGGTCAGATCAAGACCGGTGCCCCGGCCCGCAGCGAACGGGTCGCCAAGTACAACCAGCTGCTGCGCATCGAGGAAGCGCTCGGCGACGCCGCACGCTACGCCGGCGATCTGGCGTTCCCGCGGTTCGTGGTCGGCGAATAGCCTCCAGAGATCCGAAAGAGACTGTGGCGGAAAGCAAGCGGCCCGACTCGAAGCGACGCTCACCGGCCTCCCGGCCGGGGGGCGCGGGTCGTGTCCGCTCGCGCACGTCGCCGTCGGCCAAAAAAGATCCCCGTCCCACCGAGGCCAGAGCCAAACCGGAGGTGGTCGGAGTTGGTGCGCCTGCGGCGCCCGAGACCGGACACACGGTCACCGAACCGGTCCGCCGCGCCATCGCGGCGTCGGCGGAGCGCCAGAGTGAACAGCGGCTGGGCTTCACCGCACGCCGTGCGGCCATCCTGGCGGCGGTGGTCTGCGTGCTCACCCTGACCATCGCCGGTCCGGTGCGCACGTACTTCGCGCAGCGCACCGAGATGAAGCAGCTCGCCGCGTCAGAGGCCGCGCTGCGTGAGCAGATCGCCGATCTGGAGTCGCAGAAGGCCAAGTTGGGTGATCCGGTGTACATCGCGGCACAGGCCCGTGAGCGGCTCGGCTTCGTGATGCCCGGCGACATTCCCTACCAGGTGCAGCTGCCGCCGGGAGCCGTCGTCACACCCGATACCGGCCCGGCGGCCGCACCGGTGCGCAGCACCGATCCCTGGTACACCTCGTTGTGGCACACCATCGCCGACACTCCGCACGGGCCGCCGCCGGTCCCGTCCGCCGATCCCGGGCCGCCGGCGGAACCCGGCCCAGCACCACCCCCGGCGCCCGGTGGTTGATCCCGCCGATCTCGACGCGGTGGCGCGGCAGCTCGGGCGCGAGCCGCGCGGCGTACTGGAGATCGCCTATCGCTGCCCCAACGGTGAACCGGCCGTGGTCAAGACCGCGCCCCGACTGCCGGACGGCACCCCGTTCCCGACGCTGTACTACCTGACCCATCCGGTGCTGACCGCCGCGGCGAGCCGGCTGGAGTCCGACGGGCTGATGCGCGACATGAGTGAGCGGCTGGCTCAGGACCCGGAGCTGGCTGCCGCCTACCGGCGGGCGCACGAGTCATACCTGGCCGAACGCGACGCGATCGAGGCACTGGGAACCACGTTCACCGGGGGAGGTATGCCCGACCGCGTCAAGTGTCTGCACGTGGTGATCGCGCATTCACTGGCAAAAGGCAGGGGCGTCAACCCATTTGGCGACGAGGCGCTGGCCGTGCTGGCCGCCGAGCCGGGGATGGCGGGAATCCTGGACAACGAGGAGTGGACATCAACGTAGAGACGAACCGGGTTGCGGCCATCGACTGCGGCACCAACTCGATCCGGCTGCTGATCGCAGACCTCGCCGGGGACCGGCTGCACGATGTGCACCGGGAGATGCGCATCGTTCGGCTGGGTCAAGGTGTGGACGCCACAGGGCAATTCGCCCCTGACGCGCTGGCCCGCACGCAGGCGGCGCTGGTCGACTACGCCGCGCTGCTCAAGCAATTCGGCGTCGGCAAGGTACGGATGGTGGCGACGTCGGCGACTCGCGATGCGGCCAATCGTGACGTGTTCTTCGCGATGACCGCCGAGGTGCTGGACCCGGTGGTGCCCGGTGCGGTCGCGGAGGTGATCACCGGGCACGAGGAAGCCGAGCTGTCGTTCAACGGCGCGGTGGGCGAACTCGCTCACGCCGCAGCGCCGTTCGTTGTGGTCGACCTCGGCGGCGGCTCGACCGAGGTGGTGCTGGGCAACGGGGTGCGCGCCGGCGGCGTGCAGGCCAGCTTCTCCGCCGACATCGGATGCGTGCGGCTCACCGAACGCTGTTTACACTCCGATCCGCCGACCGCGGCCGAGATCGCCGCCGCCCGCGAGGTGGTGCGGGAACGTCTCGGCGAGGCACTGCGGGTGGTGCCGGTGGAGCAGGCCGCGACCTGGGTGGGGGTGGCGGGGACCTTCACCACGATCGCCGCGCTGGCCCACCGTATGACCACCTACGATCCGGCGGCGATCCACCTGTCGCGGGTCGGCTTTCCGGACTTGCTGGCAGTGTGCGAACAACTCGTCGGGATGACCCGCAAGCAGCGCGCCGCGCTCGGCCCGATGCACGAGGGTCGCGTCGACGTCATCGGTGGCGGTTCGATCGTCGTCGAGGAACTCGCCCATGCGCTGGGGCAGCGGGCCGGGATCGACGAACTGGTGGTCAGCGAGCACGACATCCTCGACGGCATCGCGCTCTCGCTCGCCTGAGCGGCCCTCACTCGTCTTCGGGCAACACCAACGGTTCGCCGTCGGCACCGGTCGGTGTCTTGGTGCCGGCGAGCGTCAGCCCCAGCACGACCATGACCACCCCGATGGCCAGGTGGAGCCAGTTGTCGGCATCGTTGAGCGGCAAGATGTTTCGCGGACCGGACAAGTCGATGAGCAAACCGTAGATCCACAGGCCCAAGAAGATCAGCCCGCCGCCGATCAGGTACGCCCGCGCTCGGGCGAACGTGCGGGCGAGCACCAGGCCCGCCACCCCGAAGGCCAGGTGCACCAGGTTGTGCACCACCGACACCCCGAAGACGCCGAACAGCT
Source organism: Mycobacterium sp. ELW1 (assembly GCF_008329905.1). Lineage (NCBI taxonomy): Bacteria > Bacillati > Actinomycetota > Actinomycetes > Mycobacteriales > Mycobacteriaceae > Mycobacterium > Mycobacterium sp. ELW1. The sequence goes on along the minus strand of NZ_CP032155.1, from coordinate 4,861,336 downwards.
CGGACCGTGACCCGTGTGCCCAGTGCAACTGGTCCAGACGGGTGGTCAGCCCAGGGATGAAGCCCGCGATCGCGACGGCGAGGAATGCCGCGGCGACCAACACCGCGGCTCCCTGTACCGCCAGCAGGCCGACCCGAGCCCGCTGGAGCCTGCCAGAACGGGCCGTCTCCATGGGGGTCTGCATACCCGTCAATACGGGCGGTCAACCCGCAGGCGCGGGGCCGGTCGGTTAGAGCTTGACCTTGCAGCCGCTGCCGATGTTGTGGCAGTGGTGACCGCCGTCGCAGGCGTTACAGCGGCAGGTGCAGCCACCCGTGTGTTTGGCAGGCAAAACGTGCATCGCAGACCATCTCCTTTGATGTGACCCACCTCACAATAGCGAGTGCGGGACCGCGCGTGAAGTGCCGGGTCAGAAGCGGATCAGGCCGCGCAGATTGACTCCGGCGTGCATGTCGGCATAGCCCTGGTTGATGTCCTCCAGCGAGTACTCACGGGTGCAGGCCCCACAGCACTGCGGCCTTGGTCTTCATGCGATTCTCCTGATTTTTCAGCGCTTTTCGGGTGTCCAGGTGGCGGGCAGGCGGTTGATGCCGTTGATGAAGTTGGCGATCTGGAACTCAGGCCGCGGTGCGCAGATGTCCGGGATGCGGGTGTACACCTCGGTGAGCAGCGACCGCAGCATCGTTCTGGCCAACGCGCCGCCGAGACAGAAATGTGGCCCGCCGCCGCCGAATGCGATGTGGGGATTAGGGTTTCGCAGGATGTCGAAGGTGAACGGGTCGGTGAAGACATCCTCATCGCGATTACCGGAGATGTACCACAACACGACCTTGTCGCCGGCCTTGATCTCCGAGCCCCGCACGGTGACGTCCCGGGTTGCGGTGCGGCGCATGTGCAGCAGCGGTGACGACCAGCGCAACACCTCTTCGACCGCGGTGTCGATGCGCCCCTCGATGTCCTCGACGAGCAACGCCTTCTGATCCGGGAACCTCGAGAACGCGTAGATGGCCTGTGCGGAGGCGTGCCGGGTGGTGTCGTTGGAGGCGACGGCCAGCAGCACGAAGAACGCCTTGAGTTCGTCGTCGGTCATCTTCTTGCCGTCGAACTCGGCCTGCACCATCCAGGTCAGCAGGTCCTCGCCCGGCTCGGCGCGGCGCTGCGGGATCAGCTCCGCGGCCACCGCGTGCAGATCCATGACTGCGCCCATGAACAATTCGAGCTCGCCCTGGTCACCGCGGACCCGCGGATCGGTCCAGCCGAGCAACCGCTGCGCGGCGTTCGTCGCCTTGTCACGGATCTCTCCTTCGGGCAGACCGAAGAAGCTCCCGAAGATGCGCGCGGGCAGCTTCACCGACACGAGGTCGACGAAGTCGCCCTCGCCGAGGTGCGACATCTCGGTGACAAGGTCGCGCGCATGCCCGCGAACCCAGCTCTCCAGCCGCCGCATGTTCTTGGGTTTGAAGGCGTCCATGGTGATGCCGCGCAGCTGGGCGTGCCGCGGTGCGTCCATCGCGATGAAGGACTGCGCGACCTCGATCGCCTCGGGGGCGAAGTCCTCCATCGTGATGCCCTGGGCCGACGAGAAGATCTCCGGATGGCGGCTCGCCATCCGGATGTCCTCCTGCTTGGTCAACGACCAGAACCCGTGGGTGTTGAGTTCCGGCGGCAGCAGGTCGGACTCGGCGGGACGGCTCCACGGCACCGGGTTTTCCCTGCGCAGGACGGCGAAGGCCTGATCGCGTTCGTCGGGGTGCTTGGCCCAGAACGAGCGGGCACTCAGGTCGATCTCACCGTGGGTGGGCGCGGTGGTGGGGGCGGTCATCGGCGTCCTCTCGTCGTCGCCGCGTGCGTTGGTGTGGTTCGCGTCACGTCGGCGTCGCACCCATGGTCACCATCGCCGGCCCGGCACGGGACCGGCGCGCGTGCCAATCGCTGGCCTGCGGGGGCCAGTGTCAGGACTCGATGGGCGCCCGGAAGGTCACCGACAGGCCGCCGCCGTCGCGTGTGGCGAAGTCGACGCGACCGCCCATCGCCTCGACGATCTGCTGCACGATCCACAGACCCAATCCGGCGGTGCCGCGCTGACCGCCGGTGCTGACGTATTTGGCCGTCAGTTCGCCGAGGTTTTCGACGGGAATGCCGGGCCCGCGGTCGAGCACCGCGATCACCAGTTCGTCTCCGTCACGGGCGCAGGTGACGTCCACCGGGGCGTCGCGGCTGTGCCGGGATGCGTTCTCCAACAAATTGGTCAGCACCCGCCGCAGTCCCTGGGCGTTGATGACGACGGCGCCCAGGTCGCCGGTCGACGTCACCCGCAGCCGAGGACCTGTGAGGCCGACGGCGGCACCGGCCGAGGTGACGACATCGCCGACGTCCACGCGCCGGAGCCGGCCGGACGAGAACGTGGGCCGCCGGCTCAACGCGACGTCGGAGAGCGCCTCGATCATGTCGGCGAGATGATGCACGTGGCGCTCCGCGAGCTGCAGACTGGTGTCGCGGTCGGCTGACGACATCGGCGGCGCCGAGGTGAGAGCACTCATCAGGGCCTCGAGCGAGGCGATCGGGGTGCGGAACTCGTGGACCAGGACCTGGAGCCCGTCCTGCTGGGACTGGTAGGACCGCAAAAGCCTGGCGCGTAGGTCCCGTTCTTCCTCGGCCGCGGCGTGCTCGGCCTCGGCCTCCACGAGCGCGCGGACCCGGGAGCGGTGCTCGCGTTCGGCCAGCGCGGAGAGCCCCGCGGTGATGATGGCGATACAGACCACGAAGAACGCCCACCAACCGGTCTGCACGCCCGGCGAAACCGAGAACGGGTTCTGGGGCGAGGTTTTCAGCGCGATCGGGATGAACGCCGTGCTGAACAGGACGGCGGCCGTCAGTGCCTCGGCGAACGAGAGCCGGGCCGCCGACGCGACGATCACGGCGACCGGCACCGCCACCACCGGGCTGTACGCGCCGCCGGTGAGACCGACGACGGCCAGGGTGAAACCCGAGTCGAGGACGGTGATCAGCCACGAGTAACGGGTGCGCCGCACCTCCAACTGGGCATTGGCCATGAGTATCGCGGCGTACACCAGCGCGGCGCCGAGGACGGCGAACGTCGCCTGCGCATGCTCGCGGGCCCAAGCCGGCCCGATGAGCAGGATGACCCCGATCGACACGACGATCGCGGTGCGCACCGCGACCACGGTGCGGGCGAGGGCGTAGCCGTCGTCGGTGTTGGTCAATCGATCGAGCGGTCTCACCCGGCTGACCCTAAGGTTGGGTCTAGCATCGCGGCAATGAACGCCCACGTCCGGGGAGCGAAGATCGTCGTGGTCATCGTCGATGACCACGAGCTGTTCGCCCAGGGCCTGGCCTTGCTGCTCACCCGAGAGTGGGGTGAGCTGTTCACCGTCGGCGGCCAGACCACCCACGTCGAAGAGGCCGCTGATCTGGTGGCCGGTTGCCAGGCGGACGTCGCCATCATCGACCTCACGATGCCGCCACTCGGTGGGGTGGCCGCGATCCGGCACATCAAGGCGCGCCATCCCACGACTCGGATCCTGGCCTTGTCGGGCACCGACGATATGGGCCTGGCCGAAGAGGCGTTACGTGCCGGCGCCGACGGCTTCCTTCCGAAGACGGCACGGCCGGAAGCATTGGCCGGGCCGTTGTGGACTATCGCCGAGGGTCTGTGTGTGGTGGACCGGACACTGCTCGATGCGCTGCTGAACAACACCCGCAGGCCGCCGTCGGCGTTGTTGGATGGTCTCTCCGACCAGGACCTGCGGTTGTGGACTCTGCTGGCCACCGGCATGGAGACCACCGATATCGCGGCGCGGATGCTGGTCTCGGAGCGCACCGCCAAGCGAATGGTCGCCGCGCTGCTGCACAAGCTGGGAGTGACGAACCGGATCGCCGCGGCGGCCATGGCCGGTCGCTACCGCGTGCTCGACGACCTCGCAGACGCCGAGCGGCTCAGCTGACGCTGATCGCCAGGGCCGGGCAAATCGCGGCAGCCCGGATCGCGCGATCACGTTCGCGCTCAGGCGGATTGGGCTCCAGTACGACAACCTGTTCGGCCCCGTCAGGAAGATCGAACAGTTCCGGTGCGGCCATCAGGCACTGCCCGTGGCCTTCACACAGCCGGTAATCGACGGAGATGTGCATCGCGTCAGTATTGGCCCGGCGGCCGTGCTGCGGGCGGTCCGCGCGCGCCAGATCTGGCCTGGCCGGGCCACCCTCACTGCTCGAACCGGTAGCCCATGCCCGCTTCGGTCAGCAGGTGCCGCGGATGCGATGGGTCGTCCTCCAGCTTGCGGCGCAGCTGCGCCAGGTACACCCGCAGATAATGGGTCTCCTTGGCATACGCCTGGCCCCACACCTCTTTGAGCAACTCCTCCCGGCCCACCAGCTTGCCGCGGTTGCGCACCAGCATCTCGAGCATGCCCCACTCGGTGGGGGTCAGGTGGACCTCGGCGCCGTTCTTGATCACCTTCTTGGCGGCCAGATCGACTGTGAACGAATCGGTTTCGATGACCGGCTCGTCGGTCTCCGATGCCGCCGCGCCTCGACGCACCGCCGCGCGCAGCCGGGCCAGGAACTCGTCCATCCCGAACGGCTTGGTCACGTAGTCGTCGGCCCCGGCGTCGAGAGCGTCCACCTTTTCCGCGGAGTCGGTGCGGGCCGACAGCACGATCACCGGTGCGGTGAGCCAGCCGCGCAGCCCGCCGAGCACCTCGATGCCGTCCATATCGGGCAGCCCGAGGTCCAGCACGATGACGTCGGGCCGTTGTTCTGCGGCGGCCTTCAGCGCCGCCGCGCCGGTGGCGGCGGTGATCACCTCGTAGCCGCGCACGCTCAGATTGATCCGCAACGCCCGCAGGATCTGCGGCTCGTCGTCGATCACCAGCACCTTGATCTTGCTCACTTACCGGCCTCCCGGCGGTGCGGCCAGATCGACGATCACGGTGAGACCGCCGCCGGGGGTGTCGGTGGCCGATATCGTTCCGCCCATCGCCTCGACGAATCCCCGGGCCACCGAAAGGCCAAGTCCGACACCGTATTTGTTGTTCCGGTCGCCGAGGCGCTGAAACGGTTCGAACAGCTGCTCCTCGGTGCCGCGCGGTACGCCGGGCCCTTCGTCGATGACGTTGATGAGCATTCGGTCTCCGACGCGGCCCGCGTTGATCCGCACGATCGATTCCGGGGCGTACCGCAGAGCGTTGTCGGCCAGGTTCGCCAGCACCCGCTCCAGCAGGCCGGCATCGGCCAGTGCCACCGCGTCTCCGACGTCGACCTTCACCCGGTCCAGCCCCTTGGCGCCGAATCCGGTGGAGCCGCGGCCGATGCTCAGCAGTGCGCGCTGGACCACCTCTTCGAGGTACACCCGCTTGAGTTCGGGGCGGACCACGCCGGCGGCCAGCCGGGAGGAATCGAGCAGGTTGTCCACCAGTGCGGTCAGCTGGTCCACCGATTCCTCGACGGTGGCAAGCAGTTCGGCGGTGTCCTCCTCGGAGAAGCCGATGTCGTCGGAGCGCAGGCTCGACACCGCGGCCTTGGCTCCGGCCAGTGGGGTGCGCAGGTCGTGGCTGACCGCCGAGAGCAGTGAGCGGCGGAGTTCGTCGGCCTTCTCGATCGCCTCGGCCTTGCTGGCTTCCTCGGTGAGCTCGCGCTGGCGGACCAGCCCGGCGGCCTGCTTGGCGACAGCGGTGAGTACCCGCCGGTCGCGGGCGGGCAGGCTGCGTCCGGACATCAGCATCCAGAACTCGTCGTCGCCGACCTCGATGGCGGTGTCGGCGGAATCGACTGTCACGCAGGGGTCCTTGCCGACGCACGCGACGATCTGTTCGTCCTCACCGCGAACCCGCAATATGCTCACGGCCCGCTGCGAGTAGGTTTCCCGCACCCGTTCGAGCAGCGTCGCCAGATCGGCTCCGCGCAGCACCGAGCCGGCGAACAGGGTCAGCAGCTCGGCTTCCTGGGAGGCGTGCCTGGCCTCACGTTGGCGGCTGGCAGCACGGTCGACCAGGACGGCAACGGCGACCGCCAGCATCAACAGCACGAGTTCGGTGATCGCGGCGTCGGGTTCGGCGATCGTGAACGTGTATCGCGGTTCGGTCAGGAAGTAGTTGAGCAGCAGACCGGACAGCATGGCCGACAGCACCGCAGGCGCCACCCCGCCGAGCAGCGCGACGATCAGCACGCCGACCACGAACAGCGCGCTCTCGCCGCCGATGGTCAGGTACTTGTCGAGGGCCAACGCGGTCAGCGCGCAGATGACCGACGGCACGATGACGGCGGCCAGCCAGGAGATCACCCGGCGTTCGCGTGGCGACGCCGCGCGCACCGAGAAGCCCCGCTTGGCTTCCTCGTGGGTCACCATGTGCACATCGATCTTGCCGGAGTCCTGGACGATCGCGGCGCCGATGCCTTCGTCGAGGACGCGGGCCCACCGGGATCGCCGTGATGTGCCGATCACCAACTGGGTGGCGTTCATCTCGCGGGCGAAGTCCAACAGCGCCTTGCCCACGTCGTCACCGACGACGGTGTGCACGGTTGCGCCCACGCTGGCGGCCAGCTCGCGCACCTTGCCCATCTGCGGCGCCGAGACGCCGGACAACCCGTCACCGCGCGCCACGTGCACGACCATCAGTTCGGCGCTGGACTTCGATGCGATTCGAGATGCCCGGCGCACCAACGTCTCCGACTCCGCCCCACCGGTCACAGCGACGACGACGCGTTCCCGGGCCTCCCACGTCGCGGTGATCTTGTTGTCGGCGCGATACTTGGCCAGCGCGGCGTCCACCTGGTCGGCCAGCCACAGCAGCGCGAGTTCCCGAAGTGCGGTGAGGTTGCCCCGGCGGAAGTAGTTCGACAGCGCCGCGTCGACCTTTTCCGGGGCATAGACATTGCCGTGAGAAAGCCTGCGCCGCAGAGCCTCTGGAGTGATGTCGACCAATTCGATCTGGGCGGCGCTGCGGACGATCTCGTCGGGTACCGTCTCCTGCTGCTCGATACCGGTGATCTGTGCGACGACGTCGTTCAGGCTCTCCAGGTGTTGGACGTTGACCGTCGAGATCACCGCGATGCCGGCCTCGAGCAGCTCCTCGACGTCCTGCCAGCGTTTGGGGTTCTTGCTGCCGGGTGTGTTGGTGTGGGCCAGTTCGTCGACGAGCACGACCTGAGGCTTGCGGGCCAGCACGGCAGGCACATCGAGTTCGGGGAAGCTGGTGCCGCGATAGTCGATGTAGCGGGGCGCGATGACCTCGATGCCGCTCAGCAGATCGGCCGTCTTCTTCCTGCCGTGTGTCTCGACCACGGCGGCCACCAGATCGGTGCCGCGCTCCAGTCGGCGATGTGCCTCGCCGAGCATCGCGAACGTCTTGCCCACGCCCGGCGCGGCGCCGAGGTAGATGCGCAACTCGCCTCGCTTCGGCCGGGGGCCGGGCGAGGCGGGCTGCGAGTCGCTCTCGGACGACGTGTCCGGCGGCGGGTCGCCGCCGGACGTCACCCGTGGCGGTTGCACGGTGTCCACGTCCCTATTATTCGCAGATCGATCCACTGCGAGGTCAGCTCTTCATACCGAACTTCTCGTCCAGCGCAATGTTGAGCTCGAGGACGTTGACCCGTGGTTCACCGAAGACGCCGAGGGTGCGGCCGTCGGTGTGGTCGGCGACCAGACTCCGAATCTGATCGGCGCTGACACCGCGGGCCTTGGCGACCCGCGCGATCTGCAGATCGGCGTAGGCGGGGGAGATGTTCGGGTCGAGGCCGCTGCCGCTGGCGGTCACCGCGTCGGCGGGTACCGCGGGCGCACCGGCCGCACCCTTGATTGGCACGATCTGCCCGGCCGAGTAGTCCTCGCCGAACTTGGCGCATTCCACCCGCACACCCTCATACGTCGCGAGGAACGGCGTTGTGGTGCTCTGGCACGGCTCGTTGACGCTGACGACCCTGACGGGGGCCGCGACGTTGCCGTGGGCGTCGCGCGGCCCGATCACCGACAGCACCGCGCCGACACCGTCGCCGGTGCAGAACGGGCGGGTGCCGTCGACGCCGTCGAGGTCGCCGATCGCCTTGCTGCGCGAGCAGACCAGGGACAGCAGGCTGGCCTTGTAGCCGTTGGCATCCGCGGGGGCGGCGGGATCACCGAGGGTGTCCACGATGCTCTCGGGGCCGAGGTTCGACGCGCTGGTGGCCAGTGGGTCGTATCCGTTGCCGGCGGCCGACGGGCGGCTCTGGAAGTACCGGGGCAGCGGGTTTCCTTTGTCATCGGTGAACGATTGGCCGATCAGGCTGGAGCCCAACAGCTTTCCGTTCACCTCGATGATCGAACCGTCGGCCTTGTCCTTGAGCCCGGGGATCTGAGCCACCAGCCAGATGAACAACGGATAGCCGACTCCGACGACGACGGTGAGCACCAGCAGCGCCCGCAGCGCCGCCCAGTGTTGACGAACGAGACTGGAGAAGTTCATGTCACATCCCTGGCAAGAATTGGACGACGAGGTCGATCAGCTTGATCCCGATGAAGGGGGCGATGATCCCGCCGAGGCCGTAAATGTAGAGGTTGCGGCTCAGCAGTTTCGAGGCGCTGCTCGGGGTGTATTGAACGCCCCGCAGCGACAACGGAATCAGCGCGATGATGACGAGCGCGTTGAAGATGACCGCGGACAGGATGGCCGACTGCGGGCTGTGCAGCCGCATGATGTTCAGCAGGTCCAGGCCGGGGAACAACGCCACGAACATCGCCGGAATGATCGCGAAGTACTTGGCGATGTCGTTGGCGATCGAGAAGGTGGTCAGCGCGCCGCGGGTGATCAGCAGCTGTTTGCCGATCTCGACGATCTCGATCAGCTTCGTCGGGTCGGAGTCCAGATCGACCATGTTGCCGGCCTCTTTGGCCGCCGACGTGCCGCTGTTCATCGCCACCCCCACGTCGGCTTGCGCCAGCGCCGGGGCGTCATTGGTGCCGTCGCCGGTCATCGCGACAAGCTTGCCGCCCGCCTGCTCCTGCTTGATCAGCGCGAGCTTGTCCTCCGGGGTGGCCTCGGCCAGGAAGTCGTCCACGCCGGCTTCGTCGGCGATCGCCTTGGCGGTCAACGGATTATCGCCGGTGATCATCACCGTGCGGATGCCCATCTTGCGCATCTCGTCGAAGCGTTCCCGCATACCCTGCTTGACGACGTCCTTGAGGTGGATGACACCGAGGACCTCCGCTCGTTTGTCGACCACTTGGCCGACCACCAGCGGGGTGCCGCCGGCCGCCGAGATGCCGTCGACGATGTCGCCGAGCTGCGCAGGCACGGAACCGCCCTGGTCGCGTACCCACTGCGCGACGGTACTGGCCGCACCCTTGCGCAGCAGATGTCCGTTCTCGAGGTCGACACCGGACATCCTTGTGGCGGCCGAGAACTCGACCCAGGTCGCGTTGACGAGCTCGCCGGGGGTGCGTGCGCGCAGGCCGAAGTTCGACTTGGCGAACACCACGATGGAGCGGCCTTCGGGAGTTTCGTCGGCCAGACTGGACAACTGCGCCGCGTCGGCGAGCTGCTCCGGTGAGACGCCGTCCAGCGGAACGAAGTCCGATGCCTGCCGGTTGCCCAGTGTGATCGTGCCGGTCTTGTCCAGCAGCAGTGTGTTGACGTCGCCGGCGGCTTCGACCGCGCGGCCGGACATGGCCAGCACGTTGCGTTGCACCAGCCGGTCCATGCCCGCGATGCCGATTGCCGACAGCAGCGCGCCGATGGTCGTCGGGATCAGGCACACCAGCAGTGAGACCATGACGATGCCGGACACCCCGTCGGCGGTCAGTGAAAGCGAGTCCGGCACACCGGGATTGTTGGCCTTGGAGAAGATCGCCAACGGCTGCAATGTCGCCACCGCGAAGATGAAGATCATCGTCAGCGCGGCGAGCAGGATGTTCAGCGCGATCTCGTTGGGTGTCTTCTGCCGATTGGCGCCCTCGACGAGAGCGATCATCCGGTCGATGAAGCTTTCTCCCGGCTTCTGGGTGATCCGGACCACGATCCGGTCACTCAACACGGTGGTTCCACCGGTGACCGCCGAACGGTCGCCGCCGGACTCCCGGATGACCGGGGCCGATTCGCCGGTGATGGCCGATTCGTCCACCGAGGCAATGCCTTCGAGCACATCACCGTCGCCGGGTATCACTTGTCCGGCTTCGACGACGACGGTGTCACCCTGGGCGAGTAAGGATGCAGCGACAGATTCTTCCACGTCCTTGCGCCATTGCTTGCCCGGCTCCCATCCGACGAGTCGGCGAGCCATGGTGTCGGCCTTGGTCTTTCGCAGCGACTCGGCCTGTGCCTTGCCGCGTCCCTCGGCCACCGCCTCGGCCAGGTTCGCGAACACCACGGTCAGCCACAGCCAGAAGACGATCAGCCAGCCGAACCAGTTCGGGTCGACAATGGCGAGGACGGTGCTCCAGACCGCGCCGATCTCGACGATCAGCATGACCGGGTTGCGCCACAGCGTGCGCGGGTCGAGCTTGCGGAGTGCGTCGGGCAGCGACGTCAGGAGCATCCTGGGGTCGAGCAGTCCGCCCTGCACCTGTTTCTTCGTGGCACCCGTATCGAGACGGGGCTCTACTGCGGTCACGGTCATGGTCAGTGAATTCCTTCGGCAAGGGGCCCGAGCGCGAGCATGGGCAGGAAGGTCAGGGCCACCAGGATGAGTGTCACGCCGGCCACCATGCCGACGAACTGGGGCCGATGCGTGGGCAGGGTGCCGATCGATTCGGGGGTATGGCCCTGTTTGGCCAGGGCCCCGGCGAGTGCGAGCACCAGGATGATCGGCAGGAACCGGCCGAACACCATCGCGAGCCCGAGCGCGGTGTTGTACCACTCGGTGTTGACGCTGATACCCGCGAACGCCGATCCGTTGTTGTTGGCCGCAGAAGTGAAGGCGTACAACACTTCCGACAATCCATGCGGCCCGGTGTTGAGCATGCCCGCCCGCTGGCCGGGCATGGCCATGGCGACCGCGGTACCGGTCAGCACGATCAACGGCGTCACCAGGAAATAGCTTGCGGCCAACTTGATTTCGCGGGGAGTGATCTTCTTGCCCAGGTACTCCGGCGTGCGTCCGACCATCAGGCCGGCGACGAACACCGTGATGACCGCCAGGATCAGCATGCCGTACAGGCCCGATCCGGTACCACCGGGCGCGACCTCGCCGAGTTGCATGTTGAACATCGTCATCATGCCGCCGAGGCTGGTGTAGGAGTCGTGGAACGAGTCCACCGCGCCGGTCGAGGTCAGGGTGGTGGCGTCGGCGAATATCGCGGAATCCGCAACGCCGAAGCGCTGTTCGACGCCCTCCATGGCCGACCCGACAGCCGTCGGGACGGTGCCGTGTGCCTGCAGCTGGAACTTCAACATCAGCGTCACGCTGATCAGTGCCAGCACGCTCATCACCGCGGCGATCGCGTAGCCCTGCTTACGGCTGTCGACCATGCGCCCGAAGGTGCGCGGCAGCGAGAAGCTGATCACCAGCAGCAGGAAGATCTCCACCCAGTTGGTCCATGTGGTGGGGTTCTCGAACGGATGCGCCGAGTTGGCGTTGTAGAACCCGCCACCATTTGTGCCGAGTTCCTTGATGACCTCCTGGCTGGCAACGGGGCCGCCGGTGATGGTCTGCTGTCCACCGACCAGGGTGTTGACCACTTGATCGTGCAGATGGAAATTCTGGATCACCCCGCCGGCCACCAGGATGATCGCTCCGATGATTGCGATCGGCAGCAGGATGCGCAGCGTGCCACGCACCAGATCAACCCAGAAGTTGCCTAGTTCGGTCGCATTGCGACGGGTGAAGCCACGCACGAGGGCAACGGCAACCGCCATGCCGACCGCAGCCGACACGAAGTTCTGCACCGACAACCCCGCCATCTGAACGAGGTGACCCTGGGTGGATTCACCGGAGTACGCCTGCCAGTTGGTGTTGGTGACGAAGCTGACTGCGGTGTTCCACGCCAGCGCGGGCGTCATCGGGGTGCCGGGGTTGTTGAGGTGCAGCGGCAGTGTGCCCTGCACCAGCTGGAAGACGAACAGGAACAGGATGCTGACCGCCGAGAACGCCAGCACACTGCGGGCGTAGGCACCCCAGGTCTGCTCGGCTTTCGGGTCGGCGCCGATCAGCCGGTAGATGCCGCGCTCGACCCGGTTGTCCCGGTCCGAGGAGTAGACCCGGTACATGTAGTCGCCCAGCGGCACGTGCACGGCGGCCAGCGCGAGGATCAGCAGGACGAGGAAGACGATCCCCGCCGAGGTGGTGGTCACTAGAACCTCTCCGGGAACAACAGGGCGGCCGCCACGAACAGGGCCAGCAGCACGGACAAGATCAAGCCGACGACGTTCTCGTAGCTCACAGTCGCTCGACCAGCTTCTGCACCAGGCCGAGCAGGGCGAAGATCGCCACTGTCAGCAGCACGTAGATGAGGACACTCATGTCGGCGACGTTAGAGCCCGAAAACACCCGCCAGCACCGGCGTTGACGGTTTCTTTACGCCGGACCGGGCCGTCTTGACGAAGTCCTGCCGCCCACTGATTCAGCCGGCCCGCAGCCCGCTTCCCGCGTCCCCTGATCGTGGTGGCGGCGTGATCGTGAAAAGCCTTGTCACTGACCGCGTTCGGCGTAACCGATCTCGACCTGCTCTTTGAGCGGACCCCACCACCACTCGTTGTCGCGGTACCACGCGATGGTGCTCGTCAGTCCCTCGGTCAGGTCGGTGTGTTTCGGGGTCCAGTCCAGTTCGGCGCGCAGCGCACTCGCGTCGATCGCATAGCGAAGGTCGTGGCCGGCGCGGTCTGGGACGTGGTCGAAATCATCGGCGTCGCGGCCCATCAGCTGCAGGATGAGCTGTAACACCGACAGGTTGTCCCGCTCGCCGTCGGCGCCGATGAGGTAGGTCGACCCGCATACTCCGCCCTCGAGGATGCGCCACACCGCGCTGTTGTGGTCCTCGACGTGGATCCAGTCGCGCACGTTGGCGCCCGCCCCGTAGAGCTTCGGGCGGCGGCCGGTCAGGACGTTGGTGATCTGGCGCGGGATGAACTTCTCGATGTGCTGATACGGGCCATAGTTGTTGGAGCAGTTGGAGATTGTCGCGCGCACCCCGTAGGACCGCACCCACGCGCGCACCAACAGATCGGCCGAGGCCTTGGTCGCCGAATACGGGCTCGACGGGTTGAACGGAGTCTGCGCAGTGAATCGCTCGTCACCGTCGAGGGGCAGGTCGCCGTACACCTCATCGGTGGAGACGTGGTGCAGCCGCACCCCGTGCCTGCGGACGGCCTCCAACACCGAGAACGTGCCGACGACGTTGCTCCGGACGAACGGCGCGGGACCGGCCAGCGCGTTGTCCACATGGGTTTCGGCGGCGAAATGCACCACGGCATCGGACTCGGCGACCAACGTGTTCACCAGCGACTCGTCGACCAGGTCGCCCTCGACCAACCGAATGTGATCCTCGACGGAGCGCAGCGATTCGCGGCTCCCGGCATAGGTGAGGGCATCCAGAACCGTCACCGACACCGCGGGCCGGTCCCGCACGGTGCTGTGGACGAAGTTGGCGCCGATGAATCCGGCGCCGCCGGTCACCAACAGCCGCATGACGCCACCCTAACGGGCGGGCGGAGCGCTCACCCCTTCGCGGTCAGCCCCAGCGGACCGGCCAGTTCGGTCAGCGTCGGCAGCAGCTTGTCCCAGCCGCCGAGGACCTGGATGGTCACGTGGTCGGCTCCGTTGTCGAGGTGTTCGGCCAGCCGCGCGGCGATGGCGTCGGCGGTTCCGTGGGCGACCACGGCGTCGATCAGCTTGTCGCTGGCCGGCGGTGCGACGTCGGAGTCGGTGAATCCCAGCCGCTTCCAATTGTTGACGTAGTTGCTCAGCCCCAGATAGAAGCCGACGCTGTCACGGCCGAGCTCGCGGGCTTCTTCGGGGTCGGTGCTCAGCACCACCTTGTGTTCGGGTGCCAGGAACACCGTCGGACCGACGAGGTTGCGTGCCTGCCCGGTGTGCTCTGGGGTGGTCAGGTAGGGATGCGCACCGGCGCTGCGTTGCGCGGCGAGGTGCAGCACCTTCGGGCCGAGCGCGGCGATCACCCGGCGGCTGGTCGGCACATGCTTGTCGTCGAGTTTGTCGAGATAGTCCACCAGCGCCGCGTAGGGCTTGGTGTACTCCTGGGTGTGCTCCGGGTGTCCAACTCCTACTCCGAGCAGAAAGCGCCCGGGATAAGCGTTTTCGATGCGGTGGTAGGACTCGGCGACCTCGTCGGCCGGTGCGCTCCAGATGTTGACGATTCCGGTGGCGACCGACAGGTTCTCGGTCTGGGAGAGGATCGGCTCGACGAACGACAGGTCGGCCGCCGGTGAACCACCGACCCACACCGCGCCGTAGCCGAGCCGCTCGATTTCGACTGCCTGGTCGGGTGTGACCGGTCCACCGGTCCACACCCCATATCGCCCGAGATCTGGTTTGAGCAGCGACGGATTGGTCACGAGTCTCCCTCGTTACGGTTGGTTGAGTCCCTACGGTTGTGTGAGGCCGAGGGGTCCGGCCAGCGCGGCCAGTGCATCCACCAGCTTGTCAGACGAGGTGAGCACCTGGACGGGCACATGGTCGGCGCCGGCCTCGAGATGCTGGGTGAGCCGGGCCGCGATCGCCTCGGGGGTGCCGTAGGCCATGACGGCGTCGACCAGCCGGTCGCTGCCGGGCTTGGCCACGTCGTCGTCGTTGAATCCCAACCGTTTCCAGCTGTTGAGGTAGTTCTGCAGGTTGAGGTAGATGTCCAGGGCCTGCCGACCGACCTTGCGCGCCTGGTCGGGGTCGGTGGTCAGCACCGCCTTGTGCTCGGGCGCCAGGAAGGCGTCGGGCCCGATCAGCTGCCGCGCTTCGGCGGTGTGCTCCGGCGTGGTCAGGTATGGGTGCGCGCCGGCCGCGCGCGCGGCCGACAGCTTGAGAACCTGAGGGCCGAGCGCGGCGACCACGCGCCGATTCTTCGGGACGCCGTACTCGTCGAGCTTGTCGAGGTAGCCCCGCAGCGCGTCGATCGGCTTCTGGTACTGCTGGTGTGCCTCGGGATGTCCGACGCCGATGCCGAGGATGAACCGGCCGGGGTACGCATTGTCGATGCGGTGGAACGACTCGGCGACCGGGCCGGCGGCGGCGGTCCAGATGTTGACGATGCCGGTGGCCACCTTGAGCGTGGTGGTGTTCTCCAGAATCGGCTCCACCCAATCCAATTCGGCAGGCGGGGAACCGCCGACCCAGACCGCGCCATAACCCAGCGCTTCGATCTCCCTGGCCTGTTGCGGGGTGACCCCGCGACCGAACGACCCGAACTTGCCCAGATCCGGCTTGTCTGTCATCGATCTTTCCTTTCGCTCAGCTCAGCCCGAGCGGGCCGGCGAGATCGGCCAGGGTGGGGACGACCTTGTCCGGCGAGGTCAGCAGCTGGATCGGCACGTGGTCGGCGCCGGCCTCGAGGTGCTCGCCGAGTCGGGACGCGATCGTCTCGGGGGTGCCGTAGACGATCAGGGAGTCCACGAGCCGGTCGCTGCCGGGGCGGGTGATGTCGTCATCAGTGAACCCCAGCCGCTTCCAGTTGTTGAGGTAATTGCTCAGCCCGAGGTAAAGCTCCAGGGTCTTGCGGCCGACGGCCCGGGCATGCTCGACGTCGGTGGTCGGGACGACGGGTACCGCGGGCGCCAGGAACGCGTCGGGACCGATCAGTTCGCGTGCTTGGGCGGTGTGCTCGGGGGTGACGAGGACAGGGTGGGCGCCGGCGCTGCGCCGTGCCGACAGTTTCAGGACCTGTGGACCGAGCGCGGCCAGAGCGCGCCGCTCCCGAGGGACGCCGTGTTCGTCCAACACGTCGAGGTAGGCGTTGAGTGCGGTGATCGGTTTGGTGAACTCGGCGTCCGCCTCGGGATGGCCGACACCGAGGCCCAGCAGGAAGCGGCCCGGGTGCGCGTTCTCGATGCGATGGAACGAGGCGGCGACCGCCTCGGGCTTGGCGGTCCAGATGTTGACGATGCCGGTGGCCAGTTTCAGCGTGCGGGTCTCGTCCAGGGTTCGGTCCACCCAGTCGAGCTCCGCGGGCGGCGAACCCGCCACCCACACCGCGCCGTAGCCGAGCGCTTCGATTGCCGAGGCATCGTCGGGAGTGATCCCCATGCCGAAGGACGCGAACCTACCGAGGTCGGGCTTGGCACTCATGCCGGCTACAACCCGGGCCCGAGTGTGAGCTATTCCGCTGCGGCGGAAAGTTCACCCGGAGTTACCGCGACGGGCGCGGATGCCACCAGCGGCAGCAGGATGATGAAGCGGGTGTTGCCCGGTTCGGATTCGACCCGGATATCGCCCTGATGCTTCTCGACGATGATCCGGCGGGCCAGATCCAGGCCGAGGCCGTCGCCCTCACCGAACGGCTTGGTGGTGAAAAACGCGGTGAAGATCCGGTCGATGATCTCTTCCGGGATACCCGGGCCGTCGTCACAGATCTCCACCCGGATCCGGTCGTCGCCCTGGCGGGCGGTCCGGATCGTCAGGGTGCCACGGCCCTTCATCGCCTGGATGGCGTTGTTGATGATGACGTCCCATACCTCATTCAAACCACCTGGGTAACAAGCGATTTCGGGAATCGACTTGTCCCATTCCTTGACCAGTTTGATGGGTTTGTCGGCACCGACCTTGTCGCCGAAGAGCGTCTTGAGCGTGCTGTGCAGCAGCTCGTGGACGTTGGCGACCTGGTATTCGGCCCGGTCCATCTGGGAGTACTTCTTGGCCCCGGCAAGTAGACCCGAGATGCGCTCGCTGGCATCGGCGATCTCGTTCATCCGCAGCTCGGTGTCGATGGTGTACTTCAGCCAGCCGATCGCGCTCTGCAGCGTCGCCGAGCAGTCCACCGAGTCGATCGAGGCTTCGATGCGTTCGAGCCAGTCGACGTCCAGGCCGGCTTCGACGAACGTGGGGGCGTAATCCCACGCACTGG
Source organism: Mycobacterium sp. ELW1 (assembly GCF_008329905.1). Taxonomy (NCBI): domain Bacteria; kingdom Bacillati; phylum Actinomycetota; class Actinomycetes; order Mycobacteriales; family Mycobacteriaceae; genus Mycobacterium; species Mycobacterium sp. ELW1. The sequence continues at coordinate 4,844,343 of NZ_CP032155.1, read as the reverse complement.
CGATGCCGTGTTCCTCGAGCCAATCGCCGACCTGGTCTTCACGATCGGAGGTCTCGAGCGCGGACAGTTCCTGAACCTTGGACTTGGCGACCTGTTCGGCGACCTCGTCCTGGATTCGGACCAGCACCCGCAGCGCCTCCGGACTGAATTGGCCGTCGGCCAGCATCGACAGCTTGTAGCGCATCTTGCCGACGCCTTCACGGAGGTCGGCCACGGCGCGCGCGGTGGCTGCCGCCGGGTTGTTCAGCTGGTGGGTCAATCCGGCCGTGATGGTGCCCAGCGCCAGCAGCTTCTGCCGCTGGCCGAGGATCTGGCTCTGTCGCCGGCCGCCGACCATATGGCCCTCGAGCAGATGCACGGCCATCGGGAACTCCGACTTCATGAACTGCGCGAAGGCTTCGGCGTCGAGCACGAAGAACCGCGACGGCTTCGTGACGCGAACCGAGGCCTGGTAGACCTGCTCCTCGTTGGGGATGTAGGCCGACCACGCCCCGCAGTACACGCCGCGCTGCGAGGTGCGGGTGGTCTCGACGTCCACACCGCCGGACCGTTTCGACATCACCAACTCGCCGTCGAGCAGGACATAGAAGCAGGTGGCCGGTTCACCCTCGACGACCACCGGGCCGGCTTCGAAGGTCGCGATATGCCCGTTGTCGCACAACGTCTGGAGCTGTTCGGTGGACAGCTTCTCGAACAGGAACAGCGTCCTGAGCTCGTCGGGCATGCAGTTCTGGCCCATGTCGCTACGCCCTTTCTAGGCCTCCGCCAAATACCGGTGCACCAGCATCACCGCCATCGACCCTTCGCCGACGGCGGCCGCCACCCGTTTTGCGGACTCGGAGCGCACGTCTCCTGCAACAAACACACCGGGCACACTTGTTTCCAGATGGTGCGGCGGACGGTCCAAAGTCCACCCGGCCACGTTCAGCAGGTCGGGTCCGGCGAGTACGAAACCGTGGTCGTCGACGGCGACGACCTCTTTGAGCCAGTCGGTGCGGGGCTCGGCGCCGATGAAGCAGCACATCCGGCTTGCTTCGACGGTTTCGCGCTGGCCGGTCTGCCGGTTCTCCAGGATCAGGCCGGTCAGGTGGTCGTCCTCGCCGAGGGTGTCCACCACTTCGGTGCAGGTGCGCACCGTGATCGTCGGGTTCTTCTCGATCTGCTGGATCAGGTAGTGCGACATCGATGCCTCGAGCGAGGGTCCGCGCACCAGCATGGTGACCGAGCGCGCCTCGCGGGACATGTACATCGCCGCCTGTCCTGCCGAGTTGGCGCCGCCCACGATGTAGACGTCCTCGCCCTTGCACTCTGAGGCGTCGGACACCGAGGCGCCGTAGTAGACGCCGCGCCCGACGTAGTTGCACGCGGGATCGTCGGGGTTGTCCCAACAGCCGGTGACCTGCAGCTGGCGGTAGGCCACACCCGTGGCCAGGATGACAGCGCGGGCCGCGATGGTGCTGCCGTCCTCGAACTCGATGGTGCGCGCGGTCCCCGCTTCACCGGCAGAGAGCTTGATCGCCTTGCGGGTGGTGATCACCTCGGCGCCGAAGCGCTCCGCCTGCCTGCGGGCCGACGTGGTGAGTTCGGCGCCGGAGACGCCGGTGGGGAAGCCGAGGTAGTTCTCGATCCGGGAGCTGCGGCCCGCCTGGCCGCCGGTGGTGGTCTCCTCGATGAGCACGGTCTTGAGCCCTTCGGAGGCGCCGTAGACCGCCGCCGCCAGCCCGGCCGGGCCGCCGCCGATGACCGCCAGGTCGTACATCTCCAGCGACGGGCTGGTCGACAGTCCCAGCATCGCGGCCAGCTCGGCGTCGGTCGGGTCGACCAGGATCTGACCCTGTTCGCTGATCACCACCGGCAGCTGGAACTCGTCGAGGCCGCCGGCGTCCAGCAGCTGCTTGCCCTTGGGCTCGTCGGCGTTGAACGCCCGGAACGAATGCAGGTTGCGAGCCAGGAACTGGCGCACCTCCCACGAGCGTTCGCTCCAACGGTGCCCGATCACCTTGGTGTGCGGGATGGCCCGGTCGCCGGTGGCGTGCCAGGCCTCCAGCAGCGCGTCGATCACCGGGTAGAGCTTTTCCTCCGGCGGATCCCACGGCTTGAGCAGGTAGTGGTCGAGGTCGACGACGTTGATCGCGTCGATCGCGGCATGGGTGTCGGCGTACGCCGTCAGCAGAACGCGGCGGGCCATCGGGTAGACGTCCATCGCCTCTTCGAGGAACTGGATGCCGCTCATCTGTGGCATCCGGTAGTCGGCGACGAACACCGCGACGGTTTCGCCGCGCAGCTTCAGTTCGTTGATCGTTTCCAGCGCGTCGAGCCCGGATTCGGCGCGGACGATCCTATACCGCTCGCCGTAGTGGCGGCGGAGGTCGCGTGCCACGGCACGCGAGACGGCGGGGTCGTCGTCCACGGTGAGAATCACGGGTTTGCGGGGCTGGGGGGCGGGTCCAGTCATCACCGTCAAGTATGCGCTCATTGTCCAGTGCTTATTAGGGTGGGCTTGGCGGGCCCGCAGTTCCTCCCGCATCGTGTTCGCCCGCAGATGAACCTGAGGTCAGCACGGCTGCAGCGCGTTTTGGAGTAGCGCGCCGAAACGGGTATCGTTGACCAACGGTGCGGATTCCGCGCCGACTTCTTGCGTGCCCTGTCTGAGGAAATCCTGGAATTTCCTGCTCCCGGCTCACGTTTTGCAGTCGGGGCGAAGGCTGCCCCAAACCGAGAAAGCAGGATCGAAGAGGACATGGCCAAGAAAGACGGTGCCATCGAGGTCGAGGGCCGCGTGGTCGAGCCCCTGCCCAACGCGATGTTTCGCATTGAGCTGGAGAACGGACACAAGGTACTCGCTCACATCAGCGGCAAGATGCGGCAGCACTACATCCGCATCCTTCCCGAGGACCGGGTGGTGGTGGAGTTGTCTCCCTACGACCTGACCCGCGGGCGCATTGTGTACCGGTACAAGTAAGCCCCCACCGACCCGATCGCCAGCATTCAAGACAACGACGAGAACTAGAAGGATCGAACAGCCGTGAAGGTGAACCCGAGCGTCAAGCCGATCTGCGACAAGTGCAGGGTGATCCGCCGGCACGGGCGGGTCATGGTGATCTGCTCTGATCCGCGCCACAAGCAGCGGCAGGGCTAACACCCGGCGCGAGCACTACCCACAACTGAATGCAGACCTCCCAGTACCACTGAGAGCCCGGCGCGTCAGCGCCACAAAGACGAATCAGCGCTCTCATCCACGTCCGGCACGGAGGCCGGACCCCGACAGACGGGGAACGGACTGGGATCAGACCTCCGCATAGAGAAGGAATCACTGCCTGATGGCACGTCTCATGGGCGTTGATCTCCCGCGCGACAAGCGCATGGAGATCGCGCTGACCTATATCTACGGCATCGGCCGTACCCGTAGCCAGGAAATCCTGGCCGGCACCGGCATCGACCGGGACCTGCGCACCAAGGACCTCACCGATGATCAGGTGACCCAGCTGCGCGACTACATCGAAGGCAACCTCAAGGTCGAGGGTGACCTGCGCCGCGAGGTTCAGGCCGACATTCGCCGCAAGATCGAGATCGGCTGCTACCAGGGTCTGCGGCACCGCCGTGGCCTGCCGGTGCGTGGCCAGCGAACCAAGACCAATGCGCGTACCCGCAAGGGCCCCAAGCGCACCATCGCCGGCAAGAAGAAGGCCAGGTAACCCCGGATGGCACAGGCAAAGAAGGGCACCGCCGCCAAGAAGGGTCAGAAGACCCGTCGCAGGGAAAAGAAGAACATCCCGCACGGCGCCGCTCACATCAAGAGCACGTTCAACAACACGATCGTCTCGATCACCGATCCCCAGGGCAACGTCATCGCCTGGGCTTCGTCGGGTCACGTCGGCTTCAAGGGGTCGCGTAAGTCGACTCCGTTCGCCGCGCAGCTCGCCGCCGAGAACGCTGCCCGCAAGGCGCAGGAGCACGGCGTGAAGAAGGTCGACGTGTTCGTGAAGGGCCCGGGTTCGGGCCGCGAAACAGCGATCCGCTCGCTGCAGGCCGCCGGTCTTGAGGTCGGCGCCATCTCCGACGTCACTCCGCAGCCGCACAACGGTTGCCGTCCGCCCAAGCGGCGCCGGGTCTAGGGAGGATAAAGAAAAATGGCTCGTTATACCGGACCCGCTACCCGCAAGTCGCGCCGCCTCGGCGTCGACCTGGTCGGTGGAGATCAGTCGTTCGAGAAGCGCCCCTACCCGCCCGGCCAGCACGGCCGCGCGCGGATCAAGGAGAGCGAATACCGTCAGCAGCTGCAGGAGAAGCAGAAGGCTCGCTTCACCTACGGCGTGATGGAGAAGCAGTTCCGCAAGTACTACGAAGAGGCCAACCGGTCCACCGGCAAGACCGGTGAGAACCTGCTCCAGATCCTGGAGACCCGGCTGGACAACGTCGTGTACCGCGCCGGCCTGGCGCGTACCCGCCGGATGGCTCGCCAGCTGGTCAGCCACGGCCACTTCACCGTCAATGGTGTCAAGGTGAACATCCCGAGCTACCGGGTGTCGCAGTACGACATCATCGACATCAAGGACAAGTCGATCAACACGTTCCCGTTCGAGGCTGCTCGTCAGGCCGCGGGCGACCGCCCGATCCCGTCCTGGCTGCAGGTCGTGGGCGAGCGTCAGCGGATCCTCGTCCACCAGTTGCCCACTCGTGAGCAGATCCAGGTTCCGCTCGCCGAGCAGCTGATCGTCGAGTTCTACTCGAAGTAATGAAGACGTCCGCGGGGCGACCGTTCCGCGGATCACTTAACGGCATCAAATAGCGGTTGCCGAGAAGGAGATAGAAAAACCATGCTGATTTCTCAGCGCCCCACACTGAGCGAAGAGGTCATCGCCGAGAACCGGTCGCAGTTCGTCATCGAACCGCTGGAGCCGGGATTCGGTTACACCCTTGGCAATTCGCTGCGGCGTACGCTGCTGTCGTCGATCCCCGGCGCGGCCGTCACGAGCATCCGCATCGACGGTGTGCTTCACGAGTTCACCACCGTGCCCGGTGTGAAGGAAGACGTCACCGACATCATCCTGAACCTCAAGGGACTCGTCGTCTCCTCCGAGGAGGACGAGCCGGTCACCATGTACCTGCGCAAGCAGGGCCCGGGTGAGGTCACTTCCGGTGACATCGTCCCGCCCGCCGGCGTGACCGTGCACAACCCGGACATGCACATCGCGACCCTCAACGACAAGGGCAAGCTCGAGGTCGAGCTGGTTGTCGAGCGCGGCCGCGGCTACGTGCCTGCCGTGCAGAACAAGGCCTCGGGTGCCGAAATCGGCCGTATCCCGGTCGATTCCATCTACTCGCCGGTCCTGAAGGTCACCTACAAGGTGGAGGCCACCCGCGTCGAGCAGCGCACCGACTTCGACAAGCTGATCCTCGATGTCGAGACCAAGAACTCGATCAGCCCGCGTGACGCCCTGGCGTCGGCCGGCAAGACCCTGGTCGAATTGTTCGGTCTGGCACGGGAACTCAACGTCGAGGCCGAAGGCATCGAGATCGGCCCGTCGCCTGCCGAGGCCGATCACATCGCGGCGTTCGCGCTGCCGATCGACGATCTGGACCTGACCGTCCGTTCGTACAACTGCCTCAAGCGCGAAGGTGTGCACACCGTCGGCGAGCTGGTCGCCCGCACCGAGTCCGATCTGCTGGACATCCGCAACTTCGGCCAGAAGTCGATCGACGAGGTCAAGATCAAGCTCCATCAGCTGGGTCTGTCGCTGAAGGACAGCCCGGCCAGCTTCGATCCGTCGGAGGTCGCCGGCTACGACGTCGCGACCGGCACCTGGAACAGCGATGCGGGTTACGACCTGGACGCCGAGCAGGACTACACCGAAACCGAAGAGCTCTAACCCGCCCAACCTCGCAAGAGAACCGTCCCGGTCCTACCTGATACGGGGACCGGCCCCATTTAGGAGAAGTCGCAATGCCCAAGCCCACCAAGGGTCCTCGCCTCGGCGGGTCGTCCTCGCACCAGAAGGCGATTCTGGCCAACCTGGCCACCTCGCTCTTCGAGCACGGCCGGATCAAGACCACCGAGCCCAAGGCGCGTGCGTTGCGGCCCTACGCGGAGAAGCTCATCACCCATGCCAAGAAGGGTGCGCTGCACAACCGGCGTGAGGTGATGAAGAAGATCCGCGACAAGGACGTCGTGCACGCTCTGTTCGCCGAGATCGCGCCGTTCTTCGCCGATCGCAATGGTGGCTACACCCGCATCATCAAGGTTGAGCCGCGCAAGGGCGACAACGCCCCGATGGCGGTCATCGAACTGGTGCGGGAGAAGACGGTCACCTCGGAGGCCAACCGGGCTCGTAAGAGCTCGGCCGCCAAGGCTGCGCCGGTCGCGGCTGCTGCCGACGAGGCCCCCGCTGAGGAGCCGATCGAAGCCGTCGAAGCCGAGGATGCCGGCATCGCCGATGCGCAGACCGCCGAGGCTGCCGATGAGGTCGCCGAGGATAAGGCCGACGAGAAGGCCGAAGAATCCGCCGAGGATTCGGACGCTGACAAGTCCTGACGCCGTGAGCACGAACGAGCCCGTCACCGGCAACGGTGGCGGGCTCGTTCGTCTGCGGCTCGACATCGCCTACGACGGCACCGAATTCACCGGGTGGGCGGCGCAGGAAGGCCACCGCACGGTCGCGGGTGTCCTCGAGGACGCTCTCTCCACCGTCTTCCGGGAGCCGGTCCGGGTCTTCGGGGCCGGCCGCACCGACACCGGAGTACACGCCACCGGCCAGGTAGCCCACCTCGACGTCCCGGCCGACGCTGTGGCCCACGCGTATCCGCGCCATGCCCGGCCCGGCGAGCCTGAGTTCCTGCCGCTGGTACGTCGGTTGGCCCGCTTCCTGCCGCAGGACGTCAGGGTGCGCGACATCACCCGCGCCCCAGCCGGATTCGATGCCCGCTTCTCCGCTTTGCGTCGGCACTACGAGTACCGGCTGTCGCTGGCGCCCTACGGTGTCGAGCCGCAGTACGCGCGGTACGTGACACCCTGGTCGAAGCCGTTGGACGTCGATGCCATGAATTCGGCGTCCCGGCATCTGGTGGGATTGCACGATTTTGCCGCCTTCTGTCGCCACCGGCCCGGTGCGACGACCATCCGCGACCTGCAGCGGCTGGACTGGCTACGCGACGGCGATGCGGTGACGGCCTACGTCACCGCCGATGCGTTCTGCTGGTCGATGGTTCGCTCACTGGTCGGTGCGCTTCTCGCGGTGGGGCAGGGCCGTCGCGAACCATCGTGGTGCGCAACGCTGTTGACGGCGCAGGCGCGTTCCAGTGACTTCGCCGCAGCACCGGCTCGGGGCCTGACCCTCGCCGGGGTGGACTACCCGCCGGATGACGAGCTCGCCGCACGCATCGCGATCACCCGCGACCTGCGGACACTGGACAAGCCTTAGAGCTTGCCCGCCACGAAATCGGCGGCCTGATCGATCATTCCGGCCTTCTGGTAGGCGGCGGCGAGGTGGTCGGGCCAGTTGGCTTCCCAGGTGTCCGGGTCGGCGGGATTGCAGATCGGGTCGTCGCCGTGGCACAGCTCGATGGTTCGGTCCCGATACTCGGGGCTGAAATTCGTGATGGGGCCCAACCATTGGGTGCCGTTGCCGAACAAGGCGACGGCCGCGATGTGGCTTCCGGCGTCCGGGGGAAGCAGAGTTTTGAAGCCCATGATCGTGATCGGAAGTGCCAGAACCATATCGGTGGCCGCGGCGCCCAGCGAGTACCCACCGAGGACCAACCGCGTATTCGGGCAATTGTTGATGTTGTAGATGATGCGCTGGCTGATGTCGTTGGCGCCGACGTCGATCTGGTTGTCGGCGGGGTACTTCACCGCGTAGAGGCCGACGTTGCGGTGGACGCGGGAGCGCAGCGCGCTGACGAACGCGTTGCCGATGACACCCGCGCCGGGGGATTCGAGGCGACCGCGCGCGAAGATCACCTCCACGTCGGGGCAGCCCGCAGCGGAAGCCTGCGGTGCCGCCACCAGGCCACCGCCGGGCAGTGGAGTCGGGCCGAGCATCATCGCCGTGGCCGCGACGACCACCGTGACCGCACGGGTCAACGTCCCCCGAATACGCATGAGTCAGAGCCTGTCTGCGGTGAATTGGGCGGCCTGGTCAACCAGACCAGAGCCGATGTACGCGTCTTGCAGGTGTGAGTTCCAGTTGTCGGCCAGTGTGCTCGGATCGATGCCATTGCAGATCGGGTCGTCCACGTTGCACTGGTCGATGGTCTTGGGGCCGTAGACCGGACTGTTGGCCGCCGACACCGGGCCGAAGATGCTGCGGGTGCCGTTGCCGAACAACACCACCGCCGCCACGTGGTCGGCGACGGAGGCGGGCAGCGGGGAGTTGAAGCCGAATTGCGCCTGGTTCGAACCGACCACGACGTCGACCACGGCAGCACCCAGCGAGTAGCCGCCCGGCACCTGGCGGGTGTTGGGGCAGTTGGTCGCCATGTACTGCATGTGCCGGCTCAGGTCGTTCGCGCCCGGCACGATGTCCCAGTCGGCGATGTAGTTGACCCCGTACACCCCGACGCTCTTCGGGGTTTTGCCGCGCAGCGAATCCACGAATGCCTGGCCGATCCGGCCGATGCCCGGGGGCTCGAAGCGGCCGCGCGCGAAGATCACCTCAGCGTCGGGGCAGTCCGCGGCGGAGGCCACGGCGGTCGGCAATAGGGTTGCGGCGACGGACATGACCGCCGCCGCCGCGCTCAGTGCCGTTGTCGCCCGCATTCCAGCCATGGTAGACGAGCCTGGGAAAATGCTGGCAGCAAATAAAATTGCGCGGCTACAGCAGGCCTGCGAGGAAGCCGGCGGCCTGCGCGGGCGCCGGGCCCTGCTCGTAATCGGTGTGCGCGAACGGATTGCGTCCCCGGGAGCAGATCGGGTCGCCGTCGTTGCAGAAGTCGACGCCCTTACCCGCGAACGCCCCGCCCGCCGACGTGATCGGGATGCTGAATTTGGTGGACGGATTGCCGAAGACCGCCAGCCCGGCGACACGGTTGGCCAGGTTGCCCGGCAGTGGTGGGGCCGAGCCGATGTCACCGACCTTGTTGCCCAGCGGCGGGATGCCGACCAACATGTCCACCACCGCGGCGCCCTGCGAGTAGCCGCCCAGAACGAATTTGGTCGACGGGCAGGCCGCGGCCATGGTGGCGATGTGATTGGTGGCGTCCGTGGCGCCGTCCGCGGCACCGAGGAAGTCGTATGTCGCCGGGTAGTTCACCGCATAGGTGCCTACCGAGCGTCCACCCAGCTGGCCCTGCAGATTGTCGACGAGGGCTTGCCCGACGCGGCCGATGCCGGCCGGCTCGCTGGTCCCGCGGGCGAAGATCACCTCGACATCGGGGCACGGCTCGGCCTGGGCTGCCGGGGCGACGGTGATCGGCGACAGGATCGCCATCGCCGCGGTCGAGGCAACACCGAGTTTGCGGAGTGATGTCATGGTTGGCCTGGCCATGCTGATGAGACCCCCTTGGTCGCGAGCATTCGGCTAATAGTCACACACCGGGCTGGGAGGCCCAAACCGTCCGCGACCTAGAGCAGCCCGGCGACGAATGAGGCGGCCTGAACCGCCGACCCGTCGCTGTTGTAGATGCGGTGGGCTTCAACGTTGTCACCACTGCTGCAGATCGGGTCGCCGGCGTTGCACAGGTCGATGGCCCGGCCACCGTAGACGGCGCTGCTGGTCAGGGGCAGGCCGACTCTGGTGGTGGGGTTGCCGAAGACGGCCAGCGCGGCGACGTGGTCCGGCACGTTCGGCGGCAGCGGGTTGGTGAAGCCCACCGCCGGGAAGGGGACCGAGGTGATGATGTCGATGATCGCCGCACCCTGCGAATAGCCGCCGAGCACCAACCGGGTGTTCGGGCAGTCGTTGACCACACCCTGGATGAACGCACTGGCGTCGTTGGCGCCGTTGGCGGCGGCCAGGAAGTCGTAGCTGGCGGGGTAGTTCACGGCGTAGACACCCATCGATCGGTTGCCGATCTTGCCGCGCAGCGAGTTGACGAAGGCCTGCCCGACCCGCCCGATGCCCGGCGGCTCGTCGGTGCCGCGGGCGAACACCACCTGCACGTCATTGCACGCCGCCGCCGCGGTCGGCAAGGCGGCGGGGCTGACCAGTGCGAACATCGCGGTGAGGACGGCAGCGGAGGCGGCCAGCAGGAAACGCTTCGGCGCAGCGGTTGATGTCACATCTGGATGTTACAGATGTGAGCGGAGTTTCATTCCCGACGTTTGCTTGCGCGCCGCGAAATCAGCTTCGTGCGGTGACTTCCTCGATGGGTCCCGCATCGGGCCACGTCGCTGCCGTGACCGCTGTGCTGCGGTCACCCTGGCGGGCCAGAGCCAGGCCCAGCAGCACCACCACCCCGCCGACAGCCTGCACTGCGGTGACCGCTTCACCCAGCAGCACCCACGCCGACAGCACGGCGAACAGCACCTCGCCGAGGCCGACCAGGGAGGCGAAACTCGGGCGCAACCGCGCCACACCGCTGATACCCAGCGTGTAGGCGATCGCGGTTGCCACCACGGCCAGCATCACCACCGGCACCCACCAGGGCACCGTCGCTCCGGCGACGACCGCGTCGTTGGCGGTGAAGATCAGCGGCATCACGCCGGTCAGGCCCAGCAGCGCCACGGCGATGGTGCCGACCACGAGGCCGCCGGCGGCCAGGGTGATCGAATGCAGGCCAGTGCCGTCGGCGCTGACCTCATCGGACATCATGAAGTAGCAGGCCGCGCAGATCGCCGCACCCAAACCCCACAGAACGCCGGCCGTGTTGATGTGTGCGCCTTCGAAAACGTTAAGCACCAACATGATTCCGGCGACGGCGAGCGCCACTCCGGCCAAGGTCATGGCGCGGGGGCGACGCCGGGTGGTTCCCCAGATCCAGCCCACGACGAGGATGGGTGCGGTGTATTCGAGCAGCAGCGCCACGCCGACCGACAGATGAGAGACGGCGTTGTAGTAGCAGAGTTGGGCCCCGGCGATCGGGACGAGCCCGTAGGCCACCACGACGCGGGCGTGCGCGCGGGCCTCGCGGACCCACCCGGGCTTGACGATGGTGGCGAAGATGGCCATCACCAGCGCACCGCCGGCGAGCCGGGCCGTAACGGCGGCGGTCGGCGACCAGCCGGCGCCCATCAGTGATTTGGCGAAGGGGCCGGACATGCCGAACGTGAACGCCGATCCGATGGCGAACATCAGCCCAAGCCGGAAGTGGTCTTGGGTGCGGACCAGCGTCGACATGAGGCACTCCCCGGGATGTAATGAGTAAAATCGATGTTGGTCATGACACTACGTCCGGAGGAAGTCATGAGTCAAATGCTTTTCAGTCATGACACAGAGCTCACGTTGCGTGCTGCCTGTGCGCTGATCAACAGCGACCGCGTCGACGGTGAGCTGCTGGGCGACCAGACGGCTCTGGACGACTACTTGAACAGCTGGGGCTGGACCGGCCGGCGCGATCGCGACGACGCCGAGGTGTCGGCGGTGCACACGCTGCGCGGCCGGCTGGGCCGGATCTGGGCGGCCGCCACCGACGAGGAACGCGCCGTCGGTCAGATCAACGCACTGCTGTCGGACACCCGCGCGTCCCCGTGGCTGACCCGCCACAAGGAGATGCCGGAGTGGCACCTGCACCTGGCGTCCATCCACGACCCGCTGGCCCAGCGGATGGGTGCCGAGATGGCGATGTCGCTGGCCGACCTGGTGCGCGCCGGTGAACTGCGCCGGCTCAAGATCTGTGCAGCCCCGGACTGCGAAGCGGTGTTGATCGACCTGTCCCGCAACCGCTCCCGGATGTTCTGCGACACCGGCAACTGCGGTAATCGTCAACACGTCGCCGCCTACCGGGAACGCCGCTCGAAAGAGGAGGCTGTTGATGAGTGACATCGCCTCGTAGACAGGTGTTCTAGCGTCACCCAGATGGCGGGCCGCCCACCACTTCGCGCTCAGTTGAGTGCGCGGCGATTTCTTCTGCGCCGCTTGGAGTATGCGGTGCTGGCGCGGCAGCTGCCGGCCCGGCACGACCCCATTCGGGCCCGGAAGCTCGCGCTCCTCGTCGGCTGCGGTGTGGCGGGGGTTGCCGTGGTCCTCGACACGATCCTGGGATCGACGGCCCGCGGCGCCATCCCCGTCGATGCGACGGTGGTGATGGTGCGACAGTCCGGCGCCTTGTTCGTCAGGATCGACGGCCGTCTGCGCCCGGTGACGAACCTGACGTCGGCCCGCTTGATCCTGGGATCGCCGGCCACACCGCGACTGGTCGACGAGACCGCACTCGGCGATACGGCCGCCGGGCCGATCCTGGGGATCCCCGGCGCGCCTGCATCACTCGGACGGGTGCTGGCGCCCCGCGAGGCGAGATGGGCCGTGTGCGACGACGCCGATGGCAACACCACCGTCGCCGTCGGCGACGACTCCATCCCGCCCGACCTGGACCCGCGCACGGGCGTCGTCGCCACAGTGGCGCACGGTGACGGGTCGACCTATCTGCTGTACGACGGCACGCGCGCCATGCTCGATCCCGGTGACCCGGCCACCGCGCGCACCTTGCGGATCACTGAAGGGGCGGTGCGCACGGTGTCATCGACGGTGCTCAACACGATCCCCGAGGTGCCGGCGATCGGTGCACCCCGGATCGTCGGGAGGGGAGAACCGTCTGGGGTGACCGGTGTCGTGGTCGGAACCGTCCTACGCGTCGTGCGGACCGAGTCAACCGAGTACTACGTCGCGCTGCCGGGCGGCCTGCAGCGCATCGGCCGGCTGGCCGCCGAACTCATCCGCTTCAGCGATCCTGCCGCGCAGGCTGAGATCGCCGAGGTGCCGCCTGAACTGATCGCACGCAGTCCGCTCGTCGACACCCTCTCGGTTGGCGCGTATCCCGATGAGCCGCCCACCCTCGTCGGTGCCGGCGACGACGTCTGTGCGACATGGACGTCCGGCCACGGTGGCGTCGCCGTCGCACCGCACCACGGCGATCGCCCCGGCACGGTCACCCCGGCCGGATCCGACGGCGACGGGCCCGCCGTCGACAGTGTGCGGATGATCCCCGGCGCCAGCGTAGATGTCACCGGCGGCCCGGGAACCGGGCGATACCTCGTCACCAGCTCGGGAGTTCGCTTTCCCGTGGATGATTCGGCGATCACCGCGCTCGGGCTCAGTGGTGCGCCTGCCGCGGCGCCGTGGTCGATCGTCGGCGCGCTGCCCTCCGGTCCGCCATTGGACCGGGATGCTGCCCTAGTCGGCCGGGACGTTCTCGGTGCGGCGCCGTAGCCGCACCGACGCCGCGAGCACGCCGGCTGCGCACAGCGCCGCCGCGCTGGCCACGGCCACGTGGCGGTGGTCTTCCTCGGGCTGGGTGGGCAACGGGGCCGAAGACCGCGCCGCCTGGTGCGGCGGCTCGGTGGTGTGATCGCTGAGTGCCGCCAGAGGATCGATGACACCGCTGCCCACCGCGGCGTTCCACCCTTGCGCGGGGTGATGCGCGGTGGCCTCGATGCGCGTCATCACCTGGCGGGCGGAGAGCCTCGGGAAGCGAGACCGCACCATTGCCACCACGCCGGAGACCACTGGGGCGGCGTAGCTCGTGCCGGACATCGACGCCTGTCCCGCCGGGGTCGGCAGGGCGTTGATGACGCCGTCGCCATCGGTATCCAGGGATACGACATTCTCGCCGGGAGCCGCGACGTCGACCCACGGGCCGTTGAGGCTGAATTCCGATGGCGCGCCGTCGGAGCCCACTGAGCCGACTGTCAGGACGTAGTCGTCGTACCAGGCGGGACTCGCGATCACAGTGGGCTGTGCCGTGGTGTTCTGGCCGGGGCACTGGCCATCGCCGCCCACATTGCCCGCGGCGACGACCACCACGGAATCCTTGACATCGACTGCGTACGACAGCGCTGCGCCGAGCGCACGGTCGTCCAGATTCGCCTCGGCACAGGCCACCGACGAAATGTTGATCACCGACGAGCCCATGTCCGCGGCCGTCCGCACCGCCATGGCCAGGGTGCTGACATCGCCGAAGCCGCGCTCACCGCGATCGGCCAACGGACCGAATTTGTTGCTGGACTGGCGAATCCCTATCAGGGTGACCTCCGGTGCGATCCCGGTGAAACCCGTCCGATCCGTCTGATCGGGTGTAGCCGCGATGATGCCTGCGACGACGGTCCCGTGTCCGTCGCAGTCTTGCCTGCCGTCGCCGGTCGACACATAATCGCCGCCCGCGACGACGTCGGGCAACCGGCGATGCGCGGCGATCCCGGTGTCGATCACCGCGACGCGCTGACCTGCTCCGCGCGTGAGCCGCCAGATCGCCGTCACATCGGAACCGGCCAATTGCGGTGCCGGTGCGCCGGAGTCGGCGGGAAGCGGCACCGTGCACGGCCGGCGTTGTTCGGTCGGCCGGGGTGGGGCGGGAGGAGCCGGTGGCGGCAGCAGCGAAGTGTCGATCGGCGGGGGAACCACCGCGAACGCGATTGGTGCACTGTGCATCACCACGAGCAGCACGACCGCGACGGCCGATGCGATCCGCACGGTGAGCCTCACCAGGCCGCACCGATCTGGGCGAGCCCGCCGAACAAGCCTGCTGCCCCGCAGGCGCCGGGTACGACGGCCGCGCCGAATATCAGCTCCGCCATCGTGACCGCACGGCGAACCGTCGGGGAGGCGTGGACCGGTCCGCGGTACGCGACCCACACCGCCCCGGCGGCGATGAGCACAAAGGCGCCGCACAGCCACGGGATGCTCTGCGGTGCGTCGGCAGCGCACAAGCCGGCGAGCGCTGTCACCGTGATCACCGACGAAATGCTCTGCGCGACAGCACGGTACAGCGCTCTCTCCCGAAGTGCCCGGAGAATCATCAGCGCCGCGATGATCGCGAGGAAGGTCGCCGCGAGAGCTGAATGCGAGGTGGTCACCGCCGTCACCGTCGCCCCGAGAGCCGCCGTCGCGGCCGCCGTCGCCACGATCAGCGTCAGCCGGTGATGAGCCAATCGCGCCCGGGCTTCCAGGTGACTGTCGGCGAGGCCAGCCCGCGCCAGCCCGGAACTGTGGACCGACAGCCGCGCCGACGTCGCCAGCACGGCCACCGACCCGGCTGCCAGCATCGGCCCGCTGGCCTCGGCCGGCCAACAGCCCACCACCGCACCCATCGTCGTCATCACCGCCGCCATCGCCACAGCGGCCGGCGGGAGGAAAACCTCAGGGGCGCAGCCCAACAGGCGCCAGGCCAGCAGCGAGGTCGACGCGATCGCGGCCATCGAGAGGAGGAACGCCGCAGTGGCCGGTGGGCCCAGCGGAAGCAGGGCGGCGGTCAGACCCGCGAAGGCAACAGCCAGCACGCCGAGGCCGACCGCCGTCACCCGGCCGCTGGCGGTCCGATGCGCGGCGAACGCACCCGTCATCGCCAGAAGCGCTGCGGCCGTGGCGACTATGGGATGACGGCTTGCCCCCGGGTCCAGAATCCCGCGCCCCAGTAACACCAGCAGTATCGCGGCCGCCCATCCCAGCACGCAGTTCCCGGCACTGCGTCGGGTGAGCCGCCACGTCGGTTCCGTCTGCGCTGCAATCGCATCGGCAACGGTGCCAACGGAATCGAATCGGGTAATGGGGGCCCGCGCCGCCGCGGTGGTCAGAATCAGCAGTTCACCGTCGTGGATGGTGCATTGTGCGAGCGTCGCCGCCGGGTCGAGCCGTTGCCCGCAGACGCGGGTCAGATGCGGATCACGGCCGCTGAACTCCGCCGCTCCGATCACGTCGACCACGGCGGGTATGAGCTCGTCGATCGGTATGCCGGCGGGCAGGGTGAGGTCTGTCTCCCGGTCGGCGGTACGGATCGACACCTGGCAGGTCTGGTCGGTGGCAGCCATGACAGCGGACGGTAGCGATCTCGCTGTGGGGTCGAACTCCGCTGTCCACAGGTGAATTGCCGGTCGGGGCGGACGATGCCTACCGTCCGTGCATGAATCGGCCTGCCCGGTCGGCGATGGCTTTCCCGACCGACGATGTGATCGTCGGTGCGTTGCCCCGTACTGAGCCGCCGTCGGGAATGTCGCGGTTCGTGCCACTGGTCACGGTCGGCGCGGTGGTGGCCGTCGGCGCCGTGATGTGGAGGTCAGGAGTCGCTTCGCACGGCCCAACCGCAATGATGCTGCCCGCGCTGATGGTGGTGTCGGCGGTCGGCATGACGCTGCAGGCCGGTGCACGGCGGTCGGGCCGCGGGGTGGACCACGAACGCAGACGTTATCTGCACCACCTCGACCGGCTCAGCGAGCAGCTACGGGACACGGCGCAACGCCAACATGCAGCACTGCAGGAGCGACATCCGGAGCCGGCCTCGTTGTGGACGCTGGTCGGCGGCCCACGAATGTGGCAGCTCAGCGATCAGGATCCGGACTTCTGCCGCGTCCGTGTCGGCGTCGGCCGACACCGGCTGGCGCGCCGGATCGTCGTGCCGCCGGTCGGTCCCGTGGACGAGCTGGACCCGGTGACCGCCGATGCGTTGCGGCGCTTCGCGCACCACCACGCGACGGTCGATGGCGTGCCGGTCGCGATCGCGCTGCCCAGGGTCGGTGTGCTCGTCGTCGAAGGCGACCAGTCGAGTGCGCGAGCCCTGGTGCGTGCGATGCTCTGCCAGCTGGCCGTGCTGCACAGCCCGGCCAACCTGGTGATCACTGCGGACGTCACCACAGAGCACCGACAGCTGTGGGACTGGTTGAAGTGGCTGCCGCACAGCGCTGATCGTGACCACCGGGCCGGGTACCGGGTTGTCATCGTCGACGGTGTGGATCACCGAACGCATGCCGGACCCGGCATCACCGTGATCGCCGTCGGGCAGGGTGAACACAGCCCGGAACTGCGATGCCTGTGGGTCGACGGGGACAACCTCGCGGTGCGCGGCGCTGAGGGCGTCGATGAGTTCGCCACCGCCGACGCCATGACGATCATGCAGGCGCGGACGTGTGCCCGCCGAGTGGCGCGGTACCGCCGCCGGGACAGCGGATTCAGCGTGAGTTGTCCAGAGTCGGAGGCTGTCTGGCCACCGCTACCCCCGTCCGAGCAGCTCCGCGTTGGACTGGGCACAACAGAGAACGGAGAACCGGTCGATCTCGACATCAAGGAGCCCGCCGACGGTGGCCACGGTCCGCACGGGCTGTGTGTGGGTGCGACGGGCTCGGGAAAATCCGAACTGTTGCGCACGATCGCAGCCGGGATCATCGCGCGTCACTCGCCGGACGATGTCAACCTCGTCCTGATCGACTTCAAAGGCGGCGCAACGTTTCTCGGCCTCGAGAGCCTGCGCCATGTCGCTGCGGTCATCACCAATCTTGCCGACTCCGCGCCCATGGTGGCGCGTGCGAAGGATGCGCTCGGCGGCGAGGTTCACCGTCGTCAGCAGCTTCTACGGCGAGCCGGCAACGCGGTCAACCTCGCCGCGTACCGGCGACATCGACGTGCGGATCCCAGCCTGCCCCCGCTTCCGACGCTATTCGTCATCGTCGATGAGTTCGCCGAATTACTCTCCCATCAGCCCGATTTCGCCGACTTGTTCGCGATGATCGGACGGGTCGGCCGCTCACTGGGAATGCATCTGTTGCTGGCGAGCCAGCGCCTGGACGAAGGTCGGCTGCGCGGCCTCGAATCGCACCTGTCGTATCGCATCTGCCTCAAGACCGCGACGGCCGCGGAATCACGTGCGGTACTCGGCGTCACGGACGCCGCCGAGCTCGTGGCCACCCCGGGCGCCGCGCTGCTGCGCACCGGGGACGGGCGGCTGGTGCGGTTTCAGGCGACCTACCTCGGGGGCCCGGCCCCGAACAGTGCCGGAACATCGACATCTGCCGCTGTGGAGCTGTTCACCTGGGAATCCGCTTCGCCGCCACCGACTCGCGGGCCTGCCGGACCCTATCGAACCGCGTTCGACGCGCTAGTCCAGCGGTTCAGCGGCCGAGGAACGCCGGCACACCAGATGTGGCTCCCACCGCTCACCAGATCTGTGAAACTCGCTGATCTGCCGCACAGCGCGGGGCGAGATGGTGCGGTCGCGATCGGGGTGATCGACCTGCCGTTCGAGCAGCGACAGGCACCCATGACCGTCGACCTCACCGGCGCACTCGGTAACGTGGCCGTGGTCGGAACGTCACAAAGCGGAAAGTCCGCCACGGTGCGCTCGCTGCTCACCGCGCTGTCCGCGTGTCACGAGGCGAGGCGAATGCAGTTCTACTGCATCGACTTCGGCGGCGGCACCCTGGATTCGCTGCGACGGTTGCCGCACGTGGGATCGGTCGCCGGCCGGGGTGAGACCGAGTTGGTGCGCCGGACGGCCAGCCACGTCGGCGCCGTCCTGTCCGCTCGCGAGAACCGTTCCGATGTCGACCGGTACGGTGACGTATTCCTCGTCGTGGACGGTTGGGCGAGCCTGCGGGACGAGCATCCCGATCTCGAGGCGGCGATCGCCGCCATTGCATCACGTGGTCTGTCGTTCGGCGTCCACCTGATCCTCACCGCCGGTCGGTGGGCCGACATCCGGCCCGCGCTCAAAGACCAGATCGGCACCAGAATCGAACTGCGCCTGGGGCTGATCCTCACCGCCGGTCGGTGGGCCGACATCCGGCCCGCGCTCAAAGACCAGATCGGCACCAGAATCGAACTGCGCCTGGGGGATCCGATCGATTCCGAGATGGATCGCAAGCAGGCGGCGCTCGTCCCGATCGACGTTCCGGGGCGCGGCATCACCCGCGACGGCGACCACTTCCTGATCGCCACGCCCGACGGCGTCGACATCTCCTGCGACCAGTCGTGGCAGGCGCCGCCCGTCCGATTGCTGCCCGTACACATCGACCACTCCGCTGTCGTCGAGATGGCCGCCGACTCCGGCCACGTCCTGCTCGGTCTGGGGGAGGACCAGTTCACCCCGGCCGGTCCGGACTTCCGTCGCCAGGCGCACCTGCTGATCCTCGGCGACCGGGAATGTGGGAAGACCGCGGCACTGCGGACACTGTGCCGCGAGATACCGCGCTCTGCGACGACGCAACCCGCGCTGCTGTTCATAGTCGACTACCGGCGTGACCTGCTCGACGTCGCCGACTCCGATCATGTACTCGACTACACGTTCTCCGAGCAGGGCCTCGCGCAGCGATTGCCCGGCTTGATCTCGTTGTTGCAGAACAGATTGCCCACCGCCGACACCACGATCGAACAGCTCAGGGCGAAATCCTGGTGGACCGGACCGGAGATCTACGTCGTGGTCGACGACTACGACGTGGTCGCCGCCACCTCACCGGACGCGCTCAGTCCGCTACTCGCGCTGCTGCCGCACGCCGCCGACATCGGACTGCACATGGTCATCGCGCGACGCTGCGCCGGGGCGGCGCGGGCGATGTTCGAACCCCTCCTGGCGCACGTGCGCGACAGCGGGTGCAGCGCGCTGCTGATGAGCGGCAGCTCCGACGAGGGTCTGCTGATCGGACACCACCGCGCGACCGAGCGCCCGCCCGGGCGCGGACTGCTGGTGTCCCGGGCCGGCGCCGATCTTGTCCAAGTCGGTTGGAGCCCAACGTGAACGGCGCGATACTGGAAGTGGGCCCCGCAGCGGTCACCCGGTTGGCGCCCCGCCCGCAGCCAACGGGGGAGCAGGAGATGGTGACTGCCGCGCTGGCCGGCATCGACGACACCGTGGTGCTGTTTCGCGAACACCCGGTCGCCGTCACCGAGCTGTGGCGGAAGATCTTCGCCGACAGTGTCGAGGAGCGCTGCGAGACACTGACTGTCGTGCATCCGTCGTGGTGGTCACACCAGCGGGTATCACGCCTCGTCGGCGCTGCGGCGGCAGTCGCCTCCGAGGTTCTCGCGCAGCCCAGGTCCGCGGTGCTCGCCGCCGGTGAAGTCGCCACCGTCATCGAGATCGCCGACGAACTGGTGGCCGTCATCGCCGATGGCCGATCACCGGTGGCGCGCAGCCGCCCGCACCATCCAATGGACCTCGCCGAGATGATCGAGACAATCACTCCCACTGCCATTCTCATCGACGCCCCGCCTGGCGTACCCGGCGCGGTCGAGTACGCCGACGGTCTGCGGGCCGCGCTGCGCCAGCGCGGCACGGACGCGCGGGTGGTGCGGATGCACGCCACACCGGAGCAGTCCGCGACGGAGTCGACGGCGGCACCTGTCCCCGCCTCACGGCGACAGTGGCGAGGGCCCGCGGCCGTGGCGGCCGGCATGGCATTGACACTGTGCGTGGCTGGAGTGGCCGCGGTCAGCACGCGCCCGCCGGCACCGACTCCCGACGGCGTCTACATCGTCGAAGGCCGCGTCACACTGTCGGTCCCAGCCGATTGGCTGATCACCCGCGTTACGGCGGGCCCTGGTTCGCGCCGCATTCAGGTCAGTTCGCCGACCGATTCGGCCACGGCCCTGCACATCACGCAATCCTATTCGCCTGAAGAGACATTGGATCAGACCGCCGCGACGCTGAGCCGGGCGATCGGCGAGCAGCCGCGCGGTGTGTTCGTCGACTTCAACTCCGCGGACCGGCGCGGCGGGCGACCGGCGGTCACGTACCGGGAAGTCCGCATCGGGCGCGAGATCCGCTGGGCGGTGCTCCTCGACGGGTCCACGCGCATCAGCATCGGCTGCCAGTCTGCGCAAGGCCGGCTCGATTCGATCGCCGAGCCCTGCGAGAAAGCCATTGAATCCGCCCACGAAGTCGGTGGAACCGGAAACGGCCCGTGAGCGTCGAAATCATTGTAAGCGTGCATAACTCGACCGGAAGGACCACACGTGACGACACTGAGCACCGACTTCGACCTGATGCGCTCCGTCGCTGCGGCTGCCGACACCCGCAACGATGAGATCCGGGTTTTGTTGCACGGCTTCATCACCCGCATGGAGTCTGTTCCGCCCACAGTGTGGGGCGGCGTGGCTGCCGCGCGATTCCAGACTGTCGTCGCGCACTGGAACACCGAGTCCACCAAGCTGTCGCAGGCGCTGGCGGGGATCGCCGACACGATCAGGAACAACGAACACCAACTGCGTGAGGCCGCCCAGCTGCACGCCCAACGCATCGCCGCGGTGACCGCACACCTCTAGGCAAGGAGCACCACAGTGGACCCCGTCCTCTCTTACGATTTCGCCGAGATCGACGCAGCGGTACTGGCCGACATCCAGGCCACGTCGGCGCGACTCGGCGCGGCCTTGGACGACCTCAGCCGGCAGATCGCTCCGCTGCAGCACGTGTGGACCCGTGACGCCGCGGCCGCGTATCACGCCGAACAGGCACAGTGGCACCAATCCGCGTCGGCGCTGCGCGACATCCTGGTTCGACTGGGCGTCGCAGTGCGTGACGGGGCGGCCGACGTGGCCGACGCCGACCGTCGCGCCGCCGGGATGTGGGGCTGACGGCGTCCCTGTAGATCTCTGTGCGGCCCCCGCGGAGGAGAGCCAACGGGGCCGCACAGTCATCCCGGAAGGATCGCGTCCGATGCCCCATGGCACATCGACATCTGGCGTATCGTGGCCGCACGCGCGGCGGTCTCCGGTGACCGCACGCAGGAGTGTGATCGCCGATGGGCATACCCAAAACGACACGGACCGGGGCCGGTGGCGCCCGGCCGTCGGCGCTGCTGCGCGCGGTCCACGAGCTGTTCGTCGCCGGTGAGGTCGACGCCAGCTACCTGGAATCGAGCTCGCTGCGACCGATCGTCGCCAAAAGCTGGCAACGCAGCTTGGCCAAAGGCGTCGACCCGGACGGCGCCGCGCAACCCTCCCCGGTCGGCGAGAAACTGGCCCGGCTGCGCGAAGCCCATCCGCTGGCACCCGCAATGCCCGTGATCCGCCGGCTGCTCGTCGACGATGCCGCCGGCTCCGGGGTGGTCGTCGCCGTCAGCGGTGCCGACGGCACGCTGCTGTGGGTGGAGGGCGACCCCAACGCATGCCGGCGCGCGGAGGCCATGAACTTTGTGCCCGGCGCGGACTGGAGTGAGCGCGGCGCCGGGACCAATGCCCCGGGCACCGCCCTGGCCGTGGACGCTGAGCTGCAGATTCACGGTTCCGAGCATTTCTCCCGCGTCGTGCAACCGTGGAGCTGCACCGCGGTCCCCGTGCATGACCCCGCCACCGGTGCCCTGCTCGGAGCGTTGGACCTGACCGGCGGATCACGGGTCGCCACGCCGCAGGCGCTGGCGCTGGTGCGCGCCACCGTCGTCGCCGTCGAAACGCACCTGGCCCTGCTCCGGCTGACCGGCGGACCGGTCGAGGCCGCGCCGCCACGACCGCGGCTGGCCGTGCTCGGTTCCGAACGTCCGCGCTGGCTGGTCACCGACGAGTTCGGGCATCTGCGGGCCACCCCGCTGACCGGTAGGCACGCCGACATCCTGGTGCTTTTGAGCCGCCACCCCGAGGGGCTGAGCGCCGACCACCTGGCGATGCTGCTCGACGACAAGGACCTGGACGTCGTGACCGTGCGAGCCGAGATGTCGCGGCTGCGCAAGGTCGTCGGTGCCAACGCCATCGAGTCACGGCCGTACCGGCTGACGGTGCCGATCACCACCGACATCGGCGAGGTGTACGAGGCGCTCGATGCCGGAAATGTGACGGCGGCCCTCGATCGGTATCCGGGACCGCTTCTCCCGCAGTCGATTTCACCAGCAGTCGGGCGGTTGCGCACAGAGCTGGCGATGACGTTGCGGGGTGCGGTGTTATCCACCGGCGACCCCGCGATGCTCCGCCGTTGGCTGGACAGCCCCGACGGGCGCGACGACCGCGACGGTTGGCGCGCGCTGCACGACGGCACCCTGCCGGGCTCGGTGCAGCAGGCGCAGGCCCGCGGGAAGCTGGCCGGGCTGGACTTCGACCTGGCGTGAGCCGTTCGTGCAACGGTGCGCCAACCAGTGCAACCGTGCTGCAACCCCGTACTGCCTACCTTGAGTGACGACCGACACATTTCGTCGTCTTGACCAGGCAGGAGAACACCATGACCGTATACGCGAGGCCCGGTACGGAGGGCTCGCTGATGTCCTTTGCGGCCCGCTACGAGAACTTCATCGGTGGTGAGTGGGTCGCGCCGGTGGGGGGTCTGTACTTCGAAAACCGCACGCCGGTGACCGGTGAGGTGTTCTGCGAGGTGGCGCGTTCCACCGATGCCGACATCGAGCTGGCCCTGGACGTCGCCCACGCCGCGGCACCCGCCTGGGGGAAGACCTCCGCAGCCGAGCGGGCCCTGGTCCTCAACAAGATCGCCGATCGCATCGAGGCGAACCTGGAGTCCATCGCGTTGGCCGAGTCGTGGGACAACGGCAAGCCGATCCGGGAAACCCTGAATGCCGATATTCCGTTGGCGGTGGACCACTTCCGCTATTACGCCGGGGCGATCCGCGCGCAAGAAGGCTCGCTGTCCCAGATCGACGAGGACACCGTCGCCTACCACTTCCACGAGCCGCTGGGTGTGGTCGGACAGATCATCCCGTGGAACTTCCCGATCCTGATGGCGGTCTGGAAGCTCGCACCGGCATTGGCAGCCGGCAACGCGATCGTCCTCAAGCCGGCCGAGCAGACCCCGGCCTCGGTGCTCTACCTGATCTCGTTGATCGCCGACCTGCTGCCGGCCGGAATCCTGAACGTCGTCAACGGATTCGGTGTCGAGGCCGGCAAGCCGCTGGCGTCGTCGAACCGGATCGCCAAGATCGCGTTCACCGGGGAGACCACCACCGGGCGGCTGATCATGCAGTACGCCTCCCAGAACCTGATCCCGGTCACCCTCGAGCTCGGCGGCAAGAGCCCCAACATTTTCTTCTCCGACGTCCTCGCGGCCAACGACGACTACCAGGACAAGGCCCTGGAAGGCTTCACGATGTTCGCCCTCAATCAGGGCGAGGTGTGCACGTGTCCGTCGCGCAGCCTGATCCAGGCTGACATCTACGACGAGTTCCTGGCCATGGCGGCCATCCGCACCAAGGCGGTACGCCAAGGCGATCCACTCGATACCGAGACGATGATCGGCGCGCAGGCCTCCAACGATCAGCTGGAAAAGATCCTGTCCTACATCGAGATCGGCAAAAGTGAAGGCGCCCAGGTCGTCACGGGCGGTGAACGCGCACAGCTCGGCGGAGATCTCAACGGCGGCTACTACGTGCAGCCGACGATCTTCACCGGCGACAACGCGATGCGGATCTTCCAAGAAGAGATCTTCGGGCCCGTCGTCGCGGTCACATCCTTCACCGATTACGACGACGCCATCCGGATCGCCAACGACACCCTCTACGGCCTAGGCGCCGGAGTCTGGAGTCGCAACGGCAACACCGCCTACCGCGCAGGCCGTGACATCAAGGCCGGGCGGGTGTGGACCAACTGCTACCACCAGTACCCCGCCCACGCGGCGTTCGGCGGCTACAAACAGTCCGGCATCGGCCGGGAGAACCACCTGATGATGCTCGACCACTACCAGCAGACCAAGAACCTTCTCGTCTCCTACTCCAACAAAGCCCAGGGCTTCTTCTGAGCGCTTGCGCGAAGAGCGAAGACACCGTTGAAAACGCCACAACCCCAAAGGACATGACCATGACACAGACGCTTGGCGCACCCGCCACATCGACCGACACCAACACCATGCGCGCCGCAGTCGTCACCGAATTCGGTGCACCACTGCACGTCACCGACCTCGACCTGCCCACGCCCGGCCCCGGGGAAGCGCTCGTCAAACTGGAGACCTCCGGGGTCTGCCACACCGATTTGCATGCCGCCCATGGCGATTGGCCGGTCAAACCGGCACCGCCCTTCATCCCGGGTCACGAGGGCTACGGCACTGTCGTCGCGCTCGGCGAGGGTGTCACCGACCTGAAACTCGGTGACAAGGTCGGCAACGCGTGGCTGTGGTCGGCCTGCGGTAGTTGCGAATACTGCCGCACCGGCTGGGAAACGTTGTGCGAGAGCCAGCAGAACGGCGGCTACAGCGTCAATGGCAGCTTCGGTACCTACATGTTGGTGAATGCGGCCTACGCCGCCCGGATTCCGGATGGCATCGACCCGCTCGAGGTGGCACCGATCCTGTGCGCAGGCGTCACGGTGTACAAGGGCCTGAAGGTCACCGACACCCGGCCCGGCCAATGGGTTGCGATCTCCGGTATCGGCGGCCTGGGGCACATCGCGGTGCAGTACGCCCGCGCGATGGGTCTGCGCGTGGTCGCTGTGGACATCGACGATGCGAAACTCGCACTGGCCGAACGGCTCGGGGCTGAGGTCACCGTCAACGCCAGAACGTCCGACGTCGTCGAGGAGGTCCAGAAGGCCACCGGTGGTGTGCACGGCGTGCTCGTCACCGCGGTGCACCCGCAGGCGTTCGGCCAGGCGATCGGCTTGACCCGCCGCGGTGGAACCATCGTCTTCAACGGCCTGCCGCCGGGTGATTTCCCCGCGCCGATCTTCGACATCGTGTTGAAGGGCTTGACGATTCGCGGCTCGATCGTCGGCACTCGCCAGGACATGGCCGAGGCGCTCGACTTCTACGCCCGCGGGTTGATCCACCCCACGGTCGAAGCCGCCAAACTCGACGACATCAACGAGGTGTTCGGCCGGATGGAGCGCGGCCAGATCGACGGCCGCGTCGTCATCGACTACCGCTGAGTCCCCAGCTGCTCGCGGACGGCGTCGATGCCGACCAGACCGATGTCGTCGCGTCGGACCGTCGCCCACCGCCCCGGCGTCATGGCGAAGCCCACCATGGTGTCGGGGCGGCCGCGTCGGTCCTCGACCGTCCTGACCGTCTCGGTGTAGGGCAGTGAGCGCGTCACGCCCAGCGAGGCGGCGTTGTCATGCCAGGCCCGGGTGACCGCGACGTCGGCGTCAAAGCCCGCGAAGATCAAGTGCAGCGCGGCCTGACGCAGCTCCTTGCCGAAGCCGCGGCCCTGATGCGCCAGGCCGAGCCACGAGCCGGTGGTCAAGCTCCGGTTGTCCGGAAAGTCCTCGGCGTGAACCGAACACATGCCGACCACCGACCCGTCGGCCAACACCGCCAGGTCCAGGTTCCAGCGTTGGACGGAAGTTTCGGCGCGGTTGCGCCAGTAGTACTGCAGGCTGTTGCGCTCCAGGTCCGGCGAGGGCACATCGGTCCACGGCTCGGAGAACGGCATGGTCGCCGGATCGTGAATACCCTTGGCCGCCAACGTTGCCAGCTCCGCGCCCAGTTCGTCGCTGACATAGCGCAGCACAAGCCGTGGTGTCACCACCTGAAGATCGAACAGCGGCCACATGTGCGCCATGCCGTCGATCCGACCACAGGCGGTGCCGGGTCCGAAACCGAATTACGGCAAGATGCCAGGTGATGAGCACACCTAACGGACCGCAGTCGGTCTTCTGCGTCGGCAACACCAGAGTCAGCGAGGCCGGCATCTCGTTGGATCAACACGTGACGCGGACGCTGGTCGACCACCGCGGCCTGCTCGAGATGCCCGCCTACGCGGTGATGGCCGAATCCGTCACCAGCGGCGCCTACTGGTACACGTTCGCCGAGCCGGTCGCGACCGTGCAGTCGTGGCTGGCGCTGACCGCCGGCGCTCGCCCCACGGTGGGGGATCGGTTGCACGCCGCCTCGGCCATGGCTCACCGCGACGACGCTCACGGCACCGCCACCATGACCATCACCAACGGCGCGCACGAGGTCGTCTGCTCGGGAGTTGCGCGCGCGGTCCGGGTCGGCCGCAGCACCGAGGCATTGCGCGCCCTCGACAAGGATGCGATCGCCGAACCCGTCGAGACGCTGCCCGCCCCGCCCGACATCGACACCGCGGTGTCGGCCATCGACCCGGACTGGGACGGCCGGCGCATCTTGACCGCGATCAGCCGCGGCGAGATCGCCCGAGGCCCGCTGTGCGAGCTGCTGGCAATGTCAGTCGAGATCGAAGACGAACCGGTCCTGATCCTCGATCCGCAGCCGTGGATGGCCAACCCGCTCGGCGCCATCCAGGGCGGGGTGATCGCCTCGATCATCGGGCAGGCCTGCTCGCTGGCCGGCCAGGCGCATACCGGGGCTGGCGACCGCTACACCCTGGCTGACCTGTCCGTTTACTATTTCCGATCGCCGCCGGTCGACGGGCGCTCGCTCACACTGGCCACCAGCACCGAACGGGTCGGGCGCCGGATGGGGACGGTCTCGGCCACCATGACCGATGCCGCGGGCACCCCCTACGTCCGGGCCGTCGCGAACATCGCCTACGAGCGGGGATCAGCGTTTTGACCTGCCAGGATCGTCGCAGGTAAGCTGCCACGTTGGCGTGCGGTACGCCGCGGTTTCGCACCGCGGGGTAAGCCGGGTTCTCGGGTCAGTGTTGGTCGCCGAGGAGCAACCCCACCGTCGCGTTCCGACCGACACCCGGGTCACACCGGGACACCCACCGGGGTGAAGACCCCAAAACGAGAGAGGTAGCGCTGTGCCTACGTACACGCCGAAGGCGGGTGACACCACACGTTCGTGGTACGTCATCGACGCCACCGACGTGGTGCTCGGCCGGCTCGCCGTCGCGGCAGCAAACCTGTTGCGCGGCAAGCACAAGCCGACATTCACGCCGAATGTGGACGGTGGCGATTTCGTCATCGTCATCAACGCCGACAAGATCGCCGTCAGCGGTGACAAGCTCCAGTCCAAGATGGCCTACCGTCACTCGGGTTACCCCGGTGGTCTGCGGGCGCGCACCCTCGGCGACGAGATGGAAAAGCACGCCGATCGCGTGGTCGAGAAGGCCATCGTCGGGATGCTGCCCCACAACAAGCTGAGCCGGCAGATCCAGAAGAAGCTCAAGGTCTACGCGGGCCCGGATCATCCGCACGCCGCCCAGCAGCCGATTCCGTTCGAGATCAAGCAGGTGGCCCAGTGAGCGAAACGACAGACGTGACCGAGGTCGTAGAGACCGAAGTGACCGAGGCACTGGAGGCGCCTGAGGCGCCCGAGACCCCTGAGGCTCCCGAGGCCGCTGCCGAGAGCACGCCCCGCGCACCGGTGATCATCGACCGTCCCATCCAGACCGTCGGTCGCCGCAAGGAGGCTGTGGTGCGGGTTCGGCTGGTTCCGGGCACCGGCCAGTTCAACCTCGACGGCCGCAGCCTGGAGGCGTACTTCCCGAACAAGGTTCATCAGCAGCTGATCAAGGCCCCGCTGGTGACCGTCGACCGGGTGGACAGCTTCGACATCTACGCCCACCTCGACGGTGGCGGCCCGTCCGGGCAGGCCGGCGCGCTGCGCCTGGCCATCGCGCGTGCACTGATCCTGGTGCAGCCCGAGGATCGTCCGGCCCTGAAGAAGGCCGGCTTCCTCACGCGTGACCCGCGCGCCATCGAGCGCAAGAAGTACGGCCTCAAGAAGGCCCGCAAGGCGCCGCAGTACAGCAAGCGCTGATCTGCCGCGTACACCTACGCAACGGCCCACCGGGCGTCACCAGTCTTTCGGCTGGAGGCGCCCGGTGCGTCGTTTGTGGGCCCGGTCACACAACGTGTTGCCTGGTCAGGCCATGTGACGCGATGGATTATTAAGTTTTGGTTTGAGCCGGTGACCGTTCGGCAAGCCTGTGAGAGGCCGGCGGCAACGTCGGCTACCCGAGGTAGGAGGCGGGACCCTTCGGGGGGTCGGTGCTCTCCTTCGGGGCTGTGAGGTGAGTTGAATGCTCCCGCAGCTCTGATTCCCTGCCAATCACGCAGAAGAAAAGGAGCGAATATGAACACGTTCACGAAGACGGCCGCTGGTGCGGTTCTTGGCGGCTCGCTGCTCGTCGCGAGTGGTTTCGGACTCGCGAACGCGGCTCCCGAGGCCCCGGCGCCGCAGCCCCAGGCGCCGCAGACGGCCGGCGATCAGCTCAACGTGGGCCTGACCGTCAACGGTGAGCAACTCGGCACGATCCAGAACGTGTCGGTCAGCAGCGCGCAGACCCTGGCCACCAGTGTGTGCCCGGGCGACGACCTTTCGTCGAAGCTGCCGCAGCTCGCCACCAAGGAGATCTCGACTGTTCCGGTGTGCGCCAGCAGCACCACCGGCGTGAGCTACACGTTCACCCAGGCCGGACCGGGTAACTCCGAGCTGGCTCCCGGCCAGAACGGACATGCCAACGCCGGTATCGGTGCGACCGCTGTGCCCGCCGCACCGGAGCCTGCCGAGGCGCCGATGACCGGCAGCCGGTAACCGATAGTCAGCTGGATACCAGCAGCGCACTGCCCGCACCCGCACTGGGTGCGGGCAGTGTTCGTTGCCGGCGTCTCGTTGCCGTGTCGGTTTGGCGGCGACACGGCCGTTAACCTCGTTGGTTGTGTCCCGAGGGGCTAGTTGTGAGAAATTTGTCCACATGGGTCGACTGTTCGGGACCGATGGTGTCCGCGGCGTCGCCAACCGAGAACTGACTGCCGAGCTGGGCCTGGCGTTGGGTGCGGCGGCGGCACGCCGGCTCGCGGCCACCAGGACCTCGGGCCGACGCCTCGCAGTCGTGGGCCGCGATCCGCGCGCCAGTGGCGAGATGCTCGAGGCGGCGGTCATCGCCGGTGTGACCAGTGAGGGTGTGGACGCGCTGCGGGTCGGGGTGTTGCCCACGCCGGCAGTGGCGTTTCTGACCGCGGCCTACGGCGCCGACTTCGGTGTGATGATCTCGGCGTCACACAACTCCATGCCGGACAACGGCATCAAGATCTTCGGTCCCGGCGGACACAAGCTCGACGACGACGCCGAGGATCGCATCGAAGAGCTCGTCGCTCAAGGCCCCGGGCTGCGCCCGGTGGGTGCTGACATCGGGCGTGTGCTCGATGCCCGCGATGCGCTGGAGCGCTACCTGCATCACATCCGCGGGGCGGCGCCGGTGCAATTGGACGGGCTGACGGTCGTCGTCGACTGCGCCAACGGCGCCGCGTTCCAGGCCGCTCCGCGCGCTTACCACGCTGCGGGAGCACGCGTGATCGCGATCAACGCCGAACCGGACGGCTTGAACATCAACGAAGGCTGCGGCTCAACGCATCTGGAACAGGTGCAGGCCGCGGTGCTGGCCCATGGTGCCGACCTGGGTTTGGCGCACGACGGCGACGCCGATCGCTGCCTGGCAGTGGATGCCGACGGCCGCGTCGTCGACGGCGACGCCATCATGGTGATCCTGGCCCTGGCCTTGCGCGAGGCCGGTGAGCTGGCCTCCGAAACGCTGGTGGCCACCGTGATGAGCAATCTCGGGTTGCACATCGCGATGCGCGAGGCCGGTATCACGGTGCGCACCACCGGCGTTGGTGATCGTTACGTCCTGGAGGAACTGCGCGCCGGGGAGTACTCGCTCGGCGGGGAACAGTCTGGCCATATCGTGATGCCCGCGTTGGGAACGACCGGCGACGGTGTCGCCACTGGCTTGCGATTGATGGCGCGGATGGCGCAAACCGGTTTGTCACTTGCCGAGCTGGCCGCGCCGATGCAAACGCTGCCGCAGGTGCTCATCAATGTCACGGTGGCGGACAAGGCGACGGTCGCCGAGGCGCCTGCAGTGCAGAGCGCGGTGCGCGAAGCCGAGGCCGAACTCGGTGACTCCGGACGAATCCTGTTGCGCCCGTCGGGAACTGAACAGATGGTGCGGGTCATGGTGGAAGCCGCCGACGAAGACACCGCCCGGCTGCTGGCGATCCGTGTCGCGGAGTCCGTCAGCGCCGAAGGCTGACGAAAAAAGCCCTGGGAACCGGTCCGGCGCGTCGTGCGTCATAGAAGGATATGGGTAACACGCGCGTGGACTGTGCCGGGTTGCGTGCTGCCGCGCAACATTTCGACGTCACCGCCGAGATGCTCGACGGGGCCCTGCATGGGCAGCTGAGCCGGCTGCACTTCGACGGCGCTGTGGCCGGCCGTGCGCACGTCGCCCACGGGGATGCGGTGCGGGCGGCGCTGGACCGGCTGGCGGCCGCAGTGACGCAGTGGTCGCGGGCGGCAGAGGAAACAGCCGTCGCGCTGCGAGTCACCGCCGAGCGCTACGGCGACGCCGAATTGCGCGCGGCGGCGCTGTGACACGTGACGTAGCATCGCGGCTCGCGGCCGGGCAACCCTCGGTGGTCAACACCGCGACCTACGTGGCAGCCTGCTACGCCGTCGGCTATCAGCATCCGGACCTGACTGCGCACGCGGCGCAGATCGTCGAGTGGTACGGCGGGGACGACGGATTGGACCTGGCCGTGCTCGACGCCGATTGCGCGGCGCTACGGGCCGCATCGGCCGCCGCCGACCAGGCGCTGCGTGTATCGCGCGACGGGCTGGCCGCCGTAGCGGCGGCGTGGGCCGGTGAATCCGGTTCGGTGGCTGACGAATTCATCCAGCGGCACTGCGCGGCCGGCGCCATGGTGGCGGATTCGTTGCGGGCTGCGGCACAAAGCTGTGAGGCGCTGCGCGACCGGTTGTGGCGGGCGGTCGACGAGAAGGTCGGGGCGGCCGTGTCCATCGACGACCGCCGCGCCGGTGAGCGGCCGGTGTGGTTGGCCGCGGCGGCGACGGTGATGGGTGGGGGAGCGGCACGCGACCAGGCGATCGATGTCGTCGCTCACCAGATCACCCCATACGTCGACGCCGACATCCGCACCGATTGGCTCTCCGCCATGCGTGCGGCGACGTCTTCGGCAACGGCCGCCTACCTGGACGCTGTGCGGCAGTTGGATTCCTCTCCGACAACACATTTCGAGGTGCCAGGAACATTCGGTGGGCCGCCGCCTGGATCGGTGCCGCCTGCATCGCCCCGCACCGCACCGGCCGCCGTGGTACCGGTCGTACCGCCGGAGGCCCTGCCGGTCTCACCGCCGTCCGTCGCCGAACCCGGGCCGGCCGCCCGGTCCGCGTTCACGCCGCTCGCGGATAGCCCAGCAGCTCAACCGCTTCCGACTCAGCTGCCTGCCGAACCGCCGCCGCCCTGGACACCCCTGCCTCAGCCGCGATGCCAACCATGCCCGATGTCGGCGGCAGCTTGTCCGGGCTGATCGGACAGCTCGCCGACGCACTCGGAGGGCTGTTCGACGCCATACCGGACAGCGCGGTGGACGACGTGCTTGCGGGGCAGGACGATCCCGCCGCCGAGGATGAGAAAGACGACGTCCTCAGCGCGGATGATACTGCGCCCGAGGGCGATCCGATCGTCGAGGAGGCTGAGCCCGCGGGTCAACCGGCCGAGGGGCCGCCCACTCCGGAGACGCAAACCGTCGAAGCCGAGCCGCCGCCATCCCAACCCCTGGCGGCGCCACCGGCACCGGCGCCACCGGCACCGCCCGCTGTCGAGGAGTCCGATGACCAAACACCCTGCGAGATAGCCGCTGACGAACTACCGCAGGTCGGTCAGTGACCGCATGCGGCCCTGCGATCAGGGCAGCAGCTGCTGCAATTCCTCGACCCAACGGATGTATTCGCCTGCGTCCGTGGTGGTCGGCGTGGCCAGCAATGTGGTCACACCAGCCTCGGTGAAGGCGGCGATGCGTTCCTTGACGAAGCCGCGCGGGCCGATCAGGTTCACATTTCGTACGAGCTCGTCGGGCACCGCGGCGATCGCCTCGGCCTTGCGGCCAGACAAGAACAGCTCCTGAATGTGGTCGGCCACTTCGCCGTAGCCGTAGCGGGTCGCCAGCTTGTGGTAGAAATTCTGTCCCTTGGCGCCCATACCGCCGATGTACAGCGCAAGGTGCGGCTTGGCCCAATTCAGCCGTTCCTCGACGTCGTCACCGATGGCCAGTGACACTCCGACCATCACATCGAGATCGCCGAGCGCACTGTCGCGCTTGGCTTTTCCGGCGCGCAACGCATCACCCCACACGTCGTCGGCCTTCTCGGGGTAGAAGAACACCGGCTGCCAGCCTTCGGCGATCTCAGCAGTCAGCTCGACGTTCTTGGGGCCGAGTGCGGCGATGGTGATCGGAATCCGCTCGCGGACAGGGTGATTGATGATCTGCAGTGGCTTGCCCAACCCGGTGCCCTGGTCGGCGGGCAACGGGATCTGGTAGTTGCGGCCCTGATGCTGGACCCGCTCGCGCCGCCACACCTGCCGGCAGATGTCGACGACCTCGCGGGTACGGCCGAGCGGGGCATCGAACGGCACGCCGTGAAAGCCCTCCACCACCTGCGGACCGGACGTGCCGATGCCGAGCCGGAAGCGGCCGTCGGACACGAAGTCCAGGCCGGCCGCCGTCATCGCCAGCAGCGACGGCGTCCGGGTATAGATCGGAAAGACGCCCGAGCCCAGCTCGATCGTCGAGGTCTTGGCCGCCAGATAGCCGAGCTGGCTGACAGCGTCGAAGGAGTAGGCCTCGGCGACGAGCGCGATATCCACCCCGGCCTTCTCCAACACCACAATGTGCTCGACGGCTTCACGGAAGCCGCCCGAATAGTCCAGAAAGATCCCGGTTCGCATGAAGAAGTTATATACCCAACCGGTTGGTCGGTCGTTTGTGGGCGACGGTCAGGTCCACCGCGGCAGGGTGGTGGGCTGGCCGGCGGGCGAGTCGGTCCCTCCCCGGGGCGGCTTCGGGAAGGCCGGCTTGCCCAGCGGTACCTCCCCGACGTGGTACCGGTGCAGCGCGCTGAAGAGCATCTCCAATAGGGACGTCGGCGGCGCGGGGTGTGCCGGCGGCCGAGGGCCATGCGAACCCACCGTGGAACGTGCAGTGGTCGCCGTGGCCGGCGGGGCCACCCGATGGGTCGGCGCCGACGACGCCCCGGCAGCCTTTCCGGACGGCGACGCACCGGTATCCGCCGACGCAACACCGTGACCGGTGGCCACGACTGCGACGAGGCCGAGTGCGAACGCCAGCGCTCGTCCTCGTGAAAAGTACTTGTTTCCAGCCACGATGACCTCCGGGTATTGGTTCGGCGCCACCGGTCGGTGGCTGTGAGACGTATCGGGCAATCGAAGTGACGGCATAGCTGAGCAAACATGTTTCCGAGATGCACTGCGTTTGCATCGGCTATTAATTTCAACGCAACGTGAAACTAAAACTCACCATAGCGTGAAACTTTGGGGCGCGCAAGAGTGAGCTCCACCTGGCCAGAGGTAGAGACCAGAGGTAGGGAATTGACTCGTCTTTTGTGAGGGGCGGGTCGAGAGGGAAAGCGCCTACTTCAGCAGCGCGGCGATCTGGCCCTCGGTCGTCACCGGCGGCGCCTCGGGATCGAGCGCCTCGGTCTTCGGCAGCACCGCTTCGGGGTCGGCGAACTCGTGGTACGCCTTATCGCCGGTCAGGTGAAACAGCAGGAAGCCGGTCAGCAGGGCGCGCACCGTCTTCTGGGTGCGCTTGTCGGAACCCGGCATGCCCAGGACCTTGGCGAAGCGGCGTTTCTCGGCCAGCCCGGACGACTCGGCCTTGCTGACGATGTGCAGTACCGATCCCTTCCAGGCGTCGGCCAGGTGCAGGGCGTCGGTCCGCAGCGATTGCGGATCGTCGGGTGCGCTGAGCACCAGACCTGGCACCCTCAGCGATGACGCCGGTTCCTGGGCGGGGGGACGGGTGACCGACGGAAACAGCGCCGCAACCGCTTTGGGTGCGCCCGAGGCCGCACCGGCCAGGCCCGCCGCGGCGAACACCGCCGCCGATCCGCCGAAGCCGTGTCCCGCCAGGCCCAGCTTGGTCGGATGCACGCTGATCTCGCCGGGGCCCAGCCGCACCCCGGTGATGATGTCGAGGGTTGTCCCCAGGTCGACCGACAGGTTCAGCACCGACGGGGCGAGCCCGCGCTCGGTGCTCGGGGCGGCCGCGACGATGCCCCAGGACGCGAGGTGCTCCAGCGTTTTCACGTAGTGATCGACATCTGTGAGCCAATCGTGGCCGAAGGCCACACCGGGCAGGTTGAAGCCCGACGCCGGGGTGAAGACGATGCCGGGTAACCCGGCAAAGGCCAGGTCACCGCGTAGAACGTGATGTGGACCGCGGCGCGTCAGCGCCGCGAAGAGCTTGCGTGTCCGGGCCACCCCATGAACCTAGCGGACGGGCGTAATCAGGGTGCTGCACTACCCTGGGTAAACATGTGCGGAATCGTGGCCTACGTCGGGCATCGTCCTGCGCGCGGTGTCGTGGTCGATGCGCTGCGGCGAATGGAGTACCGCGGTTACGACTCGTCCGGGGTCGCTCTGCTCGACGGCGACGGCGGGCTGACTGTGCGTCGCCGCGCCGGCCGGCTGGCCAATCTCGAGGAGGCGCTGGCCGACACCGACGCCGACGCGCTCGCCGGTACCGCGGGAATGGGCCACACCCGGTGGGCCACCCACGGCCGCCCCACCGACCGCAACGCTCACCCGCACCGCGACGCGGCGGGCAAGTTCGCCGTCGTCCACAACGGGATCATCGAGAACTTCGCAACCCTGCGCGCCGAACTGGAGGCCGAGGGCATCGAGTTCGCCAGTGACACCGACAGCGAGGTGGCCGTACACCTGGTCGCCCAGGCCTACCGGCAGGGTCCGACCGCGGGCGATTTCGAGGCATCGGTGCTGGCCGTGCTCCGCCGCCTGGAAGGGCACTTCACGCTGGTCTTCGCCCACGCCGACGACCCCGGCACGATCATCGCTGCCCGCCGGTCGACCCCGCTGGTGGTCGGCATCGGCGACGGCGAGATGTTCATCGGCTCCGATGTCGCGGCGTTCATCGAGTTCACCAGGGACGCCGTCGAGTTGGGTCAGGATCAGGCGGTGGTGATCACCGCCGACGGCTACTCGATCACCGACTTCGACGGCAATGACGATGCCGCGAGTGCGCGTGTTTTTCATATCGACTGGGACCTGTCCGCCGCGGAAAAGGGCGGCTACGACTACTTCATGCTCAAGGAGATCGCCGAGCAGCCCGCGGCGGTCGCCGACACCCTGCTCGGACATTTCGTGGACGGCCGCATCGTGCTCGACGAACAACGGTTGAGCGATCAGGAACTCCGCGAAGTCGACAAGGTCTTCATCGTCGCCTGCGGCACCGCATTTCACTCCGGGCTGCTGGCGAAGTACGCGATCGAGCACTGGACCCGCCTGCCGGTGGAAGTTGAACTGGCCAGCGAGTTTCGCTACCGGGACCCGGTACTGGATCGCGGCACCCTGGTGATCGCGATCTCGCAGTCCGGTGAGACTGCCGACACCCTGGAAGCCGTCCGGCACGCCAAGAGCCAGAAGGCCAAGGTGCTGGCGATCTGCAACACCAACGGCAGCCAGATCCCGCGGGAGGCCGACGCGGTGCTCTACACCCGCGCCGGACCCGAGATCGGGGTGGCGGCCACCAAGACGTTCCTCGCCCAGATCGCGGCGAACTACCTGGTCGGACTGGCGTTGGCCCAGGCTCGCGGCACCAAATACCCCGACGAGGTCGAGCGCGAGTACCACGAACTGGAGTCGATGCCCGACCAGGTCACCCGGGTGCTCGATCACATGGAGCCGATCACGAAGCTGGGCCAGCAGTTCGCGTCGTCGCCGACGGTGCTGTTCCTGGGCCGCCACGTCGGCTACCCGGTGGCCCTCGAGGGTGCGCTCAAGCTGAAGGAACTGGCCTACATGCACGCCGAGGGCTTCGCCGCCGGTGAGCTCAAGCACGGCCCCATCGCGCTCATCGAAGACGGCCTGCCCGTCATCGTGGTGATGCCGTCACCGAAGAATGCGGCGACGCTGCACGCCAAGCTGCTGAGCAACATCCGCGAGATCCAGGCCCGCGGTGCGGTCACCATCGTCATCGCCGAGGAGGGCGATGACACGGTGCGGCCCTACGCCGACCACATCTTCGAAATACCGGCGGTGTCAACGCTTTTCCAGCCGTTGCTGTCCACTGTTCCGCTGCAGGTGTTCGCCGCCGCGGTGGCCCGGGCCCGCGGCTTCGACGTGGACAAGCCGCGCAACCTGGCCAAGTCCGTCACGGTCGAGTGACGACGGCGGTCTGCTGATACAGCACCAACCGCCACCGGCCGTCGACCCGGTGATACACCGACGACATGGCTCCGGCGAACGGCTCGTCGGCTCCGTCGCGTTCGGCGGTGCCGACGTACACCAGCGCCGCGGTGTCGGGCCCGGCGGAGATGACCCGCTCGTCGGACAACGTGAAGCGTGTCCACGGTGGCGCCTGGCCCAGCGCTGAGATCACCGCGGGGCGATCCAGCACGGAACCATTGGCCAACACCATGACCGCATCCTCGGTCATCAGGTCGCCGTAGAAGCGGTCGCCGGTGGACTCACACAACGCCTGCCAGCCCGCGCGTTCGATCTCCAGGAGTTCATCGAGTAACTGCCGATTGGTCATGCCAGTGAATACCCTTGCGGACTTGGCTGCTATCCGGGTTTAAGCACGTAGCCTTGGTGCCAATGCGGCACTACTACACCGCCGACGCGATTCGCGCCGCTGAGGCGCCCTTGCTGGCCGGCCTGCCCGATGGTGTGTTGATGCGTCGTGCCGCCTATGGTTTGGCCACCGCGATCGCCCGCGAGCTGCGGACACGCACGGGTGGGGTGGCCGGTCGCCGGCTCTGCGCGGTGGTCGGCTCGGGCGACAACGGCGGCGATGCGCTGTGGGCGGCTACCCTCCTGCGGCGCCGCGGGGCTGCCTCGACCGCGGTGCTACTCAACCCCGACCGCACCCACGCCAAGGCGCTGGCCGCGTTCCGCTCCGCCGGGGGCCGGGTGGTGCCGGCCGTGCCGCCGTCGACCGATCTCGTGGTCGACGGGGTGGTCGGGATCTCCGGCAGCGGCCCCCTCCGTCCGGCCGCCGCCGACGTGTTCGCCGCTGCCGAGGACGCCGGCATTCCGGTGGTGGCCGTCGACATCCCCAGCGGCGTCGACGTACAGACCGGCGCGATCACCGGGCCCGCCGTGCGCGCGGCGCTCACCGTCACCTTCGGCGGCCTCAAACCTGTTCACGCCCTGGCTGACTGCGGCCGGGTCGAGCTGATCGACATCGGCCTGGACCTTCCCGCCACCGACGTGCTGGGCATGGAAGCCGCTGATGTCAAAGCCCGTTGGCCGCTTCCCGGAGTGCGCGACGACAAGTACAGCCAGGGGGTCACCGGAATCCTGGCCGGCTCGTCGACGTATCCCGGCGCGGCGATCTTGTGCACCGGGGCCGCGGTGGCGACGACATCGGGTATGAAGCGCTACGTGGGGTCCGCCGCGGCCGAGGTCGTCTCGCATTGGCCGGAGGTGGTGGCCGCGCCCAACCCGCACGCCGCCGGACGGGTGCAATCCTGGGTCGTCGGACCGGGCCTGGGTACTGACGAAAAAGGCTTTGCTGCACTACATTTCGCGCTCAGTTCAGATCTTCCGGTGGTGGTCGACGCGGACGCCCTGACGATTCTGTCCACCCAGCCGGACCTGGTGGCGGGCCGGGCGGCGCCGACGGTGCTGACCCCGCACGCCGGTGAGTTCGCCCGACTGGCCGGTGGGCCGCCAGGGGAGGACCGGGTGGCCGCCACCCGCCGGCTGGCCGAGGCCTTCGGAGCGACCGTGCTGCTCAAGGGCAACGTCACGGTCATCGCCGAGCCTTCGGCGGGCGCTGTGTATCTCAACCCGGCGGGGGGTTCGTGGGCGGCGACCGCCGGATCCGGTGACGTGCTGTCGGGGATGATCGGTGCGCTGCTGGCATCGGGTCTGCCGCCGGCCGAGGCTGCCGCAGCGGCCGCGTTCGTGCACGCGCGCGCCGCCAACGCCTCGGCCGCCGATCCCGGCCCGGCCCCGGCGCCGACTTCGGCCTCGCGCATTCTCGCCCACATCCGTCAAGCCATTGCAGAACTGTAGAAAGGACACCCCGTGCCCCACGTCAAGTACCGTTCCCCTTCGATCGCACCGGCCTACACCGGACGCCTGTCAACCGACCCCGTCCCGTCACTGCGGCTGCCCGATGAGGCGATGGAACCCACTGCGGCATACCGGTTCATCCACGACGAGCTGATGCTCGACGGCAGCTCACGGCTCAACCTCGCCACGTTCGTCACCACCTGGATGGACCCCGAGGCCGAGAAGCTGATGTCGGAGACGTTCGACAAGAACATGATCGACAAGGACGAGTACCCGGCTACGGCGGCTATCGAATCCCGTTGTGTGGCAATGGTTGCCGATCTATTCCACGCCGAGAACCTGCGTGACGACGACGCCTCCACCGCGGTCGGGGTATCCACGATCGGGTCATCGGAGGCCGTGATGCTCGGCGGTCTGGCACTGAAGTGGCGCTGGAAGGCCCGCGTCGGGGACAAGTGGAAGACCCGCACGCCCAACCTGGTGATGGGCGCCAACGTGCAGGTGGTGTGGGAAAAGTTCTGCCGCTACTTCGAAGTCGAGCCGCGCTACCTACCGATGGCCGAGGACCGCTACGTCATCACCCCTGAGCAGGTGCTGGACGCCGTCGACGAGGACACCATCGGCGTGGTGGGCATCCTGGGCACCACCTACACCGGTGAGCTGGAGCCGATCGCCGAGATCTGCGCGGCCCTGGACAGACTGCAGGCGGAGAAGGGACTCGACATCCCCGTCCACGTCGACGCGGCCAGCGGCGGTTTCGTGGTGCCGTTCCTGCACACCGACCTCAAGTGGGACTTCCGGCTGCCGCGGGTGGCATCGATCAACGTCAGCGGCCACAAGTACGGGCTGACCTATCCGGGTATCGGATTCGTGGTGTGGCGCAACGCCGATTGCCTACCCGAGGAGCTGGTGTTCCGGGTGAACTATCTCGGCGGGGACATGCCGACGTTCACCCTGAACTTCTCCCGGCCGGGCAATCAGGTGGTCGGTCAGTACTACAACTTCCTGCGGTTGGGCCGGGCCGGCTACACCCACGTGATGCAGTGCCTGTCGGCCACGGCCCGCTGGTTCTCCGACCAATTGGAGGCCTGCCAGCACTTCGAGGTGATCTCCGACGGTTCG
This sequence comes from Mycobacterium sp. ELW1, assembly GCF_008329905.1. Lineage (NCBI taxonomy): Bacteria > Bacillati > Actinomycetota > Actinomycetes > Mycobacteriales > Mycobacteriaceae > Mycobacterium > Mycobacterium sp. ELW1. The sequence goes on along the minus strand of NZ_CP032155.1, from coordinate 4,804,493 downwards.
GCGATACCGGTGGTGGCGTTCCGGCTCAAGGGCGACTTGGGCTACACCGAGTTCGACGTGTCGGCGGCGCTGCGTTCCTACGGCTGGCAGGTGCCGGCGTACACGATGCCCGACGGCGCGGAGAACATCTCGGTGCTGCGGGTGGTTGTGCGAGAAGGGTTCTCGGCCGACCTGGCCCGCTCACTGTGGGCGGACCTCAACGCCGTGCTGGGCCACCTCGACGCGATCCAGCCGGAGGGCCACTTCACTCAGGAGCACTTCGCGCACTAGGCCGATCAGCTGCTCGGTGCCGCCAACGCGCCGAGCAGCTGATTGAAGGCCTCCGTCATCGACGGGTGTGTGTAGATGGTGTCGCGCATCTCGGTGGCGGTGATGCCGTGGCGCATGGCCAGCGCGACAGTGTTGATGACTTCATGGGAGTCGTAGCTGAGAAGCGCTGCGCCCAGGATCTTGTCGGTGCTCGCGTCGACGACGACCTTCATGAGTCCTGCCGTCTCGTCGACGATGCGGGCCCGTGGCACCGTCGCCATGGCGGCAACCGGCAGCGTGGCGACCAGGATGTCCATCCCGGCTGCGACCGCCGCGGCCTCGGTGAGGCCTACTCGCGCCAGCGGCGGCGAGGTAAAGAGCACGTACGGGACGGCAGTGCGGCTGGCAGTGCTTCGGGATCCGTCACCGGCGAGCTGAGAGAGCACCACGCGGTAATCGTCGAGCGAGATGTAGGTGAACTGGGGGCCGCCGTTGACGTCGCCGACCGCGAAGATGTGCGGTTGGCTGGTGCGCAGATACTCGTCGACGACAATCGCACCCGCACTGGTGGTTTCGACACCGGCCTCGGCCAGACCGAGGTCGTCGGTGACGGGTTCCCGGCCCAGCGCCACCAGCACGGCGTCGGCCTCGACCGCGTGCTGCATCCGGTCGGCCTGAAAGGTTACCCACGCCGCCTGGCGGGCTTCGGTCACCGAGGTGACCTCAGCGGCAGTGACGATCTCGACGCCCCTGCTGCTAAGAATGTCGTGCAGGCAGGCCGCCACGTCGGCATCCTCGCGAGCGAGGATCCGCGGACCGTGTTCCAGCACGGTTACCTCGGATCCGTATCGGGCGAACATCGCGGCGAACTCGAGACCGACATAGCCGCCGCCGAGTACCGTCAACAACTCCGGAAGCTCAGGCAGACTGAGTAATTCGGTGCTGGTCATGACCTGGGGCGTGGTGGACAGCCCGGGGATGTCGGGCAGCACCGGTCGTGATCCGGTACCGACCACGATCGACTGGGCGACCACGGTGACCGTCGCTCCGTCGACGGTCTCAACCCGCAGGGTGTGCGGATCGGTGAAGCGCGCGTGCCCGGTGAGAACCGTGACGGTGTCGAGGTTGTCGAGCATGGCGAAGTTCACCGCGCGCAGGTCGGTGGTGAGTTCGGTCGTCGCTACCACCGCCGACTGGTAGGCGTCTTCGTAGACACCCCCGGGCGTGAGAAGTTCAGACCGGTACACCATCGACTTCGTCGGCACGCAGCCGATGTTGATACACGTGCCGCCGTACATCTGCGCCGACTGCTCGATCATCACGACCCGCCGGCCCTGGCGGCCCAGCGTGGCGGCCAGCGTCTTACCGCCCTTGCCGAAACCGATGACCGCGAGGTCGGCCTCGATGTGCTCGATGTCCAACGGCATCTATCACTCCATCCTCGCGGGTACTCCGACGAATGCTAGCGTCGGAATGCCCTGAGCGATTACCGACCGGAAGAGGTCCGATGGCTGACGCTGACGCCGAAGCACTACGCGCCGATCGTGCGGACTGGACGGCGCAACATCTTGCGACGTACCTGGAATCCGGTGGCGCTCAGGGGCACGTCCTCGACTTGAGTGGCGTCGGGGGCCGGTCGTTCACCACCCACTGCTTGATCCGCTACACCGGACGCAAGTCGGGCCAGTCGTACATCAAGCCGTTGATCTACGGCAACGTCGGCGGTGAGATCGTCGTCGTCGCGTCCAAGGGTGGCGCCGACAGCCATCCCGAGTGGTACCTGAACATCGAGTCGAGGGCAACACTCGAGGTGCAGGTCGCCACCGAGGCGTTCGAAGCCACCTGGCGCGAACCGGAGGGCGACGAACGGCACCAGGTGTGGGAGTACATGTGCCACCTGTATCCGCCGTACATCGCCTATCAGCAGTCCACGAGTCGGCGCATTCCACTCGTCATGTTGAGTCTGCTGCGGCCAACCGAACCCTTCAGCGCGCCCGCTCGTTAGCCGGGTCGTAGATGGCCTTGAGCGACACGGTGATCGGATAGATCTGACCGCCGACGTTGACGGCGTAGGAACCTGAGCGCACCCAGTCTGGCGTGACGACGGTGTCATCGGTCGAGCGAACGTAACCCAACCCCACGCACGCACCGGTCGTGGCACCCCACGCCGCCGAGCTGACCTGGCCGGCGACGGCGCCGTCGCGCAGGATCAGTTCGCCGCCCCAGAGCATCGGCTCGGGCGAGTCGACGGAGAAGCTGACCACCCGCCTTCGGGGACCTTCGGCCTTGGCCTTCTCCACGGCCGCGCGGCCGAGGAAGTCGACATCGGAGGACAACTTGCAGGCGAACAGCAGCCCGGCTTCCACCGGATTGTCGTTGGGCGTCAGTTCCCGGCCGAACGCCCGATAGCCCTTCTCCAAGCGCATGGACTCGATCGCGTAGTAGCCGCCGCGGGCGATGCCGAACTTCTCGCCGGCCGCCAGCAGGTCTTCGTAGACGCCGACCGCGAATTCGGCGGGAACGTATATTTCCCAACCTAATTCGCCGACATAGGTGATACGGGTGGCGCGCACGGTGGCGTAGCCCAGCGAGATGACCTGGCTGGTGGCGAACGGGAATGCGGCGTCGGACAGGTCGGCGTCGGTGAGCTCGCTCAGTAGCTCGCGTGACTTCGGGCCCATCACACCGAAGACCGCCATGGACGACGTCACGTCCACGAGTTCGGCGTGCGCCCCGGCCGGCAGATTCTTGCGGATGTGGTCCTTGTCCCGCTCGGTGGTCGCCGCGCTGCTCACGATCAGAAACTCATGCGGCCCGGTACGGGTGACGGTGACGTCGGACTCGTAGGTGCCGCGTTCGTTGAGCATCCCGGTGTACACGGACTTACCCACCGGCACAGCCACATCGGCGGTGCACAGCCACTGCAGGGCCGCCTCTGCTCCCGGCCCGGCGAGCACGTATTTGGAGAACGATGTCTGATCGAAGACGGTGACGCCGGTGCGGGTGCTGACCTGTTCGGCAGCCGACCACGGCAGCCAGTTCTGCTTACCCCAGGAGTATTCGATGACAGGCTCGCTGCCCGGGGGTGCGAAGAAGTTCGCCCGCTCCCAGCCCATCCGGCTGCCGAAGTTGGCCCCTGCCGCCGCGAGCAGATGATGCACCGGGGAACGGCGGAACGGCCGCGCTGTCGCCAATTCCCGGTTTGGCCAGGGGATTTCGTAGTGCACACCGAGGATCTCGGCCACTCGGTCATGCAGCCAGGTCACATTGCCGTTGAACGGTGCGAAGCGGCGGATGTCGACGCCGGTCAGGTCGGTGGTGGGGGAGCCGTTGACGATCCATTCAGCCAGTGCGCGTCCGGCACCGCCGGCAGAGGCGATACCCACCGAGTTGAATCCGGCGCCGACGAAGAAATTGGCGCACTCGGGCGCCTCGCCGAGGATGAACTGGTTGTCCGGGGTGAAACTTTCCGGGCCGTTGTAGAGCTTCTTCAGGCCGGTGTGCTCGAGTGCGGGAATCCGCAACAGCGCGTTGTCCATCAGGATCTCGAAGTGCTCCCAATCCTCGTCGAGCAGCTGGAACTCGAACGGGTATGGGATCTTGTCGGGGGCCACCCACGGCTTGGCTTCCGGCTCGAACCCACCGATGACCAGCCCGCCGACCTCCTCCTTGAAATAGGTGTAGCCGTCAGGATCACGCAGGATCGGGAGATCGGGATGGACCCCGGCAATGGTTTCGGTGACCACGTAGAAGTGTTCGGCGGAATACAGCGGGACGTTGACTCCGGCCAGTGCGCCGATGGCCTTGGCCCACTGGCCGGCGCAGTTGACCACGATCTCGGCCTCGATGTCGCCGACGTCGGTGCGGACTCCGGTCACGCGGCCGTCGGCGGTGAGCACGTCGAGCACGCGAACGTGCTCCAGCACCTTGGCGCCGCGCTGACGCGCGCCCTTGGCCAAAGCCATCGTCAGGTCGGTCGGATTGGCCTTGCCGTCGGCGGGCAGCCAGATCGCGCCCACCAGATCGTCGACCCGCATCACCGGGTAGCGTTCGAAAGCCTCGTCCGGACTGAGGAGTTCGCAGTCGAGCTGATAGGCGGCCGCATTGGCCGCGGTGCGGCGCAGCTGGATCATCCGATCTTCGCTGCGCGCCACTGTCACGCCGCCGCACTGCTTGTAGCCGGCGCTCAGGCCGGTCTCCGCCTCCAGTTCTGCGTACAGCTGGGTGGAGTACTGGACCAGCCTGGTGCCGCTCTCGGATGCGCGCAGCTGCCCGACCAAACCGGCTGCATGCCAGGTGGTTCCGCACGACAGCTGGCCTTGTTCGAGCAGCACCACGTCGGTGTGGCCGAGTTTGGTCAGGTGGTAGGCGACGCTGGTGCCGATGACGCCGCCGCCGACGATGACGATCTGCGCACGATCGGGCAATGATGGGGTCGACATGTGTTCCTATCGGTCGTCAGTCGGGTGCCTGGGCATCGGCGAGCAGGCGCGGGAAATCGGGCCCGCGGAACTCGGCAACCGCCGACTCGTAGCGTTCCATCGCCCATTCCCAGAAGTCGAAATCCAGTGTGCTGGTGGCATTCTGGATGCATCCCCACAATGTCCAGCCGTACTTGCCGACGATCCCCTGCAGGCGGGATCGTGCTGTCTTGTGTCGTAGCCGACGGCCGTAGTACGCGCTGACCAGTTCGTCGAGCTGGTCGGTGGACAATCCGCACTCGGCCCAGATGTTGCCGAGTTCGAAGCAGGGATCGTTGTTGCCGGAGTACTCGTAGTCGATCAGCCACACCTTGCTGCCGTTGTCCACGAAGTTTCCGGCGAGCAGATCGTTGTTGCACGGAACGGTCGCGTGTTCGCCGATGTCGAGGATGCGCTTCATCGCCTGGAACTCGCGGGTGAAGTACAGATAGTCGGTCGGTATCCGGAACCCGCGCTCCAGGACGACTTTCACGTAGCCGGGCTGCAGCTCGAACATGTCGAAGCGGTCGCGGAAGCGCGGACCGGCGTGCAGAGTGCGGCATCCCTCGGCGACCCTGGCCAGGACGTCCGGGCGCTGAAAGTCTGCGTTGGTCAGCGTGACGCCCTCGAGAAAGCCGACCAGCAGGATGCCGAGGTCGGGCCGATAGTCGATCACCGGCGCCCCGACGCCGGCCTTCTCGGCCGCGGAGCTGTTGTAGTACTCGTTGTCCCGATCGATGCCGAGCAGGTCGGTGGACGTGACGCTGCAGCGCGCGACGTAAGTCGCTGTCGGCGTGGTGATCTTGATGTTGCGGTTGGTGAGGCCGCCGTGGAGTTCTTCGATCTGGCGCGGTTGCCCGGCCAGCGCCGGCAGCTGGTCCAGCAGCGCGTCCAGTTCCGGGTCGGAAATGAACGGCATGAGGGCATCCTTGCGCAGAAAGTGTGTCGCGCGTAAAAGACTAGACTATTGACTTGTCGCTGTGCCAGTGCTTGACTCGGCCGTGCCGATCTATCCGGATGCCCGTCTGGCCCGCGAGATAATCACCGGCTGGGCGGCCGCCCCGCAGCCCGCGGTGATCTTCGACTTCAACGGCACGTTGTCCGATGATGAGCCGATCCTGTTCCGCATCTTCAGCGAGCTCTTCGGTGAGCACCTGAACTGGGACTTGACCCAGCAGGACTATGACCGGCACCTGCTGGGCCACAGTGACCGCGAGATCGTCGAGAAGGCCCTGGAGATCACCGGCGCCGAAGGCCACGACGTCGACGCGCTCCTCGATCTACGTAAGCACCGTTACCGCGATCTTGTCGCCGATGACAACCCGATCCGGCCCGACACGGTGCGGCTGGTGCAGCTGCTGGCCGAACACGAGGTGCCGATGGCCATCGTCACCGGAGCGCAGCGCGACGACGTCCAGGCGGTGTTGTCCACCAGCCCGGTCGGAGAACTGATTCGGGTGGTCGTCGCCGAAGAGGACGTGGCCCGCGGCAAGCCGGACCCGGAGGGTTTCCTCTCCGGTGCCGCCCACATCGGCTGTGCACCAGATCAAATCGTCGTTTTCGAAGACTCGGTACCGGGAGTGCGCGGTGCGCTCGCCGCCGGGATGGGCTGCATCGCGGTCGCTGTCGAACCCAGTGACGAGCTCGCCGTGGTGGCGCCGGCCATGGTTCCGCGACTGTCCGTCGACATCGTCGAGCACGTGCTGCCGTCGCTGCGGCGTTAGGACGCGGGCGAGGTCTCCACTGCGGCGTCGGGTCCGCGGTCGACGCCGGACTTGACTCGGATCCGGGTGCGATCGGAGCGGAAATAGTCGTAGGAGAATTCGACCGGAACATCGTTGCGGTCGTAGGCCGTTCGCGTCACCAGAAGCAACGGATCGCCGATCGCAACGCCCAGCAGCCCGGCCGACGACTCGCTGGCCGGCACCGCCTCGATGTGCTCGTCCGCCGACCGCAGCGGGGTGTCGAATGCGTCGGCCATCAGCGCGTACATCGAGCCGGTCAGGTCGGCGGACAGCAGTCCGGGAAACCGGGCCGCAGGAAGGTACGTCTCCTCGATCAATACCGGCGTGTTGTTGGCCGAGCGCATCCGGACGATCTTGTGTACCTGGGCGCCGCGCTTGAGCCCGAGGGCCTGGCGCACCACAGCGGTCGCGGGGCGGGTCGCCGCACCGATCACCCGTGCGCCCGCGGCCATATCCAGCCTGCGCAACTGCTCGGTGAACCCGGGCAGGCCGATGTGGTCGAACTCCAGCCGCGGCGTCTCGACGAAGTTGCCCCCGAAGCGTCCCCGGCTGCGCCGGATGAGCCCTTTGGCTTCGATGGCCGCCAGCGCCTGGCGCAGCGTCATCCGGCTCACGCCGAGCGCACCGGCGATCTCGACCTCGGCAGGCAGCTTGTCGCCGGGCGCCAGCATCCCGGACACGATCAGTTTCTCCAGCCAGACGGCGATCCGGGCGTGGGCCGGCTGCTCGGACGGCCCGCTCAGGTCGGGACGTTCGGCCAGGACGGCGTCGTCCATCGACAGCACCCGCATTCGGCCGACTCTACCGCTCCTTCCGGCGCGAAATGACAGGTCAGCGCCCTATGCGGGCTCCCGTGTCGGTTTCTGGGACAATTGGCGGCGGTGACATGACTATGCACACGACTTCGTTGACTCCGTCGACGCACACCCAGGTTTGGCGCCCCGGCGCCGAAGCGATCGTCGATCTGGAGGCGATCGCCCACAATGTGCGCGTTCTGCGCGAGCATGCGGGCTCCCCCCAGGTGATGGCGGTCGTCAAAGCCGACGCCTATGGCCACGGCGCTGTTGCGGCCGGCCGTGCGGCGGTGGGCGCCGGTGCCGCCGAATTGGGAGTGGCCACGATCGACGAGGCGTTGACGTTGCGTCAGGGTGGCATCACGGCGCCGGTTCTGGCGTGGTTGCACCCGCCGGGCACCGACTTCGCCCCGGCGCTGACCGCCGACGTCGGGGTCGCCGTGTCATCGGTGCATCAGGTCGGTGCGGTGCTGGACGCCGTCGAACGCACCGGGCGTACGGCGGAGGTCACCGTCAAGGTCGACACCGGACTCAACCGCAACGGGGTCAGCGCCGCCGACTACCCGGCCCTGCTGGCCGAACTCCAGCGCGCTGCGGCCGCCGACGCGATCCGGCTGCGGGGCATCATGTCGCACCTTGCCAACGGTGACGTACCCGACGATCCACTCAACGACCTTCAGGCGCAGCGCTTTACCGCGATGATCGCCGAAGCGCGTTCGCGCGGAATCGAATTCGACGTCGCGCACCTGTCCAACTCGCCGTCGGCGATGACCAGGCCGGACTTGGGTTTCGACATGGTCCGCCCCGGCATCGCGGTGTACGGGCTGAGCCCCATCCCGGAGCGCGGCGACATGGGCTTGCGCCCAGCGATGACGCTTCGCTGCACCGTGGCAATGGTCAAGCCGGTCAAGGCCGGTGACGGTGTGTCCTACGGCCACACCTGGATCGCGGAGCGGGACACCAATCTGGCGTTGCTGCCCATCGGGTACGCCGACGGGCTGTATCGCACACTCGGCGGCCGCATCGACATCCTGATCAACGGGCGGCTGCGGCGCAGTGTCGGGCGGGTCTGCATGGACCAGTTCGTCGTCGATCTCGGTCCCGGCGATCCCGGAGCTGCCGCCGGGGACGAGGCGATCCTGTTCGGCCCGGGCACATCCGGTGAACAGACCGCCCAGGATTGGGCCGACCTGCTCGGCACCATCCACTACGAGGTGGTGACCAGCCCGCGCGGACGCGTGGTGCGCACATATCGGGAGCCCGGCGCAGATGGGCAGTGACGGGGAGAAGAGTCCCAAGCCGCGCGGCATCGATCAGCGGCTGGCCCGCCGCGCCGAGAAGAGCGCTGCGCGGTTGGCGCGCAAGGCAGACCATCCGGGCCTCGGTGTCGGCAAGCGCGCCGGTCTGCTGGCCGGCGTCGCCGGTCTCGGCGCCGTCGGCACGGTCGCCGGCGTCTCGGCGGCTCGTTCGTTCGGGCAGCGGTCCGGTGCCGAAGATGTCTATCAGCGTGAGGATTTCGGGCTGCTCGACGCCGACCGTGGTTGTGTGGTGACCACCCCGGACGGTATCCCGCTGGTGGTGCGCGAGGTCGGACCCACCACCGCTCCCTTGACCGTGGTGTTCGCGCACGGATTCTGCCTGCAGATGGGATCGTTCCATTTTCAGCGTGCGGCACTGGCATCCCGGTGGGGTGATCAGGTCCGGATGGTGTTCTACGACCAGCGCGGCCACGGCCAGTCCAGCGCCGCGCCCGTGGACACCTATACGGTGGACCAATTGGGCAAAGACCTGGAAACCATTCTGCAAGTGATGGTTCCGCGTGGGCCGGTGGTACTCGTGGGACACTCGATGGGCGGCATGACCGTGTTGTCGCACGCCCGCCAGTTCCCCAAGCATTACGGCAGCCGCATCGTCGGGGCGGCGCTGATCTCGTCGGCCGCCGAAGGGCTCTCCCGCTCACCGCTGGGCGAGATCCTGCAGAACCCCGCGCTGGAGGCGGTGCGCTTCGCCGCCCGGTACGCGCCCAAGCTGGTCCACCGCACCCGCGGTGCGGCGCGCTCGGTGCTCCGCCCCATCCTGCGTTCCGCGTCCTACGGGGACGACCATATGAGCCCGAGCGTTGTCGCGTTCTCCGAGAAGATGATTCACGACACGCCGATCGCGACACTGGTGGAGTTCCTGCACGCCCTGGAAGTCCACGACGAGAGCGCCGCGCTGCCCGTGCTGGCCCGAATCCCGACCCTGATCGCCTGCGGTGATCACGACGTACTCACGCCGATGGTGCATTCCGAGGAGATGGCGGCGGTGCTGCCCAACAGCGAATTGCTGATCGTGGCCGGTGCCGGACACCTCGTGCAGCTGGAGCAGCCCGAGCTGATCAACGACGCGCTGGTGAGCCTGGTCGAGCGTGCGACCCCGTCGAAACTGGTGGCCTTCGCCCGACGACTCAAGGACCGGAACCGTGGATAGCACGAAGGTGCAGGACGGCACCCGCGAACTGCCCACCGTCGAGGACACCATCGCGCTCGGCGAGCAGTTCGGCCGGCAACTGCGGGCCGGTGACGTCGTTGTGTTGTCCGGGCCGCTGGGTGCCGGAAAGACCGCTTTCACCAAGGGAATTGCGCTCGGCATGGATGTGGAGGGTCCGGTGACCTCACCGACGTTCGTGCTGGCCCGCGTGCATCGGGCACGGCGGCCGGGAAGCCCGGAACTCGTGCATGTCGACGTCTACCGGCTCCTCGAACACACCGGTGCCGATCTGCTGGCCGAACTCGATTCGCTGGACCTCGACGCCGACCTCGAGGACGCCGTCGTGGTGGTCGAATGGGGCGAAGGTCTGGCCGAGCGGCTGTCGGAGAACCATCTCGACGTCAGGCTGGAGCGCAGCGCCGAGAACGACGTGCGCACCGCGACATGGCGATGGACCCACCGATGATCCGCACCATCCTGGTCATCGACACCGCCACGCCGGCCGTCACCGCCGCGGTGGTGGTGCGCGACGACTCCGGCAACCCGACAGTGGCCGCGCAGCGGATCACCCTCGACGCACGCGCCCATGCCGAGACGCTGACCCCCAATGTGGTCGCCGCGGTGTCGGACGCCGGTTTGACCATGTCCGATCTCGATGCCGTCGTGGTGGGTTGCGGCCCAGGCCCTTTCACCGGCCTGCGGGTCGGGATGGCAACCGCTGCCGCCTACGGGCACGCGCTGGATCGGCCGGTGTTCGGGGTGTGCAGCCTGGACGGCATCGGCACGCAGACCACCGGTGCGGTCCTGGTGGTCACCGATGCCCGCCGCCGCGAGGTGTACTGGGCGCGGTACGCCGACGGGGTCCGGGTCGACGGTCCGGACGTCGCCGCTGCCGCCGACGTATCGGTCGGTGATGCCACGGGCGTGGCGGGATCGCCGGATCATGCCGCGGTGTTCGGCCTCCCGGTGATCGGGCCCGCGTACCCGACAGCGACGGGACTGGTTGCTGCCGTGTCGGATTGGGATGGTGCGCCCGCGCCGCTGGTCCCGCTGTACCTGCGCCGCCCGGATGCGAAGACGCTCGCCGAACGTGGAGTTCTGCGATGAACATTCGCTACGGCCCGTTGGACAAAGCCGACGCCGCCCGCTGCGCCGAATTGGAGAACCTGCTCTTCGACGGCGACGATCCCTGGCCGGATTTCGCGTTCGTGCGTGAACTGGCTGCCCCGCACAACCGATACATCGCCGCCCGGGTGGACGACAAGCTGGTCGGGTACGCCGGCATCGCCAGGTTGGGCCGCATCCCGCCGTTCGAATACGAGATCCACACCGTCGGCGTCGATCCCGCGTATCAGGGGCAGGGGATCGGTCGGCAGATGATGGACGAACTGCTCAGCGAGGTCGGCCCGAAGTCGACGGTGTTCCTGGAGGTGCGCACCGACAACGAGCCGGCGATCGCGCTGTATACCAGCCTCGGCTTCACAAAGGTCGGTGTGCGCAAACGCTACTACCGGGTCAGCGGCGCTGACGCCTACACCATGCGACGGGACCCGGCATGATCATCCTGGCCATTGAAAGCTCTTGTGACGAAACAGGAGTCGGCATCGCGCGGCTCGACCTCGACGGCACCGTCACTCTGCTGGCCGACGAGGTGGCCTCCAGCGTCGACGAGCACGCCCGGTTCGGCGGAGTCGTCCCCGAGATCGCGTCCCGCGCCCACCTCGAAGCACTCGGGCCCACCATGCGTCGGGCAATGCAGGCCGCCGGCATAAACAAGCCGGACGTCGTCGCTGCCACGATCGGGCCCGGGCTGGCCGGTGCCCTGCTGGTCGGGGTGGCCGCCGCCAAGGCGTACGCCGCCGCGTGGGGTGTGCCGTTCTATGCCGTCAACCACCTGGGCGGGCATCTCGCAGCTGATGTCTACGACCACGGCCCGCTGCCCGAATGCGTTGGCCTGCTGGTATCCGGTGGGCACACCCATCTGCTGCATGTGCGCTCGCTGGGCGAGCCGATCGTCGAGCTGGGCAGCACGGTCGACGATGCGGCGGGGGAGGCCTACGACAAGGTTGCCCGGCTGCTCGGTCTCGGCTATCCCGGCGGCCGACCGCTCGACGAGCTGGCGCGCACCGGGGATCGCACCGCAATCACCTTCCCGCGCGGCATGACCGGCTCCCGCGACGAACCGTTCGCATTCTCATTCTCCGGGCTCAAGACGGCCGTCGCACGCTACGTCGAACGCCATCCCGGCGCGCCGACCGCCGACGTCGCGGCGGGATTCCAGGAAGCCGTCGCCGATGTGCTCACCGCCAAGGCGGTGCGGGCGGCTCGCGAGCTCGGAGTGTCGACACTGTTGATCGCCGGCGGGGTGGCAGCCAACTCGCGGCTGCGCGAGCTGGCCGAAGAGCGTTGCGCGGAAGCGGGTTTGACGCTTCGGGTGCCGCGACCGCGGTTGTGCACCGACAACGGGGCGATGATCGCCTCGTTTGCCGCGCATCTGATCGCAGCCGGTGCGGCGCCGTCGCCGCTGGATGCGCGCAGCGATCCGGGTCTGCCGGTGCTGAAAGGTCAGGTGGCGTGAGCGACCGGGCCAAGGCCGTGGCACCTAAGTTCCGCGAGTTCTACGCGTAACCATCACGTCGGAGTCGCGCACGGGCGAGACTTCCTCCCGTGCATTACGACCTGCGGCTGCGCCCGGCGCAGCCCGAGACCCCGGCCCCGGACGCGTTCACCATCCACCGCCGCGAGGTACCGGCAAGCCCGGGCCGTGACGGGCTGTCACTGGCCTTTGTCCGTGAGGGGGTGGGTGGTTACCCGCTGCTGCTCTTGCACGGCTACCCCGAGACCAAGCGGATCTGGTGGCGCAACATCGCCGCGCTCGCCGGGGCCGGCTATGAGGTGATCGCCCCAGACCTGCGCGGGCACGGCGACTCCGACGTGTCGCAGGACGACGTGTACGACATCGCGGCCTACAGCCGTGACGTGTATCTGTTGGTGCACGACGTCCTGGGACACGAACGCTGCGGGGTCGTCGGCGGCGATGTCGGCGGGGTGGTCGCGGTGGATCTGCTGCACCGCTATCCCGGCTTCGTCGACAAGCTGGTGTTCTTCGACACCGTGCCGCCGCTGCTGTTCGACGACTATGTTGCGGCGGGTCTGGACCCGATGGCCATCCTCAGTGACGGCCCGACCGGGGACTACCGCCAGCGGCAGGGCGCCACCCCGGACGAGCTGGCCGCCGAGCTGGACACCGTCGACAAGCGGCGGCGCTACGTCGGCGAGATGTACGGCCACCGGATGTGGGCCTCGCCGGGCACGTTCAGTTCGCCCGACGTCGACTTCATGACCGAGCCGTTCGGCAGCGAGGAGCGGCTGAGGGCCGGGTGGGCCGTCTACCAGTTGGCTCATGGCCGCCCGGTCAGTGAGCCGCCGATCATGGACCGCACGGTCGATGTGCCGACTCTGATCCTCTACGGGATGGACGATCACGTCGTCGGTCCGGAGTTCGTGCACTTCTGCGAGGTCGCCTTCACCGACCGGACCGGACCTGTTGTGCTGCCGGGCGCCGGGCACTTCCTGCAGTGGGAGCGCGCCGATCTGTTCAATGCACTGGTCAGCGCATTTTTCGGGGACTTACGCGTCCGTCACGAGCTTTCTGACTGACCCGCGGCGTCCGCTCTGGGCGAATAGGCAGCAGGCCACCCTTGAGTGCTAGCACTCGCATGTATAGAGTGCTAGGTGGCTTACGGACATCACCCCTGCGTCGGCACCCGCGACGACGACGCGAGGACGGACGTATGCCGAACACCTGGTAATTCCGACTGGTCCGGGCGCACTCGCCCCGGCAACAAGTTAACTAAGTGGAGGACTCCATCGTGGCCGTGAACATCAAGCCACTCGAGGACAAGATCCTCGTACAGGCCAATGAGGCCGAGACGACCACCGCGTCGGGTCTGGTCATCCCGGACACCGCCAAGGAGAAGCCGCAGGAAGGCACCGTCGTTGCCGTCGGCCCCGGCCGCTGGGACGAGGACGGCGAGAAGCGGATTCCGCTGGACGTCGCTGAAGGCGACACTGTCATCTACAGCAAGTACGGCGGCACCGAGATCAAGTACAACGGCGAGGAGTACCTGATCCTGTCGGCCCGCGACGTGCTGGCGGTCGTCAACAAGTAGCAACCGTGAACCGCCCCGGAGATCCCCGTGTTTCGTGCGGGTGGTTTCCGGGGCGGAACGCGCTTAAGCGAAATCAGGACTGACATATGAGCAAATTGATTGAGTTCGACGAGACCGCACGCCGGGCCATGGAGATCGGCGTCGACAAGCTCGCCGACGCCGTGAAGGTGACCCTGGGTCCGCGCGGTCGCCATGTGGTGCTGGCCAAGTCGTTCGGTGGCCCGACGGTCACCAACGACGGCGTGACCATCGCGCGTGAGATCGAGTTGGAAGATCCCTTCGAGAATCTGGGCGCGCAGCTGGTGAAGTCGGTGGCCACCAAGACCAACGACGTAGCCGGCGACGGAACCACGACGGCCACCGTCCTGGCCCAGGCCATCATCAAGAACGGCCTGCGCAATGTGGCCGCCGGTGCGAACCCGATCGCTCTGGGCTCGGGCATCGGCCGGGCGGCTGATGCCGTGTCCGAGGCGCTGTTGGCTTCGGCCACGCCGGTGGCAGGCAAGACCGGTATCGCCCAGATCGCCACTGTCTCCTCGCGCGACGAGGAAGTTGGCGAGCTGGTCGGCGAGGCGATGACCAAGGTCGGCACCGACGGTGTGGTCAGCGTCGAGGAGTCCTCGACGATGAACACCGAACTGGAGATCACCGACGGTGTCGGCTTCGACAAGGGCTTCATCTCGGCCTACTTCGTCACCGATTTCGATCTGCAGGAGGCCGTCCTCGAGGACGCGCTGGTACTGCTGCACCGCGACAAGGTCAGCTCCTTGCCCGACCTGCTGCCGCTGCTGGAGAAGGTCGCACAGGCCGGGAAGCCGCTGCTGATCGTGGCCGAGGACGTCGAGGGTGAGGCGCTGTCGACGCTGGTCGTCAACGCAATTCGCAAGACGCTCAAGGCCGTTGCGGTCAAGGCGCCGTTCTTCGGTGACCGCCGCAAGGCGTTCCTCGATGACCTGGCCGTCGTGACCGGTGGCCAGGTGGTCAACCCCGACGTCGGCCTGCTGTTGCGTGAGGTCGGCATCGAGGTGCTGGGCACCGCGCGCCGCGTCGTGGTCAGCAAGGACGCCACCGTGATCGTCGACGGCGGCGGTGCCGCCGATGCGATCGAGGGCCGCGTCAAGCAGCTCAAGAGCGAGATCGAGGCGAGCGAATCCGACTGGGACCGCGAGAAGCTGCAGGAGCGGCTGGCCAAGCTGGCCGGCGGCGTCGCGGTGATCAAGGTCGGCGCGGCCACCGAGACCGCGCTCAAGGAGCGCAAGCACCGGGTCGAGGACGCCGTGTCGGCGGCCAAGGCTGCGGTCGAGGAGGGCATTGTCGCCGGCGGTGGCAGTGCTCTGGTGCAGGCCAACAAGGCGCTCGACGCCCTGCGGGCAGAGGTGTCCGGTGACGAGGCACTCGGCGTCGAGGTGTTCGCCTCGTCGTTGTCGGCCCCGCTGTTCTGGATCGCCACCAACGCCGGCTTCGACGGGGCGGTCGTGGTCAACAAGGTCGGCGAGCTGTCCACCGGGCACGGCTTCAATGCCGCGACGCTGACCTACGGCGATCTGATCGCCGACGGTGTGATCGATCCGGTGAAGGTGACCCGCTCCGCGGTGCTCAACGCCGCGTCGGTGGCCCGCATGGTGCTCACCACGGAGACCGCGATCGTGGAGAAGCCGGTTGATGCCGACGAGCATGCCGGCCATGGCCACGGTCATCACGGGCACGCGCACTAGTAGTTCGTCAGTACGAAACACCCACCCGGTCACCAGGCCGGGGGTGTTTTCGTTATCGGCATGGAACGCATCTGGCAATGGGCGTGGGATCGGTTCAGGTCCAGGTTTTCATGGGCGGCGTGGCTCCTCACGTTCCTTCTGGCGTATCCGGTGTACGTCGCCTGGTCGTTGGCCATCGTCGCCTTCGAACGGTCCGATCGCTACGCCGCGGCCGCTGCGGTGACCGCGGTCGTGGTGCTCGGGTACCTGTTCTCGGTGGTCATTCCCGGCAGTGAGGATCCGCGCATCATCGAGCGTTGGGCCGCCGGAGAGGGCGTTGACCGGGAGACCGCACTGTGCGCCACCTACGACTACGGCCGCAAACTCATCGTCAGGGGAATGTTGTTCACCTTCCCGTGGGTTGCTGCGCAGTTCGTCGCGGTCGGGATGATCGCCGGAGCCGGCGGATCACGGCTCATCCAGTACGCAATTGTCGGTGCTCTCGCCGGGACCGCCGGTCAGCTGATCACCAACCACAGCTACGTCGAGTCGACGCTGAGGCCCGCCAGGGCTGCGATCACCTCGAATACCGAGATCGGCGATTACCTTCCACGCTCTCGCCCGGCCTTCTCCACCTGGACCAACGCGGCCATACTCGGAGTGGGATTCGCGTTCGCCGTCGTTGGCGCGATTCTGGGAGCGGTGTTTGACGTGGCCAGGCATGGCCCACTACTGGCCATGCTGATCGGTGGTGTGCTGGTGCTCGTGGTCGGTCCATCGCTCTGGGCCGCGTATTCGCCACTCCTGCAACCCATTCACGATCTGACCGCTGCAACGATGCGAGTTGCCCACGGTGACTTCAGTCAACGCCTGCCGGTGGTACAAGATGACGACCTCGGTGTGCTGGCGGCGTCGTTCAATCGGATGCAGGCGGGTTTGACCGAGCGGCAACGACTTCAGGCAGCATTCGGCACGTATGTCGACCCTGTCTTGGCGGCTCGGCTGCTGGAGCAAGGTGATGACATCTTCACCGGTGAGCGACGTGAGGTGACGGTGATGTTCATCGACATTCGTGATTTCACCCCGTTTGCCGAGGCGCACTCAGCCGAGGACACGGTCGCGCGACTCAATGCCCTGTTCGAGCTCGTGGTTCCTGCCGTGGTCGACGCCGGCGGGCACATCAACAAGTTCCTCGGTGACGGCGCAATGGTTGTGTTCGGCGCCCCCAACGACCTGACCGATCATGCCGATGCCGCGGCGGCAACGGCGCTGCTGATTCACCGGCGCGTCGCCGAGCGATTCGGCGGCGAGCTTCGTATCGGTATCGGTATCAACACAGGCAAGGTGATCGCCGGAACCATCGGTGCGGGAAGTCATCTCGAATTCACGTTGATCGGAGACACCACGAACGTCGCGGCCCGCGTCGAGCAATTGACCAAGACGACCGGTGACGTCATCCTTCTCACTGCGCAGACCGTCGACGCCTTCCGAGCTCTGCCGGCAGGGTTGGTTGACCGCGGCGCGTACGCACTGAAGGGAAAGTCGACGCCCACCAAGGTCTTCGGTCTCAACCCTGCGACAACCTGAATTGTTGGGATCGGTAGCGGCCCCGTGCCTATGCACTGACTGATGCGTGTCGATCTCACGCCCATTGAAGGAGGAGCGATGCCGCCGCCGATTGTGCCCTGGGCGTTGGCCATCGCCACTGCATCCGCCATCGCGGCTGCCGCGCCCGCCTGCGCCGATTCGCTGGACCCGATTCCCGGCGAGGGCTTCTTCCTCGTCGGACGTGACATTGCGCCGGGGCTGTACAACACAACCGGGTCGGCAGCACCGTTCGCGGTGTACATCAACGACGTGCCGACACAGGACTCGATGTGCGTGTGGTTCACCTACAGCACGCCGGATGCGAACAAAGATCACGTCGTCGCCACGAATATGTCCATCGGTCCGATGAATGCGGCGATCAATTCCACGGTGCGGGCGTTCGAGTCGCACAACTGCCAACCGTGGACTCGGGTCAGCTGAGGACCGCCAGCGATGTCGCGATGTCCACCTCGGACGTCAGTGTCTGGTGCACGGGGCAACGCTCGGCGATCGCCAACAGCCGCTCGCGTTGGGTGTCGTCGAGGTCGCCGACCACGGTGATGGTCCGGTCGATGTGGCTGACCCAGCCTTTCTTGGTCTCGCACTCGGCGCAGTCTTCGGCGTGAATCCGCGTGTGCCGCAGCGACACTTCCACGCGCTCGAGCGGCCAGCCCTTCTTGTTGGCGTACATCCGCACCGTCATCGACGTGCACGCTCCCAGGCCTGCCAACAACAAGTCATACGGCGTGGGCCCGGCATCGTCGCCGAACGGCAGCGGTTCGTCTGCGGACAGCTGATGCTTACCGGCGGTGATGGTCTGTGTGTAGGTGCCCGTGCCGGTTTCGGTCACCGTCACAGTGCCCTCAAGTGAAGCCGCGTGGCCATCGGAGATGTCTGCCGTCATGGCTGCCATCCAACACCACCGAAAGAGGCTCGGGCTCCTGTTGCCCATCGAAAATGAGGTATGCGGCTACTCGCGTCTGCGCACAGCGCGTCGCTCACGCTTACCTCGTCAGCAGTTCCGTCGATGGTCAAAGGAGCAGGAAATGATTGATGCTGTTGAGAAGGCGATGCGGAATATGCCGTCGGCCAAGGGGAAAGACGCCGGTGTCGCGTGCATCGTCGGCTTCATCTTCGGAGGTATCGGGCTTGCGATCTACTTCAGGAATATCGCCGATCTGTTCCTGCCGTTGGCCGTTTCCTTAGCTCTGTCGATCGTGGCCGGCGGCATAGGATTTCTCGCCGGCGCACTCGTCGCGGCGTTGTGGGGGTACTTCAGGGTTCAGCTCTCTCAGTGACGGATCGCGTGTGGCCAACGCCGATCGGCAGACTCAGCTGATCGGATTGCCCGGCGGTGTCGGCTGAATCGACACCAGGCGGAACGCGCCCGGCTGGGCGTCGTCAGTCGTGAATCGGACCACCAGCACATCCGGCGGGAACTGCGTAGCAAGGTCATTCAGCGTCCTGGGCATGAACACTTTGGTCTTCGCATTGGCGTACCAACTGGGATCGAACTGGTCGACGCTGAGCCGGCTGACGCTGTCGATGGTGGAATCCCAGCGCTGAATATTTTCAGGTGCGGAGTCGCCGAAGCCCACCGACTTCAGATAAGCATCGCCCTGTCCCGCAAGCGTTATCGCCGCCCCGCCACCGACAGGTGCGCCGGTGATGGTGCCGTTGACGGCGTCGGCCGTCACTGACGTCAGCCGCGCGGTGCAGACGTTGTCGACGACGTTGGCCGGCGTGCAGGCAACGGGCAGCGGGTCCGCGTGCGCGGGAGCAGCGGACAGCGCCAACGCGGCAAGCGCTGCGGCGACGGTGATCAGTGCACGGCGGCACTCGGTCGTCATGTAAACCCTCCTGGCCTCACTGAATGTAGTCGGTCAATGGGGCGCCGGAATTACATGAATAGGCAAAAGTCCAGGTCACAATTCTGACGTTTTGGTCAATGAACCCGCCGTTCAAAATACTCTCCCGTTCGGTAATCGACCGTAAGGAAACTCATCGTGATCAAACCTGTCGCACTGCTCGCGGCGTCGGTATTCAGCGTCATCGCCATGGGCGTCGCCGCACCCGCACACGCACAACCAACCGCACCATTCAAGAACTGCACCGCCGCGAAGGCCGCTGGGTACTGCGATATCCCCACCGACAGCCCGCTGTACACGCCGGGCCAAGACCGCGACAGCGACGGTCTCGCGTGTGAGTGCTGATCGATCAGCCTTTCGCCTACAACCTTCCGAAGTAGGCCTGGAGCGGGGGACAATCTGACTTCATGTTCCCCACCACGACAGCGGCCACGGCCGCGGCTTCTGTGGCGACCCGGTTCTACACGCCGGCACTGTTCAACCATTGCGCGCGGTCATACGTCTGGGGCGTGAAATACGCCGTCGCACACGACATCAGCTTCGACGACGAGCTCTATTTCGTCTCGGCGATGCTGCACGATCTGGCACTCACCGACCCCTTCGACAGCCACCGCGTGGCCTTCGAGGAGGCCGGCGGCGACCTCGCGTGGGTGTTCGGGATGGCAGCCGGCTGGCCCGCCGAGCGGGCAGCCCGGGCCGAGGAGATCATCGTCCTGCACATGCGCGATGACGTCCCCGCGAACACTGATCCCGAGTCCCACCTCCTGCAGGTCGCGACCGCGTGGGATGTCGCGGGACGGCGGCCCGAGGAGTTCGGTGCCCAGGCCCGCGCGGAGGTGCTCGAGCAATATCCTCGGCTCGCATTCGGCGAAGAGTTTCTGGCCTGCTTCGACGATCAGGCCCGGCGCAAACCGGATGGGGCCGCGGCGGCGTCCCTCGCGAGTGATGGGGCAGCGCGGATCAGGGCCAATCCGCTCGATCACTAGGTGTACTGACCTGAGAGGTTAGGTACGCGGGCGGCGGGTGGTTGGCCGCCGAGTGCGGTGTGGCCGCGGTGGTAATTGTAGGTGTGCAGCCAGGTGATGAACTCGTCGCAGCGTTCGGTGTCGCTGCGGTAGAGCCGGGCGTAGGCCCATTCTTCGGCCAGCGTGCGGTGGAACCGCTCTACTTTGCCATTTGTCTGTGGCCGATAGGGCCGGGTTCGGCGATGCTCGATGGTGCCCAGTGCGTCCCGGAAGGGATGTGATCGATAGCATGATCCATTGTCGGTCAACACTTTTCGAACGTTGATGCCATGTTGGGCGAACCAGGTGTTGGCTCGTAGCCAGAAGGCGGCGGCCGTGTCTTTGCGTTCATCGCTGAGTATCTCGCTGTAGGCCAGCCGGGAATAGCCGTCGATTGCGGTGTGCAGGAAGTGATAGCCGCGTACCGGTTGTCGACGTTTGTTGGTCTGTCCACTGCTTTTGTCGGCTTGGTGATTGCGGTTACCCACCGAGCGACCCAGCATCCGCCAGCCGCCGCCGGCAGGAATTTTGCCCAGCTTCTTGACGTCGATGTGGACCATTTCGCCGCACTCGGCGGGTTGCATGCGTCGGATCACGCAGCCAGTGCCGCGGTCCAGCCAGCGCAGTTTGGCCATGCCGTAACGAGTGAGGACCCGGTGCACCGTCGAGGGGTGCAGGCCCAGCAGATAACCGATGCGCGCCGGTCCCCAACGGCGAATGACACGCACCTTGATGATGCGCCGCTCGGTACGTGTTGGAGTCTGATTGGGGCAGCGGTGAGGCCGTGAGCTGCGGTCGACCATGCCGGCCGGACCATATTCGCGGTAGCGGCTCGCCCAGCGACTGGCGGTAGTCACTGCTACCTGGAATCGGTCAGCAGCGCGTCGAAGACTCCAACCGTCCTCGACGACGCAACGGGCCAGTCGCAGGCGTCCGGTTTCAGACAACGGGGCGTTACGGTGGGACACGAAGACCTCCGAGATGAGTTGGTGCGTTCCTAGACAGCTCGCACTTCACTCGGAGGTCTTCGTCATGTCCCCCGTCCCCCCCCGCCCGACGCGCAACGCCGTCCCGCGCGCGCGCCGCGAACTCGGAGGTCTTCGTCATGTCACCACGCCACGCCGTCCCTAACGTCCGTGGTCAGTACAACTAGGCGAGCGAAATCTCGCGGCGCATAGTGTCGAAACATGCGCGCAACCCTGATGTACGAGGCCGGCGATGTCCGCGTCGAGGATGTACCGGATCCTGTCCTGAAAGATCCCACCGACGCCATCGTGCGGGTCACCCGCTCGTGCATCTGTGGCAGCGACCTGTGGCCGTACCAGTCCATGCCGCACAAGGACGGCGGCCGCCGGATGGGCCATGAATTCATCGGCATCGTCGAGGACGTCGGCGCCGACGTCGGGGGTCTGCAGCGCGGTGATCTGGTCGTCGCGCCGTTCGTCTGGGCGGACAACACCTGCGATTTTTGTCGCGAGGGCCTGCAGACGTCGTGTCGCCATGGTGGTGGTTGGGGCGCTCGCGGGGTCGACGCCGGGCAGGGCGAGGCGGTGCGTGTTCCCCAGGCGCAGGGCACGCTGGTGAAGCTTCCCGTCGCCGAGGACTCTTCGCTGATGCCATCGCTGCTGACGTTGTCCGACGTGTTCTGCACCGGCCACCACGGCGTGGTGACCGCCCGGGTGCGGCCCGGATCGTCGGTGACGGTCATCGGCGACGGTGCCGTCGGGCTGTGCGCGGTGCTGGCCGCCAAGCGCCTCGGCGCCGAGCAGATCATCCTCAACGGCCGCCACACCACCCGCACCGATCTGGGTCGCGACTTCGGCGCCACCGATGTCGTGGCCGAACGCGGCGACGAGGCCGTCGAGAAGATTCGGGAACTCACCGGTGGTGACGGCACCCATGCCGTCATCGAATGCGTCGGTACCGAACAGTCGCTCGTCACCGCCCTCGGCGCCGTCCGGGCCGGTGGCGCCGTCAGCAGACTCGGTGTCTCCCAATACCGCAACGTCCCACTGGGATTCGACACCATGATGCGCAACATCACCCTCACCGGTGGTGCCGCACCCGCCCGCGCCTACATCGAGGAGCTGATGCCCGACATCCTCGAGGGCGTCATCGAGCCCGGCCGGGTTTTCGATCGCGTGATCGGACTCGACGAGACACCCGACGGCTACCGTGCGATGGCCGATCGCGAAGCGCTCAAGGTGCTGATCGCGCCCTGACATAACGGGTCGGCGAAGGTTGCCCCATCGCAGCGCAGGCCGCAGTAAAGTGCTGCTCGTGGTCAACGTGTTCGCCGGCGCTCGAGGTCGCTGGCTGGCCGTGGTGGCCTCGGTGACCGTTGCCGGGGCGATGTTTTATGCCCAAAGCACCGAAACCAAGTGTTGTGTTGCGGCGCCGACGGTTTCGCCGGCCGCCCAGACGGCACCCGCTGCCGACGTGCCCCGCATCGCCCAGCCCACCGAAGCAGAGCTGCTGGCGGCCAGCGCCCCGGTCACCGGTGGCAACTTCCAGTTGGCCATGCCACGCGGGATCGCACCCGAGCAAGGTCTGCAGATCCACACCATCTGGGTGGCTCGCGCCATCAGCGTGATGTTCCTGGAGATCAAGACGATCGGCGGCTACCGGCAGGATCCGCTGAAGTGGCATCCCAACGGCTTGGCCATTGACGTGATGATCCCGAACTACCACACGCCGGAGGGCATCGAGCTCGGCAACCAGATCGCCGGCTTCGCCCTGGCGAACGCCAAGCGATGGGGCGTGCTGCACGTGATCTGGCGCCAAGGCTTCTACCCCGGGATCGGGGCACCCAGCTGGACCGCCGATTACGGCAACGAAACCGCCAACCACTTCGACCACGTTCACATCGCCACCGACGGCGGCGGCTACCCGACCGGGCGCGAGACGTACTTCCTCGGGTCCATGCAATCAGGGCCGGCCTAGCCGGTGCGTACCTCGAGAGGTCGCCTGGTGGTCCTGGCCGTCGCGGGCATTGTCGCGCTGAGCCCGCTGACGGCGTGTGCCGGATCCAATCCGCACTCTCCGACCGCGCCTGCACCGGCGGTCGGTTCGGCGGAGGGTGCTGGGGCGCCGATGCCGCAGGACGCGCCGGGCCAACCGCCGATGGCCAAGCGGGATGTGGTCAAGACAGCATCGATGTCCATCTCGGTGGCCCACCCGGCGGAGGCCGCGGACAAAGCCGCGGTCATCGTCGAGGACGCGAAGGGCCGCGTCGACAGCCGCTCCGAGGACGCGGGATCCGGTACCGGACGAGCTCGCTCGACGGTGGTTTTGCGGGTACCCGCCGCCAAGCTCGACGAGACGCTGCGGGAACTCAAGACGCTGGGCACCGTCGAGCACGTCCAGGTCAGCGCCGACGACGTCACCGCCCAGCGCGTCGACCTCGACGCCCGGATCACGGCATTACAGACATCGGTCGACCGGCTGCTCGGCATCATGCGCGACGCCAAGGATCCCGACTCACTCATCAAAGCCGAAAGTGCTCTGTCGGAACGCCAGGCCGACCTCGACAGTCTGCGGGCCCAACGGCAGGCGCTCGGCGACCAGATCGACTACAGCACCGTCGACGTCACCTTCATCGCCCAGGAGATCGGCGGGCCCGCGCCCACCGAGTATCGGGGATTCTTCGGTCAGATCGAACGTGGTTGGGACACAATGGTTTCCGTGGCCGGCAACCTGGTGCTGCTGTTCGGTCTGCTGCTGCCCTGGCTGGCTGTACTGGCGGTCGCCGGTGTGATCGTCTACCTCATCGTGCGCTTCGCGAAAGCCCGCCAGCCGCAGCCTCAACCCGGGCTGCCTCCACAACCCGCGACGGTCGGCGCTCCCGAGCAGGACGAAGCCCCGCCCAGCTGACATGGCCCCCCGATACGACCGGCCCTGGCGACGGCCCGGCGCAGCGGCCTATGCCTGCCGCCGGATCCGGGCCTTCCTGCGTCCTCCGGTCACCGTTGTGCCCGCGCCGGACGACCTGATCAAGGACCGCGACGTGGCCGTCCGGATGCGTGACGGAGTCACGTTGCGCGTCAACGTCTATCGTCCTCCCGGGGAGGGTCCGTTCCCGGTCATCCTCTCGGTGCATCCCTACGGCAAGGATGCCCTGCCGCGCCGGACGCGCCGAGGGTGGCGGCTCAACTTGCAGTTCCGGATCATGAATCAACCTGCACCCTTTCAGATTTCGAGTGAAACCGGGTGGGAGGCGCCGGACCCGGTGGCCTGGGTCGCGCGGGGCTACGTCGTGATCAACGCCGATGCGCGCGGTGCGGGCACCTCCGGCGGGACCGGTTCGCTGCTGTCCGACGACGAGGCCCGCGACACCTATGACCTGATCGAGTGGGCCGGGACGCAGCCATGGTCCAACGGTCGGGTGGGAATGCTAGGCGTCTCGTATCTGGCTCTCTCGCAATATAAGTCGGCAGCCTTGCGTCCGCCGCACCTCGCGGCGATCTGCCCCTGGGAAGGGTTCACTGACGCATACCGCGACTTCATGACACCGGGCGGAGTCCCCGAGCGCGGCTTCTCGGTGATCTGGCAGACCCTGACTCGCCGGGTCGCCCGCCTGTCAGTCGACATCGGCGAGCAGCGCCGCCGGCATCCGCTGCGCGACGCGTGGTGGCAATCCATCACCCCCGACCTCGCGCGCATCGAGGTGCCAATCCTGGCCTGCGCCAGCTTCTCCGACCACAATCTGCACAGCCAGGGCTCCTGGCGACTGATCGAACAGGCGGGCTCGCCCGAACGCAGCGCCTACACGCACCGCGGCGGGAAATGGGCCGTCTTCTACAGCGACGAGGCCCAGCGTGCGCAGACGGCGTTCTTCGACCGTCATCTGCGCAACCTCGACGTACCCGCGCTGCCGCGGGTACGCCTGGAAGTCCGCGAACGCCGTGACGCCGTGGTCGCGGTGCGCACCGAGAACGAGTGGCCGCTGGACCGGACACGCTGGACCGCACTGTATCTCGGCGATAGTGGATCGCTGGCCGAGCGGGCGCCGAGCACGCGCGGAGCCGCGACGTTTCGGCTGCGTCGACAAGCGGTAGCGTTCTCCCACCGCTTCGACCGTGACGTCGAACTCACCGGTCCGATGAGCCTGCGGCTGCGGATCTCGCTGGACGGCGCCGACGACGCGCACCTGTTCGTCGGCGTCGAAAAGTGGAGCGACGGGCAGTACGTGCCGTTCGAGGGGTCCTACGGTTATGGCCGGGACCGGATCGCCGACGGGCGGCTGCGGCTGGCTCTGCGGGACTCCCTGGACGCGCTCACGCCGCTGCAACCGGGCGAGGTTGTCGACGCCGACATCACGTTGAGCGCCTCCTCGACGCTGTTTCGGGCCGGCGACGAGCTGCGGTTGCTGATAGCCGGGCGGTATCTCGAACCGTTCAACCCTCTGTTCGGCCACCTTCCCGCGCGATATACACCGAGCCGGCGGGGGAGTGCGGTCGTGCATTGGGGGCCGGGCGCCTCGGCGCTCACGGTTCCGGTGATAGCGGGATGAGGATGCGAACACGGCGGCGTTCGAGCCAACAGGTATCCGTTCTTGAATGTGGAGGTCTTCCATGCGTATCGCGGTAGCAGGCGCAACCGGCAACATCGGTGCTCGCACCGTCGCGGCTCTCGAGCGCGACGGGCACGAGGTCGTGCGGATCAGCCGCTCGGCGGGTGTCGACCTGATCAGCGGGGATGGCTTGGATGCGGCGCTCACGGGTGTCGACGCCGTGGTCGACGCCATCAGCGCGCCGCCGATGGGCGTGGACGAGACCCGTGAGTACTTCGCAACGACGACGACAAACTTGCTTGCAGCCGAGCAACGCGCCGGCGTCCGCCATCACGTTCTGCTGTCGATCGTCGGTATTCACCGGCTCGACGCCGGAACCGCCCACCACGTAGGCAAAGTGGCACAGGAAAGCCTCATCGAGGCAGGTCCGGTGCCGTGGACGATCGTCCCGGCCACGCAGTTCCACGACTTCGCGGCCACGGTCGCCGGCTGGACCGAGCAGGGCGGCGTCGCGCTCATCCCGCCGTTGCTGCTGCAACCGATCGCACCCAACGACATCGCCGACGTACTGGCCGAGATCGCGGTCGGCGCGCCGCAGGGCAGATACGTCGACGTGGCCGGCCCCGAGACCCAGGACCTGGTTGACATGGCGCGGCGGACGCACGCCGTGCAAGGCAAGTCGGTGACGTTGGTGCCGACGTGGGACGGACCGCAGGGAGTCGAGTTCGCCGGCAATGTCCTGCTGCCTGGCGACGGTGCGCGGATCGCCCCGACGACGTTCGAACAGTGGCTGGCAGCGGGCGCTCAGTGAGAAAGAGGCCCGCCCCGGATCGGGGTGGGCCTCTTCACACGTTTGCTGGGAATCAGGCGGTCCGGCGAATTCCGCGCTTGAGCAACAACTCGCGTTCCGCTTCGCTCAATCCGCCCCAGATGCCGTAGGGCTCGGCGACAGCCAGAGCGTGTGAACGGCATTGGGCGATCACCGGGCAACTCCGGCACATTTCCTTGGCGCGCATCTCACGCTGGGCGCGGGCGCGGCCACGTTCCCCGTCGGGGTGGAAGAACATCGACGAATCGACACCTCGGCAAAGGCCTTGCATCTGCCAATCCCAGATGTCTGCGTTCGGGCCAGGTAGCTGCTGCGGCTGTGGCATTGGAAAACCCCTCTCTCCGCACATCTTTCAATATGCGTGAGTTGTGGAACCGATCTGAGCACTGTCGCCGGTGACTACTCGTGCTCACAAATTAGGGGCGCGTCGCAAAGCGCGTCAATAGCCGTGCCATGTGCGGAATCACATAATCGCAGCTCGAGAATTTACATCACGTTCATCATTGCGACCCACCGCCGCCGGGTGGCGTGCTATTCGGCGCGCGTCGATCGTGATGGTTTCGTGATTTGCGCAGTACGGCGCCCCTCGCAGCGGCACCAGAATTTCTGGTGCTCAATAGGTAGTAAACACAGCCGTAACACGGCGACCATCAACTGTTAACTGAGATCTTTTTCGTCCGCGGTTGATAGCGTGCCGGGTCAGATGGACGTCTCCGCACTGACCGCCGCCGCCTTCGGCGACCACCCCGGCTGCTGGCCCCTGCCCGCCGCACACACGCCCGAACAGCTCTGGCATCGGGCAGTCGCCGCCGCCGGCCAGGGCCGATACAGCAGTGC
Organism: Mycobacterium sp. ELW1; assembly: GCF_008329905.1. NCBI lineage: Bacteria > Bacillati > Actinomycetota > Actinomycetes > Mycobacteriales > Mycobacteriaceae > Mycobacterium > Mycobacterium sp. ELW1. Next base: position 4,777,273 of record NZ_CP032155.1, on the reverse strand, counting down.
CCGCGCCGACCTTGCGGCGCTGCGCCGACGGGACCCCGCCGGGACGTTCGCATCGCTGTCGCTGAGTACCGAGGCGTCGTTGCTGCGCCAGCTCGGGGGACACCGGCCGGCGGCCGGCTGGGATGGCCGCGCGCTGGCGCTGACGCAGACCTCCGGCGATCATTCGATGGCCGTGCAGGCCCGTGCCGACGCGGTCGTAGGTTTGGCCGCCGACGCGCTCGGTGTCGGTCGGCTTGCCGCCTCGGCGCGACTGCTCGAGCGGGCCGGCGAGCTGACGCGCGGGTCCGGGGTCCCGCGCCTGGCCATCCGCCTGGAGTGGGTGAGCGCGGAACTGGCGATGGCCGGCGGCCGTGGCGAGGAAGCCGTGATGCACGCGCGGCGCGGGGTCGAGATTGCCGAGAGCGCGACGCCCGCCTTGCGACGCCATCGGGTCAAGAGCGACGTGGTGCTCGCCGCGGCGCTGTGTTGCGCCGGGGCCATCGAGCCCGCCCGTGCGGTCGCCGATGCCGCCTTGCGCGACACCGAGACCTACGGTCTGGTTCCGCTGCGCTGGGCGCTGGCGTGTCTGCTGGCCGATATCGGTTGTGCATCGCTTACGTCACAGCAGGTCTCAGCCATCCGAGACGATTGTGCTGGCCTTATCACACGGCGCGGCGGCCGATGGAGCGGCCGCTAACGCCCGATCGGCAGTTTGGGCCGATATTGTCTAGCTGAATGGCTGCCGGGAAGCGTCCCGTACGTAACGTTGGAGATATCGCCGTCGATGACAATTCCAGGAGAACGTCTCGACGCCGCCGTTGCTGAGGCAGTGGCCGGCAGCCGGGATGCCCTCCGGGAAGTTGTGGAGACCATCCGCCCCATCGTGGTCCGTTATGTCCGGGCTCGCCTGGGCGCCACGGAGCGGGTCGGTCTCTCCGCCGACGACGTCGCTCAGGAGGTTTGCTTGGCCGCCATCCAGGCGCTGCCGCGCTACCAGGATCAGGGTCGCCCCTTCCTGGCCTTCGTGTACGGCATCGCTGCCCATAAGGTCGCCGACGCGCATCGCGCCGCGGCCCGTAACCGATCCGATCCCACCGATGTGGTGCCGGAGCGGTTCTCGCTCGACGCAGGGCCCGAGCAGATGGCGATGCAGTCGGATTCCGCCGCGCGGATGACCAAGTTGCTGGAGATCCTGCCCGAGAAGCAGCGCGAAATCCTCATGCTGCGCATCGTGGTCGGGTTGTCCGCGGAGGAGACCGCCGACGCCGTCGGCAGCACACCCGGGGCAGTGCGAGTCGCCCAGCACCGCGCGTTGGCCAAGCTCAAGACCGAGATCACCGCGGCAGGTAACGGCTATGCCTGACTTCGGACGTTCTTCCCGCAACGACGACCCGTCGCTGGACGCCATCCTGGCCAGCGAGCGCTTCATCGACGCCCTGGCGTCCGGTCATCCGGTGGCCCCGCACGATCGTGCCGACGCCGAGCTGGCCGACCTGCTGGGCGGGTGGCGCGACGAGATGCGCTGGCCGCCGGCGACCGGACTGATCACCGAGCGGGACGCGGTGACCGCACTGCGCGCCGGGCTGGCGGAAAAGCAGAGCAGCGGACGCAGCCGGCGCGGTTTGAGCATCGTGGGTGCCGCAGCCGCCGGTGTGCTGGCCCTCGGCGGTTTCGGCGCGGTTGTGGCCGGTGCCGGACCGGGCGACGCCCTGTACGGACTACGCACCTGGCTGTTCGGTGCCCCCACCCAGGTCCGCGACGATCAGGTGGCCCTGGCGTCGGCCAAGGAGCAGCTCCAGCAAGTGCAGCAGTTGGTCGCCCAGGGCGACTGGCAGCAGGCCCAGGCCAAGCTGGTCGAGGTCAACAGCCAGGTCAGCGCAGTGGCTGACCAGCCGGAGAAGCAGCAGGTCCTGGACCAGTGGAACCAGCTGTCGGCGAAGGTCGTGCAGAAGGATCCGGAGGCCACCGTGCCACCGGGCATCACCTACACGGTTCCGGCGTCGGCCACTGATCTCGTCCCGGCGGTGATCACCCCGACCGACGGACCCGAGGTGCCGCCGACCAGCGTTCCGGGGCTGCCGTCGATCACGATCTCGACGACACCCGACGGAACCGGCACGGTCGGCCCCTCGACATCGGAGACCCCGACCTCGCCGGTCGAGCAGACCGATCCGGCGACCACCACCACGGTCCCCTCGACGACGACCGTCGCACCGACAACGACGACGCAACCGACGACGACGGAACCCACGACACCGACGAGCGCGACGACGACCACGACCAGGTTGCCGACGACGACCACAACCACCACCACGTTGGCCGGTACGACGTCCAGCCCCAGTTCGGCTGCCCAGTCGCCGGCGGCGACGACGACCCCGGCAGCCCCGCAGTCTCCGGCCGCGGCGGCGACGTCGTCGGCCGTCGTGGAGCAGTCCTCGGCGTCGACGGCCCCGTCCGTAGCGGCGACCGCGACGGCGACCGCGACCGCGACGGTGCCTCAGACCATTGCGTCGATTCCGTCGACGGTCATCCAGACCCCGCGGATGCAGTCACCGGGTGGTGTGATGACCACCACGATGATGTTCCCGATGCCGCAGGCGCCTGCGCTACCGCAATTGCCGAAGCTGCCCAGCTTCGGCGGCTAGATCAGAGGTTTTCGCGCTCGGCGGAACTGGACGCCGCGTTCAGCGGAACCCGTCGTAGTCCGATGTCGCCTCGTTGAGTGAGGCGTCGGCGTAGCCGCGGCAGTAATCCCACGTGACGTAGGCGTCCGGCTCGGGATCGTATGCGGGCTCGTGGGGGCGGACGGTTCCGTCGACCAACAACTGAAGTAGGTTGGCGCGCAACATATCCCAGTCGTGGTAGTGGTCCTGCTGGCATTCGTCGCAGCAGACGACCAGGCCGCGGATGCCGCGGTGCGCCAACAGCGCCTCGTACACAGCCAGATCTGCCAGATCGGCCTCGACCGCGGCGCGCTCCTGTGGATCCAAGGGTTGTCCCGGTTCCAGCGCATCCAACGCGGCCGACGGGTCGGCGGGGTCGTCGGCGAACGGATCTGGTGGCAGGCCTGGTGGGAGGTGGTCGCGCACGGCTCCACACTACGTAACCCGGCGGGTATCGCGCCAGGGAACGTGACCGTGAGCCGATAGGATGGTGTCCACAATCCGCCACTGATGGGGGCCCCACCGATGACCATTGCCGAAGGCAGCGCCGGCCGCATCGACGGCTTGACCGCGCATCTGAATGCCCTGCTGGGGGAATCGGTTCCCACCGGCGGCGACGACCCCAACAAGATCGCGATGCTGGGTCTGACATTCGACGATGTGCTGCTGCTGCCCGCCGCCTCCGACGTGGTGCCGGCCACCGCCGACACGTCGAGCCAGCTGACCAAGAAGATCCGGCTCAAGGTGCCGCTGGTCAGCTCCGCGATGGACACCGTGACCGAGGCCCGGATGGCGATCGCGATGGCGCGCCAGGGCGGCATGGGCGTGCTGCACCGCAACCTGTCCATCACCGAGCAGGCCGGACAGGTGGAGATGGTCAAGCGGTCCGAGGCCGGCATGGTGACCGACCCGGTGACGTGCTCGCCGGACAACACGCTCGCCGAAGTCGACGCGATGTGCGCCCGGTTCCGTATCTCGGGCCTGCCGGTCGTCGACGCGAAGGGCTCGCTGGTCGGCATCATCACCAACCGCGACATGCGCTTCGAAGTCGACATGAACAAGCCGGTCGCCGAAGTGATGACCAAGACCCCGTTGATCACCGCCCAGGAGGGTGTGACCGCTGACGCCGCACTGGGTCTGTTGCGGCGCAACAAGATTGAGAAGCTGCCGATCGTCGACGGGCACGGCCGGCTGACCGGGCTGATCACCGTCAAGGACTTCGTGAAGACCGAGCAGCACCCGCTTGCCACCAAGGACAGCGATGGCCGGCTGCTGGTCGGTGCGGCCGTCGGCGTCGGTGACGACGCGTGGGATCGGGCGATGGCCCTGGTCGACGCCGGAGTGGACGTGCTGATCGTCGATACCGCGCACGCCCACAACCGCCGGGTGCTCGATACCGTCGGCAAGCTCAAGGCCGAGGTGGGCCATCGGGTCGAGATCGTCGGCGGCAATGTCGCCACCCGCAGCGGTGCCGCGGCGCTGGTCGAGGCCGGCGCCGACGCGGTCAAGGTCGGTGTCGGCCCCGGATCGATCTGCACCACCCGCGTGGTGGCCGGCGTCGGAGCACCACAGATCACGGCGATTCTGGAAGCCACCGCGGTGTGCCGGCCGGCCGGCGTGCCCGTGATCGCCGACGGCGGTCTGCAGTACTCCGGTGACATCGCCAAAGCGCTGGCGGCGGGCGCGTCGACGGCCATGCTCGGTTCCCTGCTGGCCGGCACCGCCGAGGCCCCCGGCGATCTGATCTTCGTCAACGGCAAGCAGTTCAAGAGCTACCGCGGCATGGGGTCGCTGGGCGCCATGCAGGGCCGGGGTGCGGCCGGGTCGACTGGACGCAGCTATTCCAAGGACCGCTACTTCCAGGACGACGTGCTGTCCGAGGACAAGCTGGTGCCCGAGGGCATCGAGGGGCGGGTGCCGTTCCGTGGTCCGCTGGCCACCGTCATCCACCAGCTCACCGGTGGCCTGCGCGCCGCCATGGGCTACACGGGCGCGTCCGGCATCGAAGGACTGCAGCAAGCACAGTTCGTGCGGATCACCGCCGCGGGTCTCAAGGAGAGCCACCCGCACGACGTCACCATGACGGTCGAAGCCCCCAACTACTACGCCCGCTAGGGGTCAAACTGTGCGCGACATGGTTGAAATCGGCATGGGCAGAACTGCCCGCCGGACCTACGAACTCGACGAGATCAACATCGTTCCGTCCCGCCGGACGCGCTCGTCGCAGGACGTCTCGACGGCCTGGCAGCTCGACGCCTACCGGTTCGAGATCCCCGTCGTGGCCCATCCGACCGACGCGCTGGTGTCGGTGGAGTTCGCCATCGAACTCGGCCGCCTCGGCGGGCTGGGTGTGCTCAACGGTGAAGGACTGATCGGCCGCCACGCCGACGTCGAGTCCAAGATCAGGGAGCTGATCGAGGCCGCCGACAAGGAGCCCGAGCCGTCCGCGGCGATCCGCCTGCTGCAGCAGCTGCACGCCGCGCCGCTGGACCCTGAGCTGCTCGGTGCGGCGGTGTCGCGCATCCGCGACGCCGGCGTCACCACCGCGGTCCGGGTGAGCCCGCAGAACGCGCAGGCGCTGACGCCGGCGCTGGTGCAGGCCGGTATCGACCTCCTGGTCATCCAGGGCACGATCATCTCCGCCGAGCGGGTCGACTCCCACGGTGAGCCGCTGAACCTCAAGACCTTCATCTCCGAGCTGGACATCCCGGTGGTGGCCGGCGGTGTGCTGGATCACCGCACGGCGCTGCACCTGATGCGCACCGGCGCGGCCGGCGTGATCGTGGGCTACGGCTCGACGTTGGGGGTGACCACCAGCGACGAGGTGCTGGGCATCAGCGTGCCGATGGCGACGGCCATCGCCGACGCGGCCGCCGCTCGGCGCGAGTACCTCGACGAAACCGGTGGACGCTACGTCCACGTGCTGGCCGACGGCGACATCCACACCTCCGGCGACCTCGCCAAGGCCATCGCCTGCGGCGCCGACGCCGTCGTGCTCGGCACCCCGCTGGCTGAGTCCGCCGAGGCCCTGGGCGACGGCTGGTTCTGGCCGGTGGCCGCGGCGCACCCGTCGCTGCCGCGCGGCGCCCTGCTGCAGATCGCCGCGGGGGAGCGGCCGTCGCTGGACCGGGTGCTCAACGGGCCCTCCGACGACCCGTTCGGTTCGCTCAACCTGGTCGGCGGCCTGCGCCGGTCGATGGCCAAGGCCGGATATTGCGATCTCAAGGAGTTCCAGAAGGTCGGCCTGACGGTCGGCCGCTGAGCTTCGTCGCGCCGAGCGTCACACCAGTGACGCGCTCGGCGCCGAACGTGACGCGAGGGTGACGCTCAAAGATTTAGGCGCACCTCGCTAGCTTGTTACCCGCCGGTAAGTTCATACTGGTTTGTATGGCGCCGGATTTCGACATTCTCATCATCGGCTCGGGTTTTGGCGGCAGCGTCAGCGCGCTGCGCCTCACCGAGAAGGGCTACAAGGTCGGCGTCCTGGAGGCGGGCCGCCGCTACGCCGACCACGAGTTCGCCAAGACATCATGGCGACTGCGGGAGTTCCTGTGGGCGCCGCGGCTGGGCTGCTACGGGATCCAGCGCATCCACCTGTTGCGCAACGTGATGATCCTGGCCGGTGCCGGCGTCGGCGGCGGATCGCTGAACTACGCCAACACCCTGTACGTGCCGCCGGACCCGTTCTTCAACGACCCGCAGTGGAAGAACATCACCGACTGGCGCGCCGAGCTCATGCCGCACTATGACCAGGCGCAGCGGATGCTGGGCGTGGTCAAGAACCCGACCTTCACCGACGCCGACCGGATCATGAAGGAAGTGGCCGACGAGATGGGAGTCGGCGACACGTTCACGCCCACCCCGGTCGGGGTGTTCTTCGGGGTCGACGGCGAGAAGACCCCGGGCAAGACCGTGCCCGACCCGTACTTCGGTGGCGTCGGCCCGGCGCGCACCGGGTGCATCGAGTGCGGCGAATGCATGACCGGCTGCCGCCACGGCGCCAAGAACACCCTGGTCAAGAATTACCTCGGTTTGGCGGAAAGGGCTGGCGCCCAGGTCTTCCCGATGACGACCGTCACCGGGTTCGCTCAGCGCCCCGACGGTGTCTGGGAGATCAAGACCGTGCGCACCGGGCGGGTGGCCCGCAAGGGTCGCCGCACGTTCACCGCCAACCAGGTCATCCTGGCGGCAGGCACCTGGGGCACCCAGAAACTGCTGTTCAAGATGCGCGACACCGGTACCCTGCCCAAGCTCTCGGACAAGCTCGGGGTGCTGACCCGGACCAACTCCGAATCGATCGTCGGCGCAGGACGTTTGGAGGCCCGGCCCGATCTCGACCTCACTCACGGGGTGGCGATCACGTCCTCGATCCATCCCAGTCCCGACACCCACGTCGAGCCGTGCCGGTATGGCAAGGGCTCCAACGCGATGGGTCTGCTGCAGACCTTGATGACCGAGGGTCCGGGACCCGAAGGCAGCGACGTCCCCCGCTGGAAGCAGTTGCTCGACAACGCCGGCGAGGACCCGAAGGGCATGATCCGGATGCTCAGCCCGCGCCGCTGGAGCGAACGCACCATGATCTCGTTGGTCATGCAGCACCTGGACAACTCGATCACCACCTACACCAAGCGCGGTGCGTTCGGCAGACGGCGGATGACCAGCAAGCAGGGTCACGGCGAGCCGAACCCCACCTGGATTCCGGTGGGCAACAAGGTGACTCGCCGCGTCGCGGAGAAGATCGACGGGGTGGCCGGCGGCACCTGGGGCGAGTTGTTCAACATCCCGCTGACCGCACACTTCCTCGGCGGTGCGGCCATCAGTGAAAGCCCCGAGAACGGTGTCATCGACCCCTATCAGCGGGTGTACAACTATCCGACGCTGCACGTGATGGACGGCGCCTCGGTGTCGGCCAACCTCGGCGTCAACCCGTCGCTGTCCATCACCGCTCAGGCCGAGCGGGCAACGTCGTTGTGGCCCAACAAGGGTGAAGAGGACCTGCGCCCCGCGCAGGGACAGCCCTACCGGCGCCTCGCACCGATCGCACCGAAGAATCCGGTGGTGCCGACCCATGCGCCCGGCGGTCTGCGCAACCTGCCGATCGAGCCGATCAACACCGGGGCGTAGCGCTCATTCCGTGATGTGCCTGCGCGGCGCCCGGCCCGGTGGCTGCTCAGGAGTCGGCAGCAGGGCGCGACGAGCCCGCAATGGCACCGTCGTCGTATTGCGGGTGTTCAACGTCAACTCGTCACCGGCATGCCGGATGGTGAGTTGCCCGTCGGGCCCGTCGCGCAGCGTATAGGTGACCTCGTCGTGGCTGACATCGGCGGTGAGCCGGTACTTGCGCCAATGCAACCCGAACTTCAGCCGGGAGATCTCATCCGGCAGAGCAGGATCCAGCGACAAGATGTGTTCGTCATCGCGAAGACCGCCGAACCCCGCGACCAGCGCGGTCCAGGTTCCGGCCAGCGACGCCATGTGCAGACCGTCGCGGGTGTTGTGGTGCAGATCCCGAAGATCGATCAGCGCCGCTTCCTGGGTGTAATCGTGGGCCAGCTCCAGGTGGCCGACCTCGGCGCACATGACGGCTTGAGTGCAGGCCGACAGTGACGAGTCGCGCACCGTGCGCCGCTCGTAATAGTCTACGTTGCGGGCCTTTTGAGCATCGGTGAACGCGTGGCTCTGCCACTGCATGGCCAGCACCAGGTCGGCCTGCTTGATCACCTGGGACGGGTACAACCGGACGTACGGTTGGTGCAGCAGCAGCGGGTAGACGGTGTCGTCGGTGAAGTCCCACTCCCGCAGCCGGGTGAAACCTTCGCATTGCTGGTGTACGCCCAGATGGTCGTCGTACGGAATGTGGGCGCTGTCGGCGGCATTTCGCCACGCCGCCGTCTCCTCGGTGCTGACACCCATCTCGTACGCGGTTTCGGCATTGCGGTTGCAGGCGTCGGCGGCAGTCCGAAGGTTGTGTGCGGCCATGAGATTGGTGAACACGTTGTCGCGCACCACCGCGGTGTACTCGTCGGGGCCGGTGACGCCGTCGAGGTGCCAGACACCGTCGCGGTCGTGATGTCCGAGGGACATCCAGAGCCGGGCGGTCTCGACGAGAACCGCCAGTCCGCAATCATTTTCGAGTGAGTTGTCCCCGGTGACCGTCCGATATCGTTCGAACGCCATGGCGATGTCGGCGTTGACGTGCCACGCCGCGGTACCGGCAGGCCAGTAGGCCGAACACTCCTCCCCGCGAATCGTCCGCCACGGGAATGCCGCACCCCGGAGTTCGAGCTGTTCGGCACGCTTCTTGGCCAGACCGAGGATCGAGGAACGCCAGCGCAGCGCGTCGGCGGCAGCCTCGGGTTTGGTGTAGGTCAGCACGGGCAGCACGAAACCCTCTGTGTCCCAGAATGCGTGGCCGTCGTAGCCCGGACCGGTCAGGCCCTTACCGGGGATCGCCCGGCGTTCGGCGCGGGCGCTGGCCTGGATCACGTGGAACAGGCCGAACCGCACCGCCTGCTGAACGTCGGGATCGCCCTCGACTTCGACATCGGCGCAGTCCCAGAACTCGTCGAGATACTCCCGCTGAGCCTCCACCAGACCTTCCCAGCCGGTGTAGCGCGCCCCGGCCAGTGCGCCGGCCACCTGGTCGCGCAGCGCGGGGCGAGACCGCAGACTCGACCAGCCGTAGGCCAGGAACTTCACGATCCGCAGCTTTTGGCCGGGACGGAGCCCGCAGATGACGGTGGTGCGCGCGATGTCCTGGTGCGCGATGGAGTCGATCTCCACCCGGCCGGGGACTTCGACCAGATGATCCATCGCGGCAGCCATCATCAACTTGCTCGCTTTGGTGCGGTGCACCAGCAGCGAACCCTCTTCGGTGACCTCGTGCTGAATCGCCTCCAGCGGATGCTTCAACACCGCCGACACCCGCGGATCGTCCGATTGTTCCGGTTGATCCTCGTTGGCCACCAGCTCGGATTGCACAGTGACACGGGTGAATTCGTCGACCGCCTCGACCACGTACTCGATCGCCGCCACCGAGCGCTGGACCAGGGACACCAGCCGCGTCGAGACGATTCGGATCTGCTTGCCCGCCGGTGATCGCCAGAGCACCCGACGAGTCAGCGTCCCCGCGCGCAGATCGAGGATCCGCTCATGCTCGTCGAGGTCGCCGTATCGGACGTCGAGGGGCTCGTCGTCGACCAAGAGTCGCAGAATCTTGCCGTTGGTGACATCGACGATCGTCTGGCCGTCCTCGGGGTAACCGAAGCCGGATTCGGCATAGGGCAGCGGCCGGGTCTCGTAGAACGAGTTCAGATACGTCCCGGGGATCCCGAACGGCTCACCCTCGTCGAGATTGCCGCGAAACCCGATGTGTCCGTTCGACAATGCGAACAGTGACTCCGATTGCGCCAATTGGTCGAGATCCAGATGGGTTTCCCGGACCTGCCAAGGCTCGATCGGGAACGCTTCGCCGCTGATCATTTCGAGTCGAGCAACTGTGCGAGGTCGGTGACGACGATGTCGGCACCGTTGCGCCGCAACGCATCTGCCTGCCCCAGCCGGTCGACGCCGACGACGAACCCGAAGTTCCCGGCCCGTCCGGCCGCGACACCGGCCTGGGCGTCTTCGAATACCGCCGCGTTCGCCGGTTTGACGTCGAGAAGTTCGGCTCCGCGCAGGAACGAATCGGGCGCGGGCTTGCCGCGCAGGTTCTCGTCACGGATCGTGACTCCGTCGACCCGCTGCTGGACAAAGCGGTCCAGACCGGTCATCTGCAGTACCTGTTCGGTGTTGGCGCTCGACGACACCACCGCCGCTGGAATCCCCGCCGCATGTACGGCCTCGAGGTAGCGCCGCGACCCGTCGAACACCTCCACACCCTGTTTCTGCAGGATCTGCTGGAACAGCGCGTTCTTGCGGTTGCCCAACCCGTTGATCGTCTCGGCGGTGGTCGGGTCGGACTCGTCGCCGTCGGGCAGATCGATGTTGCGACTCTCCAAGAATGAACGCACGCCGTCCTGGCGTTTCTTGCCGTCGATGTAGGTGCGGTAGTCCTGTGCAGGGTCGAACGGGACGAAGGCGGTGTGAGCGCGCTGCGCCCGGCGCTCGAGGTAGCTGTCGAACATCGCCTTCCACGCGCGAGTGTGTACCCGGGCCGTGTCGGTCAAGACGCCGTCGAGGTCGAACAAGCATGCATGTACCTCGTCTGGCAGTCCCAGCACTCGTGGTCTCCTTTGTTGATCCCCCCGCTGTCCATTCCCGTTCTTACCCGAGAACATTCCTGGCCCGGTCCGATGCTGCTAGAGGTGGCGCCGGAGGTGATCCGCGAGGCTGCTGCGGAACTCCTGCATTGCAGGTACTTTGGCGGCCAGCCCGTCGGCGCCGTGGTACATCCCCGGCACCGTCACGAGTTCGCAGGGCACGCCGGCGGCGCGCAGCCGATTGGCGTAGTCGACGGACTCGTCGTAGAACAAGTCCAGGTCACCCACCCCGATCCAGGCCGGCGCCAGGCCGGACAGGGATTCGCGCCGGGCCGGCGCGGCGTACTGCGGTGCCGCCGTCGTCTGCGGTGGCCTGCCGAGGTAGGCCGTCCAGCCGAACCGGTTGGATTCGGGCGTCCACAGGAACCGGCCGTGACCGTTGTGCTCGTCTCGCAGCACGGTGCGGTCGTCGAGCATCGGATACGCCAGCGCCTGCGCGACCAACCGGATGCCCTCGTCGTGCGCACGTTGGGCGACGGCAGCGGCCAGCCCGCCGCCGGCGCTCGACCCGGTCACCGCGATGCGGTCGGCGTCGATGCCGAGTTCGTCGGCGTTGTCGCGCATCCAGTACAGCGTTGCCATGCAGTCGTCCAGGGCGGCCGGGTACGGATGCTCGGGCGCGAGCCGGTAATCGGGCGATGCCACGAGCACGCCCAACCCCCGAGCCAGCGCAGCGCTGCCTCTGACCTCCGAGTGCGGGGAGCCGACCACCATGCCCCCGCCGTGGATGTAGAGCACGGCTGCCGTGCCGCGGTTCGGTGGTGTCAGAACGAGCACCAGCCGCCCCTCGACCCGGCGTTTGGCCAGCGTGACCCCATGACCTGGGGGAATGGTGACGCGGGCGGCAAGCCTCGTGGCCTTCAATGAGCGTGCGGTGGTGTCACGAGTCAGCAGCGGTAGGAGTGGACTGCGCAGCTCGGCGGGGACCGCGGCGAGGTCACCACGCACCGACCGGAAGCGCCGCAGCGCAAGCGCGGCGGCGGCGACGGCCAGTGCTGCCGGCAGGGCTTTCATCTGCGGAACGCTACCTGCGCCTGCCGAGCGGGTCGGGCGATCCGGCGCACTAGACTCTATGCGTGACATCCCCCTCGCCTCGTCCCGTGTTGGTGATCGATTTCGGCGCCCAGTACGCCCAGCTGATCGCCCGTCGGGTCCGGGAAGCCCGGGTTTTCTCCGAGGTCATCCCGCACACCGCGACCGTCGAGGAGATCAAGGCCAGGGATCCCCAGGCCATCGTGCTCTCCGGCGGACCGGCCAGCGTGTATGCCGATGGAGCCCCGCAACTCGATCCGGCTGTCTTCGACCTCGATGTGCCGGTATTCGGGATCTGCTACGGCTTCCAGGCCATGGCCCAGGTGCTCGGCGGCACCGTGGCTCACACGGGCACCAGTGAGTACGGTCGCACCGAGATGGAAGTGCTTGGCGGGGAACTGCATTCGGGCCTGCCCGGTTCGCAGCCGGTGTGGATGAGTCACGGCGATGCGGTCACCTCGGCGCCGGAGGGCTTCGAGGTGGTGGCCGTCAGCTCCGGTGCGCCGGTCGCCGCATTCGAGAACCGTGCCCGTCGGCTGGCCGGGGTGCAATACCACCCGGAGGTCATGCACACCCCCCACGGCCAGCAGGTGCTCAGCCGTTTCCTGCACGACTTCGCGGGCATCGGCGCGAGCTGGACCCCGGCCAACATCGCCGAGAGCCTGATCGAGCGGGTGCGCGAGCAGGTCGGTGACGCCCACGCCATCTGCGGTCTGTCCGGCGGGGTGGATTCCGCGGTGGCCGCCGCACTGGTGCAACGCGCCATCGGTGACCGGCTCACGTGCGTGTTCGTCGATCACGGATTGCTGCGAGCCGGCGAACGAGCGCAGGTGCAAAGGGATTTCGTGGCCGCAACCGGTGCCAATCTGGTCACCGTCGATGTCGCCGATCGGTTCCTGGCGGCGCTGTCCGGCGTGACCGACCCCGAAGGCAAGCGCAAGATCATCGGCCGCGAGTTCATCCGCGCCTTTGAGGGCGCGGTCCGAGACATCGTGGGGGATAGTGGATCTGAGGTCGACTTCCTCGTCCAGGGCACGCTGTACCCCGACGTCGTCGAGTCCGGGGGTGGAACGGGAACGGCAAACATCAAGAGCCACCACAATGTCGGCGGCCTGCCCGCCGACCTGAAGTTCAAGCTCGTCGAGCCGCTGCGGCTGCTGTTCAAGGACGAGGTGCGCGCGGTGGGTCGCGAGCTCGGCCTGCCGGAGGACATCGTTGGCCGCCAACCTTTCCCGGGCCCGGGACTGGGTATCCGCATCGTCGGTGAGGTGACGGCGTCCCGGCTGGACACCCTGCGCCGGGCCGACCTGATCGCCCGCGAGGAGCTGACGTCGGCCGGTCTGGACGGCCAGATCTGGCAGTGCCCGGTGGTGCTGCTGGCCGATGTCCGCTCGGTCGGCGTGCAGGGCGACGGACGTACCTACGGCCACCCGATCGTGCTGCGGCCGGTGTCCAGCGAGGACGCGATGACCGCGGACTGGACCCGGGTGCCCTATGAGGTGCTGGAGCGCATCTCGACGCGCATCACCAATGAGGTGCCCGAGGTGAACCGGGTGGTGCTCGATGTGACGAGCAAGCCTCCCGGCACCATCGAGTGGGAGTAACTCCGTCGGGCCCTGTTGTCCGACTAAGTCCTTGAGGCGGCGGCGATTTCGGCGATCGCCTCATCGAGGGTCTTGTCGAATTCGTCGTCGCTCTGCTGGGCGGTCAGGCCCTCGGTCAGCGCCCGGGAGAAGCTGGCGATGACACCGTGGTTGCGGGCCAGGCGCTCGCAGGCATCGGTGCGGTTGTAGCCGCCGGACAGTGCGACAACCCGCATCACCTTGGGGTGCTCGACCAACTCGTGGTAGAGATCGTCGGTGTCGGGCAGGGTGAGCTTGAGCATCACCTGCTGGTCGTCGCCGAGGGCGCCGAGGTGGCTGATGATCGCGGACTTGAGCTGCTTTTCGGCCGCGGACTTCTCCGGGCTGTGGATGTCGACCTCGGGTTCGATGATCGGCACGAGTCCGGCGTCCAGGATCTGGCGAGCGATCGCGAACTGCTGCTCGACCACCGCGTCCAGGCCGCCGCCGGGCAGCTTGATGACGGAGCGCATCTTGGTGCCGAAGATGCCCTTGTTCCTCGCCCGGGACAGCAGCGCGTCCAGGCCGTCGATGGGCTTCATCACCTGGGCGCCGTCCTCTTCGGCGGCCAGACCCTTGTCGACCTTGAGGATCGGCACGACGTTTTTGACGTTCCACAGGTAGTCGGCCGTGGGGCGGCCTTCGACCTCGCGGTCCATCGTCATCTCGAACAGGATGGCCGCGATGATCCGGTCGCCGTTGAAGCTCGGGCTGGTGATGATCCGGGTGCGCATCTCGTGCACCAGGTCGAACATCTGCTCGTCACCGGAGTAGGCGTCCTCGGCGATGCCATAGAGCTTGAGCGCCTTGGGGGTGCTGCCGCCGCTCTGGTCGAGCGCGGCAATGAAGCCGGCTCCGTTGGCCACCTTGTCAGCTTGTTCGCGGTTGATCGTCATGCCCTGCATCGTGCCAGGTGCGATTTCGGCCGCGTCACCAACGTCGGCTTGGGTGCACAGCCGGCAGATTCAGCGCTTGACGCTGTCGGTGGGTGGGTGTTTACTCGGACTATCGAACATACATTCGAACACAGTGAATCGGGATCGCGGTTGGAGGTGGCCGATGACAGCGGCTATTGCCCTGGAGAAACATCAGCTTAACCGTGTTGAGCAGCTAGAACAGCTGCGGCGCAAGATGGCGGCCGTGTCCGGGAAGGTGGGCGTCACCCGACCTGTTACGGATGTGGCGGATGAGGTCATTCCTGCCTCTGAAAGTTTGCTGCCGGTCCCCGAATCGCTGGCCGAACAGCTGCCGGCGGGGTTGCCGCGCGGCGCTGTCGCAGTGGCGTCGGGAGCGCTGTCCCTTCCGGTGAGTATGGCGGCGGCGGTCACGGCAGGTGGGGGACATGTGGCCGTCGTCGGACTGCCGGATTTCGGTCTGCTGGCCGCGGTGGAGATGGGTGCCGACCTGAGCCGGCTCGCGATGATCCCGGACCCGGGGACCGACCCCGTCGAGGTGGCCGCGGTGTTGATGGACGGGATGGATCTGGTTGTGCTCGGGCTGGCCGGCCGGACGGTGACCGCCACCCGGGCGCGGGCGGTGGTGGCCCGGGCCAGGCAAAAAGGGTGCACCCTGCTGGTGGCCCGGGGGGACTGGCACGGCGCGACGATGCGTCTTGACGCGCGGGTGCGCGGTTATGAGATCACTGCGGGTCGCGGCGAGGCCCCGGTGTCGGGCTGTGGCCGAATCGGTCGGGTGCGGCTGTCGGTCAGGGCGCACGGTCGCGCTGCCCGGTCCAGGGTGGGCTGACATGGCCGGCCGGGTGCTGGCGATCTGGTGCATGGATTGGCCGGCGGTCGCAGCGGCCGCGGCGGCCGGACTGCCGGCGACGGCCCCGGTCGCGGTCACCCTGGCCAACCGGGTCATCGCCTGCTCGGCCGCCGCCCGTGCCGCCGGGGTGCGGCGCACGCTGCGCCGGCGCGAGGTGCAAGCCCGGTGCCCGCAACTGCATGTGGTCACCGCCGACCCGGCCCGCGACGCCCGCTACTTCGAAGGGGTGACGGCTGCGGTCGACGAGGTGGTGCCCCGTGCCGAGGTGCTGCGGCCGGGGCTGCTGGTGTTGCCGGTTCGCGGCGCGGCCCGCTACTTCGGCTCCGAACCCGCCGCCGCTGAGCGCTTGGTCGACGCCGTCGCCGCGGCCGGTGCCGAATGTCAGGTGGGGATCGCCGATCAGCTGCCGACGGCGGTCTTCGCCGCCCGTGCCGGCCGGGTGCTCGAGCCCGGTGGGGATGCCAGATTCCTGTCGGCGTTGTCCATCCGTCAGCTGTCCGGTGAGCCCAGCCTGTCTGGTCCTGGCCGGGAGGAGCTGGCCGACCTGTTGTGGCGCATGGGTATTCGCAACCTCGGTCAGTTCGCGGCATTGTCGCGCAGCGACGTGGCTTCCCGGTTCGGTGCCGATGCGGTGGCCGCGCACCGCTTCGCCCGCGGGAACCGGTACGCGGTCCATCCGGTCGTGAGCCGGCTGCCGACCTGGATGCGGTACTGAATTGCGACCCGCCGGTCGACCGGGTTGATGCAGCGGCATTCGCCGGCCGGATGCTGGCCGGCGACCTGCATCGCAGCCTGGAGGCGGCCGGTGTGGGATGCACCAGGCTCGCCATCCATGCCGTCACTGCGAATGGCGGTGAGCTGACCCGGGTGTGGCGATGCGCCGAACCGCTGACCGAGGACGCCACCGCCGATCGGGTGCGCTGGCAGCTCGACGGCTGGCTCAACCAACGCCGACCTGACGATCGACCGAACTCGCCGGTGACGATGCTGCGACTGCATCCGGTGGAAGTTGTTTCCGCAGAAGCGCTTCAGCTACCCCTATGGGGCGGCGTCGGCGAAGAAGACCGACTGCGGGCGCGCCGGGCGCTGGTTCGGGTGCAGGGCTTGCTGGGCCAGGAAGCCGTCCAGCTGCCGGTGTTGTCCGGTGGCCGTGGTCCCGCCGAGCGCATCACGTTGACCCCGCTCGGCGACGAGCTGGTGCCCAGGGCCGCCCCCGACCGGCCGTGGCCAGGCCGGCTCCCTGAGCCCGCGCCGGTGGTGATCTTGGATGATCCGGTGGAATTGCTTGACGCCCAAGGTAATCCGGTCCGAGTCACCGTCCGCGGGATGTTCACGGCCGAGCCTGCACGATTGGACGGTGCGGGCCACCACTATCAGGGTGCGCTGAGCTGGTGGGCCGGCCCGTGGTCGGTGGACGAACGGTGGTGGGATCACAGCCAACAGTCCAGGGTCGGCCGCACTGCGCGCGCTCAGGTGCTGGTGGACAGCCGACCCGGTGCGCCGGAAACCGCGCTGCTGCTGTGTTACCGGCAGCGCCGGTGGTATGTGGAGGGCGTCTACGAATGAGCAAGCCGACGGGCGAACGGACCCACCCGGTCGATGAACCGGTCGAAGAACGCCTCGGGATCAACCCCGACGCCGACGTGCGCGTTGGGCTCCCGGCCCCAGCGTCGGCTCCAGTCGGCGATGGTCATGCCGCGGGTCAGCGTTCCGGTGAGCTCGACATCCACGGTTGTCGCGCGTGTTTGGATCAGCCCGGGATCCAGTGCCACCGCCGCGGCCAGTGGGTCGTGCAGATGCGCCAGATAGCCCTCGCCCTGGTCGAAGTGGAACTCGAAGTAGAACCGCATCGCATCCTCGAGCGCGCGGATCACACCGTTGTCGGCCGTCGACCGGGTGCCTCGCGCATCGAGCACGCTCATCGCGGTGGTGGCGGTGTCCGCCGCGGTGGCCAGGCGGCTCAGGATCTTCGGTGTCAGCGCGATGTTCTCGGTCAGGTTCAGCCCGCACACGATCGGAAGCTGGTGCGGGGCAATCGTATCGGCATCCGCGGCCCGCCCCAGGCGTCGAACACCTCGGCTGCGGCCTCCGGGTCAACGCTGATGTTCCACTCGGCAACCGCAGTGGTGTTGCCGCGGTAGTCGAACGACCCGCCCATGATCACCAGCCGGCGCAACAGCGACGGCAGGTTCGGTTCATCACGCACAGCCAGTGCGAGGTTGGTCATCGGCCCGGTGACCAGACCGATGAGCTCGCCGGGTCGTGCGTGCGCGGCGCGCACCCAGGCCTCGGCCGCGTCATAACTGGTGAGTTCGCGTTGATGCAGGGGCAATTCGGCATAGCCCAAGCCGGCCGGGCCATGGGTGTCTTCGGCGGTGCGCATCGCGGCGCTCAGCGGTTGATCCGCGCCACGGGACACCGGGATCGCGGGCGCTCCGCACAACTCGAGTAACCCGAGGTTGTTGCGGCACACCTGATCCACGTCGACATTGCCACCGGTGGAGGCGATGCCGACGAGGTCCGCATCGGCACTTGCCAGCAGGTATACCAGTGCCATCGCATCGTCGACGCCGGTGTCCACATCGGCGAAAACGGGCAGGGCCGTAGGCTGGTCTTCCCCGACGCTCACCGCGGTAACGATACCTGCCCGGGCGTCAACTCTGCGGACCGCGCGTACCGCGGGGGCGGATGATGGCGGCGAGCCCATCGCGATCGGACACACCGAGTTTCAGGCACGCCCGGTAGACGTGTCCCTCCACGGTCCGCACCGAAACTGACAGCTGCTGGGCGATTTCGCGGTTGGACAGCCCGGCCGCAACCAGCTCGGCGACCTCGAGTTCACGCGCGGTCACCGGCAGTGGTCGCGCCGCGGCCCGGATCGCGGGGGAGGAGGCGCCACCGCACAAGGCGACCAGACGCATTGCCCGCGTTACTGATTCGATCTCCCTGCGGCGGTCATGGCGCTGCTGATGGCTCGCGGCCGCCTGCGCGGCGGCGTCGGCGGCCGACAGCAACAGCCCGGCGCGTTCGAACTCGAGACTGACCGCGTCCAGCGCATCGCCGTCGGAGTCCGCCACCGCGGCGGCGTGACGGGCATACAGCTGCGGCAGTGGACCATCGACACCCGCCACCAGCGACTGCAACCGATTCGCCAGCCTGCGGTCGCCGAAGCGGGCTGCGTCGTGCAATGCCTCGGCCTCCACCGCCAGCTGCCCGCTGCGGTGCGCGGCGTCGGCGGCGGCGCGGGACAGTTCGACGGCGCGCCGCCCCCCGCCGCGGGCCGCGGCGATCCATGCCTTGGTCACCAACACCTGAGGATCGAACAGTGCCACCGAGGGGCCGACGTGCTCGGCGGCCTCGGTCAGCACCCGCTCGGCGTCATCGGCTCTGCCCAGGCCGGCATAGGCGCGGGCCAGCAACAGCCGGCCGGGCAACCGCCACGGCAGCGAGTTCTCCGCATTGAACGCAGCCAGCGCCTGCTCGAGTGTCGGAATCGCATCGGCGAACCGGCCCCGGTGGGTCGCCACCAAACCGGCCATCGTCTTGGCGATCGCCCACCCGAGAAACTCTCCCGACGAAGAGAATTCGGCGTAGTTCGCGGCGTGCGTTTCGGCCTTGTCGAGTTCGCCGGTGTGCACCAACGCCAGCACCTCGCCGTACCGGGCGAGCATGCGGATCAGACCATCGGTCGACTTCTGGGTGTCGAAGCAGCGCGCCACGATCGCGGTGAACTCATCGCCGCGTCCGGCCAGCGGCATCGCCATCCCGGCCGCGAAGGCGGCGGTCTCGACCGCTTGTTCGGGAGCCGCGGGATCGGACAACACCGCCTCGGCTTTGGCCAGACCCTCGGGCAGCTTGTTCTCGAAGATCGTGAACGCGGCGTCGGCCGCGTCGACCATCGGCCGCAGCACCGGATGGGTGACCCGGCGCCGCAGCAACTCCATCACCTCGTAGGCGCGCGTGACCTCACCGAGTGACCAGAACACGATCGACGCCCGCGGAACACCCCACAGCAGCAGCTGACCTTCGTCGAGGTCGTCGGGGTCGAACCGGGCCAAGATCTCGTCGGCCTCGGCGGGCCGGCCCTGCCACATCAGTGCCCGGGACAGCAGGTGTGCGGGTCGCATGCCGACTTCGCGCTCGAATGCGTTGCGCGCCAAGCGTTCTCCCAGCGGCGCATTGGCCAGCGATACCGCGTCCTTGGCAGCGGCGACCAACAGTCCGATATCGGCGGTCTGGTCGCTGTCCAGATACAGCTCCGCGAGCCTGATTCGCGCGGCCACCGATGTCGGCTTCCGCCGGTTCAGCACGGTGACGATCTGGCCGCGCAGCATACGGGCCGATGCCGTGCCGATCTGCCGACGGATGACATCCCCGTACAGCGGATGGCTGATGCGTGCGGCAAGTGTCGGGCCGTCCCGGTCGATCCGGATCAGCTGCGCCTTTTCGGCCGCGTCGATCGCCTGCTCACCGGCCAGTTCGACCAGCGCGTCGAGGTCCAGCGGCTCGCACAGCGACAGCAGTCGCAGCGCGGTGACCGCATCGGGGTCGGCATGGTCGAAGCGGCTTTCCAGCAGGGTCGCGAGACCGGACGACACCGTCGTCGCCCCGCGCAACTGCCACACGCCTTTGACCTCGCTCAGGGTGCCGGCCTCCAGCGCCGCCTCCACCATGTGGCGCAGGAACAGCGGGTTGCCGCCCGACTGTGACCAGATGACGTTGGCGCTGAGCTCCTCCAGAGTGCCGCCGAGCACCGACTCGACCAGGGCGATGCACTCCTGCCTGCTGAACGGTTCCAGATCGACGCGATGCAGATAGCCGTCCTTCCACAGCGTCATCACCGAATCGGGGACGGGTTCTCCGCTGCGGACCGTCGCGACGATCGACCCGGAGCGTTCGACGGCGATCTGGTGCAGCAGCGTGGCCGACAGCTGGTCGAGCAGGTGAGCGTCGTCCACACCGATCACCGCAGGACCGTCGGCCAGCAGGGACTGCCGTGCCGAGACCAGCAGCTCGATTGGGTCTCGCGCTTCGGTGGGTGTCACCCATTGCGCGAACGCGCCCAGCGGGATGCTGCTCGACGATGTGGTGCAGGCGGCCCATCGGGCGCGGCCCGGCAGTGAGGAGGTGACCGACCGGGCCAATGTCGTCTTGCCGACACCGGCCGCACCGGTGATCACCACACCGGAAGCTTCGCTGTCGGCCAGCGCCGCCCTGATGACCTCGTGCTTGGCCGGCCGCTCCAGTAGCTGCCAGCCCGTCCGCATGCGGCCAGCCTAAGTGCCCACCGCGCCCGGCGCCGGATGTCGCTATGAACTGGCTGAGTTCACCAGTGCACGCCGGGTACCAGGCGCACGACTTGTTTGACCGGGCGCGGAGCGCGAAGCCGGATCACCGGCAGGCGCGGGCCCGGGGCCGACGGGCGCCGACCCTCACCTCGGGCGGCGGGCGAGTCGGGGTAGCCCAGATAAAGCTGGTGCAGAACCCGGCGGGCCAGCTTCGGGGTGAAGTACTGGCCGGCGTCGGCCAGCGTCCCCAGCGGCGTGTCGATACGGACCGGCTTGTCCACCAGTGCGCGCACCACCATCGCCGCCGCGTGGTCGGCGCTGATCGGCGGAACCGGGTTCAGCCGGCCCGACGGTGCGATCATCGGCGTCTTCACCAGCGGCATGTGGATCGTGGTGAAGGTGATGTTGTCCGACAACGTCTCCGAGGCCACCACGTCGGTGAACGCGTCGAGGGCCGCTTTGGTCGGCAGGTACGAGCTGTACTTGGGGTTGCGGGCCTGCACACCGGCGCTGGACACGTTGACCACGTGGCCGAACCGGCGTGCCCGCCAGTGCGGCAGCAGCGCCAACACCATTCGCACCGAGCCGAAATAGTTGACCGCCATCACCCGCTCGTAGTCGTGGAGCCGGTCGGTCGACGCGTTCACCGACCGGCGGATCGAGCGGCCCGCGTTGTTCACCAGATAGTCGACGTGGCCGAATCGGCCCAGTATCTCCGCGATCGTGGTGTCGACGGACTCGGTGTCGGTGACGTCGCAGCTGAAGGCGAAGGCCTGGCCGCCGTCGGCGGTGATGTCGTCGACCAACTCTTGGAGCGCTTCGCCGTTGCGCGCCAACGCGAACACAGTGGCGCCGCGGGCAGCCACCGCCAGTGCCGACGCGCGGCCGATGCCGCTGGATGCGCCGGTGATGATCACGTGCCTGCCGGCCAGCGGACCGCCGGAATCGGGGCCGGTGCGCTCGGGGTCGAGGTGCGCAGCCCAGTACCGCCACAACACCGGGGCATAGGCGGAGAACGGCGGCGGCTCGATCCCGCTGGGGAGCAACGCTTTTCGGGTCGTGTCCGAACCGAACACGGCCTTGGTCTGCAATGTGTCGATGGCTTCCGGCGGCACACCGATTTGTGTTACCGCCATGTCCCGCAACACTTTCGCCCGTCCGTGCACCGCGAGCAGCGGCTCCGCCACTTGGCGGGGCAGACCGCCGCGCAGTGGCGGCAGTCCGGCGCAGCGGGCCACGCTTCGGTAGATCTGGCGCAGGCCGACCGACTCGGCCGCGGTCAGGTGGAACGTCTGACCGTCGCGGTCGTCGGCGTGGATGAGTTCCACCATCGCGGCGGCGACATAGTCGACCGGGACGATGTTGATCCGGCCGAGGTCCGGAAGAAGTATCGGCGTGAATGGCGGCAGTGCCGCCAGCCGGGCCAGCAGCCCGAAGAGGTGATACGGGCCGGTGATCCGGTCGATCTCGCCGGTGCGCGAGTCGCCGACCACCACTCCCGCCCGGTAGATGCGGAACCGCGCATCCGAGGACCGCACCAGTTGCTCCGCCTCGAAGGCCGCCCGGTGGCGGCGGGTGGGCAGCTGCTGGCCGACGTCGACATCGTCCTCGGTGAATTCGCCCCTGAAGTCGCCGGCCACCGCGACCGAGGACAGATGATGCAGCGTGGCGTTCAGGTCCCGGCTGAGCCTCACGGCCGATTCGGTGTCGGCTGTGCGCAGGTTGACGATGTGGTCGGCGGCCGGCGGGGTATCTCCCGTCAGGGCGTGCACCCGCTCACCCCACTGCGCTGCGAGCAGTGCCACTCGGGCCTGGGCTGACGGATCGTCGACGGTCAGCCACACCTGAGCGTCATCGCGACTGTCGAGCAGTCGGGCTACGACCCGGCGCCCGATGAACCCGGTACCGCCGGTAACGACATAGCGCATGGGTCATCATTGATCGCCGATCATGTCGCGGTCAACCAGCTGACGACATTCGCTGGCGGAACCAGTCCGGCCAGGGCCGCTTCTCGAACGTCACCGCGTCGACGCAGACGTGGATCATCGTCGCTTCGGCGATCAGGTCCTCATCGCGGTGGATGGCGTAGCGGCTGCTCAGCGAGGTACGGCCGACGGGTTCGAAGCCGACGCCGACCACCAGCTCGTCGTCGAACCGCGCGGGCTGGCGAAACTGCAACTCCGCCGCGGCCACCACGAAGTCGATGCCCCCGTCGAGCAGCACCTGGTAGTCGCCGAAGATCTCGCGGACGGCCTCGTTGATGGCCATGTCGAACCAGGTCAGATAGTGGCCGTTGAAAACCCGGCCCTGCATGTCGCATTCGACGTACCGCACGCGCAGTGGCATGCCGAACCTCATCTGGGTGATCTCAGAACGAGGTGATGCCGTCCCAGTCCACCAGCGTCCAGCCCATCACCGGATTGCCGGTCACCACCACCCGGCCGGTGTTGGGCAGCGGATGATCCGTGGCCAGGCTGTTCTTGGCGTTACGCGCATTCATCAACGTCCACAACATGATTGACGCGGCGCTGGAGAATGCGACGGGCTTGTTGTTGCCGCTCTCGTAGATGCGCTGCACTGCGCCGGTGAACTTGCCGTTGAACTCGGCCCCGCTGACCGAGCCGGGGATGCTGAAGTCGGTGTCGCCACGCAGCCAGTCGGCCGGGGCGACCATGTACGTCGCGGCGGCGTTCTTCACGTTGCCGCCGTTGAACCACCCTGCCGAGATTTCGTTGAGGCCCGGCAGCACGGTGACCTGCTTGCCGAGGGCCTTGGCCATCGGCGCGGCGGTCTGCTGGGTGCGCACCATGTCCGAGGCGTAGACGCCGTCGTACCCATTGCTCTTCAACCGGTTGGCCGCCGCGGTGGCCTGTTGCTCGCCGGCCTCGGTCAGCGACGGTCCGGGCACGGAGGTGTCGATCACCCCGGCCGCGTTGGCTTCCGACTCGGCATGACGGATGAACGTCAGGGTGATCGTGCGATCGTGCGGGGTGTCGGAACTGCAGCTGGCGAGGAGCACGGCCGCCAGGAATGCGGCGATCAGCGAGACGAGGGTCCGGGCGCGCAGAAGATGCATCCTCCTAGCGTGCCTTGTCCACCGCTGTGGTGGGCGCGATTCTGGCCAGTGCGACTATGGAGTTTCTCCATCCACGACCTCAGGAGTGCGGCAATGGCCATCGACCCCACGGCAATCGGAGCGGTCACCGACCCCCAGCCCTACCAGTGGACCGATCGCGACACGATGCTGTATGCGCTCGGTGTCGGTGCGGGTACCGATGATTTGGCCTTCACCACCGACAACAGCCACGACATCACACAGCAGGTGTTGCCAACGTTCGCGGTCATCTGCTGCCCGGCGTTCGGCGCCGCCACCAAGGTCGGGTCGTTCAACTGGGGCATGCTGCTGCACGGTTCGCAGGAGATCCGCTTGCACGCACCGCTGCCCGCCTCCGGTCAGCTGTCGGTGGTCTCCGAGGTGGCCGACATCCAGGACAAGGGCGAGGGCAAGAACGCCATCATCGTGATGCGGGGCAAGGGCACTGATCCGGCCACCGGCGAGCTGATCGCCGAGACCTTGTCGACCGCGGTCATCCGCGGCGAGGGCGGGTTCGGCGGGCAGCCGGGACAGCGTCCGCAGGCCCCTGCGGTCCCCGACCGCGAACCGGACGCCCGTATCGCCTATTCGACCCGCGCTGATCAGGCGTTGATCTACCGGCTGTCGGGCGACCGCAATCCGTTGCACAGCGACCCGTGGTTCGCCCGCGAGATGGCCGGCTTCGACAGGCCGATCCTGCACGGGCTGTGCACCTATGGGTTCGCCGGCCGGGCGCTGCTGGCCGAGCTCGCAGGCAACGACGCGGCGAAGCTGACCGCGGTCAGCGCACGGTTCACCTCGCCGGTTTTCCCGGGTGAGACCCTGACGACGTCGATCTGGCGCACCGAACCGGGTCGGGCGGTGTATCGCACCGAGGCCAGTGGGCCGGACGGTTCCAACACGCGGGTGGTGCTCGACGACGGCTCGGCCGAATACGTCGACTGATTTCGCGGCGCCATCGCGCCGACGGTCAACCGACCGCGCCACCGACGAGGTGGCCGATGCCGAACGTGATGGCCATCGCTAGCGCACCCCCGATGACCACCCGGTAGATCGCCCGCCGCGGATTGGCGCCGCCGAGGCGCGCGCTGACCCAGCCGGTGACCCCCAGGGCGATCAGCACGGCGACGAATGTGATCGGAACGCGAATCGATGCCGGCGGCAACAGGATTGCCAGCAGCGGCAGCACCGCGCCGACGGTGAACGACACGGCTGAAGAGAACGCGGCCTGCCACGGGTTGGTCAGTTCGTCGGGGTCGATGCGCAGTTCGATGTCGACGTGGGCGGCGAATGCGTCGTGATCAGTGAGCTCCTCGGCCACTGTGCGCGCGGTGGCGGGGGACAGGCCCTTGGCTTCGTAGAGCGCGGCCAGCTCGTCGAGCTCGGCGGCGGGCTCGGTGTCCAGTTCGCGGCGCTCCTTGCTCAGCATCGCTTTCTCGGAATCGCGTTGGGTGCTGACCGACACGTATTCACCGACCGCCATCGACAGGGCACCGGCGGCCAGGGCCGCGATGCCTGCGGTGAAGATGGGAGCGCGCTCGACGGTCGCCGCGGCGACGCCGACGACGATGCCCGCGGTCGACACGATGCCGTCGTTGGCGCCGAGGACCCCGGCACGCAACCAGTTCAGGCGGCTGCCGAACGCGTCGTGGTGGGGTTCGGACGGATGAAGCTGAGGGCTTGTCACCTGTGCAGCGTAGGACTTTCGCCGTAGGCGCGCGCGATGTCTTCCGAGCCCGCCCAACCGGAGTATGTCGGGCGCTGCGGCCAGCCGTCGGGGGAGTCCTGCCACTCTTCCTGGCGTCCCCACGGCAAGAGGTCGATAAGGGCGAAGGAGTGGCTGAGTTGCTCGGTGCCACGGCCGTTGGTG
The DNA here is from genome assembly GCF_008329905.1 of Mycobacterium sp. ELW1. Classification (NCBI taxonomy): domain Bacteria; kingdom Bacillati; phylum Actinomycetota; class Actinomycetes; order Mycobacteriales; family Mycobacteriaceae; genus Mycobacterium; species Mycobacterium sp. ELW1. The sequence continues at coordinate 4,751,697 of NZ_CP032155.1, read as the reverse complement.
TGCCAGGTGCGGTACACCGTATCGCCCTCCCGCAGAAAGACATTCACTCCGAAGCCCTCGCCGGGGGCGGCGTCGACGTCGGCGCCGAACGAGCTGCCCGCTGACGAATACCAATCCATCTTGTTGCCCACCTTGGCCTTGTAAGCCAAGGCTTCGCTGATCGGCCCATTGGTGACGATGACGAAGCGGGCGTCGTAATTGTCGAGAAATTCCAGCCGGGTGAACTGGGAGGTGAATCCGGTGCAGCCGGGGCACTGCCACTCTTCGCCGTCGGTCCACATGTGGTTGTAGACGATCAGCTGTGAACGTCCGTCGAACACCTCGGCCAGCGTGACGGGGCCGTGTGGTCCGGTCAGGACATAGTTCGGCATCTCGACCATCGGCAGCCGCCGGCGTTGCGCGGCGATCGCGTCGAGCTCACGGGTGGCGGCCTTCTCCCTGGCGCGCAGTTCGTCGAGTGCGGTGCGCCAGGCCTGCTGATCGACCACCGGAGGGAGTGCGGACATGGGGACTCCTTGCTGTCGGGTTCCGTCACAAGGATGGACTCGTCCCGCCCCCGATAGTCATCGGTGGTGTCAGCCCCGCTTACTGTGGGCGCCGCTCGTGCCGCTCGTTTTCGCGGCGCCGGCCTTGCGGCTGCTGCTGGGCGCCGCCTTCGGCTTCGACCGGGCCGAGGACGCGGTTCCCGACGGCGCCTTCGGTGCGGCCGTCCCGGTGGCTGCGACTTTCGGTGTCACGGCCGCGGCAGGCTTCTTGAACGGCAGCACGATCGTGGGCGGTGGGGTGTAGAGCGCGGTCGCCAGCACGTTGCGGATGATGAAACCCAGTGCGATCGGACCGTTCACTCCGATGAGCCCGTATTGGCTGTTCAAAGCCCCATTGAGGAACACGGCGGGCGCTTCCAACAAGCCGAGCAGCGGATTGCCGCTTGCGGCAATCGAGTCGATCGCATCCTTGGCGGCGACCAGTGGTGCCTGGATCTCTTTGACGATGGCGGGCGGTACGTCCTTGCCGATAGCCTTCGCCACATTGGCGAGATTGTTGATATGAGCGATGATCTCCGTGGGGACCTGTGCGCCCTGGCCGGTGAGCAGTTGTACGGCGTAGATCAACGGGTTGATCACGAGTTGAGCCGCCACGGGTGCGACGAAGATCGGATTCGGCAACGGGTAGGTGCTGTTCGCCCCGACGGCCAGCTGGCCGAGCAGGTACGCGCTGACGATGGTGTCGTTGACGAGCTGCGACCAGGCGTCAGTGAGCTGAACCGAGGTGCCGGACACGCGAATCGGTACCGGCGCCTCGTGTGGCGTGACGATCACCGGCGAAAGCGCCAGCGTGCCGGCGGTCACCGCGGCGATGGTGAGCATCCTGCGACGAGCGGGGTGGTCCATCAGAATGTGCTCCTTGTTGAAATGTGTTGGTCCCGTTGGTTATCCGCGCTTACTGTGGGCGCCGCTCGTGCCGCTCGTTTTTGCGGCGCCGGCCTTGCGGCTGCTGCTGGCCGCCGCCTTCGGCTTCGACCTGGCCGAGGATGCGGTTCCCGACGGCGCCTTCGGTGCGGCGGTCTTGGTGGCTGCGACTTTCGGTGTCAAGGCCGCAGCGGGCTTCTTGAACGGCAGCACGATCGTGGGCGGCGGTGTGTAGATCGCCTCGGCCAACAGGTTTCGGATGTACAGGGGTAGCCCGATCGGCCCGTAGGAGCCGAGCAGTCCGGCGTCACTGTTCAGGGCGAGGTCGAGAAACAATGCCGGGGCTTCGAATAACGCGCCGACCGGGTTCGCGCTGCCTGCGACGTACTCGACCGTCTTTTGGGCGGCGTAGAGCGGCACCAAAAGCTGCTGGACGACGATCGCGGGCACCGCATTGAATACCTGGCCGGCCAGCGTGCCGACCTCGGTGAGATGCGTGCTGATTTCGCCCGGAATCTTCCCGCCCTGGCCGGTGAATACCTGCGCCACATAAATCAATTGGTTCAGCACCAGTTGGGTGGCGACCGGCGCGAGCGGAAGTGTCGGTGAGGGCAGGGGAGCGGCATTGCCCGTTCCCAGGAACAGTTCGGCGAGCTGGGTCACGTTGGTGACGGTGTGAGCGGCCAGGTCGGACCACACATTGGTCAGCTGAACCGCGGGCGCGGAGATATGAGTCGCGGTCAGCTGTGGTGGCGCGACCGTGACGGGTGTCAACGTGAGCGCACCGGCAGCGGCGAGTGTGGTGGCGGCGAGTGCGCAGCGACGGGCGGCGAATTCCATCGGAAAGTTCTCCCTCATGACGCGGCACCGGCGAGGCCTCGTCGGCTTCTCTTCCCTGACTGGGAATCCGCTGTGAGGTTAGTTTTCCAGGCACCTTGCATCAGCGCAGCATTATTTGCGGAAACGCGCACATCGCAATATTGAATTCATTGCTGTAGCGCTGTGCGCGCCCGCGACTCCTAACGCTTGCCGTGTCCGACTCCTGCCGGCTTGGTGGCTGCCTTGGCCGGCGTGGACTTGCGCTTGCTGCCGGCCGAGGGGGACTTGCTCTTCGACCGGGCCGAGGAGGCTGTATCCGACGGGTCCGACACTGCGGCAGCGGAGGTCGCGGGCTTCGGTGCCACCGCAGCCGCCGGTTTCTTGAAGGGCAGCACGATCGTGGGCAGCGGAGTCTCGAGCGCCGTGGCCACGAAATTTCGGACGATGATCGGTACCGCGATCGGACCGGCGAGACCGAGCAGGCCGTATTGGCTGTTGAGGGCGACGTCCAGGAACACTGCGGGCGCCTCTAGCAACGCAAGGAGCACGTTGCCGCTGGTGGTCACGGAATCGACAGTCAGCTCGAACGCCTTGATCGGTGTCCGAACCTGATCGAGCACGATCCCCGGCAGGTCGTTGGCGAGGGCCTGGGCGACGTTGCCGAGCTTGTCGAGATGGGTGGCGATCTCACCCGGGATGTCGGCGCCGTTGCCGGTGAACAGTTGAACGGTGTAGATCAGTTGGTTGAGCACCAACTGGGTGGCGACCGGTGCGAGTGGAATGGTCGGATTCGGCAGTGTAGAGCCGCTGTTCAGACCGAGGAACAGCCCGGCGAGCTGGACCGTGTTACTGACAGTGTTGGTCAGTAGATCCGACCAGGCGTCGGTGAGCTGGACGGCTTGGGTGGAAACGCGGGCGGCCGCGACGCCTGCTGAGTGCAGTTCGGGCGGTGCGGCCGCGATGGGCGTCAGCGCCAGCGCGCCGACGGTGGTCAAGGTGGCGACGGTACGCAGTGAGCGGCTCGGGGCGGCGAATTCCATCAGAGAGTGTCTCCCTCGCAGGGGCGGCGTCGACGAGGCTCGTCGACTTCAATTCCGCGGCTGGGAATCCGCCGTGAAACAGCTTCCCAGTCCCATGCAGTCGCCGCACGATTATTTGCGGTAATGAGCCGAATGCCGAATGGGGTCAATTGCCACAAGGGCCGGTTGCCCGGCTCACGAGCGAGTATCCGCCGAGCGCATCAGCCGTCGTACTCGACCAGACCGGCCAGTGCCGGCGGCAATGGGTCTTGATGCAGCACACCCAATCGCTGGGTGGCCCGGGTGAGCGCCACGTAGAGCTCGGCCGCGCCGCGCGGACCGTCGGCAAGAATGCGTTCCGGCTCCACGACCAGCACCGCGTCGAATTCGAGGCCCTTGGTTTCCGACGGCGCCACCACACCCGGCATGCCCGGCGGTCCGATCACGATGCTGGTCCCGTCGTGACCGGCCTCGGCCGCGACGAATTCTTCGATGGCGCCCGGCATCTGCTCTGCGGTGACCCGCCGGGACCAAGGGCGAACACCGCACGCGCGCACCGACTCCGGGGGCCGGACGTCGGGCGCGAAATCGGCCAACACCGCGGCGGCGACGGTCATGATCTCGGCGGGGGTGCGGTAGTTCACCGACAGCGACCGGTACACCCACCGGCCGGGCACGTACGGCTCCAGCATCTGCGCCCACGACCTCGCACCGGCCATCGAGCGGCGCTGCGCGAGATCGCCGACGACCGTGAACGACCGACTCGGGCAGCGGCGCATCAGCACCCGCCAGTCCATCTCGGAGAGCTCCTGGGCCTCGTCGACGACGACGTGCCGATAGGTCCAGTCCCGGTCGGCGGCCGCGCGTTCGGCCAGATCTCGGTAGTCGCCCTCGGTGAAGCGTTCGGCCAGGCCCTCGGCGTCGATCAGGTCCTGCGCGAGCAGGTGGTCTTCGTCGTCCATCAGGTCTTCGTGGGCGACCATGTTCTCCAAAACGCCTCTGGCGTAGTCGGTTTCCTCCTTGAGTGCCTGTGCGGCGGCATCGTCGGCCGCCTTGTCGCGGCCCAGCAGGTCGACCAACTCGTCGAGCAGCGGCACATCCGAGGTTGTCCAGGCGTCACCGACTTCTCGCAGTAGCGTCGGGTCGGCGCCGGCGGCGCGTAGCCGCTCGGGCGAGGTATACAGCTCGGCCAGCAGTTCGTGCGGCTCGAGGACCGGCCAGAGTTGGTCGAGGGCCGCGAGGAACCGCTCGTTGTCTTCGAGGTCGGTGAGCAGATCCGCACGCACCTTCTCCCAGGCGTCGCGATTGTCGCGGGTCAGCCAGCCGCGGCCGATCCGGGCGATTCCGCGCTCGGTCAGTACGTAGGTGACGATGTCTCGGAACACCGCACGGGCCGCGTTGTGCGGCAGTCCGCTTGCGCGCGCCTCGTCGATGGCCCACCCCGCGGTGTCGGCGGCGATCTGCATCGTGACATCGCCCAGCGGGATCTCCAACGGGTGCTCGGGCACACGTTGGCGGTCTGCGATCGCCGCCGCAAGGACGGTCAGCATCGCGCGAGAACCCTTGATGCGGGCGATGTCCGGGGTGTCCTCTGCGGTGACGTGCAGACCGGGGAGGAGATCGCCGACCGTCATGAACACCACCTCCGACTCGCCCAGTGATGGCAGCACGCGCCCGATGTGGTTCATGAACGCCTGGTTGGGCCCGACGACGAGCACCCCGTGGCGTTCGATCCGCTGCCGTTGGGTGTAGAGCAGGTACGCGACGCGGTGCAGTGCCACCACGGTCTTGCCGGTGCCGGGGCCGCCCTCGATCACCAGCACGCCAGGGTGATCGAGCCGGATGATCTCGTCCTGTTCGGCCTGGATTGTGGCCACGATGTCGCGCATGCCCTCGCCGCGGGGAGCGTTGACTGCCGCGAGCAGTGCCGCGTCGCTGCTGAACGGGCTGTTGTCACCGGCGTTGGGGTCGGGGCGGCCGAACACTTCATCGGTGAAATCGACCAGTCGTCGCCCGAGGGAGTGGAACTGCCGCCGCCGCCGCATCCCCTCCGGGCTTGCGGCGGTGGCTACATAGAAAGCCCGGGCGGCCGGTGCCCGCCAGTCGATCAGCAGCGGTTCGTGGTCGTTGTGCTCATCGAAGATGCCGATGCGGCCGACGTAGAGTCGCTCGCCCGATACAGCGTCCAGCCGCCCGAAACACAGACCGTGGTCAGCCACGTCCAATCGGGCCATCGATTGGGCCAGTGCCCGCACCTCGGCATCGCGGGCCACCAGGGTTCCGCCGTCCTGGATGTCGATCGGTCCCGCGAGTGCGTCGCGGTATTGGGCTTTGACCCGCCTGCGCTTGGCGTCGAGCCGGTCATGGAGATCGGCCAGGTATTCGCGCTCGGACTCCAGCTCATGGTCGTGTGCCTGCGTCGTCATGCCTCTCATTTCTTTGGATCGACCACCATCTTCGTCTACTTTTCCCGGCAGCCCAGACATAGAACACATGTTCGATTACCCTGGGTCGGGTGCGCTGGTTCAACGGGCCGCCGAGTTGGGGCGAGATGGAGCGGGTGCTCAACGGCAAGCCCCGCCGCCCCGGCCTGTCGCTGGGCGAACCGCACGCGGACGGTGGAGACAGCCCGGCGTGGTCGCGTCGACGGGAACCCTACGAACCGATCGGCGACCGACCGTTGCGTTCGGCGGTGCCCTACGCCGAGCTGCATGCGCATTCGGCCTACAGCTTCCTCGACGGAGCCAGTACCCCCGAGGAACTCGTGGAGGAGGCGTCGCGGCTGGACCTGCGGGCCATCGCGCTGACCGACCACGACGGACTCTATGGTGTGGTGCGATTCGCCGAGGCTGCGAAAGAACTGGACATGCGCACCGTCTTCGGAGCCGAACTGTCGTTGAGCAATACCGCCCGCACCGAGGTGCCCGATCCGCCGGGTCCGCACCTGCTGGTGCTGGCCCGCGGGCCGGAAGGCTACCGTCGGCTGTCTCGTCAGTTGTCCGTCGCGCATCTGGCCGGCGGCGAGAAGGGCAAACCGCGCTACGACTACGACTCGCTCACCGAGGCTGCCGGCGGCCATTGGCACATTCTGACGGGATGCCGTAAAGGTCATGTCCGGCAAGCTCTTTCCGAAGGTGGCCCGCAGGCTGCGGAAGCGGCGCTGGCCGATCTGGTGGACCGTTTCGGCCGGGACCGGGTCAGCATCGAGTTGAGCCACCACGGTGATCCGTTCGACGACGAGCGCAATGCCGCGCTGGCCGCGCTGGCTCCCCGGTTCGGGGTGGGGATCGTCGCCACCACCGGGGCGCACTTCGCCGAGCCGAGTCGCGGCCGGCTGGCCATGGCGATGGGAGCGATCCGGGCACGCCAGTCGCTGGACGAGGCGGCCGGCTGGCTGGCACCGCTGGGTGGTGCGCATCTGCGGTCTGGTGACGAGATGGCCCGGCTCTTTGCTCAGTATCCCGAAGTCGTCAGCGCCGCAGCCGATCTCGGTGAGCAGTGCGCTTTCGGGCTGGCGCTGATCGCCCCGCAGCTGCCCCCGTTCGACGTGCCCGACGGGCACACCGAGGACAGCTGGTTGCGCGAGCTGGTGATGGTCGGCGCCGCCCGGCGCTATGGGCCGCGCACGGGTGCGCCGGAGGCCTACGCCCAACTCGAGCGTGAACTCGAGGTCATCGCCGCGTTGAAGTTCCCGGGGTACTTCCTGGTGGTTCACGACATCACCCGGTTCTGCCGGGAGAACGACATCCTCTGTCAGGGAAGGGGATCAGCAGCCAATTCTGCGGTGTGTTACGCGCTGGGTGTCACCGCCGTCGACCCGATCGCCAACGAACTGCTCTTCGAGCGGTTCCTGTCCCCGGCTCGCGACGGTCCGCCCGACATCGACATCGACATCGAGTCGGACCTTCGGGAGAAGGCCATCCAGTACGTCTACGACCGCTACGGCCGTGACTATGCCGCGCAGGTCGCCAACGTCATCACCTACCGGGGCAAGAGTGCGGTGCGCGACATGGCACGTGCACTCGGTTTTTCGCAGGGGCAGCAGGATGCCTGGAGTAAACAGATCAGTCACTGGCACTCCGGGGCCGACTCGGCTGACCTCGAGGGCATCCCCGAGCCGGTGGTCGACTTGGCGGTCCAGATCAAGAACCTGCCCCGGCACATGGGTATCCACTCCGGCGGCATGGTGATCTGCGACCGCCCGATCGCCGACGTCTGCCCGGTGGAGTGGGCGCGCATGGAGAACCGCAGCGTGTTGCAGTGGGACAAAGATGACTGCGCGGCAATCGGATTGGTGAAGTTCGACATGCTCGGCCTCGGCATGCTCTCGGCGCTGCACTACTGCATCGATCTGGTGGCCGAACACAAAGGCATCGAGGTCGACCTGGCCCGCCTGGATCTGTCCGAACCCGCGGTGTACGAGATGCTGCAGAAGGCGGATTCGGTCGGGGTGTTCCAGGTGGAGTCGCGCGCCCAGATGGCCACCCTGCCGCGGCTGAAGCCGCGGGTGTTCTACGACCTGGTGGTGGAGGTGGCACTGATCCGTCCCGGACCCATCCAGGGCGGCTCGGTGCATCCCTACATCAAACGGCGCAACGGGCTCGAGGAGGTCACCTACGACCATCCGTCGATGGAACCTGCGCTGCGAAAGACGTTGGGGGTTCCGCTGTTCCAGGAGCAGCTCATGCAGCTGGCGGTGGATTGTGCGGGCTTTTCGGCCGCCGAGGCCGACCAGTTGCGCCGGGCCATGGGGTCCAAGCGTTCCACCGAGAAGATGCGACGGCTGCGAGACCGGTTCTATGCCGGGATGGCGCAGCGCCACGGCATCACCGGCGAGATCGCCGAACGGATCTACGACAAGCTGGAAGCGTTTGCCAATTTCGGCTTCCCGGAAAGCCATTCGCTGAGCTTCGCCTCGCTGGTGTACTACTCCTCGTGGTTCAAGTTGCACCACCCCGCGGCGTTCTGCGCCGCGCTGCTGCGTGCCCAGCCGATGGGTTTCTATTCGCCGCAGTCACTGGTCGCCGACGCCCGCAGACACGGGGTGACTGTGCACGGGCCCGACATCAATGCCAGCTTGGCGCATCCCACGCTGGAGAACTCCGGGATGGAGGTGCGGCTGGGATTGGGCGCGGTGCGGCACATCGGTGACGAGCTGGCTCAGCGGATCGTCGTGGAGCGCGATGCCGGTGGACCGTACTCCTCATTGCTGGACCTGACTGGGCGGGTGCAGCTTTCGGTTCCGCAGACCGAGGCGCTGGCCACCGCCGGCGCGCTGGGCTGTTTCGCGATGACCCGACGGGAGGGGCTGTGGGCGGCCGGGGCGGCGGCGTCCCAGCGCCCAGACCGGCTGCCCGGCGTCGGCTCGTCGTCACACGTGCCGGCCCTGCCCGGCATGACCGAGGTGGAATTGGCCGCTTCCGACGTGTGGGCCACCGGGATCTCACCGGACAGCTATCCCACCCAGTTCCTGCGCGAAGACCTCGACGCGATGGGTGTGGTCACTGCCGACCGGCTGTTGGACGTACCCGACGGCAGCCGGGTGCTGATCGCGGGCGCGGTGACACACCGGCAGCGGCCGGCCACCGCGCAGGGCGTGACGTTCATGAACATCGAGGACGAGACCGGCATGGTCAATGTGCTGTGTACGCCGGGGGTGTGGAACCGGCATCGGAAACTGGCCCAGACCGCTTCGGCGCTGCTGATCCGCGGGCAGGTGCAGAACGCCACGGGGGCGGTGACCGTGATGGCCGAACGGATGGGCCGCATCACGTTGAAAGTGAGTTCGCGTTCGCGCGACTTCAGGTGAGCTAGTCCTTTTCGTCGTCTTTGGGGAGCAGGCGTTCGGGGTGGTGGTAGGTGTTCGTGCCGCCGATCAGCGGAACATCCTGCGGCGGTATCCATTCGGTGTGGCCGTCAGGGAGTTGGCGGGTGGTCCAGCCGTCGTTTTCGACCAAGAGGTTGTCGCATTTGCAGGCCAGGGTGAGGTCGTCGATGTCGGTGCTGCCGCCGTGTTTCCAGTCTTTGGCGGCGTGGTGGACGTGGCTGTTGTAGCCGTTGACGGTGCAGCCTGGTGCGGTGCAGCCACGGTATTTGGCCAGCAACATGATGCGCTGGTCTGCCGACGCCAGTCGCTTGCTGCGACCGAGCCACAGTGACTGCCCGGTGACGCCGTCGAACACCGCCAGGTAGTGGTTGGCGGGGGTGGCCATCCGGATCAGGTCGCTGATCGGGAGCAGTGTGCCGCCTGCGGTCACGGCGTGCCCGGCGCCGGCCTGCAGGTCCTGCAGTGTCGTCGACACGATCACGGTGACCGGAAGGCCGTTGTGCCGGCCGAGTTTGGGGTCTCCCAGCCGCCCGCGAACCAATTCCGCCAACGCATCGTGCTGGCGTTGGGCATGGCTACGTAGGTCGGGTTCGTCACCGTCGGGTTTGGGTGCGGCGAATTTCGCCATCCACGCATCCAGCATCGCCCGCAGCTGCGGATCGGCCACCAACTTCCCGGCACTCATGCCGTCGGCGCGCTGCCCGCCGCACCACACGACACGAAGCCACGCTTGCGGGCCCGGTCCTCCTCGGAGAACCTGCCGTCGGGATTGAGGTGGGTGGCCAGCCGGTCGGCCACCTTCTCCAGCTGATCGGGTCGCATGGTCTGGGCGTGCTCGGCCAGGGTGCGTTCAGCCTTCTCGATCTCGACCGGCCCGACATGATCGGGTAGCTCGCGGAGGAACTTCTGAATCACCCGCACGTGCTCACCGTCGAGATAGCCGGCCTCCCAGGCCTTCCCCGTCGCAGGCAAGAGTGGCGCCAGCGCCTCACCGGTCAGCGTGGTCCGCGGCGTCAACTGCTCGGCATCACGGACCCGACGCTTGGCCGCCGAGCGGCTGATCCGCAACACGTCGGCCAACACGATCGAAACCGGCGGGCAGCCCTCGTAGCGCTCCAGATGGGTGATCTGCTCGTGCGAGACCGCGACTTGGCGACGCATCGCACTTTCTAGCCGCTCGATAGCCGCGAAGCGTTCCGGCGCGGGCAGTTCCTCGATATCGGCGGCACCCACGAGCTCGACCGCCGCGTCAAGCGCATCCAGCGCCGCTCGGATCGAACTCATGTTCGAATTCTATGGCACCCCACCGACAAAAGCGTCGGCCTCAAACCGGGCCTGTGGATGGATACGGATCTGTGGAAAACGTTGCGCCGCTACGCTTCCAGCATCACTCCGTCGGCGTCGTCCACACCTTGTCGATGCTGATCCGAAGCCGCAGGTTGTAGTTTCCCATCGAGTCGGTCAACCCGGCTTGGTCTGACAGCGCACCGTATTTCGCCCAGAACGCCGCGTCGTCACGCGGGTCGGCATCCTCGTTGTCGATGGTGGCGGGACCGCCCACGACGATGATGCCTCCGCCATCGCCGCTGGAGTCCAGATTCAGGCTGACCCGCGGATGCGAGCCGATGTGGCGCACCTTGGCCGAGCCGGGCGCCGTGTAGATGATGACGTCGGTGCCGTCGAAGTAAAACCACACCAACTTGGGCACCGGCTGGCCGGATTTGGCGACTGTGGTCAACCAGCCGAAGTTGTCGCCGACAAGCCGATCGCGCACCTCTTGACTCAGTTCAGTTGCCATAGCGCCGAATGTAGTCTCGGCTCATGACACTCGATCTGACCGTTGATGAACTCCTTACTTCCACCCGATCGGTGCGTAAGCGGCTCGACTTCGACCGGCCGGTGCCGCGCGAGGTACTGATGGAGTGTCTGGATCTGGCCTTGCAGGCGCCGACAGGTTCCAATGCCCAAGGCTGGCAATTCTTGTTCGTCGAGGACCCCGCCAAGAAGAAGGCGCTGGCCGATATCTATCGGGCCACCGGCACGCCCTACCTCGACATGCCCGCCCCGGTTCGCGGCGATATGCGCGATGCACAGATGGACTCGGTGCTCAGCTCGGCCAAGTACCTCAACGAGAACCTGGAGAAGGCTCCGGTGTTCCTGATCCCGTGCCTGGAGGGGCGCCCGGACGGTGCCCCCGCCGGCATGCAGGCGTCCTACTGGGGTTCCCTCATTCCCGCCGTCTGGAGTTTCATGCTGGCCCTGCGGTCACGCGGGCTGGGCTCGGCGTACACGACGCTGCACCTGATCGGGGATGGCGAAAAGCAGGCCGCCGAATTGCTCGGCATCCCGTTCGACCAGTACACCCAGGGCGGCCTCTGGCCGATCGCCTACACCAAGGGCACGGACTTCAAGCCCGCCAAGCGGCTGCCCGCAGAGCAGCTCACCCACTGGGACACCTGGTGACCCGGCCGAGATGATTCCCCGGGTCGCTACGCTCCTGCCCGCCGAGCTAGATGTACTGACCACGGACGTTAAGTACGGCGTGGCGTAGTGACATGACGAAGACCTCCGAGTGAAGTGCGAGCTGCTTAAGGAACGCACCAACTCACTCCGGAGGTCTTCATGGTCCACCGTAATGCCCCCTTGTCCGAAACCGGTCGTCTGCGGCTGGCACGTTGCGTTGTCGAGGATGGCTGGACGCTGCGACGGGCGGCCGAGCGGTTCCAGGTTGCGGTCACTACCGCTGCGCGCTGGGCCCGCCGCTACCGCGAACTAGGCGAAGCCGGCATGGCCGACCGCAGCTCACGCCCACATCACAGCCCTAATCAAACCCCCACACGCACCGAGCGGCGCATCATTAAAGTCCGAGTACTTCGACGTTGGGGACCGGCTCGCATTGCTTATCTGCTGGGACTGAATGTCTCGACTGTCCACAACGTGTTGAGGCGCTACGGCCTAGCCAAGCTGCGGTGGCTGGACCGGCCCACCGGGCGAGTTATCCGGCGGATGGAGTCAGCCAGCCCCGGCGACCTGGTGCATGTCGATGTCAAGAAGGTAGGCAAGATCCCGGCTGGCGGCGGATGGCGCATGTTGGGCCGCAGCGCAGGAAATCATCACTCCCGCAAGGACAGAAGCATAGGAACTGGCAGCGACCGTTCCGGGCGGCGTGGTTATCACTTCTTGCACACCGCCATCGACGCTCACTCCCGGCTGGCCTACTCCGAACTGCTAATCGACGAACGCAAAGACACAGCTGCTGACTTCTGGCAAAGGGCTAACGAATGGTTCAACGCATGCGGCTTCACCGTACGGAAAGTGTTGACAGACAACGGCTCCTGTTACCGATCCCACTCATTCCGAGATGCACTCGGGCAGATCGAACATCGTCGAACCAAACCCTATCGACCCCAGACGAACGGCAAGGTGGAGCGATTCCACCGAACCCTTGCCGATGAATGGGCATATGCGCGGCTCTACACCAGCGACGCCGAACGGTGCGCGGAGTTCCCTCGCTGGCTGCATACCTACAATCACCATCGCGGCCACACCGCACTCGGCGGCCAACCACCCGCCACCCGCGTACCTAACCTCTCAGGTCAGTACAGCTAGACCCCACCGTCGAAGCCATGCTGCCGCCACGCCTCATAGGCCACCACCGCGGCAGCGTTGGCCAGATTCAGTGACCGCCGCCCGGACAGCATCGGGATGCGCACCTGCTCGGTGATGTGCGGGTCGGCCAGCGTGGCGGCGTCCAGACCCGTCGGTTCGGGCCCGAACAGCATCACGTCGCCAGGTTGGTAGGCGATATCGAACGATGATCGCGTGGCGTGCGCCGTGAACGCGAACACCCGCGCGCCGGCCATCGCCGCCCAGGCCTGATCCAGGCTGGCGTGCACCGTCACCGACGCCAGGTCGTGATAGTCCAATCCGGCGCGGCGCAGCTTCGGTTCGGACAGGTCGAAGCCCAGCGGCTCCACCAAATGCAATTCGCATCCGGTCGCGGCCACCATCCGGATCGCATTACCGGTGTTCGGCGCGATCCGTGGTGAGTAGAAGAGGATTCTGAACACGCGGATCTCAGACGCGCGGCTCGAGGACGAAGACTGTCCGGTCCCCGCTCCGTTCGTAATGCTCTCGGTAGGCGGGCCAGAGCGCGACGAGTCGTGGCCAGTACCGATCAACCTGTGCATCCTCGAGTTCACGCGCATCACAGGTGATGCGGTCGGCACCGATTTGAACCGTTGCGGTCGGGTGGGCGCGCAGGTTCAGAACCCAGGGATTCGTTCGTTCATTACGCGGCCGCACGTTGCATATGACGAACTGATCTGAATCCCGAAGGAAGAAAACCGGGTTGGTGTGGACTTTTCCCGTCCTGCAGCCCTGAGTGGATAACAAGAGAATGTTGCGCGCCAACACTCGTCCGCGCGAGCAGCGATAAATCCACCGGTGCACGGGTGCGACCACATTCCTGATGGCCCACACCGCGGGTTGGCTCGCACCGAGCGATCCGCCGGCGCCGGAATAGCGCATGGTCTCAGAGCCTAGTAGGCGATTTCGGCAGACCCTGATCCTGATGTTGGGCAGAGAGCGGGATGCCTCTCATCTCAGGCCTGAACACAGCCACGCTCCGGACGCGGGGATAATGGCGGCATGGTCGAGACCAGTCTCTGGATGCAGAAAGTCGCGGCCGATCCCGGGCACTCGCGGTGGTACATCGAGCGGTTCCGTGCGATGGCCCGCGCCGGTGACGACGTCGTCGGTGAGGCCCGCTTCGTGGACGCGATGGCCCGGCGCGGCTCCCACATTCTCGACGCCGGCTGCGGCCCCGGGCGGGTGGGCGGATATCTGGCGTCGGTCGGTCATCGGGTGGTCGGCGTCGACGTCGACCCGGCACTGATCGAGGCGGCCGAACAGGACCATCCCGGCCCACGCTGGCTCGTCGGCGACCTCGCCGAACTCGACCTGCCGGCGCGCGGTATCACCGAGCCGTTCGACATCATCGTTTCGGCCGGCAACGTCATGACCTTCGTCGCGCCCAGCACCCGCGTGCAGGTGCTGACCCGGCTGCGTGCCCACCTCAAAGCCGACGGACGCGCGGCGATCGGCTTCGGCGCCGGGCGCGACTACGAGTACAGCCAGTTCCTGGACGACGCCGCCCACGCCGGACTCACGCCCGATCTGCTGCTGTCCACGTGGGATGTGCGGCCGTTTTCCGATGACTCCGACTTTCTCGTCGCGCTGCTCAAACCAGCGTAGGTAATTCGCGTGAGTTGATGATCTCAGTTGTGCCGCAGCGCAATTTGCTCGACTCCCCAATACGCGAAATGGGCGGGCGTCACCGGTATCTCTCTGTTCAGTAACGACTCTGGAAGTGCTGGGCAATCGCTGTCATACTCGACGAATTGCCAGGGGTTATGCGCAGCTCCGTTGTGGTCAACACGGGCAGCGATGACCAGGAAGTCTTCGATGAATCAGATTCAACAGCCGACAGCCGTGCCGCCGAAGCGGCCGTCGCGATGGTCGCTGCGCAACTGGCCGGTGCGGGGCAAAGTGTTTGCGATCGTGGCGGTTCCGCTCGCGCTCGCGCTCGCCTTCGCAGGCGCCCGCATCTGGGACGGCGTCGAATCGGCCCGGGATCTGCAGGTCGCCGCCGATCGCGCTCAGATGATTCCGGTGATCGAGGGCTACGTCGGCGCCCTACAGGGAGTGCTGCTGGCCTATTCGTCGAACGGGGACACCCAGACCGCGGCCAATACATTCGACAAGAGCACAGCCACCCTGCAGAACAAGCTCAATTCCACCGACGTCGCTCCCGACGTCCGCACCGGCGTGACCAACCTGCTCACCGGGGGTCAGCAACTGGTGGCGGCGGTGTCGGCGAACACGATTGGGCTGCGCGAGCGCATCACCACCTACGCGCCGATCCTGCTGACCGCCGAGGACGCGATCAACGGCTCGGTTCGCCTCGACGACGAGAAATTGCGCGTCCAGACCCAGGGATTGAGTCGCGCGATCGGCGCCCGTGGCCAGATGCTGATGCAGGAGTTGCTCGTCGAGCAGGGCGGCGACCTGCCCGAGCCCGAACTCCGCACGTCGATGATCACGCTGGCCGGCACCGAGCCGTCGACGTTGTTCGGCATGAGCCAGGTCCTCGGCGTCGGCTCTACCGAGGCCAAGACCCTGCAGAGCGAGATGGTCCGCCGGATGGGCATCATGTCCAGCCCGGACGCCGCGCTAGCGGGCAACGCCGAGCTGCGTCAATCGCTGCAGGCCACCGACGCCATCGCGGAGAAGGTCGTCACGAGCACCACCGACGAGGTCACCACCGCGGTGCAACAGCTGGCCAGCGACCGCCGCCACGCCGTCATCCGCGACGGCTTGCTGGCGCTGGCCACCTTCATCGCCGCGCTGCTGGTGGTGTTCCTTGTTGCCCGGTCCCTGGTCCGGCCGCTGCGCATCCTGCGCGACGGCGCCCTGCGCGTCGCGCACACCGACCTCGAGCAGGGCATCGCCCGGGTCCGGGCCGGCGACGAACGCGAACCCCAGCCGCTGCCGGTCTACACCACCGAGGAGATCGGCCAGGTCGCCCACGCGGTCGACGAGTTGCACACCCAGGCGCTGCTGCTGGCCGGTGACGAGGCGCGGCTGCGGCTGGTGATCAACGAGATGTTCGAGACGATGTCGCGGCGCAACCGGTCGCTCGTCGATCAACAGCTCTCGCTCATCGACCAGCTGGAACGCAACGAGAAAGACCCCGAACGGCTCGACAACCTCTTCCGGCTCGACCATCTGGCGACGAGGATGCGGCGCATCGGCTCCAACCTGTTGGTGCTCGCGGGCGCGCAGGTGTCGCGCGACCACCGCGAGTCGTTGCCGTTGGCCAGCGCTGTCAACGGCGCGGTCTCCGAGGTCGAGGACTACAAGCGGGTGGAGATCGCCGAGGTGTGCGACTCGGCCCTGATCGGGCGAGTCTCCGCAGACGCGGTACACATGCTCGCCGAGCTGATCGACAACGCGCTGCGGTACTCGCCGCCGATCTCGCCGGTGCGGGTCAGCGCGGTGCACACCGGCAACGCCGGGGTGCTGGTCGAGGTGCACGACGACGGCATCGGCATGACCGACAGCGACCTGCGGATCGCCAACATGCGCCTGCATTCCGGCGGTGAGGTCAGCCCGGACAACACCCGGCACATGGGGCTGTTCGTGGTGGGGCGGCTGGCGCACATGCACGGTATGGAGGTGCGGCTGCGTAACGCCGTCGAGGGCGAGCCGTCGTCGGGAACCACGGCCGAGCTCTACATCCCGGCCAAACTGCTGGAGCACGGCGAACCGGTCGGCACCGACGCACAGCGCTACGACGCCCCCTCCGAAAGGCCTGCCGGGCACGACAGTCGCGAAGAACCGGTCTCGGTGACGGCCGAGCCCGCCGCGGTCGATCCGAGTGGTTTGCCGCGACGTTCCCCGGGTTCCAGCGGAATCACCGGAGCGCCCGAGCCCGAACCGCAGCCGTCGCCGTGGTTCGGCGGGGCGGAGCAGTCCGCTGCCGAGAACGTGCACGCATCGGACACCTCAGGGTTCTTCGCCGCCCGTGCCCGCGCCGAGGAGACGCGTGACGAACACCTCGACATCAGCGATATGGATGTGCTGGCGGCCGGGCTGTCGGCGCCCGATTTCGAGGACACCGACACCGATTTCATCTACCAGAAGATGCTCAACGAGCTGATGGTCGACCCGCACTCCATTGCCGTGCCCCAAGACTGGAAGTCGGTGTGGGACAACGGCTGGGAGACCGCGGCCGAGGTGGACAACGTGCCCGTGCAGGACCACACCGAACACGGTCTGCCGGTCCGCGATCCCGGCGCCCGGTTGGTGCCAGGGGCCGCCGAGTCACCGGCCCCTGTTCTCCCGCAACGCGATCCCGACGCGGTCCGCGCCTCGTTCAGCAGCCACTTCGGCGGCGTCCGCGCGGCGCGGTCGGACCTCCAGGCTGGCTCCGCAGAGAACGGAAAAGACCACTCATGACCTTGCCGCAACGGCCGCAGCACAATTCACTCGACTGGCTGGTGTCCAACTTCGCCCGCGACGTGCCCGGGGTCTCGCACGCGGTGCTCGTCTCGGTCGACGGCCTGCTCATCGCGGCGAGCGAGCAGCTGCCTCGTGATCGGGCCGAGCAGCTGGCTGCGGTGACCTCCGGGCTGGCCAGCCTGGCCGCGGGCGCCGCGCAGCTCTTCGAGGCCGGCCAGGTTCTGCAATCAGTTGTGGAGATGGCCGGCGGCTACCTGCTGGTGATGCGGGTGGGGACGGATCGCACCTGGCCACGCTGGCCGCGCCCAGCTGCGATATTGGCCAAATCGGTTACGAGATGGCGGTTTTGGTCGAACGGGTGGGCAATGTCGTCTCATCGTCGCGGCGGGCCAGCCAACCGTCGTGACCGGTGACGCCGAGGCGAATCTGGTGCGCCCCTACACGCTGACCGCGGGGCGCACCGACACCTCCGTCGAGCTTCCGGTCGAGGCGCCGATCCAGGCGGTGCCGTCGGCGAAGCAGCACCACTGGCCGTCAGGCGATGTCCGCGGGCGCATCTGCGACCTGTGCGCCGACAGCCCGTCGGTGGCCGAGATCTCGGCCTTACTGGATCTTCCGCTCGGCGTCGCGCGCGTCCTGGTCGGTGACCTCGTGACGGCGGGTTATCTTCGGGTACGGACGACGTTGACCGACCGCTCGACACCGGACGAGCGCCGCGACCTGATAGGAAGGACCCTCCGTGGCCTACGAGCCCTCTGAGGGGCGATCATCCGCCTCGACGAAGATCGTCGTCGCGGGTGGGTTCGGCGCAGGCAAGACCACCTTCGTGGGGGCGGTGTCGGAGATCATGCCGTTGCGCACCGAGGCGATGGTGACCGACGCGTCGACCGCCGTGGATGTGCTCGACGCCACACCGGGTAAGTCGACGACGACGGTGGCGATGGACTTCGGGCGCATCACCTTGGACCAGGATCTGGTGCTCTACCTGTTCGGCACGCCCGGGCAGCGCCGGTTCTGGTTCATGTGGGACGACCTGGTGCACGGAGCGATCGGGGCGATCATCCTGGTCGATGTGCGCCGTCTGCAGGACAGTTTCGCCGCCGTCGACTTCTTCGAGCACCGCAAGATGCCGTTCCTGATCGCGGTCAATGAATTCGATGGCGCGCCACGGTATCCCACCGACGAGGTGCGGCGGGCGCTCGCCGTGCCCGACACCACTCCGGTGCTCACCGTCGACGCCAGGGACCGCAAGTCGGCCACCGATGCGCTGATCGTGATCAGCGAGTACGCGCTGGCGAAGCTCTAGTGGAGCAGTGGACCGATCGCGAATTCGTCGGCCACGACTTTCGCGATGAGGACCTCTCCGGCTTGCAGACCGAGCAGGTGGTCTTCACCGAATGTGATTTCGGTGGCGCCAACCTGTCCGAATCGGTGCATCAGGGCTCGGCATTCCGCAACTGCCGGTTCCTGCGGACAACCCTGTGGCACAGCACGTTCCGAAACTGCAGCATGCTCGGATCGACATTCGAGAACTGCCGCCTGCGTCCGCTTGTCTGCGATGAAGTCGATTTCACCCTCGCCGTGCTTGGCGGCGCGGACCTTCGCGGGGTGGATCTGTCCGGGTGCCGGCTGCGGGAGGCGAGCCTGGTGCAGGCCGATCTGCGTAAGGCCGTGTTGCGCGGCGCGGATCTGACCGGGGCGCGCACCAACGGGCTGCGACTCGAGCAGGCCGACCTACGGGGCGCGCGCATCGACCCCACGCTGTGGACCACCGCCGCGTGCCGGGGCGCGCGCATCGACGTGGCGCAGGCGCTGGCGTTCTCCGCTGCGCACGGTCTCGACGTCAGCGGCGGCTGAGGCTCGACCTCGGCGACTTCGATTCACCCTGCTTTTATCCGTTTCGCACCGCTGCCACCCGTTGCTAGTTTGCATTCGACCCCATGTCCCCTTCTCCCACGCCAGCGCCGGACTGGGAGGGTCGAATAGTGTTGCGGGACAACGCCTAATGGATACGAGACAACGTGGCAATCGGCCAGAAACGAATCTTCGACGACGTCACACGAACGGTGGGCAGCACCCCACTCGTTCGCCTCAGCAGCCCTTTCGCTCCTGCCGACACAGAGCTGCTGGTGAAGCTCGAGTACTACAACCCGACGGCCAGCGTGAAGGACCGGCTTTCGGTCGGTGCGATCGATTTCGCCGAGCGCAGCGGACAACTACGGCCAGGCGGGACGATCGTCGCGGCCAGCAGCGGAAACCTCGGCATCGGACTCGCTGCGGCGGGAGCGGCCCGCGGCTATCGCGTTGTCATCGTGATCTATGAAGACACGAGTTACGAGCGGAAGGTCGTCGTCCAGAACCTCGGTGCCGAACTGGTTTTGACGCCGAAGGAAGACGGAGTGCGCGGCTCGGTGGAGGAAGCCGGGAGAATCGCCAACACCACACCCGGCGCATTCTTCGTCAACCAGTTCATCATTCCCATCAACCGCGAGATTCACCGAACGACCACCGGACCGGAGATCTGGGCGGACACCGCCGGCGACGTCGATGCGGTGATCATCGGAGTCGGCTCCGGCGGAACGATCAGTGGGGTCGGCGCTTACCTCAAGGACAAGAACCCGGGCATCAAGATCTTCGCGGTGGAACCCGACAACTCCGCGGTGCTCAGCGGCGAAGAATTTAATCCGCACAAGATCTACGGCTTGGGCCCGAACTTCAAGAGTCCGAATTTTGCCGACGAGGTCGTCGACGAGATCCTGCGAGTCACCGAACACGACGCCGCCGCGACGGCTCGCGAACTCGCCAGGTACGCCGGAATTCCCGCCGGGCTCAGTGGGGGAGCCGCGGTGGCCGCCGCCAGGCAAATTGCCGGACGCGGCGACCCGTCCATCCGCACGATCGTCACGCTCGTGCCGGATTCCGCGGATCGCTACATATCGAGCTTCCTGTTCCAGGACGCATTCGACGAGACCGGAGCGCTCCGCGAACATGTCGGTGTCTGAACAGGTTCAGCTCGAAGAGCGCGCAGCGCGTCTGCGTCAACCGGGCAAGCAATTCACCCTGGGATTCTTCACACAGGTCCCCAGCGCCGCCGACCGGCCGGCGCGACGTACCTACGACGAGCTCATCGACAGCATCGTCGCCGCCGAGGACATCGGCTACGACAGCGTCTGGATCGGGCAACACCACTTCAGCCCCGAGGATGGCGGTGTCCCGTCACCGCTCGTCGTGCTCGCCGCTGCCGCGGCACGGACCACCCGGATCCAGCTCGGCACAGCGGTCATCGCACTGCCCTTCGAGCACCCGATCCGGCTCGCCGAGGACCTCTCGGTGCTCGACGAGATATCGGGCGGCCGAGTCCAGGTCGGACTGGGTGGCGCCCGGGGAGATCTGCAGGCCTTCAACACGTTCGGAGTCGACTTCTCGGCGAGGCATGAACTGTTCGACCGCAATCTGGACATCCTCCACCATCTGCTGGAGGGGCGAGAGTGCACGGAGTTCACCCATACCCGTGTCGTGGCGTCGACGCCCTCGCAGCTATCCTCTTCCGATTCGGTTGCCGGACAACAGGCCTCGGCGGACATCGAGCCCAAGCGGCTCTTCCCTGGCGTTGCGGGTCTGCGAGGCAGGCTGTGGCAGACGGCCAGCAGCGAGGACAGGGCACGCAAGATCGCCCGCAATGGCAACGGACTGATGATCGGCGCATTCCACGATCACGTCATCTTCCACCAGCTTCGGTTCATCGTCGGGTACCTCGAAGAATGGGTGACGCTGCACGGGAACCTCGATGACGCGCGGGTGGGCGCCCAGCGCTTCGTCTTTCACGGTGACAGCGTGGACGCGATCGCAGACGAACTCGGACCGCACGTGGCGTCCACACAACGCACCCTGGATGCCCGCTTCCCGCAACTGGGGGCGCTGTCGCCGAAGGACTACCTGCGGACCGTGACACGGACCGGCACCGCGGCGGACATCGTTGCCCAACTTCGGGATGACCCCGCCCTGTTGGGCTTCGTCACCGACTTCTTCCCGACCACCGGGCTGTTTCCGTCGGTCAGAACAGGCACTGCCGGAGCGGATCTCAACGTCGAACGATTGCGGTTCTTCGCCGAGGAGATCGCCCCGGAACTCGGGTGGAAGCCCGCGGCAAACCCCTAGCTCACCACTATCTCACCCACACAAGGAGACCGGCCGTGCCGCACCTCGAATTCATCCAGCAGTCAGGCGCATTGGGATATGCGCTGCTGTTGGGCCCGGGCATCGTCCTGTTGCTCATCGCCCTCGCCGTGAAGGGCGCCGTCAAAACCACGCACAACTTCGTCATCTCCGGCCGGCTGCTC
Organism: Mycobacterium sp. ELW1; assembly: GCF_008329905.1. Lineage (NCBI taxonomy): Bacteria > Bacillati > Actinomycetota > Actinomycetes > Mycobacteriales > Mycobacteriaceae > Mycobacterium > Mycobacterium sp. ELW1. The sequence goes on along the minus strand of NZ_CP032155.1, from coordinate 4,730,258 downwards.
GGCTTCGGATTCGGGGTGGCGTCGCTCATCTCGGTGTGGACATGGTCGATGGCGGTGATGCTGTCGTCAGCCCAGGCCTACACCTGGGGTACCTCGGGCCTGGTGTGGTTCATCGTGCCCAACGGCCTCGCCGTGATCATCATGGTGCCCTTCGCGTTGAAGCTGCGTCAGAAGATGCCGTCCGGATACACACTCGCGGAATTCATCCGCGCGCGGTTCCAGAACACGGTCAGCAGTGTGGCGACCCTGGTGTTCCTGATCGGTGCACTGCTCGGCGTCATCATGATCAACCTCGCCGGGCTGGTGCTCGTGATGAACAAGATCTTCGGTCTCACCCCGATCGGCATCGTCATCACCGGCATCGTCGTCGTCACCGTGTATTCGTACTTCGGCGGGCTGACCACGTCCGCGGTCACGGGAACATTGAACACGCTGCTGCTCGGCGTCGGCTCGTCGGTGGTGGTGCTGTTCGCCTTGGCCAAGGCCGGCAGCGCCGAGCTCATCTTCACCAAGGTGGAGGCGCTCGGCGACCAGCACCTGAACCCCTTCAATCCGGTCACGGCGGCGAGCTTCGGTCTGGCGCTGGCGCTCGGACTCTTGACGAACGTCATTGCCGATCAGTCATTCTGGCAACGTGTGTGGGCGATCCGGCCGAAGGACCTCGGCCGGAGCTTCCTGTGGGCGGGCGTGTGGTTCTACCCGATTCCGCTGGCGCTGGGTCTGCTCGGCTTCATCGGTGTCGCCTACGGCGTCACACCGGACCAGCTGGGTTCACTGGGTGCGGGAGCGGTCGGCCCGCACGTCATCGCCAGCCTCGGCCTGCCGGTGTTCATCGTCGCGCTGTACACGCTCGTGGTCGTCAACGCATGCTTCGCGGCCATCGACGGTGCCCTCTCGGGCGTGACGTCACTGGTCGCGGTCGACATCGTCCACCGGTACTGGCCGAAGGTGTCCGAGCGCAGGCTGCTCACGATCACCAAGACCAGCATGATCGTCGCGGCGGCGATCGCCGGTGGCGTGGTGCTGACCGGTATCGACTACGTGAATCTCGTTACCACGGTGTACTTCTACGGCACCAGCCTGCTCATCCCGGTGACGCTCAGCATCTTCTGGTCCCGCATGACCGGCAGTGGCTACGTCGCGGGTGTGCTCGCGGGCATCGCGGTCGGCGGTCCGCTGCGGGAGACCCTCGGGCCGACCTACGGACCGCTGTTCGGAATCATCGGGTTGATCGCCGCGTCGGCCATCGTTTCGGTGGTGGTGAGCTTGCGCGCCAACACCCGCTTCGACTTCGGCAGCCTCGCCGAAGGCAAGGGGGCCCTGCTGGAGCGCGACACCGCACCCGCGGCCACCGAGAAGCCCGGTGACCCCGTCATCGCCGGCCAGCAGTAACCACCGAAGCACCCGAAAGGCATTGCAGTGACTCTTTTTTACCTCGGCGCCGGCATCGGCTTGGTGCTCGCCGTCATCTATCTGATCGTCGGTACCTTGAGCTTCCTGCGGATCCGGCGGGAGCTGGCAGCCGGGACGAGCGTCGACGCATTCGATGAGGAGCTCGACTCCTCGGAAGTCGCACTGGTTCCCGGCTTCACGTGGAAAGCCACCGTCGCGGTCCTCACATCGCTGGTCTTGTTGATCATCGCGTCCTACAGCGGTGCGTTCTGGTACGTGCTCGCCTTCAGCGGCCTCGGCACCGCCGCCGCGGTGATCGTGGCGTTCATCCTCGAGTTGCGCGGTGACCGTGCGGGGGCGGCCTTGTGACGAAGAAGAAAGCGCATCTGCTCGGGTTTGTGCAGCACGGCGTGATGAACCACGCCTCCACGATGTGGGCGCACCCGCGCGACAAGGTCGGCTACCACTGGTCGCGGCCGGAGTACTGGCGCGATCTCGGAAGGACCATGGAGCGTGGCCTTTTCGACGCGATGTTCATCGCCGACGAACTCGCGCCGTACACCACCTACAAGGGCAACTCGGATCCGGTGGTGAAGTTCGCGGGTCAGTGTCCGGTGCACGAGCCCGCCAGCGTCGTCCCGATTGTCGGGGCGTTCACCAAGAACCTCGGCATCGGTATCACCCTGTCGACATCCTTTGTGCCGCCGTACATGATGGCCCGTCAGCTCTCGACGCTGGATCACCTGACCGGTGGCCGGGTCGGCTGGAACATCGTGACGTCCTACTCCAAGAGCGAGTTCCAGGCGATGGGCAAAGAGAACCTGACGCCGCGTGACAAGCGCTACGAGGTGGTCGAGGAGTACATGCAGCTGCTGTATCAGCTGTGGGATTCCTGGGACGACGACGCGATCGTCTACGACCGGGAGAACGGCATCTTCGCCGACCCGGCCAAAGTCCGCGAAGTCGACTTCCGGGGTGAGTTCTTCCAATCCAAGGGCCGCCACTTCGTCGCGCCATCGCCGCAGAAGCGGCCGGTGCTGTGGCAGGCCGGATCCTCGGACCAGGGTCGCGAATTCGCGGCCAAACATGCCGAATCCGTGTTCGGCATCTTCCCGACGCCCAAGAGCATGCGGGCCTACGCCGACGACATCCGCACCCGGGCCAGTGATGCGGGTCGCGACCCCGAGTCGGTGAAGCTGATCTACGGTCTGCAGACCATCATCGACCGGGCCAAGGGCCGCGCGAACGACCGCTACGCCGAGTTCGTCGAGAAGGTCCAGATCGAGAGTGCGCTCGGAATCCTCTCTGGCCACACCGGTTTCGACTTCTCCACACTCGGCCTCGACGACAACGTGGTCGACGCCGACGTGCAGGGCATCCGCGGGTTGTTCGACGCGATCCTGGAAGCAAAGGACGGCGCCCCGGTGACGGTGCGCGAAGCCGCGCAGATCTACGGCGTCTCGATGGGTGCGCCGGTGGCGGTCGGCACGCCGTCCGACGTCGCCGATCAGATGGAGCAGTACCTCGACGAGGGCGGCTGCAACGGCTTCATGATGCTGGCCACCGACACCCCGGGATGCTTCAACGACATGACCGAGCTGCTGGTGCCGGAGCTGCAGCGTCGCGGCCGCTTCCGCACCCGTTACCCCGGGACCACCCTGCGAGAGAGCCTTCAGGAGTACTGAGCGTCCTCCTGCCGGCCCGGTCAACAGTCGTTGCCTGCTCGCAAGAGAACATTCTTCAAGCGTGGTGCCGGCACGGCGTGGACGTTGTAGCCGGGATTGTCGTCAGCCCAGGCGATTTCGGAGCAGTCGCGAAACCCGGCAGCGGTGTCGGCCGCGCTGTCTGAGTGTCTTTCCACCCATCCGTCGAGCGAACTCTTGCAGCCCACGAGGTTCACGTCACCGAATTTGACGGCCGAGGCAGGTGGCCCGGTCGAGCCATCGGCACTGGGCGGGTGGCTGGTTTTGTGCCACTCGATGAGGTTGCGCACGGGCGCGAAATGGCATGGCTGTCCGGAGCCCGGCGCGCCGGGCGTCGTTTGCACAACCGCGCTCGGCGTGGCCACCGGGCTCGGTGACGGCGCCTCGGGCTGGGACCCGCTGCACGATGTGAGCACGAGAGATGCGACACCCGCCACCAGGGTCGACGAGATGCGCAGCATGCACCGGAGTCTACGGACAGCCGTCAGGGACTGCAGACCCGCCGCCAACTATCGATCAACTCGATTACGTGGGTGAGTGATTCGCGCCGGGCTACTTCCAGACCAGCAGATCCTCGACCCCGTTGTTGTAGACCACCGAGGTCGGCGCGGGCCCGGTGACGTCGAAATACAGCTTGCCCCACGATGTGTCACCCTGCTGCAGTGTCGCGCCGCTGATTCCCTGCGGCGTGGCGGCCTGCCACAGCACGGGGTAGTTGGCGCCATTGGCGCGCGCGTTGAAGTCCGGGATGATCGGCGTGACGGTGCCCTTGGCGGCGCGCACCTTGGCCGTCGCCTCCCACAGCTTGCCCGCCAGTGGATAGCCGGGGATGGTGTCTGTGCTGGGCTTCAGGTCGGTGATCTTCCAGATCGTGATCACCTGGCCGCCGTTGTCGACGAGGTGGTTCCACCCGCCGAACTTGTCGACACTGGGGTCGGCCGCCGCGACGGGGGCCAGCACGACCGACAGGCTCACTGCTGCGGCCAGCGCCGCCGCTTTCATCCTCATGCGCGGCACGCTATGGACGCTGGATGAACAGCAGTCAACCGCGACACGAACTTCAGTTGCGCTGCATCTCAACGGAAGCTGGCCTACCGGACGTCACGCGCCCTTCAGCCGGATCTTCCACCGCACCAGCGACAGATACCCGATGCACAGCACGCCGAGCATCCCCATGTCGAACCACCACGCCGACGCGGTGTGCTCCCAGTGCCGGTCCTTCGGCGTCAGCGGTCCCGGCACCAACTTGATCAGGTCGACCGTGGAGGCCGACGCCGCGAAGCCCCAGCGCGCCGGGGTGAACCAGGACAGCTGATCGAGCACCAGGCGTCCGGTCACCGGGATCATGCCGCCGGAGAACACCAGCTGGCTCATGACCGCGACCACCAGCAGCGGCATGATCTGCTCGTTGGACTTGGCCAGCGCCGACAGTGCGAGGCCCACCATCGCCGCGGTCACCGTCGTCGCCGCCATCACCACGAACAGTTCCAGCGTCGGGCTCAGGAACGTCAGCGATCCCTGCGTCGGACCGCCCTTGCCGGCAATCGTGATCGCCGTGACGATGGTCGACTGCACGATCGCGAACACCGCGTAGATGCAGACCTTCGCCAGCAGGTACGCCGTCGTCGACAGCCCGACGGCTTGCTCTCTTCGGAAGATCGGGCGTTCACCGATCAGGTCGCGCACCGTCAGCGCGGTGCCCATGAAGATCGCGCCGACATTGAGCAGCACCAGGATCTGGCCGGGTTCGTTGGGCGCATCACCCATCGGATTGGGTACGCCGAAGCCGACGGTGCCGGGCACCGACAGCGACAGCACACCCATGATGAACGGCAGCAGCGCCAGGAACGCGAAGTAGCCCCGGTCCGAGATGATCAGCCGCATCTGGCGACGCGCGATCGTGGAGAACTGGCGCAGCAAGCTGGTGTGCGTCGGCTCGCCCATGTTCGACGGCGTCTCGACCGGCGGCGGTGGGGGAGTAGGCCCGGTCTGCTGGAGGTAGCGCTGATAGGCGCCGTCGGGATCGCCGGCGACCGAGCTGAAGATGTCGGCCCAGTTGGTGGTGCCCATCGCCGGTCCGATCTGGCTGGGCGGACCGCAGAACGCCGTCTTGCCGCCGGGCGCCAGCAGCAGCACCTGGTCGCACACGTCGAGGTAGGTCAGCGAGTGGGTGACCACCAACACCACGCGGCCGGCGTCGGCCAGCTGGCGCAGCATCGTCATGACCTGGCGGTCCAGCGCCGGGTCCAGGCCGGACGTCGGCTCGTCGAGGATCAGCAGCGACGGGCCGGTCAGCAGCTCGAGCGCCACCGAGGCGCGCTTGCGCTGACCGCCGGAGAGCTTGTCCACCCGGGTGTTCTGGTGCTGGGTCATCTCCAGCTCGGCGAGCACCTGGGCCACCACCTGCTGGCGGTCTTCCTTGGTGGTGTCCGGCGGCAGCCGCAGTTCCGCGGCGTACATCAGCGCCTGGTTCACGGTCAGCTGGCCGTGCACCACGTCGTCCTGCGGCACCATGCCGATCCGGGATCGCAGCGAGGCATACTCGGCGTGAATGTTGTGACCCTCGAAAGTGACTGTGCCACTTGTCGGATGGGTGTAGCCGGCGACCAGTCGCGCGAACGTCGACTTGCCCGCGCCGGACGGGCCGATCACCGCGGTCAGTGTGCCGGGGCGCGCGGTCAGCGAGATGTTGTCCAGCAACGTCTTGTTGTGCTCGATCGTCCATGTCACCGCGCGGACGTCCAGACCGCCGGTGGCGGTGGCCGCCGACGTCTCGGTGCGCCGGGCCAGCGTGCCGCCGGCAAAGACGAGGTCGATGTTGCCGATCGTGACGGTGTCGCCCTCGTTCAGCATCGCGGTGTCGACCCGGCTGCCGTTGACGAACGTGCCGTTGATGCTGCGGTTGTCGACGATCTCCGTGCCGCCCGGTGTCGGGATCAGCGTGGCGTGATGGCGCGACGCCAGTACGTCGGGGATGACGATGTCGTTGTCGGTCGCGCGACCGATCTTGATCCCGCCCGGCGGCACCTCGCTGGGTGCGCCCGGGCGCAGGATCTTCAGCATCGACGTCGCGAGATTCGACGACGGCTGCGCGGGCTTGCCGACGGCGGGACGCATCTGGGTGGGTGCCGCCGCCTGCTGATGGCCGACCGGCCCCGTCGCGGCAGGCGGGTGGTAGGTCGGCTGCGCCCGCGAGCCGCTGGTCGGATACACCGGCGGCTGGTGGGTCGGCTGGGCTTGCGACGGCGGAGGCTGCCACTGCCCGGCGGTCGGCACACCCCGGCTCGGGTTGGCCGGCCACGACGGCGACGACGGCGGGACCGACATGCGCACCGACGACGTCTGCGGCGGGCGTCCCACCGAGCCCTGATGGCGGCCGAGGCCGAAGCTCATCGGTGGCCCATCGGGATTGCCGACGTTGACGGTCAGGCCGTCACTGATGTCGACCGACGGCACCCGGCGGCCGTTGACGAACATGCCGTTCAGGGAGCCGTTGTCGATGGCCATCCATCGGCCGTGGTCGAAACGGAGCACCAGATGGGCGCGGGAGATCAAGGGGTGGGCGATTCGCACGTCAGCACGGAGGTCGCGGCCAACCACGACATCGTGCCCTGCGGCGAAAGTACGCTCCGACCCGTCGTACCGAACTGTCAGATCGGGCGCGGCTGGTCGAGTCATCGAGACCAACTCTATCGGTAGTGGCGCCGTCTTCCCGTCATGCCGGACCGCCCGTCACGACACAAAGGGTCCGCGAGTAGATGGTCGGCATGCATTTGTTGCAGTGCGTGCACAGCGACTTCACCGAGTGCGCGTCCCCGTCGGCCTGGATGCGATTGAGCAGATCGGGCTCGGCCAGCAACGCGCGGCCCATCGCCACGAACTCGAAACCCGCGGCCATCGCGCGGTCCATGCTCTCGCGGTTGGTGATGCCGCCGAGCAGGATCAGCGGCATGGTCAGCTCTTTGCGGAACTGCTCGGCATCGCGCAGCAGGTACGTCTCCCGGTAGGGGTATTCCCGCATGAACTTCTTGCCGGTCATCCGCATGCCCCAGTTCAGCGGCCATTTCTGCGCTGCGGCGAACTCCTTGACCGGGGCGTCGCCGCGGAACAGGTACATGGGGTTGAGCAGTGAGCTGCCCGCGGTGAGTTCGATCGCGTCCAGGCCGCCGTCTTCCTCCAGCCACTTGGCGGTCTGCAGCGACTCCTCGATCTGGATCGAGCCGCGCACTCCGTCGGCCATGTTGAGCTTGGCGGTCACCGCAATCGGGGCCGGGCCCAGGCGCTCGACCTCACGGCGCACGGCCATCACGATGCCGCGGGCGACCTTGGCCCGGTTCTCCAGCGACCCGCCGAACTCGTCGGTGCGCCGGTTGATCATCGGGGACAGGAACGAGCTGGCCAGATAGTTGTGGCCGAGGTGGATCTCGACGGCGTCGAATCCGGAGTCGATGGCGAACCGGGCTGCCGAGGCGTGCGCGGCGATGACGTTGTTGATGTCGTCACGGGTGGCGTGCTTGGCGAACTTCATCGACAGCGGGTTGAAGAACCGAACCGGGGCCAGCGCCGCGGCCTTGTTCGAGCGGGCATTAGCGACCGGGCCGGCGTGCCCGATCTGCGCGCTGATCGCCGCACCCTCGGCGTGCACGGCGTCGGCGAGCCTGCGCAGGCCGGGCACCGCTTCCGGACGCATCCAGATCTGTCCGCCGTTGGTGCGCCCGCCCTGGCTCACCGCGGTGTAGGCGACGGTCGTCATGCCGATGCCGCCGGCGGCGATCGCCCGGTGGAACGCGATCAGGTCATCGGAGACGACGTCGTCGGGGGTTCGCGCCTCGAACGTGGCCGACTTGATGGTCCGGTTGCGCAGCGTGATGGGGCCGAGCGTGGCCGGGCTGAACACATCGGGCGCATCGTTCATAACCGCAGCTGACCACGCCCTGAACAGTGCTGTCAACGATGGCGTTCGGTCAATGGAACAATACGGTCGTGGTCGCTATCAGCCTGGACGGCAAGCTCACCCGTGACGAGATCTTCGTCGATCTCAAAGACCGTGTGGCGGCGCTGACCGCCGCGGGACGTACCCCGGGACTGGGCACCGTCCTGGTCGGCGACGACCCCGGTTCGCACGCGTATGTGAAGGGCAAGCACTCCGACTGCGCGAAGGTCGGCATCACCTCGATCCGCCGGGATCTGCCCGCCGACGTGAGCCAGGCCCAGCTCGACGACACCCTCGACGAGCTCAACGCCAACCCCGAGTGCACCGGCTACATCGTGCAGCTGCCGCTGCCGCGCCATCTCGACGAGAACGCCGCGCTGGAACGGGTCGACCCGGACAAGGACGCCGACGGCCTGCACCCGACCAACCTGGGCCGCCTGGTGCTCGGCAAGGCCGCGCCGCTGCCCTGCACGCCGCGCGGCATCGTGCACCTGCTGCGCCGCTTCGACGTGCCGATCGCCGGCGCGCACGTGGTGGTCATCGGCCGTGGTGTGACGGTCGGTCGCCCGCTGGGCCTACTCCTCACCCGTCGTAGCGAGAACGCGACAGTGACGTTGTGCCACACCGGAACTCGTGATCTTCCTGAGTTGACCCGGCAGGCCGACATCATCATCGCCGCGGTCGGTGTGCCGCACATGCTGACCGCCGACATGGTGCGGCCGGGTGCAGCCGTCGTCGACGTGGGCGTGAGCCGGGTGGAGGGCAAGCTCACCGGAGACGTCCATCCCGACGTCTGGGAGGTGGCCGGCCATGTGTCGCCCAATCCCGGCGGGGTCGGTCCGCTGACCCGGGCATTTCTGCTGACCAACGTCGTCGAACTGGCCGAAGCGGCCCCGTGACGGCTCGCGCGAGGCGCCGACTGCCGACCCGTGCGGAGGCCGTCGCCTTCACCGGGCGGGTCGTGCGCTCGCAGTGGCCGATCCTCGGTGTGGGGCTGATCTTCGTGGTCGCCTTCGTGCTGGTGGCGGCCGGATTCTGGCGCCGAGGCTCACTGCTGATCGGCATCGCGGTGGGGGTGGCGGCCGCGCTGCGGTTGGTGCTGTCCGAGGAGCGGGCGGGCCTGTTGGTGGTGCGCTCCCGCGGCGTCGACTTCGCGACGATGACGACGGTGTGCGTGATCATGGTGTACGTGGCCTCGACGATCGACCCGCTGGGGACGTCGTAGACAAACTTGCCTGACAGGCAATCTTGCACGGTATGCAAGTTTGGGCGTACGGTAGCGGTGTGACCGAAGGACTGCGCGAACGCAAGAAGGCCGACACCCGCAGGGCGCTCAGCGACGCCGCGCTGCACCTGGTCTTCGAGCGCGGGCTGGACAACGTCACCCGCGAGGCCATCGCGGAGCGCGCCGGGGTGTCCCTGCGCACGTTCAACAATTACTTCGCCGGTAAATACGAGGCGATCGCCTACCGCCAGATCGAGCGAATGCGCCGCAGCCTGAGCACCTTTCGTTCGTGGCCCGTCGACGAGCCGCTGTGGACGGCGATCGCCGAGTCGGTGCTCGAGCCGTTGCTCGCCGAGATGGGCGAGGACTTCGCGCCTACGCGTGCACAACTGGATCAGCTCGTCGAGCTGACCATGGCCAACGAGGTGCGTAATGCGCTGGCCGACAACCTGATGGCCGAATGGATCGAGGCGATCGCCGAGCGCACCGGGACCGACCCGGTGCGCGACATGTATCCGCGCCTCGTGGCCGCCAGCATCCGTGCCGTCGCCGAAGCCGCCATGGACACCTACATCGCCGCCGACCCGCCCGTTCCGATCGTCGGCCTGATGCGCCGGGGCTTCGCCGATGTCGTTGCGGGCCTTCCCGAACCGAAGAGGAATCATCATGACTGAAAACCACGACGTCGTCATCTCCGGCGCCGGACCCAACGGCCTGATGTTGGCGTGTGAACTGGCCCTGGCCGGCATCACCCCCGTCGTCCTCGACGCCCTGCCCGCTGCCGGCGACGAGCCCAAGGCCAACGGCCTTGTCGGACAGGTGGTCCGGATGCTCGATATGCGCGGGCTGTACTCCGCGTTCACCGGTGAGGACAGGCCGCAGGCGCTGCCGGGATGGATGTTCTCCGGGATGCAGCTGACCTATCCCGACCCGTCCACCAGCCCCATGTACGCGATGATGATGCCGCAGCCCCGGCTGGTCCGGCTGCTGGAGAAGCGTGCCCGCGACCTCGGTGTCGATCTGCGGTGGGGGCACGAACTGACCGGGCTCCGGCCGGGTGAGGACGGTGTCGCGCTGAGCGTCGCCACCGCCGACGGTGTCTACGACCTGAGCGCCGGTTACCTCGTGGGGGCCGACGGCGGCCGAAGTCTGGTGCGCAAGAGCGTCGGCATCGACTTCCCCGGCACCACGTCGGAGACCGTCGCGCGGCTGGCCCAGGTAGACGTGCCCGACGAGCTTCGCGCACCCGACGGTGGCTTGAACATTCCCGGGATAGGGCACATCCCGTTCGGGCACAACAGGTTTGACAGAGGTATGGTACTGGCCGGCAGCCTTCAGCCGGGTGTGCTGCTGGTGGGAACCCGGGAGGAGGGCCGCGCCGACGAGGATGGTCCGCTGACATTGGCCGAACTGAGGGCCAGCCTTCAGCGGATCTTGGGCGTCGATGTGCCACTGGAGGAGCCACGCGGTCCGGGCCCGCACGCGAAGCGCCGGATCGACGGCCAGAACACCAGGCAGGCCGAGCATTACCGGGCCGGACGCGTCCTGCTGCTCGGCGACGCCGCCCACGTGCACTCGGCGATGGGTGGTCCCGGGCTGAACCTCGGTCTGCAGGACGCGGTGAACCTCGGCTGGAAGCTGGCCGCCGACGTCAACGGCTGGGCGCCGCCCGGACTGCTCGACAGCTATGAAACCGAGCGCCATCCGGTGGGCCGCCGCGTCATGATGCATTCGATGGCTCAGAGCGCGCTGATGGCCTCGGGCCCCGAAGTGGCCGAACTGCGTGCGCTTTTCACCGAGCTGATCGCCATTCCCGAGGTCACCCAACACCTGGGGCGGCTGCTCGCCGGCTCGGACGTGCGTTACGACGTCGGTGACGACCACCCGCTGTCCGGTCACCTCGTGCCGGACCTGACGCTCGACGACGGGCGGCCGGTGGCGGGCCTGCTGCACGAGGCGCGACCGGTGCTGCTGGATCTGTGCGGTGGTGCCGCCGCAGCGGCCGCGCAAAGCTGGGCTGACCGCGTCGACATCGTTGAAACGCAACTCACCGGCGGCCCCGCCGCTCTTCTCATCCGGCCGGACGGTTATGTAGCCTGGGCCGCAGACGATTTCGAGCTCGCCGATGGGAAGAAACTCCAGGCGGCGTTGGGGCGCTGGTTCGGGGCGGCCGGCTAAAACGGGTCGCGGCCGCGGGACTTCTCCCGGTACATCAGCTGATCCACCCGGTTGAGCAGATCGGAAACGCTGTGGTCGTGTTCGCCGGCGCTCGCCAATCCGATGCTCAGGCTCACCGCACACGGGCACCCGTCGCCGACGCCAAGGGCGTTGACACGTAATCGAATTCGCTCGACCACGGATGCCGCATGGGAATCGTCGACGTCGACCAGTCCAACGCAGAACTCGTCGCCGCCGAGACGGGCGGCGAAGTCGTCGTCCCGGGTTTCCTCCTGAAGCGCGTGGCCGATCGCGATCAGCACGCTGTCGCCGGCGGCGTGTCCGAACGAGTCGTTGATGGTTTTGAAATCGTTGACGTCGAGCACGAGCAGGCTCAGACGTCCTTCGCGTCGACCCACACGCAGCAGTTCGGTTTCGGCACGCTCCATGAGGCCGCGCCGGTTCATCAACGATGTCAGGGGGTCGGTTCGGGCCAGGAGCTCGAGCTGCCATTGCAGTTCTTTGAGTCCGGTGATGTCGTGCGATGTGCTGAGCACGGTGTGGAATGCGCCGTCGGGCCTGAACTCGGGAACGACCCGGGTCAGGAAGTGGCGGGGTCCGTGCATGGTGGGCAGCACGTCCTCCTGTTCGGCGGGCTCCCCGGTGTCGAATACCTTGTCGACCAACGGTTCCCAGACCTCGACCAACTGCTGGGGCAAGCCGATCTCGCGCTTGCTCCTGCCGATCATCTGCTGAGGGGAGAGCCCGGTGAAGCTTTCGATCGTCGGATTGATGTACACGTGTCGATGGTTGCGATCAAGTCGCGCAACGATATCGGGCAACGCCTCGACCGTGGTGAAGAAGGTGTCGTTGTCGCGCTGCGCGACCGTCGAGAAACGCAGGATCCCCACGCAGCGGGTCGGCGGCTCGTCGAGTGCCTGTAGTACGCAGTGCACGTCGGGCAGGCCGGCAAGGGGTGCCACCGCATGCGAGCTGCGGGATCCGGGCCATGCCGCCGGCAATTGCGCCAGCATCCCGGGTTCGTCGAGCGATCCGGTGCGCGAGTCGACTGCGGCTGTGAACGCCGTTGTGCGGTCTACGATCTCGATCCGTTCTCCGGCACGGTGACAGAGGAAGGCGGGTACATCCGCCGCGGTCAGCCATGCCAGCGCGTCATCACCCACGGCGACCGCCGAGCTTCGACTGATACATCAATGCATCGACCTGGGAGAGCAGGTCCAGCGCCGTGACGTCGTCGTCTGCGACGGCGACACCGATGCTCACGCTCACCCCGATCGGCGTGCCGTCCTGACCCTCGATACCGCTGATCTGTCGGCGAATCCGATCTGCCGCCGCACGCGCATCCTCGGCACAGGTATCGATCAGCGCGATGCAGAACTCGTCGCCGCCCAGTCGCGCGACCACGTCGTGCGGACGGGTTTCCGCCAGCAAGATTCGCCCGACGGCCTCCAGCACCCGGTCGCCGGCGACATGCCCGAACCTGTCGTTGATGTCCTTGAAGTGATCGAGGTCGAGCATGAGCAGGCTGAAGCCCGCCTGCCCCGTGCGGACGCGAGCCAGTTCGACGTCCAGCCGGTCGGTGAAACTGCGACGGTTCAGCAGCGACGTGAGCGGGTCGGTGCGGGCGAGGTGTTCGAGCTGATGCTGGAGCCGTCTCACTTCGCTGACATCGCGGATCACCGCCATGATGGCGCTGACCTCACCACTGTGATCGAACTCGGGGGTCGCCCGGCCGAGGTAGTGGCACAGACCGGCGGGCCCGGTGTAGGCGAATTCAAGCTCCACCGGCGCGCCGGTGTCCACCACTCGGGAGTACCACGCCTCGAATTCCGCTGCGAGTTCGGCCGGTGCAACCATCTCGGCCAGGGTCCTGCCGAATCGCGCCTCGGCCGGAACGCCGGTGGCCGCACCCAACGCGGGATTGGCGTACAGACATCGATATTCGCGCGTGTAGCGGGTGACGATGTCGGGCAGGTTCTCCACGATCGTCGAGAACGCGTTGTTGGGCGGGCGGAGCGTGTCCGACAGCCGCAGAATTGCGAGATAGTCGTCGTCCGCGCCGTCGGTCGGCTGCAGGACGCACCGCCAGGTCGAGGCGTCGGCCGCCACCTCGAACGGTTCGCTGCCCGGCACCGTCGGCCACCGCGCAGTCAGTTGGGACAGCAGGGTTCGTTCGTCGAGGGTGCCGCTGAGTGTCTGCATGGTGCCGACGAATTCCGGTGTGCGCGAGACGATGACGATCCCGTCCGCGTCGCGCCGACAGTGGAACGCCGCCAACCCCGCTGCGCCCAGCGTGGACAGCCATTGGTCGGCGGACACCCCCATGGCCGCCAACCTTAATCGCCGAGCGTCGCCCGCAAGCACACAGTGATGTACGGAAGTGCCAGCCCGGTCGAGTTCGCCAGCGCGGGGTGGGTGGCCAGCAACTCGCGAACCTCCGCGAGCGTCTGGCTGCGCACCGCCGCAGGCTGCGTGATGCAGTAGCTGCGCGATGCCACCAGGTCGATCAGGGCCTGCGGTGTCAGATAACTCGTCCACTCGACGCGATGATGCTCGACGTCGACGAATGGCTCGGGCACTGTGGTGGTGTCGTTGAACTGGGCGTTCTCGTGGCCGATGATGCGCCCGAGGTCTTTGACCCAGCCCAGGCGTTCGTCGCGGGCGTTCCACACCAACCCGAGCCGCCCGCCCGGCCGCAGTACCCGGGCCACTTCGGCGACGGCCTGCTCCGGGTCGAACCAATGCCAGGCCTGCGCAACCAGAACCGCGTCGACGCTATTGTCCGGCAACGGGATCTGCTCGGCAGTGCCCAGCAGCGCCGGGGTGTCGGGCAGTGCCGAGCTGAGCAACTCGAGCATCTCGGCCAACGGATCGACGGCCACCACATTCAGGCCGCGCTCGACCAGTCGGGTGGTCAGCTTGCCGGTGCCGGCACCCAGGTCCAGCACATCGCTCGCACCGGGTGGCAGCAGCCAGTCGATGGCCTCCGGCGGATACGACGGGCGGCCCCGCTCGTAGGCGGCGGCCTCGGACCCGAAGGACAGGGAGCGTTCGCGCTGCGACTCCGTCACGGCGTGCGGAAACTGTTGCCGTCGGCCAGGTCGAGGGTCCGGCGGATGAGCTCGCCCACCGCGTCCGTCTCGACGAGGAAGCCGTCGTGCCCGTACATCGACTCGACGACGTTGAGCCCCGAGCAGTTCGGCAGCAATCCGGCCAGCTCCTGCTGCAGCCGCAGCGGGTAGAGCCGGTCCGAGGTGATCCCGCCGACCACCGTCGGCACCGGGCACGAGCCCAGCGCCGCGGCCACACCACCGCGTCCGCGCCCGACATCGTGATTCGACAGCGTCTCGGTCAGCGTCACGTAGCTGCCCGCGTCGAACCGGTTGACCAGCTTGGCCCCCTGGTACTCCAGGTAGCTCTGCACGGCGTACCGGCCGCCGGCCAGCGTGTCCTCGTCGTCCTGGGCGGCATTGCCGAACCGGTTGTCCAACTCCACCTCACCGCGGTAGGTGAGGTGGGCGAACCGGCGGGCCAGTTGCAGCCCGACGTCGGGGTGGCGGCCGGTGCCGTGATAGTCGCCGCCCTGCCAGTTCGGATCGGCCTTGATCGCCGCAATCTGCGTGCTCTGCGTGCCGATCTGGTCGGCGGTCGCCCGGGCCCCGACGGCCAGCACCAGCGCCGCCCGCACCCGGTCGGGATAGCCGACCATCCATTCCAGCGCTCTGGCGCCGCCCATCGACCCGCCGACCAGCGCCGCGACCTCGGTGATGCCGAGTGCGGCCAACGCGGCCACATCGGCATTGACCTGGTCGCGGACCGTGATGATCGGGAATCGCGAACCCCACGGTTTGCCGTCGCGGGCCAGCGAGCTGGGCCCGGTCGATCCGCGGCAGCCGCCCAGGACATTGGTGGCCACCGCGCACCAGCGGGTGGTGTCGATCGGGGCGCCGGGGCCCGCAACACCGTCCCACCAGCCGGGGGTGGGGTGGCCGGGGCCGGCAGGCCCGGTCAGATGCGAGTCGCCGGTCAGCGCATGCAGCGCGACGACGACGTTGTCCCGGTCGGGGGAGAGCTCGCCCCAGCGCTGCACCGCGATCGACACGTGCTCGAGCACCTCGCCGCTTTCCAGCGTCAGCGGGCCGATGTCGACGACGCCGATCTCACCTTCGGCGGGCAGCGTCACTGTGCGCTCATCAGAGAGGGTCATGTCGGGCTCACTCAAAGGGCCGCCACGGCCCGCGGGTCCGAGGCATCCGCCGACACGGACTTGGCGGCGGCGAAGCCGCGCTCCAGGTCGGCCAGGATGTCGTCGATGCCCTCGAGGCCGACGGCCAGTCGCACCAGACCAGGGGTGACGCCGGTGGCCAACTGCTCCTCGGCGGACAGCTGCTGATGAGTGGTCGACGCCGGGTGGATCACCAGCGAACGCACGTCGCCGATATTGGCGACGTGGCTGTGCAGCGTCAGGGCGTTGACGAACGCCTTCCCGGCCTCGACGCCGCCGGCCAGCTCGAAGGCCAGCACCGCGCCGGTCCCCTTGGGCGCCAGCTTCTTTGCGCGCTCGTACCACGGGGGAGGTCGGCAGCCCGGCGTAGTTGACCGACACCACGTCGGAGTGCCCGGCCAGGTATTCGGCCACCTTCAGCGCGTTGGACACGTGGCGTTCGATCCGCAGGCTGAGCGTCTCCAGGCCCTGCGCGATCAGGAAGGCATTGAACGGCGACCCCGCCGAGCCGAGGTCGCGCAGCAGCTGAACGCGCGCCTTCAGTGCGTAGGCGGGCGGTCCGAGCTCGGCGAACACCACGCCGTGATAGCTCGGATCCGGGGTGGTGAAGCCGGGGAACTTACCGCTGGTCCAGTCGAACTTGCCGCTGTCGACGATCACCCCGGCGATGGCCGTGCCGTGGCCGCCGAGGTATTTGGTCGCCGAGTGCACGACGATGTCGGCGCCGTGGGCGATCGGCTGAATCAGGTAAGGCGTGGCGATGGTGTTGTCCACGATCAGCGGAACGCCGTTGTCGTGCGCCACCTTCGACACCGCCGGGATGTCGAGCACATCTATTTGAGGGTTGGAGATCGTCTCGCCGAAGAAGGCCTTCGTGTTGGGCCGGATCGCCGCCTGCCAGGACTCCGGGTCGTCGGGGTCGGTCACGAACGTGGTTTCGATGCCCAGCTTCGGCAGCGTGTAGTGCAGCAGGTTGTAGGTGCCGCCGTAGAGCCTCGGGGAGGAGACGACGTGATCGCCGGCGCCGGCGATATTCAGGATCGCGAACGTCTCCGCCGCCTGCCCGGACGACAGGAACAGGGCGGCCACGCCACCTTCGAGGGCGGCGATGCGCTGCTCGACGGTGTCCTGGGTCGGATTCATGATCCGGGTGTAGATGTTGCCCGGCTCGGCCAGCCCGAACAGCGCGGCGGCGTGGTCGGTGTTGTCGAACGTGTACGACGTGGTGGCGTAGATCGGCAGTGCCCGGGCGTGCGTCGCGGCGTCGGGGGTTTGGCCGGCGTGGATCTGCTTGGTCTCGAAGGACCAGTTCGCGGTCGGATCCTCGGTGTCTGACGTGCTCATATGAAAAACGAACCTCCATCTGTTCTGGGGGCCCGTTCTGAGCGGACCCGCGCTTGCCGTGCAGCTACGTGCAGCTGCTCAACCTGGTCTTCACCCGGAGCACCCCACCGCGGTTGGAGGGTTGCCGGCCAGCGAGCCGGGGCTTGACGCTGGCGCTCATGACCGAGTCAAAGCATAGCGGACCTTCGTAACGGGAGGCCAGCGGGATTATTGGCGCCGTCGGGTACGACTGTGACGCAGACCTCTCAACAGATACGACGACGGCGGTCACGTAGGTTCAGAAGCGACGCGATACTGATAGCCGCCAAAGCACCTGACTGACCGCCCGGGAGACAACAGCAATGAGCGCCGAGAACCCGACCATCATCTACACGCTCACCGATGAGGCGCCGCTGCTGGCGACGTACGCGTTCTTGCCGGTGTTGCGCACGTTCGTCGAGGCGGCCGGCATCGACGTCAAGACCAGCGACATCTCGGTGGCCGCGCGCATCCTGGCCGAGTTCAGCGACCGGCTGACCGACGAGCAGAAGGTGCCGGACAATCTGGCCGAACTCGGCGAGCTGACCCAGGACCCGAGCGCCAACATCATCAAGCTGCCCAACATCAGCGCCTCGGTACCGCAGCTGATCGCCGCGATCAAAGAGCTCAAGTCCAAGGGCTACGACCTCCCCGACTTCCCGGGCGATCCGAAGACCGACGAGGAAAAAGAGATCCGCCAGCGCTACGGCAAGATCCTCGGTAGCGCAGTGAATCCGGTTCTGCGCGAAGGCAACTCAGACCGTCGCGCGCCCAAGGCGGTCAAGGAGTACGCCAAGAAGCACCCGCACAGCATGGGCCAGTGGTCGCAGGCGTCGCGCACCCACGTGGCGACCATGAAGACCGGCGACTTCTACCACGGCGAGAAGTCGATGACGCTGGACAAGGACCGCACCGTGAAGATGGTGCTGACGCCCAAGACCGGTGACCCGATCGTGCTCAAGCCCGAGGTCAAGCTCGACGAGGGCGACGTCATCGACAGCATGTTCATGAGCAAGAAGGCGCTGATCGACTTCTACGAGAAGGAGATCGAGGACGCGTACAAGACGGGCGTGATGTTCTCGCTGCACGTCAAGGCCACCATGATGAAGGTGTCGCACCCCATCGTGTTCGGCCACGCGGTGAAGGTCTTCTACAAGGACGCATTCGCCAAGCACGGCAAGCTGTTCGACGAGCTCGGCGTCAACGTCAACAACGGGCTCTCCGACCTTTACGACAAGATCGAATCCCTGCCCGCTTCGCAGCGCGAAGAGATCATCGAAGACCTGCACAAGTGCCACGAGCACCGGCCGGAGCTGGCGATGGTGGACTCGGCGAAGGGCATCTCGAACTTCCACTCGCCGTCCGACGTGATCGTCGACGCCTCGATGCCCGCGATGATCCGGCTCGGCGGCAAGATGTACGGCGCCGACGGCCGCACCAAGGACACCAAGGCCGTCAACCCGGAGTCGACGTTCTCCCGGATGTACCAGGAGATGATCAACTTCTGTAAGACCCACGGCCAGTTCGATCCGACCACGATGGGCACCGTTCCCAACGTCGGTCTGATGGCGCAGAAGGCCGAGGAGTACGGCAGCCACGACAAGACCTTCGAGATCCCGGTCGACGGCGTCGCCGACATCGTCGACGTCGACACCGGCGAGGTTCTGCTGTCGTGGGACGTCGAAGAGGGCGACATCTGGCGCATGCCGATCGTCAAGGACGCGCCCATCCGCGACTGGGTCAAGCTGGCCGTGAACCGGGCCAGGCTGTCCGGGATGACGACGGTGTTCTGGCTGGACGACGAACGTCCGCACGAGAACGAGCTGCGCAAGAAGGTGAAGGCCTACCTCAAGGAGGAGGACACCGAGGGCCTGGACATCACGATCCTGCCGCAGGTGTGGGCCATGCGGTACACCCTCGAGCGGGTGATCCGTGGGCAGGACACCATCGCTGCCACCGGCAACATCCTGCGTGACTACCTCACCGACCTGTTCCCGATCCTGGAGCTCGGCACCAGCGCCAAGATGCTGTCGATCGTGCCGCTGATGGCCGGCGGCGGGCTGTACGAGACCGGTGCCGGTGGGTCGGCTCCCAAGCACGTCAGCCAGCTGGTGGAGGAGAACCACCTGCGCTGGGATTCGCTCGGTGAGTTCCTGGCGATCGGCGCCAGCCTCGAGGATCTGGGCAACAAGTTCGGCAACGCCAAGGCCAAGGTGCTGGCGACCACGCTGGACACCGCGGTCGGAGAGTTGTTGGACGCCAACAAGAATCCGTCGCGCAAGGCAGGCGAACTGGACAACCGTGGTAGCCAGTTCTACCTCGCGCTGTACTGGGCGCAGGCACTTGCCGAGCAGACCGAGGACAAGGAACTGGCCGAGCATTTCGCGCCGCTCGCCAAGACCCTCGCCGAGAACGAGGACACCATCATCGCCGAACTGGCCGAGGTGCAGGGCCAAGCCGTCGACATCGGCGGCTACTACTACCCGGACCGGGACAAGACCACTTCGGTGATGCGGCCGAGCAAGACCTTCAACTCGGCGCTCAGCTAGCTGTACTGACCTGAGAGGTTAGGTACGCGGGCGGCGGGTGGTTGGCCGCCGAGTGCGGTGTGGCCGCGGTGGTAATTGTAGGTGTGCAGCCAGGTGATGAACTCGTCGCAGCGTTCGGTGTCGCTGCGGTAGAGCCGGGCGTAGGCCCATTCTTCGGCCAGCGTGCGGTGGAACCGCTCTACTTTGCCATTTGTCTGTGGCCGATAGGGCCGGGTTCGGCGATGCTCGATGGTGCCCAGTGCGTCCCGGAAGGGATGTGATCGATAGCATGATCCATTGTCGGTCAACACTTTTCGAACGTTGATGCCATGTTGGGCGAACCAGGTGTTGGCTCGTAGCCAGAAGGCGGCGGCCGTGTCTTTGCGTTCATCGCTGAGTATCTCGCTGTAGGCCAGCCGGGAATAGCCGTCGATTGCGGTGTGCAGGAAGTGATAGCCGCGTACCGGTTGTCGACGTTTGTTGGTCTGTCCACTGCTTTTGTCGGCTTGGTGATTGCGGTTACCCACCGAGCGACCCAGCATCCGCCAGCCGCCGCCGGCAGGAATTTTGCCCAGCTTCTTGACGTCGATGTGGACCATTTCGCCGCACTCGGCGGGTTGCATGCGTCGGATCACGCAGCCAGTGCCGCGGTCCAGCCAGCGCAGTTTGGCCATGCCGTAACGAGTGAGGACCCGGTGCACCGTCGAGGGGTGCAGGCCCAGCAGATAACCGATGCGCGCCGGTCCCCAACGGCGAATGACACGCACCTTGATGATGCGCCGCTCGGTACGTGTTGGAGTCTGATTGGGGCAGCGGTGAGGCCGTGAGCTGCGGTCGACCATGCCGGCCGGACCATATTCGCGGTAGCGGCTCGCCCAGCGACTGGCGGTAGTCACTGCTACCTGGAATCGGTCAGCAGCGCGTCGAAGACTCCAACCGTCCTCGACGACGCAACGGGCCAGTCGCAGGCGTCCGGTTTCAGACAACGGGGCGTTACGGTGGGACACGAAGACCTCCGAGATGAGTTGGTGCGTTCCTAGACAGCTCGCACTTCACTCGGAGGTCTTCGTCATGTCACCACGCCACGCCGTCCCTAACGTCCGTGGTCAGTACAGCTAGCTCCCGCCTCACTGATTGGGCTGGGCTGCCGCACCGGCGGTACGTGGGCGTCGACCCAGTCGGCGATCAGGTTCGTGACGCGATCCGGCGCCTCGAACATCGGGATGTGCCCGACGCCGTCGAGATGCGTCACCTTGGTGATCTCCGGAATGTGCTTGTGGAAGTGCTTGGTGAACCTTGGATGGGGCAGCACCCGGTCGCGTTCGCAGACCACCAGGTGCGTCGGGACCGACAACTCGGTCAGCTCCATCAGTCCCGGCATCAGCAACGCCTTGATGAGCAGCTGGTAGTAGGCCGGACAATGCGTGACGTCATCGAGGATCTCCTGCAGCTGCACCTCGGTGACGCCCTGCGGGGTGGCGCTGATCGGCACCGTGGCTGCGGCTTTGACGCCGGGCAGCCGCAGCGCGCGTTCGCCCAGCAGCCGGGCGGTCAGCCACACCGGCAGGCCGGCGATGAACTTGCCGACGATCTCGTATTTCACCGGTGACCAGCGGTGCCAGCCGCCGGCCGGGGCGATCCCGGTCAGCGTCCTGGCCCGGCCACGTCGCTCGAGCTCGAAGGCCACCCAGCCGCCCAGCGAGTTGCCGACGACGTGGGCGGTGTCCCAGCCCATCTCGTCCAGCTGGCGCTCGACGTGGTCGGCCAGGGTCGAGGAGTCCAGGATCAACGACCGGCTGCGCGGGCCACCGTTGTGACCGGCCATCGACGGTGCGAACACCTCGAAGCGGCCGGTGTCGGCAAGCCGGGGCGCAACGTCGGACCAGACGTAGGAGGACATCATGAACGGGTGCAGGAGCAGGATCGGTTCGCCGGCACCTAGATGGATTGATTCGCGGGTCGCCACAACCAGACCGTAAAGGTGATACCGCCGGTACCGCAAGATAGGTTTTCTCCCGTGATCGTGACCACCATCAATGTCAACGGCGTCCGCGCCGCTGTCCGCCAGCGTTCGGCCGAGAACCTCGGACTGTTGGCCTGGCTGTCGCAGACCACCTCCGACGTGGTGTGCCTGCAGGAAACCCGTTCCGACGACGAGCAGATCGCCGAGGCGCTGGCGCCGGCGGTGGCCGACGGCTGGCACCTGGCCTCGGCCAGCCCGCATCTCAAGGGCCGCAGCGGGGTGGCGATCCTGTCCCGCACCCCGTTCGAGGCGGTCCGAATCGGCTTGGCGGCAACCGAGTTCGAGCTACACGGCCGCTATGTCGAGGCTGATCTGGCGAGTGGCCACACGGTCGCCAGCGTGTATGTGCACACCGGTGAAGCCGGCACCGACCGCCAGCTGGAGAAGGAACGGTTCATGGCCGCACTGGCCAAGCGGATGGCGGAGCTGACGGCCGACGGGCGCGACGCGGTGATCTGCGGCGACTGGAACATCGCCCACACCGAGAACGACATCAAGGCGTGGAAGGCCAACGTCAAGAAGGCCGGGTTCCTGCCCAGCGAGCGGCAGTGGCTCACTGACCTGCTGGACTCCGGCTGGGTGGACGTCGTGCGCCAGATGCACCCTGATGTCGCAGGCCCGTACAGCTGGTGGTCGTGGCGCGGTAAAGCGTTCGACAACGACGCGGGCTGGCGCATCGACTACCACCTGGCCAGCGAGAGCCTGGCGGCACGAACAGTGTCGGCGCGGGTCGAAAAGCCCGCGGCCTACGCGCTGCGCTGGTCGGATCACGCACCGGTGACCGTCGAGTTCGGCTGAGCCGACAAAAATGGGCCGGTCGCCTCGGGGGGGAGGAGGCAACCGGCCCATGTCTTCCTGGTCTAGTAGTTTCCGTTGATCCAGGCGCCCCACGGGACGTACGTCGTGGCCGGGGTGGCGTAGGTGGTCGGGGCGTAGAAGTTGCCGGTCGTGGAGCTGTCGGTGTACGGGGAGTAGTCGTTCAAGGTGGTGGTCGCGCTGGCCGGTCCGGCGAACGTGAGCGCTGCACCACCGATGACGGCAGCGGCGAGGGCGGGGGCTGCGATCAGAGCCTTGATGCGGTTCGTGGTCATCGTGGTGCCTCTTTCTCGAATGTCGTTCGGTCTGAGAACAATCATTCGCGTTCACCACCCTTAGGTCGATCGGCTGACCAGCCGTTTTCCGTGTCCACCGATTGGGGGACACGTCGGCATCAGCACCCTTGTCGGGTACGGCCGTTCAGTGCCTCGGCTGCGCCGTCGATCGCCTGGGTCACCGCGTCCAGCACCCGCGGGTCCCAGGTCAGGGCGGTATCGCGGGGCAGCCTGCTGATCGTCGAGACGTAGTCGCTGTGGGTGTCGTCGACGACGCGGCAGCGCCGGTGCGGCACCACGGCGTCGTCGATGTCGCGGCCCAGGGCACTGCGTAACTCCACCACGCCGTCGTTCGGCCATACCGCCGGGCCGCCGCCCGCACGGTCGAATCGGTTGCCGCCGATCAGTGTGACGGGCACCCTGTCGAGCACGCCCGCCTGAAAGCTGTTCCAGCCCTTGGCGCCCATCAGATACGACTGCCCGAGCTCACGCGCCGAACCGGAAACATGAACGGCCGCAATATCTCTGGAATAGCCTTGCATCTGGCTTTCACAGAACTGGTCGCCCAGGCAGTCGCCCAGCTTTACTGTTCCCTCGACAAAATTCGCCAGATAGGAACCCTGCCAAGGTGTTCCGATCGTCGTCAGAGATCGGACGGTGACCGGTGACTGCTCGGCCGCAAGGGTGCGGATCGCCGCCCGGGCGAACAGTCCACCCATCGAATGGCCCACCAGATCCACCTCGTCGATGTGTCTCTCGGTGTGCAGCCAGTCGATGAACCGGGCCAGGTGCTCGCCGGCGAGGTCGATGCTGCCGGTGCTGTCGAGGGTCATCGACGCGGGCAGCGGCGCGGGGCAGGCGGCGAATGCGCCGTAGCCGCGTGTGTCGTGCACCTGGCCGGGGCCGGCCATCGCCGGGGCGGTGAACACCGAATACCCCTTCCCCGCAAGGTGTTCGCGCAACGCGGTGTGATCGGTGCCGGCCGGCAGACCGATCGCACACGAAGCGTCGGGCGCGGTGTAGGGGGCGGTGCCGGCCAGTCCGGACACCAGGACCACCGCCTGCGCAGGTGGGCGGGCGCCGGTGCCGCTGTGCGAGCAGCCCGCCAGCAACACCACGGCAGCCAGCGCCAGGATGCGGCGCACTACGACGGGCAGCCTTCCCGGTTGGGCCCGTCAAGCGCCTTGGGTGCATCGTCGATGGCCTTGTGCACGACTTCGAGCACCTGCGGATCCCACGTCAGCGCGGTTTTCTGTTCCAGCCCAGCAAGATTGGAGACGAAAATGCTGTGGGTGTCGTCGAAGGTCGAACAGCGCCGGTGCGGCAGCACCGGGTCGCTGATGTTCTTGGCGAGCGCGCTCTGCAGTGCGACGATGCCGTCGTTGGGCCACACCGCCGGGTTCACCGGCCCGTCGCTGCCGGAATTTTTGGGGTTGAACTTCTTGCCGCCGATCAACACCACCGGGATCTTGTCGAGCACCCCGGACTGGTATTCGTTCCAGCCGTTCTTGCCCATCAGGAACGCCTGGTTGACCTCGCGGCCCGAACCGGCCATGAGCCGCTTCACCTCGTCGGACATGCCTTTCATCGACGTCTCGCAGAAGGTGTCGCCCTTGCAATCGCTCAGCGGGATCAGCCCGTTGGCGAAATCCGACAGGTAGGAGCCCTGCCACGGGGTCCCGATGGTAGTCAGCGACCGCACCTTCAGCGGCGAGTTCGTCGACGCCAGCACCCGGATGGCCGCGCGGGAGTACAGCCCGCCCATCGAGTGGCCGACGAAGTCGACCTCGGTGACGCCCTTGTCGGTGTGCAACCAGGTGAGGAACCGGGCCAGGTGTTCGCCCGCGGTGTCGATGCTGCCCGTCGAGTCGACGGTCATGTTCTCCGGCAAGGTGATCGGGCAGACGCCGAACGGTCCGAAACCGGTCTGGTCGACCACCTGGCCGCGGCCCGCCATCGCGGGGGAGGTGTAGACGGTGTAGCCCTTGCCGAGCAGATACTCCCGCAGCGCGGTGTCGGTGTTGCCGGCGGCCAGCCCGGTCTTGCAGGCCTGCTCGGGGCCGGTGAACGGCGTCGTCGCATCCCCGCCGGACACGATCACCACCGCCGTCGACGCCGGGCGCTTCTCGTCACCCGCGTTGCTGCCGCACCCTGCCAGCGCGCAGATCATCGTCATAGCGGCGGCCAGCGCCAGTCTTCCTCGCACGAAGCAGGATGCTAATGCCACTCGACGGTCCTGGATGGGACTCGTGACAGGATTGACGCACCATGAACAGCTCATCTCGTCGTGTCGTTTTCTCCGGCGTCCAGCCGACGTCAGATTCGCTGCACCTGGGCAATGCCCTTGGCGCGATCAGGCAGTGGGTCGGGCTGCAGGACGATTACGACGCGTTCTTCTGCGTGGTGGACCTGCATGCGATCACCGTGCCGCAGGACCCCGCCACACTGCGCCACCGCACCCTGGTGACCGCCGCCCAGTACCTGGCGCTGGGTATCGACCCCGACCGCGCGACGATCTTCGTGCAGAGCCACGTGCCCGCGCACACCGAGCTGGCCTGGGCGCTGGGCTGTTTCACCGGATTCGGCCAGGCCTCGCGGATGACGCAGTTCAAGGACAAGTCGCAGAAGCAGGGCGCGGAGGCGACGACGGTGGGTCTGTTCACCTATCCGGTGCTGATGGCCGCCGACGTGCTGCTCTACGACACCGACCTGGTGCCCGTCGGTGAGGATCAGCGCCAGCATCTGGAGCTGGCCCGCGACGTCGCGCAGCGGTTCAACGTCCGCTTCCCCGACACCTTCGTCATCCCGGAGCCGATGATCCCCAAGGTGACGGCCAAGATCTACGACCTGCAGGAACCGACGGCCAAGATGAGCAAGTCCGCGGCCACCGAGGCCGGACTGATCAGCCTGCTCGATGACCCGAAGGTCACGGCGAAGAAGATCCGCTCGGCCGTCACCGACAGCGAGCGGGAGATCCGCTATGACGTGGACGCCAAGCCAGGGGTGTCCAACCTGCTGTCGATCCAGTCGGCGGTCACCGGCACCGACATCGACACGTTGGTGGCCGGTTATTCCGGCCGCGGCTATGGCGATCTGAAGAAGGACACCGCCGACGCCGTCGTCTCCTACGTCACCCCGTTGCAGCAGCGGGTCGACGAACTGCTCGCCGATCCGGGCGAACTGCAGGCGATCCTGGCCAAGGGGGCCGACCGTGCTCGCGAGGTGTCTGCGAAGACCATCGGACGGGTATACGACCGGTTAGGGTTTCTGCCGACGAGTTCGTGACACGACGAGGGGCTGGGCATGTCTGAACCGGCCGAACCGGGTCGCCTGGACCGGCTGCGGGCCCGCTACCACTGGATCGACCACGCGATCCGTGCCGGGATGCGCTATCAGAACGTCAAGGGCGACTTCTACGCCGCGGGCATCACCTATTACACGATCTTCGCGCTGTTCCCCCTGCTGATGGTCGGCTTCGCGGCCGGCGGGTTCGTGCTTGCCAGCCGCCCGCACCTGCTTGCCGATATCGAAAATCGAATCCGGACAACGGTTTCCGGGGACTTCGGCCAGCAGCTGATCGGACTGATCGATTCGGCGATCGACTCCCGGACGTCGGTGGGCGTGATCGGTCTGGCGACCGCGGCGTGGGCGGGACTGGGCTGGACCGCGAATCTGCGCGAGGCGCTGAGCCAGATGTGGGAGCAGCGCGTCGACGAACAGGGTTTTCTGCGCACGAAGCTGTCGGACTTGGCGGTGCTCCTGTCGGTCTTCGTGGCGATCATCGCGACTGTCGCGCTGACCGCGCTGGCGGACCCATCGCTGATGACGACGGTGCTGGAGTGGGTCGGTGTGCCCCACCTGGCCGGGCTTGGCGGCGCGCTGAGGATCCTCTCGCTGGTGATGTCGTGGGCGGTGTCGTGGCTGTTGTTCAGCTGGATGATCGCGCGCTTGCCCCGCGTGCCGGTGAGCTTCCGCAGCAGTGTGCGCGCCGGGCTGATGGCCGCGGTGGCGTTCGAGATCTTCAAGCTGGTCGGCTCGATCTACCTGAGGTCGGTGGTGCACGGTCCGGCCGGCGCGACGTTCGGCCCGGTGTTGGGTCTGATGGTGTTCGCCTACATCACCGCTCGGCTGGTGCTGTTCGCCACCGCGTGGGCGGCCACGTCGAAGGACAATGAGCGTCCCGCCCCGGTTCCGGCGCCGGGCCCGGCGGTCATCTCGCCGCGGGTGGGGCCGGATGACGGTCTGAGCACCCGGCAGGCGGTCGCCGCGATGGCGGTGGGTGCGGTTGGTGCACTGGGTGTTTCGCGGCTCTGGCGGCGCGAACGCGACTAGCGCCGGGTCTAGCGCCCGCGCACCGGTCTGCGGTTGATCGCCCGCGCCATCATGATGAGCGAGAACACCACCAGCGTGCCGACCACCCCGACACCCACCCGCACCGGCACCGCGTCGGCCTCGGGAAGCAGCTGGGTACCACTGGCTTTGACGGCGGCGGCGGCATCCGGCTTGGGCGGCAGCAGGGAGGGATCCGGGTCGATCAGGTTCCCGATCCGGGTTCCGGGTGGGGTGGCGAAGCCGTAGTCGAGCAGGTGCGCGGCCTGTTGCCACGGCGGGATGGGCTGGCGGGTGCCGCGCAGCAGCACCGCCACCAGCCTGCGGCCGTCGCGGTTGGCGGCGCCGACGAACGTCTGCCCGGCATCGTCGGTGTACCCTGTCTTGCCGCCGAGCGCGCCCGGATAGTTGTAGAGCAGCTGGTTGTCGTTCTCCAGCTCGTAGCCCGGATGGTCACCCTCGTCGCCGGGCTTGGCCGGGTGGCCGGGGAAGTCGTACTTCTGCGTTGCGACGATGCTCGCGAAAGTGGGGTTCTCCCAGGCATATCGGTAGAACAGGCCGATGTCGTAGGCCGATGTGCTCATGCCCGGCCCGTCCAGGCCGGACGGCGTGGCGGCGCGGGTGTCCTGCCCGCCGAGCTTGCGGGCCAGCGTGTTGATCTTCTGCAGCGCGGTATCCCAGCCACCGACCTGCATGGCCAGCGCGTGCGCCGCGTCGTTGCCGGAGTGCATCAGCAGGCCGTGCAACAGGTCGTTGACGGTGTACTTGCCGCCCTCGTCCACGCCCACCCTGGTGCCTTCGGCGTTGGCGTCGTCCTGTGTGCCTACGACGAGCTTGTTGAGCGGCAGCTCGTTCATGGCCTGCATCGCGATCAGCACCTTGATGATGCTGGCGGGCCGGTGCCGGGCATGCGGATCGCGCGCGGCGATGATGTCGCCGGTGTCGAGGTCGGCCACCACCCACGATTCGGCCGAGATGTCGTCAGGGACCGGCGGCGTGCCCGCCGCGACGATCACTCCGCATCCCGCCAGCGCGTCGCCGCCCACCGGCTTGGCCGGAACGGGAAGCGGTTGTGGTGGGTCGCCTGCCTGGGGCACCTCAGAGGAGTCGACGGCAGGCGGGGTGGTCACCCGGTAGGGGCACGTGTTGGGGTCCGGGTCGGCCCACGCGGTCGCCGACGTGCCGACGACGCACAGCGTCGCGGCCACCGCGGCAGCACACCGCGCGAAGAGTTTCGAGCTCGCCATCGACTCGCAGAGTAGGGGATTGGAGCCCGGAAACCGGGGAGCCGCGCTGTGACAGGAGTGGTTGGTGTTACAAATCGAGACACGCGACGGCTGAGGCCCCGATGCAGCCCAGCCACAGGGTGCCATCGTGCTCCACGAGCCCGGTGGCCAGCGCGAACCGCGGATCGGCGGTCCGCAGCTGCGACGTCACCGTGCCGTCGGGATCGATCGATATCGCCCACACCACCGGCTTGGGGCTGGGCAGCCAACCGTAGGGCAGTCGCCACATCAGCCGCCGCACCACCGGAGCGCGTGGAGCCAGCCATTCGCCGACCGCGTTGCGTTCGCTGACCAGCGCAACCCAGATACGTCCGTCGGGGGCCGTCGAGATGTTGTCCGGATAACCGGGCAGGTGCTCGATCAGCGGCACCGGCTCGCCGATACCCGAACTCGTCAGCGGGTACTTCGACACCCGGCAGGCCGTCGTCTCGGCGACCACCAGGGCCGACTCGTCGGCAGTCAGCGTCACCCCGTTGGCGAACCGCAACCCACTGGCCAGGGTCGTCACGGTGCCGTCGACGTCCCGGCGGAACAGTGACCCGCTGGGCCGGGCCTCGAGCACCGCGCCCTTGTAGTACTCGTAGTGGAAGCGCGACGTCGACTCGGTGAAAAAGATTGTGCCGTCTGATGATTCGACGACATTGCTGCAGAACGTCAATGGCCGTCCGGCTACCTCGCTCACCAGGGTCTCGAATGAGCCGGTGGCCGGATCGAGGCGCAGCAGCCCACGGTGGCTGTCGCAGATCAGCAGCCGGCCGTCGCGGGCCACCGCGAGCCCGAGTGGTCGGCCGCCGGTGTTGGCAACCACCTCGGGGGCATGACTTCTCCGGATCCGCACGATCGCACCATTGTCGGTTCCGGTCCAGATCGTGCCGTCGGCGTCGGCCACGACATCCTCAGGGGCATGCCCGGGGATGCCGATGACCCGCAGCGAACCGGAGAGATCCGGCGGTGGCAGCAGCCGAAGGGGAGGCGGCTGCCACCGCACGGGATCGATCGGGGGTTTGGCGGCCCCGGTCACAGCAGGCGGCTGGCCTCGCTGAGCACCCGGTGCAAGATGTCGTAGATCTCGTCGAACTCCTTCGGCCCGCTGATCAGCGGCGGCGCCAACTGCACGACTGGGTCGCCCCGGTCGTCGGCGCGGCAGTACAGGCCGGCTTCGAACAACGCCGAGGACAGGAAGCCGCGCAGCAGCCGCTCGCTCTCGTCGTCGTTGAAGGTCTCCCGCGTGGCCTTGTCCTTGACCAGCTCGATGCCGTAGAAGAATCCTTCACCGCGCACGTCGCCGACGATCGGCAGCTCGAGGAGCTTCTCCAGCGTGGCGCGGAAGATCGGGGCGTTGGTCTTGACGTGGTCGTTGATGCCCTCGCGCTCGAAGATGTCGAGGTTGGCCAGCGCCACCGCCGAGGACACCGGGTGCCCGCCGAAGGTGTAGCCGTGACCGAAGGTGGTCTTGCCGTCGTTGAACGGCTCGAACAGCCGGTCGCTGGCGATCATCGCGCCGATCGGCGAGTAGCCCGAGGTCATGCCCTTGGCGCAGGTGATGATGTCGGGCTGGTAGCCGATGTCCTCGCAGGCGAACATCGAACCGATCCGGCCGAACGCGCAGATCACCTCGTCGGAGACCAGCAGCACGTCGTACTCGTCGCAGATCTCGCGGACCCGCTCGAAGTATCCGGGCGGCGGCGGGAAGCAGCCGCCGGCATTCTGCACCGGCTCCAAGAAGACCGCGCACACCGTATCGGGGCCCTCGAACTCGATCGCCTCGGCGATCCGGTCGGCACAGTAGCGGCCCCACGCCTTGGGATCGGTGTCATACGGCGCGGGCGCGCGGTAGAAGTTGGTGTTGGGCACCCGGAAACCACCGGGCGTCAGCGGTTCGAACGGCTTCTTGAAGTCGGGCAGGCCGGTGATGGCCAGCGCTCCCTGCGGGGTGCCGTGGTAGGCGATGGCCCGCGAGATCACCTTGTACTTGCCCGGCTTGCCGGTCAGCTTGAAGAAGTTCTTCGCCAGCTTCCAGGCACTCTCGACCGCTTCGCCGCCGCCGGTGGTGAAGAACACCCGATTCAGGTCACCGGGAGCGTAATTCGCCAGCCGGTCGGCCAATTCGATCGCCGGCGGGGTGGCGTAGGACCAAAGCGGGAAGAACTCGAGGGTCTCGGCCTGCTTGGCGGCGGCCTCGGCCAGTTCCTTGCGGCCGTGCCCGGCCTGGACCACGAAAAGACCTGAGAGGCCGTCGAAGTAGCGCTTGCCGTGGCTGTCGTAGATGTACACGCCTTCGCCGCGGCTGATGATCGGCGGCGTCAGCCCCGCACCGTGCCGGGCAAAGTGGCCCCACAGGTGGCGGTCGGCCTTGGCCGACAGCTCCGCTGTGAGATCGAGCGTGGTGGTACTCATCGTGTTCCCCAATTGTATTGTTGTTTAACGAGTTTGAGATAGACCAAGGTTTCTGTCGAGGTCACCCCGGGTACAGCGCGGATCTCGGTGTTGAGCAGCTCCAGCAGCTCGGCGTCGTCCTCGCACACCACCTCCGCGATCGCGTCGAAGGTGCCCGCGGTGAGCACCACGTAGTCGACGGCGTCGATCTGTGCGAGCTTCTCGGCGACCTTGGTGGTATCGCCCGTGCAGCGGATACCGATCATCGCCTGCCTGCTGAATCCCAGCTGGAGGGGATCGGTCACCGCGACGATCTGCATCACCCCGGAGTCGACCAGGCGCTGCACCCGCTGGCGCACCGCCGCCTCCGACAGCCCGACGGCCTTGCCGATCGCGGCGTAGGAACGCCTGCCGTCCTGCTGCAGTTTCTCGATAATGGCTTTGGACATCTCGTCCAACTGGACGGGCCCGTTTCCACCCGCCCCAATGGCGCGGACGGGAAACCGAGTGGCCGGTACACCCGAGTCACGCATGCCCATGATTGTGCACGGAATCAGTTGTTTAAGGCAACAAGATCGATGAAATTGGTGGCGATAACCCACCCATACTGCGGGAATGCGTAGCACTCGCTGAGCGGGTCGGTTACCGTGGATCGGTGACCGCACTCACCTCTGACAAGACCCGAATTGTGCCCGGTAGCTGGATCGATGGCGCCCCGCTGGTGACCGGCGGCAGCCTCCACCAGGTCATCAACCCCGCCGACGGCAGCGTCGTCGCGGAGCTGGCGCTCGCCCAGCCCGCCGACGTCGACACCGCGGTGGCCGCCGCCCGAGCCGCGCTGGGCGGCTGGTCGCGGGCCACCCCCGTCGAGCGTGCCACGGTATTGGCCAAGCTGGCCGAGCTCGTCGACGCCCACGCCGAGGAGATCGCCGCCGAAGAGGTCAGCCAGACCGGCAAACCGATCCGGCTGGCCACCGAGTTCGACGTCCCCGGCAGCATCGACAACATCGCGTTCTTCGCCGGAGCGGCCCGCCACCTCGAGGGCAAGGCCACCGGGGAGTACAGCGGCGACCACACGTCGTCGATCCGGCGCGAAGCGGTCGGCGTGGTCGCGACGATCACGCCGTGGAACTACCCGCTGCAGATGGCGGTGTGGAAGGTGCTGCCCGCGTTGGCCGCCGGCTGTTCGGTGGTCATCAAGCCCGCCGAGCTGACCCCGCTGACCACGCTCACCCTGGCCCGGCTCGCCACCGAGGCCGGCCTGCCCGACGGCGTGCTCAACGTCATCACCGGCGCCGGCGCGGATGTCGGCTCGGCTCTGGCCGGCCACCGCGATGTCGACGTCGTGACGTTCACCGGCTCGACGGCCGTCGGGCGTCGGGTGATGGCCGCGGCGGCGGTCCACGGTCACCGCACTCAACTGGAACTGGGCGGCAAGGCCCCGTTCGTGGTGTTCGACGACGCCGATCTGGATGCCGCGATCAACGGCGCGGTGGCCGGATCGCTGATCAACTCGGGGCAGGACTGCACGGCAGCCACCCGCGCGATCGTCGCCCGCGATCTCTACGACGACTTCGTCGCCGGGGTGGGCGAACTGATGGGCAAGATGGTCGTCGGTGACCCGCAGGACCCCGACACCGACCTGGGCCCGCTGATCTCGGCGGCTCATCGCGACAAGGTCGCGGCGATGGTGTCCCGGGCGCCGGGCGAGGGCGGACGCGTCGTCACCGGTGGTGCGGCCCCGGACCGGCCCGGGTCGTTCTACCTGCCGACACTGATCGCCGACGTCGCCGAGACCTCCGAGGTCTATCGCGACGAGATCTTCGGCCCGGTGCTGACTGTGCGCACCCACGACGGCGACGACGACGCGCTGCGCCAGGCCAACGACACCGACTACGGGCTGGCCGCCTCGGCGTGGACCCGCGACGTCTACCGCGCCCAGCGCGCCTCGCGCGAGATCAACGCCGGCTGCGTGTGGATCAACGACCACATCCCGATCATCAGTGAGATGCCGCACGGCGGGGTCGGGGCGTCCGGCTTCGGCAAGGACATGAGCGACTACTCCTTCGAGGAGTACCTGACCATCAAGCACGTGATGAGCGACATCACAGGTGTGGCCGAAAAAGATTGGCACCGCACGATTTTCAAGAAGAGGTAAGCGGCCGGTGCCGGGCCCCTTCGGGGGTGGTGACACAATCTGGCGGTGAAGTACGGGCCTGACTGGGAGCCTCCCGAGGTGGACTGGACGTCGACCAGGGGTCGCATCCTGCTGGCCGCGGCCAGCCTTTTCGCTCAGCGCGGGTTCTTCGGTACGTCGACCCGCGATATCGCCGACGCCGTGCAGATCCGGCAGCCCTCGCTGTTCCACCACTTCGAGGCCAAGCACGCCATCTATCAGTCCTTGGTGGAACTGGACCTCGGACCGTCGGTGGCACGGATCCGCCAGTACCTCGCCGAGGACATCAGCTGGGCGGCGAAACTGCACCTGACCATCGCCTGCGACGTGCGCCAGGCGCTGGATCAGCCGTTCGATTCGCGCGGGCTCTACCAGGACGCCGTGCTGGGTCTCGCCGAGCTCGCCGACGAACGCGCCGGGATAGCGGTGTTCCACGAATTGGTCGAGCAGGTCGTCATCGCGGGCTGCGAGGCGGGGGAGTTCGTGGCCTTCGAGCCCGGGTTCGTCCAGCGCGCGATCAACGGCGTGCTGTTCGAGACGCTGCGCGAACAGGGCGGACCCGGCGGGCAGGTGCGCGGGCGCCGGCCCCTCGAAGCCGCCGACTTCGTGCTGCGTGCCCTGCTGGTCGACCATGGCGCTCTTCGGGATGTGCAGGCCGCCACCACGGCGCGGCTGACCGCGATTCCGCGCGGGCGGGGCTAGCGAGACCGGCTCTTCGCTATCTGTTGCCTATCAATCGATAGTCCCCTATCGTTCGATAGACCCGCTCCTGGCGGGCTATCGACAGCATCAGCGAGTTGGCGCGACGCCGGCGCGAGATCGGGTTCGTGTTCCAGCATTTCAACCTGTTCCCCCACATGACCGCCGCCGAGAACGTCTGGAACGGGCCGGTTCGCGTCCTCGGGGTGGCCAAAGACGAGGCGCGTCGCGATGCCGCCGCACTGTTGAGCCGAGTGGGTCTGGCCGACAAGGCCGATGCCCGCCCCAGCCAGCTCTCCGGAGGACAGCAACAGCGGGTGGCGATCGCCCGCGCGCTGGCCATGCGTCCCAAGGTCATGCTGTTCGACGAGCCCACCAGCGCCTTGGACGTCGAGATGGTCGGCGAGGTCTTGGCAGTGATGCGTGAGCTGGTCAACGACCACATGACCATGGTGGTCGTCACACACGAGATGCGGTTCGCCCGCGACGCCGCGGACCGTATCGTCGTCATGGACGGCGGCCGAATCATCGAGGACGCGCCACCGGACCGGCTGTTCGCCGACCCGCAGCACGACCGCACCAAGGCGTTTCTTTCCACCATCCGCTGAAGGAGTGAATCTTCTCGTGTCTGCCGCCCTCGGCGGGCAGCCAGTAGTGGCAGCGCTGGCTACCCCGCACGCCCTGGCCACCGACGCCGGGATCGCGATGCTGCGCGACGGTGGCACCGCCATCGACGCCGCGATCGCCGCCGCCGCGGTGCTGACCGTGGTCTACCCGCACAACGTCGCCCTCGGCGGCGATCTGTTCGCCCTGATCCGAACTCCGGACGGCACCGTGAGCTGCCTCAACGCCTCCGGGTGGGCCGGTGCCGACGTGGATGCCGCCCGCCTGCGCGCCGAGCACGGCGACTGGTTGCCCGCCCGTGGTGCGGCCGCGGTGACGGTCCCGGGCGGGGTGCGAGGGTGGGAGGCGATGCGCCGCTTCGGTTCCCGCGCCTCATGGAGCTCCACGCTGTACGCCGCCGAGACGGCGGCCCGCGATGGGGTGCCGGTGCCGCCGTCGCTGGCCGGCCACCTCGACGACCCCGACAATCGCGATCTGATCGGCACCGTCGACTTCGACCGGGTGTTCCGCCCGCGCGGTGCACCGATGGCGGCCGGTGAGCTGTTCCGTCAGCCGGCCCTGGCCGACACGTTGGCGACGCTTCGCTCCGAGGGACCCGACGAGTTCTACAGCGGAGGCCTCGCCCAACGCGCCGTCGGTTACCTGCGCACCCACCAATCCTGGCTGACCGACGCCGATTTCGCCGACTTCCAGGTCGAGGTCGTCGAGCCGTTGAGAGCGGAGTTCGGCGACCTGACCGTGCTGACGAGCCCGCCCAACAGCCAGGGCTTTCTGCTGCTGCATGCGCTCGGTGTGGTGCACGCCGGCGGGCTGCACGACCCGGTCGGGGACGGCATGGGGCAGTTGCTGCGGGCTTTCCACCGCGGCAACGGGATTCGCGACAGCCAACTCGCCGACCCGCGGTACGCCGCCGTCGACGTCGCCGCCATGCTGGCCCATTCCGGACCGGTCAGTCGCCCGCCGGGCGTCCCCCGCGGGGACACCGTGGGTATCGCCGTCGCCGACGGCGAGGGATACGCGGTGTCACTCATCCAGAGCGTGTATCACGCCTTCGGGTCCGGACTGATCGATCCGGTCACCGGTGTGCTGTTCCACAACCGCGGCTGTGGGTTCAGTCTGGACCCGGCGTCACCGAATGTGATCGCGCCGCGAAAGCGCCCCGCGCACACGCTGATGCCGGCGATGACGTTGCGGCAGGGCAGGATCGGCCATGTGTTGTCGACCATGGGCGGGCAGGGTCAGCCGCAGATCCTCGGCCAGATCCTCCTGCGGGCACTGGGAGGCGCCACGGCGGTCGACGCTGTCGGCGCGCCCCGCGCCATCGTCGGCCCCCAGTGCGGCGGCGGCCCGGACAGCGTGACCGTCGAGGCCGACCTGGACCCGGTCGCGCTGGCGTCGATCCGTGCGGCGGGCTTCACCCCGACCGAGGTCCCGCCGCGGACCGAAGCCCTCGGCCAGGCCAACGTGGTCTTCGTCGATTCGGGTGGCTCGATGACGGCAGCGTCGGATCCCCGCTCGGACGGCGCCGCGGTGGTGGCGCACTACCCGCGCCCGCAACCGTGAGCGTCCTCATCCGTGCGCATCTGCAGCTGTGGCTGATGCTCGCGCTGACCTTCGTCACCGGATTGCTGGACGCGGTGGGGTATCTCGCGCTCGACCGGGTGTTCACCGGCAACATGACCGGCAATGTGGTGATCCTCGGGATGGGCATGGCAGGTGAGGACGAACTTCCCGTCGCAGGGCCGCTGGTGGCGCTGTGCGCATACGTGGTCGGGGCCGCGGTGGTGGGCCGCCTGTTGCAACGCCACCCCGGCGGCTGGCGGCCGGTCGTCACCGCCGTGTTCGCCACCAGCGCGGTGGTTCTCGCCGCCGCGGCCACGGTGCTGACGCTCGTTCGGGTCCACGGCGAGTCCCCGGTCGGCGTCGGCATCGCCGCCACCCTGGCGACACTGATGGGCGCCCAGGCCGCCACCGCGCGGATGCTCGCCGTCGCCGACGTCACCACCGTCGTGGTCACCTCCACGCTCACCGCCTACGCCAGTGAGACGCTGTTCGGCCCCGGCATGCTGTGGCTGACGCACCGCCGGTTGTGGGCTGTCAAGGTGATCATCGCCGGGGCGTTCTGCGGTGCCTCGCTGTTGCGGTTCGACGCCGGCTACCCGGTCTACCTTGCCGCCGTCATCACCGCGGTGGTGGCAGTGGCCGGCCACCGGATGTGGCCCCGCGCAGAGCTGCCCTAAGCCTGCGGCCCCCGGGTGAACTCCTCGCCGGTCTCCGGGTTGATGGCGGTCTCGCCCGGCGGAAGGTTCGACAGGTCCGGGGAGATGACCGTCGGCATGTCCCCGGAGTCGGGCAGGCCGAAGTGCGCCTCCACCGCGGTCGCCGGCGTGAGCACCAGGTCGGCACTCGAGCGCCGCGACAGGGTGCGGCCCCGGAAGAAGTCGGGCGACATCAGCCACCAGACGCCCATCAGGATGACGCCGAGCACCAGCGCGCCGATGCCCACGACCGCCACCGCGCCGAATCCGAAGATTGTGACGTTGTTGCCGTCTTCGTCGGTCAGCCAGTCCGGCTTGGCGTACTGCATAAGCCCGTAGGCGAACACCACCAGCAGGATCAGCCCGCCGAGCAGTGGCACCAATCCGCGCATGACGAAGTCGCGCGTCGAGGCGGTGAGGTCCTTGCGGTAGAACCACACGCAGGCGAAACCGGTGAGGCCGTAGTAGAAGGCGATCATCAGGCCGACCGACCCGATCAGCGCCGACAGCAGGTTCGAGCTGATCAAGGTGAACAACACGTAGAACCCGATGGACACCGCGCCCATGACGATGGTCGAGGTGGTGGGGGTCAGGTAGGTGCGGTGGATCTTGGCGAACGACTGCGGCAGCGCTTTGTACACACCCATCGACAGCGTGGTGCGCGCGGTCGGCAGGATCGTGGTCTGGGTGGACGCCGACGCCGAGGTCAGGATCGACGCGGACAACAGCAGCAGACCGATGTGTCCGAGCACGCTGTCGCCGAACAGGTCCGGGCCGATTGCGGCGAACGTGTCCGCCGCGTTGTCCGGGTTGCCCAGCCCGATGCCGTCGGATCCGGTGCCCGCGAACGCGATCGCCGCAACGCTGACGAGCGCGTAGGTCGCCAACAGCAGGAAGGTCGAGATGACCGCGGCGCGACCCGGCGTGGTGCCCGGGTCCTCGGACTCCTCGTTGCACGCCACCGCGGTGTCCCAGCCCCAGTAGATGAAGATCGCCGTGAGGATGGCCGGGGCGATCACGGTCCCGAAGTCGAGGCCGCCAGGCCAGAACCAGGACAGCGACGGTATCAGCGAATAGCTCTCGGCCTGATGGGTGTACACCTTGAACAGCGCGATGATCGAGAACACCACCAACACCACGAGCTCGATGCCGAGCAGGCCGTACTGGATGCGTGCCGACACCTCGATGCCGCGGTAGCAGATGTAGGTCATCACGATGATCCAGATGACACCGGCCACCGTCGACCACAGCGTGCTGTTGGCCAGATCGGCCGCCGAATGCCAGCCGAGGTCGCCGACGAACGTGAACGAGTAGGCGCCGGCGATCTGGGCCAGGTTGGCCATCACGATGACGTCGGCGGCGATGATGCCCCAGCCGCCGAGCCAGCCGATCAGCGGCCCGAACGCCCGTGAAGCCCACGTGAACGTGGTCCCGCAGTCCGGCTCGGCCTTGTTCAGTTCCTGGTAGGCGACGGCGATCATGTACATCGGGATGAACGCGATCAGCACGATCGCCGGGGCTTTCACGCCGGCCAGCAGCGCACCGCCGCTGGCGACGATCAGCCCGAGCGTCGCCGCCAGGGAATACGCGGGCGCCGTCGAGGCCATGCCGACGACGATGCTGGACACCAACCCCAGCGCACCGCCCTTGAGGCCTTTGCTCTCGACGGTGGACGAGGCCGGGCCTCCGGGCTCGAGGGTGAGCTCACCTTTACTCATGGCATCTCCTGCTTAAACGCCTGAATGAAACGAGACGAGACTACGGTTTCAGTCGCCAGCGTGCGGAGATTCTGCGGAATTGTTTTCCTGGAGGTAACAGAGCAATGGAATCGGTGGCTTCTGCAGCTAGGTGGCCCAGGGGACTCGGCAGCTGTCGCCGGACCCGAATCCCTGCTCGGTGATGCCGAGCGCCGAGTTCATCCGGGCCCGCATGTTCTCGATCCCGACCTGATAGGTCAGCTCGATCACCCCGTCGGCGCCGAAGCGCCCGCGCAGGTCGTCGACCTGCGCATCGGTGATCGTATGCGGGTCCTTGGTCATGGCGTCGGCGTAGGCGAGCGCGGCCCGCTCGTCGTCGGTGTAGAGCGGTGAGGTCGCATAGTCGTCGATGTGGGAGAGCCGCTCGAGGTCGAGTCCTTCGAGGCGCATCAGCATCTGTCCGAAGTCCACGCACCACGAACAGCCGACGGTGCGGGCCGTCCAGAACACCGCCAGTTCACGGATGGCGGCGGGCAGCGTCGTCGAGGCGTTCTGCAGCAGCCCCTCGTGGACCGCGTTGGCCACCATCAGGCGGGTGTGATGGGCGTAGACGGCGAACGGTTCGGGGACCTCGCCGAAGCGTCGTTTGGCCCAGCGGTACATCAGCCGGGTCAGCAGCGGGGCCTTGTCGGGGGTGAGGGGTTCCAGTCGAGTTGTTGTTGTCATGTCCTCAAGATGCTTTCCGGGCCGGAAATGTGACACCCCGATACCGGGCAATATTGAGTTGACGGACTAACTATTCGGCTAGTGTGCTGACTTGTGGATTTCGACCTCGACGCCGAACAGCGCGCGTGGTTGGCGGAGGTGCGGGAATTCCTGCGGGAGAACGTCACTGACGCCCTTCGTGCCGAGATCGCCGAACACAATCTGGAGCACCCGGGCGGCGAGGTCGCGGCGTTTCGCCGCAAGCTCGGCGCCAAGGGCTGGTTCGGCCTGAACTGGCCTGCGGAATACGGCGGCCTCGGGCTGGGCCCGGTGCATCTGCACCTGCTGATGACGGAGTTCGAGTACTGGGGTGCGCCGGGCCCGGATCTGACCGTCACCTCGATCGCGCCGATGATCATGCGGCACGGCACCGAGCAGAACAAGCGCGAGTTCCTCCCGCTCATCGCCCGGGGCGAGATGACCTGCGCGCTGGGGTATTCCGAGCCGGACGCCGGTACCGACCTGGCATCGCTCCGGACCAAGGCGGTCCGCGACGGCGACGAGTGGGTGATCAACGGATCCAAGATCTGGAACAGCGGCGCCCAGCGGTCCACCCACGAATGGCTGTGCGTACGCACAGATCCGCAAGCCCAGCGGCATCGGGGAATTTCGGTGATCGTCGTCCCGGTGGACAGCCCCGGTGTCCGGATCCGCCCGCTGATCGCATGGTCCGGTTACCGGACCAACGAGGTCTTCTTCGACGACGTGCGGGTGCCGGTGACAAACCTGATCGGCGAGGAGAACCGCGGCTGGTCCTACATCACCGGTGCCCTCGATCTGGAGCGCGGCGCGCTGACCAACGCCGGGGACCTGCGGCGTGCACTCGACGAGTTGCAGGTGCTGGCGCGGATGCCGCGCCGTGACGGCACCGTCCCGATCGACAATCCCGGTTTCCGCCGCCGGCTGGCCCAGGCCGAGGCCGACGTCGAGGTCGCCGGGCTGATGGGCTACGAGGCGTCGTCGTTGTTGGCCGGCGGGGTGATTCCCACCGTCGAGGTCAGCGTGGAGAAAGTCTTCAGCAGCGAACTGCGACAGCGCATCGCCGACCTCGGTATCGATCTGCTCGGAGCGGAAGGTCTACTGGCGCATCGTAATTCGGAGGCGCCGGCCGGCGGACGGTTCGAGAAGCTGTACCGGTTCGCGCCGCTCATGCGCTTCGGCGGCGGCACCAACGAGGTGCTCCGCGACGTCATCGCCCAGCGCGGCAACAGCATGCCCTCCTACGGACGGTGAGATGAAACTCGTTCCCTCGCAAGACGATCGCGACCTGGAAGCCAGTCTGCGCGGTCTGCTGGCCGCCGGGCGCGCCGATCTGTGGGGTGACCTCGCCACTGCCGGAGTGATGGGGCTGGGGTTGCCGGAAGTCTACGGCGGGTCCGGCGGATCCCTGTCAGATCTCGGAATCTTCGCCCGCGAAGCG
Organism: Mycobacterium sp. ELW1; assembly: GCF_008329905.1. Classification (NCBI taxonomy): domain Bacteria; kingdom Bacillati; phylum Actinomycetota; class Actinomycetes; order Mycobacteriales; family Mycobacteriaceae; genus Mycobacterium; species Mycobacterium sp. ELW1. Next base: position 4,689,968 of record NZ_CP032155.1, on the reverse strand, counting down.
GGCCGGGCCCTGTGCCCGATGCGCGTGCACAGCACCGCGATCGCCGCGCACGCTCTGCACATCCTCGGCGGTGAGAAGTCCTGCGTGACCTGGCTGCCCGACCTGACCGCCGGGCGGACCGCCGCCACCACCGCGCTGTGGAATCCGAACGACGCAGCCGATGTGACCGCCACCATGCGCGCCGATCAGGATCGTGACGGCAGTTGGCGACTCACCGGCACAGCCGATTTCGTCAACGACGCGGATACCGCCGACATCATTGTGGTGTCCGGATTCGACCGGTCCGGCAACACCGTCGGCTTCGTCGTCCGGTTGCACAACGACGGCGTGACGCTGCGTCCGCTGGCACTGATGGGCGGCCACCGCGCGTCGGTGGTGCGCTTCGATGATGTGCCTGTCGACGATGTCCTCAACGACGGCGCCGCGCTGGGCCGCGACGACCTCCGTCGCACAGCCAACGCCGCGATGGCCTTGACGGCGCTGGATCTCGTCGGCGTCGGCGAGGCGGTGCTCGAGCGCACCGTGCGCTACACCACCGTGCGCCACCAGTTCGGCAGGCCGATCGCCTCGTTCCAGGCCGCCCAGCACATCGTGGCGGACATGCACATCGGGCTGGCTGCGGCGCGGCTGGCCGCACAGTCCGCGATAGCCGCGATCAGCAACGGCCGCAGCGCCGTTCGGGAAACCGCGATCGCCCGCATCCAGTCCGCCACGGCGGCAAAGTGGGCCACCCTGGATGCCCATCAGTTGCACGGCGGCATGGGATACGTCGTGGAGACCGACCTCTACCTGTGGTCGGAACGGGCCCGGGTGCTCTCGACACTGGGCGGCGGTGCCGACATCGCGGCAGGCTGGCTGGACGAGGACGAGGTCAGCCGTGCTGCCGTCGGTGACCGATTGCGGCGCAAGGACGGCCGGTGATCGAGAGTTTGATCGATCCCGAGACGGCGGCGCGCGTCGGCACCGTCGCGGCCACCGCCCGCGGCGACGTCATCCGCCGGGATTGGCAACGCTGGGCCGCCGCCGTCGGCGATGACAATCCGCTGTGGTTCGACCCGGACTACGCCCGCGCTAACGGCTACCGCGACGTGATCTGCCCGCCGCTGTACCTGCAGTACGCCATTCTCGGCGTCAGCCCGCTGGCCGGCCTTCGCCCGGACGGGTCGTCGGGCGCCGTGTCGGGCAGTCTCGCCTTTCCGAAGGCGCCGCGGCGGATGGCCGGTGGCGAGAGCACCACCTTCCACCTGCCCGCCTATCACCGCGACGAGATCGAGATGGTCCGCACCATCGAATCGGTGGTGGAAAAGGAAGGGCGCTCAGGACGTTTCGTTCTGGTCACCTGGCACACCGTCTACCGCAACCAGCACGGTGAGCTGGTCGCCGAGGCGTCCACCTCGATGATCGCGCGCCCATGAGCCAGTTGTTCTTCGACGACGTCGAGCCCGGCGACCGGATACCGGAGCTCACCGTCACCGTCGACGAGACGCAGATGTTCTTCTTCAGCGCGGCCACCTACAACGGCCACCGAATCCACTACGACAAGCAGTGGGCCCGCGACCGAGAGGGTTACGACGACGTCCTGGTGCAGGGACCGTTGCAGGCCGCGCTGCTGGCTCGCGCGATCACCGACTGGATCGGCGGCCGCGGCAGGCTGGTGAACTATTCGGTGCAGAACCGCGGGGTGGCATTCCCCGGACAGCCGCTGACCTTCGGGGGCACGGTCACCGCCACGCGGATCGAGGCGGACCGCGGACTGGTGGACCTGGAGATCGCGGGCAGACGCGACGCCGACATCCTGATGCCCGGCACCGCCACCGTGGAATTGCCTCGACGCCGGGAGGATTCTGATGAAGCTCGCCGGTGAGGCGGCGATCGTCGGGATCGCCGAGCTGCCCGCCGAACGCAAGCCGACCGGGCCCGGACTGTTCACCCTCGACCAGTACGCGGCGTTGACGAAGCTGGTGCTCGACGATGCCGGGCTGGACGCGAGCGTGGTCAACGGGCTGATCTCGCACGGCCTGGCTGAATCGGACATGTTCGTACCGGCGACGCTGTCCGAATACCTGGGGTTGCCCATCGATTTCGGTGAGCGGGTGGACCTGGGCGGTGCGACCTCGGCCGCCATGGTGTGGCGCGCGGCCGTCGCCGTCGAGCTCGGGCTGTGCGACGCGGTGCTGGCCGTGCTGCCCGGGTCGCGGGCCCTGCCGCGGTCGGCTCGGCGGGAGCCGGTCGCACCGAGTTGGTTTGGGGCGTCGAGCAACAACTTCGGATCGCCGCAGGCCGAGTACGAGATCCCGTACGGCAACGTCGGGCAGAACGCCCCGTTCGCCCAGATCGCTCAACGGTACGGCGCGCAGTACGGCTACGACCCGTCGGCGCTGGCCAAGATCGTGGTGGACCAGCGCACCAACGCCAGCGCGCATCCCGGTGCGGTCTTCCACGGCAAGCCGATCACCGAAGCGGACGTGCTCGCCAGTCCGATGATCGCCGACCCGATTCGCATGCTGGAGATCGTCATGCCCGTCCACGGCGGCACCGGCGTGCTGATCGCCAATGCCGATGTGGCCCGCAGGAGCCGCCATCGTCCGGTCTGGATCAAGGGTTTCGGTGAGCACATCGCCTTCAAGACCACCACCTACGCACAGGATCCGATGGTCACGCCGATTGCCCGCTCGGCCGGGCGGGCGTTCGCGATGGCCGGGCTCACACCGGCCGACGTCGACATCGCCTCCGTCTACGACTGCTACACGATCACGGTGCTGATGACCCTGGAGGACGCCGGGTTCTGCCCGAAGGGACAGGGTATGAGCTGGATCAAGGACCGTGATCTCACCTTCCGCGGTGACTTTCCGCTCAACACCGCAGGCGGGCAGCTGTCCTACGGGCAGGCCGGGATGTCCGGGGGCATGCACCACGTGGTCGACGCCGCCCGCCAGTTGATGGGCCGCTCGGCCGCGGCGCAGGTTCGCGACGCCAACACCGCGTTCGTCGCCGGGACCGGCGGGATCATGAGCGAGCAGGTGGCATTGGTGTTGGGGGGCGACTGATGGCCGAGCCGATGCCTGTTCCCGAACCCACGCCGGTGTCGCAGCCGTTCTGGGATGCGCTGGCCCAGCACCGGATCCTGGTGCAGTACTCGCCGTCGGCCGGCCGCTACGTGTTCTATCCGCGGACGCTTGCGCCGGGGACCCTGGCCGACGACCTGGAGTGGCGCGAGATCGACGGCGCCGCAACGCTGTACACCTATACGGTGGCCCGCCGCCCGACCGGCCCGCCGTGGGCCGAGGCGCTGCCGCAGCTTCCCGCCGTTGTGCAGTGGGATGCCGGGCCGCGGTTCTCCACCGAGCTGGTGGATGTCGACCCCGAGAACATCCGGATCGGGATGCGGCTCACCCCGGTGTTCTGCGACCTTCCCGGCACCGGGATGACCCTGCTGCGCTACCGCCCGGCCGACGCATGATCGACACCGTCCAGAAGCTGTTGCGCACCCGCGTGGACGATGAGTCCGTCGCGGTGATCTCACCCGAACGTACCTGGACCTGGCGTGAATACCTTACCGAGGCAACAGCGGAAGCCTCCGCGTTGTTGGCTCGGCTGGATCCGGCACGGCCGAGACACGTCGGTGCGCTGATGACGAATTCGCCGGCCTACGTGCGGGCGATGGCAGCCGCCGCGCTCGGCGGCTATGTGCTGTGCGGCATCAACACCACCCGCCGCGGCGAGGGCCTGATATCGGACATCACGCGCTCGGATTGTCAGCTGTTGCTGGTCGACGACGACCATGCGCCGTTGATCGAAGGACTGAACCTCTCGGGCGTCACCGTGCTGAACGTGGCAGGCCCGCGCTACACCGAAGCCGTCGCGACTGCGAAACCGCTTGTGCCGCACGAGGTCATCGGTACCGACCCGTTCATGATGATCTTCACCTCCGGCACGAGCGGCAACCCCAAGGCGGTGCCCTTCGTCCACACGATGAGCGTGATGTGCGGTCTGAGTCTGGTGGCTCAGATGGACATCACCGCCGAGGACGTGTGCTACCTCGCGATGCCGCTGTTCCACTCCAACGGGGTGGCCGTCGGGTTCTCGGTGGCGGTCACCGCCGGAGCGGCGATGGTGCCGGTGAAGTTCTCGGTGTCACGGCTGCTGCCGGACCTACGCCGCTACGGCGTGACATTCATGAACTACGTGGGTAAGCCGCTGGCGCTGGTGCTGGCCACCCCCGAGCAGCCCGACGACGCCGACAACCCGCTGCGCATCATGTACGGCAACGAGGCCACCGAACGCGATATCGCGGAATTCTCACGGCGTTTCGGCTGCCGCATCATCGACGGCTTCGGCTCCAGCGAGTTCGCCGTCGTCGTGGTGCGCGAGGACGGCACCCCGCCCGGCTCGATCGGCAAAGGCTGGGGTGGAGTGTCGATCTATGATCCCGACACCGTGACCGAGTGCGCCACCGCGGTTTTCGACGACAACGGCGCCCTGGTCAATGCCGACGACGCGGTGGGGGAATTGGTCAACACCACCGGCTCCGGGCCGTTCACCGGCTACTACAACGACCCGGCGGCCACCTCCGAGCGGCTCCGGCACGGCATGTACTGGACCGGTGACCTCGCCTACCGCGACGCCGACGGCTGGATCTATCTCGCCGGCCGGACGTCGGACTGGATGCGGGTCGACGGGGAGAACATGGCCGCCGCCCCTATCGAGCGGATCATGCTGCGGCTGCCGCAACTCAACCAGGTGGCGGTGTACGCCGTGCCCGACGAGCGGGTGGGCGATCAGGTGATGGCGGCAGTTGTTCTGCGCCACGGTGAATCACTGACGCCCGGGCGGTTCGAGGAGTTTCTGGCCGCCCAGCCCGACCTGTCGCCGAAGGCGTGGCCGCGATTCGTCCGCATCAACGACGACCTGCCGCAGACCGCCACCAACAAGATCCTCAAGCGGGAACTGAGCGCCGCGGGTGTGACCGCCGGTGGCGGCGTGCTGTGGGAGCGGGAACCGCGCGGGCAGTCCTACCGGGTCAGCGCGCGAACATCAACGCGCGCTTGACCTCCTGGATGGCCTTGGTCACCTCGATGCCGCGCGGGCAGGCGTCGGTGCAGTTGAACGTGGTGCGGCAGCGCCAGACGCCGTCGACGTCGTTGAGGATGTCGAGGCGCTCGGCGGCGCCCTCGTCGCGGCTGTCGAAGATGAACCGGTGCGCGTTCACGATCGCGGCAGGCCCGAAGTACGACCCCTCGCTCCAGTACACCGGGCAGCTGGTGGTGCAGCACGCGCAGAGGATGCACTTGGTGGTGTCGTCGTAGCGGGCCCGATCGGTCGGGCTCTGAATGCGTTCCCGCGTGGGCGCATTGCCCGAGGTGATCAGGTAGGGCTTCACCGCGCGGTAGGCGTCGAAGAACGGCTCCATGTTGACCACGAGGTCCTTCTCCACGGCCAGGCCGCGGATCGGCTCGATGGTGATGGTGAGCGGCTTGTCCTTCTTGGGCAACAGGTCGCGCATCAGGACCTTGCACGCCAGCCGGTTGACGCCGTTGATCCGCATCGCATCCGATCCGCACACCCCGTGGGCGCAGGAGCGGCGGAAGGTCAGCGTGCCGTCCAGATAGCTCTTCACATAGATCAGCAGGTTCAGCAGCCGGTCGCTCGGCAGGCACGGCACCCGGAAGCTCTGGTAGCCGGCGCTGTCGGGATCCTCAGGGTTGAACCGCGCGATCTTCAGCGTCACCATCACCGCCCCGTCCGGGATCGGCGGCAGGGCGGGCTCTTTAACGTCAGGTGCGATCGTCATTAATACTTGCGCTCCATCGGCTCGTAACGGGTCTGCACGACGGGCTTGTAGTCCAGCCGGATGTCGCTGAGGAGCTCATGGCCTTCCTTGTACGCCATCGTGTGCCGCATGTAGTTGGTGTCGTCGCGGTTGGGGTAGTCCTCCCGGGCATGGCCGCCGCGGGATTCCTTGCGGTTCAACGCGCCGACGACGGTGACCTCGGCCAGTTCCAGCAGGAAGCCCAGCTCGATGGCCTCGAGCAGGTCGCTGTTGTACCGCTTTCCCTTGTCGTGCACGCTGATTCGGGCGTAGCGCTCCTTGAGGGAATGGATGTCGGTCAGTGCCTGCTTGAGGGTCTCCTCGGTGCGGAACACCGCGGCGTTGTTGTCCATCGACTGCTGCAGTGCACTGCGGATGTCGGCCACCCGCTCGTTGCCGTGCTCGCTGAGGATGTCGGAGACCCAGTTCACCACCATGCCGGCCGGCTGCTCGGGCAGGTCGACGAAGTCGTGGCCGAGGGCGTAGTTGGCGGCCGAGATTCCGGCGCGACGGCCGAAGACGTTGATGTCCAGCAGCGAGTTGGTGCCCAGGCGGTTGGCGCCGTGCACCGACACGCACGCGCATTCGCCTGCGGCGTAGAGGCCAGGCACCGTGGTGTTGTTGTCCCGCAACACCTGTCCGGTGATCGTGGTCGGGATGCCGCCCATCACGTAGTGGCAGGTGGGGTAGACCGGCACCAGTTCCTTCACCGGATCCACGCCGAGGTAGGTGCGGGCGAACTCGGTGATGTCGGGCAGCTTGGCTTCCAGCACATCCGCGCCGAGGTGGCGGACGTCGATGTAGACGTAGTCCTTGTGTGGTCCGGCGCCGCGGCCCTCCAGCACCTCGAGAACCATCGAGCGGGCGACGATGTCGCGTGGCGCCAGGTCGACGATGGTGGGGGCGTAGCGCTCCATGAAGCGCTCGCCTTCGCCATTCAGCAACCGGCCGCCCTCGCCGCGGACGGCTTCGGAGATGAGAATCCCCAAGCCGGCCAGGCCCGTCGGGTGGAACTGGTGAAACTCCATGTCCTCCAAGGGGAGTCCCTTGCGGAAGACGATGCCAAGGCCGTCGCCGGTCAGCGTGTGGGCGTTGGAGGTGGTCTTGTACATCCGGCCCGAGCCGCCGGTGGCGAACACGACGGCCTTGGCGTGGAAGACGTGGATGTCGCCGGTGGCGAGTTCGTACGCCACCACACCGCTGGCCACCGGCCCGCTGGGGGTCTCGGTCAGCACCAGGTCGAGGGCATAGAACTCGTTGAAGAACTCCACATCATGCTTGACGCAGTTTTGGTACAGCGTCTGCAGGATCATGTGGCCGGTGCGGTCGGCGGCGTAGCACGCCCGGCGCACCGGAGCCTTGCCGTGATCGCGGGTGTGCCCGCCGAAGCGGCGCTGGTCGATGCGTCCTTCCGGGGTGCGGTTGAACGGCATGCCCATCTTCTCGAGATCGAGCACCGCGTCGATGGCTTCTTTGCACATGATCTCGACGGCGTCCTGGTCGGCGAGGTAGTCGCCGCCCTTGACCGTGTCGAAGGTGTGCCACTCCCAGTTGTCCTCTTCGACATTGGCCAGCGCCGCGCACATGCCGCCCTGGGCGGCGCCGGTGTGCGACCGGGTGGGGTACAGCTTGGTCAGCACCGCGGTCCGCGCCCGGGGGCCGGCTTCGACGGCGGCGCGCATGCCGGCCCCGCCTGCCCCGACGATGACCACGTCGTAGCGGTGTTCGGTAATCATTTTCGCCTCGAAGTGCTTCTAGGAGATGTTGGGATCGAAGGTGAGCAGGACGTAGGTGCCCACCACCAACGTGATGAGCATCGAGATCACCAGCAAGGAGTTCAGCCAGAACTTGGTGGAGTCCTTGCGGGCGTAGTCGCCGATGATCGTGCGGATCCCGTTGCCGCCGTGCAGCTGAGCCAGCCACAGCAGCAGCAGGTCCCAGGTCTGCCAGAACGGCGAGGCCCAGCGCTGGGCGACGTAGTTGAAGTCGATCCGGTAGACGCCGCCGTCCCACATCAGCCCGATGAACAGGTGACCCAGCGCCAGGAAGATCAGGACGACGCCGGAGAACCGCATGAACAGCCAGGCGTACTTCTCGAAGTTCGGCATGCCGGACCGCCGGCGCGGAGTGCGTGGATTGTCCAGCCCGGCCGGGCGGTCGTGGCTGCGTTCCATGATCGGAGCGGGCGGTCCCAGCCGGCTCTCGGGCGCGGTCACAGGAACCGCTCCGCCATGTGCATGCCGATGATCACCAGGGAAGGCACCATCACCAGCAGCCAGACCGCGGCCACACCCCACAGCATCTGCCGCTGATAGCGCGGGCCCTTCCACCAGAAGTCGATCAGGATGATCCGCACGCCGTTGAGTGCGTGATAGAGCAACGCGGCCACCAGGCCGATTTCCATCAGGCCGATGATCGGAGTCTTGTAGGTCTCGACGACCTCGTTGTAGGCCTGCGGGCTGACCCGTACCAGCGCGGTGTCCAGGACGTGGACGAAGAGGAAGAAGAAGATCGTGGTCCCGGTGATGCGATGCAGCACCCACGACCACATTCCGGGGTCACCGCGGTAAAGGGTGCGCCGTCGCCTCGTCGACTTGTCGCGCGGGGCCGGCACGACCGGTGCCGCTGTACTCATTCAGCGCCTCCAACACCATCGTTGCGTTATGGATTGGACTCTAACTCCGTTTGTACGGTCGAAAGAATTACGGTGCAGGGACAAGATGCGGCTTTTCGGCCTGTTCGGCCGGTGTGGCCGGTGGGTGACGAGCGGGGCGAGGCGGTTGGTGAATGCATTCAGTACGGGTGTGGTGCGCGACGCATGACCACTGAAATCGAATGGAAATCGCTGCGCGACAAAGCAATCGAGGTTGCTGCTCGCGCCTACGCGCCGTATTCCGGGTTCCCCGTCGGGGCGGCGGCGCTGGTCGATGACGGTCGCGTGGTCACCGGCTGCAATGTGGAGAATGTCTCATATGGCCTAGGTCTCTGTGCCGAGTGCGCGGTGGTCTGCGCACTGGTATCCGGCGGCGGCGGACGACTGCGGGCGGTGGCCGTCGTCGACGCCACCGGGGCCGCCCTGATGCCCTGCGGGCGATGTCGTCAACTGTTGCTCGAGCACGGTGGGCCGGAGCTGCTCGTCGATCACGCGCAGGGCCCGCGCCTGCTGGCCGAGCTGTTGCCCGACGCGTTCGGCCCCGATGACCTGGCCCGGGTGGAACGGGAAAAGCCGTGACGCAGTTCACATTCGATGCGCCGACGGTCATCCGGGTCAAACGTGACGGTGGCCGGTTGAGCGACGCGGCCATCGACTGGGTGATCGACGCCTACACCCATGGCGGGGTCGCCGACGAACAGATGTCGGCGCTGCTGATGGCGATCTTCCTGCGCGGCATGGATCGTGGCGAGATCTCCCGGTGGACCACCGCGATGATCGCCTCCGGTGAGCGCCTGGACTTCAGCGATCTGGGCCGCCCGACGGTGGACAAACATTCGACCGGCGGTGTGGGCGACAAGATCACCATTCCGCTGGTACCCGTCATCGCGGCCTGCGGTGCGGCGGTTCCGCAGGCCGCCGGCCGGGGACTCGGGCACACCGGCGGCACCCTGGACAAGCTGGAGTCGATTCCGGGGTTCACCGCCGAGATATCCAAAGCCCAAGTGCGCCAGCAGTTGTCCGAGATCGGTGCGGCGATCTTCGCCGCCGGCGAGCTGGCGCCCGCGGACCGGAAGATCTACGCGCTGCGGGATGTCACCGGCACGGTGGAGTCGCTGCCGTTGATCGCCAGCTCGGTGATGAGCAAGAAGCTGGCGGAAGGTGCCGACGCGCTGGTGCTCGACGTGAAGGTCGGCCGCGGTGCCTTCTTGAAAACGGAAGAGGAGTCGAGGGAACTGGCGGCCACCATGGTGGAGCTGGGCCTGGCCCACGGGGTGCCGACCGTTGCCGTCCTGACCAACATGGACGTCCCACTCGGTCGCACAGTCGGCAATGCCCTGGAGGTCGCCGAGTCACTGGAGGTGCTGGCCGGCGGCGGACCCGACGACGTCGTGGAGCTGACGGTCCGGCTGGCCGGGGAGATGCTGGAGCTGGCCGGCATCGACGGTCGCGATCCGGCCGAGACGCTGCGCGATGGCACCGCGATGGATCGTTTCCGCGCGCTGGTCACCGCGCAGGGCGGCGACGTTCACGCACAGCTTCCGATCGGTGCCCATTCCGAGACCGTGCCGGCGCCCCGAGGCGGCACAATGGGTGACATCGACGCATTGGCGATGGGGCTTGCCGTCTGGCGACTCGGCGCGGGCCGGGCCGCCCCGGGTCAGCCTGTGCAATTCGGCGCCGGCGTGCGCATCCACCGCAGGCCGGGTGAGCCGGTCAGCGCAGGTGAGCCGCTGTTCACCCTGTACACCGACACCCCGGAGCGGATCCCCGCCGCGATGGGCGAGCTGGACGGTGCCTTCTCCGTCGTCGACGCTGTTCCACCGAAGTCACGCCCGCTCATCATCGATCGGATCGCCCGATGACCACACCGTTGACGCTGGAGATGATCGGCCGAGCACCCAAGGCACTGCTGCACGACCACCTCGACGGCGGTCTGCGTCCGGCGACCGTCCTCGATATCGCCGGCCAGATCGGGTACGACGGGTTGCCGGCCACCGACGAGGCCGGATTGGCCGAGTTCTTCCGCACCGCCGCGCACAGCGGGTCGCTGGTGCGCTACCTCGAACCCTTCGCCCACACCGTCGCCGTCATGCAGACCCCTGAGTCCCTACATCGGGTGGCGTTCGAATGCGTGGAGGATCTGGCGGCCGACAACGTGGTGTACGCCGAGGTGCGGTTCGCCCCGGAACTGCACATCGACGGCGGGCTCTCTCTCGACGCGGTGGTCGACGCGGTGCTGGCCGGCTTCGCCGACGGGGAGAAGGCCGCGGCAGCCGCCGGGCGCCCGATCGTGGTGCGCTGCCTCGTGACCGCGATGCGCCACGCCGCGCGATCGCGGGAGATCGCCGCGCTGGCGATCCGGTTCCGCGACAAGGGGGTGGTCGGGTTCGACATCGCCGGTGCGGAGGCGGGTTATCCGCCCACCCGCCACCTCGATGCGTTCGAGTACATGCGAAGTAACAACGCGCGCTTCACGATTCACGCCGGTGAGGCATTCGGCCTGCCGTCCATCCACGAGGCGCTGGCCTACTGTGGGGCCGACCGGCTGGGCCACGGTGTACGCATCGTCGACGACATCGAGGTGAGGCCGGACGGCACGGCGCGGCTGGGCCCGCTGGCGGCAATCCTGCGCGACAAGCGAATCCCGCTCGAGCTGTGCCCGAGTTCCAACGTCCAGACCGGCGCGGTGACGAGCATCGCCAGCCATCCCTTCGACCTGCTCGCACGGCTGCGGTTCCGCGTCACCGTCAACACCGACAACCGCCTGATGAGCGACACCACCATGAGTCAGGAGATGGCCCGGCTGGTCGATGCGTTCGGCTACGGGTGGAGCGATCTCGAGCGGTTCACCATCAACGCGATGAAATCGGCGTTCATCCACTTCGATGAGCGGCTGGCCATCATCGACGAGGTGATCAAACCGCGCTATGCGGTCTTGATCGGCTGAGGCGGCCTAGATGTGGCCCGGCATCTCGGGCATGTGCGGCATCGGTGGCGGGGGCATCGGTGCCGGGGGCGGTGGCGGTGGTGCCGGCGGCGTGAACGGACTGCCCACGCACGCTGCGTCGCCGGGCATCGCGCTGCACTGAGGGTCGAGCGGACCGGTCGGGGGTCCCTGCCAGTAGGGGCCGCCCTGGCATGCGGCATAGCCGGGAAACTGCAGGCACGCGGGATCGTTGGGCCCGGTGGGCAGATCCGGGTCCGGTTCGTCCAGGGGAACGGGAGCGCCGGTCACAGTCAGGGCGATCAGCACGCCGGCCGCTGCTGTCGTGAGGCTCATGACGGGCTCCTCCTTGTTTGCTCCATGGTGGCATGGCGGCCCGCGTGCCGGGCGCAGTCCGCCAACCGGGCGTACGATCCGATTCGCGGACCGGCATCCGCCACGAATTGTCCCGCCACCTCGTGATACGTCTGGGCCGATCGGTGCGATGTAACTTGGTGTGATGTCCAAGCGCGCCGTTTTGAGGGGCGTGTCACCACATAAGCTCCTCACGGGCTTGGGTCGGGTGATCGTTCGCCACCCTCTGCTCGTGATCGCTGCTTGGCTCGTTCTGGCCGGTGCGCTGCTGGCCCTGATCACTCCACTGGCTGTTGTCGCGGCCCGCAACCCGCCGGATTTCCTGCCCAAAGACGCCCCGGTGCTGATCTCCGTCAAGAAGATGCAGGGCGCTTTTCACGAAGCCGATGCGGGCAATTTCGCGGCGATCATCCTCAGCAATGAGAACGGCCTGACCCCGGCCGACGAGGATACGTACCGGCGGATCGTCGACAACCTCAAGGACGACACCAAGAACGTGTCGTCGCTCCAGGACTTCGTGCGCACGCCCGAACTGAAAGAGGTGATGACCAGCAAGGACGGGAAGGCCTGGAACCTGCCGGTCAGCATGACGGGCACCATGGGCGCCCCGGACGGCCAAGAGTCGTATCGCCACGTCATCAACACCGTCCAGGACGCGGCGAAGGGCTCGTCGCTGCAGGTCAATGTGGTGGGTGGCGCCTCGACCATCGAGGATATGAACGTCATCGGCGCCCGCGATCAGCACATGATCGAAGTCGCCACGGTGGGCTTGGTGTTCTCGATCCTGCTGCTGGTGTATCGAAGTCTGATCGCGATGCTGATGCCATTGATCACCATCGGCATTTCCCTGGTGGTCGCCCAGCAGATCGTGGCCGGCCTCGGTGAGCTGGGTCTTGGCCTGGGCCCACAGACCATGATGTTGATGGTCGGCATGATCATGGGCGCCGGCATCGACTACGGCGTCTTCCTCTACAGCCGCTATCAGGAACTCACCAAGACCGGAATGGCCTCCGACGACGCCCTCGTCGAAGCCCTGGTCACCATCGGCGAGGTGATCGCCGGCTCGGCGGGCACCGTCGCGCTGACGTTCCTCGGGATGTCCTTCACCAAACTGGCCATCTTCTCCACCGTCGGGCCCGCCCTGACGGTGACGATCGTGGTGGGCTTCCTCGCGTCGATCACCTTGTTGCCGGCCTTCATCGTGCTGGCCGGCCGGCGGGGATGGATCAAGCAGCGGCGCGACATCACCGGGCGATTCTGGCGCCGCTCCGGGGTGATGGTGGTCCGTCGGCCGGTCGCGTTGCTGGCGACCAGCGTGGTGATCCTGGGGGCGCTGGCCGCCACCACATCGCTGATGAAGTTCAACTACGACGACCGCAAGAACCTGCCGCAGGACTCCGCGAGCAACCGCGCCTACGAGGTGATGGACAAACACTTCCCCATCAGCAGCACGCTGCAGCAGTTCCTCTTCATCCAGTCCCCGAACGATCTGCGCACCCCGAAGGCGCTGGCCGACATGGAACAGATGGCCGCGCGCATCGCCCAGCTGCCCGACATCGATCTGGTGCGCGGAATCACCCGCCCGACCGGGGAGGTGCTCGAGCAGGCCAAGACCACCTATCAGGCCGGTGAAGTCGGCACCAAGCTCGGTGATGCGTCCAACCTGATCAGCACCAACGACGACAACCTCACCTTGCTCTCCGGCGGTGCCGGCAAGATGGCCGACGTTCTCGGCCAGATCCGCACCCAGGTGGTCGGATCGATAGCCAGCGTGCGCGGGTTGACCAGTGCGCTGGACACCATGTCGCAGAAGTACGGCGGAGCCAAGACTCTGGACCAGATCGACAAGACCGCGTCGTTGGTCACCAGCATGCGCTCGCTGGGCGACTCATTGGGGCTGACCATTCTGCGAGTCACGGGCATCGGCGATTGGGCTGCGCCGATGCTCAACGCGCTCAACGTCTCTCCGGTGTGCGACGCGGATCCCGCCTGCGTCAACTCACGGTCGGATCTGCAGAAGATCGTCGACGTCGCCAACACCCCGGCCGTGAAGTCCATCGAGGAATTCGCTCGGGAACTCTCCAAGACCGACGGATCGCAAAAGCTCGACGAGGCCGTCCACGACCTGAGCCAGAACGTCAAGAAAGTGACGTCGGCCGCGCGCTCACTCGGCGTCGGCCAACCCGGCGGGGTCGAGAAGAAACTCAACGATGCGGTCACCGGCGTGAACACGCTCGCCGACTCGAGTCGCCAACTCGCCGTGGGTGTTCAGACCTTGGTCGACCAGACCCGCAACCTGGGGCAGGGGCTGGACCAGGCGTCGTCGTTCCTGTTGGCGATGAAGCGGGAGGCGGCCGATCCGCCGATGTCGGGGTTCTACATCCCGCCGCAGGTGTTGACGATGGAGGAGTTCAAGAAGGCCGCCAAACTGTTCGTCTCCGAGGACGGCCACTCGGCGCGCTACCTGGTGCAGACGGCGCTCAACCCGTTCAGCACCGAGGCGATGGATCAGACCAAGCTGATCGTCAACACCGCGAACGCGGCCACGCCCAACACACAGCTCGCCGGCTCCGAGATCTCGATGGTGGGCTTCTCGTCGATCAACGCCAACATCCGGGACTTCTACGACTCCGACTTCGTCTACATCCTGTGCATGACCCTGATCGTGGTCTTCCTGATTCTCGTGGTGCTGCTGCGAGCGATCGTCGCGCCGCTGTATCTGGTGCTCTCGGTGGTGCTGTCCTACGGCGCGGCGCTGGGCATCGGGGTCGTGCTGTTCCAGTTCATCCTCGGTCAGGAATTGGCTTGGGGCGTACCGGGAATCGCGTTCATGGTGCTTGTCGCGGTCGGCGCCGACTACAACCTGCTGTTGATCTCGCGCATCCGCGACGAGGCGAAGTACGGTGTGCGCTCGGCAGTTATCCGCACTGTCGGTGCGACCGGCGGTGTGATCACCTCGGCGGGTCTGATCTTCGCGGCATCGATGATGGCCCTCACGGTCAGCAGCGTGCTCACCGCCGCGCAGATCGGCTTCGTGATCGGCGTCGGGCTGCTGCTGGACACCTTCCTGGTGCGCACGCTCACGGTGCCGGCCGCCGCCGTACTGGTCGGTGACGCCAACTGGTGGCCGGCGAAACCTCCGCGCGTCAAGTTCGAAGCCGCCAAGCGGGCGGCCGCGAGCGCGGCGGCAACCGCCCCCGTCGCGGTGCTCGACCATGACGAGACGGACGTGCAGGATTTCGATGACACCGAAGGTGAATCCGCCTGGGAGGCAGAAGGCGGAGCGACGCGGGACGACTAGAACCGCGGGGTGGGTACCCAGGGCATGAATCGCGCCGCCCAGCTCACCAGGTTGTCCGCGACCGCATCTTCGAGCCGGTATCGGGTGTTCACCGGGTCGTCGGTCCACAGCGACGAAATCACCTGAGCCAGACCGTCGATGCGCAGCAGGTTGAACTCCGAGTCGTCCTCGAGTTTCATCTCGCGCAGCGCCGCCTGGTACGGAAGGTCGATGTGCAGCGGCTTTTCCAGCCCGTCGATCGTGAACCCTGCGATGCCGTTCTCATCCTCGACGCGACGGAGGCTGGCGCCCTTGGCATCTGGGATCGGGTGGCCCATCGGGTCGCCGGTCAGCGTCGTCGTGCTGCCGGTCACGGAGAAGGATCCCTCGGATTGCCGGTACGGCTCGTGGACCTCGCCGACCTTTCCGCCGCGGAATCGGTACTCGATGTCCACCCCGCCCGGGACGCGCCGGCTGCGCGCCGACTTCGGCGGCAACAATCCCAGCCACGACCGCACCAGTGCCAACGCGTGATAGCGATAACCCATCTGCGACATCGTGACTCGGCTGACCTCGCCCAGCGCGCCCGACCTGATCGCCTCGCCGACCAGTCGGTACTGCGGCATATTCATGAAGTCTTCACCGACCCGGATGGGCGACCACCGGCGGAACTGGGCCAGCCGGGCGAGGTCGTCGAGCCGCCCGACGCCGGGGGTGTCGATGACCAACGCTGCGCCGGGAGCCAGGTGGGCCAGCGACTTCAACACGGCGACGTTGTTGGTCACCGTCACCGACACCAGGGCCAGGTCGATGTCGCCGGGGCGCAATGTCCGCGGATCCTCGATCGCCGGCACACCCCAGCGTTCGGCCGCGCGGGACGCGTTCGCATAGGTACGGGAGTGGACACCGACGACCTCGATGTGGGAGTCGAGCAGGCTCAACGCCGGAAGGAAGGCGTTGCGAACGCGGTATCCGGACCCGACGACGAGCGCCCGCAGCCGGCTACTGGGCTGGGTCACACAACGCCCGCGGCGGCCAGCGCGCGGAAGCCGACGGTCTGGGCGCGGATGTAGGCCGCCTGTGCCCGGGACAGTTCGTTGCGCGTCGTCGGCGGCATCGGGGTGCCTGCCGGGATCTCGCCGCGGTCGGCCAGCGGGGCGGTGCTGCCCACCCGGCTCGCGTCGATCAGGGCCAGCAGGGCCGGATCGCTCAGGTGCGCCCGGGCGTCGGTGAACTCGGGCAGCCCGATCCGGTCGTTCGGCAGGCCCGCGGGCTGGAACGAGATCTTCAGCACGCGGCGGCGCACCGAACCGCGGTTCGGCGAGGCGCGGTGGAAGTACGACCGGTTCCACATCGCGGCCGTGCCGATCGGGCCGACCAGCTGGACCGCGTCACCGCCGGCGCGCATCCCGTTGTTGGGCCGGTGCGGGTAGAACTCGAATGCGCCGTCGTCCGCGCCGACCGGCGACAGCAGAATGAAAATGCTGATGAAGGACGGGAACTCGGGGTGTAGGACCGAATCGTCTCGGTGTCGCGATGCCAGCCCAGCGGCTTGTCGCGGTGGATGTGCGGCCGGCCCTGGTTGGCCGCGATCTCGTAGCTGTGGCAGTGGTAGAGCAGAGCCGACGGGTGGATGCCGGCGATGAGCTGACGCGCCTGCTCGCTGAACAGTTCGGCGAAGATCCCGGTTTCGGCCAGGGCGTCGGCACTCGCGTACGACCGTCGCTCACCATCGGTTCCAGCGAAGATCGGATCGAGGCGACGATTCCAGTCTTCGACCATCTCGACCGGCCACAGTCCGGTGACATCGGCGATGCCCTCGTTTGCCAACAGGTCCGTCACAGTCAGTGTCGACGTCACCGGTGCTACCTCCCTCAGCGAATTGCGCGCCCCCACGCTACAGGCTATCGGTGCTGGCTGCGAGAGCCATAGGTCACTGCTTGGCGAACACGAACAGCCGGTGCTGGTAGCCGTCGACGTTTGCCCAGTTCTCTTCGTGCAGGCTGGTGTAGCCGCGGTCCCGGAACAGCGTGCGGATGTCTTCTTCCAGGTAGCTGTTCAGCCAGCCGCGGCTGATCCGGTCGACGGCGCCGAGCTTGGTGCGACGGAACTGGTCGTTGCTGTCGGGGCACCCGTAGGAAATCACGACCCGCGGCACGAAGGCCGACAGCCAGTCCAGCATCGACGGCACATCGCGCAGATACTCCAGGACACCCATGATCACCGCGACGTCGTAGGTGTCCTTGCCCAGGTTAGGCAGTGGACGTTCGTTGAGGTCGCACACCAGCGTTCCCGGGCCCCGATCGACGAGATCGGACGGCGTGTAGGTGCACGACGGATCGAGGTGCTTTTCGAGGGTTCGGGTGCCCGCGCCGAACTCGATCACCCGGCTGCCTGCCGGGATCAGTTCGGCGGCCCGCTTCGTGCGGGGCTCCCAGTCCGAGTAGAGGTTCCTGGTGTCGGCCCACCGCTTGTAGTCGGTCTTCTGCCGCAGTGCGGCGATGATCCCCAACTTCGGGATGTGGACGCGGCTCATTGGATGTTCACCCCAACTATTGTCGTGCCGTGACAGGTTTTCCGAAGGTTAGCACCCCACCACACGGTGGCTGGAGGTGGTTTGCGGGAGAACCAACGCCGAAGTAAATTTCCGGCCGGTCAAATTCCGCAGGTGCGCACGCTGACACCCATGCCGGTGTCCCGTGCGGCAGGAGGCTGGTGCCCAATGCGGCGTTTGCTGATAGAGTCTTGCAGGCCTGGTCGGGGGGCGTGGGCGAACAAATAAGGGGAGTGACCCGTATGCGACTAGCGGCTCGCAGCGCGGCGGTGGCGGCGGCCACCCTGGCAGCATTCTTGTCCTTGGTTCTCCTGTCGACATCGACGGCGGCCCTCAAGCTCCTCGCAAGTGGCGCAACGGTTCTCGTGATGGGCGGAACCGGGCACTCGTTGTCGCCGGACGAGGACACCAATCAGTTCGTCCAGGATTACAACGCCAGCGCGGTTGGCAACTACGTCGCGCCCGCGTCGACGCTGGGCACCGGCGTCCCCGGCGGCCCGTACAACACGGTCGCCGTCATCACCCCGGAACAGTCCACGCCGAACAACGGCACGTTGACGTTCGATCAGTCGGTGGCCATCGGCCGGGAGAACCTCGACAACTGCATCAAGGCGACGTCATCGTGCAGCTACAACGACCAGGTGGGATCCGTCGCGCCGGCTCCCGGCGACACGTTCGTCGTCTACGGGTTCTCGCAGAGCTCGACGATCTCGACCCTGGAAAAGCGGGCGTTGGCAGCCGAATACGCACCCGGTGAGGGCCCCGACGTCAGCTTCGTGCTGACCGCCAACGGCAACCGCCCCAACGGTGGATTCCTCGCCCGCGGGCCCGAGGGCGTCACGATCCCGGTGGGCCTGCCCTTCGGCGGGTCGACGTTCAACGGATCCACCCCGACCGACACCCAATACGACACGACCGACATCGCCGCGCAGTACGACGGATGGTCGGATTTCCCGGTCAACCCGCTGAACCTGCTGGCCGTCGTCAACGCGATGATGGGCGTCGACTACCTGCATCTCGGCGGCACCTACGACAACACCACGCTCACCGATCCGGGCGTGGTCGATCAGGGCCAGTACGGCGACACGCACTACTACCTGATCTCCACCCCGGTGCTTCCGCTGCTGATGCCGCTGGAGAAGCTCGGACCGCTGGGCCACGCGTTCGCCGACACCTTGGACGCCCCGCTGCGGGTGATCATCGAGTCCTCCTACGACCGCACCACCAGCCCCGGTGTGCCGACGTCGTGGAATGTCACGTACTTCCCGAACCCGGTGAAATTCGCCCGCAACCTGATCGTCTCGATCCCGACGGGCTGGGACAACGGCATCCAGGACCTCACCGGTAAGCGCCCGTTCGGCACGACCCGGCCCGGACCCTACGGAGTCGGCGGTCCCGACGTCACCTACACCACCCCGGATACCACCTCGGATTCGTCGAGCGCGGCGGCCACCACTGGGACCACCGCGGTGGCCGCCAGCGAGCCGACTGTGAAAAAGGCGACCGGTGGCGTCAAGCCGCACACCACCACCACGACGGCGACGAAGACCGCCGCCGCCGCAGCGACCGGCGGCAAGGACACGTCGTCCAAGGACAGCTCGGCCAAGTCGACGACTAAGTCCTCGACGTCCTCGCAGTCAACGCACAACAACGGTGTCGGCGGCTCCAAGCGCGCCAAGGCGAGCGCCGGCTCCAGCAGCTAGCTACTCGCGGCGCAGCCGCGACTCGACGAAGCGCTCGATCTCGTCCCACTCCTTGACCGCGGCCGTGTACGGGCCGGCCGGTCGGGAGTTCTCCTCGGGATCGAGCACGTAGTCGACGAGCTTGCCCAGCAGCCGGTCCTCGGCCAGCAGCTTGTCGACGGTCTCCTCCTCGGAGTACTCACCGACATCGCGCACCAGCTCGACCGCCAGCTCCAGCTGGTCGTGGTCGACCGCGTCGGGACCGTCGGCGATGTCGTCCGACAGCCCGGTCAGCACGTAGATGTTGTCCTCGGTGACGTCGACCCGCAGCGATCCGTCGGTGGCCGCGGTCCGGATGTCGTCGTAGGTGCTCAAATCCGACAGGTCGTGGTCGTGCTCGTCGGCGAGGTAGCGGGCCAGCGCGCGCTCGGAGGTGAAGACGCTGATGCGGCCGTTGCGGCCGAGGAAGATCGGCCGGTCATCGAAGTAGCAGCGCAGCGTGTAGAACGTTCCCGAGCTGGCCTGGATGCGCACCGGGTCGATGCCGACCTCGGCCCAGAAGTCCTCCTGGCTGCCGAGCACGACACCGTCCTGCGGTGCCCGCTCCTCGGCCTCGTCCACCGTCGAATCGTCGTCACCGGAATCTTCGGCGTCCGCCTCGGCGTCGGCCGACTCGTCGATCTCCTCCTCGTAGGGCTCCTCGAGCTCATCGGCGGCCAGCTTGGCGGCCCGCTCGTCGACCTCGGGCACGGTGATGACTTCGTCGATCGCCGACAGCACGCTGTCCCAGCCGCGGGCGACGATGTCGCCGACGACGCCCCAGCGCTTGAGTCCGGGCTTGCCGCTGAACTGCTCGTAGCCGCCCGAGAGCAGGCCGAGGTTGGGGTTGCCGTTGAAGAAGCGGGTCACGGCGGGCAGCTCACACACCGAACCGATCGAGGAGACGACGGCCATCGTGTTGGCCAGCGCGGTCACGGATTCCTCGGTGGGCTTCTCCGACAGCAGCTCCTCGACCACCACCAGGTCGACCTCGCGGTCAGCCGCCGGCTTCAGCTTGTGGGCGTTGGCCTGCGTCAGGTCCTCCCACGCGGGGTGATCGGTGAGGTCGTTGTCGGTGTTGGTGCGCACGAACGCGGCCAGGTCCGCGACCGACTCGAAGGCGAACAGGTCATCGTCCTTGCCGAGGAACGCCTCCCACTCGTCGCCGCCTTCGCGCCACCGGGGCGCCCACAGGGTGTACAGGTCACCAGCGGTCACGCCCACGCGCACCGGAACGAGCTCAGCCATGCCGCACAGCCTAACGACGCTTGCTGGCGGGTAGCCTGCCCCCCGTGGGGAGGGTGCGCCGCGCACTGGCGATCTTGGTGGCTGTCGGGGTGTCCGTCGCCGGCATCCTGGCCGTCACGGGCTACTTCTTGTTCACCCGCCCGCACGTCGACCCGTTGTCCAAGGCCGACGCGATCGTCGTGCTCGGCGGCGAGAACGACGGCCGCCTCGAGTACGGCCTGAACCTGGCCAGGCAGGGCTACGCCAGCACGGTGGTGCTGTCGAACGCCTACTCGGCTACGCCGGCGGATCTAGGCGACTTCGAGCACGCGTGCGCCTCCGGTACGCCGAGCATCACCGTTCTGTGTTTCATCCCCGACCCGTTCACCACTCGCGGCGAGGCGATGTACGTGGCTCGGCTTGCAAAGGAACACAACTGGACCCACGTGATCGTGGTGTCCTGGAATTACCACATGGTGCGCGCTCGCTACATCTTCCACCAGTGCTTCGGCGGCGACGTCACCATGAATCCGGTGCCCCGACCGTACGATTTCACGCCCTGGCGCTGGGCCGCGGAATACGTCTATCAGTACGCAGGATTCGTCAAAGCCGTTCTGCTCGGCTGTGATGCGGGCTGAGGCTCCTCTAGTCTCTGCGCATGGATGTGTGCGTCATCGACCACCCGCTGGCCAGAACGCGGCTGACCACTCTGCGTGACGAGCGCACCGACAACGCGGCCTTCCGGTCCGCGCTGCGCGACCTGACCCACATGCTGGTCTACGAGGCCACCCGCGACGCGGCGTGCACCGAGATCACGGTTCGCACCCCGATCACCGAAACCGCGGGCTCGCGGCTGGCCTTTCCGCCGCTGCTGGTGCCGGTCCTGCGTGCCGGGCTGGGGATGGTCGACCAGGCGCACGCCCTGATCCCCGAAGCGAAGGTGGGTTTCGTCGGGGTGGCCCGAAACGAGACCACGCATCAGCCGACGCCCTACCTGGAGTCGCTGCCCGATGACCTGAGCGCCCAACCGGTCATGGTGCTCGACCCGATGCTGGCAACCGGGGGTTCGATGGCCCACACCATCGGGCTGCTGCACCAGCGGGGCGCGCGCGACATCACCCTGGTGTGTGTGGTCTGTGCACCGGAAGGCATTGCCGCGGTGGAGAAAGTCGCCCCGTCGGCGCGCCTGTTCACAGCGACCATCGACGACGGCCTCAACGATGTCGCCTACATCGTGCCCGGTCTCGGCGATGCCGGTGACCGCCAGTTCGGGCCACGCTGACTACCAGCCCTGCGCACCGGCCAGCAGCTGCTGCTGCACCGCGGCCGCACGCTCGCGGGCCTCGGTGAGGTCGGCACCCGCGGCCAAGCCGACTTCGGTGTAGCACTTGACTTTCGGCTCGGTGCCCGACGGGCGAACCACCACCCGCACGGAGGTCTGCTGATCGCCGCCGGTGAGGAATACTGCGTCGGCATCCGCCCTGGCGGTGACTGGAAAGCCCGCGAGTTCGGTGGGCGGGTGGGTGCGTAACCGCGTCATCATCGCCGCCGCCTCGGCGGCGTCGGCCACCCGCCGAGACAGTGCTGCCGTGGTGTGCACGCCGTGGCGCAGGGCGAGCAGGTCGAGGGCATCGGTGACCGACATGCCCTGGGCGGCAAGGTGTGCCACCAGATCGCAGACGAGCACCGCGGCACTGATCCCGTCCTTGTCCCGGACGGCGGCCGGGTCGACGCAATGGCCGATGGCTTCCTCGTAGGCGTAGACCAGGCTGCACCCCGTCAGCTCGGCGTCGGCACGGGCAAGCCATTTGAAGCCGGTCAGCGTCACGACGTGGCGGGCCCCGTACTCGGCGGCGATCATGCCGAGCAGCTGAGACGACACCACACTGTTGGCCACCACGCTGGTCGCGGCGTCTGCGGCGTCGAGGGTCGACAGGATGTAATCGCCCAGCAGCCAACCGGTTTCGTCACCGGACAGCATTCGCCAACCGCCGGGGGCGGGAATGCCGACGGCGCAACGGTCGGCATCGGGATCCAGCGCGATGGCGATGTCGGCGCCGATCTCGCCGGCCAGCTGCAGCAGCGCGTCGGCCGCGCCCGGTTCTTCGGGGTTGGGGAAGGCGACCGTTGGAAAGTCCGGATCAGGCGCGAATTGGCTTGCCACCGTGTGCACGTCGTCGAATCCGGCCGTGTGCAGGGTGCGCAGCGCGAGCTCGCCGCCGACGCCGTGCATCGCCGTCAACGCTACTCGCGGACTGCCGTGGCCGCCCCGTCGCACCGTCGCCGCGCGGGCCACGTACGCGTCGACCAGGGCGTCGTAGGCAGGGTGGACGCGCTGCCGCGGGATCTCGTCGGCGGGCGGTGCTGTGGCGATCGCCGCTTCGATCTCCCGGTCGGCGGGGGAGACGATCTGCAGCCCGCCGTCGAAGTAGACCTTGTAGCCGTTGTCGGTCCGCGGATTGTGTGAGGCGGTGATCTGCACCCCGGCCGCTGCGCCGGTGTGCCGGACCGCGAACGCGACGACCGGGGTCGGCACCGGATGCTCCCAGGCGATCACCGAAAACCCCTGAGCGGCAAACACTTCAGCGGCGGCGACGGCGAACTGCGCCGATCCGTGCCGCGCGTCTCGGCCCACCACGACGGTGGAACCGCCCAGGCCGCGCGCAGCCAGCACTCGGCTCACCGCCCAGGTGGCGCGCAGCACGACGGCGAGGTTCATCGAATCCGGGCCGCCGCGTACCGGGCCGCGCAGGCCCGCGGTGCCGAACCTCAGCGGCCGGGCGAACCGGGCGGCGCGCTCGTCGGGATCCAATGCGGCCAGCTCGGCGGCCGTGACCGGATCGGGGTCGTGGGCGATCCAGTCCTCTTCAGTCACGGCACCGATTGTGCCCCGGGGTCGGCGTCGGCGAGCTTGCGCAGTACCGGCGCGGTCAGCATCAGCAGATTGAACTCCAACTCGGAGAGATGGCTGCGCATCATGTCCTGCAGCCAGGCATCGCGCTGAGCGCGGTCGCGCAACAGCAGCTCCAATCCGTCACCGGTGAGTTCGATGAGCTGGCGGCGACGGTCGGCGTCGTCCGGCCGGCGAGACAGCAGTCCGCGCGACTCGAGCTCGTTGATGCTGTCGGTCAGTGACTGCACCCGAACCTGCAGGCGGGCGGCGATCTCGGCCGGCGTCGTCACACCCGCGCGGCTGACGTCGCCGAGAAGCTCGAGCTGGCTGAGCGTCAATCCGTTGTCGGGGCGATGCCGGCGAAGCTGACGGGCCAGCGCCATCATGGCCTCCCGCAGTTCGGTGGCCGCTTCCGACGGTGCGGTGCTTACGGTCATATTCCAAGTTATACCTTGTTAGTTAGTGAGAAATGTCGCGCGAAACGCGGGTGGCCACCATCAAGATGCAAGGGCATACTTGTAATCATGCGGTGGATGTTGCTGGTGATCGTCACGATCGGCGTCACCGTGCCGCTGGACCGCCTCGGCGTCCCGTCCGCTGCGCTGTTCGCCGCCCTCCTGGTCGGCATCGTGCTGGCGATCATGCGGTTGGCGCCCGCCGGCGTGCCGCGCCGCGCCGGCCTGGCCGCTCAGGGGGTACTCGGGGTCTACATCGGCACCATGGTGCATTCCGACGCCCTCTCGGCCCTGGGGCCGAACTGGCCGGCGGTCCTCGGCGTCGGCCTGATCACGCTGCTCCTGAGCATCGGCGCCGGCGCACTGCTCGGCCTGCACCGGGACATCAGCGCTCTGACCGGCGCGCTGGCCCTGGTCGCAGGCGGAGCGTCCGGATTGGTGGCGATCGCGCGCGAACTCGGCGGGGACGATCGTGTCGTCGCCGTCGTCCAATACCTGCGCGTCGCGGTGATCACCGCGTCGATGCCCGTCGTCGTCACCCTCGTCTACCATGCCGAGCGATCCGGCAACGTCGTGCAATCCACCCAATCGCATTCAGCGCCTTGGTATCTGAGCCTGGCGATGATCGTCGCGCTGGTGGTCGTCGGGGCGGTGGCGGGCCGGTGGGCGCGGCTGCCCGGATCGGGTCTGCTCGGTCCGATGGCGCTGACGATCGTCGCCGAACTCAGTGGGGTGTCCTTCGGGCTTGCCGTGCCGGTGGTGCTGGTGTCGGTGTCCTACATGCTGATCGGCTGGCAGGCCGGGGTGGCGTTCACCCGTGAATCGCTGCGGGCGATCGAACGCCTGCTGCCGACCGCGCTCGGATTGATCGTGTTGCTCAACGTCGCCACCGCGGGCCTTGGTGTGGCGCTGTCCAAGATCACCGGCGTCAGCATGCTCGACGGCTACCTGGCCACCAGTCCGGGCGGCATCTACGCCGTGCTGGCCACGGCGGTGGAGACCGGCTCCAACGTCACGTTCATCATCGCCGCGCAGGTACTGCGGGTTTTGCTGATGTTGTTCGCCGCACCGATGCTGGCCCGCGGATTCGTGCGGCTGGCCTACAGGCGCGCCAACACCGAGGCCAACAGCGAGCCCATCGCGGTGGCCGATGCACGGCCGGCGGCCAGAACCTCGTCGTGACTGAGCGGCTCGCCGGTCATCCCGGCAGCCAGGTTCGTCACCAGCGACAACCCCAGCACCTCGGCGCCGGCCGCCCGCGCGGCGATGGTCTCGTGCACGGTCGACATGCCGACCAGGTCGGCGCCCAGTGTGCGGAGCATCCGGATCTCGGCGGGCGTCTCGTAATGCGGACCCGGCACCCCGGCATACACACCCTCGGCGAGGCTCGGGTCGACCTCGCGGGCCAGCGCACGCAGTCGCGGGGAGGGAGTATGCGTCCACCAGGTCGACGAACTGCGCCCCGACCAGCGGTGAGCGAGCCGTGAGGTTCAGATGGTCGGCGATCAGCACCGGCTGGCCGACCTGATACTCGGGCCGCAGCCCGCCCGCGGCGTTGGTCAACACCACGACCTGGGCGCCTGCCGCCCGGGCGGTCCGCACCGGATGGACGATCGTGCGCAGGTCATGGCCTTCGTAAGCGTGGATGCGGCCCAGCAGCACCAGCACATTGTGCGAACCCAACGGCACCGACAGCACCCGGCCCCGATGGCCCAACGCCGACGGCGGCGTGAAGCCGGGGATCGTCGCCATCGGGATCTCGGCGACGGGCGTCCCCAGCGCCGCGGCCGCGGGCGCCCACCCCGATCCGAGGACCACGGCGACGTCGTGCCGGGGCACGCCGCTGTGCTCGGCGATCACCGCTGCGGCGTGCTCGGCGTCTGGACTCACAGCCAGCGAGCCTAGTCGTGAATGCGATACTGCGTTGATGCCCACAGCCACAGCGTCGACCCGCGTCGAAGACGTGGTCGCGGCTCGTGGTGGCGATCTGATCGAACTCTCCCACGCCATCCACGCCGAGCCCGAACTCGCCTTCGACGAGCACCGCAGCTGCGCCAAGGCGCAGGCGCTGGTGGCCGAGCGCGGTTTCGAGATCCGCGCGGCGGCGGGGGATTGGACACCGCGTTCCGCGCCGATTTCGGGTCGGGCCCACTGGTGATCGGGATCTGCGCCGAATACGACGCGCTGCCCGGCATCGGCCATGCCTGTGGGCACAACATCATCGCGGCGTCGGCGGTCGGCACCGCCCTGGCGCTGGCCGAGGTGGCCGACGAACTGGGGCTCACCGTCGCCCTGATCGGCACGCCCGCCGAGGAGTCCGGCGGCGGCAAGGCCCTGCTGATCGAGGCCGGAGTGTTCGACGACGTCGCCGCGGCCGTCATGTTGCATCCCGGGCCGATCGACATCGCCGCCGCGCGCTCGCTGGCGCTGTCCGAGGTGATCGTCACCTACACCGGCCGGGAGTCGCACGCGGCCGTCGCGCCGCATCTGGGGGTCAATGCCGCCGACGCGGTGACCGTCGCGCAGGTGGCGATCGGCTTGCTGCGCCAGCAGATGGCGCCCGGTCAGCTGACCCACGGCATCGTCACCGAGGGCGGGTCGGCCACGAACATCATCCCCGGCCGCGCCCGGCTGCAGTACACGATGCGGGCTCCCGCCACCGAATCGCTGCAGGAACTGGAGGCCAAGATGCGCGGCTGCTTCGCGGCGGGTGCGGTCGCGACCGGGTGTGAATACGAGATCGCCGAAGCCGCCCCGCCGTACGCCGAGCTGACCCCGGACCGGTGGCTGGCCGAGGTGTTCCGCGACGAGATGATCACGATGGGCCGCAGCCCGGTTCCCGCCGAGGTGGAGGCCGCCATGCCGCTGGGGAGTACCGATATGGGCAATGTGACGCAGCTGCTTCCGGGCATCCACCCGGTCGTCGGCATCGAATCCGGCGGCGCGGTGATCCACCAGCCCGGCTTCACAGTCGCGGCCGCCGGGCTCAGTGGCGACCGCGCCGTCACCGAGGGAGCAATCATGTTGGCGCGCACCGTGGTTCGGTTGGCGCAGACGCCTGCCGAGCGAGAACGGGTGCTGGAGTTGCGGGATCGTCGGGAGGCGCGGGCATGAGTATCGCCGATACGACCGAGTCCTGGTTGGCCAGCCACTTCGACGATTTGGTGCAGTGGCGCCGCCACATCCACCGGTATCCCGAGCTCGGTCGCCAGGAATTCGCCACCACGCAGTTCGTCGCCGACCGGCTGGTCGAGGCCGGGCTGAACCCGAAGGTGCTGCCCGGCGGGACGGGACTGACGTGTGACTTCGGGCCCGAGCACGCGCCGCGGATCGCGTTGCGCGCGGACATGGATGCGCTGCCGATGGCCGAACGCACCGGTGCGCCGTACACCTCGACCATGCCGAACATCGCGCACGCGTGCGGGCACGACGCGCACACCGCGATGCTGATCGGCGCCGCGACCGCGCTGGCGTCGGTGCCCGAGCTGCCGGTTGGTGTGCGACTGATCTTCCAGGCCGCCGAGGAGCTGATGCCGGGTGGCGCGATCGACGCGATCGCCGCCGGTGCGCTGGTGGGCGTTTCGCGAATCTTCGCGCTGCACTGCGATCCCCGCCTGGCGGTGGGCCGGGTCGCGATCACTCCGGGGCCGATCACGTCGGCGGCGGACTCGATCGAGATCACGCTGACCTCGCCGGGCGGCCACACGTCGCGTCCGCACCTGACCTCAGACCTGGTCTACGGGATGGGCACGTTGATCACGGGGCTGCCCGGGGTTCTGTCTCGGCGCGTCGACCCGCGGCATTCGACCGTTATGGTCTGGGGTGCGGCCAATGCCGGTGTCGCGGCAAACGCGATCCCGCAGTCCGGGACGTTGGCGGGCACCGTGCGGACCGCCAGCCGGGAAACCTGGGTTGGCATGGAAAGCCTTGTGCAGGAGATCGTTTCGGGCCTCTTGGCTCCGCTGGGCATCGAGCACACGCTGCACTACCATCGCGGCGTGCCACCGGTGGTCAACGAGGAGCGCTCGACG
The DNA here is from genome assembly GCF_008329905.1 of Mycobacterium sp. ELW1. Taxonomy (NCBI): domain Bacteria; kingdom Bacillati; phylum Actinomycetota; class Actinomycetes; order Mycobacteriales; family Mycobacteriaceae; genus Mycobacterium; species Mycobacterium sp. ELW1. The sequence continues at coordinate 4,662,044 of NZ_CP032155.1, read as the reverse complement.
CAGATCATGACCCACGCCATCGAGGCGGTGGCGCCCGACGCACTCGCCGACACCCGTCAGTCCGGCGGCGGCGAGGACTTCTCCTGGTATCTGGAGGAGGTGCCCGGCGCGATGGCGAGGCTCGGGGTGTGGAGCGGCCGAGGACCGCAGCTCGACCTGCACCAGCCGACATTCGACCTCGACGAGCGGGCACTTGCAGTTGGGGTTCGAGTTCTGGTCAACATCATCGAGCAGTCGGCAGGGTTTTGATGAAGCTTTTGGTCACTGGCGGCGCGGGATACGTCGGCAGCGTGTGTGCCCAGGTGCTGGTGGAGCAGGGGCACGAGGTCGTCGTCATCGATGATCTGTCGACCGGCAACGCGGACGCGGTGCCGGACGGCGCGCAGTTCGTCCAGGCCGACATGGTCGACGCCGCGCCGGAGCTGCTCGGCGACCGGTCCTTTGACGGCGTCCTGCACTTCGCCGCGAAATCGCTGGTGGGCGAGTCGGTCGAGGCGCCCGAACGGTACTGGAACGGCAACGTCATCAAGACCCTGCAACTGCTGGAGGCGATCCGCCTCGCCGGTGTACCGCGGCTGGTGTTCTCCTCGACCGCGGCCACCTACGGCGAGCCGGAATCGGTGCCGATTACCGAGGACGCGCCGACCAGGCCGACCAATGCCTACGGCGCGACGAAACTGGCGATCGACCACGCGATCACGTCGTACGCCACCGCGCACGGGTTGGCCGCGACGAGCCTGCGTTACTTCAACGTCGCAGGGGCGTACGCCGGGTTCGGTGAACGTCATGCCACCGAGACGCATCTGATTCCGCTGGTATTGCAGGTCGTCACGGGTAAACGGCCGGAGATCCTGGTGTTCGGCAATGACTGGCCGACGCCGGATGGCACGTGCATCCGCGACTACATCCATGTTCGCGATCTCGCCGATGCTCACCTGCTGGCGCTGCAGACCGCGCGGCCGGGGGAGCACCGTATCTACAACCTGGGCAACGGCACCGGGTTCTCGGTCCGCGAGGTGATCGCCAGCTGCGAGCGCGTCACCGGCACATTGATCGCGGCTCGTGACGTCGAGCGCCGGGCGGGCGACCCGGCCGTGCTCATCGCATCCAGCGAGCGGGCCATCACCGAACTCGGCTGGAAGCCGCAGCACACCACGATCGACGAGATCGTCTCCGACGCTTGGGAATTCACCCGGTCGCGTTGACCTAGCCGCTGCCGTGCCCCGGGCCGACGTTGCTCGCGGGCCGGGTGCGCAGGTCGTGCACGTACTCCTCGGGTGCGCCGGCGATCTCGGCGGCGTCGGCCATCACACCGATGTAGCGCGCCGACGGTAGCCCGCCCTCCCAGGCGTCCAGCACATACAGCCAGGCGAGCACGGGATCGGTTGTGGTGTCCGTCGATTCGCATTCGATGCGACATCTGATCTTCTTGTGGAAGCCGAGCTCGGACCCTTCCCAGCGGTCCAGGTTCGCCTCGTCGGCGGGCGTCATGTCGTAGAGGACCACGAACACCTTGGAGTCGGGGTCCTCGACCAGGGTCGCCAGCGCGCCTTCCCAGCCGATGTCCTCCCCGGCGAAGGTCAGCCGCCAGCCGTGCAACCAGCCGGTTCCGGCCATCGGGGAGTGCGGCGCACGCTCCAGCATCTGCTCGGGATGCATGTTGGATCCATACGCGGCGTAGAGCGGCACGGGGAAAGCCTAGAGCGTGCTGTCGCAGAGAGCGCAGGGAGTCGGGCAACTAGGGTGGTGGCCGTGACGACGCGGATCGTGATCATCGGTGGGGGGCCGGCCGGCTACGAGGCGGCGCTGGTCGCCGCGGGTCGCGGCCGGGAGGTCGCCGAGGTCACCGTGGTGGACTCCGACGGCATCGGCGGGGCCTGCGTGCTCTTCGACTGCGTGCCCTCCAAGACGTTCATCGCCTCGACCGGGGTTCGCACCGAACTGCGCCGCGCCTCGGGCCTGGGATTCGAGATCGGCATCGACGACGCCAAGATCTCGCTGCCCGACATCAACAACCGCGTCAAGACCCTGGCCCGCTCGCAGTCCGCGGACATCGGCACCCAGCTGCTGCGGGAGAAGGTCAACGTCGTCCAGGGCCACGGCGAGCTGATCGACGCGGTCCCCGGCATGGCGCACCACCGGGTGAAGGTCACCGCCACCTCCGGCCAGGTCGGCGTGCTCAAGGCCGATGTCGTGCTGATCGCCACCGGTGCGAGTCCCCGCGTGCTGCCGAACGCGGTGCCCGACGGCAAGCGGATTCTGACCTGGCGGCAGCTCTACGACCTGCCGGAACTGCCCGAACATCTGGTGATCGTCGGCTCCGGCGTCACCGGAGCCGAGTTCTGCAACGCCTACACCGAGCTGGGCGTCGACGTCACCGTGGTCGCCAGCCGCGACCAGATCCTGCCGCACGAGGACAGCGACGCCGCGGCGGTGCTGGAGGAGACCTTCGCCGAGCGCGGCGTGACGCTGGTCAAGAACGCCAGGGCCGACTCGGTGGTCAGCACCGGTACCGGGGTCACCGTGACGATGGCCGACGGCCGCGTCGTCGAGGGCAGCCACGCCCTGATGACAGTCGGATCGGTGCCGAACACGTCCGGCCTGGGCCTGGAGCGGGTCGGCATCGAGCTCGGCCCCGGCAACTACCTCCCGGTGGACCGGGTGTCGCGGACCTCGGCGGCCGGCATCTACGCCGCGGGCGACTGCACCGGGCTCTTGCCGCTGGCCTCGGTCGCCGCGATGCAGGGCCGCATCGCGATGTACCACGCGCTCGGTGAAGGCGTATCCCCGATCCGGCTGCGCACGGTGGCCTCGGCCACCTTCACCCGGCCCGAGATCGCCGCCGTCGGGGTGCCGCAAACCGCCATCGACGACGGCTCGGTGCCCGCCCGCACGATCATGCTGCCGCTGACGACCAACGCCCGCGCCAAGATGTCGCTGCTCAAGCGGGGCTTCGTCAAGATCTTCTGCCGGCCTGCGACCGGCGTGGTCATCGGCGGTGTGGTGGTCGCGCCGATCGCCTCAGAATTGATCCTGCCGATCGCCCTGGCGGTGCAAAACCGCATCTCCGTGACCGATCTGGCGCAGACGCTGTCGGTGTACCCGTCGCTGTCCGGCTCGATCGTCGAGGCTGCGCGCCGCCTGATGGCCCACGACGATCTCGACTAGCCTGAGGTCATGAGCGACCCGATCCTTCGACCGGGCACCGGTCAGACCTATCTCGGACCAACTGAGCGTGCGCGCGCCTGGCAGCGGCTGGGCAGCGAACAGTTCGACGTCGTCGTCATCGGCGGCGGTGTGGTCGGTGCGGGCTGCGCACTGGATGCCGCGACCCGCGGGCTCAAGGTGGCCCTCGTCGAGGCGCGCGACTTCGCCTCGGGCACATCGAGCCGCAGTTCGAAGATGTTCCACGGTGGTCTGCGCTACCTCGAGCAGCTGGAGTTCGGCCTGGTCCGTGAGGCACTGCACGAGCGTGAACTGTCCCTGACCACGCTGGCGCCGCATCTGGTCAAGCCGCTGCCGTTTCTGTTCCCGCTGACCAAGAGGGTCTGGGAGCGGCCGTACATCGCGGCGGGTATTTTCCTCTACGACCAGCTCGGCGGCTCGAAATCCGTTCCGGCGCAAAAGCATTTGACGAAGTCCGGTGCGTTGCGACTGGCGCCGGGGCTCAAGCGCAGCTCGCTGATCGGCGGGATCCGCTACTACGACACCGTCGTCGACGACGCCCGGCACACCATGACGGTGGCCCGCACCGCCGCGCACTACGGCGCCGTGGTGCGTACCTCCACCCAGGTGGTCTCGCTGCTGCGGGAGGGCGACCGGGTGATCGGGGTGAAGATCCGGGACTCCGAGGACGGCGAGGTGGAGGACGTCCGCGGTCACGTCGTGATCAACGCGACCGGGGTGTGGACCGACGAGATCCAGGCGCTGAGCAAGGAGCGCGGCCGGTTTCGGGTGCGGGCATCCAAAGGCGTGCACGTCGTGGTGCCCCGGGATCGGATCGTGTCCGAGGCGGCGATCATCCTGCGCACCGAGAAGTCGGTGCTGTTCGTGATCCCGTGGGGCACGCACTGGATCATCGGCACCACCGACACCGACTGGAACCTCGACCTGGCGCATCCGGCCGCGACGAAGGCCGACATCGACTACATCCTGGGCCACGTCAACACGGTGCTGGCCACGCCGCTCACGCACGACGACATCGACGGGGTGTACGCCGGGCTGCGGCCGTTGCTGGCCGGGGAGAGCGAAGAAACGTCCAAGCTGTCTCGTGAGCACGCCGTCGCAGTGCCGTCACCGGGCCTGGTCGCCATCGCCGGCGGTAAATACACCACCTATCGGGTGATGGCCGAGGACGCGGTCGACGCCGCCGCCGAGTACATCCCGGCGCGGGTGGCCCCGTCGATCACCGAGAAGGTGCCGCTGATGGGCGCCGACGGATACTTCGCGCTGGTCAACCAGACTCAAAGTGTGGGGGCCGGGTACGGCCTGCATCCGTACCGGGTGCGCCACCTGCTGGACCGGTACGGCTCGCTGATCGGCGACGTGCTGGCGCTGGCCGCCGACAAGCCGGAGTTGCTCGATCCGATCACCGATGCGCCGGTCTACCTGAAGGTGGAGGCCGCCTATGCCGCGGCCGCCGAAGGGGCATTGCACCTGGAGGACATCCTGGCCCGGCGGATGCGAATCTCGATCGAGTACCCGCACCGCGGCGTGGACTGTGCCCGCGAGGTCGCCGAGGTCGTCGCGCCGATCCTCGGTTGGAGTCAGGACGACATCGACCGCGAGGTGGACACCTATCTGGCGCGGGTGGAGGCCGAGGTCCTGTCGCAGGCTCAGCCCGACGACGAGTCCGCCGATGCGCTGCGGGCGTCGGCGCCGGAGGCCCGGGCCGAGATCCTCGAGCCCGTGCCGCTTACTTGAGGCGTCGTCGCCCGGCCCCACTACCGGATCGCGACGGGGTGGGCCCGGCGCGGGTGCGCCTGCGTGGCGGAGCGGTGCTCGTCGAGCTGGCTTCTCGATTCGGTGAAGCCGCTGCCGAAAAGGTGCTGAACGGTGAAGTGGTGGACGCCGACGGTGCGGTGATCTCGGCGTCGTCGGTGTTGCCGCCCGGCGCGCACGTGTACCTGTACCGGGAGCTGCCCGACGAGGTGGTGGTGCCGTTCGAAATTCCGGTGCTCTACCGCGATGACGACATCGTGGTGGTCGACAAGCCGCACTTCCTGGCTACCATGCCCCGCGGCGGGCATGTCGCGCAGACGGCGTTGGTGCGGCTGCGTCGGTCGCTCGATCTGCCCGAGTTGAGTCCGGCGCATCGGCTGGACCGGTTGACCGCGGGCGTGTTGCTGTTCACCGCGCGGCGTGAGGTCCGCGGCGCGTATCAGACGCTGTTCGCGCGGGGGTTGGTGTCCAAGACGTACGTGGCGCGCTCGTCCGGTATCTGTGATGTGGCGTTGCCCGCGGTGGTGCGTAGCCGAATCATCAAGCGGCGCGGCGTGTTACAGGCTTCGGAGGAGCCGGGTGAGCCGAACGCGGAGACTTTGGTGGAGGCGCTGGGGGACGGCTGGTATCGGCTGAGCCCGCGGACCGGGCGCACGCATCAGTTGCGGGTGCACATGGCGTCGCTGGGTCTGCCGATCGACAACGACCCGCTTTACCCGCGGATCGTCGAGGTGGCGGCCGACGATTTCTCCGCCCCGCTGCAGCTGGTGGCGCAGCGGCTGGAGTTCGACGATCCGCTGTCCGGCGAGCCGCGGTGTTTCGTGAGCTCGGCGGGCGTGCGCTGAAGGGACCAATGCCCTGCGGGTGGTGACCTTCGGTCCCTGGTGGTTGGCTGTGAACCGCGTGACGCTCGAGGTATGGACGACGATCATCAGCTGGTTTTGGTGGCTGCATACACCGATCTCGAGCGGGCTCAGTCCGACTTCCAGGAACTCGGAAAGCGGATCGCGCACGGCATGGAGTTACGGGCGGCTGCGCTGGTGACGAAGGATGCCGACGGGGAGCCGCAGGTCGTCGAGGCGGCGAACCGGCACGGCCGGGTGGCCATGGGGATCGGCGCAGGCCTGGGGCTTCTTGTCGGCATGTTCATCCCGCCGCTGGGGCTGTCGGTACTGGTGGGCGGGGCAGCGGCCGGAGTGGTCGCCGCGGTCGCCGAGCACGAGCTACGAACGGGGCTGCGCCATGAAATCGGCGAAGCCCTCGAGGCGGGCACCGGCGTGGTGATCGCGGTCGTCTATCCGAACGGCCGGGTCCCGGTCGAGGTGACCTTGTCGCGCGCGGCCAAGATCGCGGTGCTTCAGATGGAGAAGTCCACGATCAACAGCATCGAGAAGACGGTCGCCGAGGCGATGGCCGGACTCGGGCATCCGATCACCGCTGACACGACGGGCACCAGTACGTGACGCGGTCGTCGTCGGAGGAGTCGGCGCGGCGAATCGGGGTGCCGCAGCGTCGGCATGGTTCACCGGCCCGGCCGTAGACCCAGAGGTCCTGGCCGCCTCTGCGGTTGCCGGTGGTGGTGCGATTCACCCGTGTTCGATTTGCCCACAACATGTCTCGCGCGCGGGTGACCACCCGCAGCGGATCGGGCAGGCTGCTGACGGGCGAGGTGGGGAGTCGGCCGAACACGAAGCAGAGTTCGTTGGCGAACACGTTGCCGACGCCGGCGAGGTTGCGCTGGTCCAGCAGCGCCGGTGCGATGGGACGGTCGGGGTCTTGGGCCAGGTTCGCCGCCGCGACCTTGGGATCCCAGTCGTCGCCGAGGAGGTCGGGGCCCAGGTGGGCGACGGCGTCCTCGTCGTGCTCCCGGTCGAGGATCTCCAGGATGCCGAGGTCGATGCCCAACGCCTGAATATCGTCCGCTTCCAGAATGATTCGGATCTTGTATGCGTTGCGGATGGGTTTGCCTTTCGGGCCGACCCGCCATGCGCCGTCCATCTTCAGGTGTGAGTGAATGCTGGCCGGGCCCACCCTGATGAACAGGTGCTTGCCGCGACTGATCACCTCGTCGACGGTGTGGCCGGCGAGATCGACGGTGGCGTAGCGCGGCACGCGGATGTCGCACCGCGTCAGCGTCTTACCGACCAGCGCCTCGCGCAGGTTGGCCGCGGTGCGGAAGACGGTGTCGCCTTCGGGCATGGTTCCAGCCTAGAAGGGCGGCGGATGGGCGGCGGCTCTCGCCTCGTTGAGTCCGGGGCGCTCGTGGCCGGGGGTAACTGAATATGAGGACGTTGGTCGTCTCCGTGCACATTGTGCGGGGGTGTGGCGAACTGGTTTCGTAGCGTGGCCTGTACATCGGGTCTCGATGCTGTTGGGGGAGTGCCATGTACAGATCTGTTCGTCCGTATTCCGCCGCGGTGGCAGCTGTGAGCGTCGTCGTCCTCATACTCGGATTGATCACATCACCGCCGAAACATCCTGTGGTCGTCTCCGGCGTCGAGGTGCATGCGGTGCAACTCGCTGCCGCCGAATCTCCGCAAGCGAGTGCATCTAGTCCGGCGCAGACCCTCGAGCGGGTACTTGTGTGGGGCGCTGTGGGCGTGGCTTTGGTGGGCGCTGGCGTCGCGTTGGCCCCATTCTGGTACGTCGGATTTCCGGTCACTGTGCCGCTCAGCATCCTCGTCAGTACCGCCCTGATGTCAGCGTTCTGCCCATCGCCGGTGTGCTATTCGACTCCGGACACGGCAGATTTCCTCAGAGCGGGCGTCTCCCTCTTCGCGGGGCTGCCGTTGGGCCTTGTTGCGGTGGGGGCCCTTGCCATCGTCGGCGCGGTGACCGGCCTGGGTTTTGAGTCGACTCCTGGCGCGGGTTCACGCGTCGTGCGGGCAGCGCCCCGACGAGCCAAGGCTGCCAGCCGACTAGACCTGATTCGACCGGCGGTGCACGGGGCACCCCGCGCCGAGAAAGCGAACGGCGGCGACAAGCGCCAGTCCGCCGATGATTCTGGTCGCGGCCATAGCAAGAGGCATCCGCCTAGAAGGGCGGCGGATGGGCGGCGGCTCTCGCCTCGTTGAGTCCGCGTTCCCAGCGGATCCGATCGGCCCGGTCTCGGGCCCGGGTGCGGCGGCGAGCCGGCATCATCACACCGCGTCCGGGCAGATTCTGCGGCGGGGCCTGGGGCAGGTTCAGCTCCGCGGTCGGAGTGAAAAGCTGCGGAAAGAACAGCGCGCCGCCAGGTTTCGTGGTGTAGGTGCGGCCCGACGGCGACGTCCAGATCACCGTGCCGTCGGGTAACTGACGGTCCGCCCAGCCACCCGGGCCGGCGTAGAAGGTCTTCAACAGATGGTGCAGCCGGCACAGTAGTTTCAGGTTCGACGGATGCGTGGGCCCGAACGGGTACGGCACCGTGTGATCGATGTCCGCCACGGAGGCCGGACGGTCGCACCCGGGGAATCGGCAGGTCAGATCCCGGCAGCGGATGTACTCCGCCAGGGCGGTCGAGGGTCGATACCGTGGTTCGGCGCTCAACTCCTTGCCTGCGACGACGGGGCGGAGCTTCGCGCGCTTCGCCAACGTTCGTACTGTCTCGGCCGGAATTGCTCCGTAGCCCGGCAACAAGGCCGGGGCGTCCCCGTCGCCCGTGATTGTCGTGGCCTCGGCCATCAGGTGGATGACGATCTGCGTCGACTCGCTGGTGCTGTCTGCACGCGCGGGGCAGTCGCCGCGCTCGCAATCGCACTGCATCGTCGGGTTCCCGTTTGCCCACGCGCCCAGGGCATCCGACCGGCGTTGGCGGGTGGTGCGCGGGTCATCACGGCACACGGTCGCGGCGAGCTGGTTGAGGCGCTGGTCAAAGGCTGCCGCGTCTGATGCTCGCACGCGACCGTAGATTTCCGCCATTCCGTCTGCCGCGGGAGTGGTCTCGATATGACGGTCGTCGTCGGCTTGTCGTGCGGCGCGCACGGCATGCGGATCAAGTTCTCTGACGAACCAGTCGATCCGCTCTTTGAGTTTCTCCTCAGAGCAGGTGTTCCACCCCGCGGCGTGCTGCGCAAGCCGAGTGTCGACGGCGTCGAGTACCTCCAAATCGGTGATCAGGCCGGTGCGGAAGACTGCGGTGATCACGATGCGATATTCGATTGCGCCCGAGGCGAATAGCGCGCCCAGCTTCGGTAGCCGTTCGATGAGCTGCACGCCGTAGTTCATCTGCGACGATGCGCGGCCTTGGCTGATGCCGAGTTCGGCGGCCACTTCGGCTGCTACTGCCTCCCAGTTGTCGACGCACCACTGAGCGCGCTCAGCTGCCTCGACCGACCGCATCCGGTGCTGACAGAGCCGGCCGGCTGCCAAGAGTCGCTCGGCGATCGCGACTCGTTCGTTGCGCTGCCCACGGCGCATCGTCTCGAGGAGATCGGCATCAGTTCGTTCATCGAACATGTGTTCGATACTACTCTCGCTCCCCGACATTGATTCTGTTAAACGGGTTCGGGTGAGATGGTCTTGGCCGTTCGCCGTTGGTGATGACTCGTGGTCCGACTGATGCCCTGTTGGGTTGTCTTCCAATTGATTTGTCTCACCAGCGCCGTGCGGTCAGGCACCGCAAACGAGAGCCCGGCGGGGCGGACATGACTTAATCAGGAGCCTGGACAGTTCCCTCGTCAATGTCTTGTCTGCCCGTCCCGCCGGGTTGTCACCCACCGCCGCAAAACGGAGAGGACACCCACCATCGTGACATCCCCACGCCGCGTCGTCATCGGCGTCGATACCCATCTCGACACCATTCACCTCGCAGCACTGACCGATAGCGGTCAACCCCTCGGCGATGCCGAATTCAGGACCAACCCGACCGGCTACTACGTCGCGATCACCTGGGCCCGAAGCTTCGGGGAGGTGTTCATTGCCGGGGTGGAGGGCACCAGCAGCTACGGCGCCGGGTTCACCCAAGCGTTGCAGGACAACGATATTCACGTCGTCGAAGTCAATCGGCCCGACCGCGGCGCTCGGCGCCGTCACGGCAAGTCCGACCCGTTGGATGCCTACAGTGCCGCCCGCGCGGTGCTATCCGGTCACGGTCTAGCAGTTCCCAAAGACCGCACCACCGGTGCGCTCAAAGCCCTCCTGATCGCCCGCCGTGGCGGCATCAAAGCCCGCAGCGCAGCCATCCAGCAGATCAAAGACCTGCTCGTCACCGCACCGGCTGACCTGCGCGAGCGCTACCGCCGCTACCCGACAACCTTGCGGCTGGTGCAGGCGTTAGCGCGCTGCCGGCCCACCGCCCACCACGACCCGACCACTAACGCGGTCCTCACCGCCTGCAAAGCCCTGGCTCAGCGCATCGAGTTCCTCGAGCGCCAAATCGGCGAGCTGACCACCCAACTCGACACCATGACCCGCGCCCTGAACCCCGCGCTACGCGCCGCCTTCGGGGTAGGTCCCGACACCGCCGCCCAGTTGCTGATCACCGCCGGCGCCAACACCGACCGACTGCGCTCCGAGGCCGCCTTCGCCCGCCTCGCCGGGGTGGCCCCTATCCCGGCCTCCTCCGGCAAAACCACCCGCCACCGGCTCTCCCGCGGCGGAGACCGAGCCGCCAACAACGCCCTGCACCGCATCGCGCTGGTCCGCTGGTCTCACGACGAACACACCCGCACCTACGCCGCCCGCCAACTCGCCGCCGGCAGATCCAAAAAAGACGTCCTGCGCCTACTCAAACGCGCCATCGCCCGCGAGATGTTCAAACACCTCACCGCACCCTGCCCAATCGATGACTACAGCGACCTCAGACCCACCCGACAAGCCCGAAACATCACCCTGACCAGCGCCGCACAACACCTCGGCGTCTGGCCCACCGTCATCTCACGACTCGAACGCGGACTCCAACGCCACGACACCCTGGCCACCACCTACCGCCACTGGCTCAACACCCACCACATTGACGCCGCTTGACTCCTAACACAGATAGGAGCATCACGTTTCGTCGTCCGACAGTTCAGCGCAACCGCAATCCGCGGGGGGTGCGGGAGAACCCGGCGTCCACCAACGCGTCGGCGGTGGCTTTCCGGTCGGCGTGCGCACCTGCCTCCAAAACCGGTATACCGTCCAGCTTTTCGACCAGCACGCCGCCGATACGTCCACTGCTGACCAGTTCGGCCAGCGTTCCCGCCGCGGCGCGCTGTGCTTCGTCGTCGGTGCTGAAGTTCAGCAGCGATCGTCCACCGCGTTCGAGGAACCACACCAGCGCACCGTCCACCAGAATGACGAGTGCGCCGGCCTTGCGTCCGGGCCGATGGCTGGCGTCGGCATCCGGGCGGGCCGGCCACGGCAGGGCCGCGCCGTACGGGTTGGCCGGATCGGCGGCCGCCAGCACGACCGCGTGGTAGTCGGGTCGCTCCGGATCCACTCCGTCGAGATAGGTCCGTAGCCGGTCGACCGTCGACGCGACCGCGAACTGCGCTCCGCCGAGAGACTCGACGAAATAACCGCGCTGGCATCGCCCGGCCTCCTCGAAACCGGTCAGCACCTTGTACATCGTGGCGAACCCGCCGGGCACACCCTCGGCAGCTGCCGCGCCCTTGGTCAGCACGCCGTGGCGGTTCAGCAGCAACTCTGCTGAGAAGTGTGCGCGCACAGTCGAATCCGGTTCGCGAGCCGGCACGGCCGACCACCGCCCGGCGACCGTCGTATCCACCGAGCGGGTTTGGGCGTGCGCCACCGAATAGCGGCTCAACCGCGGCGCGCGCCGCTGCCGGTGCGCCGGTGCGGCGGGACGACGCGTACCGGGCTTGCGTCCGCCCGCCAGCATGGCGCGCACCGGCGCGAACGTGTCGCCGGTGACCCAGCCGGCCCAGATCAGGTCCCACAGCGCAGCTTTGGCGGTCTCCTCCGAATTGCCGACCAGCTGCCGGAAGAAGAACGCGCCGCGTGCCTCGCCCGGCTCACCGAGAACCTCGAGGATGGCGCGGTGGGCGTCGGTGAAGTCGATCTCGGCCGGCGTCGCCAGCGTCAGCGGTGCGGTGTCCGCGTGATGGAACGTGATCCAGCCGTCGCTGCCCGAGATCGATCCCGCCCCTGACCAGGTGACCTCACCGGAGGCCAGCAGCTCGTCGAGCATCGCCGGCTGGTAGTCGCGCACCCGCGGGCCGAACACCAGCGGTTCGACCGCCGATGCGGGGATCGGCACCCCCCGCGGGCCGAACACCAGCGGTTCGACCGCCGATGCGGGGATCGGCACCCCGGCGAGCTGGTCGATCACGCTGGCCAGCCCGTCCACTCCGGACGTCGCAGAGTTGCCGACCTGCTGCCACGCGGGCAGGAAGCGGGCATACGCCGCCGTGCTGACCGGCTCGACCTGCGCGCGCAGCGCCGCCAGCGAGCGGCGACGCAGAATGCGCAGCACCTCGGCGTCGCACCACTGGTCGGCATCGGGCGCGGCGACGAACTCGCCGCGAACCAGCTTGCCATCCACCGACATCCGGCCCAGCACGTCGGCGGCCACCCGCAATCCGAGGCCGAACCGGGCTGCGGCCTCCGCGGTGGTGAACGGGCCGCGGGTGCGGGCGAAGCGACCCATCAGCTCACCGAGAGGGTCGGCCACCGCCTCGGTGAAACTCGTCGGCACCCCACCGGCACGGCGACGCCGACCGCGTCGCGCAGGCGGCCGATGTCCTCGATGCCGGCCCACCAGGACTGCCCGGCGTACGACAGCGGCAGCGCGCGTCTGGCGGCATGCAGTCCGTCCAGCCACGCGCCGACATCGCTGGCGGTGCAGCGCTCGGCGATCTCGGCCTCGGTCAGCGGGCCGAGCAGGCGCAGCAGGTCCGCCACGCCTTCGGCGTCGCGAGCCTTGCGGTCCTCGGAAAGATGTTGCAGCTGGCGTGATGTCGCGGCAATGACATCCGGGTCGAGCAGCTCTCGGAGCTCGACGCGTCCCAGCAGCTCGGCCAGCAGGGTGCTGTCCAGCGACAGTGCGGCCGCGCGGCGCTCGGCCAGCGGGCTGTCGCCCTCGTACATGAACGCGCCGACATAGCCGAACATCAACGACGCCGCGAACGGTGACGGCATCGGCGTCTCGACCTCCACCAACCGCACCCGGCGCTGGGCGATCCGGCTCATCAGGTCGGTCAGCGTCGGAACGTCATAGACGTCCTGCAGGCATTCGCGCACCGCCTCCAGCACGATCGGGAAGTCGGGGTATTTGCGCGCCACATCCAGCAATTGGGCCGCCCGCTGTCGCTGGTGCCACAGCGGCGAACGCTTGCCGGGATGGCGTCTGGGCAGCAACAGGGCCCGCGCAGCGCACTCCCGGAACCGCGATGCGAACAGCGCCGAGCCGCCCACCTCGGTGGTGACCAGCGGCTCGATCTCGTCGGGGGCGAAGACGAACAGGTCGGCACCGGGCGGGGCATCCTCGGTGTCGGGCAACCGCACCACGATGCCGTCATCGGAGGCAGTGGGCTTCTCGTCGATGCCGTAGCGCTCCAGCAGCCGGCGGCTGACCGCGAGGGCCAGCGGTCCGTGCACCTTCAGTCCGTAGGGGGAGTGCAGCACCACCCGCCAGTCGCCGAGCTCGTCGCGGAAACGCTCGACCAGCAGGGTGGTGTCGCTGGGTACCGTGGTGGTGGCGTTGCGCTGATCGTCGAGCAGCTGCCAGAGGTTGTCGGTGGCGTAGTCGGCGAAACCGAGTTCATTGCAGCGTGTTTCGAAATCGTCGCGGCCCATCCCGGCCAGCTCACCGGTGAACTTCCCGATCGCCTGGCCGAGCTCAGCGGGCCGCCCCGCGTCATCGCCGCGCCAGAACGGCAACCGCGCGGGTTGCCCCGGCGCCGGGATGACGAGCACGCGGTCGTGAGTGATCTCGGTGATCCGCCAACTGGTCGCACCCAGTGAGATCACGTCGCCGGGCCGTGACTCGTACACCATCTCTTCGTCGAGTTCACCGACCCGCGAGGGCTTTTCGGAATCGGTGGCCAGGTACACGGTGAACATGCCACGGTCGGGGATGGCGCCGCCGGAAGTGACCGCCAGCCGCTGGGCGCCGGGACGCGCGGTCAGGGTGCCGTTGTCGCGGTCGTAGATCAGTCGGGGCCGCAGCTCGGCGAAATCCGTCGACGGATACTTCCCTGACAGCAGATCCAGGGTGGCCTCGAATGCGCTGCGCGGCAACGTCGCGAACGGCGCACTGCGCCGGACGACGTCGAACCACTCGTCGGCGCTGACCGGCTCCAGCGCACACGCCGCGACGGTGTGCTGGGCCAGCACGTCGAGCGGATTGGTGGGCACCCGCATGGTTTCGATCTGTCCGGCGAGCATGCGTTGCACGCTGACGGCGCAGCCGATCAGGTCGGTCCGGTGCTTGGGGAACAGCACACCGCGGGAGATCTCGCCGACCTGGTGCCCGGCCCGCCCGACGCGCTGCAATCCGCTGGCCACCGACGGCGGGGCCTCGACCTGGATCACCAAATCCACCGCGCCCATGTCGATTCCGAGTTCCAGGCTCGATGTCGCCACCACGGATTTGAGCCGCCCGCTCTTGAGGTCATCCTCGACCGCCGCGCGCTGCTCCTTGGACACCGAGCCGTGGTGGGCGCGGGCCAGCAGCGGCTCGGCTCCGTAGGTCTGGCCGCTGCCCATGATGTGCGCCGGTGGTCCGCCGGGCACCTGGCGGTTGGGCGCCCCATCCAGTTCGACCCCGGAGCGTTCGGCATGAATCTCGTTGATGCGCGCGGTGAGCCGCTCGGCGAGGCGGCGTGAGTTGGCGAACACGATGGTCGAGTTGTGTGCCTCGATGAGGTCGACGATGCGTGCCTCGACATCGGGCCAGATGGTGTTGTTCTCCAGGTTGGCCATGTCGGGGACCGGCACCTGGACGGTCAGCTCGAAGGTCTTCGTTGCCGGCGGCGCGACGATGGTCGTCGGCCTGGCACCGGAGAGGAACCGGGCCACTTCCTCGGGTGGGCTGACCGTCGCGGACAGCCCGATCCGCTGGGCCGGTTTCTCCAGCAGTGCATCGAGGCGCTCCAGGGACACCGCCAGATGCGCGCCGCGCTTGGTGGCGGCCACCGCGTGTACCTCGTCGACGATCACCGTCTCGATTCCGGTCAGCGTCTCGCGAGCCGCGGAGGTCAGCATCAGGAACAGCGACTCCGGGGTGGTGATCAAGATGTCGGGCGGCTTGGTGATGAGCTCGCGCCGGCGGGCCGGCGGGGTGTCGCCGGAGCGGACGCCGACGCTGATCTGCGGGGCAGGCACACCATCGCGTTCGGCGATGCGGGTGATGCCGGTCAGCGGGGTGCGCAGGTTGCGTTCCACGTCGACGGCCAGCGCCTTGAGGGGGGAGACGTAGAGCACCCGGGTGCCACGTTTCTCCGGCTGCTGGGCCAGCTGGTCGATCGCCCACAGAAACGCCGCCAGTGTCTTACCCGAACCTGTCGGGGCGATGACCAGGGTGTTGTCCCCGTCGGCGATCGCTGACCAGGCCCGCGCCTGCGCAGCGGTCGGCTCGGCGAACGTGCCCGTGAACCAGCGCCGCGTCAGCGGGCTGAACCGGCTCATCGGATCGGGGGATTGCACGACTCCAGGGTGCCAGGGGGTACCGACATATCGACGGAGTGGACGCCACCCGCTATTGACGGATATGTAGATCGGCTCGGCGGTTCCGCACCGACGAGCGTTGCAGAGCGCCATACTGTTGGCCTGAGGGGCAGCCATCGGGGGATGCTGCGACATTCGGGGGGTGCAGTGACGTCGGCAACCGCAATCTGTCGGTCGTGTGGGGTCGAGCCATCCCAGGGGGCCCGGTTCTGCGGCTCATGTGGTGAGCGCCTGACGCCGGCCGCGGATCATGCCGAATACAAACAGGTGACCGTGCTGTTCGCCGATGTCGCGCGGTCGATGGGCCTTGCCGCGGCGCTGGATCTGGAGCGGTTGCGCGAAGTCATGACCGACCTGGTGGAGTGGTCCGCCGCGGTGGCGCGCCGGTACGGCGGGTCGGTGGAGTACACCGGCGACGGGATCATGGCACTGTTCGGTGCGCCGCTCTCATTGGAGGATCACGCGGTCCGGGCGTGCATGGCCGCGCTCGACATTCAGGACGAGGCACGGCGACTGGCCGCCGTGGTGAAGGACCGCGACGGGCTCGACCTCCGGTTGCGCGTCGGGCTGAATTCCGGCCGGGTGATTGCCGGGATGATCGGTTCCGGCGCACTGGGCTACGCCGCCACCGGTGAGACCGTCGGCTTCGCGCAGCGGATGGAGTCGGTGGCGCCCCCGGGTGAGGTGATGCTCTCCGAGACCACCGCACGACTTGTCGAACATCAGGCGGACCTGGTCGCGACCGAACCCGTCATGATCAAGGGTTTCGATGCGCCGGTGTGCGGATTTCGGCTGGTGTCGATACGTGCGCGGGGCGCCAGGTCCGACCGGGTCGAGGCGAGTCTGGTGGGCCGGCGCTGGGAACTCGCGGCACTGGACGCCATGCTGGACCGCGCGATAGATGGTCGCGGTGGCGTGGTGAGTGTGATGGGGCCGCCGGGCATCGGTAAGTCGCGGGTGGCGCGGGAGGCCGCGGCGCTGGCCACGCTGCGTGGGGTCGACGTGGTGTGGACGTTCTGCGAGTCGCACGCCCGGGACGTGCCTTTCCACCTCGTGACGCAACTGCTGCGTGCGGTCAGCGGGGTGACCGATCTCGACAATGCCTCGGCCCGGGCCACGCTTCGGGACCGGCTTCCCGCCGCCGGCCCGCAGGACCTGTTGCTCCTCGACGACTTGCTCGGCATCGCAGACCCGGACGTGCCGTTGCCGGCGATCGATCCGGACGCTCGCCGGCGGCGGCTGACCGCCATGATCAACACCGCGTCCTTGGCGCGCACGACACCCCAGTTGGTGATCATCGAGGATGCGCACTGGATCGATGTGGTCAGTGAATCCATGGTGTCGGAGTTCTTGTCCGTCGTGCCGCGGACGCCGATGATGGTGCTGATCACCGCCCGGCCGGAGTATCGGGGGGAGTTCTTGCGGGTCTCGGGTGCCCAGTCGATATCCCTTGCGCCGCTGAGTGATTCGGATACCGCGGCATTGCTGACCGACCTGCTGGGGTCGGATTCCTCGTTGGACGAGGTGACGGCGGTCATCGTGGACAGGTCGCAGGGAAATCCGTTCTTCGCCGAAGAGATGGTGCGCGAGCTGATTCAGCGCGGCGCGTTGCACGGTGAGTCGGGCGGCTACGTCTGCGACACCGACGTCACCGAGCTGGACGTGCCGGTGACGGTGCAGGCCGCGCTGGAATCACGCATCGACCGGCTGACCGTCTCGGCCAAGCGCACATTGACCGCGGCCTCGGTGGTCGGCAACCGTTTCGGCGAGGACCTGCTCCCGGCACTCGGAGCCGACCCGGATTTCGGGGAACTGCTCGACGCGGAGCTGATCGAACAGGTTCGGTTCACGCCGTCCGCCGAGTACGCCTTCCGCCACCCGTTGGTCCGGGCGGTGGCCTATGAATCACAGCTGAAGTCGGATCGCGCCGAGTCGCATCGGCGCCTGGCTGTCGCCATTCAGCAGCGAGCACCAGAGTCGTTGGAGGACAACGCCGCCCAGATCGCCGAGCATTTCCATGCCGCGGGCGATCTGCGGGCCGCCTACGACTGGCACATGCGGGCGGGCGCCTCGGCGGGCAACCGGGACGTGTCCGCCGCGCGGGTCAGTTGGGAGCGCGCCTGTCGCATCGCCGACGAGTTGGGAGACGACGCCGCCGATGTGCTCGCGGCGCGCATCGCTCCCCGCACGATGCTCTGCGCATCGGGGTGGCAAGCCATCGAAGAAAGCCGGGTCCGGATCGACGAGCTTCGAACGTTGTGTACCCAAGCGGGAGATCAGGTTTCGCTGGCGATCGGAATGTCCGGGCTGGCCACCGAGCTGATGTATTCGGGCCGCTCCGCCGAGGGATCGCGGCTGATGTCCGAACAGATGCGGCTGATGGCGTCGGTCGGCGACCCCATCGTGATCGCGCTGGGCATGATCGCATTCAACAACTGGTTCGACGCCGGTGAGTTCGATGAGATTCTGCACTGGTCGGAAATGGTCATCGAGCTGACCGAGGGTGACCCGACTGTGGGCGCCGGGATGGGGTTCGGCTCGCCGCTGGCCGCGGCGCTGGCATGGCACGGAGTCGCCGCGTGGTGGCGCGGTCTACCCGGGTGGCGCGACGATCTGTCGCGGGCGTGGGCGATCGCCCAGAAGTGCGATCCGACCACATTGGCGATGGTGGTCGGGTGGACGTTCGGACTCGAAATCGCGTTCGGCGTCCTGCGCGCGGATGACGCGGCGTTGCAGACGATCGAGGAGGCCGTGCAGACCGCGGAAGGATCGAGCAATCCGGCGCTCAGCATCGCCACCTGGACGCTGGCGGTTGCGCTGCTCGAACGCACATCCGCCGACGGCCGCCGGCGCGGGCTGGAGCTGATGGCCGGGGTTCGCGAGATGTGGGTGCGGGAGCCCATCGAGTTCCTGATTCCGGTTGCCGACTTCTGTTCTGCGGCGCAGCGATGCAGGCAGGGGGAGCGGGACGCCGTCCTACCCGTGATCCGAGATGCCGTGGCGGATCTGCACCGTGCGGGCCGGCCGTTCTTCGGCGTGCTCGGTGTCCGCGCGCTGGTCGAGACGCTGGTGGACGGCGGCGACGCAGCCGATCTCGACGAGGCCGAACGGGCGATCGAGTTCCTGACCAGCTGGCTGGGGGATACCGGGTCGGCGGTGGTCGCGGTCACCGAGTTGCGACTGCGAGCTCTGCTGGCCCGATCCCGCGGTGACGATGTCGCGTATCGCGTTCTGGCCGAACGGTATCGGGCGATGACGCGAGCCCTGGATTTCGACGGATGACGGCGGATACGGCGTGCAGATCCTGCGGCAGGGTTGAACAGCTTCCGCTCCGAGCATGATTCGGCGATTCTGGACATCACGGTTCTGCGCCTGCGCACGATATTGGCCAAGGCGCGTGACGAGGACGGCAGATGTCGGCAGTTGTTGCGCGACTACCAGGCACCCAGCACACGTGTCCAATTCGGTGATGTACCACGAACGTGGGCCTCTGCCAACGACATCAGGAAACGGCGCATGCTGCTGTCATCGCGCCGAAGGGTGCCCACCACGGTGGCGTCGTCACCGCAGTCATCCAAGGATTCCTCGATGTCAGCCGACAGCGCCCGTTCCGGGCTGCATTCGATGAACGTGCGGTGGCCCCGCCCGTACGCCCAGCGCACGGCATCTTCGAACAACACCGGTTGGCGCAGATTGGCAAACCAATAGTCCCCGTCGAGTACCGCGGCACCGGCGGCGGCCCCGGTGACCGTCGATATGAAGGTGATCGTGGCGGGTCTGGGCCGGACATCGGCGAGCTGCCGGCGCAGGCGTTCGCGCAGCTCTTCCATGTGGACTGAATGCGAGGCGTAGGGGAGGGGGATTCGCTTGACCGGCAGGTGGTCACGCTCGCAGCGGGCAACCAGGTCGGCGATGGCGACCGCACTTCCCGCGACGACCGTGGAGGACGGGCTGTTGCGCTCGGCGATCGCAATGGAACCGTCCCATGGTCCGATCAACTCACAGACCTGGTCGACGGGCTCGGGGATGAACACTGTGCTGCCCGATCCCTCAATGCCGGTGATGGCCTGGCACTGTGCGCAGAGCACCCGTGCGGCGTCCCGCAGGGAGAGAGCCCCGGCGACATACGCCGCCGCGACCTCGCCTTGTGAATGCCCGACGACGGCGTCGGGTTCGATGCCCAACGCACGCCACTGTGCCGCCAGGGACACCATCACCGCGAACAGTACTGGTTGTGCGACGTCGT
Source organism: Mycobacterium sp. ELW1 (assembly GCF_008329905.1). Classification (NCBI taxonomy): domain Bacteria; kingdom Bacillati; phylum Actinomycetota; class Actinomycetes; order Mycobacteriales; family Mycobacteriaceae; genus Mycobacterium; species Mycobacterium sp. ELW1. The sequence continues at coordinate 4,642,267 of NZ_CP032155.1, read as the reverse complement.
CGCGGTCCAGGCCGGGTGAGCCGGGTGCACCGCGCAGAGTCTTGATCAATGACCAGTCGAGGAACTCGCCGAACGCGTCGTCGCATCGTCGCATCTGCTCGGCGAAAGCCTCTGCGGTGTCGAGCAATTCATTCGCCATGCCCGCTCGCAGCGATCCCTGCCCGGGAAAGACGAATACCGTTCTTCCGGCGCGGGTGGCTCTGCCGGTGATGACACGTGGTGACGGCGTGCCGGACGCGATTGCCCTCAACCCGGCCAGCAGTTCGCCGCGGCCTGCTCCGACGATCACCGCACGGTGCCGAAGCGGCGTGCGGCTGCCCAAGGCGTACGCGATGTCGGTCGGGTCGGTGTCTGGTTCATCGTCGAGCATCCGCTGCAGCGCTGCCGCCGTGCCGCCCAACGCGGACGCCGACTTCGCGGACAACATCCACGGCGTGATGCCGGCAGTCATGGCGCTCCCTTCTCCCGACGGACGAAGTGACTCCGGCCTGTCCCCGCCGCAGGCCGGAGTCACTCGCCGAGCAGTGCTGGCCGGTAGGACGATCATCGTCCGGGGACACGCACGGGGCTGCAGTAGTTCACTACTGCAATCAGGTCACCGCAGGAGTGCGGCCAGCTCATCCCGGGTCTTGGTCCCGGTCTTGGCCATCGCCCGATGGACGTGACTTTCGACGGTGCGCACCGACAGGTGCAGACGCTCGGCGATCGCGCGGTTGGACAAGCGCTGTCCGACCAGCATGACGATCTCCCGCTCGCGTCCGGTGAACGGCAGCCGTTCGGCGGCTTCCCGGACAGCGGGGGTGACCAATCCACCGCATCGTTGCGCCAAGGCCGCGACCCGAGTCGAACAATTCAATGCGGATCCGCGCTGATCGTGACGTCGGTGTATCAGCGTGGCGTGGGCTGACGAGTCGGCTGCCGCGACCAGATCACCCAGACCCTCGAAGGCCGCCGAGACCGCGGTGAGCTCGCGGGCATCACCCCCGCGCAACGCCGCGGCGAAGCGGGCCACCGCAGCGGCTCGGGGACCGTCGACGATCGCCGCCAGCTCGGTCAACCGGTCCGCGCTGGTACGGTCGCCGAACTGGGTGACGGTCTGCCGGCAGAGCACCTCGGCTCCGAACTGGCCTTTCGCGCAGGCTCTTTCGGCTGCAGCGGCGGCTATCGCGATCGCCTCGCTGACGGCACCCTGGTTTGCGGCCACCCAGGCGCGAGCCAGGCTCACCTCGTAGTCCAGCGATCGGAAGGGGCGGCGGATGGTGTCGAGTGCGGCGAGCAGCGCGGCCGCCTCAGTGGCGTCGCCGTGCAACGCGAGTGCGGTCACCCGCACGACGTTGTATCGATATCCCCAGCCCATGCCGTGGCCGGCGGCCGACAAGCCCAGCGCGGCCTGCCCCAGTAGCCGGCAGGCGACGTCGACGTTTCCGGCGCCCAGCGCGGCCCGTCCGGCGACCCCAGCTGCGAGTAGCTGAGCATCCCCCGGCAGATCCGCGGCTTGCCTGCCGACGTCGTCGGCGACCTCGCCGGCATCGGAGATCCGCCCGGCAAGCAGCAGCGCCGTGAGATGGGCGTCCGCGATGTTGAAGCGCATCTGCGGTGCATCGAATCGGCGCGTCGCCGCCTGATATCCCGACTCGGCGTGGGCCTCGGCTTCGGTGACCTGGCCGGCCTCACCCGACACGACCGTCGACGCCCAGGCGATCTCGGCGCCGACAACCGGCGGCAGATCACCGAGGACGAGCGGACGCGCGGCCTCTCGTGCGGACTTGGGGTCATCGGTGGCGAACCGGTGCACGACGCGGAACGCATCGAGGTAGGTGTGCGCCTCCGCAGAGTCGACATCGGACTGCTGGTCCACGATCTCGATGGCCCGCGCCGGATCGCCGAGCGCCCACAGCATGTTGCTGGCCCGGTGGAACGCGAGCCTGGCCCGGTCGATGTCGGTCAGATCGCCGGCAGCCATCTCAGTCAACACAGCGTCGGCTTCCGCGCCGCGCGACAGCCACGAAAGCGCATGCGCGCGCACGAAGTTGGGTTCGGGTCCCGCGCCGGCGGCGACCGCTGCCGCGGCAAGCCGATCGGCGAGCGACAGGTCGGCCAGCCAGACAGCACCGTGGGCGGCACGCACCAGAAGATCCGCGTCGGGTGTGAGATCGGATTCGATGCTCAAGGTGGCCCGCTTCACCACCATCCGGACATCGTCGGCGTCGGTGGAGCGGGCGAGTTCGGCGGCGACCAGCCCGCGCAATCGGCGTAGCCGGGTGACCGATGCCCGGCGGCGACGAACTTCGCCATAGATCGGATGGGCCACTCGGGCATGCACACTGCTTCCGCTCGCCTCCAACGAGATCAGGCCGCGGGTTTCGGCCTCCTCGATCGCCGCCGGATCGGCGATGCGCGCCAGGACGGGCAACTCCATCGGTTCGGCAACGGCCAGCAGGTCGATCACCTCGCCGACCGCGTCCGGCAATGTGCCGATCCGGGATTCGACCAAGCCGATCAGGTCGGGCGGCAGGACCGGATCGCCGGCCCACACCCAGGTGTCGCGGTGACGTGCGAGCCGCCCGTCGGCGACCTCCTGCTCGACGATGTTGCGCAGGTACAGCGGATTGCCGTGCGTCAGCTGCCAAATCCTTTGTGCGCACAAGTGTTCCACGGGTCCGTTCAGGGCGGCGGCGAGCAGTGTGGCGGTGTCATCGAGTGACAACGGCGCAACTGCGATCCGCTCGAACCGGCCGGTCGCCGAAATCTCCTGCAGTGCAGCCGGAACCGGCTCGTCATCACGAACGGTCAGGATGACCTTCGCGGCGCTGCGCTGCACGAGCTGATGGAGGACGAAGATCGACAGATCATCAAGTAGCTGCGCATCATCCACGGCCACGACCACGCGTGCGGACGACGGTGTGGCAGCCAATGACTCGATCACACCGCGGACCAGCTGAACGGTCTCCGAGGCGCCGCTGCGGGTCCACGCGGCGAACGCACCCAGCGGAATGGACCGGGCCGAGGAGGCGCCCACCACCCAGCGGCCCTGGACACCCTGCGCCTCAGCGACGCTCAGCGCCTCCCTGGCGATCCGGCTTTTCCCGACCCCCGCCCGGCCGGACACGACAACGCCCGCCACCCCCGGCGCCGCAATCGCTGACTCGATGGATCGCATCTGCCCGGTGCGGCCAACTAACGGCCACGACAAGCGCACGCCCACAAGCCTAACGGCGTCACTCGTCGATCGACGCGAAATCCACCCATAGATGCCGAGGCCCGCGGAACACCTGATTCCGCCGGTAGGGCGGCGGGTCGACAACGAGCCGCGGTGATCGGACCCGCTTGAGAAAGATCTCCAACGCCACGTTGATCTCCAGCCGCGCCAGCGGTCCGCCGAAACACGTGTGAATGCCGCTGCCGAAGCCGAGGTGCTCGTTGTCCTTACGCGTCGGATCGAACCGGTCCGGGTGGGCGAAGCGGCGCGGATCGCGGTTGGCTGCCGCCCACACCAGGAACACCGCTGACCCGGCCGGAATTCGCGTTCCGCCGATTTCGATGTCGGCGGTGGTCCAGCGGCTCGGGAAGAACTGCACAGCTCCCTGGAGGCGTTGCACCTCCTCGACGGTGCCCGGGATCAGCTCAGGATTGTTGCGCACCAATTCCCATGAGCCCTGATTGCGCAGCAGCGTCATCACGCAGTTGCTGATGGTGTTGACGGTGGAGTCGTGGCCTGCGACCAGGAGCAGCTGCGCGTTGGATTCCGCTTCGGCTGTGGAGACCGGACCGTCCGGGCCGTCGTCGTGCAGAGCGGCCGACAGCAGTCCCGGCGCCGGTTCACGGGACAGGTGCTCGACCAGGTCATGGACGTAGGAGTTCAGTTCGGCCATGCTTGCCGCGGCTTTCGCCGTCGCCGCACGGCCTTCCTCGGTATCGCGCTCCGGGCCGACGTCGGCGCCTTGCATGAAATCGGTTACCCAACCGTGGAACTTGGGTTCGTCGGCCATCGGGACACCCAACACCCGGAAGATCACCGACACCGGGATCGGGTAGGAGAAGTCGTCGACGACGTCCATCCTCGTGCCGCCGCGTGCCTTCACTTTGTCCAGCAGTTCGTTGGCCAGATCGGCGACCATCGTCTCCATGCTCGGGATCAGGTCCGGGGTGTGCGGCGGGCCGAAGTGGCGCATGAACTGCCTGCGCATCCTGTCATGCCGGGGTGGGTCGGCAACCAGCATGCTGGAATCTCCCGCCTGCGCGGCCTCCTGCGGCTCGAGGTGGGCCTGCTTCTCGCCGAACAGGCCCGACGGACTGCGGCTGATGTCGGAGCTGACCCGCGGATCATGCGCCAGCGCAACGGCTTCGGCATAGCCGGTCACCACGTAGGTCTTCTCGGACACCTTGGCCACGGGATTCTGGCGCAGTTCCTCGAAGTACGGGTACGGGTTGGCACGGTTCTCGAATTTCATCGCCTCGGCCCAGGCGGTTGCGGCATCCATGACGGTCTCCTTACGCCCGCGGACGGAACTGGGCGCTGCGCTCGGTGGGGTCATGTCCGGTCAGCACCACATCGGGATTGCCTGCGGGCTCACGGGGATCGGGGAAGCGGGCCGGCATCGGTTCGGCGTCCACCGGCCGGTCGTACCCGGGCGGCGGGGGAGGGAACGGCGCCGACTTCTCGATCAGCGAGGCGTAGTAGGGCAACCATTTGCCGTGGTTGAAGGTGACCGCGCCGACGATCCGGCCGCGCTTGCCGTAGGCGGCAGCGAACCGGCGATCCGACGGCGAACCCTGGGTGAACACGATCTCGTCGCCGAACGAGCACACCCCGACGCTTTTGATGTTCACCCCGAACTGGCCCGACCAGAACGACGGCAGCGGCAAGTGCGGACGGCGGCCGACCTCGAGGTGAATCATGTTGTTGGCAGCCACTTCCGCGCCGTAGACGGCGTTGTCCCAATGCTCCTGGGACAGGAACTCGTAGCCGTAGAGCACATGCGGGGCGCGGGCGACGTCGCCGGCGACGAAGATGTGGTCGGTCACGACGCCGTTGATGTCGAAGGCCCGGCACCCGGCGTCACACGCCAGCCCCCACTGACCGGCGGCCAGGCCCGCCCCGTCGAGCCACTCCACGTTGCGGATCGAGCCGAGCGATGCCACCACCACGTCGACTTCGATGTCGGTGCCATCCGACAAATGGGCGAGGCGGACCCTTCCGGTGCTATCGCCGGACAGGCCCTCCACCGCGACGCCGGTGCGCAGGTCGACGCCGGCGTCGCGCATCATGCCGGCGGCGATGTCGCTGATGACTCCGCCGAGTGCACCCCGCAGCGGGCCTTTGCCCCGCTCGGCCACCGTGACAGGTAGGCCGAGATCACGGCAGACCGAGGCGATTTCGGATCCGACGAAACCCGAGCCGACAATCAAAACCCGCTTGGGGCGGTCCTTCAACGCGGCGGCCAGACCGGCGGCATCCTCCACGGTGCGCACGGTGAACACCCCCCGCAGGGCGCCTTCGGCGGGGTTGGGCCAGGGTCGCGCCCGGGTTCCGGTCGCGATCAACAGCCGGTCGTAGCCGACGTCCTCGCCGTTGCCGAGTTTGACCACGTGGTTGGGCCGGTCCAAGCCGACCGCCGCGACGCCCAGCTTCCAGTCGGCGTCCACCCGGCGCAGTCGCGGCAGCTTGGTGTGGTCGGCCGGAACCCAGCCCTTGAGTACCTGCTTCGACAGCGGCGGCCGATCGTAGGGTTCGTGGGGCTCATCGCCGACGATGGTCAGTGAACCGTTGAACCCTCTCTCCCGCAACGCCTCTGCCGCGCGCAGTCCCGCCAGCGAGGCGCCCACGATCGCGATGCGGCCCTCGGCCCGGAACTTCGCGACCACCTCGTCCAGGTTGTAGGTACCGATCATGGCGTCTCGCGATCGGCGGGCGGATCCACTTCGAGGATGATCGCCTGAACCGGGCATGATGCCGCCGCCCGCAACACCCGCTGGCGTTGCGAATCGTCCGGGTTGGGGTCGTAGGCCAAGGCCTCTTCCCCGACCAGCTCGAGAACCTCAGGCGCCAGCGGCACACACTGCGCGTAGCCCTGGCACTTGTTGAGATCGACCACCAACCGCATGAGCGCAGACACTAGACCGGCGCGGGCTCCTGCTGGTTAATATTCAGCCAACCGATAGGAGTGCCGCCCTATGACCGATGTCCGGCCCTTTGAGATCGCGGTATCCGACGACGTCCTGGCGGACCTGCGAGACCGGCTGAAGCGCACCCGGTGGCCCGAGAAGGAATGCGTCGACGACTGGAGCCAGGGCATTCCGCTGGCCTACACCCGCGAGCTGGCCGGCTACTGGGCCGAAGACTACGACTGGCGCCGGCGGGAGGCAGCGCTCAACCGGTTCGATCACTACATCACCGAAATCGACGGGCTGGACCTGCATTTCATCCATCAGCGGTCGTCGAATCCCGATGCGCTCCCGCTGATCATCACGCACGGCTGGCCCGGCTCAGTGGTCGAATTCGCCAAAGTGATCGAGCCGCTGACCGAGGACTTCCATGTGGTGTGCCCGTCCCTGCCGGGCTACGGGTTTTCGGGCAAGCCGACGACGACCGGCTGGGGTATCGAGAAGATCGCCACGACGTGGGACGCGCTGATGGCGAAGTTGGGCTATCAGAGCTACGTCGCGCAGGGCGGCGACTGGGGTGCGGCGGTGACCACGCAGATCGGCCGCAACGGGGGAAACTGCATCGCCATCCACACCAACATGCCGATGGCCTTCCCGAGCGGCGCGCTGACCAACCCCACCGACGAGGAGAAGGACGCACTGGCGGCGGGGGAGTATTACGCCAAGTGGGATTCCGGCTACTCCAAGCAGCAGTCCACCCGCCCGCAGACGCTCGGCTACGGGTTGGCGGATTCGCCCGTCGGTCAGCTGGCGTGGATCGTCGAGAAGTTCTGGGCGTGGACGGACTGCGACGGGCATCCCGAGAACGCACTCACCAGAGACGAAATCCTCGACAACGTGACGCTGTACTGGGTGAACAACGCCGCGGCGTCGTCAGCCCGGCTGTACTGGGAGAGCTTCCGGTCCTTCGGTGCGCAGGGCCGAGTCGAGGTGCCCACCGGGATTGCGCGGTTCCCGAAGGAGATCATGCGACCCCCGCGCAGCTGGTGTGAGAACACCTACAACATCACCCGCTGGACCGACATGCCGCGGGGCGGTCACTTCGGTGCCTTCGAGCAACCCGAGCTCTTCGTCGACGATGTCCGGGCGTTCTTCGCAGGAGTGCGCTGAATCAGCGGCGGTCGGCCGCGTCGGCCAGCGCCGCCGGGATACCCGGCACCCGCACGATGGCGTCGAGCAGCGCGTGGGCCCCGGAATCCGCGAGATTGTCGGCGTCGATCGAGGGGTCGAGGACACGCTGGCGGCACAGTTCGAAGGTGAACGCCAGCCACGCGTAGACGATCGCCCGCAGGTCACGCTCGACCTTGGAGTCCAGGTCGCCCTGGACCACGTCGGTGATCGCGGCCATGATCCGCTGCATCTGCCGCTCGTTGTCGGTGTCGTCGATGCCGCGCAGGACCGGGTCGGTGCGTCCCATGCCGATGTACGCCGCCCACGCGCCGTGCGGATGCTGCTCGTCGTAGCGTATGTAGGCCACGACGCCGGCCCGCAACCGCTCGAAGAGGGTCTCGCCCTGGGCGGCCAGGGTGTTGGTGGCCTCGAACAGTCGCTCGGTCTCGGCCCGAACCACCGCGGCGAAGAACGCGCGCTTGTCGGGAAAGTAGTGATACATCAGCGCCCGCGAGACCCCGGCGCGCTCGGCGATCTCGTCGATGCGGACCTCGTCGTACGGGCGCTGACCGAACACCTCGGCGCCCAATGCGAGGAGTTCGCTGCGCCGGTCCTCGGGAGACAGACGGCGGCGGGCGGGTGATTCCGGCATGCGGACATCCTAGTTGGCACGTGTACAACAGGTTTTCCGACTTGCGCCCAAACCGACGTATCGCAGCGAAAGTGCGGGTAGATGTGTACGAAACGTCGATCTCGATGAAGGAATGATCATGGATATGCGTCGGCGTCGGCTCGACGTCATCAAAGAACACATGGACACCGAGGTGACGAAGGAGTTCGACCGCACCCTGGCAACCTTCAACGGACACCCGCGCTACGAGATCATCCCGACCAAACAGGTCTTCGACGGCGACGACGAAGTGATGACGTACTACCGCACCACGCGCACCGCGTTCCCCGACCAGCGCCACGAGAACGCCAGCTTCCACGTCACCGACGACAGCGTGATCGTGGAGTTCGACCTACTGGGAACGAATCTCGGCGAGTTCTACGGGCTGCCGCCGACGGGCAAGGCCTTCCGGGTTCCCGTGATCGCGGTGTTCTCCTTCGACGGCGACCGCATCACCAACGAGCGGATCTACTTCGACGCCGCCACTCTGGTCAACCAGATCGGCCGCAGCGAGCTGCTCGGCCTGCTGGGCGGTTAGCCGAAGTGCACGCCCTGGGCCAGGGGTAGCTCCGAGGAGTAGTTGACGGTGTTCGTGGCGCGGCGCATGTAGGCCTTCCACGAATCCGATCCCGACTCGCGACCGCCGCCGGTCTGCTTCTCGCCGCCGAACGCCCCGCCGATCTCGGCGCCCGAGGTTCCGATGTTGACGTTGGCGATCCCGCAGTCCGACCCGTCGGCCGCCAGGAAGCGTTCGGCCTCGCGGACGTCGGTGGTGAAGATCGCGGACGAGAGTCCTTGTGGGACAGCATTGTTGAGCTCGATCGCCTCGTCGAGGTTGTCGTACGTCAGCACGTAGAGGATCGGCGCGAACGTCTCGTTGTGCACGATCTCGGTCTGGGCGGGCATCCGCACCACCGCCGGTGTGACGTAGAAAGCCTCCGTTGCCTCACCGCCGACGTGCACCCGCTCGCCGCCGATGACCTCGCCGCCGTCGGCGCGAGCCTGCTCCAGCGCGCGGACCATGTCGCGGTAGGCGGTCTCGTGGATCAGCGGTCCGACGAGTGTTCCCTCGGCGGACGGGTCACCGATCGGAAGGCTGCGATAGGCGGCCGTGATCCGCTCGACGAGGGTGTCGGCCACCGAGGTGTGCGCGATGAGCCGGCGCAACGTCGTGCACCGTTGTCCGGCAGTGCCGGCCGCGGAGAACACGATGCCTCGCACCGCCAAATCCAGATCGGCGGAAGGGGTTACGACGGCGGCGTTGTTGCCGCCGAGTTCCAACAGCACCCGGCCGAAGCGTTCGGCGACCCGCGGACCGACCTGCTTGCCCATCCGCACCGAGCCGGTCGCCGACACCAGGGCCACCCGGGGATCGTCGACCAGTGCCTCGCCGACCTCGCGGCCACCGAGCACCAGCCGGCTCAGCGCCACCGGCGCTCCACTATCGGTGGCGGCCCGCTCGATGAGCGCCTGGCAGGCGATCGCCGTCAGCGGGGTGAGCTCTGAGGGCTTCCACACCACGGTGTCGCCGCACACCAGCGCCACCGCGGTATTCCACGCCCACACCGCGACCGGGAAGTTGAACGCGGTGATCACCCCGACCACGCCGAGTGGATGCCAGTTCTCCATCAGCCGGTGCCCCGGGCGTTCGGACGCGATGGTCCGCCCGTACAGCTGACGGGACAGGCCGACGGCGAAGTCGCAGATGTCGATCATCTCCTGGACCTCGCCGAGGGCTTCGGAGGTGATCTTTCCGGCCTCGACGGTCACCAGGGTGGCCAGGTCCGCCTTGTGCTCGCGCAGCAGCTCGCCCAGCCGGGCCACCAGCTGGCCGCGAACCGGGGCGGGTGTGGTGCGCCATGTCGTAAATGCTTGCGCCGCAGCGGTGATCGCGGTCCGAGTCTGATCGGGTGTGGTCTCGGCGATAGTGAACAAGACCTCGCCGGTCACCGGCGTGCTCGCCGGCAGGCCGGGTCCGCCCGGCTCGGTGAGGTCGACCTGCGCACCGATGGCGTCAAAGGCGGCGCGCACGGATGCGCGCAGATCCTCGGCGGTGGGCAGTGACGTGGCGGTGGTCGTGGTGCTCATGCGGGGGCCTCCTGGGCGGTCGCGTCGTAAAGGTCGTAGGGGTCGTGGATGTGGCGGTCGATCGTGCCGGCCAGCCAGTCGATGTCGTAACCGGATTCGTCTGCCACCGAGGCGGCTTCGGTATCGGCGTCGAGATTGGAGCGGAAGATCCCGGCGGCCGAGGCCGGCAGGAAGTCCTCGTAGACCACCGGGGCGTCCGGATCCCCGCGGTGGTAGTAGGCCAGGCCCGCAGAGGCCATCTCGTCGTCGGTGGGGGGAAAGTGGTCGGCCCAGACCGCGGCCGGGTCCGAGTGCGCCATCGCGGCGTCATACCGTTCACGGCCTTTGCGGGTCAGGGCGACACCGCGGGCCTCCACCTCCCCGAAGCGCACCCGCAGCGTGCCCTCGGTGACGCCGCCGTCGGGTTCGCGGAAACGGCGCGGCTCGGCCAGCGCGCGAAACGAGGTCTGCCGCAACAGCACTGCGGGGCCGTCCCAGCGTGGCGGTCCCTGAATGGCGTCGATCATCGCGATCCCGCGCTCGCTCATCCGGCGGTACAGATCGTCGATGTCGAGCACCCGCGGCGTCAGATGGTTGATGTGGGTGGTGGGCACCCCGGCGATGTCGGCGGCGACGGCCGAGACGGCGGTCAGTTCGGCATACCAGGCCCGGTCGACCGGCTCGCGCGACAGCGCGAACGCGGCCACCGCGCGTGCCACGAAATCCTCGGCCGCAGCCTCCGGACAACCGCCGGCGGCCGCGATACGGCGGGCATCGGCGATCAGCTGCGGATCGAACAGTTGGCGCCGGTCCAGGAATTCGTCGACGCGGCGGCGCAGGTCGGCATCGAAGAACCGGCCGTCGCGGGTCGCCAGCATCGAGGTGAACACCCGAAACGGGTTGCGCGCCAGTTCGGAAGCATCCACCGGGCGAAATGCAGTGGACACCACCGGGACGGGTGATGCCGCCTCGCGCAGATCGTAGAAACCCACCGGATACATCCCGAATGCCCCGAAAAGCTCTGCCACATCGGTCAATTCGGCCGGGGTACCGACGCGGATCGCGCCGTGGCGTTCCGCGGTGACACGCTCGATGGATCCGAGCCGCTCGGCGTGCGGATGCCCGGCGGCATAATCGCCGTTGACGGCTTCGCTGACCTCGACCAGCGTTGTGTAGGCAGGGACTTCGGCCCCGTACATCGCCGACAGTGCCGCGGCGAACCGTGCTCGCAGCTGCCAGATTTCGACATTGCTCACGAAACACCACCGCTGCGATAGTGTGCGGCCATGGCGGAGAGCGCGGACGCGACACACGGTCTCGACGAGATCGATCGCACGCTGGTTCGTGAACTCGTCGCCGATGGCAGGGCCACGCTGGCGGAGCTGGCCGCGGCCACCGGCCTGTCGGTGTCCGCGGTCCAGTCGCGGGTGCGTCGTCTGGAGTCCCGGGGGGTGGTCACCGGGTACAGCGCGCGGGTGAATCCCGACGCGTTCGGGCCCATGCTGTCGGCGTTCGTGGCGATCACCCCTCTCGATCCTTCCCAACCAGATGATGCCCCCGCGCGGCTGGAACACATCGCCGAAATCGAGGCGTGCCATTCGGTGGCCGGCGAGGAGAGCTACGTCCTGTTCGTGCGCGTCGCGTCGCCACCCGCGCTGGAGGTCCTGCTGCAACAGATCCGTACCGCCGCGAACGTACGCACCCGAAGCACCGTCATTCTAAACACATTTTACAGTCATCGGGTCTCACTACCGGTTTAGTTCCGGTTCGGCGCGCTGAAAGCGTAAAAATTGCGTTAGTATCGCTTCATGACGGAACTCTTGTCGCGCGATGACCTCGACGTCGTCGACCCCGGAAATGTCCGTACGATTCTGGAACGCAGCATCCTGGCCGACGGCCTGGACCTCGTCCTGGACCTGGACCGGTCGTCGGGGTCGTGGCTCGTCGATGCCCGCAACGGCACCGAATACCTCGACATGTTCACGTTCTTCGCGTCGTCAGCGCTGGGTATGAATCACCCCGCACTGGCCGACGACGCGGCGTTTCGCGCCGAACTGGCGCGGGCCGCGATCAACAAGCCGTCCAACTCCGACGTCTACACCGTCCCGATGGCGCGCTTCGTCGACACCTTCTCCCGGGTGCTGGGCGATCCCGCGCTGCCGCACCTCTTCTTCGTCGACGGCGGCGCGCTGGCGGTGGAGAACGCGCTCAAGGTGGCGTTCGACTGGAAAAGCCGGCACAACGAGGCGCGCGGGATCGATCCCGCGCTCGGAACCCGAGTGCTGCATCTGCGGGGCGCCTTTCACGGTCGCAGCGGCTACACCCTGTCGCTGACCAACACCGACCCGGTCAAGGTGGCGCGCTTTCCCAAGTTCGACTGGCCGCGCATCGACGCCCCGTATCTGCGCTCCGGCCTGGATGGTCGGGACATGGATGCGCTGGAGGCTGAGTCCGTCGCACAGGCCCGCGCGGCATTCGAGGCGCATCCGCACGACATCGCCTGCTTCATCGTCGAACCGATCCAGGGCGAGGGCGGCGACCGGCACTTCCGGCCGCAATTCTTCGCCGCGATGCGCCGCCTGTGTGACGACTACGACGCGCTGATGATCGCCGATGAAGTGCAGACCGGGTGTGGCATCACCGGCACCGCGTGGGCCTACCAACAGCTCGGCTTCACCCCCGACGTCGTCGCGTTCGGCAAGAAGACCCAGGTGTGCGGGATCATGGCCGGCCGACGGGTCGACGACGTCACCGACAACGTCTTCGCCGTCAGCTCCCGGATCAACTCGACCTGGGGCGGCAACCTCGTCGACATGGTCCGTTCGCGGCGGATCCTGGAGGTCATCGAAGCCGACGCGCTGTTCGCGCGGTCCGCCGACATGGGTGCCTACCTGCTCGCCGGACTCGAGGACCTCGCCCGGCAGCTGCCGGAGGTCGGCGATGTGCGCGGCCGCGGATTGATGTGCGCGTTCAGTCTTCCCAGTCCCGAGCGTCGGGACGCGGTGCTGGCCGCACTGTGGAAGCGCGGCGTCATCATGCTCGGCAGCGGCGGAGACAGTGTGCGGTTCCGCCCGGCCCTGACCGTGTCGCGCAGTGAGATCGACCGCGCGCTGGCCGCCCTGGGAGAGGTATTGCGCGCGGCGGTCTAGCATTCTGAAGCGTGCGGCTGGCTGCGATTCTCGGCGCTTCGGCGGTGCTGGTCGCCGGGTGCGCGCAGACCGTCGCCGGCAGCGCCGTGTCCAATCCCGCTCACGGCATCACGCCGCTGCGTGCAGGGGACACCGACCAGGTGCTGATCGGCCCGGCGCAGCTGCACGACATCATCGGGGTGAAGCTGCAAACCGACGCCGACCAGACGCGGCCCATTCCCGGATCCTCGGCCGTCCCCGCGTGCTCGGCGCTCGACGCGGCCGGGATGGCGGCATTCCTCGGCGAGAATTCGGTTGGCCTGCACGTCATGCTGTTCACCGATGGCGACAAACACGACCACGTCGTGGCCGAAGCTGTCGCGATCTACGCCGACGGCGCCTCGGCGGCGGCGCAATTCGCCACCGGAACCAAGAATGCAAAGGCCTGCGACGGTCAGCGCGCGCTGAGCAGCGGCGGAGACGCCGCCTGGAAGTTCACCGTGCCCGACATCAGTGCCGACACCGTGCGATGGAACAAGCAGCAGATCGGAATTCCGTTCGACTGGACCTGCTACGCGGAGGCACGCCTGCGCAACAATGCCATCGTCCAGGCGATGGCCTGTCAGGGCGATGATGGGGGCCAGGTCGCCGTGACCACGATGACCGACCGGATGTCGGCGAGCGTGTGGGAGTTGTCCGGCCACTGAGCGCACAATCCGGCCAGGTTTACCCCCGGGGCGCATCGGGCAAAAAGCAAACATGCAGTCTGCGCGGCCGGCGTCGGCGGAAGTGCTGGCGGCACTTCGCTTCGCGATTGTGGCTGCCGGAGCGGGATTCATCGCTGCGGCACTCGGTGTGATGTGGATGTCGACCTGCACCGGCGGTACCGGCGCCGACGCCGCGGCATGTGGTCCGGTTCCGGCCACCGCGCTGGGCCTCAGCGCCCCGCTCGTGCTGCTCATTGCGACAGCGTGGGCTTTCAGGCGCGGTCATGTGCGCCGGGATGCCGCGTGGCATGGTGCGGGTGTGGTCCTGCTGATGCTCACGGTGGCGGCAGCGTTGCAAGGTTGAGACGAGAAAGGCCCAGCCACGTGGGCTGGACCTTTGTATCTCAGGCGTCAATAACTGCGGATGAGCGAGATCAACTTTTCCTTGCTCAGGCCCGAATAGCCTGAAATCCCAAGTTGCTTGGCCCTTTTCTTGAGCTCAGCGACGGTCCAGCCTTCATAGGCGCAGGACCGACTTGGCCGAAAAAAACGGATGTCGTCGACATCCGATCTCGCCGCAGAGGCGCTCGACATTTCCTACCCCCTTTGCTGAGGTTGCTGTTCCCCGGTGGAACTTGTACCCAGAGCCCCCGCTGGGTCAAACATTGCCCTGACTAGCGGATCTCGTCAGGGTCCGGATCCTCGACGACCTGGCGTTGTTCCTGCCAATCCAATTCGTTGCTCTCCAGAGGTGGTGGGCCGTCGTCGAGCGGCACCCTCTCATCGATGTCGAGGCTCTCCAAGTCGGCGGATTGCGTCGCAGGCTGGATTTGCTCGATGGCATCGGAGACTGGGACGTCGTCGGGGATTGGGTCGCGCTCGATCATTCGAATCAATTTACCTCCTTGCGCCGCTGCGGTTTCGGCCAGCCAGCGGCGGGTATCGGCTTGTCATGACATCTCTGTGGCTCGATGGCGCCGGCGTCGACCAACCCCAAATTGACGGTGACGCAACAAAAGACGCTCCGAACGTTGAGGTCGTCGTGGTCGGGGCGGGTATCACCGGGTTGGTGGTCGCAGTCCTGCTGGCCCGGGCCGGGAAGCGGGTCCTCGTGGTGGAGGCGCGCACCGCGGGTGCAGTTGCCACCGGCAACACCACTGCCAAAGTCAGTTTGTTGCAGGGCAGCCGGCTTTCGACGATCGCGCAACGCCACTCGATCGAGCTGGTTCGCCAGTATGTGGAAGGCAACCGGGAAGGCCAGGCCTGGCTGGAGCACTACTGCACAGACCACGGCATCGATCTACAGCGCGAAGACGCCTACAGCTATGCGCAATTCGAGCGTGGACTTCCCACCGCCCGTGCGGAATTCGAGGCTGCCGAGGCCGCGGGTCTCGGCGTGAGCTGGGTGGATCAGCTGGACGTGCCGTTCGAGTTCCGTGGCGGCGTCCGATTGGCCGAACAGATTCAGTTCGACCCGATGCCCTTTCTGGGCGCGCTGATCACCGAATTGCAGGAACGCGGCGGTCGACTGATGACCGGTCACCGCGTCTATGCGGCGTCCACTTCGGACGGGCGGGTGAGCCTGAAGCTGCGCAGTGCGCAGGGCCGTGAGCACGTCGCCCACGCCGACCAGTGTGTGTTGGCAACCGGCACGCCCATCCTGGATCGCGGCGGCTTCTTCGCCCGGCTGCACCCGAGCCGCTCCTACTGCGTGGCCTTCGACGTGCCCGGGTCACTTCCGCGGCCGATGATGCTCTCTGTCGACAAGCCCACCCGGTCGGTGCGCTACGCCCCGACTGCCGCTGGTGAAAGGCTGATCGTCGGCGGCGGCGGGCACACCGTCGGGCGCAAGGACAGCGCGCGGACCTCTTACGACGAACTCGTCGGCTGGACCAGGCGACACTTTCCCGGCGCGCAACCCACCCACTACTGGTCGGCCCAGGACTACGTCCCTGTCGACGAACTGCCCTACGTCGGGCCGCTGCTTCCCGGCAGCGACCACTTCCTGGTGGCGACGGGGTTCGCGAAGTGGGGGATGACCAATGGCGTGGCCGCGGCACTGTTACTGGCCAAGCGTCTGCTCGGTGGAGACCAGGCGCGCTGGGCGCCGGCCTTTGCCAGCTGGAGCCCGCACGAGCTCACGGGTCTCACCACGGCGCTGAAGAACAACCTCGAGGTCGGTTGGCAGATGGCTGCCGGGTGGGTGACACCGATCGCCCGCCGAAATACCCCGCTGCGCGAGGGGGCCGGTTCGGTTAGTGGACCGCCGTGGAACATGGTGGCCCGCAGCGTGGTCGGCGGAGACGAGAGGTGCGTCTCGCCGGTGTGCACCCATCTCGGCGGTGTGCTGTCGTGGAACGACGCGGAGAAGTCGTGGGACTGCCCGTTGCACGGTTCGCGATTCGGACCGGACGGGACCGTGCTGGAGGGCCCGGCCACCCGCGATCTGTCGCGCTAACCGATTGCGGCTCAACGCTTGACGGGCAACCGCCCTCCGGCGATGTGCAGCCGCGCTGCGCCGGATTCCCGACCTGAAATTCGTTGGCCCCGTTGCACATTGCGATATGTCCGCGCCGCAGCCACCGTCAGCGGCGCTTGGCAACCCGCCTGATCATCCGCGCGGTGGCCTTCTCGAGGATGGCCTGCCCGCGGTCGGCGTTGCGCTCCTTACCGGCCCGGCGCGCTGCGGCGGCGATCGTCGTTCCGTTCTCGTAGGCGGTGACCACCCGCGGGTCGACGTAGGAGCTGCGGGCAACGGCGGGGGTGTTGCCGAGTTCGTCGGACACCTCGCGCATCACGGCGGCCTCCACACGCTTGCGTACCGTCTTGTTGACCGGCGGGTCGGCATCGACGAAAGCCGCTGCGGCGAGCACGGTTCCGTGCCAGGTCCGCAGGTCCTTGACGCTGTGGTCCTCGCCGAGGTGTTCCTTGAATTTCGCGTTGAGGTCATCGGAGTGGATGTCCAGCCAGCCGGAGTCGGTCTGGCACACCAGCAGGCGGCCGCTGGGGCTGCAGCGGCGCAACTCGCGAACGATGCCCACCACATCGGGGTCCTCGATGGTCCAGTTTCGCTGGACCCCGCTCTTGGCCGGATAGTCGAACACCACCGCGCCGCCCTTGACCGTCACGTGCTCGCACAGCAGCGTGGCGATGCCGTAGGAGTTGTTCTCCTCGGCGTAGGCCTCGCCGCCGGCACGGAAATACCCGCGGTCGAGCAGATGCAGAGCCAACGCCAGCACCCGGTCTTTCGAAAGGCCCTCGCCGTGCAGATCCTCGGCGATCCGCGAACGAAACTCGGGCAGTCCAGACGACATCTGCAGTACCCGATCGAACTTCTCCTCGCTGCGCTCCTCCTGCCACTTCTGGTGGTAGAGGTACTGGCGTCGGCCTGCCGCATCGGTGCCGACGGCCTGGATGTGGCCGCTGGGATGGGGCGAGATCCACACCTTGCGCCAGGCCGGCGGTATCACCAGGTCCTTGATCCGCTGGACCGTCTTCTCGTCGGTCAGCAATTCGCCGTCGGGGGTGTAGTAGGAGAAACCCTTGCCTCGGCGAACACGACGGAGACCCGGTCCGTCGACGGAGCTGCGCCGGAGTCTCATCGCTCGACGAACCAGAATTTGCGGCGCGCAGGTTTGAACTGGGGTGCCGGGTGGGTACGAGGGTGCCACCATGACGACGACTTCCTGGGTTGTGTTGCGCTCGCTTCCGGCCTCATGCGCACCTATTACCCGGCCGACTCGGTCATCACACGACCGTGGTTAGCACGCCTGTGGGCTGGAGTAGTGTCGGGTCGACATTGCCAGGAGGCCAGATGACGGACGGCGAGAGCCAGGGCGGCGCGCACCAGCGAGGGGAGAGCGCTGTCGAATTGAGGGTTGCGGCCAAGTTGGAGAACTTGGCCGTGCTGCGCACCGTGGTCGGCGCGGTCGGCACGTTCGAGGACCTGGATTTCGACGCCGTCGCGGATTTGCGGCTGGCCGTCGACGAGGCCTGCACCCGGTTGATTCGTTCAGCATCGCCCGATGCCACGCTCGTCGTCGTCGTCGATGCGCACGACGACGTGGTGGTGGTGGAAGCGTCGACGACATGCGATACCAACGATGTGGTCACCCCCGGTAGCTTCAGCTGGCACGTGCTGAGCTCGCTGACCGACGATGTGCAGACATTCCACAACGGTCACGAGTCCAGTAGTGACGGGCAGGTGTTCGGTATCACCCTGACCACGAGGCGGGCGGGCTCCGGGCGGTGAATTCCCGAGCTACGGATAGTTCGCCCAGGCGGACGAACTCGGAGTACGCCGACGTTCCGGACATGTTCCGGGAGTTGGCGAAGGTGGATCCTGACTCCGCCCAGTTCCAGCGCCAGCGCGATCGCATCGTCGAGCGCTGCCTGCCGCTGGCCGACCACATCGCCCGCCGCTTCGACGGCCGCGGCGAACCCCGAGACGACCTCGTTCAGGTAGCCCGCGTCGGCCTTGTGAACGCGGTCATCCGCTACGACGTCGAGACCGGTTCGGACTTCGTGTCATTCGCGGTCCCCACCATCATGGGTGAGGTCCGACGCCACTTCCGGGACAACAGCTGGTCGGTCAAGGTGCCTCGCCGGCTCAAGGAACTGCACCTGCGACTCGGCGCGGCGACCTCGGAACTGTCCCAGCGGCTGGGGCGCGCACCGACCGCCTCCGAACTCGCCGAAGAACTCGGCATGGAGCGCGAAGAGGTCGTCGAGGGTCTGGTCGCGGGCAGTTCGTACAACACCCTGTCGATCGACAGCGGCGGCAGCGGCAGCGACGAGGACGCGCCGGCGATCGTCGACACCTTGGGTGACGTCGATTTGAGCCTGGATCAGATCGAGAACCGGGAGGCGTTGCGTCCGCTGCTCGCGCAGTTGCCCGAGCGGGAACGCACCGTCCTGTTGCTCCGGTTCTTCGAGTCGCTCACCCAGACTCAGATCGCCGAGCGCGTCGGCATCTCACAGATGCACGTCTCGCGCCTGCTCGCGAAGTCGCTAACTCGGCTCCGGGACCAGTTGGAGTAGCCGGCGGGGTTCGCCGTCGAGCAGTTCGACGGCCTCCCGCACGGAGTCGGCCACCGGCAGCGTGTGGTCGGGATCGCAGACCCGCAACAGCCGCGACACCGCGTCCCCGGTCACCATCACCCAACGTGCCGAAGCGTTGGCGCAGCGGACGTTGATGGTGTGCAGCGCCGAGAATCCCGCGGTTCCGAAGAAGCTGAGCGGGCTCAGGTCCAGGACCAGACGGTCGCCAACGCGTGCGCATGCGTCGACGTGGTCGGCGAAGGCGATGGCATTGGACGCGTCGAGCTCGCCCTGGACGGTGATGATCCCGACGGTCTCGTCGGGCCAGATAGTAGTGAAGCGAGCGGTGTGGCAATCATGTGAATGCGACACAGCCGAACGCTCGGATTGATCTGTACTGAAGACAGACATAGTGACTCCATCAGCGAACGAATATTCGTACTGTGGATCGCGCCAGAGTGGGTAAGCCCGTGTAGTGCGGGAGTTTGCTTGCCTCGCACGTCTTTGACGTTTTTCCGCGCGGCTGTGAACTCAACCTGGCTTGAACTCTACGCCTCTTGTCGGACCAGCGACCAGCGATGACGCGGGTTCTCATCAACCTCTTCAGTTGCCGTCACACTGTGTACATGTCCAAACAAGGCCGATCGGCCGGCGTCCTGCTGGCGGCCGGTGCGGGTACCCGCTACGGCATGCCGAAAGTGCTTGCCGCCCAGGGTGAATGGCTGCGTTCCGCGGTCGGGGCGCTGGCCGGCGGCGGCTGCGGTGACGTGGTGGTTGTGTTGGGCGCGGCGATTGTCGACGTTCCGGCGCACGCCCGTGCGGTGGTCGCCGACGAGTGGCAGCGCGGGATGGGGGTTTCCCTGCGCACCGGACTGGCGGCGCTATCGGACGCCGATTACGCGGTGATCCTCACCGTCGACACCCCAGACATCGGCGCGGACGTCGTCGCTCGGGTGCTCGGGGCCGCGTACGAGTCGCCGTCCGGTCTGGCCCGGGCCACCTACGGCGGGCGGCCCGGCCATCCGGTCGTCATCGCCCGCGAGCACTGGCCGGCATTGCGGGCCACGCTGGACGGCGACGAGGGCGCACGGCGGTTCCTGGCGGCCCGCACCGATGTGGTGGCGGTCGACTGTGCCGACCTCGCCACCGGGCGCGACATCGACGAGCGCTAACCGCTGCCGATCGACTGGGCGAAGCGGCGCACCGAATCGGCTGCGGTCTGGGTCGCTTCGGCATGACCGGGGCGAGCCCGCGGCTGGATCATCCCGGTGCCGACGTCGAGGACCACTTCGCCGAGCAGTTCACCGGTGGTCGGCTCGCAGACCGCCCAGGAATACACCCGGTCCTGCGTCCACCCGGCAAGACTTCTCGTCACGTACTCCGGATCGGTCTCGCCCAGGTCGGCGAGCGCGGGGCGGTCGTCGATCCTGGAGTCGGCTCTCAGCGCACGCAAATACCAAGCGCCCGCGTTGATTTCGACGGGATCCATGTCAGCGGCGAGCGCCTTACTTGATCTCCGCCAGCACGGTGCCCTGGGTGATCGCGGCACCCGGCTCGACGGCCAGGCCGGTGATGACACCGTCCTTGTGCGCGGTCACCGGGTTCTCCATCTTCATGGCCTCGAGTACCACGACCAGATCACCGGTGGCGACCGTCTGGCCTTCTTCGACGGCGACCTTGACCACGGTGCCCTGCATCGGCGCGGTCACCGCGTCACCCGAGGCGGCGGCGCCGGCCTGGGAGCCGCGCTTGCGTGCCTTCGGCTTCTTGCGGATGGCGCCGGACTCGGCGTGGCCGCCGCCGTTGCCCAACGCCAGGTCACCGGGCAACGAGACCTCGACCCGACGGCCGCCGACCTCGACGACCACCTTCTGGCGCTGCTGAGGTTCTTCTTCGTCGACCGGACCGCCGCCGGTGAACGGCTCGACGGTGTTGTCCCACTCGGTCTCGATCCAGCGGGTGTGGACGGTGAATCCGTCGCCGTCACCGATGAACGCCGGATCGCTGACCACCGCACGGTGGAACGGGATGACCGTGGCCAGACCTTCGACGTGGAATTCGTCGAGCGCACGACGGGACCGCGCCAGCGCCTCCTCGCGGGTGGCGCCGTACACGATCAGCTTGGACAGCATCGAGTCGAACTGGCCGCCGATCACCGAACCGGCCTCGACGCCCGAGTCCAGGCGCACGCCGGGGCCGGTGGGGATGTCGTAGCGGGTGACAGGCCCGGGTGCGGGCAGGAAGCCGCGGCCGGCGTCCTCGCCGTTGATCCGGAACTCGATCGCGTGGCCGCGGGGAGTCGGGTCCTCGGTGAGGTCGAGCTTCTCGCCGTTGGCGATCTTGAACTGCTGCAGCACCAGGTCGATGCCCGCGGTCTCCTCGGTGACCGGGTGTTCCACCTGCAGGCGGGTGTTGACCTCGAGGAAGGAGATCAGCCCGTCCTGGCCGACCAGGTACTCGACGGTTCCGGCGCCGTAGTAGCCGGCCTCCTTGCAGATGCGCTTGGCCGACTCGTGGATCTCCTTGCGCTGCGCGTCGGTGAGAAATGGTGCCGGCGCTTCTTCCACGAGCTTCTGGAAGCGGCGCTGCAGCGAGCAGTCACGGGTACCGGCGACGATGACATTGCCGTGGGTGTCGGCGATGACCTGAGCCTCGACGTGGCGCGGCTTGTCCAGGTAGCGCTCGACGAAGCACTCGCCGCGGCCGAACGCCGCGATCGCCTCGCGGGTGGCCGACTCGAACAGCTCGGGGATCTCCTCGATGGTGCGGGCCACCTTCATGCCGCGGCCGCCGCCACCGAATGCCGCCTTGATGGCCACCGGCACGCCGTACTCCTTGGCGAAGGCGACCACCTCGTCGGCGTCCTTGACCGGGTCGGGGGTGCCGGGCACCAGCGGCGCCTGGGCGCGGGCCGCGATATGACGGGCGGTGACCTTGTCGCCGAGATCGCGGATGGACTGCGGGCTCGGGCCGATCCAGATCAGACCGGCGTCGAGCACGGCCTGGGCGAAGTCGGCGTTCTCGCTCAAGAAGCCGTACCCGGGGTGGATGGCGTTGGCGCCGGACTTGGCCGCGGCGTCGAGGATCTTGGCGAAGTCCAGATAGGACTCCGCGGACGTCTGGCCGCCCAGCGCGAACGCCTCGTCGGCGAGCCGCACGTGCGGTGCGTCGGCGTCGGGCTCGGCGTAGACCGCCACGCTGGCCAGTCCTGCATCCCGGGCCGCCCGGATCACCCGGACCGCGATTTCACCACGGTTGGCGACGAGGACTTTGGAGATGGTCTGACTGGGCACCGCGCCTCCTGCTTTGCGTGACTCTAAGAACGTTCTTTAAAAATAGGTTCGCACGGCAGTGTAAGCGTCGCTGCTTAGACACGAACCAGCTGGTACCCCTACCAATGAGTAAGTTCAGCATCCGGCGAGCAATCCGATCGGATCTGTGCCGATCACCTCGGCGGCTTTGCGCAGTAAACGACGGTCGCGCACGTTGTCGTGGTACCAGACCGTGATGCTGAGCCCGGAGATGAAGTTGGCGTTGACGGGCGGCGTCGTGCCGACGGTGGTTCGCCAGCTGTCGACTACGCCTTGGAGCTCAGCGTCGACATGGATCACCTCGACAGTGCGCGGCCAGCTCGAGCCGGCTCCGTCGATCAGCCCGAAAAATCGTTGTGACGCAATCGACATAGAGACGGGCGTCGCCGAATCCACCCGGCCGCGCGGCCCGGCGAGCCTGGGATGTGGCCCACCACCGCGCTGGACCCGCCCTGCTCTACGTCGTCGCACGCAGACGGCGTTTGATCCTGGCCAGCATCGCCGACATTCCGCGCAGCCGAAGTGGACTGATCAACGCGGCCAAACCCAGCTCGGAGTAGAAATCGTCGGGCACGGCCAGAATGTCGTCCTTCGGCTGGCCGTCGAGGCCCGCCGCCAGGATCGACGCGAAGCCTCGAGTGGTCGGCGCCTCGGCGGGGGCGCTGAAGAACAGCCGGACGTGCTCGGTGTCGGAGGCGTCGACATGCAGGAACAGCGGCGACTGGCACTCCGGCACCGGTTCCATGGCCGCCTCTTCGAGGTCGGCGGGCAGATCAGGAAGGTCGTCGGCAAACTCCAGCAGCAGCTTGAGCTTGTCCTGGCCCTGCACGTCGGCGAAGTCGGACACGACCTCGGCGAGCGCAGCGGGCATGCTCACGATGCCCCGGGCGCTGATCCTGGTTCAGCACCGGCCACGATCGGCACTCGTACGGTGTTGCCCCACTCGGTCCACGACCCGTCGTAATTGCGAACGCCGGGGATGCCCAACAGGTATGTGAGCACGAACCAGGTGTGGCTGGACCGCTCGCCGATGCGGCAGTAGGCGATGATCGGGATGTTCGGAGCCGCGGTGGCGAACGAATACACATCCTCGAGTTCGGCGCGTTTGCGGAAGCGGCCGCTGTCCTCGGCGGCCTTGGCCCACGGCACCGACACGGCGGTCGGGATGTGGCCGCCACGCAATGCGCCCTCTTCGGGATAGTCCGGCATGTGGGTGCGTTCGCCGGTGTACTCCTGAGGAGAGCGCACGTCGATCAGCGTCGAATGGCCCAGGGACGCAAGCACATCGTCCTTGTAGGCGCGGATCGCGGCATCGTTGCGTTCGACCACCGGGTAGCCGGAACCGGCCTTGGTGGGGACGTCGAGGGTGGTGTCGCGGCCATCGGAGATCCACAGGTCCCGGCCGCCGTTGAGCAGCCGGACATCCTGGTGGCCGAAGAGGGTGAAGACCCACAGTGCGTAGGCGGCCCACCAGTTGCTCTTGTCGCCGTAGATGACGACGGTGTCGTCGCGGGAGATGCCCTTGCGGTTCATCAGCTCGGCGAATTGCGCGCCGGTGACGTAGTCGCGCACCTGCGGATCGTTGAGATCGGTGTGCCAGTCGATCTTGACCGCGCCCGGGATATGGCCGATGTCATAGAGCAACACGTCTTCGTCGGACTCCACGATGGCCAGCCCGGGGGTGCCGAGGTGCGCCGACAGCCAGTCGGCGGTGACCAGGCGCTCCGGGTGGGCGTAGTCCTTCAGGGTGGGGCTGGGATCTGCGGGAAGCGGCACGACGACGAGCCTACCGCTGATCAGCGGACCGGATTAGCCGCCCACAGGTCGCCGATCGGCAGCCCGACGTCGCTCAGCAGCCGACGCGTCACCGACAGGCCCAGGCCGACCACGTTGGACGGATCGCCGTCGATCCCGTCGACGAACCAGCCGCCGAGGCCGTCGAGCGTGAACGCGCCAGCAACCTGTAGCGGTTCACCACTGGCGATGTAGGCCGCCAAGTCGGCCGCCGTGGGGCTGGCGAACCGGACCCGGGTCACCTCCGCCTGCGTCGCGGTGTGGGCCGCCGCGCCGTGGCGCACCCGGATCACGCAGTGCCCGGTATAGAGCAGGCCAACCTGGCCGGCCATCGAATCCCATTGCAACGCAGCCTGTTCGGGCGTTCCAGGCTTGCCTCGGAGTTCGCCGTCGAGGTAGAGCATCGAATCACAGCCGATGACAACGCAATCCGAAGCGACATCGGGATCGAGCACCTTGTGTACGGCAGCGGCTTTCGCCTGAGCCAGGGCGGTGACGACGTCGCCGGGCTCGGCATCGGCGCCCAGGTTCGCCACGATCGCGTCCTCGTCGACACCGGAGACGACGACCAGCGGGTCGATCCCTGCGTTACGCAGCACCCGCAGACGACCAGATGAGGCCGAGCCGAGAACTACGCGGGTCACGATGCGCTCATCGGCGCATGTGGGTCCGCTCCAACAAGGTCACCTGATTCCAGCTGTGGATCGAGTAACGCAGCTTGTCGACCGGATGACCCCACAGGTTGAGCTCCTGCGGACCCGGGCCGGCATTGCCGCCACTGGCGGCGGCCAGCACGGTCACCAGAGCGGCGATGTCCTCGTCGCTCGGGTTGCCCCTCTCGATGCGGATCTCGGGAGTCAGCGGCTCCGGGTTGTCGAGCGTGATGTCCCGCGGGTCGCTGAGTTCGGTGATGTCCTCGTGCTTGGTCATCGGCGGCAGCCCCTTGTCACAGTGGAATGTTTCCGTGCTTCTTCGGCGGCACCTGAGCGATCTTGCGCTCCAGCAGCCGCAGGGCGGTCGAGATGTACCCGCGGGTGTGCGACGGCGGGATCACCGCGTCGACGTAGCCGCGCTCGGCGGCGATGTACGGGTTCACCAGGGTGTCCTCGTAGGTCTGCTGCAGCTCCAGGCGCAGGGCGTCCACGTCCTTGCCCTCGCTCGCTGCTTCCTTGAGGTCCTTGCGGTAGACGAAGCCGACCGCGCCCGAAGCACCCATGACCGCGATCTGGGCTGTCGGCCAGGCGATGTTGACGTCGCAGCCCATGTCCTTGGAGCCCATGACGCAGTACGCGCCGCCGTAGGCCTTGCGGGTGATGACGGTGATCTTGGCGACGGTGGCCTCGCCGTAGGCGTAGAGCAGCTTGGCGCCGCGGCGGATGATGCCGTTGTACTCCTGCTCGGTGCCCGGCAGGAAGCCCGGCACATCGACCAGCATCACGATCGGAATGTTGAAGCAGTCGCAGGTGCGCACGAACCGGGCAGCCTTCTCGGAGGCGTTGATGTCCAGGCAGCCGGCGAACTGGGTGGGCTGGTTGGCGACGATGCCGACCGGGCGCCCGTCGATCCGCCCGAACCCGACGACGATGTTCTGGGCGTAGCCCGCCTGGACCTCCAGGAACTCGTCGTCGTCGAGGATGCGGGTGATCACCTCGTGCATGTCGTACGGCTGGTTGGGCGAGTCCGGGATCAGCGTGTCGAGCTCGAGGTCCTCGTCGGTGAGGTTGTCCTCGATCGCGCCCGGGTGCGGGGGCGCCGGGTACCGCGGCGGCTCGGCGTAGTTGTTGGGCGGCAGGTAGCTCAGCAGATCGCGCACGTAATCCAGCGCGTCCTGCTCGCCGGAGGCGACGTAGTGCACGGTGCCGGACTTGGCCATGTGGGTGTGGGCGCCGCCCAGATCCTCCATGGTGACGTCCTCGCCGGTGACGGTCTTGATGACGTCGGGTCCGGTGATGAACATCTGGCTGGTTTGGTCGACCATGATCACGAAGTCGGTGAGCGCGGGGGAGTAGACGTGGCCGCCGGCTGCCGCACCCATGATCAGCGAGATCTGTGGGATCACGCCGGAAGCCTTGATGTTGTTGTGGAAGATCCGGCTGTAGAGGCCGAGCGAGACCACACCCTCCTGGATGCGGGCGCCCGCGCCGTCGTTGATGCCGATCAAGGGGCGACCGGTCTTGAGAGCGAGCTCCTGGACCTTGACGATCTTCTCGCCGTAGACCTCGCCGAGGCTGCCGCCGAACACCGTGGCGTCCTGGCTGAAGATGCAGACCTCGCGGCCGTCGATGGTGCCGTACCCGGTCACCACGCCGTCGCCGACCGGACGATTCTCCTGCAACCCGAAGTTGGTGCTGCGATGCCGGGCCAGCGCGTCGAGCTCGACGAACGACCCCTCGTCGAGCAGGGCCAGGATGCGTTCGCGAGCGGTGAGCTTGCCCTTGGCGTGGACCTTCTCCACAGCGGTGTCGCCGACCGGGTGCAGCGATTCCTCGGCGCGCTGACGAAGATCGGCCAGCTTGCCAGCGGTGGTGTGGATGTCGATCGTGTGGCCCGAGGCCGGTTCCGTAACGCTCGTCATGGATGCCGATGGTATCGGCCACCTTAAGAAGGCGCTAAGGGGCCCACGTCTCTTGCCTTCGCGTGTCGTGTGCCGTAGGTAGATGACCATGGGATATCCCGAGAACGTGCTGGCCGCGAACGAACAGGTCGTGCTGCATCGCCACCCGCACTGGAAGCGGCTGGTCGGTCCGATCCTGGTGCTGCTGATCGCCACGATCCTGGCGGCCTTCGTGTCCGCGCTGGTCAACAACACCAACTGGGACCCCACCGCCAAGAAGGTGCTGTTCGGGGTCATCGCCGCGATCTGGGTGATCCTGGTCGGCTGGCTGACGTTGTGGAAGTTCTTCAATTGGCTCACAACGCATTTCGTGATCACGGACCGCCGGGTGATGTTCCGGCACGGGCTGCTGACCCGGTCGGGTATCGACATCCCGCTGGCGCGGATCAACAGTGTGGAGTTCCGTCACGGCCTACTCGACCGCATGTTGCGCACCGGCACCCTGATCATCGAGTCGGCGAGCCAAGATCCCCTGGAGTTCCACGACATTCCCCGCGTGGAGCGGGTGCATTCACTGCTGTATCACGAAGTTTTCGACACTCTGGGCTCGGAAGAGTCGCCCAGCTGACGCGACGCGCGCCGGCGTCGCAGCGGCGTGACGGTGGCACCCGCCTCGTACTCGTCCTCCATCGCCTCGGCGAAGCCGCCGCCGGTGAGGGTGGATTCCAGCCCCTTGTCGTGGCTGGGGCCGAACTCGTCGGGGAAGACCCAGCGCCGGAACGCCCAGAACCGGAACGCCATCTGCAGCAGGTTGCCCAGCACGTAGGCGGAGATGAAGTCCGCGATGTTCTCGTTGGTCAGTGAGACGTGCGGCACCCGCAGCTCCAGCACGTAGCTGGAGAACCACAACGGGGCCATGCTCAGCAGCACGCCGACACCGCTGACCCCGAAGAACAGCAACGCCTCATGGTGACGTTCGCGGCCGCCGCGGTTCCGGAAGCTCCACTCCCGGTTCAGCACGTAGGAGGCGATCACCGCGACGATGCCCGCGATCACCTTGGCGGTGACCGGCTTGGGCTCGAGGATCGTCAGCTTCAGCGTGTAGAAGATCGCGGAGTCGATGATGAACGTCGTGGCGCCGACGATCGCGAACTTGATGAGCTCGTGATGCCGCTCGGCGAAGGGCCGGATCGGTCGGGGCAGCCGAGCGATGGTGGCATCAGCAAAAGACACAAGGAGCAAGTCTACGGAAGTCGCCGCAGGTGTGCGTACTCGCGCAGGTCTGACACCATGATGGCCGTGTCGAAGCGCCCCACACCCCCTATCGTCGCCATGGTCGGCGGCGGACAGCTGGCCAGGATGACCCACCAGGCGGCGATCGCCCTCGGACAGAGCCTGCGGGTCCTGGCTGTGAGCCCCGACGACCCCGCCGCTCAGGTGACCCCCTACGTCGTCATCGGCGCCCATACCGACCTCGATGCGCTGCGTCGCGCGGCCGCGGGCGCGTCGGCCCTGACCTTCGACCACGAGCACGTTCCCACCGAGCTGCTCGACACGCTGGTCGCCGAGGGTGTCACCGTGGCGCCACCCCCCGAAGCCCTGGTGCACGCCCAGGACAAGCTGGTGATGCGTCGCAAGCTGGCGGATCTCGGCGCGCCGATCCCGCGGTTCACCGCCGTCTCAGGGGTCGACGATGTCGACGCGTTCGCCGCCGCTGTCGGCGGGCCGGTGGTGATCAAGACCGTGCGTGGGGGTTACGACGGCCGCGGCGTGGTCCTGGCTCGTGATCTTGCCCACGCTCGGGAGGCCGTCGCCGGATACCTGGCCGACGGCGTGCCGGTGCTGCTCGAGGAACGGGTGTCGATGCGCCGCGAACTCGCGGCTCTGGTGGCGCGCTCCCCGTTCGGCCAGGGTGCGGCATGGCCGATCGTGGAGACCGTGCAGCGCGACGGCATCTGCGTCACCGTCCTCGCGCCCGCACCGGGCCTGTCCGAAGACCTGGCCGCCGAAGCCGAGCAGCTGGGGCTGCGGCTGGCCGGCGAGCTGGGCGTGGTCGGGGTGCTGGCCGTCGAACTGTTCGAGACCACTGACGGCACCCTGCTGGTCAACGAGTTGGCGATGCGGCCGCACAACTCCGGACACTGGACCATGGACGGATCGGTGACCAGCCAGTTCGAACAGCACGTCCGGGCGGTCCTGGACTATCCGCTCGGCGACACCCGGCCGATCGCGCCGGTGACGGTGATGGCCAACGTGTTGGGCGCGCCGCAGGCTCCCGCGATGAGCGTCGACGAGCGTCTGCATCACCTGTTCGGCCGGA
Organism: Mycobacterium sp. ELW1; assembly: GCF_008329905.1. Lineage (NCBI taxonomy): Bacteria > Bacillati > Actinomycetota > Actinomycetes > Mycobacteriales > Mycobacteriaceae > Mycobacterium > Mycobacterium sp. ELW1. Next base: position 4,613,401 of record NZ_CP032155.1, on the reverse strand, counting down.
TCCCGGAGGCCAAGGTTCACCTGTACGGCAAGGCTGAACGGCCTGGTCGCAAGGTGGGTCACGTCAACATCGTCGGTGCGGCGGACGGTGATGTGAACCGGGTACGTGAACGGGCGGAACGGGCGGCACACTGGTTGTCGCACGCGCAATGGAACGACGGATGGGACGGGCATTCCGCCAATGACTGATAAACCGGTGGTCGGGCTGATCATGGGTTCCGACAGCGACTGGCCCGTCATGGAGGCGGCGGCCGAGGCGCTGGCTGAGTTCGAGGTGCCGTTCGAGGTCGGCGTCGTCTCGGCGCATCGAACCCCGGGACGGATGCTGGACTACGCGCGCGGTGCGGCGGCCCGCGGCATCCAAGTGATCATCGCCGGCGCCGGTGGGGCGGCCCACCTGCCCGGGATGGTGGCCTCGGCCACGGCGCTGCCGGTGATCGGGGTGCCGGTGCCGCTGGCCAAGCTGGACGGCCTGGATTCGCTGTTGTCGATCGTGCAGATGCCCGCGGGTGTGCCGGTGGCCACCGTGTCGATCGGCGGCGCACGCAATGCGGGGCTGCTGGCGGTGCGCATCCTCGCCACGTCGGATGTCGCGCTGCGCAAGCGGATGGAGAGCTTCCAGGACGACTTGGAAGCCCAAGTGCTGGCGAAGGACCGTGCGCTCCGGGAGCGATTACTCGGTGAGTGAGGAGCCAGGTAAAGTTACCGGCGAGTAGCAAGGAGGCTGTGATGGCTGGGAACCCCGATTTCGACGTATTCAAGTTGCCCGAGGAGCACGACGAGCTGCGGACCGCGATCCGCGCGCTGGCGGAGAAAGAGATCGCGCCGTACGCGGCCGACTGCGATGAGAACTCGCGCTTTCCGCAAGAGGCGCTGGACGCCCTGAACGCCTCGGGATTCAACGCGGTCCACGTGCCGGAGGAGTACGGCGGCCAGGGAGCGGACTCGGTGGCGGCGTGCATCGTCATCGAAGAGGTCGCCCGGGTCGACGCGTCGGCGTCGCTGATTCCCGCCGTCAACAAGCTGGGCACGATGGGGCTGATCCTGCGTGGGTCAGAAGAATTGAAGAAGAAGGTGTTGCCGTCGATCGCCTCCGGTGAGGCGATGGCGTCGTACGCACTCTCCGAGCGGGAGGCCGGCAGCGACGCGGCGTCGATGCGCACCAGGGCCAAGGCTGACGGTGACGACTGGATCCTCAACGGCGCCAAGGCGTGGATCACCAACGGCGGCAAGTCATCCTGGTACACCGTGATGGCGGTGACCGATCCCGACAAGGGCGCCAACGGTATCTCGGCGTTCATGGTGCACATCGACGACGAGGGCTTCACGATCGGGCCCAAGGAGCGCAAGCTCGGCATCAAGGGCTCGCCGACCACCGAGCTGTACTTCGAGAACTGTCGTATCCCGGGCGACCGGATGGTGGGGGAGCCCGGCACCGGCTTCAAGACCGCGTTGGCCACCCTCGACCACACCCGCCCGACGATCGGTGCGCAGGCGGTCGGTATCGCGCAGGGCGCGTTGGACGCGGCGATCGCATACACCAAGGACCGCAAGCAGTTCGGCACCTCGATCTCCGATTTCCAGGGTGTGCAGTTCATGCTGGCCGACATGGCGATGAAGGTCGAAGCGGCTCGGCTGATGGTGTACTCCGCCGCTGCCCGCGCCGAGCGCGGCGAGCCCAACCTGGGGTTCATCTCGGCGGCGTCGAAGTGCTTCGCCTCCGATGTCGCCATGGAGGTGACCACCGATGCCGTGCAGCTGTTCGGCGGTGCCGGCTACACGGTGGACTTCCCGGTGGAGCGGATGATGCGCGACGCCAAGATCACCCAGATCTACGAGGGCACCAACCAGATTCAGCGGGTTGTGATGTCCCGGGCGCTGCTGCGCTGATCTAGCCGGCCGGTCTCAGGTGGGTGATATCGCCCGCCGACACCGTGATGACCTCGGTGCCCGTGTCGATGCGAAGCCGGCCGAGTAAGTCGACATCGACTGCGGTGCCGGTGATTTCGTGATCGCCGGGCATGATGGCCCGCACCTGGCTGCCCAGGGTGCTGCTGCGCCGCCGGTAGTCCTCGACGAGTGCCGGGTCGGGTCCCGGTGTGGTTTGCCACTTTTCGATCCGGGCGGTCAGTTCGCGCAGGATCGCGGCGGTCAGCGCATCGCGGTCGAGCTCGGTGGCGCCCAGCATCTGCAGTGAGGTCGCTCGCGGGTCGGGCGCCTCGTCGGGCGTCAGCGTGACGTTGAGCCCCAGGCCCACCACGATGACCGGATCGGGTGCGGCCACCTCGGCCAGGATGCCGGCGAGCTTGCCGGACCCCACCAGGACGTCATTGGGCCACTTCACGGCGGCCTCGATGCCGGTGGTCGCCGTGATGGCATCGACCAGTGCTATCCCGGTGAGCAACGGCAGCCAGCCCCAACTCTCCGGGGGGACGCCGTCGGCGCCGACGCCGATCGACAGGGCGATCTGGGATCGTGGCGGAGCCGACCAGCTGCGGCCATTGCGGCCACGGCCGGCGCTCTGGTGCTCGGCGAGCAGCACCGCGCCTCGAATGTCCTCGCCGGAGGCGTGCCGGGCCAGCAGGTCGGCGTTGGTCGACCCGGTGGTTTCCACGACGTCGATGCGGCGCACCGGAAGTGCGGACAGGGCTGCGAGATTCAACGGGGCGCGGCTCACCTCAGCGAGCCTAGTCAGGCGAGCAATCAGCCCTGAACCTTAGCGGGGCGGCGTCGTGGTCGCGTGATTCTGCTGCGGGGCGCTCGACTCGATCCAGTCCAGCACCCCATTCTCACCGATGGCGGCATGCGACGAGCTAGGGGCGGTGTTCGGGTCGGTGGTTTGCGCGCTCGCCGGCCCGGCGAACAACATCGAACCCGCGACCAAAGCGCCGCCGGCCAGGGTGACCAGAAAATTCGTGTTCATCTTCATGGGAAGGGCTCCTTGTCTCACCCCGCCGCGATGGCGGTTGCCTCGTACGATCCGCTCACAATTGGTCGCAGTCTGTCGGTCAACCAGCCCTCGTGCCGGATGAAACTGGTGTCCCCCAATCAACGGATAGACCTCGAGGAGCCTCACGCCAGGTCTCTGCTGACCTTCTCGGTCGTCCGGCGCCGTTCCAGCGCGGCGGCATCAGGGTTGGCCACCTGAACCAGGGACGCGCCCGCGACGAACACCGCAAGCAGGTTGGTGATGATGTCGTCCGCGGTGGACCACGGCAACGACGACATGACCCGATCGGTGGCCGTCAGAGCGGCCTCGGCGGCGGAATCGGAAGCGGCGGCCAGCACTTCGTCGACCGACCTGCCGTCCAGTGCCGGACCTGGTCGCGGCTCAGCGGCGTACTGGTCGCCGTGCACCCGGACCGCCGTCGCGTAATCGGTGACACCGATCGGCAGGTCAGGTGCCGGCTTGCCGAACGGATCCAGCGACAGCACCGCGACGTCACCGCCGGCGGCCGCGTCGTCGGCCTCGTCCAACCGCTCGGCGGTGCACAATGCGAGATCCGCCGCTCCGGACAGCACGACCTCGGCGCCGATCCACCACACGCCCAACAGCACCGCCGCGGTCTGCCAATGCGCGGGCAGCAACACGGCAACCCGGGTGCCCGGGCCTGCGCCCATTTCGTCGCGCAACAGGTTGGCGGTCTTGGCCGCCCAGTTGGCCAGCGTCACCGTCGACAGCTCGATACGCTCACCGGTTGCGTCGTCGTAGTACGTGATCCGCGGACCCATCGGGTCGGCCCGCAGCAGCGGATCCAGAACGACCGCAGTCAGATTGGTCATCAGTTGACGCACTTGGGGTCATCGGACCCCGCGGTGATGATGGGCGACGGCGGCGGGGTCGTGGCGTCGCCGGCCTGACCGGCCGCCTGGCTGACCGCAGCCGACGTCGGCAGCGAACCCTCCAGGCCCGATCCCGGTCCGGTGTAGTCGCTGGACAGCACCACCCGCACGGTTCCCGCCGGAATCGCAGCATCGGCCACCACCGGGAGCCCACCCAGCTCCTTGGCGACCGCCTGCGCGCCCAGGTCGTCCTCCTTGGCCGCCTGCACCTGGCTGTGGGTCACATGGTCCTTGTCGTTGTTGCCGATGTCGCCCGCCCCGAAGCCCTTGCCGGTGAGCACTTCTGACACCGCGCCGGCAAGCCCGTTGATGTCGGTGTCGTTGACGACGTCGGCCTTGGTCTGCTCGGGGGTGTAGGCGATCTTCTCGGTCTTGCCCTCGGCCTGATCGTGCAGCAGGCTGGCGACCCACTCCTGCACCTGAGACGGATCGACCCGGACCACGGACTGCATGCCGTCGTCGCTCCAGCCGGCCTCGTCAAGCACGGGGATGGTCGCGAACGCCACGTTGCCACCCGCGAGGTTCTCGAGTTGCTTGATGAAGTCCATGATGTCCCAGCCCGACGAGAGCACCACCGAGCGCTGGATGGCGTCCTGCAGCCTGTTCAGGGTTGACGGGCTGGTCAGTGTCTTACCGGAAATCACCTGGTGCGCAAGGGACGCCATCACAACCTGTTGGCGCACCACCCGGTCGAGGTCGCCGCGGGGAGGTCGTGACGCTGCCGGACGAAACTCAATGCCTGTGGGCCGTTGAGCTTCTGCCAGCCGGCCGGGAAGTCGGCACCGGAAAGTGGTTCGTAGACAGCATCTTTGAGGCACACATTGACACCGCCGAGTGCATCGGTGATCAGTGAGAAGCCCAGCAGGCCGATCTCGGCGTAGTGGTCGACGGTCACGCCGGTCAGGTCGGCGACGGTCTTGATGAGCGCTTCACGGCCGGCCTCGACGGCTTTGGGTTCGGCCTCGGCCGGATCCATCCCCTGCTGCTCGACCAACTGCTTCATCTTCTCGAGCTTCACCTGGCCGTAGACGCCGTTGATCTTCGTCTTGTCCAGACCCGGGGCCTTGACATAGGAGTCGCGGGGAATCGAGATCGCCGTCGCCGACTTCCCGTTGTTGGGGATGCGGACCAAGATGATCGTGTCGGTGTTCGTCGACACGTCGTCGCCGGCGTGTAACGCCGCCAGCTCGTCCTCGGACAGCGGGTTGCCGTGAGCATCGGTGCGGCTGTCCATCCCCACCAACAGGATGTCGATCGCGCCGTCCTGCCCGCCCCCGCCGAGGGCCGAGGTGCTCATGTGGAAGATGCCGTTCTCGAACGAGCGGATCTTGCCCCACGCGACACCGGTGCTGACCATCACGGTCACGGCGATCAACGCGAGCACAGTCCGGGCCACCCGCTGGGCGCCCGTCCGTGCTTCGGTGTCAGCAGGCATCAGCCCAGGCTACTGGCGAGACGGGCGCATACCGGGTAGCCGAAACCGGCGTGCCAGACTCGTAATTGTGGTGGCGAGGATCGTGATTACAGGTGCCGGCGGCCAAGTGGGGATGTTTCTTGCAGGTGAGGCGGCCCGTCGGGGCATCGAGGTCAGCGCGTTGACGCATCGGCAGTGTGACATCACCGACCCCGCCGCCGCCGAGCGGTTCATCGCCGAGAAGGACCTGGTGGTGAACTGCGCGGCCATTGCGAATGTGGACGCCGCCGAGGCCGACCCCGACACCGCATACGCCGTCAACGCCACCGGAGCGGAGAACGTCGCGCACGCCTGCGCGCGGGTCGGCGCGCAGCTGGTGCACCTCTCTACCGACTACGTCTTTTCGGGCGAGCCTGTCGGTGGTCAGCAGCGCCGCCCCTATGACGTCGGCGACGAGGCTGCGCCGCTGGGTGTCTACGGACGCACCAAGCTCGCCGGTGAGGTGGCCGTGCTGGCCGCCATGCCCGACGCCCACGTGGTGCGCACCTCGTGGGTGTACACCGGCGCAGCGGGCACCGATTTCGTGGCGGGGATGCGCCGGCTGGCCGGCACCGACGGGACCGCCGACGCGGTCGACGACCAGATCGGGTCACCCACCTACGTCAAAGACCTCGCCGATGCGATATTCGAGATCAGTGAGGGGCGCATTCGGGAGCCGATCCTGCACGTCGCCAACGAGGGCGCGTGCACCCGCCTGGAGCTGGCCCGAGCCGTGTTCTCCGAACTCGGTGCCGACCCGCAGCGGATCCGGCCGGTGAGCACGGCGCAAGCGGGCCGCCCGGCGCCGCGACCGGTGTATTCAGCACTGTCGATGGGGCTCTCGGTGCGCGCTGGGCTCACCCCGCCAAGACCGTGGCGTGAGGCGCTTGCCGAGGCGCTGGCCCAGCCCGTGCCCGGCGGGCAGTTACCCTCTACGCCGTGACGTCGAGCCGCCCCCTGACCGTGGTGACGGTGACGTACTCCCCGGGCTCACATCTGGATCGCTTCCTGTCCTCCTTGACGGTGGCCACCGACCGTCCGGTGACAGTGGTGCTGGCCGACAACGGTTCCACCGACGGGACGCCGGAGGAGGCGGTGGAGCGCTATCCCGGCACCCGCCTGGTGCGCATGGGCGGAAACCTCGGCTACGGCAGCGCCGCCAATCGCGGTGTGGCGACGGTTCCCGCCGACGACGAGTTCGTGATCGTCGCCAACCCCGATGTGGTGTGGGGACCCAACAGCATCGACGAGTTGCTCGCCGCCGCCGACCGCTGGCCCAGGGCTGCGGCCCTGGGACCGTTGATCCGCGACCCCGACGGCTCGGTCTACCCGTCGGCGCGCCACCTGCCGAGCCTGGTGCGCGGCGGCATGCATGCGGTAGTCGGCTTCGTCTGGAAGACCAATCCGTGGACCAAGGCCTATCGCCAGGAGTACCTCGAGCCCACCGAGCGGCCGGTGGGCTGGCTGTCGGGCTCGTGCCTGCTGATCCGGCGCGCGGCATTCGACCAGGTCGGCGGGTTCGACGAGCGCTACTTCATGTACATGGAAGACGTTGACCTCGGTGACCGGCTGGGCCGGGCCGGCTGGCTCAACGTCTACGTCCCGTCGTCGGAGATCCTGCACGCCAAGGGCCACTCGACCGGCCGGGACCCGGCCAGCAACCTGCGGGCACATCACGAAAGCACCTACCTTTATTTGTCCGATCGGCATTTTGGCTGGTGGCGTGCGCCGCTGCGATGGACTATGAAGAGCGCGCTGAAGGTTAGGTCACGCGCGGCGGTACGCAAGTCCCGTCGCGAGCTGGCGAGAAGTAGGGGGACTCGGTGAGTGGAATTGATCCGTCGAAGGTCGATGCGGTGGTGCTGGTCGGTGGCAAAGGCACCCGGCTACGGCCGCTGACCGTCTCGGCGGCCAAGCCGATGCTGCCGACCGCGGGGCTGCCGTTCCTGACGCATCTGCTGTCCCGCATCGCCGAGGCCGGCATCGAACACGTCATCCTCGGCACGTCGTTCAAAGCGGCGACGTTCGAGAACGAATTCGGCGACGGGTCCAAGCTCGGCCTGCAGATCGAGTACGTCGTCGAGGATCACCCGATGGGCACCGGCGGCGGGATCGCCAACGTCATTCCCAAACTGCGGAACGACACCGTGATGGTGTTCAACGGTGACGTCCTGTCCGGCATGGACCTGCGCCAGATGCTGGCCAGCCACCACGAGTCGCAGGCGGATCTGACCCTGCACCTGGTGCGCGTCAGCGATCCGAGGGCATTCGGCTGTGTGCCCACCGACGCCGACGGTCGCGTGGAAGCGTTCCTCGAGAAGACCGAGGATCCGCCGTCCGACCAGATCAACGCCGGCACGTACATCTTCAAGCGCGAAATCCTCGACCACATCCCCCGTGGACGGGAGGTGTCGGTGGAGCGCGAGGTGTTCCCGGCGCTGTTGGCCGACGGCGTGAAGGTTTGCGGCTACGTCGATTCCAGCTACTGGCGCGACATGGGTACACCGGAGGATTTCGTGCGCGGCTCGGCCGACCTGGTTCGCGGGCTGGCGCCGTCGCCTGCGCTCGGCGGTCGACGCGGGGAAAGCCTTGTGCACGATGGGGCGTCGGTGTCCCCGGGCGCGGTACTGGTCGGCGGGACCGTGGTGGGCCGTGGCGCCGAGATCGGGCCGGGTGTCCGCCTGGACGGCGCGGTCATCTTCGACGGGGCGCACATCGAGGCGGGCTCGGTCGTGGAGCGGTCGATCATCGGCGCCGGCGCGCGGATCGGTCCGCGCGCGTTACTGCGCGACGCCATCATCGGCGATGGCGCGAACATCGGTGCGCGCTGCGAACTCCTGCGCGGTGCGCGGGTGTGGCCGGGAGTTGTCATCCCGGACTGCGGTGTTCGCTACTCGTCCGACATCTAGACCCGCGAGCGGCCGACCGACACCAGGTGTGAGACCGCCGAGTCGATGCCGTCGGGCAGTGCGTCGATCGGCCACCACCGCAGATCGAGCGATTCGTCGCTGATCTCGATGGTCGCGTCCGCGGGTGCGCGGGCGATGAACTGGAGATCCAGGTGCCGGGTGGGCACTCCCAGCGAGCAGGTCAGTGCGTGAACGTGGATGGCGCCCAACGACGTGTCGATGCGCAGGCCGTCGATCCCGGACTCTTCAGCGGCCTCCCGCATCGCGGCCGCGACGATGTCGGCGTCGGAGTCTTCGCAATGGCCGCCGAGCTGAACCCAGCGACCGAGCCGCGGATGCAGGGTGAGCAGCACCTGGTCGCCGGTGTGGTTGACCACCAACGCCGAGGCCGTGATATGGCCTGGGACGCATGCCCGCTCGCAGGCATCGGGGCGGGCGAGCAGAAAGGCCAGGACGGACTGACGCAGCGAATCCTGGCAGTCGTCCGGCGCATCCCATTCGGTCAGCAGCTCGATGGCCGACTCCCGCACGCTCACTTGCGCACCAGCAGATCGCCGACCGGTGCCGGATTGCGGGGTTCGGGCGGTTCGACCGGATAGCCGATGGCGACGGCACCCAGCGGTTCCCAATCAGGCGGTAGATCAAGGATTTCCCGGACCAGCTCGGCCGCGAAGATGGTCGAGCCGATCCAGCAGCTGCCCACGCCGCGCACGGCCAGCGCCACCAGGAGTGCTTGTACCGCGGCTCCGACCGCGACGGTGAACATCGTGTGCTCGGCCTGGGTGCGGTCCGGGTCGGGATAGCTGTGGGCGCCCTCGGGCACCAGGAACGGGATGACGACCTCTGGTGCGTCGTAGAGGATCTGGCCGCGGGCGACTCGCCGTTCGACGGCGTCGGCGGGCTTGCCGTCGCCGGAAAGATCCTTGCGCCAGGCGTCTTTCATCCGGTCCAGCAGTGTGATGCGACGGCCATGGTCCTGCAACCAGACGAACCGCACCGGCCGGGTGTGATGCGGGGCCGGTGCGGTGAGTGCTTCGGCGACGGCGTCTTCGATGAGCGTGTGGTCGACCGGCTCCGGCGCGAACTGTCGCACCGAGCGGCGCAACAGCTGGGCCTGGCGGCGCCCGAGTTCCAGCGACTCGGCGGTGCCCAGCCAGAACAGATCGTCCTCACCGCCGCGCACCAGGCGCGCCGCGGTGGACCCGTCGTCGTCGAGCTCGAGGCCACGGACTACCGCGACCGGCACGGCGGTCAGCTTGCCCTTCACCAGGTCGGCGGCGGCGGCGATCTCGTCGGCGACGGCGACTTCGGTGACCACCAACTCGTTGCCGTGCCGGTCGACGGCGCCGGCGTATCCGTAGAGGACAGGCAGCCCGGCGGAGCCGATCGCGGCGTCGGTCTGGCCGTTTCGCCAGGCCCGACCCATGGTGTCGGTGACCAGGACCGCGACATTCACGCCGAGCCGCTCGCGCAATGCCGTGCGCAGCGCGGCAGCGCTGCGGTCGGGATCGATCGGCAGCAGGGCCAATTCGGTTGACCCGACGTTGGAGCCGTCGACGCCCGCGGCCGCCTGCACGATGCCGTTGCGGTTCTCGGTGATCAGCGTCCGACCTTTGCGGGCCAGCACCCGCACGGCCTCATCGTCGATGATCTTGCGGCGCAGCGCGTCCCGTTCGTCGGGGTCCGCCGGCGCCGCGACGATGCGACCCTCGCACTTGGACATCACCTTGCTGGTGACCACGACGACGTCGCCGTCGCGCAGCCATGGTGCCGCCGAACTGAGGGCGCCGGCCAGATCGTCGCCGGGGCGGAACTCCGGAAGCCCGGGGACGGGCAGGATTTCGACGGGAGCCGCGCTACCGTGGTCGCCGCTCGGCGGCGCCGTTGGACTTGAGCCGATCACCGCTGTACCCCGGCCAATTCGAGCCCGGCGCGCACCATTTCGGCGGTGGCCGCCGGGTCCGACATCAGCAGCGGTATCGAGTGCACCGTCAGGCCGGCTACGTCGGCGTGATCGCCTTCGGAAACCAGCCAGTAGTCCAGGATTCCGGTCGCCGAGCGTGCGCCGTAGTGGCGGGCGACGGCGTGCGAGGAGGTTTCGACCCCGATCACCGATAGGCATTCGTCGGCCATGCCGCGCAACGGCTTTCCGCCGATGATGGGGGAGTAGCCGACGACCGGGGCGGGTGTGGAGCGCAGCGCGGCGCGGACACCGGGGATGGCGAGGATTGCTCCGATGCTCACCACCGGGTTCGACGGGGCGAGCATGACGACGTCGGCTTCGGTGATCGCGTCGACGACACCGGGCCCGGCAGTGGCGTTTTCGGACCCCACGAACGCGAAACTGTGAGTGGGCACCTGGGCCCGGTAGCGCACCCACCACTCCTGGAAGTGGATGGCTTTGCGGTCCCCGGTGTCGGGATCGTCGATCACAACGTGGGTTTCGCACCGGTCGTCACTGGCCGGCAGGAGCGTGGCCCCCGGCTGCCAGCGGTGGCACAGCGCCTCGGTCACCTGCGACAGGGGATATCCCGCACGCAGCATCTGACTTCGCACCAGATGTGTGGCGAGGTCGCGGTCGCCCAGGCCGAACCAATCGGGTTGGACACCGTAGGCCGCCAATTCTTCTTTCGCGTGCCACGTCTCGTTGCGATGTCCCCAGCCGCGCTCGGGGTCGATACCTCCACCTAAGGTGTACATGCAGGTGTCGAGGTCGGGACAGATGCGCACACCGTGCATCCATGCGTCATCGCCGATGTTGACCACGGCCGTCAGCGCGTGATCAAGATCGCCTGTGGCTCCGGATATCTGGCCGGCGAACTGGCCCAGGCCGAGCAATCGCTGTACGCCCAGCAGGAAGCGGGCGCCCCCGACGCCGCCGACCAGAACGGTGATCTTCACACCGATCGACACTAGGCGGTCGGCCGTTTCGGCGACGAACGCGGTCACGATCGCGTCACTCCGAGGACACGCCGGGGCATCGACTCGCCGAATTATCCAAGGGAAATGGTATTAATTTCGGTTCAATCGCTTGACCGGGCCACTGCATAAGTGTCTAATCACATCAGTGTCATTTCCCGGTCGGACCAGCCGGTTTCGGTGTCCCAGACCGCGATTCGACCAAGTGTTCGAACGAGTTGGGCACACTTCAATAGTGGGCGACATGCAAAAGATCTACGAAACCAGGTGAGGAGGCGGAAATGTCCTATGAGCACGTGTTCGGCACGATGGGGTTGCCGCAGTCCATTACCGGTTCGCAGACGATGGGGGTAATGGCACGCGCTCACTTGAGTTTGGTGCCAGACCCGATCATCGATGCGACGCCGGATTCGGCCGATGACGAAGACCAGTGGCAGGAACGCGCGCTGTGCGCGCAGACCGATCCCGAAGCGTTCTTCCCCGAGAAGGGCGGTTCCACCCGCGAGGCCAAGCGGATCTGCTTGGGCTGCGAGGTCCGTGAGTCGTGCCTTGAGTACGCCTTGGCCAACGATGAGCGCTTCGGTATCTGGGGCGGACTCTCCGAGCGGGAGCGTCGTCGCCTCAAGCGCGGCATCATCTGACGACGACCGCTGGTCGGAGACTCCGACTCAGTCGTCGTCAATGGTCGGGTCGATGACCGACGGCTCGACCCCGAGATAGGTGGCCACCTGCGCCACCAGAATCTCGTGAAGAAGATCGGTCAGATCGATCGAGTCCTTGGCCCGGCGCTCGATCGGCTTGCGAAACAGTACAATTCGGGCGCGTGTCGAGTTTCCGCGAACGTCCACTCCGGCTGGGATCAGCCGGGCCAACGCGATCGGCCCGTCGGCCACCACTTCCGCGGGCCACTGCACACTGTCCGGATCCTTCGGCGCGATGCGCGGGATCTCGTCGACGGCAACGTCCAGGCCGGTGAGCCGTTGTTGCCAGCGCCGCTCGATCGGCTCATAGGCTTCCAGCACCGCCATGTCGAACCGCTCCGCGCGACTGCGCCACCCAGGCACCGTGGGCGGCAGCAATGGACCCCGCATCTCACGCCCCCGGCGCGACCCCGGGCTGCCACCGGATCGGCCACCTCGCCGGGAGCTGCGGGAATCGGCCACGGATGTGATCGTAACGGTTGTGAATCGGCCGCCTGGCGGCTGCGCGTGTCCCCCGGCTACCTGTGAATGAACCGCGATAGCCTCACGGACGTGAATGTTCCTCGTCGCTGCTGCCGGCCTGGATGCCCCCAATATGCGGTGGCGACGCTGACGTTCGTCTACTCAGATTCGACTGCGGTCGTCGGGCCGCTGGCAATCTCCCGCGAACCGCATTCGTGGGATCTGTGCATCACTCATGCCAATCGGATCACCGCCCCACGCGGTTGGGAGCTGGTTCGCCACGCCGGGCCGCTGCCGGAGTTCCCCGATGAGGATGACCTCGTCGCCCTCGCCGACGCAGTCCGGGAAGGCCGTGAGTTGCCGGCGCGGCCGCCGATCGCCGGGTTCTCCGATCCCAGCGGCGCCGCGCATGCGCCCGCGACCGGAACTCCGATAATGCCGGCGGCTGCGCATCGACCGACGACCGCCGGCCGCCGCCGTGGGCACCTGCGGGTACTGCCGGACCCCACCGACTGACCCGATAGCCGCCCTTGCCGGGGGCGCGGAACAGATAGGCTGGCGGCCAAGAGTCCCTCTCGGTCAGGAGATCTGTCATGTCGAGGCCCGCCGACGCGGTTCGCCGTGTGATCAAGGCTTATGACGTGCGCGGTCTGGTCGGGCAAGAGATCGACGACGCGTTCGTCTCCGACGTCGCCGCCGCGTTCGCCCGCCTGATTCGCGACGAGGGCGGCGACCGGATCGCGATCGGCTACGACATGCGCGAAAGCTCGCCGGCGCTCGCCGCGGCATTCGCCGACGGGGTCACCGCCCAGGGTCTCGATGTGGTGCGGATCGGGCTGGCCTCCACCGATCAGCTGTACTTTGCGTCCGGTTTCCTGGATTGCGCGGGCGCCATGTTCACCGCCAGCCATAATCCGGCTGCCTACAACGGCATCAAGCTGTGCCGCGCCGGGGCGAAGCCCGTCGGTGAGGACACCGGGCTGGCGATCATCCGCGACGAAGTGATCGCCGGGGTTCCCGGCTACGACGGGCCGCATGGGCAGGTCCGTGACCAGGATGTGCTGGCCGAGTATGGGAAGTTCCTCCGTTCGCTGGTCGACGTCGCCGACCTGCGACCACTGCGGGTCGCGGTCGACGCAGGCAACGGCATGGCCGGCCACACGACGCCGGCGGTGCTCGGCCCGATCGAGTCGCTGACGGTGCTGCCGCTGTATTTCGAGCTCGACGGTTCGTTTCCCAACCATGAGGCCAATCCGCTGGAGCCGGCCAATTTGGCCGACCTACAGAAATTCGTGGTGGAGACCGGAGCGGACATCGGGCTGGCGTTCGATGGTGACGCCGACCGGTGTTTCGTCGTCGACGAACGCGGTGGCCCCGTTTCCCCGTCGGCGGTCACCGCGCTGGTCGCCGGTCGCGAACTCTCCCGGGAGATCGGCGCCACCGTCATCCACAACCTGATCACGTCCCGTGCGGTGCCCGAGTTGGTCGTCGAACGGGGTGGAACGCCGCTGCGCTCGCGCGTCGGGCATTCATATATCAAGGCTCTGATGGCCGACACCGGAGCGATCTTCGGTGGTGAACATTCGGCGCACTACTACTTCCGCGACTTCTGGGGTGCGGACTCGGGCATGCTGGCCGCCCTGCATGTGCTGGCCGCGCTGGGTGAGCAAGACCGGCCGCTGTCGGAACTGATGGCGAACTACCAGCGCTACGAGGCCTCCGGTGAGATCAACTTCCGGGTGGCCGACGCGCCGACGTGCGTCGAGTCTGTTCTGAAAGCCTTTGGGCGGGAGACTGTTTCGCTGGACCATCTCGACGGGGTGACCGTCGACCTCGGTGAAGGGGCCTGGTTCAACCTGCGCACCTCCAACACCGAACCGCTGTTGCGCCTCAACGTCGAAGCGCGCAGCGCACAGGAGATCGAGGAGATCGTCCGCCGCGTGTCCGAGGACATCGCCGCCCAGCCGGCCGGGGCGGCGCCATGAGCGCTGCGCACGCCACCATCGACCTCGACGACACCGAGGGCCTTCTGGAAGCCGACCGCGACGGACTCTTGCGGGCCGCCGCGATGGCCGGCGCTCAGGTACGCGCCACCGCGGCCGCGGTCGACGAGGGCGAACTGGCACTGCTGGCCGCCGACTATCGACCACGCACCGTCATCTGGGTCGCCGCCGCCGGCGCGGCCGAGAGCGCCGGCACCATGCTGGCCGCCACCCTCGGCGGAGTGGCCGGGGAGCCGATCGTGGTGGCCGCCGAATCTCCGCCCTGGATCGGTCCGCTCGACGTTCTCGTCGTGGCCGGGGACGACGCCGGGGATCCGGCGCTCGTCTCCGCCGCAGCGACCGCGGTGCGCCGCGGCGCCCGCGTGGTCGTCGCCGCGCCCTACGAGGGTCCGCTGCGCGACGCCACCGCAGGACGGACCGCGGTGCTCGAGCCCCGGCTGCACACGCCCGACGAATTCGGGCTGAGCCGCTACCTCGCGGCCGGACTGGCGACAATGCAGGCTGTCGACCCCGCGCTGCAGGCCGATCTGGCCACCCTGGCCGATGAGCTCGACGCCGAGGCGTTGCGCAACAGCGTAAGTCGCGACGTGTTCACCAATCCGGCGAAGGCGCTGGCCGAGCGGATGTCCGGCAGGCAGGTCGTGCTCGCCGGCGATTGTGCGGCCACCCTGGGGCTGGCCCGGTACGCCGCGACGGTGTTACTGCGGCTGGCCGGCCAGGCCGTCGCCGCCGCCGGATTGTCCGACGCGCTGGTCGCGTTGCGTACCGGCATCGCGCATCAATTCGGCGATCCGGTGGACGCGTTGTTCCACGACGAGGAGCTCGACGGTCCACTGTCGAGGGGCCCGAAGGTGTTGGCTTTGACCCTGGATTCCGAACGCGCGATGCTCGCCGCGCGCGTGAGTGGTTTCGACGACGTCGATCTGGTCGGGGCGCAAGACTTCGGGGAGGGGGGGTCGGTTGCGGCCCCAACAGGGCGAGCCGAGCAACAGCTCGCCACGCTGGCCGTGCGACTGCAGATGGCCGCGGTTTATCTCAGATTGGTGGGGGGATAACGTCCCAGTGGAATTGCTACGTGGTGCGATACGCACCTACGCATGGGGATCTCGGACAGCGATCGCGGAGTTCACCGGAAGGCCTTCGCCAACAGCGCATCCCGAAGCCGAATTGTGGCTGGGCGCTCATCCTGGGGACCCGGCGTGGTTGGAGACCGCCGACGGCGAGAGGTCGTTGCTCGACGCCGTGCGGGCCGATCCGGACGGCCAGTTGGGGCCGGCCGTACGCGGTCGGTACGGCGACGTGCTGCCCCTGCTGGTGAAGGTGCTGGCCGCCGAGGAGCCGCTGTCGCTGCAAGCCCATCCCAGCGCGGAGCAGGCCGTCGAAGGTTATGTGCGCGAGGACCGTCTGGGCGTGCCGCTCAATTCACCGATCCGCAACTATCGCGACCGCAACCACAAGCCCGAATTGCTGGTCGCGCTCAGCGAATTTCACGCGCTCGGCGGCTTTCGGCCGGCCGCGCGTTCGGTCGATCTGATGCGTGCCCTGGCGGTGCCGGAGCTCGATCCGTTCATCGGACTGCTGAGCGGCCAGCCCGACGCCGACGGTCTGCGCGCCCTGTTCACCACCTGGATCACCGCACCGCAGCCCGACCTGGACGTGCTGATCCCCGCCGTCCTGGACGGTGCGGTCGACTATATGCGCTCGGGTGCAACGGAATTCGACGACGAGGCCAAGACACTGTTGGAGCTGGGGGAGCGCTATCCCGGCGATGCGGGTGTGCTGGCGGCCATGCTGCTCAACCGGATCACGCTGGCCCCCGGTGAGGCCATCTTCATGCCGGCAGGCAACCTGCACAGTTACATCCACGGCGTGGGCATGGAGGTGATGGCCAACTCCGACAACGTGCTTCGCGGTGGCCTGACCCCCAAGCACGTCGACGTGCCCGAGCTCTTGCGCGTGCTGGACTTCCGGCCGGCCGACGAGACGATGCTGCGCGCACCGACCCACCGCGAGGGCATCGAGCTGGTCTACGAGACGCCCGCACAGGAGTTCGCCGCCTGCATCCTGATGCTCGACGGCGAGAACCTCGGCCACGAGATCGACGCCCCGTCCCGCCACGACGGTCCCCAGATCCTGGTCTGCACCGAGGGCTCAGTGCTCGTGCGCGCGAAGTCGGATGTGGTGGAGCTCAATCGCGGGTCCGCCGCCTGGGTGGCCGCCGACGACGGTCCGATCCGCCTGGAGGCGACGTCGCCCTCCCGGTTGTTCCGGGCTACGGTTGGCCTGTGAACAACTGAGCCTGGGGGAGGACACCACATGTCGACCGAGGGCAGCACCAAGGCGATCCTCGCGGCGCTGGCCGCCAACGCGGGCATCGCGGTCGCGAAATTCGTCGGATTCCTGATCACCGGCAGCTCCTCGATGCTGGCCGAGTCGGTGCACTCAGTGGCCGACACGTCGAATCAGGGGCTGTTGCTGTTCGGTCAGCGCCAGGCGCGCAAGCAGGCCGACAGCCTGCACCAGTTCGGGTACGGCCGCAGTCGTTACTTCTACTCGTTCGTCGTGGCGCTGGTGCTGTTCAGCCTCGGCTCGATCTTCGCCCTGTACGAGGGTTACCACAAGATCGGCCACCCCGAACCGCTGACCTCGCCGCTCGTGGCGGTGGTGATCCTGGCGGTGGCAATTGCCCTGGAGTCCTACAGCTTTCGCACCGCGATGGTGGAGTCACGTCCGTTGAAGGGCAACAGCTCGTGGTGGCAGTTCATCCGCCGGTCGCGCAATCCGGAGCTGCCCGTGGTCCTGCTCGAGGACACCGGTGCCCTGATCGGTCTGGTGTTCGCGCTCGCCGGTGTCGGCTTGACGATCCTGACCGGCAATCCGGTGTGGGACGGCGTCGGCACCGTGTTGATCGGACTGCTCCTCGGGGTCATCGCGGTGATCCTGATGGTCGAAATGCACAGCCTGCTGATCGGTGAGGGCGCTACTCCCGAGGACTGCCGGGCGATCCAGGCGGCGCTCGAGCAGACCGCCAACGTCGACCGGGTGATCCATCTCCGTACCCAGTACCTTGGTCCCGAGGAAATGCTCGTCGGTGCCAAGATCGCGTTGGCTCCCGATACCGACCTGGCCACGGTGGCTGTCACCATCGACGCCGCGGAGGCGGCGGTGCGTTCGGCGGTGCCCGCCGCGCAGGTTATCTACCTGGAACCGGATCTGGATCGAGCACTGGCGCGGTAGACCGCTTCTGCGCCCACCACGACGACATGTTGTGCCGGATCGCGCGGCCGATGATCGATGCGGGCGGAACCATGTACAGACTGTCCAGCAGGCTGAACCGGCGCAGAAACCATTCCGCCAGAACACGGTCGGTTTCCGCGGCACCGAGGAATTGATCGAACAACGACCCGACCGGGTGGTACCACCATGGCGCCGGGCCATCGGTGCCGTGCAGGGTCAGGTCGCCGATCGCGTTCATCGTCCAGACGGGATACGTGGTTTTCGCGGTGGCGCGGGCCAATTCGTAGGCGAGGTGGCGGTGGGTACCGGAGTCCAACAACCGACGCAGGTGTCCGACCTGTAGCGCGGTCATCGTCATGCCCTGGCCGTAGGTCGGGTTGAAACTCGCGACGGCGTCACCGATGGGCAGGATCCCGCCGGGGAACCGCTGAAGCTTGTCGTACCGGCGCCATCGGCTGACCGGATAGCGGTGGAAAGCGATGTCGCCCAAGGGTTCTCCCCGACGAATCGCTGACGCCAGCGGTGCAGGCAGCACCTCGTCGGCGATCTGGTGGATCTCCGGCAACGTCTGAGGCGGCGGGACGTGATTGACGGTGAACGTGGTCAAGCCCCAGGTGCCGTCCTCGTAGAACAGCATGCCCAGCCCGGCCTGCTGGCGCCGCGATGCCCCTGCCACGACGACCTTCTCGGTGATCAGGCCGTCGGGGATACGCAACTGCTGTGTGGCGTAGGAGATTCCGACATCGATGGTCTGTTCCCGGGGGCGGGCGAACCCCCATTCGTCCAGCCACGACGGTAACCGGGTGCCGCGGCCGGAGGCGTCCACGACCAAATCTGCGGCGACGAACTCGTCCTGGCCGGGCGCGGACAACTCGACGCCGGTGACGGTCTGGCGCTCCCCGTCGAATCGCGGGGCGTTGACGTCGCGCTGCACGATGTCGACGGCCGGCAGGGCGGCGGTGCGGCGGCGGATCTGCCACTCCAGCTGCTTGCGGCTGGGCACGTAGGCGGTGAACTCGCGCTGCAGGGTGTGCCCGGTGCCCAGCACGTGCCCGGCCGCACCGAAGTGGATGCAGTCGGGCCGATTCTCCAGCTTCGCCACGCCGGCGGCGACCATGTCGTCGAGCAGTCCGGGATACAGCGCCTCGAACTCGGTCGCGCCGCGGGCCATCAGGATGTGGACGTGGCGGTCCTGTGGCACCGCGCCGCGGTGCGCGGGTTCGGGGGGCAGGGTGTCGCGTTCGTAGACGGTCACCCGGTCGTAGTGATCGGACAGCACCCGGGCAGCGCACAGCCCTGCGATGCTGGCCCCGATGACGATGGCATGGTGACGCTTCGGGGGTTGGCCCACGCCCTCATAATTACCCGCTCAAACTGTGGCTAACCGGGGTAATAGAAGGAACATGCAGATGACCTCTAAGTGGCGGACCAAGTCGGTGGAGCAGTCCATCCTCGACACCGACGAACCGGGCACCCGGCTCCGCAAGAATCTGACGTGGTGGGACCTCACGGTCTTCGGCGTCTCGGTCGTCGTCGGCGCGGGCATCTTCACCGTCACGGCATCGACCTTCGGCAACATCACCGGTCCCGCCATCTCGGTGTCGTTTGTCATCGCCGCCGTGACCTGCGGTTTGGCGGCGCTGTGTTACGCCGAGTTCGCCTCGCTGCTGCCGGTGGCCGGCAGCGCCTACACCTTCTCGTACGCAACGTTCGGGGAGTTCGTCGCCTGGATCATCGGCTGGGACCTGATCTTGGAGTTCGCGGTCGGCGCCGCCGTGGTGGCCAAGGGCTGGTCCAGTTATCTGGGCACCGTCTTCGGCTTCTCCGGTGGTGTGGTGGCGATCGGTCCGCTGAACTTCGACTGGGGCGCCCTGCTCATCGTCGCGATTGTCACCACCCTGCTCGCATTGGGCACCAAGCTCTCGGCGAATGTGTCCGCGGTGATCACAGCCATCAAGGTCGCGGTCGTCGCCCTCGTGGTCATCGTCGGGGCGTTCTACATCAAGGCGTCCAACTTCTCCCCGTTCATCCCGCCGTCGGAAAGTGGCGCGGGTTCGTCCGGAACCGGCGTCAACCAGTCGGTCTTCTCCCTGCTGACCGGGGCCGAGAGCAGCCATTACGGCCTGTACGGCGTGCTGGCCGGGGCCTCGATCGTGTTCTTCGCGTTCATCGGGTTCGACGTGGTGGCCACGACGGCCGAGGAGACCAAGAACCCGCAGCGCGACGTCGCGCGAGGCATCCTCGCCTCGCTGGCGATCGTCACCGTCCTCTACGTGTCGGTCTCAATCGTGTTGTCGGGCATGGTCCGATTCAGCGACCTGCGCGACAAGGCCGCCAACGGCCACGCCAACCTGGCCACGGCGTTCTCGCTCAACGGGGTGGACTGGGCCGCCAAGGTGATCTCGATCGGAGCGCTGGCCGGTCTGACCACGGTGGTCATGGTGCTGATCCTCGGGTTGTCGCGAGTGTTGTTCGCCATGGCTCGTGACGGCCTACTGCCGCGTCAGCTGGCCCAGACCGGGACTCGCGGCACCCCGGTGCGGATCACCGTGCTGGTCGGTGTGCTCACCGCCGTCGCGGCCACCGTCTTCCCGATCGACAAGCTCGAGGAGATGGTCAACGTCGGGACGCTGTTCGCGTTCATGCTGGTCTCCGCCGGCGTCATCATCCTTCGGCGGACGCGCCCGGACCTGGAGCGCGGGTTCCGCGCACCGCTGGTCCCGGTGTTGCCCATCCTGTCGATCGCGGCGTGCGGATGGCTGATGCTCAATCTCACCGGGCTGACCTGGATCCGGTTCGGAGTGTGGATGGTCATCGGGGTCGGGTTCTACCTGCTCTACGGGCGATCCCACTCGGTGTTGGCCAAGCGGGAGGCCGCCGCGGCCAGGTGATTTACAAAGAAGCACCATTTGTCTAGACACCCGACAAATCTGCCTCTATAGTCAAGTCATCTGAACCTGACTAGGGAGGCAACTGTCGTGACGTCTCAACTGGACACCGCAGCCGGTGCCGCGCCGTCCGCGCGCTGGCGGGACAAGAAGCGGTACCTGTGGCTGATGGGCTTGATCGCACCGACCGCACTGTTCGTGGTGCTGCCGGTCATCTGGGGTCTGAACCAGCTCGGCTGGACCGCGGCGTCCCAGGTGTTTTTCTGGGTCGGCCCGTTCCTGATCTACGCGCTGCTGCCGGCGCTGGACCTGAAGTTCGGCCGCGACGGCCAGAACCCGCCGGACGAGCTGATGGAGTATCTGGAGAACGACAAGTACTACCGGTACTGCACGTACGCGTTCATCCCGTTCCAATTCCTCAGCCTGATCTTCGGCGCATACATGTTCACCGCGTCGGACCTCAGCTGGCTGGGCTACGAAGGCTCACTGAGCTGGTTCGCCAAGATCGGTCTGGCGCTGTCGGTCGGCGTGCTGGGCGGAACGGGCATCAACACCGCGCACGAACTCGGACACAAGAAGGACTCGCTGGAGCGATGGCTGTCGAAGATCACGCTGGCCCAGACCTGTTACGGCCACTTCTACATCGAGCACAACCGCGGCCATCACGTCCGCGTCGCCACCCCGGAGGATCCGGCGTCCGCGCGGTTCGGGGAGACGTTCTGGGAGTTCCTGCCGCGCAGCGTGTTTGGTAGCGCACGCTCGGCGGTCAAGCTCGAGGCAGCCCGCATTCGCCGGCTCGGCAAGAGCCCGTGGGATCCGCGTACCTGGCTGGGCAACGACGTTCTCAACGCCTGGCTGATGTCGGTGGTGCTGTTCGGTGCGCTGATCGCGGTGTTCGGCCCCGCGCTGATTCCGTTCCTGATCATCCAGGCGGTCTTCGGATTCGCGATGCTGGAATCGGTGAACTACCTGGAGCACTACGGTCTGCTGCGCCAGAAGAACGAGAACGGCCGCTACGAGCGGTGCTCGCCGCAGCACAGCTGGAACTCCGACCATCTGGTGACCAACCTGTTCCTGTATCACCTGCAGCGGCACAGCGACCACCACGCCAACCCGACCCGGCGCTACCAGACTCTGCGCAGTATGTCCGAGGCGCCCGAATTGCCAAGCGGCTACGCGACTTTGATCGGTGTGACGTACTTCCCGTGGGTATGGCGGCGGATGATGGACCACCGGGTCATCGAGCACTACGACGGCGACATCACCAAGGTGAACATCGACCCGCGCCGTCGGGCGAAGATCCTGGCCCGGTACGGGGTGCCCGCATGAGCGCCTACCAGTGCCCGATCTGTGACTACGTGTACGACGAAGCGAAAGGTGCTGCGCGGGAGGGTTTCCCACCCGGCACCGCCTGGACCGAGGTACCCGACGACTGGTGCTGCCCCGACTGCGGGGTGCGAGAGAAAATCGACTTCGAAGAGATAGGTGTCAAGCAGTGAGCGAGCAGGACTACAAGCTGTTTATCTGCGTGCAGTGCGGATTCGAGTACGACGAAGCCAAAGGCTGGCCGGAGGACGGCATCGCCCCGGGCACCCGATGGGACGACATCCCGGAGGACTGGAGCTGCCCGGACTGCGGCGCGGCGAAGTCGGACTTCGAGATGGTGGAAGTCGCGAGGCCGTGACCACTACTCTCGCGCATGTGAAGAGTCCTCGGGTGCCCTATCCCGAGGCCTCTCGCGCGCTGCTGCGGGACTCGGTCCTCGACGCGATGCGCGAGGAACTGCTGACCAAGGACTGGTCCGCGATCACCCTGTCCGACGTGGCGCGCACCGCCGGGGTCAGCCGCCAGACCATCTACAACGAGTTCGGCTCCCGGCAAGGTCTGGCGCAGGGATACGCGATCCGGCTGGCCGACCGCCTGGTGGACGCGATCGGAGCCGCGATCAGCTCCAACGTCGGCGACGTGCTGGCCGCCTTCACCGAAGGCTTCCGGGTGTTCTTCACCGAATCGGCCGCCGACCCGCTGGTGATCTCGTTGCTGACCGGCGTCGCCAAACCCGACTTGCTGCAGATGATCACCACCGACAGCGCGCCGATCATCACCCGTGCCTCGGCCAAGCTCACCGAGGCCTTCATGAACAGCTGGGTCAGCGCCAGCGAGGCCGACTCCGGGGTGCTGGCCCGCGCGATCGTGCGCCTCGCGCTGAGCTACGTGTCGATGCCGCCCGAGGCCGACCACGATGTGGCCTTAGACCTGGCCCGATTGATGACGCCGTTCGCCGAACGCTACGGTGTAGTCGATATTCCTTAGCTGTCAGAGCGCGTGAAGCGCCTGTCCCGCGAGCCCGCAGGCTGAGGGTGTCGCCAGCGCGCGTATCGCGCGCTCACCGGCAAATGACGAACGAAAAGGGGCTCTACATGTCTGAACTGACCGTCGATGTGCGCAACGGCATCGACTTCAAGGTCGCCGACCTGTCGCTGGCTGAATTCGGCCGCAAGGAGATCCGGCTGGCCGAACACGAGATGCCCGGCCTGATGGCGCTGCGCCGCGAATACCACGACGTCCAGCCGCTCAAGGGTGCGCGGATCTCGGGTTCGCTGCACATGACCGTGCAGACCGCGGTGCTGATCGAGACGCTGGTTGCTCTCGGTGCTGAGGTCCGCTGGGCCAGCTGCAACATCTTCTCCACCCAGGATCACGCGGCCGCGGCCACCGTCGTCGGCCCGCACGGAACCGTCGACGAGCCCAAGGGCGTCCCGATCTTCGCCTGGAAGGGCGAGACGCTGGAGGAGTACTGGTGGGCCGCCGAGCAGATGCTCACCTGGCCCGGCGAGCCGGCGAACATGATCCTCGACGACGGCGGCGACGCCACCATGCTGGTGCTGCGCGGCGCGCAGTTCGAGAAGGCCGGTGTGGTGCCCCCCACCGAGGAAGACGCCTCCGACGAGTGGAAGGTCTTCATGGCGCTGGTCCGTGCGCGCTTCGAGACCGAGAAGGACAAGTGGACCAAGATTGCCGAGTCGGTTCAGGGCGTGACCGAGGAGACCACCACCGGTGTGCTGCGGCTGTACCAGTTCGCCGCCGCCGGTGAACTCGCGTTCCCGGCCATCAACGTCAACGACTCGGTCACCAAGAGCAAGTTCGACAACAAGTACGGCACCCGGCACTCGCTGATCGACGGCATCAACCGCGGCACCGACGTGCTGATCGGCGGCAAGGCGGCCCTGGTGTGTGGCTACGGTGACGTCGGCAAGGGCTGCGCCGAGGCGCTCAAGGCTCAGGGCGCCCGCGTCGCGGTCACCGAGATCGACCCGATCAACGCGCTGCAGGCGCTGATGGACGGCTTCGAGGTCAAGTCGGTCGAAGAGGCGATCGGCTGGGCGGACATCGTCATCACCGCGACCGGCAATCAGGGCATCATCACCCTCGAACACATGAAGGCGATGAAGCACCAGGCGATCCTGGGCAACATCGGTCACTTCGACGACGAGATCGAGATGGCGCGTCTCGAGCGCTCGGGCGCCACCCGCATCAACATCAAGCCGCAGGTCGACGAGTGGGTCTTCGGAGACTCCGGCAAGTCGATCATCGTGCTCTCCGAGGGCCGGCTGCTGAACCTGGGTAACGCGACGGGCCACCCGTCGTTCGTGATGAGCAACAGCTTCTCCAACCAGGTGATCGCCCAGATCGAGCTGTGGACCAAGAACGACGAGTACGACAACGAGGTCTACCGGCTGGCCAAGCATCTGGACGAGAAGGTGGCCCGGATCCACGTCGAGGCTCTCGGCGGCACGTTGACCAAGCTCACCAAGGAGCAGGCGGAGTACATCGGCGTCGACGTCGAAGGCCCGTACAAGCCGGAGCATTACCGCTACTGAGCGTTAGGCTCCCGGCGTGCTCATCGTCATCGAGGGACTCGACGGCGCAGGCAAGCGCACTCTGACCCACGGTCTGCAGCGCGCGTTCGAAGCGGGTGGAAGGTCGGTCACCACACTGGCCTTCCCCCGCTACGGCCAGTCGATCCATGCGGACCTCGCCAGCGAGGCGCTGCACGGTCAGCATGGCGACCTGGCCTCGTCGGTGTATGCGATGGCGACGCTGTTCGCCCTCGACCGGGCCGGGGCGATCGATCAGATCGCCGATCTCCGTCGTCGACACGATGTGGTGATCCTCGATCGCTACGTCGCCTCCAACGCGGCGTACAGCGCGGCCCGTCTGCACCAGGACGCCTCGGGTGAGGCGGTCTCGTGGGTGGGCGAACTCGAGTACGGCCGGTTCGCCCTGCCCACACCCGATCGGCAGATCCTGCTCGACGCCTCGGTCGAGTTGGCCGCCGAGCGGGCCAGGCACCGGGCTCAGCAGGAGGTCGACCGGGCCCGGGACGCCTACGAGCGCGACGACGGACTGCAGCGCCGGACCGGCACGGTATACGCCGAACTGGGTGCCGCTAACTGGGGTGGGCCCTGGTCGATCGTCGCCCCGGACGTCGATCCGGCGGCGTTGGCGGCCTCGCTGCTCGGTTAGAGGACCCCACGCAGCGGAAATGTCGCAACTCGCCCGTGTGGTAGCCGGGGTTTGTCGCAATTCGGTGACACCATGGACACCATGAGGCAAAGGATTCTCGTAGTCGACGACGACCCATCGCTGGCCGAGATGCTCACCATCGTGTTGCGTGGCGAGGGTTTCGACACCGCGGTCATCGGCGACGGCTCGCAGGCGCTGACGGCTGTGCGTGAGCTCCGCCCCGATCTGGTGTTGCTGGACCTCATGTTGCCCGGCATGAACGGCATCGATGTGTGCCGGGTGCTGCGCGCGGACTCCGGCGTGCCGATCGTCATGCTCACCGCCAAGACCGACACGGTCGATGTGGTGTTGGGCCTGGAGTCGGGCGCCGACGACTACGTGATGAAGCCGTTCAAACCCAAGGAGCTGGTGGCGCGCGTGCGTGCCCGGCTGCGGCGCAACGAGGACGAGCCGGCCGAGATGCTCTCGATCGCCGACATCGACATCGACGTGCCTGCGCACAAGGTCACTCGGGAGGGCGAGCAGATTTCGCTGACGCCGCTGGAGTTCGACCTGCTGGTGGCGCTGGCACGTAAACCACGCCAGGTGTTTACTCGAGATGTGCTGCTCGAACAGGTGTGGGGATATCGCCACCCCGCCGACACCCGTTTGGTGAACGTGCATGTCCAGCGGTTGCGGGCGAAGGTCGAGAAGGACCCGGAGAACCCGCAGGTGGTGCTGACCGTTCGAGGAGTGGGTTACAAGGCCGGACCGCCGTGATGCGCGCGGAGGAGCGCCGCAGGTGATGTTCGGCTCGAGGCGGCGCATCCGCGGTCCGTGGGGACGATCGGGTCCCCTGGTTCGGGGTACGAGTGCGCTGAGTCGAGCACTGGGGTTGATCTGGCGCCGGTCGCTGCAGTTGCGGGTGGTTGTGCTGACGTTGGGTCTGTCGGCAGCCGTCATCGTCGCGCTCGGCTTCGTGCTCACCAGCCAGATCACCAACCGGGTGCTCGACGTCAAGGTCCACGCGGCGACCGAGGAACTGGATCGGGCGCGCAACACGGTCAGCGGAACGGTCAGTGGTGAAGAGGCGCGGTCTCTGGACAGCAGCCTGCAGCTGGCCCGAAACACGCTGATCTCCAAGACCGGCCAGTCGTCCGGTGCGGCGTTGGCCGGCACGTTCGACGCGGTGTTGATGGTCCCCGGCGACGGACCGCGGGCGGCCACCGCCGCGGGACCGGTAGACCAGATCCCGAAATCGTTGCGCGACTTCGTCAAAGCCGGCCAGGTCAGCTACCAGTACTCGACGGTGCGCACCGAGGGCTTCACCGGTCCGGCGCTGCTGATCGGCACGCCGACGCCGTCGCGTGTGCCGAATCTCGAGACGTACCTGATCTTCCCGCTGAACAGCGAGGAGAACACGATCACCCTGGTGCGCGGCACGATGGCCACCGGTGGACTGGTACTGCTGGTCCTGCTGGCCGGGATCGCATTACTGGTGTCGCGGCAGGTGGTCCTGCCGGTGCGCTCGGCATCGCGGATCGCCGAACGCTTTGCCGAGGGGCATCTGTCGGAGCGGATGCCGGTGCGCGGCGAGGACGACATGGCCCGGCTGGCGGTGTCCTTCAACGACATGGCCGAAAGCCTGCAGCGCCAGATCACCAATCTCGAGGAGTTCGGCAATCTGCAGCGCCGGTTCACCTCGGACGTCAGCCATGAACTGCGTACGCCGTTGACCACGGTGCGGATGGCAGCAGACCTGATTCACGACCACTCCGAGGAACTGGATCCGGCACTGCGCCGGTCCACCGAATTGATGGTCAACGAGCTCGACCGCTTCGAAACCCTGCTCAACGATCTACTCGAGATCTCCCGCCACGACGCCGGCGTCGCCGAACTCTCGGTCGAGGCAGTCGATTTGCGCTCCACGGTCAACAGCGCGCTCGGCAACGTCGGGCATCTGGCCGACGAGGCCGGGATTGAACTGATGGTCAACCTGCCGGACAGTGAGGTCATCGCCGAGGTCGATGCCCGCCGCGTCGAGCGGATCCTGCGCAACCTGATCGCCAACGCGATCGATCATGCCGAGCACAAGCCGGTTCACATCCGGATGGCCGCCGACGAGGACACCGTCGCCGTCACCGTCCGCGACTTCGGTGTCGGCCTGCGCCCGGGCGAGGAGAAGCTGGTGTTCAGCCGGTTCTGGCGTTCGGACCCGTCACGTGTGCGTCGTTCCGGCGGAACGGGACTGGGCCTGGCGATCAGCATCGAGGATGCCAGGCTGCACCAGGGCCGGCTCGAGGCGTGGGGCGAACCCGGCAAGGGTGCCTGCTTCCGGCTGACCCTTCCGTTGGTGCGTGGCCACAAGGTCACCACCAGTCCATTACCGCTCAAACCCGTTGCCGCAGAACGCCAGGATGGCCGCAAGGACTCGCGCCAGGTTCGGCAGCGGGAACCGGCGGGGGAGAGCGTGTGACACGCCGGCTGCTGGCCC
The DNA here is from genome assembly GCF_008329905.1 of Mycobacterium sp. ELW1. NCBI lineage: Bacteria > Bacillati > Actinomycetota > Actinomycetes > Mycobacteriales > Mycobacteriaceae > Mycobacterium > Mycobacterium sp. ELW1. The sequence continues at coordinate 4,585,987 of NZ_CP032155.1, read as the reverse complement.
TCGTGCTCGCCGGGCTGGTCGCGGTGTTGGGCGGCGGATGTGCCGGGGTGCCGAATTCCTCTGCGCCGCAAGCGATCGGGACCGTCGAACGGCCCCAGCCCAAGAGCCTGCCCAAGCCGACCCCCGGGATGGATCCCGACCAGCTGCTGCGGGAGTTCCTCAAGGCCACCGCCGACCCGGCGAACCGGCATCTGGCGGCGCGACAGTTCCTCACCGCTTCGGCCTCCAGCGGCTGGGACGACCAGGGCAGTGCGCTGCTGATCGACAATGTCGTGTTCGTCGAAACCCGCTCCACTGAACGGGTTGCGGTGACGATGAAGGCCGACATGCTCGGGTCGCTGTCCGACGTGGGCGTCTTCGAGACAGCCGAGGGGCAATTGCCCGATCCGGGTCCGCTGGAGTTGGTCCAGACGCCGGACGGGTGGCGGATCAACAAGTTGCCCAACGGCGTCTTCCTGGACTGGCAGCAATTCCAGGCCACCTACAAGCGCAACACCTTGTATTTCGTCGACCCGACCGGCAAAACCGTGGTTCCCGATCCGCGTTACGTGGCGGTGTCCGACGCCGACCAGCTGGCCACCGAACTGATCACCAAGTTGATCGCCGGGCCCCGCCCGGAGATGGCCCGCACGGTGCGCAACCTGCTGGGGCCGGTGAAGATGATGGGTCCGGTGACCCGCGCCGACGGTGGCAAGACGGGCATCGGTCGCGGCTACGGCGGCGCGAAGGTCGAATTGGAGAACCTGACCACCACCGATCCGCACAGCCGGCAACTGCTTGCCGCCCAGATCATTTGGACGCTGGCGCGGGCCGACATCAAGGGCCCGTACGTGATCAACGCCGACGGCGCGGCTCTCGACGACCGGTTCGCCGACGGTTGGGACACCACCGATGTGGCGGCCACCGATCCGGGTGCGGTCGACGGTGCCGCGGCCGGTGTGCACGCGCTGATCCGCGGATCGCTGGTGTCGCTGGACGGACAGCGGGCCACGCCGCTGCCCGGATCGTTCGGCCAGATGAACGATCAGGTGTCGGCGGCGCTGTCGCGGACCGGCCAGGCGATCGCCTCGGTGACGGTGCAGCGGCCCGGTGCGCCGGACATGGCCTCCTCGGTGTGGATCGGCCCGAACGGTGGAGTGGCGGCGAAAGCCACCGATGCGAGGTCGTTGACGCGACCGTCCTGGGCGCTGGACGACGCCGTGTGGGTGGTGGTGGACGGTAACAGTGTCGTGCGGGTGATCCAGGAGCAGGCGTCCGGGCAGCCCGCGCGGATACCGGTGGACTCCGCGGCCGTGGTGTCCCAATTCCCCGGTGCGATAGCCGAATTGCAGCTCTCCCGAGACAGCACTCGGGCCGCGATGGTGGTCAACGGCCAAGTGGTGCTGGCCAATGTGGAGCAGACTCCGGCAGGCGAGTTCGCGTTGACCTATCCGCGTCGGCTCGGCTTCGGACTGGGGTCGTCGGTGGTGTCGCTGTCGTGGCGCACCGGTGACGACATCGTGGTCACCCGAACCGATGCCGCTCATCCGGTGTCATACGTGAACATCGACGGGGTGAACTCCGACGGGCCGAGCGGCAACATCGTGATGCCGGTGACCGCGGTCGCGGCCAACCCGGCGGCGGTGTATGTATCCGACAGTCGCGGAGTGCTGCAGCTGTCGGGTAACAGCGCCGAGAACAGTCAATCCTGGTCGGATGTACGGCCTTTCCTGACGCCCGGCGCGGTGCCGGTGCTGCCCGGCTGAGAGGAGATCTGGTGCCTGGACCCGTGCTGCCCGGAGTGATCCGCCAAATCGGTTACATCGTGCAGGATTTCGACGCCGCACTCGCGACCTGGCTGGACCTCGGTGTCGGCCCGTTCTATGTGCTGCGAGGTATCGAGCAGACCGGGATCTATCGCGGCGAGCCGTGCACGGTGAAGCTGACACTGGGACTGGCCAACAGCGGGGACCTACAGATCGAGGTCATTCACCAGGACAACGATGTGCCGTCGATCTACTCGGAGTTCACCTCGGCGGGTGGGGATGGATTCCACCAACTGGCCTACTGGGCCGAGGACTACGACGCCGCGCTCGCGGCCGGGCAGGCCGCGGGATGGCCGGTGGTGTGGTCGGGTGGCGAGCCGGGCACGGCCCGCTATGCCTACTTCGAACCCCCGCCCGGGACGGCAGCGACGATCATCGAGTTGATGGAGCTCACCCCGGCGACGATCGGGATGGGTGAACTGGTGCGAAAGGCGGCGGTGGACTGGGACGGCAGCGAGCCGATCCGGACCCTGTTCGGGTAGCGGCATCTGCTGCTTTCCGGGCTTCAGCTGCTGTTCAGGGGTGAATTGTGGAGGCGCTGTCAAGCCAGTAGCGTTTGCTCTGTGAGTGGCGACGGCGGCGTGTTGAAGGTGGACCCTGCAGTCCTGCGGGCTGCTTGTGAGGCGTTGACCGCAGGAGCGCAGCATCTGCAGGCCGGCCTGCATGATCTGGACAGCGAGGCCCAGCAGGTACTGGGAACCTGGGAGGGTTCCGCAGGCGGAGCGTATGGCGCCGCCTGGCGGCAGTGGCACGACGGATCGCTGAAAGTGCAGCAGGCGCTGGCGGCCATCGCGGAGCGACTGGGTCAAACGGGCCAAGCATTCGAGGCCCACGAGCAGGCGTCGGCATCACAGTTGCGAGGAGTTCACCGTGGCTGACGCGTTCGCGGTCGATCTGGACCGGCTGGCCGACATCGTCGAGCGCATGGCGTCCTACCAGACGGTGGTCGACTCGATGCTCGAAGAGTGCGACGCCGTCGTGGCCAATCTGCATGCGCAGTGGGACGGGGTTGCCAGCGAATCCCATGCCGCCGTCCACAAACAGTGGAAGGAGGGGGCCGACATGATGCGAAATGCGCTGGCGCAGTTGCGCTCGGCGGGGACCCATGCCCACACCTCCTACAGTGGCGCGGTCGAGGCGAACCTGAAAATCTGGGGCTAGCCGGTGTCCGCGGTGAGTCGCCATGGGTGAGCCGTTGCGGGTGGATCCGCCGGCGCTGTCGGGTGCGGGCTCGGCCGTGGCCGGCCTCAGCGAGGGTCTCACCGCCGCAGTCGGCGCGCTGACCGGGTCGTACAACGCGAACACAGGTCAGGATGCCGCGGGAACCGCTTTCGGATTCGCGTATCAGGATTCCGCCAGTGCGTTGGTCGACGCCGTCGGTAAGGGCGTCAACGCCCTGCGGCACATCGGGTATCTGATTCAGGGCTCCGCGACCAATTATTCTCGCGCGGAGGCCGCGGCGGACATCGGCGGTGGGGCTGCACCGTTGCCCGCGCCAGTAGCTCCGCCGGTGTACTCGGCGCCGGGCGGCGATCCAGATGTCAACGGGCCCGGCCAAACTCCGCCGGTGTTGTGGTACCTGGTCGAGTTTCTCGTCGGTGACTGGTGGCCGAATGGTGAGCCGACCGAGCTGAGAGCGGCCGCTGCCGCGTGGGCGGTGTTCGCCACACCGCTGTACGGCGTGTCTGCGGCGAACTCGGGTGCGTATGCCGCCATCGATGCGCAGCAGATGCCCGACAAGGAGCCGATGAAGACGGCGGTGCGGGATGTCGGCACTGCGATGTCGTCGCTGGCCGGCGAGGCGCAAAAGCTGTCGAACCAACTGAGCAGCTTCGCAACCGATGTCGAGACGACTCAGAACGCGATCCGCGATCTATTGAACAAGCTCAAGGACGTGGTGGGCTCGGTCATCGATCAAGGGATCATGGGCACTGTCTTCGAGCTGATCACGGGCGACGCCGAAGAGAAGATTCAAGAGGTCGCAGACGACATCAAAGCCGTCATCGCCAACCACAAACGGCAGTCCGCGGCACGGAAGGAATTGCTCGCGCAGCTGAACAACAGCATCAAGAACTACACGCGCGCAATGGAAATCGTCATGCGCGTAGAACTGGTCAACTATCTCGGCGAGGATGCGGGCCGGATCGCGGCCAACGTCAACGACGCATTCACCGACGCAACGACCGGTGCCTCACTCAGCGCGATCAACACCGTGGGCGGTCTCGTGACGGCATTCGATCCGCTCGGTGATCCGAAAGGAACGTTGGCGACTCTCGAGGGTTTGGGCAAGATGGCCGAGATCCTCAATCCGGCGACTGCCCCGATGGCCTTCGCGAAGGATCCCGAGGGTTCCATCGACATGGTCAAGAATCTCACGCATTTTGACGAGATCTTCACCAGTGATCGGCCTTTCCTCGGTATAGGTGCCCTGGGCTTTGACGTCGGAACGGCGGTGATACCCGGTGGTGCGGGGGTCAAAGCGGCCGGTGGTGCGCGTGCCGCCGAGGGCGCGGCTGCGCGTGCTGAGGTCAATGCGACCGAACGGGCCGTGGGAGAAGCCGGTGGGATTGCCTCGGCGACAACGGGATTGCGCGGCGTTTCGCGTGAGATAGAGGGCGTCACCGGGAAACTCGACGACCTGAACAAGACCGGTCTCGATGCTGGCAAGCCGCCATCCGGAAGCCCTGGCCCGCTGCCGAAGCCAGCCGAGCCTGGTGCGCCTGGCCCTCGTGAGCCCGCGCCCGCGCCAGCAGGTGGGAAGCCGACATCCGCTCCGCCGTCGGGTGACCCTGTGACTCCTCCGGTGACCCACACACCCGAAACGCACACCCCGGATGTTGCGCCGGCGCCGAAGGCCGAAGCGCCCTCTGCGCCAGTGGCTTCGGAGACAGCACCCGCTGCCGCGAGCGCTCCGTCTGCTGGGGCTGCGGGCGCTGCGGAGTCCGCTCCGGCGAGTGCTCCCGCGGCGGGCTCGATGGGTGGCGCCAGCAGTCACACGCCTGAAGGGCTGCCCGCGGCGGCGGGTGCTGCGGACGACCGAGTGCCGGTTTCGGTTGGTGCACACGGCGCCGAAGGCGCGGCCGACGGCGCCGGGCATGGGCCGCACCCGGGTGCGGGCGACGGCGGCGGTGGTTCTCACGGCGGGTCCGGTGATCACGGAGGCGGTAGCCATGAGAACGGTACGCACGGCGGCCACGGGTCTCTCGATGGGCACAACGGTCCAGATGGTCACGATCATGGGGCGGGACCCCCTCACGGCGGCGATTCTCCCGCGGGTCGCGACCTCATTCGCGCTCACGAACCGGGGGAGCACTGGCGTCCGGTCGATAACGGACCAGACAACCCTCACTACGGTGAACCACTTGACCGCCCCGGAGACTCCCCGGAGCCAGGGCCTATCACGGACGTAAACCGCGATACGTGGCGCCTTTTCGAGCACCCCGACGAGCTCTACGGTCACGACGCGCATGGCAATCCCCTGACAAAAGAGGAATATGATGCGCGGTACCGCGAGGTGCAAGACAGCGGCGAGGTTTACGACAAGTATCCTCCGAATGCGGGTGCTGTCCCTGACACCCGATTGCGGTTCGATTCGATTAGAGCGGTGATTGAGCACTTCGGATCAAAGCTCGATCGCGTTGGATGGCCGGGCGGTGAATACCTTGGCATTATGGAGCATGGAGTGCCGGCTCCCTTCGAGGCGAGGGGACTACCGATGAGCTCGCTCGAGAAGCCCTACTACCAATACAGCTTGACTGGCACATTGCCGGAGAAATGGTCAGTCGAAATATCTGAAATCGCTCCCGCATTCGGCCGGGATGGTGGCGGAATGCAGCTAGTGGTCCTGGACGAATTTGGTGAACCCGTTAGCGTTGAAATGTTAAAGCTGAAGAAGGTGATTGAATGACAATTCCGGCAATGCCAGACGATCTTATCGCGTGGGCCCGCCTAGCAGGCATGTCGTATTCCGAGTCTGAATCGACCTCCGCCGCTGTCTTTTCAAACGGCGGGGGCGAGTACCGCTATTACGTGCGTCGAAGCGTCGATGAGCCGGGCTGGGTGACCGTGACGAAGGCTTCGCGCGCGGACCCGGAGCGGTTTCTGTATACAGCGAGCGACTTAGCCATCGTCGAAAAGTATTTCTGGGCAACCTTCGGAGCGGATATTCGATCGGTGCAGCGCCAGTCATTTCTTGCTTTTCCAACCGAACCTGAGGATCTGTCTGAGGGGTTTTCTCTGCGAAGGCCATCTGAAGGCGTGCTGTTGCTGGCAGATCCTAGCGGCGACGCAATCGTCCGGGCCCGGGACGGTGTGGTGTACGAGACAATGTTGGTAATGATGTCGTACTGGCTCAAATTTTCCGTTGCAGAGCTTAGAGCTGCCTTTTTGGACCCGTCGGGGCACCCATTGTTCCCGATCAAATCGCATGGGACCTGAGTCGCTGCCGCAGGAGGTTGAACGAGGACGTCGCCCGGGGATATGCCTGGATGACCCGGTGGCCTATCAGACAGGGAGGATTCGAGAATGAATTGCTCGACCGACTTCAGCTTCGAGCGTGAAGTCCGGCCCGCTGAGCGGGCGCGAGATCCGTTCGCGCTCCAACCCTTTCCCGATATGCGACAGGTGGCTCGCTGAGTGAGACGCTCTCCCGATCTTGATACGCCTGATTTGATCACGGCGTGGCTACTTGGTCATCTGACCAAAGGTGAGGGGATGAGGCGCCCGTACCACCGAAAGTTCGAAAACGGCGGCTGCTCGCCGAAGTTCTCGTTGCGGAACTGGCGCACTGACCCTGTGGCGACGCTTGGTGCAGGCTTGAGCACTCTCTGCCGACCCGTCCTCGGTACAGATACGGGCGTGATAATCCAGATGGCAGCCAGCTCCATCAGGGTCTCGGCCAATCTGTGCCTTCCGGATCGGCCGCCTAGTGAATACCTGGTGCAAATTCTCGGTAGGCCAGTCAACTATGTGGGCGACTCACCGGAAGTTGTCATAGAGTTGTTGCGTGGATTTGACGCGCCGCCATCGCCTTTCGCGGCAACCGAGCTCATCGAAGTCGGTTTTCCAGGCCATGAGCAAGATGAGCTCACGTACGTAGGCTGTTGGCAGTGGGGCGTGCATGGCGAGGCCCGAGGATCGGAGTTCGTCGCCCGGGCTGCAGCGGCAACGCTCGCTGCGATCGAAGAGGCCAGTTCTAAAGACCCCGCTTGGCAAACGCCAACCTAGTTATCCGGTGGCGCCTTCGGTTCGAAGGGTTGGTACCACTTCCATTGGGCGCGTTCGCCGGTCGGTCCGGGACACGGTGGGACAACGGGTGGTGGGTGGTTCTGTGGTCGGGCGAGTGAGGCTGATGTGAGGGGTTCGCCGTCGCTGTCGGTGACGGTGAGTTGGTGGGCGGGTCCGGAGATGGTGATGTCGCCGTGGTGGTGTGCTCGGTGGTGATAGGGGCACAGCAACACGAGGTTGTGCATTTCGGTGGGGCCGCCGTCTTCCCAGTGCTGAATGTGGTGAGCATGTAGGCCACGGGTGGCGCTGCAGCCGGGCACCGCGCAGGTGGCGTCGCGGTGTTCGAGGGCACGGCGAAGCCGCCGATTGATGGTTCGGGTGGTGCGGCCGGCGCCGAGGGGTTGGCCGTCGCGTTCGAACCACGCTTCGCAGGTGGCATCGCAGGTCAGATAGTGGCGATCGGCATCCGAGAGTAGTGGGCCCAGATGCAGTTCCCCGATGCGCTTGTCGACGTCGACGTGGACCACCACGGTGGTGCGCTGCCCGTGCGGCCGGCGAGCCACGTCGGTGTCCCAGCCGGCTTCCACCAGGCTCATAAACGCATCGGTGGTGTTCGGCAGCGGGGGCGCGTTGTCGGCAGAGTCGGCGTCGTGATCGCGTTTCCAGTCGGCGATCAGCGCATCGAGGTGCGATTGCAGTGCGGCGTCGACGGTGGCTGCTTCGCTGTGCGGAAGGGTGATCTTCCAGGTGGTGGATTCGTCGCCGACGGTCTTGCGTATCGAGCGTGGCGGGTCGGGTTGGGGGCCAGGTTTGGGCGGCCGGGGTTCGAGCTTGATGGCTGTGCGCAGCTGGCTGACGGTCGCGGCCGTGGCCAGCTGTGCGTAGTGCTCATCGGAGCCGTCGGCGGCTCGTTCGGCGATGACGCCGACCTGATCCAGCGACAACCGGCCTTCCAGCAGGCCTTGGGTGCATCGGGGAAACTCGGCAAATCGGTGCGCGACAGCGGAAATGGCGTTGGCGTTGGAGGGTGAGGTGCCCAGTTTCCAGGCCACCACGGCGGCGACGGAGCGCGCTCCGGTCATGCCGCAGAGGTCGTCGTTATCCAGTTCGGCGACAAGTTTCACGATGCGGCCGTCGATCGCATTACGCTGACCGGCCAGCTCCGCCAGCTCCTCGAACACCACCTCGAGGCGCTCCTTCGGGCTGAGCGCGGCGGTCGAGGACATGACAACATCATCGCAGCAGGGTCCGACAAAAACGGACCGCTCAAAGGTGGGCCAAGACCCGCTCCGCGAACACCTCCGGATGCTCCCGGTGCATGAAATGCCCACCTGGAACTTCCTCAATGACATAGTCGCTCAGGAACTTCCGCGCAGCCCGACGATAGTCCGACAATTCGGCTACCGGATCGTCGAGTCCGGCGAAGACGGTGGTGGGCACCGTGATGCGCGCCCTCAGAGACGCGGACGGTAGCGGTGAAAGCTTGCGGTAGTAGCCGAAGGCCGCGTCCAGGCTGCCCGGGCTGGCGAAACACTCCCGCACGGCGTCGAACTCCGAGGCGGGAGGGCTCCACGTCGGCGACCATCGCCGATAGATCGCGGGCAACGCCGCAAAATCATTGCGGGCGAACCGTTTCGCCGCGCCCGGCAGCTTGTACGCAGCGAAATGTCGCGCGCCCCAGAGCTTCCTCGGCGTCGGCACAAGGGTCGCAGGATGGGGGATCGCCACCGTGATCAGCTTGCTAACCCGCTCCGGTCCGAGCGCCGCCGCGCCGTAGGCGGCCGAAGCGCCCCAGTCGTGCCCGATCAATACCGCCTCGGAGGCACCCAAAGCAGAGATCAACGCAAGAACATCACGAGCCAAAGTTTCTTGAGACGGGTCACTGTCCGGCACCTCGGTCGGGTGATATCCGCGCATGAACGGGCTCACGGCCCGATAACCGCGATCGGCGATTCGCGGACGCAAGTCGTCCCAGGTGTGTGCGGTGTCGGGAAAGCCGTGCAGCATCAGCACGAGGGGCCCGGAGCCCTCCTCGATATAGGCGAACCGAAGTCCATTTGCGTTGGCGAAACCCATCGCGCCGGCCATGACCTGTGGACAGTACTCCGACTGCTGGGCTTCGACGCGTCACACTCAGGCCATGCTCGACCTCATCCTCCCGCTGGAATGCGGAGGCTGCGGCGCGCCCTCGACCAAGTGGTGCGACGCCTGCGCCAACACCCTCAAGGTCCACACCGACGAACCGCAGCTCGTCACCCCGCGCACCGACCCCGGCGTGCCGGTCTTCGCTCTCGGCCGCTACGCCGGCCCCCGACGGCGGGCCATCGTCGCGCTCAAAGAGCACGGGCGTCGCGACCTCGTCGCCCCACTGGCCCGCGCCCTCGCTCTGGGCATCCATCACCTCGCAACCTGGGGCATCCTCGACACTCCGTTCACCATCGTCCCGGCGCCCACCCGCGCCTTGGCCGCTCGCCGCCGCGGCGGTGATCCCGTGCTTCGCATCGCCACGCACGCCACCCGAGAAAACTTCGACATCACCGTCATCCGGGCACTGAGGACCCGGGCGATGGTCCGCGACTCCGTCGGCCTCACGATCGCCGACCGTGAACGCAACCTGGCCGGCCGGATCAAGCTGACCAAACCCGTGACGGGTGACGTCCTGGTTGTCGACGACATCGTCACCACCGGCGCCACCGCCCGCGAGGCGGTCCGGACGCTCCAAGAATTCGGCGTGAATGTAACGGCTGTACTCGCCCTGGCGCACGCCTGACCTGGGCGGGTGACGATCGGTGTAACGGGGGTCGAAAGACTTCGAAACAGGTGGGCCAAAAAGGTGGCACCACCCCGTGAACAACGACTACCGTCGGGGCCAACACACCGTGAACACATCACGGGGGCGGTCTAGTCCACAGGCCCGCCACTTCGCCGAGTGACGGTAGGAGGTGAGGTTCCTCGACCCCTGGCGCCGGCGGGTGAGTTTCGTGCCAATCCTGTCGGCGCAGCATCCCAAGACAGGCCGGCACGCCAGAGTGCGTGCAACCCGTAACAGAAACGAGTTGTCAAGCATGTCAATCGATTCCGTGAACACCGGTCAATTGCTCGCCGACGATGAAGACCTTGCCGAATCCGCCAACGCCGAAGTTCAGGTGTGCGGACGCAACGTCGAGATCCCTGATCACTACCGCGTCTACGTGGCGCAGAAGCTCGCTCGCCTCGAGCGGTTCGACCGTTCGATCTACCGCTTTGATGTCGAGCTCGAGCACGAACGCAACCGCCGTCAGCGGAAGAACTGTCAGCACGTCGAGATCACCGCGCGCGGTCGCGGTCCGGTGGTCCGTGGGGAGGCCTGCGCGGAGAGTTTCTACGGCGCCTTCGAGGCCGCCGTCCACAAACTTGAGAACCGGCTCCGGCGCACCAAGGACCGCCGCAAGGTTCACTACGGCGACAAGACGCCGGTATCGCTGCATGAGGCCACCGCGGCGACCCCGCTGATCGATGCGGCCGCGGCATTCACCCCTGAGAAGCCGACCGCCCAGGAGCAGGTGCTCGACGACCACGAACCCGGCCGCATCGTGCGGACCAAGGAGCACCCGGCCAAGCCGATGACGGTCGACGACGCGCTCTACGAGATGGAACTTGTCGGCCACGATTTCTTCTTGTTCCAGGACAAGGAGACCGATCGGCCATCGGTTGTCTATCGCCGGCACGCCTATGACTATGGGTTGATCCGGCTGGGCTGATCGCCGCTGCCCGGGTCCGACCAGCGCGTCACCTAGGATGGGGGGCGCTTAAGCCTCCGATTCACAAGGGGGCCCCTCCTACATATGTTCAGGGGAAAACGTGCTGTCGAAGTTGCTGCGCCTTGGTGAAGGTCGCATGGTCAAGCGCCTCAAGGGGGTGGCTGACTACGTCAACACCTTGTCCGACGACGTAGAGAAGCTGTCGGACGGCGAGCTGCGGGCCAAGACCGACGAATTCAAGAAGCGCGTTGCTGACGGCGAAAGCCTCGATGACCTGCTCCCCGAGGCTTTCGCCGTCGCTCGCGAGGCGGCCTGGCGGGTGCTGCAGCAGCGCCACTTCGACGTCCAGGTGATGGGCGGCGCGGCGCTGCACTTCGGCAACGTCGCGGAGATGAAGACCGGTGAGGGCAAGACCCTGACCTGTGTGCTGCCCGCCTACCTCAACGCCCTGGGCGGCGATGGCGTGCACGTCGTCACCGTGAACGACTACCTGGCCAAGCGCGACAGCGAGTGGATGGGCCGGGTGCACCGCTTCCTGGGCCTCGAGGTCGGCGTCATCCTGTCGGGCCTGACCCCCGATGAGCGCCGCGCGGCCTACGCCGCCGACATCACCTACGGCACCAACAACGAGTTCGGCTTCGACTATCTGCGCGACAACATGGCGCATTCGGTCGAGGAGATGGTGCAACGCGGGCACAACTACGCGATCGTCGACGAGGTCGACTCCATCCTCATCGACGAGGCCCGTACCCCGCTGATCATCTCCGGTCCCGCCGACGGCGCCTCGCACTGGTACAGCGAGTTCGCCCGCCTGGCTCCGATGATGAAGAAGGACACCCACTACGAGGTCGACATCAAGAAGCGCACCATCGGTGTGCACGAGCTGGGTGTCGAGTTCGTCGAGGATCAGCTCGGCATCGACAACCTCTACGAGGCCGCCAACTCGCCACTGGTCAGCTACCTCAACAACGCCCTGAAGGCCAAGGAGCTCTTCGAGCGCGACAAGGAATACATCGTCCGCAACGGCGAAGTCCTGATCGTCGACGAGTTCACCGGCCGCGTGCTGATCGGCCGGCGTTACAACGAGGGCATGCACCAGGCCATCGAGGCCAAGGAAAACGTCGAGATCAAGGCCGAGAACCAGACGCTGGCCACGATCACCCTGCAGAACTACTTCCGGCTCTACGACAAGCTCGCCGGTATGACCGGCACCGCCGAGACCGAGGCCGCCGAGCTGCACGAGATCTACAAGCTCGGCGTGGTCCCGATCCCGACGAACCGGCCGATGGTCCGCAAGGACCAGACCGACCTGATTTACAAGACCGAGGAAGCCAAGTACATCGCCGTCGTCGATGACGTCGTCGAGCGCTATGAGAAGGGCCAGCCGGTCCTGATCGGCACCACCAGCGTCGAGCGCTCGGAGTACCTGTCGCGCCAGTTCCAGAAGCGCCGCGTTCCGCACAACGTCCTCAACGCCAAGTTCCACGAGCAGGAGGCCGGCATCATCGCCGAGGCCGGCCGTCGCGGTGCGATCACGGTGGCCACCAACATGGCCGGCCGCGGTACCGACGTCGTGCTCGGCGGCAACGTCGACTTCTTGGTCGACACCCGCCTGCGTGAGCGTGGCCTGGATCCCGTCGAGACCCCTGACGAGTACGAGGCCGCCTGGCAGGAGGAACTCCCCAAGATCAAGGCGCAGGCTGCCGAAGAGGCCGAGCACGTGATCGAGGTCGGTGGCCTCTACGTGCTGGGTACCGAGCGCCACGAGTCGCGGCGTATCGACAACCAGCTGCGCGGCCGTTCCGGTCGTCAGGGTGACCCGGGTGAGTCCCGCTTCTATCTGTCGCTGGGTGACGAGCTCATGCGGCGGTTCAACGGCGCGACGTTGGAAAGCCTGTTGACGCGACTCAACCTGCCCGACGATGTGCCCATCGAGGCCAAGATGGTGACCCGCGCGATCAAGAGCGCGCAGACCCAGGTCGAGCAGCAGAACTTCGAGATCCGCAAGAACGTCCTCAAGTACGACGAGGTGATGAACCAGCAGCGCAAGGTCATCTACGCCGAGCGCCGCCGGATCCTCGAGGGCGAGAACCTGCAGCAGCAGGCCCACGACATGCTGGTCGATGTCATCACCGCCTACGTCAACGGCGCCACCGCCGAGGGCTACGCCGAGGACTGGGACCTCGAGCAGCTGTGGACCGCGCTCAAGCAGCTCTACCCGGTCGGCATCGACCACCACGACCTGCTCGACAACGACGCCGTCGGTGAGCCCGGTGAGCTGACCCGTGAAGAGCTGCTCGACGCGTTGATCGCCGACGCCGAAAAGGCTTACGCGCGACGGGAAGCCGAGATCGAGGGACTCGCCGGCGAGGGTGCCATGCGCCAGCTGGAGCGCAACGTGCTGCTCAATGTGATCGACCGCAAGTGGCGCGAGCACCTCTACGAGATGGATTACCTCAAGGAAGGCATCGGCCTGCGGGCGATGGCGCAGCGCGATCCGCTGGTCGAGTACCAGCGCGAGGGCTACGACATGTTCGTCGGCATGCTGGACGGCCTGAAGGAGGAGTCGGTCGGATTCCTGTTCAACGTCCAGGTGGAGGCAACTCCGTCGCCGGCGGTGGCGCCGGTCGACACCCCGCAGGGTCTGGCGGATCTGGGCGGCCAGCAGCAGGAGCCCGCACCGGCCTTGCGCGCCAAGGGAATCGACGACGAGGACTCCCGACAGCTGACCTACAGCGGTCCCGCTGAAGACGGCACCGCGGAAGTCAAGCGCAACGGCGGCGGCAAGCAGACCGCGACTGCGGGCACCACCCGCAAGGAGCGACGCGAGGCCGCGCGCAAGCAGTCCAAGAGCAGCAGCAGGTTGCGCCGGGGTTAGCCGCCCACGGCTAGCCGATGTGCAGCGCCACCACCTGCCATCGCAGGCCGGTGGGCGTCATGACCTGTTCGACGCGGCAGGCGATGGCGTGGGTGCGGCCGTCCCGGCTGTAGGTGGCCGCCACTTCGGCTGCCGCGCCGTCGGTCCCGACCGGCTGCACCCGTAGCCGGCGCAAGCGTGCGGCACCGTTGCCCTCGTGTCGCGCGACCGCGGGCAGCAGCGAGTCGACCAGTCCGGCGGTCAGCAATGGCCGCAACTGGGCCAGGGAACGCCGCCGGTCGATCACCTCGAGGACCCGTCTCAACGCGGCGTCGGCGAATCCGCCGGCCGCACGCATCGGGGCAGACGCGGTCGGCTGCGGCGCGGGGCGGGGCGACGGTCCGAGAGTCCGTGGGCCCGGTAGGTGCACCCGTTCGGGAGCGGCGTGCAGCACCGGCGGTTCGTAGTCGACGACGGGAACGACACAGGACATGGGCACTCTCCGAAATCGGTCAACGGGTGACCGGCTGCCGGAGAGGGGCGAACCGATGGCGACATGATGGCACAGTTCTGTCGTTGGTGTGTGCACCCGCGATGCGCTGACCCGGGGTCGGCGGTTACCGTGTCGGGACGGGCGGGGATGTCGATGAGGGGAATGTCGCAACGATGGTGACTCGGCTGTCAGCGTCGGATGCCTCGTTTTATCACCTGGAGAACACCGCCACCCCGATGTACGTCGGCTCGCTGGCGATCGTGCGCAAGCCGCGCGCCGGGTTGAGCTACGACACCCTGCTCGAGACGGTCGAACGTCGGCTGCCGCAGATCCGGCGCTACCGCCAGAAGATCCGCGAGGTCTCCTTCGGGCTGGCGCGTCCGGTCTGGGTCGACGATCCTGACTTCGACATCACCTACCACGTCCGGCGCTCGGCGCTGCCGTCGCCGGGAAGCGACTCGCAGTTGCACGAACTGATCGCCAGGCTGGGGTCACGCGCGCTGGACCGGTCGCGCCCGCTGTGGGAGATGTATCTGATCGAGGGTCTGTCCAAGAACCGGCTGGCCATCTACACGAAATCGCACCAGGCGCTGGTCAATGGGATGACAGCGTTGGAGATCGGCCACGTCATCGCCGACCGCACCCAGAAGCCGCCCACGTTTGGTGAGGACATCTGGATCCCCGGGCGCGAACCCACCAACGGCCAGCTGTTGCTCGGTGCGGTCGGGGAGTGGCTAGCGCGGCCGCGCATGCAGATGCAGGCGGTCACCTCCGCTGTGGGCGACCTGGCCCGCAACAGCGGAGAGGTGATCGATCTGGCGCGGCGGCTGACCGACGTGGCGCGCACCGTGGCGCGCGGCACCGCCCCCAGCAGTCCGTTGAACACCAAAGTGTCCCGCAATCGGCGGTTCACTGTGGCCGCCGGTTCGCTCGCGGACTACCGGCTGGTGCGCTCGCGCTACGACTGCGACGTGAACGACGTGGTGCTGGCCGTCATCGCCGGCGCCCTACGTAACTGGCTGCTGTCCCGCGGCGAGCCGGTCACCACCAGCTCCACTGTGCGGGCCATGGCGCCGACGTCGGTGTACCCCGAGGCGGTCATGGAGTCGTCGAGCCCGGGCCAGGCCATCAGCGAAGTCGCCCCGTTCCTGGTCGACCTTCCGGTGGGGGAGGGCAACGCGGTGGTACGGCTGTCCCAGATCGCCCACACCACCGAGTCGCATTCGGCGGCAGCCAGTCTGGTGGACGCCCGCACGATCCTCACCTTGTCCGGCTTCGCGCCGCCGACGTTGCATGCCATGGGCACCCGGGTCGCCACCCAGTTCTCGGCCCGCCAGTTCAACCTGTTGATCACCAATGTCCCTGGGCCGCAGTCGCAGATGTACGTGGCCGGGGCGAAGCTGCTCGAGACCTACGCGGTGCCGCCGCTGCTGCACAACCAGGTGCTGGCCATCGGCGTGACATCCTATTGCGGCATGCTCTATTTCGGCATCAACGCCGACCGCGACGCCATGAGCGATGTGGACGTGCTGCCGACGCTGTTGGCCGAATCTCTTGAGGAACTGCTCGAAGCTGCGCGGCAGACGTAGGATTCGGCGATGGGCAAGGGAAAATCGACGGGTGACGAGCCGGTCGCCAAGGTTAATCGCAAGATTCCCAAGGACGTCTACGAAGCCGAATTGTTTCGGCTACAAACCGAATTGGTGTCCTTGCAGGAGTGGGTCAAGGCCACCGGCGCGCGGATCGTCGTCGTGTTCGAGGGCCGCGATGCGGCCGGCAAGGGCGGCACGATCAAACGCATCACCGAGTACCTGAGCCCCCGAATTGCGCGCATCGCCGCGCTGCCCGCACCGACCGAACGTGAGCGCGGCCAGTGGTATTTCCAGCGCTATGTCGAGCACCTGCCGGCTCGCGGCGAGATCGTGTTGTTCGACCGGTCCTGGTACAACCGCGCCGGTGTCGAAGTGGTGATGGGCTTCTGCACACCGGTGGAGCACGAGCTGTTTCTGCGGCAGTGCCCGATCTTCGAGCAGATGTTGATCGACGAAGGAATCATCCTGCGCAAGTACTGGTTCTCGGTATCTGACGACGAGCAGCTCCGCCGGTTCAAGAAGCGTCGCAAGGATCCGTTGCGGCGCTGGAAGCTCAGCCCGATGGACCTCGAGTCCATCTATCGCTGGGAAGACTACTCACGCGCCAAGGACGAGATGATGGTGCGCACCGACACCCCGGCCAGCCCGTGGTTCGTGGTGGAGTCCGAGAACAAGAAGCACGCTCGCCTGAACATGATGGCCCATCTGTTGAAGAGCATCGACTACGAGCATGTCGAGCACCCCAAGGTCGATCTGCCCAAACGGCCGCCGATGGGCGACTATCAGCGGCCGGCGCGGGAGCTGTCGACCTATGTCGACGATCACGTCTCCACCCTGCTCGGGAACGGCGCTTAGGCGCAGCAGATAATCTGCCGGGATGCGGGTCTATATCCCAGCCACTTTGGCCATGCTGCAACAGCTGGTCGCCGACGGGTCGCTGCAGCCGTTGAGCGGGACGGCGTTCGCCGTCACCCCGACGTTGCGCGAGTCCTACGCCGAGGGCGACGACGAGGAGCTGGCCGAGGTCGCGATCGGGGAAGCCGCGCTGGCGTCGCTGCGGCTGCTGGCTGCCGAATCCGAACGCGCGGACACCGAGTTGCCGCTGCGCCGGGCGGTGCTGATCGCCGATGCGGATGCGACCCTGCGACCCGATCTCGACGACGCGGTGGTGCGGGTGAGCGGACGAGTGAACCTGGATCAGGTGGTTGCCGCTTATGTCGACAATTCCGGAGCCGAGCCGGCGGTGAAGGCCGCGATCGCGGTGATCGACGACGCGGATCTGGGCGATGAGGATGCCGAATTCGTCGTCGGCGACGCTGCGGACCATCCTCTGGCCTGGTACGGGACCCAGGAGCTGCCGTTCCTGCTCGATTTGCTCTGACGCCTGGATACGGGACCGTAGGTTACGGTACCGTAGGTTAACGGCGGGTAGGAGTTGGCGAGATGGCGAAGAACCAGGTCAAGATCAGTGCGAACGTGGTCGACACTGTGCGACCGAAGGTGGCCGGTGAGGGCCGCAATCCCGCGATCGACGCGGTGCGGGCCCTATTCGGGCGGATCACCACACCGCTGCTGCCCGATGACTATTTGAAGCTCGCCAACCCGTTGTGGTCGGCGCGCGAACTGCGCGGCCGGGTGGTCGAGGTCCGGCGGGAGACCGAGGATTCGGCGACCCTGGTGATCAAGCCGGGCTGGGGGTTCACCTTCGATTACCAGGCCGGCCAGTACATCGGTATCGGCCTGCTGGTCGACGGCCGCTGGCGGTGGCGGTCGTATTCCTTGACCTCGAGCCCGCACTCCGACGGAGCCGGCCGCTCGCGCACCATCACGATCACCGTCAAGGCCATGCCGGAGGGCTTCCTGTCCACCCACCTGGTCGGCGGAGTGACTCCCGGCACGATCGTGCGACTGGCAGCGCCGCAGGGCAATTTCGTGATGCCCGACCCGGCGCCCGCGTCGGTGCTGTTCTTGACCGGTGGCTCCGGAATCACCCCGGTGATGTCGATGCTGCGGACACTGGAACGCCGCGATCAGGTCGGCGGGCCGGGCCATATCGTCCATATCCATTCGGCCCCAACCGAATCCGATGTGATGTTCGCCGGCGAGCTCGCGCAGCTGGCTCGCGAACACGACGGATACCGGCTCACCGTCCGCGCCACCCGCACCGAGGGGCGGCTGGACCTGGGCCGGCTCGATGACGTGGTCCCGGACTGGCGAGAGCGCCAGACGTGGGCCTGCGGTCCGGAGGGCATGCTCACCGAGGCCGAGAAAGTGTGGCAGGCCGCCGGCATCGGCGACCGTCTGCATCTGGAGCGGTTCGCGGCGTCCCGCGCGGCCGCGCACGGCCAGGGCGGCACCGTGACGTTCGGGCGCAGCGGCAAGTCCGTGTCGGTCGACGCCGCAACATCGCTGATGGAGGCCGGCGAGCAGGCCGGATTGCGGATGCCATTCGGCTGCCGGATGGGTATCTGCCAGTCGTGTGTGGTCCCTCTGGTGGAGGGCCACGTCCGCGACTTGCGCACGGGTGTGGAGCACGAGCCGGGCACCCGGATCCAGACCTGTATCTCGGCCGCGTCGGGCGACTGCGTGCTCGACGTCTGAGGTTTACTGGCTAGTAACCTACGGGTACGTAGGTTACGGTAGCGTAGGAACAAGAAAGGAGGCGTGACTAATGGCTATTACCGATGTAGAAGCGTTTACGCATCTGACTGACGCGGACATCGAGAGTTTGGCGGTTGAGCTCGACGCCATCCGCCGCGACATCGAAGATTCCCTGGGCGCGCGGGATGCGCGCTATATCCGCCGCACCATCGCCGCTCAACGCGGTCTCGAGGTCGCCGGGCGGTTGATGCTGGCTGCCAGCTCCAGACGATCGGCCTGGTGGGCGGGCACCGTCACCCTCGGCGTGGCCAAGATCATCGAGAACATGGAGATCGGCCACAACGTCATGCACGGCCAGTGGGACTGGATGAACGATCCCGAGATTCACTCCTCGTCGTGGGAGTGGGACATGAGCGGGGCGTCCAAGCACTGGCGGTTCACCCACAACTTCATGCACCACAAGTACACCAACATCCTCGGCATGGACGACGACGTCGGCTACGGCGTGATCCGGGTTACCAGGGACGCGAAGTGGAAGCCGTTCAACCTGTACGGCAACCTGCTGTTCAACACGCTGCTGGCGATCGGCTTCGAATGGGGCGTCGGCCTGCAGCACCTGGAGCTCGGCAAGATCTCCAAGGGCCGCGACGACCGCAAGGCCACCCTGATCCGGGTGCGCGAGTTCGGCGCCAAGGCGGGACGGCAATTGCTCAAGGACTACGTCGCCTACCCGGCGATCACGTCGCTGTCCCCGAAGGCGACCTACCGCTCGACACTCACCGCGAACGCCGTGGCCAACGTGATCCGCAATGTGTGGGCCAACGCGATCATCTTCTGCGGCCACTTTCCCGATGGCGCAGAGAAATTCACCAAGACCGACATGGTCGGTGAGAGCAAGGGTCAGTGGTACCTGCGTCAGATGCTGGGCAGCGCCAATATCGAGGGCAGCCGTGCCATGGACTTCATGAGCGGCAACCTGTCGTACCAGATCGAGCATCACTTGTTCCCTGACCTGCCCAGCAACCGGTATCGCGAGATTTCGGTCCGGGTGCGCCAGATCTGCGACAAGTACGACCTGCCCTACACAACCGGGCCGTTCCTGGTGCAGTACGCCAAGACCTGGCGCACGATCGCCAAGCTGTCGCTGCCGGACAAGTACCTCCGCGCGACCGCTGACGATGCACCCGAGACCCGCAGTGAGCGGATGTTCGCCGAACTCGAACCGGGTTATGCGGGTGTCGATCCGGCCACCGGCCGCAAGCGCGGGCTCAAGACCGCGATCGCCACTGCTCGGCAGAAGCGACGCGTCAAGCGCGCAGCGAAAGCCGCCTAGCCAGCCGGCGCGCTCGCGGGGCATGATGACCCCGTGAGTGCGCCGTGGCGAGTGCGGACGGGCAGTGCCGACGACCTCGACATCCTCGGGCCGTTGTGGGTTGCCGTGCATCACCGGCACGCCGAGTCGATGCCCGAATTACGGCCCTATGTCAGCGACGACGAATCCTGGCGGGTGCGCCGCGCACTCTATGCAGATCTGCTCGCGAAGCCGGACACGCTGCTGTTGATCGCCGGCGTCGACGACCGCCCGATCGGTTACGGGCTGGCGCACGTCCTACCGACCGACGACACCTGGGTGGCTGACACCTGGGCCATCGGCACGCGCGTCGGCGAGATCGAATCCCTCTCAGTGCTCCCGGAGTTTCGCGGCTCCGGTTTGGGCACCGAGCTGCTGACGACACTCGAACAGCACCTGCGTACTGCCGGCGTCGACGATCTGATTCTCGGTGCGCTGTCCGGTAACCGAGACGCCCTGCGTCTGTATGAGCGTCTCGGCTACCGGCCGACCTGGCTGTACCTGTCGAAGTTCGCCGGCCGGGATTGAGCGTTTAGTCCGGGATCCAGTTGAAGTCGTCCGGGTTGGGACCCCGGCGGCCGGCCTCACCCTTGTCGAGGGCGGTGATGGCGTCGATGTCGTCGTCGCTCAGCTCGAAGTCGAAGATCTCCAGGTTCTCCTTGATCCGTTCTGGGGTAACGGATTTCGGGAAGACGATGTCGCCGCGTTCGACATGCCAGCGCAGCACCACCTGAGCCGGGCTCTTGCCCAGCCGCTCGGCGATGGTGCCGATCACCGGGTCGCCCAGCACGGCGCCCTGAGCGATCGGTGACCAGGCCTCGGTGAGGATGGTGTGGTCTGTGCCGTAAGCGCGCAGCTCGTCGTTGGCGAAGTACGGATGCACCTCGATCTGGTTGACGGCGGGTACCGTCTCGGTGTCGCGGGCGAGGGTCTCCAGATGATGGATCTGGAAGTTGGAGACGCCGATGCTGCGGGCCCGGCCGTCATTCTTGAACTCCTCCAACACCTTCCAGGTGGAGACGAAATCGCCGTCGTAAAGCCCCGGCAGCGGCCAGTGGATCAGGAACAGGTCGACGTAGTCGAAGCCCAGCGCCTCGATCGTGCCGTCGAACGCGCGCCGCGCGTCGTCGGGCTTGTGATAGCCGTTGTTGAGCTTGCTGGTGATGTACACCTCGCCGCGGTCGATGCCGAAGTCCCGGACGCCCTGTCCGACGCCCTTCTCGTTCTGATACATCTCGGCGGTGTCGATGTGGCGGTAGCCGATCTCCAGGGCGGTGCGCACCGCGGAGGCGGTCTCATCGGGCTTGATTTGGAAGACACCGAAGCCCAGCTGCGGAATCTTGGTGCCGTCATTGAGTGTCAGATTTGGAACGGTGCTCATCTGTGCGGCGTGCCCTCTCAGTTGGTGTTGCAAACAATTATCAGTACGCCGCGCCGTCTGACAACGCGGACAGCAGTCGTCTGGCAGCGGCGACACGGCGTGCGGGAGCGCCGGTGAGCGCGTCCAGCGCGCACTCCGGATCGGCCGGCGGGCCCAGGTGGCCACATCCGCGCGGACACTCTTCGATGACCTCCGCCAGATCCGAAAACGCTTTCAGCACGTCGTCGGGCTCGATATGGGCCAGCCCGAACGACCTGATGCCCGGGGTGTCGACCACCCAGCCGCCGCCGGGCAGTGGCAACGCCACCGACTGCGTCGAGGTGTGTTTGCCCTTGCCCACCCCTGATACCTCGCCGGTCGCTCGAAATGCCTGCGGGACAAGCCGATTCACCAGCGTCGACTTACCCACACCGGAGTGGCCGAGCAGAACGGTGACCTTGCCCGCCAGGAGGTTCTCGACGTCGTCGATCGGGTCGTCGCGCCCCGCGGTCAGCACGGCGAGGTCCAGATCGGCGAACTGCTCGGCGAACGATTCGGCCGGCATCAGATCCGTCTTGGTCAGGCACAGAATCGGCCTCAACCCGCCGGCGTACGCCGCGATCAGCGCCCGGTCCACCAGGCCGGTGCGCGGCGGGGGATCGGCCAGGGCCACCACCATCAGCAACTGGTCGGCGTTGGCGACCACCACCCGCTCGGTCGGATCGGTGTCATCGGCGGTGCGGCGCAACACTGTTCGCCGTTCACCGCGGCGCACGATCCGGGCCAGCGTGTCCGGACGCCCGCTCAGGTCGCCGACGACATCGACCTGGTCGCCGACGACGATGGGGGTGCGGCCCAGTTCCCGGGCCCGCATCGCGGTGACGTGCCGGTGCGGATCATCGCCCAGGACGCAGCCCCAGCGGCCGCGGTCGACGGTGACCACCATCCCCGCCTCGGCGTCGGCGTGCTCGGGCCGAGTCTTGGTGCGCGGACGCGAGCCACGGCCCGACCGGATCTTGACGTCGGACTCGTCGTACTCGCGTGGGCTCAACCGACCCCCACCATCTCGGTCCACAGCGCCGCGAATTCCGGCAGCGTCTTGGCGGTCGTCCCGATGTCTTCGACTTCGACACCGGGCACCCGAAGCCCGATGATGGCCCCGGCCATCGCCATTCGGTGGTCGGCGTAGGAACGCCAGGTGCCGGCATGCAACGGGGTCGCGGTGATCACCAGGCCGTCGTCGGTCTCGGTGCAGGTGCCGCCAAGCCCGCTGATCTCGGCGCTCAGCGCTGCCAACCGGTCGGTCTCGTGGCCGCGGAGATGGGCGATGCCGGTAAGTCGCGACACCGAGCCCGGTTCGGCCAGTGCGGCCAGGGCCGCCACCGCGGGGGCCAGCTCACCGACGTCGTGCAGGTCCACCTCGAAGCCGCCGTACGATTCGGGCCCTCGCACCTCCAGATGCGAATCTGACTGGTGCACAGTCGATCCCACAATTTTGAGGATGCTCAGGATGGTCTCGGCGGGTTGCACGCTGGCCGACGGCCAGCCGGTGATTCCCACCGCTCCGCCGGTCACCACACCCGCTGCCAAGAAGGGGATCGAGTTGGACAGGTCCGGTTCGACGTCCCAGTGCCGTGCCGCGATCGGCCCCGGCGCCACGCGCCACTCGTTGGTGGTGGCGTCGTCGACGTCGACGCCGGCCTCGCGCAGCATCGCCACGGTCATCTCGATGTGCGGAGCCGAGGGCACCGATGTGCCGGTGTGCACGACGGTCAGGCCCTCGGTGAACGCCGCGCCGGACAACAGCAGGCCCGAGACGAACTGCGAGGAGCTCGACGCGTCGATGCGGACGGTGCCGCCTGTGACCGCGCCTCGGCCGTGGACCTCGAACGGCAGACCGCTGCCGTCGATGTCGACGCCGAGACCGCGCATCGCGTCCAGCAGCGGAGCGATGGGTCGCGTTCGGGCTTGTTCGTCACCGTCGAATGCGACGACGGCGGTGCTCAGCGCGGCCAGCGGCGGCACGAACCGCAAGACGGTCCCGGCCAATCCGCAGTCGATCCGGGCGTGCGGACCCGGGTTGAGCGTCCCGCCGACCGCCAGCTCGGCGCCCGCGCCGGAGACGTCGATGCCGAGTGCCTGGATGGCCCCGATCATCAGATCGGTGTCTCGGCTGCGCAGTGCGCCGCTGATCGTCGACTCACCCTGACCCTGGGCGGCGGCCAGCGCCGCCAGCACCAGGGTGCGGTTGGTCTGCGATTTCGAGCCGGGCACGGTGACGCGCGCATGCACCGGCGACGACGTTGACGGCGCGGCCCACAACTCGGTGCTCACGGCATACATCCTGCCCTGTCGGGATCGTGCGCCACCATGGAGTCATGTGCGGACGATTCGCGGTGACCACCGACCCGGCGCTGCTGGCCGAGAAGATCCACGCCATCGATGAGGCCACCGAGGCGGCGAAGGAGGCGCGGGGGCCGAACTACAACGTGGCCCCGACCGCCACCGTCGCCGCGGTGGTCAGCCGGCACGCCGATCCGGACGACACCCCGACCCGGCGGGTCCGGTTGATGCGCTGGGGTCTGGTGCCGCCCTGGGTGAAGGCGACGGCCGACGGAACCCCGGACAACAAGGGTCCCCTCCTGATCAACGCGCGTGCGGAAAAGGTCACCAGCTCACCGGCATTCCGCGCCTCGGCCAAGAGCAAGCGGTGTCTGGTCCCGATGGACGGCTACTACGAGTGGAAGCCCAATCCGGACGCCCCGGCCGGCAAGAAGGCCCGTAAGACGCCGTACTTCATGTTTCGTGCGGACGGCGAGCCACTGTTCATGGCGGGGCTGTGGTCGGTATGGCGAGCCAGCGACGAGGCGTCGCCGCTGTTGACGTGCACGATCATCACCACCGACGCCGTGGGGGAGCTCGCCGAGATCCACGACCGGATGCCGCTGGTGCTCGACGAGGCGGACTGGGACCGCTGGCTGGATCCCGATCAGCCGGCCGACGCCGACCTGTTGTCGGCACCGCCCGATATCGCCGGTATCGACCTGCGCGAGGTCTCCACCCTGGTCAACAGCGTCCGCAACAACGGCCCGGAGCTCATCGAGCCTGCCGAGCCACACAACCAACCGGTTGGCCTGTTCTAGCGGCACGGTGCCGGTTAGGCTCACAGCCAAGACCTGACCAGCGAGAGGAGCGGCCATGACCGCCGTCGAGCCCAAGGCCGACAAGGCCACGATCACCGTGCACAACCCGGCCGACGGCCGCGTCGCCGGCTCCGTGCCGGTGGACGGTCCGGACGCCGTCGCCGCGAAAGCCCGCGAGCTCCGGTTGTTCCAAACCGAGTGGGAAGAGATCGGCCCGCGCGGACGCAAGGTCTGGATGTACAAGTGGCAGGATTGGATCCTCGACAACGCCGATCACCTCACCGAGGTGTTGATGTCGGAGTCGGGCAAGTCGCGCAACGACGCCAGCCTGGAACCGGTGGCGATCGCCGACTCGATCAAGTACTGGGCCGGCAACGCCGAAGCGTTCCTGGCCGACGCGCACCCCAAGCCGCACAGCCCGCTGTACAAGATCAAGAAGCTCACCACCCGCTACCGCCCGTACCAGTTGGTCGGGATCATCGAGCCGTGGAACTTCCCGCTGGCGATGCTGGCCCTGGACGTGGTGCCCGCGCTCGCCGCGGGGGCGGCGGTGTTGCTCAAACCGTCTGAGGTGACCCCACTTTCGGCCGTCGAGTTCGCCCGGGGCTGGACCGAGGTCGGTGCTCCGCCGGTGCTGAGCCTGGCGACCGGATACGGCGAGACCGGCGCCGCGGTGATCAACAATGCCGATTACGTCCACTTCACCGGATCGACCGCCACCGGCCGCAAGGTCGCGGTGGCCTGCGCCGAGCGGCTGATCCCGTTCAGCCTGGAGCTCGGCGGCAAGGATCCGGCGATCGTGCTGGCCGACGCCGACATCGACCGCGCCGCTAACGGCATCGCCTGGGGCGGGATGTTCAACTCCGGGCAGGTCTGCATCTCGGTCGAGCGGGTGTACGTCGAGGCCCCGGTGTACGACGAATTCATCGGCAAGCTCACCGCGAATGTTCGCAATATCGCTCAGGGTCAAGAAGATTCGGGCTTCAAGTACGACACCGGCGCGATGGCCACCGCAGCCCAGCGCGATATCGTCGACGGTCACGTCAAGGACGCCGTCGCCGCCGGGGCGCGCGTGCTGACCGGGGGTAAGCCCACCGGGGTCGGCACGTTCTACCAGCCGACCGTGCTGGCCGACGTCACGCCGACGATGTCCTGCATTGCCGAGGAGACCTTCGGCCCGACGCTGCCGGTGGTGAAGGTCGCCGACGAGGAGGAGGCCATCCGGTTGGCCAACGACTCCAAGTACGGGTTGTCGGCCACGGTGTGGACCGGCGACGTCGAGCGCGGTGAGCGCGTCGCCCGTCGCCTGGAGTGCGGGGCCGTCAACATCAACGACGCCCTGACCAACGTCTTCTGCCCGTCGCTTCCGATGGGCGGCTGGAAGGACTCCGGCATCGGCTATCGGGCCGGCGGCCCCAGCGGCCTGATCAAGTTCTGCCGTCAGCAGGCGATCACGGCTCCGCGAATTCCCACCCAGAAGTCCGAGCTCGTCTGGTACTCGTCGTCGCAGCGGCAGGGCCGGATCGCGCTGGCGGCGATGCGGGCGTTCGCGGGCAGCGGTCTGCGCCGCTTCGGACTGCGTCCGAAGAACTAGCAGCGCGGGCTTCGCCCGAAGAACTAGCAGCGCGGGCTTCGCCCGACGCGTCCACGATGTTGACTTAAGTCATCTGCGTTTGCCGACGTAATGCCCGGTGAACGTGCGTCGCGGTGACACCCCGGTGCGGCACAATGCCGGTACACCGTTGCACGGGGAGATCCGATGGCCGAGACCGAGCTCGACGCGCAGCTCGAAACGCTGGTGCGTCGAGCTGGCCGTTCGGCGTTGGCGTTGGTCTTCGTGGTCAGCGCCGCGAACTGGCTCGGTTGGGCGACCGGCACAGTGCGGTTGACCAGAGTCTTTCGGTCGTGGCCGCAGATGACGCCGTGGGCCGCACTGGTGATGGCCACCCTCGGCGTGGCCATCCTGGTGCAGTCCGGGCCTGCCACCCGGGCCCGGATATGGGTCGCCCGTGGGTTGGCCGTGGCCTGCGCCGCGATAGCGATGGTGTTCCTCGCCGAATACGCGACCGGCCTGGCATTCGGGGTGGACAGGCTGTGGTTCCCCGGCGGCGTCGAGGCGATGCACAGACCATGGCCCGGTCGTCCCAGCGTGCAGACGGCGGTGACAGTCCTCTTGCTGGGGACCGCGGTCGCGCTGATGCGCCTGGACCATCGGGCGGTCAGGGCGATACGCACGGTGTGCTTGGTGTCCGCGGCGGTCATACCGTTCCTGGTTACGGTGGTCTACACGTTCCAGGCGCTTTCGGTCACCGAGGCGACGCCGGTAACCGGGATGGGAATCGCGACCGCGGTCTGCTTGCTGCTGCTGATCGCGGCGACCTTCGCTGGACGCGCCGACGCCAATCCGGTGGCCTGGCTATTGGCCCGCCCCGATGGTCTGGGACTGGTCCGGATGGCCGCGTTGTTCATCGCGCTGCCGCTCGTCGTCGGGCTGTCCCGGTTGGCGTTCCTGGCCATCGGGGTCGAGGAAGGTGCGGTGTGGGCGCTGTCGATCTCGGCGGGCGCCGTCGTGATCGGCGTGGCGGTGTTCTACCTGAGCCAGCGTGAGCAGCGCCTCCTGATCGACAGGGCACTCCTGATCCGCGAACGCGAGGACGCCGAAGCGCGCTACAGCATCCTCGCCGAGAACGCCGTGGACGCCGTCATTCATCTGCGAGGCACGCAGATCGTATGGGCTTCGCCGTCTGTACGAACAACTTTCGGCGACAGCTCGTGGATCGGTTCGGACTTCGGTCGCCATATCCACGCCGACGACGTCGGCTCGGTCACGGTGGGCGGGCAGCGCACCGGCACAGCGGAACCCACCGTCGAACGGTTCCGGATCATCTGCGGCGACGGCGGATTCCGCTGGGTCGACTGTCGCTCGAAGCCCTACGTGGGCGCCGACGGAGGTGCCGACGGCGTGATCGCGGCGCTGCGCGTGGTCGATGACCAGGTCGAGTTCGAGCGCCGGCTCGAGCGGCTGGCCCGGTTCGACGAACTCACCGGGCTGGTCAACCGGGCCGAGGCGATCGCCCGGCTCGAGTCAGCGCTGGCCGCGCTCGGTGGCGACGGCGGTTGCCTCGGCGTGCTGTTCTGCGACGTCGACGGATTCAAGCGCATCAACGACACGTGGGGGCACGCGGTCGGCGACATCGTGCTCGCGACCCTGGCGACCCGCATCCGCGAGTGCGTACGTCAGGGCGACACCGTCGGCCGCACCGGCGGGGACGAGATCCTCGTCCTCCTGCCCGCAGTCCGCGACCTGAATGCCGTCATCGAAATCGCGGAATCGATCCGGCATCGCGCGGTTGAACCGATCCTCCATCCGGGCGGAATCATCCAGGCCAGCTTGAGCATTGGCGCCACCCTCGCCGTTCCCGGTGAAAGCGCCACCACTGCGACGGCGCGCGCCGACGAGGCGATGTACCGCGCCAAGGAGACCGGCCGCAACACCGTCGTCCAGGTGCTCGGCGCCTAGGGGTTGCGGTAGCCGGGCGGGTTGGGGGTGTCGACCCACAGGTCCACCCCCAACTCCGAACCGGGGATGCAGTCGTAGACCGACAGGTCGCTGACGCCGGAGTCCACCAGCACGTCCTCGCACAGCAGCGTCTGTCCGGTGTAGTCGCGGGCCGGTTTGCTCAGCACCGCGTAGGCCGCGTCGGCATAGACCTCGGGCTTACGGGAGCGGGCCATGGCCTCGTCACCGCCGAGCAGGTTCTGCACCGCCGCGGTGGCGACCATGGTGCGCGGCCACAGCGTGTTGGAGGCGATCCCGGCGTCGCGCATCTCCTCGGCGATTCCCAAGGCGCACAACGTCATTCCGAACTTCGCCATCATGTAGGGGGTCGGCTTGAGCCACTGCGATTCCAGCCGGATCGGCGGGGAGAGCGTCAGGATGTGCGGATTCTCCCGGCCCTTCATGTGCGGGATACACGCCTGTGAGACGGCGTAGGTGCCGCGCACCTGGATGCCGTTCATCAGGTCGAACCGCTTGAGCGGCACCTCCTCGATGGAGCCGAGGTTGATCGCCGAGGCGTTGTTCACGCAGATGTCGATGCCGCCGAACTGCTCGACGGCCTTGGCCACCGCGTCGGCCACCGAGTCGCCGTCGCGGACGTCGCCAACGATCGGCAGCGCCTGGCCGCCGGCCTCTTCGATCTCCTTGGCGGCGGTGTAGATGGTGCCGGGCAACTTGGGATGCGGCTCGGTGGTCTTGGCCACCAGCGCGATGTTGGCGCCGTCGGCGGCGACGCGTTTGGCGATGGCCAGCCCGATGCCGCGGCTGGCTCCCGAGATGAACATGGTCTTGCCGGAGAAGGACATTCCGTCACCCTAGACGGCGCGGATGTCGGCAGTCACGGCGTCGGTCAGCCGAATCAGATCCTCTGG
Source organism: Mycobacterium sp. ELW1 (assembly GCF_008329905.1). Classification (NCBI taxonomy): domain Bacteria; kingdom Bacillati; phylum Actinomycetota; class Actinomycetes; order Mycobacteriales; family Mycobacteriaceae; genus Mycobacterium; species Mycobacterium sp. ELW1. The sequence continues at coordinate 4,557,388 of NZ_CP032155.1, read as the reverse complement.
CGCCAGCGCGACATCCCAGCCCCGCTTGCCCGCACTGCACAGCACCCGGTCATAGCCCAGCGCCGACGCGTCGACCACCGTCGGCAGCCGCTTGCGTTGTCCCAGCGGCGAGATCCCGCCCAGCACGTAGCCGGTGGCCCGTTCGGCGGCGGCGCGGTCGGCCATCGCCGCCTTCGAGAGCCCCAGCGCGGCGGCGGCGGCCTTGAGCGACAGCTTCCACGGAACCGGCAAGACCGCCACCGCCAGCACTGAACCCGACGCGATCACCAGCGTCTTGAAGATCTGTTCAGGCACCACCGAATCGCCTGCCAGAGCGGCCACGGCCTCGTCGCCGTAGGAATCCGAGCGCGGGTCATGGTGGTAACGCAGCACCTCATGGGGTGCATCGGCCGCCATCAGCGCGGCGATCGCCGGGGTGGCCGCACGACTCACGGGGCACAGAATAACCACGGGAAATAGCGCGGTGAGAAATGCCGTTGTGAACATTGGTCGCAGCTCTCGAGGCCCGCGACCGAAAAGATGTTGGTCACAGCCTTAGGATTGGAAGGAGAGAAGTCCGGTGTCAGCTGCAATCTGCATGATGGCCGATGAGCAGGCACCCGTACTTTTCATCCGTCCGATACCGCTGCTGGAGCTCGTCCCGGGCGCAGCGGCAGAAGGGACTGTGTCACCCACAATGACCGACATCGACAGCGCCGACGGTTCGGGCCCAGCCCAGGTCGCCGAACGCGAAGAGTCCGATGCGGAGTTGACGGCACGCTTCGAGCGTGACGCGATTCCGTTGCTCGACCAGCTCTACGGCGGTGCCCTCCGCATGACGCGCAACCCGGCCGACGCCGAAGACCTGTTGCAGGAAACCATGGTCAAGGCCTACGCCGGCTTCCGGTCGTTCCGCGAGGGCACCAACCTCAAAGCCTGGTTGTACCGGATTCTGACGAACACCTACATCAACAGTTACCGCAAGAAGCAGCGCCAGCCGGCGGAGTATCCGACCGAGGAGATCACCGACTGGCAGTTGGCGGCCAACGCCGAGCACACCTCCACAGGTCTGCGGTCGGCCGAGGTCGAGGCGCTCGAGCTGCTGCCCGACACCGAGATCAAGGAAGCTCTGCAGGCACTGCCCGAGGAGTTTCGGATGGCGGTGTACTACGCCGACGTCGAGGGCTTCCCGTACAAGGAGATCGCCGAAATCATGGATACCCCGATCGGGACGGTGATGTCCCGGCTGCACCGAGGCAGGCGCCAACTACGCGGCCTGCTGGCCGATGTCGCCAAGGAGCGCGGATTCAACCGCGGCCAGGCGGAGGACGCGCCGGAGGAGGTTGTCTCATGAGCGACGAGAACGTATCGGGCGATACGGAATGGCGCCCGCCGATCGGACCGGTCGACCCCGACCACCCCGAGTGCGCTGCGGTGATTGCCGAGGTCTGGACGCTGCTCGACGGTGAATGCACCACGGAGACGCGAGATCGCCTGCGTCATCACCTCGAAGAGTGCCCGACGTGCCTGCGCCATTACGGCGTCGAGGAGCGGATCAAGAAGTTGGTCGCGTCGCGGTGCAGTGGGGAGAAGGCGCCCCAGCACCTGCTGGAGAAGGTACGGCTACAGATCAGCCAGACCACGATCATCCGGCGCGGTTGACGCTCCAACAAATAAAGGGCCCGGCAATGCCGGGCCCTTTATAACTAGCCTGAGTGTGTATCAGGCGTTGGGACGCCTGCCGTGATTGGCTTTGCTGTGCTTGCGGTCACGCTTCTTACGACCACGCTTGGCCATGATGTACCTCCGATATTTTTCGCTGCATGGTTGAGCTCTGAATAAAGTGTCTCACGGCGCAGTCGAACCTCTGACCACCCGGTGTTGTGGTTCGATAGAGCGGCATTGAGAGACGAGCGGTACCAAGAGTGAGGTGAAGATGGCCGAGGATGTGCGCGCCGAAATCGTGGCCAGTGTGCTCGAGGTAGTGGTCAGCAAGGGTGACCAGATCGGCGCGGGAGACACCCTGGTGCTTCTGGAGTCCATGAAGATGGAGATCCCGGTGCTGGCCGAAGTGGCCGGCACCATCACCGAGGTCAGCGTGTCCGTGGGCGACGTCATCCAGGCCGGCGACCTCATTGCCGTGATCGACTAGCTTCGGTGTCCACCCTCGGTGACCTGCTTGCCGAGCACACGATGCTGCCGGGCAGCGCGGTCGATCACCTGCATGCCGTGGTCGGCGAATGGCAGCTGCTGGCGGATCTCTCGTTCGCCGACTATCTGATGTGGGTGCGCCGCGATGACGGCGCGCTGGTCTGCGTGGCCCAATGCCGACCCAACACCGCCCCGACGGTCCTGATCCGGGACGCCGTCGGCTCCGTCGTCGCGGACGGCGATCTGCCGCTGGTGACCTCGGCCTTCACGTCGGGGGCGATCGGGCGCGGCGACAGCGATCTCGAGCTGCGCGAACCCGGTATCAACGTCGAAGCGGTCCCGGTGCGCTACAGCAACCAGGTGGTGGCCGTGCTGACCCACCAGACCGCCCTGGCGGAGCGTCGCACGTCGTCGCCCCTGGAGCGGGCCTACCTGGACTGTGCGGGCAACCTGCTGCACATGCTGTCCGAGGGCACCTTCCCCAACGTGGGGGACTTGGCGCTGTCCCGGTCGAGCCCACGCGTCGGCGACGGGTTCATCCGCCTCGACGTCGACGGGGTCGTCGTCTATGCCAGCCCCAATGCGCTGTCGGCCTATCACCGGATGGGGTTGGCCGCCGAGTTGGAGGGCCACAACCTGGTGGTCATCACCCGGCCGCTGATCTCCGACCCGTTCGAGGCCCAGGAATTGGCCGAACACGTCCGCGACTCACTGTCCGGCGGGTCGAGCATGCGTCTGGAGGTCGATGCCGGCGGAGCCGCGGTACTGCTGCGCACCCTGCCGCTGGTGGTTCACGGCGCCGCTGCGGGGGCGGCGGTGCTGATTCGGGACGTCACCGAGGTCAAGCGCCGCGACCGCGCCCTGCTGTCCAAGGACGCCACGATCCGCGAGATCCACCACCGGGTGAAGAACAACCTGCAGACCGTCGCCGCGCTGTTGCGCCTCCAGTCCCGCCGGACCAGCAACGAGGAGGCCCGCGAGGCGTTGATGGAGTCGGTACGACGCGTCGCGTCCATCGCTCAGGTCCACGAGGCGCTGTCGATGTCGGTGGACGAGGAGGTCAACCTCGACGAGGTCATCGACCGGATCCTGCCGATCATGAACGACGTCGCCCGCGTCGATACCCCCATCCGGATCAACCGGGACGGGGCGTTGGGGGTGCTCGACGCCGATCGGGCCACCGCCCTGGTGATGGTGGTGACCGAGTTGGTGCAGAACGCCATCGAGCATGCCTTCGAGTCGACGGCCAAGCAGGGCTGCGTGACCATCCGGGCGGAGCGTTCGGCGCGGTGGCTCGACGTCGTGGTGCACGACGACGGGCGTGGTCTTCCCGAGGGGTTCTCGTTGGAGAAGTCCGACCGGCTGGGCCTGCAGATCGTGCGGACGCTGGTCACCGCTGAACTCGACGGCTCGCTGGGAATGCACGACGTCCCCGGCGGCGGGACCGATGTCGTGTTGCGGGTACCACTCGGCCGGCGTTCCAGTGCTCGACTTCCCCAATAGCAAATGTGACGGAGAAGACATTTGCAAATAGAAATCGCGGCCCTGGCATTTGCCGGGGCCGCGATGTCAAAATTGTCGAAAGAGCGGGCTTAGACGCTGGTGCGTGCGCGGGTGCGGGCATTGCGACGCTTCAGCGCACGGCGCTCGTCCTCGCTCATGCCGCCCCAGACGCCGGCGTCCTGGCCGGAATCCAAAGCCCAGGTCAGGCACTCAGTCGTGACCGGACAACGGTTACAGACGAGCTTCGCGTCAGCGATCTGGGCGAGCGCCGGGCCGCTGTTCCCCACGGGGAAGAACAGTTCCGGATCCTCGTCACGGCAGACCGCCTTATGGCGCCAATCCATTTGTCGCTACTCCTTACTATGTGCGCGACGAAGCGCACTTGCTTTTTCTTCGGCTGTTAATGCAGTGCACACAAATGTTTCTGTGTTGTTGCATCCGATCGTTTCACGTCCTCGACGGATGTCAATAGAACTCAGTTAACAAGTGGGCAACCTCACTTCAACGTTCCGCTGGGGGTGGGTTGCCGGGCCCTCTATCCGTTTGTACTACACTCAACTCATCTGCGCCCTGAATCCTTAGGCGCAATCCCATTACTGCTGGTCAGAGCCCTTCTTGGCGGGCGGGGCGACGACGCTGAGGGCCCCCGGAACCACGCGAAACGTCATTTCCGCGCGCAGCCCCAGAAAATCTCCGTCGATCTGGCTGGCGACCGGTTCGTCGGCGGTGACCCGCACCCACGCCAGGTCGTCGTAGCGGATCAGGTGCTTGGCCTTGATCACCGGCTTCTTCGACAGCATCCGGCGCACCAGCATCAGGTTGCGCCAGACATTCATGCTGGTGATTGCGAAGACGCCCAGCCCGGTCTCGAAGGTGGTGTCCGGGTTGGTCCACACCGGCCTGGTGTTGGCGTAGGTCCACGGGCTGGAGTTCGAGATGAACGCGAAGTAGACGCCGCTTCGTGGTGGTTGACCCGGCAGTTCGAGGGTCAGCAGCGGCTCGTTGCGGGCGCTGGACAGCATCTCGCGGACCGCGACGCGGATGTAGCGGCCCGGGGTGACCTTGCGGCCCTTGGCGCGCTGCGCCTCGACCGCCGCCACCACGTCGCCGTCCACGCCCATTCCGGCGGTGAACACCGCCCAGCGCTCGCCGCAGTCCATCAGCCCGATCTTGCGCCAGGCCGCGCCGTTGCGGCGCGCGCTGAGCAGGTCGACCAGCTGGTTTGTCGCCACGATCGGGTCGGGGCTGATCCCGAGCGCGCGGGCGAACACGTTGGCCGAACCGCCCGGCACCACCGCCACCGCCGGCATCGTCTCCGGCAACTCTTCCTGCTCGTTCCCGGGTCGCTGCGCTCCTGCCCTCCGGCCAGGCCTGCCCAGCAGCCCGTTGACCACTTCATTCACCGTTCCGTCGCCACCGTGCACGATGATCACGTCGGTGCCGTCGTTCCTGGCTGCTTCGGCGATCTCGATGGCATGGCCGCGGTGGTCGGTGTGGACGACGGACAGGTCCACCCGGCTCTCCAGTGCGTGGGCGAGGAGGTCGCGGCCGGCCGCAGTGGTGGAAGTGGCGTTCGGGTTGACGATCAGGACGGCACGCACGAGCCATGAGCCTAGACGGGTGCGCAGACGCTGTTCGAAGTGTTTGTCTGCTCATCACGAAGCGGACAGCTGCCGGTGGCATGCTCGCGACGTGGTCGTGGGGTCGGAGCCGGGTTCGGTCAATGCCGTCGGCTGGTTCCACCGGGCCTGTGAGGCGGCGGTCACGCGCCTGCCGTTCGGGCTGAATTCGGTTGTGCCGCCGACCTTTCTGGGCTTCGTGGTAATCAACTCCGGCACCTTCGCGCTCGACCTGCTGGTGCTGACGCTGCTACACGGTGTGCTGCACGTGACGTTCGGGGCCGCGGTGACGGTGGCCTACGTGTGCGCCTTCGCGACCAGTTACGTCCTCAACCGGGTGGTGAATTTCCAGTCGCACGGCGCGGTGGGGCCGCAGGTCGGTCTCTACGTCGTCGTGGTGGCGATCAACTATCTGGCGTTCATCCTCGGTGTCTCCACCGCGTTGCGGGCCCTTGGTGTCGAGTACCACGCGGCCCGGATGGCGGCGGGAGCCTGCGAGGGCATCTTCATGTACTGCGCAATGCGGTGGGTGGTGTTCCGGCGCTAGGCGCGATGACGCGGGCTGCCGCCTCGACCGCTGCGGCGCGTCGACGAGCCAGTACCGCCGCCGAGGTGGTGGCGGCCGCGGGGTCGGGCCAGTGCGCCCATGCCAACGCGATCCCGAAGAGGACGACGATCAGGTCACCCGGGTCCCACGACGGGTCGACATGACCCGTGGCCTGAGCCTCCGCGATGGCGGCGAGGGCCAGCTGGGGCAGGGGTAACCCGTCAGCGCTGGGTGGCTCCAGGGTCAGCCCCTCGAGATGGGCCCATGACACCATCCGGTGGTGCTCGGGCTGGCGCACGCTGAGGTCGAACATCCCGCCGACGAATTCCGGCACGTTGTCGGGCAGCATCCGGACCGTCTGGAAGAACTCCGCGACGTTGGCGGCGAGCACCTCGCGGAAGAGCGCCTCCTTGTCGCCGAAGTGGGCGTAGAGGCGTTCCTTGCTGGCGCTGGCGGCCGTGGCGATGCGGTCGATCCGGGCGCCGGCGAATCCGTACCGGGCGAACTCGGTGCGGGCGGCGCCCAGGATCTGGTCGCGCAGCTCAGAGGTACTCCTCATAAATCAGGAGTATAAAGAACGAACTAGTTCGTTTGTAGTTGGGTGTGAAAGTGAGGAGCCACAGTGGAGAGCCGAGCAGCGGTCGACGTCGCGGCCGTGATGAACCACCCGCCGCGGGTTCGCGTCCTCAAGCGGGTGCTCGGTGCCGTCGCCGACGGCATCGATCCGGTGGTCGACCTGGTGCGCCCCTACATCGACGGGTTGCACAACCTGCCCGCTGACGGCCGGTTTCTGTTGGTGGGCAACCACACTCAGGGCGGTGCCGAGGCCCTCCTGATCCCGTACGCGGTGCGCCGGGAGATCGGGGTCCGGGTGCGGCCGCTGGCCGACCGTCAGTTCGGGCAGATGCGTGGTCTGCCTGGCGACCTGCTGGCGGCATTCGGCGGCGTGGTCGGAGCGCCGGAAACCGCGCGTGAACTCATGCATCACGACCAGACCATCCTGGTCTTTCCCGGGGGCGGCCGTGAGATTCCGAAGTTCAAGGGTGAGGAATACAAACTGCGCTGGCAGGGGCGGTCGGGATTTGCGCGGATCGCGGTGGAAAACGGCTATCCCATCGTCCCGGTGGGACTCGTCGGCGGAGACGACGTGTACCGCAGTCTGACGACGCGGGACAGCGCGTGGGGCCGGTTCAGTCAGGCCATGAGCGGCCGCTTCGGCGGCCGACCGGATATGGCGATGCCGCTGATGCGCGGGATCGGACCGACCCTCATTCCGCGCCCGGAGCGGATGTACCTGCGATTCGGCAAGCCCATCGACACCACGACACCGCTGGGCATCGACGCAGCGGGCTGGGCCGACGAGGTGAAGCGCCGTACGAAGACCGCGCTGGAGCAGATCCTCGACGACCTGCTCAGCCTGCGGGAGACGGACCCCTATCGGAGCCTCAACCCGCTGGGCTGGACTCGCGCCGCGCGCCCGGAAACCGTCTGAGGTGACCGGCTACCTTACGGAGGTGACCGAATCCGTTGTCCCGCCCGTGGTCCGCTACGCCGGCCTCGCGGCGGCTGCCGAAGGTGTCGTGGCGATCGTCGTGGCCGTGGTGTTGGTGGTGCGCGCAGTGGCCGGCGCTGACCAGCACATCGTCAACGGCTACGGCACGGCAGGCTGGTTCGCGGTGATGGGCGCCGCGGTCGCGGCTGCCGGGTGGGGGCTGATCACCGGGCGTCGCTGGGGCCGGGGCATCGCGGTGTTCGCCAACCTGCTGCTGCTGCCGGTGGCCTGGTACATCGTCGCCGCCCACCAGCCGATCTACGCGATCGCGATGGGTGGGGTCGCCATCGCGGTGCTGGGGTTGCTGTTCAGTCCGCCTGCGCTGCGCTGGGCCTCCCGGGCGGAGAACTAGACCTCAGCCGCCAGCGCGTCGAGCTCAGGACCGCTGACCCGGTAGTTGAGCCATTCCGACATCTGCTTACCGCCCACGGCGTCGTAGAGCGCGATCGCGTTGACGTTCCAGTCCAGCACTTCCCACGCCAGGCGGGTGTAGCCGTTGTCGACGCACACCTTGGCCAGCGTCGCCAGCAGCGTGCGGGCCAGCCCGCGGCGGCGAAACTTGTCGCGCACGAACAGGTCTTCCAGAAAGACGCCGGCCACGCCGTCCCAGGTGGAGAAGGTCCGGTACCACAGGGCCACCGCGGCGGCCTCGCCGTCGATCTCGACCACATGGCAGGACGCAGGCGGATTGTCGCCGAAAAGTGCTGCCGTGATCTGACTTTCGGTCACCGTGCAGTGATCGAGGGCGTGCTCGAACTCGGCGAGTTCGCGGATCATCGCGACAATCTCGGGCTCGTCGCCGGGACGGGCCATTCGGATCACGGTCATTGCTGCACCCCCAGGGCCGACAGTATGGTTCTGAATTTCGTTGTGGTCTCTGCGACTTCGTCATCCGCGTCGGATTCGGCGACGATACCGCCGCCGGCCTGGGCGAGCGCCCCCAACTGGTCGGCGGACAGTTGCGCGCCGCGGATCGCGACCACCCAGCGGCCGTCGCCGCGAGCATCGCACCAGCCGACTGCGCCGGCATAGAAGCCGCGGTCGCCCTCGAGCTGTGCGATGAGATCGACCGCGGCCGCGGTGGGCACCCCGCCCACGGCCGGGGTCGGATGTAGTGCCAGCGCCAAATCGATTGCGGTGGTGGAGGTGTCACGCAGCCGGCCGCGGATCGGGGTGGACAGATGCCACAGTGCGGCGGTGCGGCTCAGTTGCGGTTGCAGCGCGATGTCCAGTTCGGTGCACAGCGGTTCGAGCGCGGCGCGCATGGTGTCCACGACCAGCTGATGTTCGTGGCGGTTCTTACCCGACTCGGCCAGCGCGGCGCCGCTGGCGGCGTCGGCCTGTGGATCGGCCGAACGCGGCGCCGACCCGGCGAACGGCTGACAGGTCACCACATCACCCGACCGCGCGACCAGCAGTTCGGGGCTCGCACCCACCAACACGGTGCCGGTGTGGTCACCTCCCGCGACGGACAGGTCGGCCAGGTAGGCGGTGGCTTCGGGGTCGGCGGCCACCAGCTGCTGCAGGATCGCGCGTGCGTCGAGCGGCCCGTCGGCGACCAGACGCAGTGCCCGCGCCAAAACGACCTTCTGCAAAGTACTTTCGGGCGCGGTCAGGCGATCCAGGGCGGCGCGGATGCGGGCGCGATGCTCCTCCGGTGCGGGCACCATCGCGTCGATCCGCACCGCGGGCAGCGGCGCCGTCGACCAGGACGGAAGGGTGTCGCCGAACGTCACCGTCGTCGGAACCAGCAGCGCAGCCCTGCTCCGGATGTCGAACGGCAGCGCGCCCACCACCACGTCCGCCGAGCCGTCGGCCAGCGCCGCCGCCGCTGCCGCGACGTCGTCGTATCCCGTCTGGATCCCCTCGGCGACGACTGTTCCGGCGGGGCCGCTCAGCACAAAGGACGGAAGAGCCATCACGTCCCGGTGACCGGCTCGCGGTGGCTGGTCAAGCCCAGCGCCGAGAGCTGTCGCAGGCCGTACTCGAAGCCGCACACCGCAACCGAGGCCGCACCGAACCCGTAGCGTGCACCCTCACGCAGTGGCTGCTCCACCCAGCGCGTCACCACCGAGCGGGAGAAGTGCCCGTGCCCGACGAACACCACGTCGCGGTGGACCATGCGCTCCAGCGCATAGGACACCGCCTGGTCGGCGCGCATGCTGACCTGGTCGACGCTCTCGCCGCCGGGGCAGCCGTAGGTCCACAGCAGCCAGCCGGGGGTGTCGGTGCGGATCTGGTGGGTGGTCAGACCCTCGTAGTCGCCGTAGTTCCACTCCGACAGCAGCGGCGACACGTCGTCCACGGTGAGCCCGGCCAGCTCGGCGGTGGCCAGGGCGCGCTTGCGCGGGCTGCTGACCACCAGCGGGTTGTCCAGTCCGAGGTGCTCGATCGTGTGTGCGGCCAGTTTGGCCTGCTCGCGCCCGTGCTCGGTGAGGTCGAGGTCGGTGGTGCTGGTGTGCTGGCCGCTCTTGGACCATTCGGTCTCGCCGTGCCGAAGCAGGACCAACCGATGCGTACCGACACTCACGATCATTGATTCTGCCCGATGACCAGGCGCGCCGTGGCAGCCGGGACGTAACTCCGGCGAACCTGCAAGGATGGTCGGTGTGACCCGAGTATTGGCGGTGGCCAACCAGAAGGGTGGGGTGGCCAAGACAACCACGGTCGCGTCTCTAGGGGCGGCTTTCACCGATGCGGGCAAGCGTGTCTTGCTCGTCGACCTGGACCCACAGGGGTGCCTGACGTTTTCGCTGGGCACCGATCCGGACAAGTTGCCGGTGTCGGTGCACGAGGTGCTGCTCGGCGACGTCGAGCCCAATGCGGCGCTGGTGGAGACGGCCGAAGGCATGACCCTGCTGCCGGCCAACATCGACCTCGCCGGCGCGGAAGCGATGCTGCTGATGCGCGCCGGACGTGAGTACGCCCTCAAGCGCGCGTTGGACAAGCTCGACCAGTTCGACGTGGTGATCATCGACTGTCCACCGTCGCTGGGTGTGCTCACCCTCAACGGGCTGACCGCGGCCGACGAGGTGATCGTGCCGCTGCAGTGCGAGACGCTGGCGCATCGCGGGGTCGGGCAGTTCCTCCGCACGGTCGACGACGTGCAGCAGATCACCAACCCGAACCTGAAGCTGTTGGGCGCATTGCCCACGCTGTACGACTCGCGCACCACCCACAGCCGCGACGTGCTGCTCGACGTCGCCGACCGCTACAACCTGCCGGTGCTGGCCCCGCCGATCCCGCGCACGGTCCGCTTTGCCGAGGCCAGCGCATCCGGCTCGTCGGTACTGGCAGGCCGAAAGAGCAAGGGCGGCATGGCGTATCGCGATCTGGCGGCCGCGCTGCTGAAGCATTGGAAGTCCGGCAAGGTGCTGCCGACCTACACGCCCGAGGTCTAGGGTTTCGTCCCGAACACGGCCAGTGCGGCACCGCGCTGCTCGATCACCGTCGAGCCGGTGACGGCGGGCACCACCGGTCCATTGCCGGCCGGGTGGGTGACGGCGATGATCCGCTCGCTGGTGCCGCTGGTCGGGTCGTACACCCCGATGCCGTTGGTCAGCGGAATGAGCAGCCGGCCCGCCATCATCGCGCCGGGGCCCAGCGGGGCCACCGCAGCCGATGCCTCGATGGTGTAGCGGTAGGACAGCCGCGCGTCGAACACTTCCACGCTGTCGCCGGTCCACCAGGTGTACAAGTCGCCGGCGTGGGTGACGGCCTGGGCCGGATTGGCAAGCACCGGAGCCTTTTTCAACAACGTGCTGGCGATCTTGGTGCCGGTGTCGTCGTACACGGCGATCTGTGGTTGCGGGGACGGCAGATAGACCGCGGTGGTGGTGCCCGACACCGTCAGCACGCGGGCCTCGGAATCGGCACCGACGCCGGGCAGCGGCACGTTCTTGGTGTCGGGCTCGTCTTCTTCCTTCGCCGGCTTGAGCAGCGTCAGGCGCAGGTCTTTCTGGTCGCGGCAGGCTTCCATCACCGACACGGCCTCGTCACTGGCCGCCGCCGACATCAGCGTGCAGCCGGCACCGATGCCCTGGTTGACCGGTTTGACCCGGGCATCGATCTCGCCGTAGGACAGCATGCGCACCAGATCTGAGCGCCACAGCTCCAGCCGGGTCGGCCCGGCCGACAGCACGGCGCTGCCGTTGGAGCTGAGCACCACCTGCTTGTCGGCGTACGCGGTGCGGGTCGGTCCGCGGCGGCCGGTACCGCCGCTGATGCTGCTGACCTGTCCGCAGCCGCGTGCATCCGGATACACCGCGACGGCGAGGTCGTAGACGTAGGACACCCCGCACAGGTTCGTGTCACGGGCGAACGTCCACCGGGTCTGGCCGTTCTGCGGGTCATGACCCTCGACGGTCCGCCCGTCGCCGGTCACCACGGTGCCGGCCACGACGATCGGGCTCAGCGTGCGAGGGCTGGTCGCGGTCCACAACTGCTGCAGTGTGTCGGGCACCACTCGCGCCGGGATCGGGTTGGGCGCGGGCGAAGTGGCGGGCCGGCTGATCGTGGCCCGCGCGGAGCTGTTCCACCAGAACAGTGCGGCGATGACGGCCACGACAAGCGCGATCGTCGCCGCGGCGACGAGATCGCCCTTGGTGCGGCGCTCGGGTCTGACCATCTAGGCGACGATAGCGGTCGTCAGCCTGCGGTTGCGGGGGCCTCGGCGGCGTTGCGCGGACGACGCCGGCGACGGCGCTTGCGGGCCGGGCTGTCGTCGCCACCCTCGGCCGGCTTGTCGCCGTCTGCGGGGGCGTCGGACTGGGTGGCCGTGTGTCCGGTGGCTCCGTCGCCGCCGCGCGTGCGCCGGCGAGAACGGTTGCGGCTGGGGCGCTCCCGGTTGGAGTCGGCGGAGCTGATCCGGGTGCCGTCCTGCGACTTGGCGCTTTGGGACTTGGCGCCCTGCGACTTGCGCGCAGCGCCGACCGTGCCGCCGGCGTCGGTGGGGATGTTCAGCTCCTCGTAGAAGTGCGGGGAGTTCGAGTAGGTCTCGGCGGGATCGGCGCAGTCCAGCTTGAGGGCCTTGTCGATCATCGACCAGCGTTCCAGCTCATCCCAGTCCACCAGGGTGATGGCGATGCCGGTCTTGCCGGCCCGGCCGGTGCGCCCGATGCGGTGCACGTAGGCCTGCTCGTCCTCGGGGATCTGGTAGTTGATCACGTGCGTGATGTCGTCGATATCAATGCCGCGCGCTGCGACATCGGTAGCCACCAGCACGTCGATGTCGCCGTTGCGGAACGACTTGAGCGCCTTCTCGCGGGCGATCTGGCCCAGGTCGCCGTGCACGGCGCCGACCTTGAACCCGCGCTCGGCCAGCTCGTCGGACACCTTTTGCGCGGTCCGCTTGGTCCGGGTGAAGATCATCGTCGCGCCGCGGCCCTCCGCCTGCAGGATGCGGCTGACCATCTCGACCTTGTCCAGTGCGTGGGCGCGGTAGACGAACTGCTCGGTGGTGTCGTGGGTCGCGGCCCCCTGCACACCCTCGGCGCGGATGTGGGTGGGCTGCTTCATGAAGGTGCGGGCCAGCGTGATGATCGGGTCCGGCATGGTCGCCGAGAACAGCATGGCCTGCCGCTCGGTCGGGATCTGCTTGAGGATCCGCTCGATGTCGGGCAGGAAGCCCAGGTCCAGCATTTCGTCGGCCTCGTCGAGGACCAGCACCGACAGGCCGCCGAGCTGCAGGTGGCCCTGCTGGGCCAGGTCGAGCAGCCGGCCCGGGGTGCCGACGACGACGTCGACGCCCTTTTGGAGCGCCTCGATCTGCGGTTCGTACGGGCGGCCGCCGTAGATGGCGGTGACGGTCAGCTTGCGGGATTCATCGGCCTTGAGGTACTTCGATGCGGCGACGAGGTCGCCGTGGACCTGCAGACACAGCTCTCGGGTCGGCACCACGACCAGCGCGCGCGGAGTTCCGGTCAGCGGCCGGCTGGTGTCGGTGGTGATGCGGTGCAGCAGCGGCACACCGAAGGCGAGGGTCTTGCCCATGCCGGTGCGGGCCTGGCCGATCAGGTCGTCGCCTGCCAGCGCCATCGGCAGGGTCTGCTCCTGGATGGCGAAGGCGAATTCCTTGCCCTCTTCGGACAGTGCCCGGACGATCTCGTCACGCACTCCGAGCTGGGCGAATGAAATCTGGGGATGAATTGTCAGTGGGGTCATGTGGTGGCGTTGTGCCTTCCGTAGTCGGTCCTCGAATGCGTTGTCACGCGCGCACGAGTTCTGACTTCGGAATGGAGTCGGTGCCATCGTGTGGATGTTCCGATTCGCCGGGCCCTGCGCTGAGGGAGCGGGCCCACTGCATGCACGCACATTTCCTTGACCACGCCTCACGGCGTTCGTCAGCCCTCATCATAGCTGGTCGCGCTCTCCGGGACGGATCGACGCTGTGGCCAGGACTACAGTGACGGCCATGACGGCCCCCCAGCCCGCCTCGGAATCACCGGCGCGGATCACCGCCGACCACCCCGGCGTCAACGAGTTGTTCGCGCTGCTGGCTTACGGCGAGGTCGCCGCCTTCTATCGGCTCACCGAGGAGGCCCGGATGGCTCCGGACCTGCGCGGCCGAATCAACATGGCGAGCATGGCCGCCGCCGAGATGGCCCATTACGAGATGCTGCGCGAGGCGCTGGAGGCCCGCGGTGTCGACGTCGTCCCGGCGATGACGCGGTATGCCTCGGCGCTGGAGAACTACCACCGGCTGACGACGCCGAGCACTTGGCTCGAGGCGCTGGTCAAGACATATGTCGGTGACGCGATGGCGGCGGACTTCTACCTCGAGATCGCCGACGTGCTGCCCGACGAGGTGGCCGCGGTGGTGCGCGGGGTGCTCTCCGAGACCGGGCACTCGCAGTTCGTCGTCGCCGAGGTTCGCAAGGCCGTGACCAGCAGTGGACGCCAGCGCAGCCGTCTGGCGTTGTGGTCGCGCCGACTGCTCGGGGAGGCGATCACCCAGGCCCAGTACGTGCTGGCCGAGCGTGACGAATTGGTCGACCTGGTGCTGGCCGGCCCGGGTGGCCTCGGGCAGGTCGCCGATTTCTTCGACCGGCTGCAGCGCACGCACGCCGACCGGATGGGCGAGCTCGGCCTCACCTAGCGGTTACAGGTCGCCGAGATGGTGTTGTCGGTCGCGGCGGCCACGGTGGCCCCGCGCGCATCGGTGATCCAGCAGTTCAGCTGACTTCCGTTGCTGCTGGCGGTCACGTAGTTGACGGGCACGGTCGGGACGACGGTCAGCCGCCAGGGCAGTGAGACGTTCTCCACGGTCCGCAGGGCGCCCACCTCGTCGGCATAGGTGATCGTCACCGGATCGTCGGGCCGCTGATTGCCCGCCACGGTGTAGACGATCTCGGCGGGATCGACCATCGCCTGGGCCATCGGGGCGGCGGCCGGGCTGGGCGGCGTGACCCGGACCGGCGTCTCCACCGGCAGGCCGGGGAGGGTGACGGTGACCGGGGCCGGCGCCGGGGTCGACGTCCGGGGACCGGGGATTGCCACCACCGTGCGGGTCGGCGTGGTGCTCGAATCCGCGATCGTGCTGGCGGCGTCCCCGGTCCGCACCACGAACGTCGTCGCGGTGGCGGCGACCAGGACGCCGCCGACGGTCAGCGCCACGCGGGGCCACTGGACCAGCCGCTGCCGGCGCTTGTTGTCGCTCACAGGAAAAGGTTATGGACGCCCAGGCGGCGGCACGGCGCGGCGCGCCTGTCCGTTGCCATGCTGTTATCGCAGCTTGACGCCCTATTCGCTAACCGCGAACGGCTGGCCGCGACCGCGGACATCGGCGTCCACTAGCCTTCCTGGGGTAGATGCGCACACGACGCAGATGAGAGAGAAGGGGCCAGCGTGGAGGTCAAGATCGGTGTCACGGACAGTCCGCGTGAGCTCGTGTTCGCCAGCTCCCAGACGCCCGCTGAGGTCGAAGAGCTGGTGACCTCGGCGTTCGCCAAGGACGGCCCGGATGTGCTGAGCCTGAGCGACGACAAGGGCCGCCGCTTCCTGGTGCAGACCGCCAAGATCAGCTATGTCGAAATCGGTGTCGCTGACGTGCGGCGAGTCGGGTTCGGGATCGGTGCCGGCGGTGCTGCCGGCGCGTAGCCGCTAGGAGCGCGTCAGCGGGACGTGTGACAGTCCGCCCCAGGCGAACTGCACCGTCCCGTCGACCGCGGTCTCCTTGGAGACCGGGCGGTCGGCATCCAGCCAGTACCGGGCGCAGTCGACGCTGATCGCCACCAGGCCCACCGCGATCATCCGGGCGCGATGCGGATCCAGTCCGGAGTCGCGGCTGATCAAATCGAACACCGCGTCGGTGCAGGCTTCGGTGGCCACCTTGACCTGCGAGGCGACCTGCGGCTCGGTGACGTAGTCGTTCTCGAAGATCAGCCGGTAGCCCTGGCCGTCGTGCTCGATGAAATCGAAGAAGGCCTGTACTGCGGCGCGCAGTCGCTGGCGGTTGTCGGTGGTGGTCCGCAGGGCCTGCCGAACCCCGGACACCAGGTTCTCGACATGCCGGTTCAGGACGGCCAAATAGAGCTCGAGCTTGCTCGAAAAGTGTTGGTACAGAACGGGTTTGCTGACACCGGCCCGGTCGGCGATCTCGTCCATTCCGGCGGCGTGGTAGCCGCGGTCGACGAAGACCTCGCTGGCCGCGATCAGTAGCTGGCCACGCCGCTCATCGCGCGGCAGACGGCTCCCGCGCCGCGGGGCGCTGGCGGCGGGACGGTCGCCACTGGCTGTTCGAGCGGACTTCCGCTCGGCCGTGTCGGCGAGTTCGCTCATCGAGTCCTCAATCTGGTTCTGTGGCCGGTGGCCATGCCCCCGCGCTACCAGCCCGTCGGGTCGACATTACTACCCGGGCGGGGTTACTCGCCCGTAGCTGCGTCCGGCGGGCACGGGCGCGCCGGAACTCCCGTGTTCGGCTGTTGTGCCATCCTGGGGCGGTGACCTACGACCCGGGGCACCGCGGCGGCGGTCGTGTGCCGGTGCTGCGCGACGAGTGGCGCGAGCCGCTGCGCGCGTTGCGCGACCCGTTGGCGGGGGAGTCGGGCCGGGCCAGATCCAATCGGGATCAGCACCGCCAATGGCGTAAACAGAGCTGGCTGGGGCGGTTCATCTCCACCTACGGCTGGCGCGCGTACGCCCTGCCGGTTCTGGTGGTGGTCACCGGAGTGGTGCTCTACCAAACGATCACCGGCACCGCCGCGCCCGCGGCTCAGCACACCGCCCAGGGCCCGGTGCAAGGCCCGCCGACGATCGGGTCGAGCGGCACGGCGATCATCGGGGCGCCGCCCCGCGGGCTCACCGAGTTCGACGCCAACCTGCCTACCGGGATCCTGCCCGAGGGCGGGGCGTTCACCGAGGCCGGCGCCAAGACGTGGCACATCGTGCCGGGCGCGACGCCGAAGGTCGGGGACGGAACCGCCAAGACGTTCACCTACACCGTGGAAGTCGAAGACGGTGTCGACACCGCGTCGTTCGGCGGTGACGAAGGATTCGCCCGCATGGTCACCGAGACCCTGGGCAACCCCAAGAGCTGGATTCACAATCCGCAGTTCGCCTTTCAGCGCGTCGACACCCCGGACGTCAAGCCCGACTTCCGGGTGTCGCTGACGTCGCCGATGACGGTGCGCGAAGGCTGCGGGTACGAGATCCCGCTGGAGTCGTCCTGCTACAACCCGGCCTACGGGCCCGACGCGCAACCCCGGGTCTTCATCAACGAGTCGCGATGGGTGCGCGGTGCGGTGCCGTTCCAGGGTGACATCGGCTCCTACCGGCAATACCTGATCAACCATGAGGTCGGCCACGCCATCGGCTACCAACACCACGAGCCCTGCGCCGACAGCGGTGGGCTGGCGCCGGTGATGATGCAGCAGACCTTCTCGACCGCCGACGACGATGCGTCCCGCTTCGATCCGGAGTACGTCAAGGCCGACGGCAAGACCTGCCGGTTCAACCCCTGGCCGTATCCGATCGCCTGACGACCGCCTGACCGGAGCACAGTCGGGAAGCCTCCACCGCTGTTTGCCGTTGCTCTGGCCAGCTGTTGAGATGGATGGTGAACGTCGGTCGGGCGTGCGCCAAACCGAGCCGATCCTAGGAGTGCCGGTGCCCTCGTTGCCGCCGCTGGTCGAGCCAGCCGCCGAGCTCACTCGCGACGAGGTCGCGCGGTACAGCCGACACCTGATCATCCCCGATCTCGGTGTCGACGGGCAGAAGCGCTTGAAGAACGCCAAGGTGCTGGTGATCGGCGCGGGCGGACTCGGCTCGCCGACGCTGCTCTACCTGGCGGCCGCCGGTGTCGGCACGATCGGCATCGTCGAGTTCGACGTCGTCGACGAGTCCAACCTGCAGCGCCAGATCATCCACGGCCAGTCCGATATCGGCCGTTCCAAGGCCGACAGCGCGCGCGACTCCATCCTCGAGATCAATCCGCTGGTGACCGTCCGCCTGCACGAGCAGCGGCTGGAACCCGACAACGCGGTGCAGCTGTTCGAGCAGTACGACCTGATCCTCGACGGCACCGACAACTTCGCCACCCGCTATCTGGTGAACGACGCCGCGGTGCTCGCGCACAAGCCGTACGTGTGGGGTTCGATCTACCGCTTCGAGGGCCAGGTCTCGGTGTTCTGGGAGGACGCGCCCGACGGACTGGGCCTGAACTACCGCGACCTCTATCCCGAGCCGCCGCCACCGGGGATGGTGCCGTCCTGCGCCGAGGGTGGTGTCCTGGGGATCCTGTGCGCGTCGATCGCGTCGATCATGGGCACCGAGGCCATCAAGCTCATCACCGGCATCGGGGAGACCCTCCTGGGCCGGCTCATGATGTACGACGCGCTGGCCATGACGTACCGCACGATCGCCATCCGCAAGGATCCGGAGACCCCGAAGATCACCGAGCTGATCGACTACGAGTCGTTCTGCGGCGTGGTGTCCGACGCCGCGGCCGACGCGGCGCAGGATTCCACCGTCACCCCGCTCGAACTGCGTGAGCTGCTCGATTCCGGGAAGAACCTGGCGTTGATCGATGTCCGCGAGCCGGTCGAGTGGGAGATCAATCACATCACCGGCGCCGAGCTCATCCCGAAGTCGGCGATCGAGTCCGGCGAGGGCTTGTCGAGGTTGCCACACGACCGCATCCCGGTGCTGTACTGCAAGACCGGGGTTCGCTCAGCAGAGCTGCTGGCGGTGGTGAAGAAGGCCGGTTTCGCCGATGCGATGCACCTGCAGGGCGGCATCGTGGCCTGGGCGAAGCAAATCGATCCCGACATGGTGCTCTACTGACGGCTACTTTGCGTCGCGACAATTTAGGCTGTCGGGGTGGCTGACGGGGTGAGTGATGAGCGCCCGCCTGAGCATGTACTGGCCGCGTTCGGTCTCAAGGGCCACGATCCCGAACCGCTAGGAGCGGGCTGGGAAGGCGGCTTCAAGTGCGGCGAGGTGGTGTTGTCGGTGATCGCCGACCACGCCAGGGCCGCCTGGTCGGCCAAAGCACGCGAGACGTTGTTCGTCGACGGGGTCCGGCTGGCACGACCGGTGCGGTCGACCGACGGACGCTACGTGGTCTCGGGTTGGCGGGCAGACACATTCGTCGCCGGTAGCCCCGAGCCCCGCCACGACGAGGTGGTGTCGGCCGGGGTGCGGCTGCACGAGGCGACCGCCAAACTCGAACGGCCGAGATTTCTGACGCAGGCGCCGGTCGCTCCGTGGAGCGACGTCGACGTGTTCATCGCCGCCGACCGGGCCGCCTGGGAGGAACGCCCGCTACATTCGCTGCCGCCCGGCGCGCTGGTGGCTCCCGGGTCGGCGGACGGCGAGCGGTCGGTCGAGCTGATCAATCAGCTGGCCGGTTTGCGTAAGCCCACCAAGAGTCCCAACCAGCTGGTGCACGGCGACTTGTACGGCACCGTGTTGTTCGCCGGGACGGCGGCACCGGGCATCACCGACATCACCCCGTACTGGCGGCCGGCGTCCTGGGCGGCCGGGGTGGTCGTCGTCGACGCACTTGCCTGGGGTGAGGCCGACGACGGTCTGATCGAGCGGTGGGATGCGTTGCCGGAGTGGCCGCAGATGCTGTTGCGCGCGTTGATCTTCCGGCTCGCCGTGCATGCACTGCATCCGCGATCGACGGCGGCCGCGTTCCCCGGGTTGGCACGTACCGCCGCGTTGATCCGGCTGGTTCTCTAGAACTGGTGGCGCGCCTGCGCCAAGTCCACCCGGCCGTCGTGGGCCAGCACACCTTCGGTGCGCAGCAATTCGAGTTGCCGTGTCGACAGGTGGGCGGCGGGCCGCCCGGACGCGGTGATCACCCGATGCCACGCCAGGTCAGAGGAATCGGTGCGCATGATCCAGCCGACGATGCGCGGGCTGGAAAGCTGTGCCGCCGAAGCGATGTCACCGTAGGTGGCGACCCGGCCGGCCGGAATGGACGCGACCAGCTCGCGCACCCGCTCGACTTGCGCGTCGGTGATCGGGGCCATCGCTACGACTCCAGCAGATCCCGGATGAGCTTCGCGGTCTCCTCCGGTTTCGCGTGCGGCACCATGTGCAGGCAATCGAAGTCGGCCAGGGTGAAATCGTCGCCGAGCCGCCCTGCCAGGCCGTCGAGTAATTCCTGACTCACGTACGGCGGATCCGTCCACTGTGCGCGTATCAGCGTCGTCGGAGTCCCGGTGCGCGGCAGCACGATATCGCGGGCGAGCTCACTCCAGTACGACATCATCGCGGGCACGCAGATCCGCCAGCCGAAGCGCCCATTGGGCAGTTCGATCAGGTGCTCGTCGAGGTCCTCGTCGAGTTCGGCCGGGTCCACGTCGGCCCATGAGCCGCTGAACTTCTCGGTGCGGGCCTCGTCGCGGTCGGGGTAGTCGGGGGAGGACAGCATCGAGTCGGCGATCTCGCGCATCCACTGTCCGTCCAGGCCGATCGCGGGATCCAGCAGCACCAACCCGGACACCAGGTCCGGGCACGCCGCCGCCAGATGCATTGCGATCGCACCGCCGAAGGAGTGGCCCACCACCAGCACCGGCCCGTCGGCGTCCTTCTCGACCAGGCTCGCCAGCGCGGCGACATTGGCATCGATGGTCCACGGGGCCGACCACGACGACCGGCCGTGGCCGATCAGATCGGGTGCGGCCATGGCGAACTCCGGAAGGTGGTTCTCCGAGAGTGCCCGCCAGCGGCGGCCGTGGCCGGTCAAACCGTGGATGGCCAGGATCCGGATCGGTCCGGGCGGCCCGAAGCGGTGGACGTGAAGATCGTGGGTCACGTACCTCATGCTGCCACTTGGCGTTTCTGTCGGTGGGCCGTGGTGGTATCGCTGGCATGACCACCGCACTGCTGGCCCGGGCGACCGAACCTGCCGATGTGCTGCGCCCGGAATTGCGCGGCACGGTTCGTATCGTCGGCGGCCCGGGCACCGGCAAGACCAGCCTGCTGGTGGCGGCGGCGGCGGCACACATCACCGCCGGGACCGACCCGGAATCTGTTCTGCTGCTGACGGGTTCAGGCCGATTGGCGGGCGCCACCCGCAGCGCGCTGACCGCCCGACTGCTCGCGGCGCGCTCCGCTGAGCCCTGCCGCGCGGTGGTGCGGGAGCCGCTGGTCCGGTCGGTGCACAGTTACGCCTTCGCGGTCCTGCGGCAGGCCGCTGCCCGCGCCGGTGACCCCCCGCCGCGGCTGGTCACCGGGGCCGAGCAGGACGGCATCATCCGCGAATTGCTGGCCGGTGATGTCGAGGACGGTGACGCGTCGGCGTCGCGCTGGCCGGAGGTCCTCCGCCCCGCGCTGACCACCGGCGGGTTCGCCAACGAGCTTCGTGATCTGTTGGCCCGCTGCGCCGAGCGGGGAGTGGATCCGCAGCACCTGCAGCGCATCGGCAGGCTGTCGGGGCGTCCGGAGTGGGCGGCCGCGGGCCGGTTCGCCCAGCAGTACGAACAGGTGATGCTGTTGCGCGCGGCCGTCGGCACCGCCGCGCCACAGGCTACGGTGCCTGCGCTCGGCGCGGCCGAACTGGTCGGTGCGGCGCTGGAGGCCCTGGCATCCGACCCTGACCTTCTGGCCGCCGAACGCGCCCGAATCCGGTTGCTGCTCGTCGATGACGCCCAGCACCTCGATCCGCAGGCCGCACGGCTGGTTCGGGTGTTGGCCGCCGGCGCGGAGCTGACTCTGCTTGCCGGGGACCCGAATCAGGCGGTCTTCGGCTTCCGCGGCGCTGATCCGGCCGTGCTGACGGCGGCCGACACCCCGGTGGTCGAACTCGGCCGTTCGCACCGGTGCGCGCCCGCGGTGGCGCGCGCGATCAGCGGGATCGCCGCCGGGCTGCCCGGTAACAGCGCGTGGCGGGTGCTGGACGGCAACGCCGGCCGGACCGGCGACGACGGATCGGTGAGTGTGCGCATCGCCGGTTCGGCGCACGCCGAGGCGGCGCTGATCGCCGACACGCTGCGTCGTGCGCATCTCGTGGACGGTGTGCCGTGGTCGCAGCTCGCCGTCATCGTCCGGTCGCCGTCTGCAGCCGCGGCGTTGCCGCGTGCTCTGGCCGGTGCCGGTGTTCCGGTCGATGCGGCTCAGCTGGCCGGACCCGTCGCCGAACAGCCTGCGGCGCAAGCCTTGCTGGGTGTGTTGTCGGCGACCGCCGACGGTCTGACCGGCGAGCTGGCGGTGGCACTGCTGACCGGTCCGATCGGCCGGGTGGACCCGGTGACCCTGCGTCAGTTGCGCCGGGCGCTACGCCGCGGAGGCTCCGGGGAATTCGGCGAGCAGCTCGTCAGGGCGCTCACCACCGGTCCGGTGGATCTGCCGGCGACGCTGGCCCGCCCGGTGAACCGGGTGCGTGCGGTGCTGGCGGCGGCGGCCCGCGGACATCGCGGACACCGCGACCCGCGCTACACCCTGTGGCAGGCCTGGGAGCGCAGCGGGCTGCAGCGCGGCTGGCTGTCGGCGGCCGAGCGCGGCGGCACCGACGGCGCGCTGGCCGACCGGAACCTGCACGCGATCACCGCGTTGTTCGACATCGCCGACGACTACGTCACCCGCACCGCCGGGGCGTCGCTGCGTGGGCTCGTGGATCATGTTGCGGGCCTGCAACTTCCACCGGCCGGTGTCGATGGACGGACGATGTCGGAGACGGTCGCGGTGCTGAGCCCGCATGCGGCGCTGGACCGCGACTGGGACCTGGTCGTGATCGCCGGAGTGCAGGACGGCCTGTGGCCCAACACCACTCCCCGGGGTGGCGTGCTGGGTACGCAGCGGCTGCTCGATGTGCTCGACGGCCTGGGAGACGACGTGTCGACGCGGGCGCCGCTGCTGGCAGAGGAACGCAGGCTGCTCATCGCCGCGATGGGCCGCGCCCGGCGGGGGCTGCTGATCACCGCCGTCGACAGTGATGCCGGTGACGATGCGGCGCTACCGTCGCCGTTCGTCACCGAGCTCGAGGGGTACGCATGCGCGGATGACGTGCGGCCCGCCCAGCCGGTGGTCGCTCCGCCGGTGCTGTCGCCGTCGGCCGTTGTCGGCCGCCTGCGGGCGGTGGTGTGCGCGCCGGCGGGTACCGTCACCGATGGTGAACGTGCCACCGCTGCACAGCAATTGGCACGGCTGGCTGCAGACGGTGTGGCCGGTGCGGACCCGGCGCAGTGGTACGGCATGACCTCGGTCAGCACCGTGGAACCGCTGTGGAGCGGTGACCAGCACACCGTCACCCTGAGTCCCTCGACCGTGCAGACGCTCGCCGACTGCCCGCTGCGCTGGTTGGCCGAACGGCATGGCGGCGCCGGCCGTCGTGACCTGCGCTCGACCTTGGGGTCGGTGGTGCACGCCCTGATCGCGGACTCGGCGAGCAGCGCGGAGCAGTTGGTGATCGAACTGGAAAAGCTTTGGAGCACAATTCCGTTCGACTCGACGTGGTACGCCGACAACGAACTGGATCGGCACGCCGCCATGCTCGAGGCGTTCGTGGCGTGGCGTTCGGCGACCCGCCATGAGCTGACCGAAATCGGTACCGAGGTCGCGGTCGACGGTGTGATCGCCGAGTCCGGCGAGGGTCAACCGGGGGTGCGGGTGCGCGGGCGCGTCGACCGGCTCGAGCGCGACGCGGAGGGTCGGCTGGTGATCGTCGATGTCAAGACCGGAAAGAGTCCGGTCACGAAGGACGACGCGCAGCGCCACGCCCAACTCGGGCTGTACCAGTTGGCCATCGCCGACGGGGCGCTGGCCGACGGTGATCGGCCCGGCGGCGGCCGCCTGGTCTACGTCGCGAAGCCGAATGCATCGGGCGCCACCGAACGCGAACAGTCCGCACTCACCGCGGACAGTACGGCGCAGTGGCGCCAGACCGTGCAACAGGCGGCGGCCGCGACGGCCGGCCCGCAGTTCATCGCCCGAGTGAACGACGGCTGCGCGCACTGCCCGATGCGCCCGTCCTGCCCCGCGCACACCGCACCGCGAACGGAGTCGTCATGACCTACAGCCCCTTCGAACTTGCTGAGGCCCTTGGTCTTCCGACACCGACCGACGAGCAGGCCGCGGTCATCGCCGCGCCGCCGGGCCCGCTCGTCGTCATCGCCGGCGCCGGTGCGGGCAAAACGGAGACCATGGCCGCGCGGGTGGTGTGGCTGGTGGCCAACGGATTCGCCGACCCAGGCCAGGTGCTCGGCTTGACCTTCACCCGCAAGGCGGCCGGGCAGCTGCTGCGCCGGGTGCGGTCCCGGCTGGCCCGCCTGGCGGGTCACCTCGGTGGCGCCGCGCCGCAGGGAGCGCCGACGGTGAGCACCTACCACGCCTTCGCCGGTGCACTGCTGCGCGAGTACGGACCGTTGCTTCCGGTGGAGCCCGACGCCCGGCTGCTCAGCGAAACCGAGTTGTGGCAACTGGCTTTCGACGTGGTCAGCAGCCACCCCGGACCGTTGGACACCGCGAAGGACCCGGCCGGCGTCACCGCGATGGTGCTCAAGCTGTCCGGCGAACTGGCCGAGCACCTGGTCGACACCGACCAGCTGCTGGACACCCACCTGGAACTCGACCGGCTGGTGCATCACCTGCCGGCCGGGCGGTATCAACGCGATCGCGGCCCGAGCCAGTTCCTGCTGAGCATGCTGGCCACCCAGACTGAACGCACCGCCCTGGTACCGCTGATCGACGCGCTGCACGCGCGGATGCGCGCCGACAAGGTTATGGACTTCGGTTCACAGATGTCGGCCGCGGCGCGGCTGGCCTCGACCTGCCCGCAGGTGGGGGAGCAGCTTCGCGGCCGCTACCGCGTTGTGCTGCTCGACGAATACCAGGACACCGGTCACGCCCAGCGCATCGCGCTGTCGTCGCTGTTCGGGGCCGGTGCCGACGAAGGCCTGGCCTTGACCGCGGTCGGCGATCCGATCCAGTCGATCTACGGTTGGCGTGGCGCGTCGGCGACCAACCTGCCGCGGTTCACCACCGACTTCCCGCAAGCCGACGGCTCTCCGGCGCCCACACTCGAACTGCGGACCAGCTGGCGCAACCCGCCGACCACGCTGCACATCGCCAACGAGATCTCCGCCGAAGCGCGCCGCCGCTCGGTCGCGGTCCGGGCGCTGCGGGCCCGCCCCGGTGCCGAGGCCGGCACGGTGCGCTGCGCGCTGCTCACTGATGTGGCCACCGAGCGTGAGTGGGTCGCCGACCACATCGCGGCGCGGTATGCCGAGGCGGCGGCAGACAACAGTGAGCCGCCGACCGCCGCGGTGCTGGTGCGGCGCAACGCCGACGCCGGACCGATCGCCGAGGCGCTCAGCGCCCGCGGGGTACCTGTCGAAGTCGTCGGTCTGGCCGGTCTGCTGTCGATCCCGGAGGTCGCCGATCTGGCGGCGATGGTGCGGTTGGTCGCCGATCCGGCCGCCGGCGCGGCGGCGATGCGGGTGCTGACGGGTCCGCGCTGGCAGCTCGGCGCTGCCGACCTCGCCGCGCTGTGGCGGCGGGCCATGGCGATCGACGGGGCTCGGCAGGCGGCCGTCACCGCTGAGCAGATCATCGCCTCGGCCGCACCCGACGCCGACACCGCGAGCCTGGCCGACGCGCTGGCCGACCCGGGTCCGGCCACCGCGTACTCGGCCGAAGGGCACCGTCGCATCGCCGAGCTCGCTGGTGAATTGGCCCGACTGCGAACACTATTGGGCCACCCGGTCACCGAACTCGTCGGCGAGGTGCGGCGCGTCCTCGGCGTCGACGTGGAGGTGCGGGCCGCCCGGCCCGTCGCCGCGGGCTGGGCCGGTGCCGAACACCTCGATCGGTTCGCCGACGTGGTCGCCGACTATGCGACCCGGCCCGGGGCATGCATCAACGGGCTGTTGGCCTACCTCGATGCGGCCGCGGTCGTCGAGAACGGTCTGGCCCCCGCAGAGGTCGGTGTGGCCACCGGGCGCGTGCAGGTGCTGACCGTGCACGCCGCCAAGGGACTCGAATGGCAGGTGGTGGCGGTCCCGCACCTGTCCGCGCGGGTGTTTCCGTCCACCGCGTCCAAGCGGACCTGGCTCTCCGACCCGGCCGACCTGCCGCCGCTGCTGCGCGGGGATCGGGCCGCCGCCGGGCTGCATGGCGTGCCGGTGCTGGACACCGAACACGTCAACCACCGAAAAGCCTTGTCCGACAGCATCATGGCCCACAAGAAGCAGCTCGAGCAGCGCCGCCTCGATGAGGAACGCCGACTGCTCTACGTCGCGATCACGCGAGCCGAGGACACCCTGCTGCTGTCCGGGCACCACTGGGGTTCCACGGAAAGCACGCCGCGCGGGCCGTCGGACTTCCTGCGTGAGGTCAAGGACATCATCGACGCCGCCGACGCGGCGGGGCAGCCATGCGGCATGGTGGACCAGTGGGCCCCGGAGCCGGCCGACGGTGAACGGAACCCGTTGCGCGACAGCATCCGTGAAGCGGTCTGGCCCGCCGATCCGCTCGGCCGGACCCGCCCCGACATCGAACAGGGCGCCGCGCTGGTCCGGTCGGCGCTGGCCGGGGCGATCCCGGACAGCGGCGAGGACCCGGAGAACTGGACAGCCGACGTCGACGCCCTGCTGGCCGAACGGGCCCGGATCGCCGCACCGCCGCCGGTACAACTGCCCGGGCAGCTGTCGGTCAGCGCACTGGTGGAACTCGACCGCGATCCTGCGGCGCTACGCCGGCTGACCCGCCGGTTGCCGTCGCGGCCGGATCCGCACGCGATCCGGGGCACCGCGTTCCACGAATGGGTGCAGCGCTTCTACGGCGCCGAACGCCTTTTCGACCTCGACGACCTGCCGGGAGCGGTCGACGGCGCGGCCACCGAGACCGCGGAGCTGGCCGCTCTGCAGGACGCATTCACGAAATCGCAGTGGGCGGCCCGTACTCCGGTCGACGTGGAGGTGCCGTTCGAGATGGCGATCGGTGACACGGTGGTGCGCGGCCGCATCGACGCGGTGTTCGCCGATGCCGACGGCAAGATGACCGTCGTCGACTGGAAGACCGGCGAACCGCCCGCCGACGACGACGCCAAAAGGCACGCCGCCGTCCAGCTCGCGGTCTACCGCCTGGCGTGGGCGGCCATCAAGAACTGCCCGGAGTCCGACGTCCGGGCGGCCTTCCACTACGTGCGTGCAGGGGTCACCGTGATGCCGGAAAACCTTTCCGGCCCACAGGAATTGGTGGCGCTGCTCGCCGAAGCTAGTAGCGCGGAGCGTTGCGCCTGATGGCCAACGCCTGGGTGATCATCGGCACCTGCAGCGGCAACCGGGCCAGCGCCACCAGCTTCATCGGCAGCGGCTTGTCGCGCCACAACCGAACCATGTTCACGTTGGCCGGGAACACCGCGAGGTACAACGCGATCGCGAACAGCGCGGCAGCGCGGCGAGTCCGCGGCACCAGCAGCATGGTCCCGATGCCGACCTCGGCCACCCCGGAGGCGTAGGTGTAGAACCGTGCGTCACCCGGGAGCTCCGCGGGCACGATCTCGTCGAAGGGCTTGGGGGCCAGGAAGTGGCCGACCCCGATGCCGATGAGCATCAGCGCGGCGCGGTAGGCAGGCAGCTGGCTCGGGCTGCGTGAAGGTTCGAGTTCGGTAGTCGTCGTCGGCATGGGTACATAATGCTGGAGTGGTGGCGCTCAAGACGAGAGGGTTGGCAACCGATGCGAGTGGGTTGCACCCGACGACGTTGCAGACGATGACGGAGTCGCGTGGCCAAGGGTAGGTTGCGGCGCAGGCTCGAGGCGATCGACGAGAACCTGGCAGCCAAGCCCGACAGCGCACTCGTCGACTACTTGCACATCCCGGAGAAGTTCGTCAGCCCGGGTCGCCGCATCGCCCGCCGGTTGATCTACGCCCTGACCGCGCTGTTCCTGGCGGTCTTCATCGTCTACCTCGACCGGGACGGCTACCGCGACGTCCGCGAGGGACCGCTGACCTTCCTGGACTGCCTGTACTACGCCACCGTGTCGCTGTCGACCACCGGCTACGGCGACATCACCCCGTACACCGAGACCGCGCGCCTGGTGAACGTCTTGGTCATCACCCCGCTTCGGGTGGCATTCCTGATCGTCTTGGTCGGTACCACCGTGGAAACCCTGACCACGGCGTCGCGGCAGGCTCTCAAGATCCAGCGTTGGAGGAACAGCGTGCGCAACCACACCGTCGTCATCGGCTACGGGACGAAGGGCAGGACGGCGGTGGCCGCGATGATCGGTGACGGTGTCGCGCCCGCCGACATCGTCGTCGTCGACACCGACCAGGCGTCGCTCGACCGGGCCAACGCCGCCGGACTGGTCACCGTGCGCGGCGACGCCAACAAGTCCGACGTGCTGCGGCTGGCCGGCGCCCAGCACGCCAATTCGATCATCGTGGCCACCAACAGCGACCCGACCGCGGTGCTGGTCACCCTGACCGCACGCGAGCTGGCGCCGAAAGCCAAGATCATCGCCGCGGTGCGGGAAGCCGAGAACCAGCATCTGCTTCGGCAGTCCGGCGCCGACTCGGTGGTGGTGTCCTCGGAGACCGCGGGCCGGTTGCTCGGCATCGCGACCACCACGCCCAGCGTCGTCGAGATGATCGAAGACCTGCTGACCCCGGACGCCGGCTTCGCGATCGCCGAGCGGGAGGTCGAGCACAAGGAGGTCGGCGGCTCACCGCGCCACCTGCCCGACATCGTGCTCGGCGTGGTGCGCGACGGGAAGCTGCTGCGCGTCGACGACGCGGAAGTCGACGCCCTGGAGGCCACCGACCGGCTGCTCTACGTCCGCGCCACCGGAGAAGACTGACGACGTGGCTTTCCGACTGCGTAACGTTCCGCTGCTCTCCCGGGTGGGCGCCGACCGTGCCGACCATCTTCGTACCGATGTCGACGCCGCCATCGCCGGCTGGGCCGACGCCGCGCTGCTGCGCGTCGATCACCGCAACCAGGTGATGGTCGCCGACGGTCGGGTGTCGCTGACGCCGGCGGTCAAGCACGCCGCCGCGCCGCCGCCGGATGCGGTGTTCCTGGGCCGCCTGGAGGACAACCGGCACGTATGGGCGGTGCGCGCGGCCCTCGAGGCTCCCGAGCACGGCGAGGGTGAGGTGTCGGATCTGCGCCGCGGCGGTCAGCAGATCGACGACGTCAGCGCTCAGCTGCTGGCGTCCGCGCTGGCCCTGCTGAACTGGCATGAGCACGCCCGCTACAGCGCCGTGGACGGGTCACCGACCAAAGCGGTCAAGGCGGGTTGGTCGCGGCTGAATCCGCTCACCGGCCACGAGGAGTTCCCCCGCATCGACCCGGCCATCATCGTGCTGATTCACGACGGTCATGACCGGGCGGTGCTGGCCCGCCAGACAGTGTGGCCGCAGCGGCTGTTCTCGCTGCTGGCCGGGTTCGTCGAAGCGGGGGAGTCGTTCGAGAGCTGCGTGGCGCGCGAGGTCAACGAGGAGATCGGCCTGTCGGTGCGCGACGTCGAGTACCTGGGCAGTCAGCCGTGGCCGTTCCCGCGGTCACTGATGGTGGGGTTCCATGCCATCGGCGATCCCGAGCAGGAGTTCGTTTTTCACGACGGCGAGATCGCCGAGGCGGCCTGGTTCACCCGGGCCGAGGTGCGGGAGGCGCTCGAGCACGGCGACTGGAGCAGTGACTCGTCGTCGAAACTGCTGCTGCCGGGCTCGATCTCGATTGCCCGCGAGATCATCGAGTCCTGGGCGCACGCCACCTAGCGCCCAAACCGACGATTGGCAGCGAAAGTGCGAGAAGAACGCTGCAATTCGTCGATCTCGGCGCGAACCTACGACGCGAGCTTGGCCTGGACGTCTTTGAGGCTGGGGTTGGTCAGCGCCGAACCGTCGGAGAATTTCACGGTCGGGACGGTCTGGTTGCCGTTGTTGACCGACATCACGAACTTGGCCGCGTCCGGGTCGTGCTCGATGTCGACTTCGGTGAACGCGATGCCCGCCGATTTCAGCGCGGTCTTCAGGCGCTTGCAGTAGCCGCACCACACGGTGGAGTACATGGTGAGCTGGGGATCGTTGCCACTCATGGGCTCGAACTTATCTTCAGCGCCAAACGTGCATTGTCCCCACCCCCTGCCAAGATGGAGCGCATGCCGGTGACCGTCGACCATTTGACCGGCCTCGACGACGAACAGCGCGAGGCCGTGCTGGCCGCCCGGGGGCCGTTGTGTGTGCTGGCCGGCGCCGGCACCGGTAAGACCCGCACGATCACGCACCGCATCGCGCATCTGGTCGCCAACGGTCACGTCGCCGCCGGTCAGGTACTGGCCGTGACGTTCACCTCGCGCGCCGCGGGGGAGATGCGCTCCCGGCTGCGTGCCATGGATGCGCAGAACATGGGCGCCCCGGTCGGATCCGTGCAGGCGCTGACGTTCCACGCCGCCGCGCTGCGTCAGCTGCGGTACTTCTGGCCGCGGGTGGTCGGTGACACGGGCTGGCAGCTGCTGGACACCAAGTTCTCCGTCGTGGCGCAGGCCGCCAGCCGGGCCCGCCTGCAGGTCAGTACCGACGACGTCCGTGACCTGGCCGGCGAAATCGAATGGGCCAAGGCCTCATTGATCAGCCCCGAGGGCTACGCCGCCGCGGTGGCCAAGATCCAGCGTGACATCCCGCTGGACGCCGCGAAGGTCGCCACCGTGTACGCCGGCTACGAGAAGCTCAAAGCCAACCGCGACGGCATCGCGCTGCTGGATTTCGACGACCTGCTGCTGCACACCGCCGGCGCGATCGAGAACGATGCCGCGGTGGCCGCCGAGTTTCGGGACCGCTACCGCTGCTTCGTCGTCGACGAATACCAGGACGTCACGCCGTTGCAGCAGCGGGTGCTCGACGCATGGCTGGGCAATCGCGACGACCTGACCGTCGTCGGCGACGCGAACCAGACCATCTACTCGTTCACCGGCGCCTCGCCGCGCTACCTGCTCGATTTCTCCCGCCAGTTCCCCGACGCGACGGTGGTGCGTCTCGAGCGGGACTACCGATCCACCCCGCAGGTGGTGTCGCTGGCCAACCGGGTGATCGCGGCGGCGCGCGGCCGGGTGGCCGGCAGCAAGCTGCACCTGATCGGTCAGCGCGAACCCGGCCCGTCGCCGACGTTCCACGAACATCCCGACGAGGTCGCCGAAGCGGCATCCGTCGCGCGTGCGATCAAGCGACTCGTCGAATCCGGAACGCCCGCAGGCGAAATCGCGGTGCTGTATCGCATCAACGCGCAATCCGAGGCCTACGAGGAGGCGCTCACCGAGGCCGGCATCCCGTTCCAGGTGCGCGGCGGTGAGGGCTTCTTCAGCCGCCAGGAGATCAGGCAGTCACTGCTGGCGCTGCAGCGCGCGGCCGAACGTTCCGTCGGCGAGGAGGGCCCGCTGCCGGAGGTCGTGCGCCAGATCCTCGAACCGCTCGGCCTGACCGGCGAACCACCGGCCGGCACCAAGGCCCGAGAGCGCTGGGAGGCGCTCACCGCACTGGCCGACCTGGTCGACGACGAGGTTGCCGCCCGCCCGCAGTTGGACCTACCCGCCTTGGTGGCCGAGCTCAGGGTGCGCGCCGATGCCCGGCACCCACCGGTGGTGCAGGGCGTGACGCTGGCCTCGCTGCACGCCGCCAAGGGCCTGGAATGGGATGCGGTGTTCCTGGTCGGCCTCGCCGACGGCACGCTGCC
This sequence comes from Mycobacterium sp. ELW1, assembly GCF_008329905.1. Lineage (NCBI taxonomy): Bacteria > Bacillati > Actinomycetota > Actinomycetes > Mycobacteriales > Mycobacteriaceae > Mycobacterium > Mycobacterium sp. ELW1. Next base: position 4,525,915 of record NZ_CP032155.1, on the reverse strand, counting down.
GATCTCGCATGCGCTGGCGCACGGACCGGACAGTGAGGCGGTGGAGGAGGAGCGCCGCCTGCTGTACGTCGGAATCACCCGGGCTCGAGTGCATTTGGAGCTCAGCTGGGCCTTGGCCCGAACCCCGGGTGGCCGTCAGGGCCGGCGTCCGTCCCGGTTCCTCAACGGCATCGCACCGCAGACCCAGGCCGAGCCGACGCCGAACCGGCCGCGCAAGCAGAAGGGCGCGACACCGCGCTGCCGGGTCTGCAACGCGGTGCTGAGCACGGCGCCGTCAATCATGTTGCGCCGCTGCGAAACCTGCTCGGTCGACGTCGACGACGAACTCCTGAGTCAGCTCAAGGATTGGCGGCTTCGCACCGCCAAGGAGCTGAAAGTGCCTGCCTACGTTGTCTTCACCGACAACACGCTGATCGCGATCGCCGAGTCGCTGCCCGCCGACGATGCGGCACTGGTGGCGATCCCCGGTATCGGGGCGCGCAAGCTCGAGCAGTTCGGACCCGATGTGCTCGAGATGGTGCGCGCCCGCCAGTAGGTCAGTGGCCGGGTCCGTAGTTGCCGGTCCTGGTGGTGGCGTTGGTGCCGTTGTTCGGGGCTCCAGAGGTGCCCTGGCCGGTGTAGCTGTTGACGTCTCCGACGCCCTGGGTCGCGGTGCCGCCGGGATGGTTGGCGGTGGCGCCACCGGTATAGCTGGACGGCCCGCCGACGCCGAGGGTCGCCGAACCGCTGCCCGGGTGATTGGCGGTGCCGCCGCCGGAGTAACTGGAGGGTCCGCCGACGCCGAGAGTGGGTCCGAAGCCGGCGCCGGTCACTGCGCCGGATTCGCCGTCGGTGTGGCCGTGGGCGTCCGCGGCGGCAATAGGGGCGCTGCTCAACGCGAGCGCCGCGAACACCGCGGCCGCCCCGGCAAGAATGCTTCGGCTGTGCCGAATCGGACTGTGCTTGAGGTCATTTCGCCGTTGAAGTTCCATACCTCAAGGATGGATGCGGAATCCGCCCAGGTCACGAGACTCATATCGAACACAAAAGTCGGTGAGCTCGCATGGACCCGGGCGGATCCGCGGGGTAGATCAGCCCAGGGCGGCGATGGCGGCGTCGTAGTCGGGCTCTTGGCCGATCTCGGGGACCAGCTCGGTGTAGGCCACCTTGCCGTCGGCGCCGACGACCACGACCGCGCGACCCAGCAGGCCGGCCATCGGTCCGTCGGTGATCGTGATGCCGAAGTCCTCACCGAAGCTGCTGCGGAACGCCGACGCGGCCACGGCGTTCTCGATGCCCTCGGCGCCGCAGAACCGCTTCAGCGCGAACGGCAGGTCCTTGGAGATGTTGACCACCGGTGCACCGGTGGCCGCCGCACGCTCGTTGAACGTCCGCACGCTGGTAGCGCACACCGGGGTGTCGACCGAGGGAAAGATGTTGAGCACCAGAGCTTTTCCGCTGTACTGGCCGCTGTCCAGGTCGCCGAGATCGGTGCCGGTCAAGGTGAAGGCGGGGGCCTGGGCGCCGACGGCGGGCAGGTCTCCAACGGTGTTGATCGGGTTTCCACGCAGGGTTATCTGTGCCATGGGAATTAGTTTCTCAGGGCGGGCGTTGGGGCTGCTGAGCGGGTCAGCTCCGGTGGCGTCACCGGTTGTCTCCCCGGGAGGTCCGCCGGGGCCGAAACCGCAGGTCAGAAAATCGCTTGTAGCGAAATGGGGTTAGGGGTTAGCCTCTAAATCGAATCCTGTGCCGATCGATGGCTACAGGGCGGCGTGAGGAAGGAGGGACCGACGATGATCAGCACTACGATTTTTGGCGTAGCTGCAGTCGCGCATCGTGCGTGGTCCTTCCGTGCCGTCATGGCGACCCCCACGCATCAGGCTTTCGCTGCCCATGCCGCCGCCGGCGCGGCCGCCGCTATTTCGGCGCAGCGTAAGCGTCGCGTCAACGCCGCCCCGACGATCGCGTCCGTGGACAGGAGCTTCATCTAGGAAAGCTCCCAGACACAGCCACTGGCCACGGACCCGAAGTCAAAGGATCCGTGGCCTTTGTGTTTCACCCGATTCCTGGCCCGGATCCCCCGAAGAGATACAGCCATTCGACCAGGAAGCAGGTGAGCGAGACATGTCGACATCGACAGTCCGCGAGGAGAAACTGCCGGTGTTGCCGTGCCACGACGGGAATCCCGACTTGTGGTTCGCCGAGAGTCCCATGGAGCTGGAGCGCGCGAAGGTGCTCTGCGGGGACTGTCCGATCCGGCGGCAATGCCTTGCCGCCGCGTTGGACCGCGGTGAGCCGTGGGGAGTTTGGGGCGGCGAGATCATCGAACGCGGCAGCATCGTGGAGCGCAAGCGGCCACGGGGGCGTCCGCGCAAGGACGTGATCGCGGCCTAGCGGGTCGAGTCCGAGCCGGCTAGTGCGCCGGCTCGGGCTCGACGAATCCTGGCACGAACTTCGCAGCCAGTTCACGAGTCGGAACATGGGCGTCGAGCTGACACGAGATCGCCACGGTCGACGCGATCACCCGCAGCGGGATTGCCAGTTTGGCCGGCAGATCCATCGCCCGGGCGGTCTTGATCTGCTCCGCTGAGACGTTCATGTTCGCCGCTGCCATCTTCTGCAGCCACCGGCGGGTGTAGTGGAAGACGTCGACCTCGATCGGCTCGACGTACTGGCGCAGCATGTCGTCGATCTCGCGGACCGACACCTGCTCGCCCTTCTGAATGAAGCCGACCCGCTCCATCGCGGGCAGCAGTTCGTCGTACTTCTTGTCGCGGGCCAGACAGATGATCTGACCGATCTCGACGGGCAGTCCATCCGGCAGCGGGCCGACCGCGCCGAAGTCGATGACGCCCATCCGGCCGTCGGGCAGCATCATGAAGTTTCCGGGATGCGCGTCGCCGTGGATCATGCCGAGCCGTGCCGGGGCGTCGAAGGTCAGCTCGATAAGCCTTGTGCCACAGAGGTCCCGCTCGTCGGGCGTGCCATCCCGGATGATCTGCGCCATCGGGGTGCCGTCGATCCACTCCGAGATCATCACCTTCGGCGCGCTGGCGACCACGTGCGGCACCACGAAATGCGGATGGCCCTGATAGGCCTTCGCGAAGGCACGCTGGTTGTCGGCCTCGAGCCGGTAGTCCAGCTCCATTTCGGTACGTTCGATGAGCTCGTCGACCACGCCCTCCACGTCGGCGCCCGGTGCGAGCTGTTTGAACACACTGACCAGGCGCTGCATGGTCTTCAGGTCGGCGCGCAGTGCCTCGTCGGCGCCGGGGTACTGGATCTTGACCGCCACCTCGCGACCGTCCGACCAGACCCCTTTGTGCACCTGGCCGATGCTGGCCGACGCGACCGGGGTGTCATCGAAGGACTGGAAGCGTTCACGCCACTTGGTGCCGAGCTGGCCGTCGAGCACGCGGTGCACCTTCGGCGCGGGCAGCGGCGGGGCGTCCTTCTGCAGCTTGGTCAGGGCCTCGCGGTAGGGCTCGCCGAACTCGGGGGGATGGCGGCTTCCATCACCGACAGCGCCTGGCCCACCTTCATGGCTCCGCCCTTGAGCTCACCGAGCACGGTGAACAACTGGTTGGCAGCCTTCTCCAACAGCTCGGCCTGGACCTCGTCTTTCGACTTGCCGGTCAGTCGTTTGCCCAAGCCCAGCGCCGCCCTGCCGGCGAAGCCGACCGGGATGGTCGCCAGCTTGACGTTGCGGGCCGCGCGGCCTCGCTTGATGTCTGCCACCAGACCATCATCCCTGACGGCGGTCTCCTGGCAACCATGGATGTCAGCATTCGCAGCGTGGATGCCGTGACCAGCGGCGAGCCGTGATCGTGTTGTTACTCACATCGACCTGCAGGGTGGTGTTCAGCGTGGTCGGGGGAGCGCCGGCCGCTTCCTGTCCGCGCACCGCGGTGATGATGCGCTGCACCTGTCCGAGCGCGACGGCGGCGGTTGCTAGAACGGTCGGACGGTCGGCGGTACCGATCACGTCGCGTAGCTGTGCGGCCACCGCGGGCCAGGCGCCGTCCCGGTCGGTGCGGTGCAGGTCGGCGCAGGCCAGGCAGCTCGTCACGCCGGGGATCACCAGCGGGCCGACCAGCCCGGCGCCGTCGCGCACCCGTACCGGCAGGTGCGGGATGCCGACGGTGTGGAGGTCGCGCACCAGCCTGGGATCGGCGACAAGGTAGTCGGTCAGCACGACCATGTCGGCGCGCGCCGTCGACAGGGCGGCGCCGGTGTGGCTGGTCTGCGCGATCCGCGCCCCGGAACAGCGCAGCGCTTCGACCAGAAGATCGGCCAGGGGGCCGCTGCCGTGCACCCGGATCGCCAGCGCGCGGGCAGCGGTGGGGCGGGCCCGGCCGCGGACGACGCCGCTGCTTTCGAGTGCGTCGAGCAGCTGGTCGAGATTGTCGGCGAGTCCGTGCGCGGCGGCCAGCCGCTGCAGTTCGGTCTTGTCGAGGGGAACGTGCATGCCGCGCAGCAGGCTTGCCAGCGCGGCCGGCGTGACTCCGTCAGGTGGGCGAACCAGCACGGCGCGGCGGGGATCCCAGCCGACCTGCACCGCATCGTCGGGACGCAACAGCACCGGCATCGCCGGGTCGAGTGCGTAGAGCACCTGCCGACTGTGGCATCACGACGGTGCCGCGCGGCTCAGCTATCCACAGGCCCGTCGTCGTTCTTCTTGCCGTCTTCCGACTTTTCGTCTTCGGCCTTCTGGAATTCCTCGATCGCGGCGTCGATGTCCAGGCTGCTGGTATCGCCGCCGATGATCCGGTCGATGAAGCCGGCCGGCTCGTCGAGGTCGGCGGAGCTGGGCAGCAGATCCGGGTGCTGCCAGACGGCGTCGCGCGCGTCGATGCCGACGGCGTCGGTGAGTCGCTCCCACAGCGAGGCGGCCTCCCGCATCTTGCGGGGGCGCAGTTCCAGCCCGACCAACGTCGCGAAGGTCTGTTCGGCAGGTCCGGCGGTGGCCCGGCGGCGCCGCAGCATCTCCGAGAGCGCCGCGGTGCCGGGAATGCGCTCGCCGAGTGCGGCGGTGACCACGGTCTGAACCCAGCCCTCGATCAGCGCCAGCAGGGTTTCGAGCCGCTCGAGCGCCGCCGTCTGTTCCGGGGTGGCTTTCGGCTCGAACATGCCCTGGCTGAGCAGTTGTTCCATGGCGGCCGGGTCGGTCAGCGCGGCCGGGTTGATGCCCTGCGCCAGCTCCTCGAGGCCGCTCATATCGATCTTCATGCCCTTGGCGTAGGCCTCGACGGCATTCAGCAGCTGGCTCGACAGCCACGGCACGTGGCTGAACAGCCGGTGATGAGCCGCCTCGCGGGCGGCCAGGAACGTCATGATCTCGCTGCGCGGCTGCTCGAGGCCTTCGGACAGCGTCTCGATGGCGTCGGGCATCAGGGCGGCCACGCCGGTCGGTCCCAGCGGCAGTCCGATGTCGGTCGACGTCAGCACTTCGCGGGACAGCTTGCCGAGGGCTTGGCCCAGCTGCGAGCCGAACGCCATGCCGCCCATCTGGGTCATCATCGCCATCAGCGGCCCGGCCATCGCCTTGGCCTCCTCAGGCAGCGACTGCGCCCACACCGACGAGATCTGCTCGGCCATCGGGTCGCACAAGCGCTTCCAGCGGTCCAGCGTGCCGTCCACCCAGTCGTTGGGGGTCCACGCGACGGCTTTGGTCGCCCCGGCGGGCAGCGCGGTCGCCCCGTCAAGCCAGGTGTCGGCCAGGTGCACGGCGTCGGCGACGGCGGTGCTGGTGGCGGACGCGATGGGAGCGACGAAGCCGATCGAGCTGGACGCCAGCTGGCGGGCCACGTCGTAGTTGACCGGTCCCGAGCCGCCGGCCATCGGGTTGCCGGCGCCGCTGAACATCTGGCCGAGCTTGGTGAAGATCTGACCGAGGTCGGCCATGTTGAAGTCGCCGCCGGCGAAACCGAACGGGTCACCGGGGCCGGGGTTCGGGTCCTTTTTCGGCTTGTCGCGGTCGGGGTCGTCTCCCGCGGAGAAGCCGAAGGGCTGGTCAGGCATGCCTCAACCGTACTCATGCTGGGCCGCGAGTGCGGAAGGAGGCGATCCGCTGTCAGTGAACCGAGGCGGCCAGGGGCTCCGGCGATTTCCCCGGGTCGCTTCGCTCCTGCCCGCCGCATCTAGTCTTGGCGGCGTGAACAGGCGGATTCTGACGCTGCTGACGGCGCTCGTGCCGATCGTCGTCTTCGGCGTGCTGCTGGCGGTCGTGACGGTGCCCTATGTGTCGCTGGGCCCGGGGCCGACGTTCGACACGCTCGGTGAGGTCGACGGCAAGCCGGTGGTGGCCATCGACGGCACCGAAACCCATCCCACCTCCGGGCACCTGAACATGACCACCGTCGCGCAGCGCGACGGCCTGACGCTGGGCCAGGCACTGACCTTGTGGGTGTCGGGTCGCGAGCAGCTGGTTCCGCGGGACCTGGTGTTCCCGCCGGACAAGTCGCGCGAAGACGTCGAGAAGGATCAGGACGCCGACTTCAAGCGGTCCGAGGACAGTGCCGAGTACGCGGCGCTGGGGTATCTGAAATACCCCTCGGCGGTGCGGGTGGAGAAGGTGAACGATCCGGGGCCGTCGGCGGGCAAACTGCAGAACGGCGACGCGATCGACGCCGTCGACGGTAAGCCGGTAGCGAATATCGCGGAGTTCACGGCGCTACTGAAGGCCACCAAACCGGGCCAGGAAATCGTCCTCGACTATCGCCGCAAGAACGGCCCGCCGGGCGTCGCGCGAATCACCTTGGGCAACAACCAGGATCGCGACTACGGCTATCTCGGGGTGGCGGTGCTCGACGCGCCGTGGGCGCCGTTCAAGATCGATTTCAACCTGGCCAACATCGGCGGCCCGTCGGCCGGGTTGATGTTCAGCCTCGCCGTCATCGACAAGCTGACCACCGGCGATCTCAACGGATCGAAGTTCATCGCCGGCACCGGAACGATCAGCGCGGACGGCAAGGTGGGCCCGATCGGTGGCATCACCCACAAGATGCTGGCCGCCCAGGAGGCCGGGGCGAGTGTGTTCCTGGTGCCTGCCGAAAACTGCGATGAGGCGAAGTCCATGCGCGACGACAACATGGAGTTGGTGAAGGTCGACACGTTGAGCAGCGCCGTCGATTCGCTGCACACGCTGACCTCCGGCGGGCGTCCGCCCAGCTGCTAGCGCATTGCTGCAGGACCGCACCGTTGTTGCGATGCGTAGAGTTGTGGCCGTACTGCTGCCTCGGCGCGGCGCGGCCGCGCCGACAAGACTCAGGAGCCTGACAGGTGAGTATGCGGCCCGGCGCCAGGATGCCGAAGTTGACTCGGCGCAGCCGGATTCTGATCGGTATTGCGCTCACGGTCGTCGTGCTGTTGCTGGTGGGGCCACGATTGGTCGACACCTACGTGGACTGGTTGTGGTTCGGCGAGCTGGGCTACCGCTCGGTGTTCTCCACCGTCCTGGTCACCCGCATCGTGGTCTTCCTGGTCGCTGCCCTGGCGGTGGGTGCGATCGTCTTCGCCGGGCTGGCGCTGGCCTACCGCACCCGGCCGGTGTTCGTGCCGACGGTCGGGCCGAATGATCCGGTGGCGCGCTACCGGACCGCGGTGATGGCCCGGCTTCGGTTGTTCGGCATCGGGGTGCCCACGGTCATCGGTGTGCTGTCCGGAGCGGTGGCGCAGAGCTACTGGGCCCGCGTGCAGTTGTTCCTGCACGGCGGTGACTTCGGCATCACCGACCCACAGTTCGGCAAGGACCTCGGGTTCTACGCCTTCGATCTGCCGTTCTATCGGCTGGTGCTGTCGTACCTGTTCGTCGCGCTGTTCCTGGCGTTCCTGGCGAACCTGATCAGTCACTACATCTTCGGCGGCATCCGGTTGGCCGGCCGCAGCGGCGTACTGAGCCGCCCGGCCCGCATCCAACTGGTGGCGCTGATCGGGACGCTGGTGTTGCTCAAGGCCGTCGCCTATTGGTTGGACCGCTACGAACTGCTCAGCCACACCCGCGGCGGTAAGCCGTTCACCGGCGCCGGTTACACCGACATCAACGCCGTGCTGCCGGCCAAGCTGATCCTGCTTGCCATCGCGCTGATCTGCGCGGCCGCGGTGTTCTCCGCACTCGTGCTGCGCGACCTGCGTATCCCCGCGATCGGCTTGGTGCTGTTGCTGCTGAGCTCGCTGATCGTCGGCGCGGGCTGGCCACTGGTCGTCGAGCAGATCAGCGTCAAACCCAATGCCGCGCAGAAGGAAAGCGAATACATCAGTCGCAGTATCGCCGCGACACGGCAGGCGTACGGGCTGACCAACGATCATGTGACGTACCGGGATTACAGCGGCACCGCGCCGACCACCGCGCAGCAGGTGGCCTCCGACCGGGCGACCACGTCGAACATCCGGGTGCTGGATCCGACGATCATCAGCCCGGCGTTCACCCAGTTCCAGCAGGGGAAGAACTTCTACTACTTCCCCGACCAGCTGTCTATCGACCGCTACCAGAGCGCCGACGGCGAGCTGCGTGATTACGTGGTCGCCGCCCGCGAACTCAACCCGGACCGGCTGCAGGACAACCAGCGGGACTGGATCAACCGGCACACCGTCTACACCCACGGAAACGGTTTCATCGCCTCGCCGGCCAACACGGTGCGCGGAATCGCCAACGACCCCAACCAGAATGGCGGTTATCCCGAATTCCTGGCCAGCGTCGTCGGGGCCAACGGCAATGTCGTCTCGCCCGGCCCGGCCCCGCTGGATCAGCCGCGTGTCTACTTCGGCCCGGTCATCTCCAACACGGCGGCCGACTACGCGATCGTCGGTAAGAACGGCGCCGACCGCGAGTACGACTACGAGACCAACACCGACACCAAGAACTACACCTACACCGGCGCCGGTGGTGTGCCGATCGGCAACTGGCTGGCGCGCAGCGTGTTCGCCGCCAAGTTCGCCGAGCGGAACTTCTTGTTCTCCAACGTGATCGGCAACAACAGCAAGATCCTGTTCAACCGCGACCCCGCGCAGCGGGTGGAGGCGGTGGCGCCGTGGCTGACCACCGACAGCACGGTGTACCCGGCGATCGTCAACAAAAAGATGGTGTGGGTCATCGACGGCTACACCACGCTGGACAACTACCCGTACTCGGAGTTGACGTCGCTGTCGTCGGCCACCGCGGACTCCACCGAGGTGGCGGTCAACCGGTTGGCCCCGGACAAGCAGGTGTCCTACATCCGCAACTCGGTCAAGGCCACCGTCGACGCCTACGACGGCACCGTGACGCTCTACGCCCAGGACGAGAGCGACCCGGTGCTGAAGGCGTGGATGGCGGTATTCCCGGGCACGGTCAAGCCGAAGAGTGAGATCACTCCGGATCTGGCTGCGCACCTTCGCTATCCGGAAGACCTGTTCAAGGTTCAGCGCATGCTGCTGGCCAAGTATCACGTCGACGATCCGGTGACGTTCTTCTCCACCTCGGACTTCTGGGACGTGCCGCTGGATCCCAACCCGACCGCGAGCAGCTATCAGCCGCCGTATTACATCGTGGCCAAAGACCTTGCCCGCAATACCAATTCGTCGTCGTTCCAGCTGACCAGCGCGATGAACCGGTTCCGGCGTGACTTCCTGGCCGCCTACATCAGTGCCAGTTCCGACCCCGAAACCTACGGCCGGATCACGGTGTTGACCATTCCGGGCCAGGTCAACGGTCCAAAGTTGGCGTTCAACGCGATCAGTACCGACACTGCGGTCAGCCAAGACCTCGGTGTGATCGGCCGTGACAACCAGAACCGAATACGGTGGGGCAATCTGCTGACCCTGCCGGTCGGGCAGGGCGGCCTGATCTACGTGTCACCGGTGTACGCCTCGCCGGGCTCCAGTGATGCCGCATCGTCCTATCCACGGTTGATCCGGGTGGCGATGATGTACAACGACAAGGTCGGCTACGGCCCGACGGTCAGTACCGCGCTCGACGGCATCTTCGGTGCCGGCGCGGGCGCGACAGCCACCGGTCCCGCGCCGGCGACCCCGCCGCCGGGCGGTCAGCCACCGGGCTCCCGCCCGCCTGCGGCACCCGCTCCGGTGCCGGGCAGCGCGCCGGAGGTGCCCACCCCGGTCGCGGGGGTACCGGCCACACCGGGTGTCCCAACGACGTTGTCGCCGGCCAAGTCTGCCGCGCTGACCGACGTCGAGACGGCGCTGGGCGCGGTGCAGGAAGCCCAGAAGAACGGCAACTTCGCCGATTACGGAGATGCGCTGCAACGCCTCGACGATGCGATGAAGAAGTACGAGGCCGCCAAGTAGCAAAGGTGCGGTATGCGTGAGTTGGTAGTGCTCGGCACCGCCAGTCAGGTGCCGACCCGCTACCGCAACCACAACGGCTACCTACTGCGCTGGGACGACGAGGGCATCCTCTTCGATCCCGGGGAGGGCACCCAGCGCCAGATGATGCTGGCCGGGGTGTCGGTCAGTGCGGTGAACCGGTTGTGCCTCACGCATTTTCACGGCGATCACTGCCTCGGGGTGCCCGGCGTGATCCAGCGGGCGTCACTCGATCAGATCGGCCATCCGCTCGTCGCGCACTTTCCGGCGTCAGGCCGCGACTACTTCGATCGGTTGCGGCACGCCTCGGTGTTCTACGACCGCGTCGAGGTGCGGGAGGAGCCGGTTTCGGCTGCCGGTGTTGTTGCCGTCGGCGCGTTCGGGGTCCTGGAAGCCGCTGCCCTCGAGCATTCCACTGATGTGTTCGGCTACCGGCTGGTCGAACCGGACGGCCGGAGGTTCATCCCGGAGCTGTTGTCCCACTTCGGGATCAGCGGGCCGTCGGTGGGCGAGCTGGAACGCGCCGGAACGCTGCGGTTGGGGGACCGGGTTGTCGATGTGGCACAGGTCAGTGAGCCGCGGCCCGGGCAGCGGTTCGCGTTCGTGATGGACACCCGGCTCTGCGATGGGGTGTACGCGCTCGCCGACGGCGCCGACATGCTGGTGATCGAAGCGACGTTCCTGACCGAGGACGAGGATCTGGCGCACCGGTACGGGCACCTGACGGCGCGCCAGGCGGCCGTTGTGGCCTCGGAGTGTGGGGTGCGCACGTTGGTGCTGACGCACTTCTCACAGCGTTATGTCGACGCCGCGGCGCGGTACGCCGAGGAGGCCGCTGCGGTGTTCTCCGGCGACCTTGTGGTGGCCGAGGACCTGATGCGGGTGCCGGTGCCTGCGCGCCGCTAGGGAGTGGGCAGGCCGACGCGCAGGGCAATGGCCTGCTTCTGGCCGACGTTGGTGACGAAGTCGGCTGCGGCGGGCTGCCCGGGCAGGCCGTCGAACTCGATGCGGGCCAGGGTGGAGCCTTGGGTGAACAGCAGGACGCTCACCGACTTCTTGCCGTCGGGAGAGTTGCCGGAGACCACGGTGCCACCGGTGCCGACGATGGAGGACTGCGGCGGGCCCGGGGTGACGGCCTTCTGAAGGCCGGCTTGCGCCTCGGCCAGCGCCGAGGGTCCGGCGGCGGGGTTGTCGAGCGCGACGAGCAGGATGCTGACGGCCTTGGTCTGCTCCTCGTTGACGAACAGCACCTCGGCGCCGGGCCGGCTGTCGGGGTTGGCGGTCGGCGGCTGGTCGACGTAGGCGTCGCCGGTGGCGGAGATGTCGCGGGCCTGCAGCAGCAGGCGGGTGTAGTCGACGGGGGCGGCCGCGGGCTTGGTGCTGGTGGTCGTGGTGGCCGCGGACACGCCCGGCAGTGCGGGGATCGACGCGGCGGGTTTGCTTGTGTTCAGGCCGGATTGGGTGTCGCAGCTGGTGAGTCCGAAAGCGGCTGCGGTGATCATCGCAGCTGCGGCGAAGCGGGTGGCGTGTTGTCGTTTCATCTACAACGAGGGTGTCGACTTCTGGTCTGAGACGCAAGTGAATACGGGGGGCGTGTGACGAACTCGTGACAGCGAATGTGCCCTTGAGCACTCGATTTGGTAGGTCTGCTTGCGTTCGGTAACGTTGCGTTCACCGACGCGGGGTGGAGCAGCTCGGTAGCTCGCTGGGCTCATAACCCAGAGGTCGCAGGTTCGAATCCTGTCCCCGCTACTAAGTGGAACGGCCCCCGGAGTTTCTCTGGGGGCCGTTTTCATGCCTGATGGGAACATGGTTGGGAACGTAAGACTATCTAACTATGGTCCCGGAGCCATATGAGTACTTCGAGTAGTCGATTACCTGTCTGAGACGCCATCCGCACTCCTAATATTGACGCATCGGGAGAGTTCTCAGGCTCTCGATCAGGGTTAATGCCAGCGCTTACTGAAGCCCGCGATTCCGTAATGGGTTGACGTGAGCCGAGGGATGGAGTTTCGGAGCGGCTTCGGTGCGCAGGTCATCGATGTGGACTCCGCAGAAGTGGTACCGGGGAATCTGCTCGACTTTCGGTGAAGCGCCTCCGAGTCGGCAAGAGCGTCCTGGAGGAGGCAAGGTGACCGTAAGCGAAAATGAGCCTGCGGCCGCTGGGGACGCAGCAGCCAACCCTGACGACTCAAGGCTCGGCCTAGCCGGCTCCGTCCCTGTATTCGCGCCTCCGCTCCAGGGTTGGTTGGCAATAGCCGACATAGTTGCTGACAGCGACCAAGACGTTGCTGGCCTTATGGTGATGGGTGAGCGCGTCGTTCGCGCTGCTCTAGAGGCGGAGCTTCCCTCCTTGGTGAGTGACATCGGCGATGTTCTCGGCTTGTCTGATATTGGACTTGATGAAGTTGCGCAGACTCTAAGTGCTGGCGCACTTCCGTTCACGTCTGAGACGTTGGCGCTGCAGATGTCTGATGCCTATGACGATGTGCTACAGGGGTTCGCCAACTCTGAACCGGACGATCCACAACCGATGGCGTTCGTGGACAAGATCATCAAGGCGTTCGTCAATTCACCACCCGTAGCTGAGCGGAACGGTGGCGCGCAGTACAGCAAGATGCAGGAACAGGTGAGTCAGGCCGTATCGGCGGGCGCAGTCCCTCGCTGGACGGCCATTTGCTCGCTAGAGCAGCCGGATGTCCTGGGCGGACGGGTTCCCATCTACTGCGCACGTCGTGGCCATCGGTGGGTCTCGGGAGGCACCCATCTCGGAGCGCATGAATTGACATACACCGGGTCGGCCGAATCCTCGTTCGAGGGTCGCGTCCGAAATGACATGAACTTTGTCGGGCAGCTAGGGGAGGGTGGAGGGTACCGGGTCAGTTTGTCTGAGCAGTCTCCCTCACCGTTCTATGGCGTAATAGGTAGAGACGCAATGGGTCTCGATACAGGACTATCGGGATGGGGTTACGCGCTTCACTTGGTTGAAGGACCCGAGGCGCGGATCCTGACGAAAATGCCTCGTGTGCTGCGGCGTCAGCGCCACAAGCTGGAGGACCACGTCGGTGCGTTAATCAAGCGGTCGGAGCAGCGTGTTCACAATGCTCTAGCTGCGGCACACATCCCTTTGACGCTCGTCCATCCGCTCCTTGGGCTGATCACTGCGGCTGCTAACGCGATTATCGGGTTCATTGTGGATTTTCTTGCGAAGGCTTGGAGCGAGGTGGACCTAAGTACCTGGACCGTCTGGCACACTGCGCTGATAGGAACAGATCAAGTCCCAATTTCAGTCTTCACTCTTGGCGGCAGGGATGCTGGCAGTCCCAAATTGCGTCGCCTTGTTGGCCGCGAGACGGACGGCACCCCTATCACTGACGACAGATATGAGGGTGACGACCACAATCCTGAACACGCCCTTTACGCCCGCTTTCTCATTGGGTGTTCATCACCGGGCTCTGATCTGTTTGACGAAAAGTTGCTCATCGCCGTCGCGAGGTTTGGTCGGCCTCTGGCATGGCAAGAGCCGTTAGAAACCGGAAGCGGGTTGCGTGTCCTCGTACCGCATCTCGACCGGCCGATGGACGCCACTGACCGTACTGGTCGTGCTGCCCGGGCCCGGAGCGGAGACGAGGGTGTGGCTGGGCTGTCAAAGGTTATGTATGTCTCTGCAATCCGAGCCGATGTGCGGATGGCGCAGGCCAATTACTTGGGCGTCGGACGTCCTGCCGTAAAGCGTCGCGCAAGTGGCACGGTCCGTAGCTTTCAGCTGTGAGAATCTTGACCGGACGCCGAGTTGTTGCCTGGCCTGATTGCCAACGTCAGGTGCTTAGTTCAACAGAGTCATCGCCCAACTCAACGACGATGCGTTGGGCGGCAACGTAAGCCTGCCGGGTGCCAAGCTCGGTGTGGAACAGGTCGCCGCTCTCCATCATCGAAACGCGGGCCCGAGCGACTCCATCGGAGCCGCGACGTCCGCTCGGCGGGAGTGCCCTAGCGCCTTGCGGATCTCGGCCAGACGGTGCGCCCGGACGGCCTCACGCATCTCTTCGCGCGCCGCGTTGGCGTCCTGTCCCCGGTACGAAGTGCAAACGGCCCTCGGAGATTTCTCCGGGCGCCGTTCTCATGTCTGTAGGCTTCGTTCGCCGAGATGCGCTCGGCGAACGTCATTGCGGGTAGGCCGGTGGTGCGTCGTGAGTGCACGTTTCGAGGAACTCGACTGGTCCGAGACCCCCATGGGGGTGATCAGCCTGCGCAGACGGATCGAGCCGTCCCTGAATGTCGATGTGTATGAGGTCAAGCTCGGCGACGAGTTTCTGATGTCGAGCCTGTTCACTGCGGCCGAGGTAGCGCTCGCGCGCCTCGGCCTGGCCCAGGCGGTCGATGGCGACCTCGATGTCGTCGTCGGGGGATTGGGCCTTGGCTACACCGCCCAGACGGCGATCGAGGATCCCCGCATTCATTCGCTCGTCGTGGTGGAAGCACTCGACGAAGTCATCGGCTGGCATAAGCGCGAGTTGCTTCCCGACACCAAAGACCTGGCGTCGGACCCGCGGGTGCGCCTGCAGCAGGGCGACTTCTTCGCCATGGCCGCCAGCGAAGCCGGTTTCGATCCGCAGATACCGGGCCGGCGCTTTCACGCCGTGCTCCTCGATATCGACCACACCCCGCGGCACGTCCTGCACCCGAGCCACTCTGCGTTCTACACGCCGGCGGGCCTGGAAAAGCTCGTCGGGCACCTGCATCCCGGCGGGGTCTTCGCGCTGTGGTCCGATGATCCACCCGACGCGGAGTTCGAGGCCGTCCTCGCCGATGTCTTCGACGAGTCCGAGGCGTCCGTCATCCGGTTCTCCAACCCGCTGACCGGCGGATTTTCGACCAACACCGTCTACGTCGCGCGGTAGATGTCGCCGGCGTACGACCCTCTAAACGGTCCGCGCCAAGCGCTCCGCCAACAGCCCGGCAAACTTCGCGGGATCGTCGAGCGTGCCGCCTTCAGCCAATAGCGCTGTGCCGTAGAGCAATTCCGCTGTCTCGGCCAGTTCGAGATCGCCGCCACGGCTGGCGAACGCATCGCGGAGACCTGTGACCAGTCGATGGCTCGGGTTGAGTTCGAGGATGCGTTTCTCCGAGGGAACCGCCTGCCCAGAGGCCTGCAACATGCGCGCGAGGGCCGGCGTGATGCCGAAGCTATCGGTGATCAGGCACGCCGGCGACTCGGTGAGCCGCGTCGACAGCCGCACCTCTTTCACATGGCCAGAGAGCGTCTCGGCAAGCCACTCGAGCAGACCGGCGAATTCCTGCTCCAGCTGCGAGCGTTCGGCCTCACTGGTGTCCTCCTCGGCGGACAGGTCCACCTCGCCCTTGGCCACCGACTGCAGCCTCTTGCCGTCGAACTCGGGCACCATGTCGACCCAGACCTCGTCGACCGGGTCGGTGAGCAGCAACACCTCATAACCCTTGGCTTTGAACGCCTCGAGGTGCGGTGAATTCAGCAGCTGCTGACGGGATTCGCCGGTGGCGTAGAAGATCTGCTCCTGGCCTTCTTTCATGCGTTCGACATACTCGGCCAGCGTGGTGGGTTCCTCGTCGCTGTGCGTCGAGGCGAACGACGACACCGCCAGCAGGGTGTCCTTGTTGTCGGCGTCGGACAGCAGGCCTTCCTTGAGGACTCTGCCGAACTGCACCCAGAACGTGCGGTAGTCCGCAGGCCGCTCTTTCTGCATTTCGGCAATCGTCGACAGCACCCGCTTGGTGAGTCGTCGGCGGATCGCCTTAATCTGTCGATCCTGCTGCAGAATCTCGCGAGAAACGTTGAGCGACATGTCCGCCGCGTCGACGACGCCTTTGACGAAGCGCAGGTACGGCGGCAGCAGTTCCTCGCAGTCGGCCATGATGAACACCCGCCGCACGTACAGCTGGACACCCACCCGCGCGTCCTGCTGGAACAAATCGAACGGCGCATGCGACGGGATGAACAACAGCGCCTGGTACTCGAAGGTGCCTTCCGCCTTCATCGGGATGACCTCCAGCGGGTCGTCCCAGGCGTGCGCGATGTGCTTGTAGAACTCGGTGTATTCCTCTTGGGAGACTTCGTCTTTCGGGCGGGTCCACAGTGCCTTCATCGAGTTGATGGTCTCGGTCTCGATGGTGACCTGCTCCTCACCGCCCTCCTCGGTGGCCGGGCTGCGGCGCTCGACCTGCATCCGGATCGGCCAGGAGATGAAGTCCGAGTACTGCTTGACCAGCGACCGGACCTTCCACTCCGAGGTGTAGTCGTGCAGCTCGTCCTCGGTGTCCTCCGGCTTGAGGTGCAAGGTGACCGCGGTGCCCTGCGGCGCGTCGTCGACGTCGGCCACGGTGTACGTTCCCTCGCCGCTGGACTCCCAACGGGTCGCCGAGCTCTCGCCCGCCTTCCGGGTCAGCAGCGTGACTTTGTCCGCCACCATGAACGACGAGTAGAAGCCGATCCCGAACTGACCGATCAGTTCCTCCGAGGCGGCAGCATTCTGGGCGTCCTTGAGCTGCTGGCGCAGTTCGGCGGTGCCCGACTTGGCCAGCGTGCCGATCATGCCCACCACCTCGTCTCGGGTCATCCCGATCCCGTTGTCGCGGATCGTCAGCGTGCGCGCGGCCTTGTCGATGTCGATCTCGATGTGCAGGTCGGAGGTGTCGACATCGAGGTCCTTGTTCCGGAAGGCTTCGAGACGCAGCTTGTCCAGCGCATCGGAGGCGTTCGAGATCAACTCCCGCAGGAATGAGTCCTTGTTGGAGTACACGGAGTGGATCATCAGATCCAGCAGCTGGCGGGCCTCGGCCTGGAACTCCAGCTGTTCTACATGTTCAGTCATGGTGAATCCGTTCGACACGACGACAATTGATGCCGGCGAGATAATAGCGAGGCGGCGGTAGCGCGTGACGGCATGATGGCTCTATGCACCAACGCTCAACGAACCGGCCGCTTCGAGCAGTAGGCGCGGTCCTCGCCCTACTGATGGCGCTCCTGATGTGCGGACCGACCGGCATCGCGCAGGCGGCGGTGGCGGCACCGGCCGGCGATGCGCTGTCGATCGGCGACCCGGACGCACTGGGGCAGATCGACCTCTACGTCGATCCGATGTGTCCGTTCAGCGGAAAGTTCGTGCGGGCCCAGGGCGACGAGATCAGTAAGCGCGTCGAAAATGGCACGCTGCGGGTCAACGTGCGGTTCGTCGCCTTCCTCGACAAGTATTCGGCCAGCGGCACCTACGACATCCGGGCGATCTATGCGGCGTACGTGGTGGCAGACCAGTCACGGTCGAGCGACGTTGCGTGGCGCTTCATCGAGGCGATCTACGCGAAGGGCACCCAACCCAAAGAGGGTGGGGACACCGACCTGAGCAACGACCAACTGGCCGACATCGCCAACCAGGCCGGCGCGCCTCAACTCGCCCAAGACCTCATCCGAGTCGGCCTACCGATCGGCTTCGACCCGCACGTGATCGCGGCCAACAATCTTGACGCCCTGCACCAATTCCCCGAGCCGGGCGTTCCGCTCGTCGTCATCAACGGCCAGCCGGTCGACGAGGATTCGGCGTGGCTGACTCAGCTGCCCGGCTGAGCCGGGCAGAGGCTACAGCTGGCCCAGCGGACGGCAGACGTTGGACAAGGCATTCCAGTACTGACCCGGCGCGCAGTTGTCCGCCTGCCGCGGCGTCTGGCAGGTATTCGTGATCGGGTCCCAAAATTGCCCGTTCACACAGTTCAACGGTTCAGCAGCACTGATGCCCACACCCAGCGGCGCTGCTGCGGCGATGCAAACGCTGGCGACGGCGGCGACCGTCGCGCGACGACGTAGTGGATTCATGCTCTGATCCTTCCCAGGTGTGCGTATGTCCAAACCATCGCTCGGGCCGAAGCAGTCGCCGCGAGGAACGGCCTCGACGTTACCCACCAATTCCTCACCCGCGGTGGTCAATACGACATTGCGCCCGACGAGTTCCAGGGGGGTCGACAGAAATGTCCGCGGTGCTGCTTACCGCGGGGACATTCGATTCGGGGTGAGTCGGCTCAGCCGATGCCCACGACCTCCTGCGCGATAGCTGCCACGCGGGTCTGAGCGGCGGACACGACACCGTGACGGTCCTTGTGCGCCTCCTCGTAGGCCAGGATCGCGCGGACGTCCGACGGAGTGGTGAGCTCCTTGATCTCAGCCACCGCGTCCGAGACGTTGAGCGTGTCGTAGTCGGCGATCGGCAGCTCGGCAACCTCGAGCACACCGGCGGCGGTTCGCATCGAATGCAGGGCATCGGCCGCCTGGCCCGCACCCTCACGGCGGGTCACTCGCTCCGCGGTGGCCAGCGCCGCATCGCGTGATGCGGACAGTGCCTTGGCGGCGACGTCACCTGCATGGGCGCCGCGGCTCAACAGGTCGCCGAGCGCCGGGGGAGCCGCACGCACGGTGTCCACCGCACGATCGACCCCGCGCGCTGACCACTGCATCGGCGCACTCACCATCTTCACTGCCACGCCCGTGGCGACCTGCACCGGCGTGCGGCGCAGCGCGGCCGGGCCGCCGAGCGCATCTTCAGCCAGCACAGTGGTCAACCACTCGACAGTTGCCGAATGCGCCGTCATGAGGCGATCGGCCAGCTTCTCGATGTCGGACTTGCCCAACGCGACCGCGAGTGCCTTCATGTAGCGGGACCGGTCGAGCAGTTGGTGCTCCAGCGCGAGATCGCCCAGCAGGGCCTCGCCGAACGGCTGCGCCTGCTCGGTCAGCGCCTTCACCGCGGCGGCAGCACGCCCCAGCAGTGGGCCGACGACATCAGGCAGTCCACCGAGTTCGCGGATCGCAGCCTCGATGGCTTCGGCCCGGTCGCGGCCGTTTTCCGCATTCTGCGTCAGCTCGGTGCGCACGGCCTCGGTACGGGCCTGCGCCACCCGGGTCACCGCGACCTGGATTTCGGTGTTCGTCAGATCGAGCACGGTGCGCAGTTGGGCCACCAGTGTGGTGGTGTCGTTGAAAGCCATAGAAATTCGCCCTTTCGGCGTTGACGTCATTGTGTTGGCGCGATACGCGCCGCAATTACCGTCTACCCGCTGCAGCTGCTGAGTACCGCCATTGTGATCGGGTCATCAGCGAAACTTTGCTTCCCGCAAAGACGTTTGTCTGTGTCACAGCCGGGTACGGCTGCTGCAATCGAGCAGGGAAAGGGCCGATATGACGACCAAAGCCAGAGATACCAGTGAATCCGACCCGGACCGGGACAACCGATCAGACATCGTCGATCCCCGCGACACCGACCACCCCACCGGCGCTGAGCAGGCCGACGAGAATGCCGCCAACGAGTCACCGAGCTAGTCCACCGTGATCGAATCGCTCTGAAAATCAGTATTTGTAGTAGAAAGCCGCCGGGCCGAATCGGGCATATAGGTGACCCGGGTGACCGAAAATGACTGTAGAACAACAGATTACGGCGAGTAGTTCTGCGCGATTAGGTGATAGCGCTACTCGCCAGTAGTGTTAGCACCGTTGGTACTGAAGCAGTTTGGTATCAACGAACGTCCGGAGCGGTCTTCCCCGATATGCCGTGAGCCTTCGCTCGATACCGGACATCATCCAAGCCAAGCAACCCTATGAGAGCGCTCGTCGCGTCTCCGCTGGGCATCCGCGTGGCCAATCGCACCATTCGACAGTCAGCCGATCGAGCTGCTGCCGAGGCGATCACGCATGCCTAAGACAGTTGAAGGCTGATTTTCGCGCCGCGTCGAGAGTTCGACGGGCGTCCGAAGGAGTACTACATGACCACCGAGAATCCCACCGCCGCACGCCGCCCCGCGACTGCCCCGTACAACGACGGAGTCGGCCACGTAGCAGCGCCCGTCAAGCGGGGCGACGAGACCAAAGCTGCTTTCAAGACAACCGAATTCATCGCCTACGTTGTCGCGGTCATCGGCGTACTCATCGCGTCGCTCGTGGTCGGTACCACCGATGCGCACGAAGACTACTTCCGCGCCGACCGGGCATGGTTCCTGGTCGTGCTGCTGAGCATCGGCTACATGGTGAGCCGCGGCCTGGCGAAGTCCGGCAGCCGCCACCACAACGACGGCTAATCCCAGCAGGTTTCCCGTTTGACGATTGTTCCCGTCATCGCCTTGTGCGGTGGCGGGGCCAATCGATTTGGCCGCCGATCAAACCCGGTGCCGGTTGACCGTGTATGTCGCCGCAACCCGGGTACTACTCGCCTATCAAGGCCAGTCCAGCCCGCGTCACCACCCAGGAGAACCAATGCCGCCCCGCCGCAAGCCTGATCAGACCGCCCCCAAGCCGACGAGCCCGACTGGCAACACCACCGGTGAAGCGGGCGATCTCGACGCGCGCGCCCAGTCGGGGAAATACCTGACCACTGCGCAAGGCCTGCGGCTGCCCGACACCGACCACTCGCTCAAAGCCGGCCCCCGGGGTCCGTCGCTGCTCGAAGACTTCCACTTGCGCGAGAAGATCACCCATTTCGATCACGAGCGCATTCCCGAGCGCGTCGTGCACGCCCGCGGTGCCGCAGCCCACGGCGTCTTCGAGTCCTATGGCGTCGCCCGCTCGGTCACCAAGGCCGGCTTCCTCGGGAGCAAGGGCAAGAAGACCGACGTGTTCTGCCGCTTCTCGACCGTCTTGGGTTCGCGTGGATCGGCCGACACGGTGCGTGACACCCGCGGCTTCGCGGTCAAGTTCTACACCGACGAGGGCAATTTCGACCTCGTCGGCAACAACATGCCGGTGTTCTTCATCCAGGACGGCATCAAGTTCCCCGACATCATTCACGCGGCAAAACCCCAACCGGACCGCGAGATTCCCCAGGCGCAGTCGGCTCACGACACGTTCTGGGACTTCGCGTCGCTGCACACTGAGGCCACCCACCACGTCTTCTGGAACATGAGCGATCGCGGTATCCCGCGGTCATTCCGGACGATGGAGGGTTTCGGCGTCCACACCTTCCGCCTGGTCAACCGAAAAGGCGCGACCAGCCTGGTGAAGTTCCATTGGAAGCCCGTGGCCGGCGTGCACTCACTGGTGTGGGAAGAGGCGCAACTCGCAGCCGGATTCGATCCCGACTTCCACCGCCGCGACATGGCCGACGGCATCGAGGCCGGTGCCTACCTGGAGTACGAGCTCGGTATCCAGGTCATGCCCGATGACGGCACCGACAGCTTTGCGGGTATCGACCTGCTCGACCCGACAAAGCTCGTGCCCGAGGAGATGGTGCCGGTGCAGCTCATCGGCAAGATGACCCTCAACCGGAATCCGACGAACTACTTCGCCGAGACCGAACAGGTGGCTTTCCACACCGGCAACCTCGTGCCCGGTATCGAGCCGACCAACGACCCGCTGATGCAGGCGCGTCTGTTCTCCTACCTCGATACCCAACTGACCCGTCTCGGTGGACCCAATTTCTCGCAGCTGCCGATCAACCGGCCGCACTGTCCGGTGAACGACATGCTGCGTGATGGCATGCACCAGACGGCAATTCACACCGGACAGGCGCCGTACCGCCCGAACAGCATCGACGACGGAGAGCCTCTGGTCGCCGGCGCCGACGAAGGCGGGTACGTGCAGACGCCCCGGCAGGTCGACGGTCCGACGGTGCGCGAAGCGCCGGCGTCGTTCGACGACCACTTCACTCAGGCGGCGATGTTCTACCGCAGCTTGACCTACATCGAGCAGCTGCACATCATCGAGGCGTTCACCTTCGAACTCGGCAAGTGCTACGAGCAGGCGATCAAGGAGCGGCAGCTCGAGGTGCTGGCCAACGTCGACACCGACCTGTGCAAGCAGGTGGCGATCGGCCTCGGCCTGCCCGCGCCGAAAGGCACACCGCCGCAAGACGTTGTCGAATCACCGGCGCTATCGCAGGTGATCGACACGCCGGGTCCGATCGACGGCCGCAAGATCGCCATCATCGCCGGCGCCGACTCCGACTTGGCCGGTGTCGCCAAGCTGGCGGCAGCGATTCAACGCCTAGGCGCGACCCCGCTGGTGACCGCGCCGCTGGGCGGTGTGCTCAAGTCCGGGCGTCGCAGCGTGGTCGTCGAACGAACGTTGCTGACCGCGAGGTCCATCGAGTTCGACGCTGTCGTCGTCGCGGCCGGAACGAAGCCGACCCGCGACATCAAGCTGGTCCTGTTGCTGCAGGAGGCATTTCGGCACTGCAAGGCGGTGGCGGCGTGGGGTGACGGCGCCGACGCCCTGACTGCGGCCGGAATCGATCTCGGTTCTCCCGGCGTGCTGATCGCCGATTCGGTCGACAGGTCCTTCACGACCGCACTGGGCGAGGCGGTCGGTCTGCATCGGGTGTGGGAACGCGCCGTCGACGTGATGGCTTCGGCAGTCGCGCCGGTACGGTAACCCGGCGACGGGCGCGAGCTACCGCTCACCCGCCAACCCGAGCAGAGGCGGTACCAGATACCGCCGCGCGAACGAGCGCAGAGCGTCGTCGTCACCGAGGGCGACGTTCTGCGACGGCGTCAGCACGAACGACACGATGACCCGAACAGTCACCTCGGCGACTTCGAGGAGCTCGAGTTGCGTGCGTTTGTCGTCAGGTAGCGCGACGGCGAGCTGATGAGCCAGGAATGACGATGCCGTCCGAACGACGCTGTCGCCCTCGGTGGTCAGGAACGGCAACACCGTCTCCGGCTCTGTGGCGAGCAGCCGCTGCAGAAGCGCGTGCCCTCGCATGGTGTTCAGCGTGAAGACGAACCCCTCGACCAGCTTGTCTTCGGCCTCGTCATAACCGCCGGCCTCGGCCGCCAACTCGGACAGGAACCGCTCGAGTTCCCTCAGCAGCACCGCCTCGACGATCGCGTCCTTGTTCGCGAACGTCCGGTACAGCGTCACCCGCGCCAGCCCAGAACGCTTGGTGATGTCCTCCACCGTGGACCGGCGAATTCCGAACAGTTCGAACTGCCGCAAAGCCGCGTCCAGGATCTTTTCGGCGTTGCCTTCCACCGTCGGCGACCCGAAACGCTGCACCGCTTTGGCGAGCAGGCCGCTGTACTTCATTGCTGCAGTGTAAGGCCTGCTCGCACGCTATTGATACAAACAAACCAAGAATGTATCTTCAGTCTCACCGGCTCAATCGCGATCTAGGAGGCTCGACATGGCCGCTTCGACCAGGACGGCGACGCCACCGAGTCGAGAGGAGTTCTCCGACCGGCTGCTCAAAGGCTCGGCCCGCAAGTCCTACGCTCCCGTCGTCGACATCGACTGGGACAGCCCCGTCGTGCCCGACAAGTACTTCCTTCCGCCACGGGTGGTCTCCCTCTACGGCACCCCGATGTGGGAGGAGATGAGCCGCGAGCAGCAGATCGAGCTGTCCCGGCAGGAGTTCATCAACCTGCTCTCGGCCGGCGTGTGGTTCGAGAACATCCTCAACCAGGCGCTGCTGCGCGGGCTCATGCACGCCGATGTCACTGCGGCCTCGACTCACTACTCGCTCACCGAACTCGGCGACGAGACCCGCCACATGGTCATGTTCGGCCGAGCAATCCAGGCCGTAGACGGTAAACCGTTCCGGCCCAGCCGAATTCAGCGGATGACCATCAACCTGCTGCCACTGGTGTTCCAGAAGAGCGTGCTGTGGATCGCCGCACTGGTGGGGGAGGAGATCTTCGACGCACTGCAGCGGGAGATCCTCGACGATCCGGACATCCAGCCGATTGTCCGCCGGGTCATGCGAATTCACGTTACCGAGGAAGCACGCCACATTCAGTTCGCCCGCGACGGCGCCCGCCGCGACGTCCCCACCATGCGGCGGCGAAATCGCTTCCTGCTCGCCACGATTCACGGTGCCGGCGGCCCGTTCTACCGCTACCTGTTCACCAACCGCGCCGTGTACCGCCGTGCCGGGCTCGACGGGCATGAAGGCCGACGGCAGGCCCGTGCCAATCCGTACTTCCACGAGACCACGCGGACCGGGTTCGCGCCGCTGGCGGCGTTTCTGGAGGAGATCGGGCTGATGAACAGGATCAGCCGGCGCATGTGGACGCGGAGCAATTTCCTGTGACGGCCGCGGCCGACGACAGCGGTGTTTTCGACGGCGATGCCGAACTGGACGTCGCCGGGGTGCGCTGCCCCGTCCGGGTTCGCCTCGCCGGGCACCTCAACCCGATCGACGGGCAGTACCACTGGCAGGGCCTCGCGTACGGCGCACCCGATGCCGCCACAGTGGGCAAGCCCGCACGCCTGACGATTGGAAGTCGCACCGTCACAGTGAGACTCGTCGAACGAGTCCCGTCCGGCCAGCTCATGGTCAGCGGTGTCGGCGCGCCGCCGTACGACCTGCTGCCGGTCTGACAGCCTGCGCTAGTCGATGCCCCCGACGCGCAGGTGCGCGGTCATCAGCAGTTCGTCGTACACCGACCGGGCGGGCATCGTGCCGTCGTGGGGCACGCCCTGAAAATCGGTGGTCACCTGTTGAGCGAGGTCGCGCAACTTCACGTTGGTCTCTTGTGAGCGCCAGCGCAGTAGGTCGAAGGCCGCGTCGGCACTGATGCTGTAGACCATCATCAGCATCCCTTTGGCCTGATCGATGGGCGAGCGCCGGGCGGCGATGTCCTCGACCTCGTTGCTCACCTGCTCCTGAGCGCTGCGGAGGTCGCCGGACATGTCGATGTAGAAGCCGTCACTGCCGATGATCTCGCCTGCGTCGTCGCGCAGCTGGTTGCCCACCACGACGACGTGGTGGATTCGTCCGTCCTTGTCGCGGATCCGGTGTCGAGTGCTGAACGGCTCACGGCTGCGGCGTATCCGCTGTAGCAGCTCACGCAGTTCGTCGCGATCGTCCGGATGCTTGTGGGAGAGCACCAATTCGGTTGTCGGAGTGACGGTGCCGGGCTCGTAACCATGCATGCGGGCTACCTCGTCCGACCACTCCCATCGGTCGTCGGCGAAAAAGTATCTGACCCATCCGATCCGTGACAATGCGCCGCCTTCAGATGGCCGCGACCCACTGGTGCGGTTGGTCTCACCCCGCCGACCATCTGCCCGCCCCGACATGTGCGCTACCCCTCGGTGTGGAATACGCGTCAATTATGACGTTGTAGTTGTGTATTGGCAGAACCCATAATAATCGCCGCTACGGCTGGTGACGTGCAGTTTTCGCACCGCTGGAACCGCGTCATCGATCTTTCATAATTTGCGGGCGCGTCCATGCCGAAACCGCCGTCGCGATCCGCCGGGCGCGCATCCGAGCGGGCGCCGGCGATATAGCCGGGCGTAGACGCGCCAGGCCTCTTTGGTGGTAAGTTGGCGGTTCGAATAGTTTGCTGCGCGGGGCGAGGAGGCGGGCCATGGCCGAGCCGCTGAAGGTCGATCCGGAGTCGCTTGTCACTTCGGGCGGAGTGTTGGATCAGCACTCTCAGAACGTGTTCGCCACTCATACCCAAGCGGACCAGACCATCGAGTCGTCACTGTTCAGCTGGGTGGGGCAATCTCAGTCCGCGCTGGCGGCCAAAGCTGCTGCCTGGTCCACGGTGACGACGACCCTGACGACTCGCCTCTACGAGCATGCCGAAGGCTTGCGGGTCAGTGGTATGACGTTCGCTGCGATGGATCAGCGCGACGCCGAGGAGCTCGCCGAGGTCTATCGGCCGAACGGTCAGGCGCGTGACGCTTAGCGTCGCAGACATCGAACGATGGGATCCCGAGGCCGTCCGGGAAGTTTTCCACGCAGCGTCGGCACGCAGCGGAGCCTCGACCGACGCGGCGCGGGCGTCCGAACAGCTACCGGCATTTGAGTCCTGGGGTGGGGTGTCCGCGGACGCCGCGCGCGATGCGATTCACAAGACGCGGGTGGACCTCGACGCTCATGCCCGCGAAGCCCTCGCGGTAGCCCAAGCCGCGCAGAAGGCCGCGCAGGACATCGAGAAAGTGAAGATCGAACTCCGCGAGCTCAAAGACGACGCGCGAAGCCAGGGGTTGGATATCGATCCTGCGACGAACTCGGTGGTCAAGGGTCCGGGGTTCAAGGGGACGGCCGCGGATCTGGCGGCGAAGATCGCCGACCTGCAAGCGCGGTTGAACGCAATCCTGTTAGAAGCCAACGGTGTTGACGCTGAACTGGCCGCGGCGATCAACATCGCGGACGGCAAGCTTCCGATACCGGATGCGCAGCCCACCCCGCCACCCCCGCCGGAATCCACCCCACCCGAGGACGTCAAAAAGTGGTGGGATTCGCTGACGCCGGAACAGCAGCAGGCCGAATTGCGGGACAACCCGCCGTATATGGGCAACCTCAACGGGATTCCCGTCGAGGCGCGCGACCAGGCGAACCAGACCGCGATGCGCACCGACATCGAGAACATCCAGGAAGCCGCCAGCCGGCACGGCGTGTCCGCGCAAGATGTGCTTGATGATCCGTTCCGGTACGGCTGCACACCGGACGACGTGACGCGCTACACCAACGCGGTCAAAGTCGAACAGGCACTCGAAGACGATCAGCTGGCAACTGGCGCCCAGACTTTTCTGCAGGTGTATCAGCCGACGAAGTTCGATGGCCAAGGCCGCGCGGCGATCGCGATCGGCAACCCCGACAAAGCCGCCAACACCACGGTCGTAGTGCCGGGCACCAGCCACAGCGTCACCGAGGGTTGGCTCAGCGCAAGCGATGCCAGCAACCTGTACAACGAAGCCGTGAAGGCCGACCCGACCCGTTCGGCATCCGTCGTCGCCTGGATGGGCTATGACGCACCGAACTCTTTGACCGACCCGCAGGTCGCGCAGACCTCGCTGGCGCACCAGGGCGGGGCGCTGCTCGCCGCAGATGTCAACGGCCTGAACGTCACTCACGGTCCGGGTCCATCGCACATGACCGTGATGGGGCACTCCTACGGCTCGACGACGGTGGCCGACGCCGCGGCGGGCTACGGGATGCACACCAACGACGCCATCCTCATCGGCTGCCCCGGAACCGATATGGCCAAGAGCGCCGCAGACTTTCACCTCGCACCGGGCGGGCATGTCTTCGTCGGTTCGGCCTCGACTGATCCGGTCACCCAGCTCGGCGGCCTTCCGCAGGTGCACATCCCGGGGACCGGCGTGAATCTCGCGTTGGGCGCCGACCCGGCGATGGATGGGTTCGGCTCGACGCGGTTCAAAGCGGAAGTCCCCGGCTGGACCATCAACGACCACAGCCACTACTTCGAGCGTGGCACCGAGTCGTTGTTCAGCATGGCCGATATCGTGTCCGGCCATGGCGACGCCCTTGCGCTCGACGGTATGACCGCACCGCATCGCAGCGACAACATCCTCACCGACATCGGGGTGCTGCCGTCGGATCCCGAACTGTTTCGTGCCCCGACATCAGGCCACTACCACTAGGACGGAGCCCAGTGATCGCGCCGCGCAACAGAATCCCGCTCGCGGTGACCGTGATGGTCGCCGCCGCACTATCAGGATGTGGAATCATGCAATCCGATGCCGACAGAGTCTCCAACCCGCTGACCCCCGAGCAGTCCAAAGCTCAGGTCATGGACGCCGCGCACGACATCGTCACAACGCTGAACATCAACGTCGTCGAGGCAGCGTTTTGGCATGCCTCGTGTAATGACCAGGGCGACCCACCTTTTCGCGGGCAGATGCGCATCGCGTATCCGCCTGCCGCGTCGTTCGCGGCGTCCGACACCGAGATCGCCCAGATGGTCCAGCAACTCCGCAACACCGGTTGGACGTCCGATCCCGAGTTCCACACCCACGGCACGGCGTTGAGCAAGGGCAACGTTGTGGCCGTCTTCGGGCCGCAAAACGTCAGCAACCCCAACCGCGACATCGAGCTGTTCGGCGAATGCCGCGACACCACCACGACCAAGGACACCAAAGGCCGGGTGGAGCGCGTCACGCTGCCCTGAGTGCTCAGGTGGCATGCGGTGCGGACGCTACGAGGTGATCTCCGCGATCGCCGACGGAGTATCCAGATCGCCGTAGGCATTGGCGTAGCGCTGGGCCAGGGCGACGGCAACTTCGAGGCGCTGCCAAAGTCCGCCTCCGCTGCTCGCGGTGGCCAGCCACAGCGCCAATCCATGTGCGACCGACGCTCGATAGCGCAGCCACACCTCGGCCGAGGACGGCAGTTCGTCGGCGGGCAGCCCGAGCGCGTCGCGGTATTCCTCCAGCAGCGCCCGCTCGTGCTCGCGACGGTCCTCGACGGTCAGCGCGCCCTGCAGGAAGTACCCGACATCCAGCGACCAGTTGCCGCGACGGGCGACCTGCCAGTCCAGGAACCCGACCTCACCGTCGGGTGTGACGTAGGTGTTGCCGATGTGCGGATCGCCGTGCAGCAGCGTCTGCGGCGAGGTGGTCAACGTCCTGATGTACGGCTTCCACACCCCTTCGACCAGCTGGTCGATCGACAGCGACAGGACCTCGGGTGGGGTGGTGTCGTCGAGCTGTTCCAGCGCGCTCGGCAGTGGCGCGTACTGCAGCCCGTCGAACGGCTCGAAGGGTTCCAGCCAGCCCAGGGCCGGTTCCTGCAGCATGCGGTCTCCCCAGTACCGTCCGTGCAGGCGCCCGAGCCCGCGCATTCCGGAGCGGGCTTCCTCGAATGTCAGCGGCCGCAGGGAATCCCGCGGGTCTGCGCCCCGCGCGGTGAGGTCTTCCATGACGAGGCAGAAGTCGTAGGCATCTTCGTCGATGAGTGCGGCGTAGACGACCGGATGCTCCAGCGGGAGCGCGACACCCGAGCTGAACAGCCGCGGCTCGTGAAACATGCCGCTGGTCATCCGGATCAGCTCCTTGTGGTCCGGGTCGGCGGCCTTGACGAAGACGGTCGCCGGCCCCGTGCCCTCGGAGTAGGACAACCGAAGGCGCGCACGGCGATTGGTGCCGTCGTCGCGAAGGTCGATGGCCACGTCGCTGACGGTGGCTCCAGGGTGGTGGGCGGCGAGCGCGTCCGTCATCCAACGCGGCGACACCTCGGCGAAATCGGCGGGCACTGACAATGCGGGTGAGCTCATGTCGGCAGGCACTCCTCGGGCGCGACTCGTCTGGGCTATTACGACACGAATCGTGTCGTAATGACGGTAAGGTACCGCACTGTCGCCGACGACCGTCGGCAATGCGCGAAGTTAGGCTCGCCAGATGTCGCAACCGCCCGGCCGGCCTCGAGACGCGTCGCTGCACGCCGCGATCCTCCACGCCGTGCGCGAGGTGCTCATGGAATCCAGCTACGCCGAGCTCTCGATGGACGGTGTCGCCGCCCGGGCGCAGGTCGGCAAGAAAACGCTCTATCGGCGGTGGGCGTCGAAGGCGCCGCTGGTCGCCGAGGCGGTACTGGATGCCTACGGACGCGGCGGCTCGTTCGACGTGCCCGACTCCGGAAATCTCAGAGAGGACCTGCTGCGCTGGCTGATCGAGCACGGTGAGTTCATCGCCGAACCCGCCAACGCCAAGCTCATCCGTGCACTCGTCGCCGCGGCTGCCGCGAATTCCGGTGACACCGAAGCGCTGTACGAACAACTCAGCGTCCCGCAACGCGGCGGACTCGTGGAGCGGGTGCGCCGGGCGGTGGACAGCGGCGTCGTGCGGCCCGACGCCGACCCCGACGCCATCGCCAACGCGCTGATGGGCACCTTGCTCTTGCAGGTCATGAGCAGCCCGGCGGCCGACGACACCGCCGGCCGGTACGGAGCGCTGGTGGATGCCCTGTTGAGTGGCGTCGGCTCCGCCTAGGGTCGTTCACGTGCATCTCGAGGAACTGCAGTGGTTCGTGGTGCTGGCCGAAACCGAACACGTCACCGACGCCGCGGCCGAACTGGGGTCAGTCAACCCACGCTGTCGCGCGCCCTGAGCAGACTTGAGCAGCACGCGGGTGTCCCACTGTTCGACCGTGTCGGGCGTCGACTGCACCTCAACGAGTACGGCCGCATCATGCTCGAACACGCTCGGCGCAGCCTCGCCGAAGTGCAGGCGGCCCTGGATCGCATTGCGGCACTGCGGGATCCCGACACCGGCCGGGTCCGGCTGGCGTTCCTGCATTCCCTGGCCAACTGGTATGTGCCCGAACAGCTTCGGCGTTTCCGGGAAACCGCGCCGAAGATCCAATTCGACCTGTTCCAGGCGGCCGCGCACGAGATCGCCCGCAGCATTCGCGACGGCGGGTCCGACATCGCTATCACCTCACCGCGGCCCGACCCGGCAGACTTCTCCTGGCATCGTCTCTACGTCGAGCGACTGTGCTTGGCGGTTCCTGTGGGGCACCGGCTCGCGACGCGCAGCCGGGTCAGCCTTTCGGTGGCGGCGGACGAACCGTTCGTCGCGCTCGAGAAGCCGTTCGGGTTGCGGCAATTGACCGATGAGCTGTGGGTCGAGGCCGGCATCGATCCACAGATCGTGTTCGAGGCGTCCGAGATCCCGACGATGGAGGGCTTGGTCGCGGCGGGGTTCGGCGTGGCGGTGGTGCCGGTGCCGCGGGACGGTACCGAGGCGAGGGTGGTCCATGTGCCCCTGTCCAACAGCCGGGCCAAACGCGAGGTCGGCCTGGCCTGGGCGCGCAGTCGTCCGCTGACGCCGCCCACCCAGCGTTTTGTGGATTTCCTCGCCGGCGGTTGAGCTCCCTGCGACGGCTCACCTGCTGTCATACGTCTGAAGCATGACAGACGAACAGACCATGCATTGGACACATTAATAGTGCGTTCCTACCCTTCAATCAGTGACCGTTGACCACTCTCTGGAACGCACCTGGACCGGGCACACCCGAGGCTCGACCGCCTACTCGCGACTACTGGCGGCGCTGTTCTGCGCGGGTGTCGCCACGTTCGCGCAGCTGTACTCGCCGCAAGCCGTCCTGCCCCTGATCTCCGCGGACCTCGGCGTCGGCGCGGCCCATGCCGCACTTCTCATTTCGGCGTCCACCGTCGGTCTGGCGATCGGCGTGATCCCGTGGTCGGCATTGGCCGACCGGATCGGCAGGGTCAAGGCCATCACGGTCTCCGTCTCCGGTGCCACGCTGGTCGGGATGCTGGTGCCCTTCGCCCCGACCTTCGGGCTGCTGATGGTCGGACGGTTCCTCGAGGGACTGTTGGTCGGTGGCGTGCCGGCCATCGCGGTGGCCTACCTGACCGAAGAGATCGACCGTGCGCACGCCGCCCGCGCGGCCGGCACGTTCGTGGCCGGAACGACGATCGGCGGTCTGCTCGGACGGCTGGTGTCGAGCCCGGTGGCCGAGTTCGCCGGGTGGCGGATCGGGGTCTTCACCGTCGCGGTCATCTGTGGGATGGCGGCGATGGGCTTCGTCAAACTGGCCCCCGAACCGCAGGGCTTCACTCCTGCGTCACACCGAGGCACCAACCCGGAGGGCAGCCTCGGGCACCGGCTCGCCACCAACCTGCGGACGCCGCGCCAGTTCGTCCTGTTCGCACAGGGCTTTCTGCTGATGGGCGGTTTCGTGGCGCTCTACAACTTCCTCGGCTATCGGTTGACCGCCGCGCCATTCCATCTGCCCGCGTCGGTGGTGAGCCTGGTGTTCCTGGCCTACTTGGCCGGAACGTGGGCGTCGTCGCGTGCCGGCGCGGAGGCGGCTCGCTTCGGCCGCAGGCGGGTACTGCTCGTCTCGGTCGTGATCATGATGACAGGAGTCGCGATCACGTTGAGCGCCAACGTGATCGCGATCCTCATCGGGTTGGTGGTGGCCACGGCCGGGTTCTTCGGTGCGCATTCCACCGCTGCCGGATGGACCGGGCAGGCCGCACCCGTCGGGAAAGCCCAGGCGTCGTCGCTCTACAACCTCTTCTATTACGGCGGTTCCAGCGCGATCGGCTGGCTGGGCGGTGTCGCGTTCGATGAGCACGGGTGGACGGCGGTCACGGTCACCATCCTGGTGCTGGCCGGCATCGCCGGATCGCTTGCGGCCCTGGTGCTACGGGACGGGTAGGCGGGTCAGTAGTCCCAGACGGCAGGCACACACCGGAAGACATCACCGGCTGTCGCCACATGGCAGACCGACGGGAATGGCAGGTGAGTGGCCACCAGCGCCTCGCCGGTAGCGGCGACCTCTCGCAGCAGGTTCACCCGGACCCGGGCGGCCTCCTCCGGATCGTGCTCAAAGCCGTTCTGCCACTCCGGATTGTCGAAGCCGGGCGCGAACACCGCGTCGCCGGCGAACGTCAGCCGTGCACCGCGGGACTCCAGCCGAACGACGCTGTGTCCGGGAGTGTGACCGCCGGTGCGGGTGACCAGCACGCCCGGTGCCACCTCGTATTCCGTCTCGAACGGACGGAGTTGCCCGCGGTAGTCGTTCAGGAACTGGGTCGCGGTCCGTCGCAGCACATCCGGGATCGGTTGTGGCATGACGGTGTGGCTGAAGTCGGGCTTCTCCCAGAACTCCGCCTCCCGGGTGGCCAGGTGCACCCGCAGATCGGGGCGAAGGCGCGCCTTGAGGCCCTGGGTGAGCAGTCCGCCGATGTGGTCCATGTGCAGGTGGGTGAGCACCACATCGGTCACCTCGCCCGGGTCTATGCCGGCGGCCTCGAGGCGCTGAACCGTCTGCCCGGCCCGCGGGAAGTCCGGGAACTCCACCCCGAGACCGGCGTCGACGAGAATCGTTCGGCCGCCGGTACGCACCACCACGACATTGAGCGGCCAGTCGACCACGTCGCGGGGTAGGAACTGGTCGTCCAGCCAGCCCGCCAGCTCAGCCGGGGGCGTCGTGGTCGCCAGCGTGGACGCGGTGATCGGCAGCACCCCGTCGCTGATCACCAGCACCTCGATATCACCGACCGGCACCGCGTAGCGCGACGGAACCAGCTCGCCGGCTCGGGAAATGTTGTCCACACTCATGTTTGCTCTCCTGACCGATTCGGGAAGTTCTCTTCGACTGCGGTGAACGCACGGTCATTCGAAAAGTCATCCCGGGAACGGCGCCGCAATGCGAAGGTAGAGCCGATGCGTCGAGGAACGTTCGGTGTGCCGGTCGTGGTCACCACTCTGATGTGCCTGATCGGTGCGCCTACTGCGGTGGCCGGCGACGATGACTGCGCTCTGCTGCTGCCCGCGACGGATCGATTGGAAGCCGTATTCGACGAGATCGCGCCGACGGGGACACCGCCGTGGGTCGCAGCCCAGGTTCGCGCACCGCTGAGCCCGCTGCACAACCTGACCAGTCCGCCGGGTATCGATCTGCGCATCCGGTCCAACATGGTGGCGTCGCAGATCGACAACGGCGACCCGTACCGCCCGGCGACACCGGAGCGACTCGCGAGCGATCTGGTGAAGGCCAGGGACCTGATCGTCGCCGTCCGCGACTGGTGCGCGCCCTAGCCTTGGCCCCGAGGATAATCGGGAACGACGCGATGGACGGAGGTGAGACGACAGGTGAGTTCCTTGCCCGACGCGGCGACGCTGGAGACAGTGCTGGACGTCGCTGCCCGCGCCCCTTCTCTGCGCAACCTGCAGCCGTGGCGCTGGCAGGTCGACGACGCGGCCGTGCACCTGTACGCGGACTGGAGCCGGCGGGCCGGTGACGCCCCGGCGGACCGGCGCGACGTGCTCCTTGGCTGCGGGGCGGTTCTCGATCACTGCGTCGTGGCGATGGCCGCCGCGGGCTGGCACCCGAGTGTCCGGCGGTTTCCCGACCGTGCAGACAACAGCCATCTGGCGATCCTCGAAGTGGTCGAGCAGCCGCCTCAGGGCGGGTGGCGAGAGCTCGCCTCGGCCATACCGCAACGACGCGCCGACCGCCGCCCATACGGCATCCGGCGAATCGCGCCCGGCACGCTGGAGTTGCTCTACATCCGGGCCAGGCGGCTGGGCGTGGATGTACAGGTTGTCCCGACGTCGCGGTGGACTCGGCTGGACGACGGCACCGTCGAGCTTCGGTACCCAACGGCCGCCCGCGAGCAGTCCGGGGAAACACCGGATGGCTCAGTGTTGCTGGTTCTGGGCACTCGCCGCGATGATGACGACATGCGGTTGCGGGCCGGCGAAGCGCTCAGCCTCTTGACGCTGACGGCCACCGCGATGGGTTTCGCGAGCTGCCCGCTGACCGAGCCGTTGAACGACACCCGAAGCCGACTTGCGCTGGCATGCGAGGTGTTCGACGGTGCGACCTATCCGCAAGCCCTGATCCGTGTCGGACACCCCGTGGACGATGCCGGGCCGCTGCCCCCGACCGACCGTCGAGCGGCGCGCGATATCACGGTGTGGATCAATCGATAGCGGTCAGTTACCGAACACGCCCCAGCGCTTGATCTGGACGCGCTCGGCGTCGGGCCAAATCGCTGTGGCGGCAGGTGAATTACAGAAGTAGTCCTCGGCCTGACGAATGCTCATGTCGACCGCGTGCAGGCCGTCTTCCTGGTGCGCGCGGCAGTTGACCGTCAACACCCGGTTGGTGGCCGGATCGGCTTCCAGCACTTCGATGGTCAGCACCACGACGAGCGTGTATCCGGCGCCGGTCGGCAGGTAGAAGGTCAGGTCCCGACTGGCCGGGCCGCCGCCATTGCTGACCACATAGCCGTCCCCGCTGGGATACACGGCCTGCCCGACCATCTGGGTGCGTTCGTAATGCCGACTGTCGTCATGGGCCCGCCACACCGCGAACCGGGTGTTCGGGTTGGCGCCGTTGAGCAGATTGCGGGAGATGGGGATGATCAGTTCCGCACGCCCGTCACCGTCGATGTCCTGCAACCCGGCACCGCCCGGGGTGGACGGCTCCAGGAGTTCGTCGATCGTCTGTACGACTGCGCCCGACCGGTCTGTCACGGTGACTTTCACCGCCCCGGGCTTCGGCAACTCGGGCACCCTCCAGTAGTTGACGGCGAAGTCGAGATCGCCGGAGTGCAGGGCGCAATCGACTTGTGGCGACGTCCCCGACGGCGTGATCACCGGGTTCGACTGCGGACACGGCGGCAATGACGTGTCCGCGACTGCGTGCGGAGACACGACGCTCGCGGCTGCCATCGTCACGACGGCGGCCAGGAGCGACAGTCGTTTCACGGACGCGGTGCCGGAGCCGGTTTCGCCGGTGCCGGAGCAGCCGGCGCAGGGGCGGCCGGTGGCGCGGGGGGAGGGGGCGCAGCACCCGGAAGCTGTTGCTCCTCGGGTGCTTTGGTGCCGGTCTTCGGGCCGATATCGGTGACCTGCCACCCGTTTCCGACCTTGTTCACGGTGACCCGCAACAGGATGATCGACACCTTCGGCGTCGGGTTCTGCAGATTGCGGGTGGTCTGATGGGCTGACACCACCACTTCGTAGGACCCGTCCGGGGTGAGAACCGGGTCGGTGGCCAGCACTTCGCCGGTCGAGCTGACCTGGGCCTGCAGCATCACCGCTTTGAGCAAGTCGGTGGCGTTGACGTACTTGTCCTTGAGTTGCTGCGACACACCATCTTCGACGGAGCGGAAGAACGCGTCCGGGTCTTCGAAGGTGTAGGTGAGCGACTTCATCGCGTAGTCGCGGGCAAGCTGCGCGGCGGCCTCACGATCGGCCTGTGCTTGACGTGCCTGGGCGAGTTGACCGTTCACCTCGCGGTACTTGAAGAAACCGAACGCGCCGCCCCCGACGAGCAGCACCGCCAACACGATCGCCGCCCAGAAGCTGCGGCCCCGCGATCCCTGCCGCGGCGCGGCCGACGCCTCGTCCGCCGCAGCGGTCTCGCTCGCGGCGTCGTCGACTTTATCGTCTTCGCCGACAGGTGAATCGGTCATGTCAGAGCTGTCCTCGCTGTTGCTGTCGCTGTCGTTCACTGGTGC
Organism: Mycobacterium sp. ELW1; assembly: GCF_008329905.1. NCBI lineage: Bacteria > Bacillati > Actinomycetota > Actinomycetes > Mycobacteriales > Mycobacteriaceae > Mycobacterium > Mycobacterium sp. ELW1. The sequence continues at coordinate 4,489,918 of NZ_CP032155.1, read as the reverse complement.
CACTCGGGTACGTTGAGCTGCACCCGAACGCCGCCGGTGTCGTTGAACGTCGATTCCCAGAAGTCCAGCCAGTGCCCGGCGTCAATCTTGATGTCGTGTAATGGTGCCATCGCGGGCTGCAGGATGGTGGCGAACGTGCCCAGCGGGCCGGCCAGCATGTCGAGCCATTCGCCGAACTTGGCGACGAGGATCCCAGCCGGGTCCTGCGGGCCGATGACACCGATGCCGGTGTGCGACAGGATCTCGATCTGGTGGACCAGCTGCAAGAAGGCCGGCACCGATTTCGGCAGCAGTTTGCCTGTCTCACTGATGATTTCGCCGGCATGAATATCGCCGAGGTTGGTGGTGAACGTCGACACATTGCTGAACAACGTGTTCAACAGTTCCTTGTCGTCACGGATCACCTTCGCGGTCAACCCGGCAGTGACGGCCAGCGAGTCGATGGTCTCGTCGTTGCCCTTGAACGCCGCGGACATGTCGTTGATGATGCCGTGGATCTGGTCGAGGTTCAGCGCGGTGAACAGAACATTGGCCCTGGTGAGCAGGTCGCTGGCAGTCACGATCGGTGCGACCCGGTCGGGCGGGATCACCGCGCCGTCGGCAAAGTAGGGCGGCGCGATCAACGTCGGCCGGAAGTCGATGTACTGTTCACCGGCCGCCGACAGGTTCTCCACGCTGATCGCGCTGTCGGCCGGGACCTGGTATTTGCGGTCGACGTCCATCGAGACGGCGAGCCCGGTTGCGGTGGTCTGAATTCCGGTCACCCGGCCGACTTTGATGCCGCGCATCGTCACTTCCGAGGTGGGCATCAGGCCACCGGAAGAGTTGAGCAGCAAGGTCAGTCGCGTGACTTGTTTGGTCGGCCCCATGTCGAGCACGCCGCACGACATGTAGGCCGCGCCGGCCAGGGTCATCACCACCAGGATCACCAGGGTGGTGCGCGCACTGAACTTCATGGCACCAACCCCATCGTCTGCATGGCCTCGACAGCCTGGTTCGCCTTGTCGGCGGGATCGACCCCTTCGCGCCCGGTGGGCGCGTGGAGTTCGGTGATGGTGTACTTCGGACCGCCGTCGCGGAACCACCCGAGCAGCTTGTAGCGCAGCAGCGCCACAAACTTGTCGGCGATCACCGGGATGGTGGTGTCCGCGGTGGCCATCGTGTGGATCATCGGCGTGATGTAGGACAGGATCTGCATCAGGTCGCCGGCGATGGGGTTGATCAGATCGCCGCCGAGCTTGCCGACGTCCTTCGAGGCGCCGACGACATTCAGGATGGCCATCGTCACCGCCGAGAGCCCTTGGAGTTTCGCCGGGCCTTCGGTCACCAGCCGGTTGAACACCTGGGTGTTGGCCGCGAACCCGGAGGTGATGTTCTCCATGCCGTCGAGCATCTGGTCGATGGTGTTCTGATTGGTGGCAAGGTCGTTGAGCACACCGGCGACCGTGTGCTGCATGCGGGTCAGCTCGTGCGGATCCTGCGGGAACGCTTTGTTGACGTTGACCACGGTGGTCTGCAGTGTGCCGATCGCGCCACCGGCGACGAGGTTCGACATCGAGCGCAGGAGATCCTCGACGTTGTCGGCCGGTGAGGTGTTGCCCAGCGGAATGGTGTCGCCGTCACGCAGTATCGGCCCGGACTTGTCTTCGGGCGGTAGCAGGGCGATGTAGATGTCGCCGAGCGGGGTGGCCTGACGAAGCTCAGCGCGCGTCGCGACGGGAAGCTTGGTGTCACCCGCGATTTCGACAGTGGTGACTGCGGTGGTGCCTTCGAGTCGGACGCTGTCGAGCACGCCGATCTGCACGCCCCCGGAGTCCACTTTGGCCCGCGCCGGGAGATTGAGCACGCTGGCGAACTCGATGTTGATGTCGTAGGAGTGCCGCGGGCTGTAGGCGCCCGGGACCGGCAGCCGGGTGGGATCCAGCGAACAGGCCGCGGTGAGACCGATGGCGACGGTGAACAACAGTGCGCAGAACGCGCGCAGCGGGCGTCGGGTCATGGCAGTGCCGCTCCCAGAACGAGATTGGTGAGGCCGAGCGTCACCGGGTCGGTCGGGGTGCCCGACGCGCACGCGGCAGCGGCGCCGGGGATGTTGCGCTCCGTGAGGCCTTGGCAGATAGCGCCGGCCTGCGTTGGGGCGATCGACACCTGCGGCGGGATGTAGGTGACGTTGTGGGTGCCCCACGCCGGCTCGTAGATGTCGGCGAGCCAGTTGCTGAACTGCGGCCAGGAGTTGATCATCGCGGTGATCGCCGGGATGTGCCGGTTCAACAGATCACGCAGCCCACCGAACCGCTTGTCGAACTTGTCGTAGAACCGCGGGCCGAACCGGTTGAGCGCCTCGATCAGTGTCGGCAGCAGGTGGGACACGTTGGCCATCGCGGCACCGAAGTTTTCCGACAGGCCTTCCATCAGTTGGGCGGTGACCGGCAGGGTCTGGATCACCGAGGCGAAGCTGTCCCAGTTCTTGAGGAAGTCGGAGGTGAGGATCTCGCTGTTCTCGAACAGCTGGCGGTAGTCGGCGTCGGCTTTGTAGGGGTCGGCGAGCATGGTGCGCAGGTTGCGCATCGTCTTGTTGATCCCGGGCCCGGCGCCCTGCAGGGAATTGCTTGCCGCGCTGAGACTGTCGTTGATCGCCTGGACGCCGGGCGCCTTGGACGGATCCTGGCCCGGTTGGGATCCCAGGATCGCATCGGTGAGACTGCCGATGGCGGAGAACGTTTCGCTGACGCTGATCGGTGTCTTGGTGGACTTGAGCTTGATGCAGCCCGGACCGGTGAACTTGGGGCCCCCGGTGTACGGCTTGGTCAGCTCGACGTGGCGATCCGTGACGATGGATTGCGAGTAGGTGACCGCGCCGACATCGGCAGGCAGGACCAGGTCCGCGGGCACGGTGAAGTCCACCTCGACATGGTCGGGCTTGTTGACGATCGCGGTCGTCGAGCCGACCTCGATACCCAGCAGCGCGACCTTGTTGCCGGGGTACAGGCCCACCGCGTCGGTGAATTCGGCGCACATCGCCCGGGTGGGGTTGATCTTCGGGGCCAGTACTTTGATGCTCACCGCCACCGCGACCGCCAGCACGGTGAGGATCACCACCGCTATGGCGACTCCTCGCCGTGACCGCAGTCGCGCGCCGATGCCCGATGCCTTCGGTGTGTCAGCAGCAGCCATGTCAGCAGGTCTTCATGATGTTGGGCAGGCAGAGGTCCTGGCCGGGGACCAACCGGTTGTGCTGGTCGAAGGTGACACCGTTGCCGCTGAGCATGGGTCCGATGATGTTGAGTGTCTGCCCGAGACCGTCCAGGGCCATGCCCCAGCGTTCCGGGTGGGCCGCCAGCGTGTCACTGATGTCTTCGATTCCCTCGGCAATGGGCATCACATCCTTGCCGTACCACATCGTGAGCCGATCCAGGACACGGGTCAATTCCTTGATCAGAGCGAAGAATTCGACGATGTCGACGGCCTTCGAGGTGTACATCTTGCCGAGGATGTCGAACTGCTCGAACAGTGTGATGAGCTGGGCACGGCCGGCTGCCATGGCACGCAGCCCGTCGTTGACGAAGTCGAGGCCGCGATGAAAGTCAGTGGTGGATCTGCTCATCGATTCGGTCAACCGGTCGGCGGACTGGAGCAGGTTGCGCACCGCGTCGGGGTAGCGGTTGGCCGCGTTGGCGACCTCGGCGAAGGTGTCGTGGATGACCTGGCCGTCGACTTCTTTCACCACCGGGGTGGCCGCCTGGATGATGTCGTTGACCTCGAACGGCAGGGTGACGCGCTGCGGCGGAATTCCGTTGCGGCCCAGCGGAGCCGTCCCCTTGGGGTCCAGCGCGACGTAGTGACCGCCCAGCGGAGTCAGCAGCTTGATGTCGAGGGTGGAGTCCGAGCCGACTTTCACCGAGTTCTCGACGTCGAACGTCATCTCGACCAGGGCGCCGTCGAGACGGACGCTGCTGACCTTGCCGACCGCGATGCCGGCCACCCGCACCTGGTCGCCGGCGCGCAACCCCGCGGAGTTGGGCATGTGCGCGGTGTAGCGCGCCTCGTCGGCCGGATTCAGGTAGGCCATCGCGGTGCCGGCGAGCGCGGCGATGATGATGACGACGCCGATGATTCCGTTTCGGCGGTTGCGGTTGGCGGTGGCGCGTTCGTCCCGCGCGCCTTGGCGCCCACCGATTGCGGCGCGCAGGGTGGTGAGGTGCTTGTCGAGTTGCATTACTTGCACACCACCAGGTTCTGCTGCGCGAACGAGACCTCGCCGATTCCCGGGAGCGTGACCTCGCCGCGCGAGCAGGAGAACGTCGGGGTGGCCGGCTGTTCGTCGACCAGCCAGTCCCGCATGCCCTGGATCAGGGATGGCGCGAACGACAGGCCCGCGATGATGGTCGGGGTCTGGGGCCACATCCGGCTGCTCAGGTCGTAGAGCGGACCGGTCGTGCCGTCGAAGGTGCGCTCGAAATATTGCATGACGTGGGTGGTGTTCCGCAGGACCGGAAGCCCGCTGTCCAGCGACTGACGGAATTCCTCTGCCTTGGAGCCGAATTGAGCGAGCACCACATTGAGCTGGGAGATCAGCTGGAACAGCTCGCCCGATTTGCCGCCCAGATCTTGGGAGATCGCGCTGAGATTCCGGATCATCGTGGTGATGACTAGCTGGCGGTCCACTGCCAGCGTGGAGATTTCGTCGAGGTCGTGAAGGAACGGGCCGATGCCCGATTCGTCACCCTGAATGAGGCGCAGCAGGTTCTCACCCAGGAGGTTGAACTGGGCGGGGTCGAGGGTCTGGAAGATCGGCTGAAATCCGTTGAACAGCTTCGCCACGTCGAATGACGGAATGGTCTGCCCGATGGGAATGGTGCCCCCGTCCGGCAGCCGGTTGTCGGGCTTGGCCGGCTGGACGAGTTCCACATAGCGCTGCCCGATCAGGGTTTGATAGCGGACCGCGGCGACGGTGTTGGCGTAGACCGGATGGTCGGCCTGGGCGGTGAAATCGACCTTGGCCACCCGCCCGTCGAGCCGGATGGTCTGCACCTTGCCGACCTGAACGCCGGATATGCGGACGTCGTCACCGACGTAGAGGCCCGACACATCCGAGAACGTGGCGGTATACCGGGACAGGGCTCCGGTGACCGGACTGCGCAAGGCCGTCAGCACGATGAGCGTGCACACCACCGCGACCGCCGTGAACACCGTCAGCCAAAACACCGATTTGGTCACGCTTCTCACCGGCCACCGCCTTGCGGGGGCGCCGGGGCGGGAGCCTCGGCGGGCAACGCGGCGGCCAGCCCGGGCATGGTGTCCAGGGTCAGTTCGAGATTCAACCGGACCTTGCCGTTGACGATCGGAAACGCCGTGCTGGTGCGGTCCAGCAGACCGGAGATCCGGTCGTAGGCCGGCGACATGCTTCCGTACATGTACGCGTACGGCACGAAGACGCTCATGATGCCGCCGAACAGCGGGACGAGCCACGAGATGTGCTTGGCGAAAATCCCGTCGGTGGTGAACAGCAGCTTCGCCAGCTGGTCCATGATCAGGTTCATCCGATCCACGCCGTCCGGGTGCGCCAGGAATTCCATCCCGTTGAGCAGGTCATAGGCCAGGCTGACCAGCGGAACGGCGTCACTGACCCCGTTGACCACCGAGGCCAGCACCGAAAGCGACTGTGAGGCCGGCACTTTCTGCGAGTCGGTGACCATCTTGATCAGATCGAAGTAGGACCGGGTGACCGGCTCGGTGAGGTCGGCGTGCTTACGCACGATCGCGATGATGTGGTCGATGTCGGGCGAGTCCATGATCCGGCCGAACTTCTGACCTTGTCGCAGCAACCCGGTGATGGACGCCGAGCGCACATTGGTGTCCACCGTCAGAGTCTGGTTCGACCCCAGCCGCGGGCCGGTGCCACTGCTGACCAATTCGACGGCAGCCAGACCGAAGGTGTTGGACGAGGTGAAGTTCGCGGTGGTGTCGGCCGCCAGGGCCGCAGCCTGGCGCGGTTCGAGTTCGAGGGTGATCTTCTGCTTGTTGAAGCCGGCTGACTGCAGTGTCTTCACCGAACCGATGGTCAGGCCGCGGAACTTCACTTCCGCGCCCGGGGTCAGGCCCTCACCGAGCTTGTCGGCCATCACCGTCAGTGTGAATGTGTCGGCGTAGCCGCCGGTTCCGAGTTGATAGAGGACAGTGCCCGCGACGAGCAACACGATCGCGGCGATGAGGCCGCGGATGCGCAGCGCGCGCGACGTGGGCCTGCGCCCTCCTCCCTGGTCGGCAGATGCGAACATGCCCTATCCCGAGATCCGAATCCCGGCGCTGTTGCCCCAGAACAGCAGTGTCAGAACCATATCCGCGGCGACCACCGTGACGATGCTGGCCCGGATGGCCCGTCCGGACGCGCGTCCGACACCTTCGGGACCGCCGACGGCGTAGTAGCCCTGATAGCCGTGGATGGCGATGATCAGCGTCACGAAGATGACGGCTTTGAGCACGGAGAACACCACGTCGGAGGGTTGGATGAAGGAGTCGAAATAGTGGTAGTAGGTGCCCGACGACTGGCCGTGCATCACGTTGACCACCAGCGCGCAGGACACATAGCTCAGCGCCAGCGTCACCACGTACAGCGGGATGATGGTCAGCATGCCGGCGATCACCCGGGTGGTGACGACGAACGGGATCGACCGGATGCCAAGCGCTTCCAGGGCATCGGTCTCTTCGGAGATCCGCATGGCGCCGATCTCGGCGGTCATCCGGCAGCCGGCCTGCGCGGCGAACCCGATCCCGGCGATCATCGGCGCCATCTCCCGAGTGTTGGCGTACGCGGAGACGAAGCCGGTCAATGGGCCCATCCCGACCATGTCGAGGGCGCTGTAGCCCTCGATCCCGACCGACCCGCCGACGGCGGTGCCCATGAAGATCAGCACACCGATGGTCCCGCCGCCGACGATCAGTGATCCGTTGCCCCACATCACGTCGACCAGCAGCACCCCGGTCTGATGCCGGTAATGCCGGAGTGTGTGCGGGATCGCGCCGAGCACCTGGGCCAGGAAGCTGACCTGGTGCCCGAGGCGCTGCACGATCGAGTCGCCTTGGTCGGCGATCCACAACGGTGCCCGTAGGGCACTGGGAATGTGCCGTGACGGCGATGAGACCCGAGCCATCAGCCCATCCTCAACGGCATCGACATCGAGACACCCTGGGTGATGATCAGGTTGAGGACGAACACGGCCACCACACCGATGACCACCGACGCATTGACGGCGTCGGCCACGCCGCGCGCACCGCCGGTGGCCTCCAGACCGCGCTGGCAGGCCACCAGGATCACGACCACACCGAACAGCCACGTCTTCAACATCGCCACGATGACGTCGTTGACACTGGCGAACGAGGCGAAGGACGCGATGTAGCTGCCGGGTGTGCCGGACTGGAAACCGACGTTGATCGCGTAGCCGGCCGCCAGCCCCATGAAGATGATGAAGGCGCACAGCACGGGCGCGACGAACACGATCGCGGCCAGGCGAGGGGTGACCAGTCGCTGCACCGGGTCGACGCCCATGACCCGCAACGCGTCGACCTCTTCGCGGATGGTGCGGGCACCGAGGTCGGTGGCGACTGCCGAGCCGGCCGCCCCGCCGAGCAGCAATGCCGCCACCATCGGTGCGCCCTGCCGGATCACCCCCAGACCGCCGGCGGCGCCCGACACCGAGGAGGCGCCGACCTGCTGGATGAAGTTGCCGACCTGCACGGCCACGATGACGCCGAACGGAATGGACACCAAGAGCGCCGGTATCGCCGTGACGCTGATGATGAACCAGGCTTGGTTGAGGGTGTCTCGCCAGGGGTGGCGCAAGCGGACGAGGTCGGTGATGAGGAAACCGAGGGCTTGTGCGCCGAGGCCGAAGAACCGGCCCAATGTTTGCAACGACGAATCGCTTCGGGACAGGAAGCGGCGGAAGGGTCGACTCACGATGTCGGCGACCTGGCGGCCCAGCGGTGCTTCCGCGGGGGCCGGGGGATCGACTGGCGGCTCGGAGGTGGCGGCTGCCACGAATGCGTCGATATCGACGCACGCAAGTTCGCTGGCTTCTGTCTCGGTCGCTGCTTGAGCCGCAGTCGCGTCATCGACACCTGCGGTCAACGGCAGGCACCTCCTTAATCGCCGGTACGTCCAGTTCCCCCAGCAAAGTTCGAGCTTGGTTGTTACGCGTTTACCAGCGGTACGAGTACGTGCGTTGTACCAGCGGCGGCGTGCGTGTGTTCGCAGAAAGAAGATCAGTGTGATGTACGCCACATTTGAGCGTCAAGGCCAGTTCGTGCTCGCGCGCGGCGGCTGCGGGCGCCGGTTTCCTGCGGAAGGGTCAATAACGTGCGCGGATGCGTGGTTGGGCCGTCGGAGGCGGCAAGTCCGCAGCACGGGCGAGGGTTTGGCCCCGTCGGAGCCCGGCGCCGCCGGCCGCGTGGGTGGCCCCGATACCCGGGAAATGCACAGGAATTTGCCAGCGGGTCAAATTGTCGCGCGGTTACCCGCGGGGAGCCGTGGCGACCGCGCCTCTGACCGCCCAACTCGGGCCGGTCGGTCGGTAGCGGTACCGCGCACCGCGGTGTTCACATTTCGCGCAAGCGTCGCCGGCGGGCAGTCCGGGCAAATGCCCGCATGGCTGTCTGCGAGATCCCCAAAGCCCGGCGGAGACGAGCGCACCTGCACTAGGGTTCGTGCGAGTTGCACACACTAGGTGGGGGTCATGGCGAGCGCTGTTTCTGGGCAGGTGCCGGGGGCGATCGCGTTCGAACGACATGCCGGTCGGCTCTGAGCGCAGCGGCGCGGAGGATGGGCGCACGCGAGTAGTCGACTACATCGCTGAGCGCCTCGTTCGCCGCGGCGTTCGCCATGTGTTCGGCGTGGATGGCGCCAACATCGAGGATTTCTACGACGCCGCCCACTCCTGTCCCGACCTCACCGCGGTGGTGGCCAAGCATGAGTTCTCCGCGGCGGCGATGGCCGATGCCTACAGCCGCGCCGGTGCCGGTCTCGGCGTCGTCTGCGCCACCTCCGGCGGCGGTGCCCTCAACACCATCCCGGGACTGGGGGAGTCGTTCGCCGGCCGGGTGCCGGTGCTGGCGTTGATCGGTCAGCCGTCCACGACGTCGGACGGGCTCGGCTCATTCCAGGACACCAGCGGCGTCAACGGGTCACTGCCCGGCGAAGCATTGTTCGCGGCCGTCTCGGTGTTCTGCGAACGGGTGCTCACCCCGGCCGACATTCTGAACGCGTTGCCACGGGCGATCTCGGCCGCGACGAGTATCGGTGGGCCGGCGGTCCTGCTGTTGCCCAAGGACATTCAGCAGGCCGCAGTGCAGTCGACGCGCGATGATCCCGCCGACGGCGCGCCACCGGCGGTCGGGGACCTGACGGCCCTGGTGCACCTGCTGCGCAGCATCGACGGACCGGTGACGATCATCGCCGGTGACCAGGTTGTCCGCGACGACGCCCGGACCGAACTGGAGACGCTTCGTGCGGTCCTGCGGGCGAACGTGGCCACTGTGCCGGACGCGAAGGACGCCGCAGCCGAGTCGTTGGGCGTCGCCGGGGTGATGGGTCATCCGGCGGTGGATGCGGCACTGGGCGACAGCGCACTGTGCCTGGTGATCGGCACCCGGCTCCCGCTGATGGCCCGCGGCGGTCTGGACGCAGTACTGGGTTCCCTTCCGATCGCATCCATCGGTGCCGGGGTTCCCTACCTGCCATGTACGCACGTCGAAAGCCACGACCTCCGTGCCTCGTTGGCCCAGCTGGCGACGGCGTTGGCCGGCACGGAGAATCGGGCGCCGGCACCGCACCCCGTCCGCGGTGAGCTGACGCCACCAGAGCATGCGGGCGCGGGGGTGCGCTACCGCGACGCGATGCGCGCCTTGGACGGGCTGCTGCCGCAGGATGCCGACATCGTCCTGGACGCAGGCAATATCGGTTCGGCGGCTATTCACTGGCTGCCGGCGCGACGCGATGGCCGCTTCCTGGTCGCCCTCGGAATGGGCGGCATGGGCTACAGCTTCGGTGCCGGCATCGGCATGGCCTTCGCCCGTAATCGCCGCACCGTCGTCATCGCCGGCGACGGCTCGTTCTTCATGCACGGCATGGAGATTCACACCGCGCTGCACTACCGGCTGCCGGTGACGTTCCTGTTGTTCGACAACCACGCGCATGCCATGTGTGTCACTCGCGAGCAGCTGTTCTACGGCGACCGCTACAGCTACAACCGATTCGGCCCCAGCCGGCTGGGCGCGGGGTTGTCGGCGATGTTCCCCGGCCTGCCGTCGGTGGACGTCACCGATATCGCCGAACTCGGTGTAGCCGTCAAGGCGGCGCTCGACGCCGACGGCCCGTCCGTGGTGTCGGTGGAGTGCTCAGCCGACGAAATCCCGCCCTTCACAGCATTCCTGAATGCAACAACACAGCTGAATTCGAGGAGAAGCTGATGACACTGCCTGCGCTCGAGGACATCGCCGCACACCACGGCAGTACCGACCCGATTCCGGGGCTGATGCGCATCGAGACCTCACCCCGGGAGAAAGCCACTCCGGTCCTGATGGAGATGATCCACGCGGTCTACCCGCACGACGAGGTGTTCGGTGAGTTCTGCACTGTCAACGATTTCATCGATTGCCCGCCCGACGAACTGTTCGACTACCTGTCCGACACCCGGTCGCTGGAGGAATGGACCTACAGTCTGCGGGGTTTCACCCGCACCGAGGAGGACGGCCTGTGGCTGGCCTACGACCGGCTGGGGACCGAAACCGAGATCTACACCCGCACGGTGGCCAATCGGGATGCCCGCACCGTGGACTATCACTGCGCCTGGGATCAAGGACGGCATTTGTGGATGGTCTACCTGATGCGGGTGGTCGACGCGCAGGTCGTGTTCAACAAGCCGGGGTCGGTGGTGTTGTGGACCAACTGCCACCACCCCTTCTACGACGAGAACCCATACCCGCACGACGCCCCGCCACAGCGGCCGGTCTGGGTGGGGGACTTCTGGGACATGTTCGGCGCCGGGCACCTTCTGGAGTTGAAGAATCTCAAGGCGATTGCCGAATACCGCCACCGTAACGGGCTGCCGATCACCCCGGACTGGATGCGCGAGTCATGAGCCGGCCTATGGTCAGCCTGATCGACGTCGCCACGTATCTGCCCGAAAACCGCGTTCCCGCAGAGTGGTACACCCAATTCAGCGACAACGACGACATGCGGGACAACCCCATGTTCCGGCCGCCGGATTTCCGTCACCATGCCGCCGACGACGAGTCCAACGTCGACATGATCCAGCGTGCCGTCGGCGCACTGATCGATCGGCACGGGCCTGCGGTGCTCGACGACGTCGATGTGCTGCTGACCCATTCGCAGCTGCCCGATCTGCCCATCCTCGGAGCCGGTGGCGAAGTCGCGAAGCGGTTGGGCATCAATCCCGAGTGGATCATCGACGTCCACAACGGTGGCTGCGCGGCGTTTGTGTTGATGCTCAAGCTCGCTCGGCAGCTGCTGGCGGGTGGCGCCGGGCGAACCGCGCTGATCGCCGTCGCGCAGAACGCCGCAGGCAAGATCTTCGAGCAGGACCAGGTGCGCAAGCTCGCCCAGGCGTCGGTGCCCGGCGACGGCGCAGCGGTCGGGCTGGTCACCGTGTCGGACACGTCTCCGGTGCTCGACATCGAATGCCGTTATTTCGGCGAGAACGCCACCGACATGACCCTGGCCGCCGATCCCGCGCGGCGGTGGTGGGAGGCGGGGCCCGGGCAGGGCTACGTCGGCTTCAACGAAGGCAAGATCATCAAGGTCCTCGCCCGCGGCAACCGGCAGGTGCCCCAGGTGGTGCGCGCGGTGTGCGACCGGATCGGCGTGAAGCCGGGCGACCTCGACCTGCTCGTCACCAATCAGCCCAACCGGCTGCTGTTGCGGAACTGGAATGAGGCACTGGGTATTTCACCGGAGCGGCATCGCGACACATTCCACGAGTGCGGCAACCTGTTCGCCGTCGCCATCCCGGTGAACCTGGAGGCGGCGATCCTCGACGGCCAGATCGGTGCCGGCGACATCGTGATGATGGCCGGATTCGCGCACGCCGGGGATTTTGCCGGCGCCGCCGCCATCCAGTGGGGCGGGACCCGGAAATGACTGCGGCCGAAGGCCTACCCACGTCGATGAACACCGTCGTCGACGACATCATCGGCCTGATCCAGGCCGAAACCGACAGCGCCACAGCCTTGACCGCTGACTCGGGACTGCAGGATGCGGGCATGGACTCTGCCCGGGTGCTGTCGCTGGTGTTCCGGATCGAAGCCCGCTACGACATCGACCTGGACGCCGAGGACGGCGACGACTTGCGCACCGTCGGCGACTTGGCCCGGCTGGTGCTGCGTCGTATCGAGGACCGGTCATGAAGACCGCCCCGGCGATCCGGCCCAAGTTCGACACGCTCACCGAGATGCTCGATGCGGCAGCACTAAGTGATCAGAGCCTGGTCTTCGTCGACCGCAACGAGGTCGACACGCAGGTTCCGATGGCCGATATCGCTCGACGGGCGGGTTCGGTCGCGGCCGGCCTGCACGACAACGGGGTCCGGCCCGGCGACCGCGTCGCATTGGTACTACCCACCGGTCCGGAATTCGTCGCCTGTTTCTTCGGTGCCCTGTACGCCGGCGCCATCCCGGTACCGCTGTACCCGCCGGTGCGGCTCGGAAAGCTCGACGAGTATCGCCATCGCACCGCCGCGATGCTGCAGGCCGTCGACGCCGTGCTGGTGGTCACCGAGGATCGCATTCGTCCGCTGCTCGAGGCCGCCGGGGCGCGGTGCCGAACGCCCGTCGAACTCGACGGGGCGGGCCGCCGTGACATCGATGTGTCCGCCGATGACGTTGCGCTGATCCAGTTCTCCTCCGGCACCACCCATGACCCGAAACCCGTCGCACTCAGCCACCGCAACCTGTTGGCCAACCTCGCCGCGATCGCGGACTACTTCGCGGCGGCGGGCATGCCCGAACAGGTCGGTGTCACATGGCTGCCGCTCTATCACGACATGGGACTGATCGGGAATCTGCTGAGCGCGTTCTATCTTCCGCGGTCGCTGGTGTTACTGCCGCCCGAACTGTTCCTGGCCGTCCCCGCGGCGTGGTTGCGCGCGATCTCGCGGCATCGCGGAACCGTCACCGCCGCACCGAACTTCGCATTCGGCTTGTGCCTCAAGCGGATCCGCGACGACGAACTCGACGGTGTCGACCTGAGCTCGTGGCGACTGTGTCTGAACGGCGCCGAGCTGACCAGCGCCGAGGTCCAGCGCCGATTCAGTGAGCGGTTCGGGCGGTGGGGGTTCGACCCGCGGGCGTTCACGCCGGTCTACGGGCTGGCCGAGGCGTCGCTGGCGGTCACGTTCACCCCGGCGGACAGCATGTTCGGCGTGTATCAGCTCGGCGACCGGGAACTGGTGAGCACGGGCCGTCCGCTGGCCGGCGTCGAGGTGGAGATCCGCGACGACAACTCCCGGCCGGTGCCCGACGGCGAGGTGGGGCACATCTTCGTTCGTGGACCCAGCGTGATGACCGGGTACTTCGGCCGTGCCGACCTCACCGCGCAGGTGCTGTCCGGCGGCTGGCTGGATTGCGGCGACGTCGGATTCATCCACGACAGTGAGCTTTTCGTGTGTGGCCGGACCAAGGAGACCGTGATCATCCGCGGCGCCAACCACGCACCGCAGGATTTCGAGGCCGCCCTCGACGGGCTGGCCGGCGTCCGCGCCGGATGTGCGGTTGCGGTGGGATACGTCCCCCCCGATGCGCAGGACGAGGCGCTGGCGATGCTCGTCGAGACCACCGCGGACGCCCCCGAGGGTCTGGCGACAGATGTCGCGGCCCGGGTGCTGCAGCACACCGGCATCGCCGTCGGACACGTCGAGCTGCTGGCACCGGGCACCCTGCCACGGACGTCGAGCGGGAAGATGCGCCGCATCGAAGCGCGCACCCAGTGGCTGGCGGGGACTTTGTCGCCGTGTTAGCCGGTATCGCGCGGCTTGCGATGCGTGCTCCCCGGCGGATGATCGCGCTCGCGCTACTCGTCGTCGCCGGTGCGGCGGCCTTCGGCATTCCGGTGGCGGGCCGGCTCTCCGCGGGCGGTCTCACCGATCCCGGTGCCCAGTCCTCACAGGTTAAAGCTCTGTTGGCCAGCACTTTCGGCCAGGGCGACATGCCGCTGCTGATCACGGTCAGCGCACCCGATGGGGTCAATTCCCCGGCGGCGCGGACGGTGGGCACCGACATTGTGCGGACACTCACCCAGTCGCCGACTGTCGCGACGGTGACCTCGCCGTGGACCGCTCCGCCATCGGCAGCGACATCGCTGATCAGTAGGGACGGCACGATCGGCGTCATCGTCGCCGGCATCACCGGCGGTGACAACAGCGCGCCGAAGAATGCCGGAGCACTGATCAGCGCGGTGGTGCACGACCGCGACGGGGTGACCGTGCGGGCCGGTGGCGAGTCGGCGATGATGCTGGAGATCAACCAGCAGAGCGAAAAAGACCTGAAGGTCATGGAGGGCGTTGCGATTCCGCTGAGCTTCCTGGTGTTGGTGTGGGTGTTCGGCGGTCTGGTCGCGGCGTCGCTGCCCCTGGCGGTGGGCGCCGTCGCGATCTTCGGCGCGATGGCCGTGCTGCACGCGATCACCTTCGCCACCGACGTCTCGATTTTCGCCCTCAATCTCGCTGTGGCCCTTGGGCTGGCGCTGGCGATCGACTACACGCTGCTGCTGCTGAGCCGCTACCGCGACGAGCTGGCAGGCGGCGCCGGCCGCGACCGCGCCCTGATCCGCACCATGACGTCCGCCGGTCGAACGGTGTTGTTCTCCGCGATGACGGTCGCGCTGTCGATGTCGGCGATGGTGCTGTTCCCGATCTACACCCTCAAGTCTTTCGGCTACGCCGGCGTCGCCGTCGTCGCATTCGCTTCGCTCGCGGCGGTTTTCGTGACCCCGCGGCGATCGTGTTGCTCGGTGACCGGCTGGATTCGCTCAACCTTCGCCGGTGGCTACGACGCCCGGTGTCGGCTGTACGCCCGGTCGAGGAGGGCGCCTGGTATCGGGTGGCGATGTTCTCGATGCGCAGGGCGGTGCCGGTCGGGCTGGCCATCGTGGCACTGCTGACGGTGCTCGGTGCACCGTTCCTCGGCGTCAAGTGGGGAGTGCCCGACGACCGCGTCCTGCCGACGTCGAGTTCGGCGCATCTGGTCGGCGACCAGCTGCGCACCCAGTTCGCCGCGGACCTGGCCAAGAATCTGACCGTCGTCATCCCCGATCTCAGCGGTGTCACCCCCGCACAGCTCGACGGCTACGCCGCTGAGCTGTCGCGGGTGTCAGGCGTGTCCTCGGTCTCCTCGCCCGGCGTGACGTTTGTCGGTGGCGCCTCCGTGGGTCCGCCGACGGCGGCGACCGCGATCACGAGCAACAGTGCGTTCCTCACCGTCACCAGCACCGCACCGCTGTACTCCCAGGCATCCGAGACGCTGCTCGACCAGCTGCAAGCCGTCCCCACCCCGGCCGGTCACCAGGTGTTGATCGGCGGTACCCCCCAGGTCAACCGTGATACCGCCGGCGCCATCGCCTCCCGGCTGGGGATGGTTCTGGTGATCATCGCCGGAATCACGTTCGTACTGCTGTTCCTGATGACCGGCAGCGTCGTGGTACCGCTGAAGGCGTTGATCCTCAACGTTTTATCGTTGACCGCCGCATTCGGTGCGCTGGTATGGATCTTCCAGGACGGCAACCTCGGCGCCTTGGACACGACCTCGACGGGCACGCTGGCGATCAGCATCCCGGTGTTGTTGTTCTGCATCGCCTTCGGCCTCTCGATGGACTATGAGGTGTTCCTGGTGTCGCGCATCCGCGAGTTCTGGCTGGCGAGCGGCAAGACCGCCGCCGACAACGACAGGAGCGTCGCGCTGGGACTTGCCCACACCGCGCGGGTCATCACGGCCGCGGCACTGATCATGGCCATCACGTTTGCGGCGCTCTCCGGTGCCGAGGTGTCCTTCCTGCGGATGCTCGGTGTCGGGCTGACGCTGGCGATCCTTGCCGACGCCACTCTGGTGCGGGTGCTGCTCGTGCCGGCTTTCATGCACTTGATGGGCCGGTTCAACTGGTGGGCGCCAAAGCCGTTGGCGCGCTTGCACGAGCGGATCGGGATCCGGGAGGCCTCGCATGCCTAGGAATGCCATGGTGCCCCCGGCCGGACTGGCGCGCGCCGTGGAATGGCTGCGCCATCACCTGCTGCTGCTCCATCAGCGGATGCTGCCCGCGCCGATGGCGATGATGGAACTGGTCGTGTCGGGGTGGCCCGCGCAGGCGATCACCACGGCCGCGCAACTGGGCATCGCCGACGCGCTGGCCGACGGACCGCTGCCGATCGACGAGCTTGCCGCGCGGGTGGACGCGGACCCCGACGCATTGAGCCGGCTGATGCGGGCACTGATCGGGCGCGGCATCTTCCGGCGCCGCCGCGACGGCCGATACGCACTGAATTCCCTTGCCGACACCCTTCGCTCGGATGCGGCGATCTCGCTGAGAGGCGCGGCGATGTTCCAGGGCTCACAGGAGCAGCGTGAACGCTGGACGCTGCTGACGGACTCGGTCCGAACCGGCGAGTCCATCGTCCCCGCCCTGAGAGGTATGGAGGGTTTCGACTACCTGATCGAAATACCCGAGCACGCCAAGCTTTTCGATCAGACCATGACCAGCCTCGCCCAGATGACGCTGGCCGTCGTGGTGGCCAGCTACGACTTCGCCGCGCACCGCACGATCGTCGACGTCGGCGGGGGACAGGGTGCGATGCTGGCCGCCATCCTGGCGAAGGCACCTCGGTCCCGAGGCGTTCTCTACGATGTCCCCCGAGTCGTCGCAGGGGCGCCGGAGCTGCTGCGCACCAACGGTGTCGCTGACCGGGTGCAGATCGTCGAGGGCTCGTTCTTCGACGATGTGCCCGGCGGCGGCGATGCGTATCTGCTGAAGAACATCATTCACGATTGGGCCGACGACAAGGCGTTGCACATCCTGCGCAATGTCCGCTCGGCCGCCGTCTCCGGCACCACCGTGCTGCTGGTCGAGATGGTCGTCCGCGACAACGGCCGCGACGGGCCGGAGAACTGGGTGGACCTGGAGATGCTGCTGAACCTCGGATCCCGCGAACGGACCGCCGACGAGTACCGAAGGTTGTTGGCGCACGCCGGTTTCCGAATGACACGGGTGGTCCCGACTGCGTCACCGCTCTGCGTGGTGGAGGCCGTCGTCGACGACGCGCTTCCCGGCTAGTCAAGGAGACTCTGGTGGATATCGCGACCATGCCGCGTGCCGGATTCGACGCCTCCTGGTTGGACCGGCGGCTACAGACGAGCCGGCTGGAGTACCTGGACCGCGATGATGTCGACGACCGCGTCAAGCGACAGGTGATCTGGTCTCTCGACTGGATGGGCCGGATCCTGCGGGACCACGAGCACCTCGCCGCGAGGGCGCTGCCGCTCGTCGCGAACATCAGCGAGCCGAGAATTCTGGAATTGGGGGCCGGTCACGGGGCGCTGTCGCAGGCGGTGCTGAGGCTGCGTCCCGACGCGCGCGTGACGGTGACCGACATCGATCCGGTATCGGTGGCCAACATCGCCGCCGGCGGTCTCGGCAGCGACTCGAGGGCGGTGGTCCGTCGCGTCGACGCCACCGACATCGACGCCGGAGACCGGTCCTACGATCTCGCGTTGTTCGCGCTGTCGTTTCATCATCTACCGCCGGTTCAGGCCGCGCGCGTACTGGCGGAGGGGACTCGCGTCGCGGACACGCTGCTGATCTGCGATCTGTATCGGCGTTCGGCTCCCGTGCACCTGCTGCGGCTGGCGTCGATGCTGCCGTTCGCGCTGCTGCCGTTCGCCCATGACGGTCTGATCAGTTCGTTGCGTGCCTACAGCCCTTCGGCATTCCGTGCACTGGCCGCCCACGCCGATCCGGCCATCACCGTCGAGTTCAGCCGCCTGGGCCGCAACCACGTTGTGCTGGCGCGGCGCACGAGGGTGCCGTGAGTCCGCCGGCGACGGCGGCGGCACTCGGGCGCGCGGCGTGGGCCGGCATCGATCCGGAGGGCTTCTTCCGTCGCCACGCCGCCGACCGCGCACCGTTCACGGTGCGGTTTCCCGGACTGGGTGAGGTGTTGTTCTTCACCACCATCGACGGGGCGCGCGACATTCTCACCGCGCCCGGCGCACTGTGCCGGGCGCCGCTGCCCAACCCGATTGAACCGGTCGTCGGCGAGAATTCACTGATCCTGCTCTCCGGTGAGGCACATCGCCGGGCCCGAAGTGTCCTGGCACCCCCGTTTCGCGGCGAGCTCATGCGGGACTACGTCGATCTGATCGCCGAAGCCACGGAGCGGGAGATCGCCACGCTGCGGCCGGGCGATCGTCTGCTGGTGGGCCGCACCGCTCAATCGATCACCCTGGACGTGGTGATCCGGGTGGTGTTCGGCGTCACCGATGACGCCCGCCGTCGCGAATTCTCTTCAGTGACAACCCAGTTGCTCCGCACCGGCGGTGCGGCGCTGATGCTCGTGCCGTGGCTGCGGCGCGATATCGCCGGGCGGGGGCCATGGGCCCGGTTGGTCGCCTTTCGAACCCAACTCGACGACTTGTTGTCCGAGCAGATCGACGAACGCCGGCGCAGCGGTGGACAGGGCGGCGACGTGCTGGCGTCGATTCTCAACGCCACCGATGACGACGGCAACAGCCTGAGCGACGCGATGGTGCGCGACCAGCTGCGGACAATGCTGGCCGCCGGCCACGAGACCAGTTCGACGTCGCTGGCGTGGGCGCTGCACCACATCCACCGCGACAACCGTATTCGCACCCGCGTGCTCGATGAGCTGGCCACCGCCGCCACACCGATCGAGATCGCCGCTCTGCCGTACCTCGGCGCGGTGATCCAGGAAACCCTGCGCGTCCACCCGACAGTGCCGGTCGTCCTGCGCAGGCTCATCGGCCCACTCACCGTCGCCGACGTTGCATGCGCACCCGGCGACGTGGTGGGAATCGCGCTGCCCGCACTGCATGTCAATCCGGAGCTGTGGTCCCACCCGAATACCTTTGACCCCGAACGCTTTCTGAACGCCAGACCGTCGCCGTTCCAGTACGCGCCGTTCGGCGGCGGTTACCGCCGGTGCATCGGCGCAGCCTTCGCGCTCGACGAGCTGGCGGTCGCGATCGGCACGATGATGAAGCGGCTCGACCTCGCGCCTGCGGATCGCGGGCGACCGCCGCGCGCGGTGCCTCGCGGGATCGCGACCAAGCCCAGCCGGGAGATCGCGCTGGATGTGATCGCCCGGCGTTAGGTTGACCCTCACGCGGCGTGAGGCGCGAACATGGTCGATGTGACGCAGGAGTTTCGGGTGGACGAGCTCACCGTGGGCGAGGTCGCGAAGCGATTCGGGATCACAGTCCGGACGCTTCATCACTATGACGACATCGGGCTGCTGTGTGCCAGCAGGCGTACCGCGTCGGGCTATCGGCTCTACACCGCCGCCGACCTGGTGCGGTTGTCCCAGATCATCGTCTATCGGCGCCTCGAGCTGTCTCTCGACGAGATCGCGAGTCTGCTCGACGAAGGCGACGTGATCAGCCACTTGGTCCGCCAGCGCGAACGCGTCATGTCCCGGCTCGACGAGATGAAGAACCTCGTCGAGGCAATCGATCACGCATTGGACAAAGCAATGACGAACACACCTATGACCGACGACGACATGCGGGAACTCTTCGGCGACGGCTTCGACGACTACCAGGCAGAGGCGGAACAGAAGTGGGGCGAGACCGCGGAGTGGAAAGAATCGCAGCGCCGGACCAAGGCCTATGGCAAGCAGCAGTGGATCCAGATCAAGTCCGAAGGGGAAGAGGTCGAGAAGGCGCTGGCGGATGCTTTCCGCGCAGGGCTGCCCGCCGACTCCGACGCGGCGATGGATGCTGCGGAGAAGCACCGCCTGCACGTCAATCGCTGGTTCTACGACTGCCCGCCGGCGTTCCACCGCAGCCTCGGTGACATGTACGTCAGCGATCCCCGATACGTCGCCACCTACGACGAATCATTCGGGCTACCCGGTCTCGCGGCCTACTGCCGCGAGGCGATTCACGCGAACGCAGACAGGGCAGGCGACTGAGCCGGCACGCCGGGTGAGCTGTGACATCACTGGCGATAGGTGGCCAGGAAGTGTCCGATCGTCGCGATGGTGGCTTCCAGTTCATCGGCCCGCGGCAGCATCACGATCCGGACGTGGTCGGGGTCGGGCCAACTGAGGCCGGTGCCGGGAATGATGTGGATCTTCTCCTGCAGCAGCAGGTCCAACGCGAACTGCTCGTCGTCGCGGATCGGATACACGCTCAGATCGATCTTCGGGAACGCGTAGAGCGCTCCTCTGGGTTTGACGCACGATACGCCGGGAATGGAGTTGAGCGTCGCCCAGGCGCGGTCGCGTTGCTCGCTCAGCGCTCCGGTGGGCAGCGTGAGGTCGTGCCCGGACTCATCGCCTTCCAGCGCGATCTGAATCGCTTGCTGGCCAGGTACATTCGCGCAACGGCGTAGACCGGCGACGGTGGTCAGGCCGTCGAGGTAACTCACGGCGTGATCGGTCGGCCCGGACACCGCGAGCCATCCGGCCCGAAATCCCGCGCAGCGGTAGGCCTTTGAGAGGCCGTTGAAGGTCAGGCACAGCAGATCAGGTGCCAACGACGCCGTCGCGGTGTGGACGGCGTCGTCGTAAAGGATCTTGTCGTAGATTTCGTCGGAACAGACGATGAGGTTGTGCTCGCGCGCGACGTCGAGGATGCCGGTGAGCACCTCGGGTGGGTACACGGCGCCGGTCGGATTGTTTGGGTTGATGATGACGATCGCCCTGGTGCGTGCGGTGACCTTCGCTGCGATGTCGGCGACATCGGGATACCAATCCGACGACTCGTCGCACCGATAGTGGACGGCGCGTCCGCCGTTGACGTTCACCGCGGCGGTCCACACCGGGAAGTCGGGAGCGGGGACCAAAACCTCGTCGCGCTCGTCGAGCAAGGCGGTCATGGCCATCACGATCAGTTCGGATGCACCGTTGCCGAGAAACACATGCTCGACGTCGATGCCGGGGACATCGCGCACGGAGTAGTACCGCACGACGGCGTTGCGGGCCGACAGCAACCCCTTGGTGGGGCTGTAGCCGGCCGAGGTCGGCAGGACCTCGGCGATCTGGCGAACGAGTTCAGCGGGCGCCTGGAAGCCGAACGGGTACGGATCGCCCGTATCGAGCCGCATGACCCGGTGTCCGGCTGCCTCGAGTCGCGACACCTGCTCAGCGATCGGCCCCGGCGCTTCGTGCGAGAGGTTGGACAACCTGCTCGACTGCGCGAACTTCATGCGGTTCCTTCGCAGGTCATCCCGGGTAGCGGGCGGTGTATTAACCGAGGCGTCAAAAGCCTAGCGTCCAACCGGCGACTGACCGAGCGATCAGGAGAACGTACGATCGCCGACATTGGTTAGCCTTACCAGCGGAAATGGTGTTCCGGCGGTGGCGATCGGCGGCCCGCCCCATGCGCTCGCATCGCTACGTCCGTCCGCGCTTCAAGAGCACCGCGACGGAGACGACGGCGATGATCAAGACCACAGCCGCCGGAATGGCCTGCTCTCGCGCCCGTTGAGCCGTCAGGGGCACGGTCCGGGCTTTCGCGGTGGTGGGACGTGGAGTGGCGGGGTTGGCCGTGGGGACCGCGACCGATGCGTCCGCTGCGGGGACCGAAGGTGGCGTCTGCGAATAGTTCTCGGTCCAGAACCGGTGTCCACCGAAAAGCAGGACGGCGGCGGACGAGAACACCACGGCAGCCACTGCGAGGCCGCCGCGCGTGATGCGTGGCATGAATTCGGCCTAAGGTCTGGCAACACCGGCCGCTACCGTCGTAGGACGTGCGTGTCGCTGCTTGGCAAGACGCCGGCACGGTCGTACCTCTGAACCGGCGATCTCCAGGACTATCGAGCCTGTTATCGCTATTCATATCGCTGCGACGGGCTGCTGCGTTACGGCTTCGGTCCGTACCATTGCGTTGTGCTGCTTCGACTTTCGTTGGTCACTGGCAGGGGGAAATGGCCGGCGCCGATCGTCTCACCAGCGGAGACTCCGATGTGGTTAGGCTCATGCGCACCATGAGTCACTCGAGAATCCATGTCGACCGGTTGTCGGATCGGTCAACCCTGGTTTGCGCCGCCGTCATCGTGGCTATGGATGAATCATGACCGGCCACGAGATGCTCGTGGACCGCTATGCACTAGCCGGGGTGCTCGGCCGCGGCGGCATGGCTGAGGTCCGCGAGGGATGGGACACCAGGCTCAATCGGCCGGTGGCCATCAAACTGCTCCATCCGACGCTGAGTGCCGAACTCGATATTCGACGCCGGTTCGAGGACGAAGCCCGTTCAGCGGCCCGTCTGAGCCACCAGAACATCGTCACGGTCTACGACTTCGGTGACCACCACGGCACCCCGTTCATCGTGCTGGAACGCTTGCCGGGGCAGACGCTGGCCGACATCATCGCCGCCGGACCGATGCCGCCCTCGCATGTGCGGTCCATGCTCGACGACGTCCTTGCCGGTCTCGCGGTGGCCCACGCCGCGGGGGTACTGCATCGAGACATCAAGCCCGGCAACATCCTGGTGTCGACGCCGGGTGACTCGATGAAGGTGGCCGACTTCGGTATCGCGAAAACCGGTGGCGCCGCGCACACGATGACCGGCCAGATCGTCGGGACGATGAGTTACATGAGTCCTGAGCGCGTCGCCGGGGCTCCCGCGTCGGTCGGTGATGACCTCTACGCCGTCGGTCTGATGGGTTATGAAGCGCTCCTGGGCAAAAGGGCGTTTCCGCAAGACAATCCCGCGGCGTTGGCGCACGCGATCATGGACAGCACGCCCCCACCCGTCGCAGCGATGCGCACCGATGTCGATCCAGTGCTCGCCGCCGTCATCGACCGTGCCATCGCCCGAAACCCAGTGCAGCGCTTCACCAGTGCCGAACACATGCGCGCCGCGTTGGCCGGCGATCAGCGGGCGCTGCACGCCGGCGGGCCCTCAGTTGAGCGGCCGGCAACGAAAGTTCTTGAAGGGGCGCCGGTTCCGGCTCCCCACTATCTACCGCCGCCACCTCGGCGCCGCGGAAAAATGCGCAAGTACGGGATAGTGGCGGGCATGCTGGGTGCCTTGGCCGTTTCGGCGCTCGCCTTGGCGATGGATCCATCGTCGTCGAGCCCGGCACCGCAGCCGGTCAGTACCAGTACCCCGGTCGCCCCCGCGCCGAGCGTCGCACCGTCACCGAGTCCTGTTGTCCAACAGCCAGACCCCGCGCAATCTCAGCCGGGCGGGCCTGCCGGCCGCGGGCATGGAAAGGGCGACAAGAAGCGCGGCTAAGTTTGGCTACCAGCTGGGCGGCGTCACGCGCACAGTGACTGGCAGAGCGTCAGAACACGCGAAACACATTGTGACGGTAAAACGTCCAGGACAACGGCGGCGTCACCGCAGCGTTCTTCGATGCACTCGAGCGCTGAAATCCCAGCGCAATCAAAGAATGTCACCTGCGTCATGTCCAAGGTGAGATGCCGGCAATTGCCCGCACGGCGGAAGACGTAGTCGGTGAACTGGCGGGCGGTGGACATGTCGACATCGCCGACAGCGGTGACGCGAACGTCAGTGGTGTTGGACCATTCAGCCAGAAGGCGCAGCCGGTTTGTGGGCGGCTCCACGGTCGAATTGGAGGAGATCAAATGCATCGGATGGCTCCAATGAGCACTAGAAGGAAATAACAAGTATGTGTGGGATGCGCCCGAAAGGCTGGCACCGCGGGTGAAAAAGCACCGCATGCCTGCGACGAATACCGTCGGCTGGTAATTCAACCTTCCCCGACCTTACACCCACAGGCACGTCACGGCCTAGCTTGGCGAATACCTACTGCTGGGGCGGTCGAGGCACGGTCAGGGTGGCCGGCAACCCAGCCCGCCACCAAGGCTTAAGCAGGGCCGGCGTCATCGGGAAAACCGTCAGCAGGGCATGTCGGCCGGGGTGTAGTACGGCACCCCGTTGCCGGTCAGGCACGGCGGCCGGCCGGCTGCGGCTTGAGCTGCCGCATCATCGGGCGAGGCGACCGGCGGTACCACACCCGGGCTCAGCTCGATTCCGGGACCGACCATCACATCGGGGCCGAACACGACGCACCCCGTGGCGTCCTGCGCGGCGGCCGCTGCGCCGCAATCATCGGCACGAGCCGGTGACGGTGCCATCACCAGTGCCGCAGCCATCACCGCGACGGCGAAGAGTGTCTTCATCGGTCTGTTTTTACTCGCCGGAGAGCGCGGTGATGCTGGTTTCGGCCGCATTGGCCTAGCCCGTGTCAGCTGCACCGACGGCGCAGTCTTCCCGCGACCTTGCATCCCAGCGGACCTGCTGGACCTCGGTTTCGACGGTGGCGCAGGTGACTGGCGGTACGTGGGCGAATAGCTATATTCGATTCATGGGGAGACTGGACGTCGATCCCGACGCTTTGGAGGCACTTGCTGCGCGGTGTAAGGCCCTGGCGACAGGCGTGATTCCGGCGGCGGCGCCCGCGAGCGGGCCCTCCGGTCACGCGGCCGCTGCGGCTGTGGAGGCGCTGCACGATGCGGTGACTGTCGCCGCCGGAGCCTTGGCACTTCGCTTGGAAGAGACAAGCGCAGCTCTGGGTCGAACCGCGTCAGATTTCGCCGAGCGTGAGGCGCTAGCTGTACTCGGCTTAGACATTGGTGACGGATCGCTATTGCTGTAGGGAGGGCCTCCGGGCTTAGTGGAGATGTCTGACGTCTTCACCAGTCCACGGAGGTCCTCGTGTCCCACGCTAATGCCCGTTTGACCGTTCATGGTCGTCTGCTGCTCGTTGAGCGGATCGTTGAGGGACACCGTCCGGTGTCTCATGTCGCCGCCGAACTGGGAGTTTCTCGCCAGTGCGCTCACCGGTGGGTTCGCCGGTTCCACGCTGAAGGCTTTGCCGGCCTGTCGGATCGGTCCTCACGACCGCGTCGATGCCCACGTCGCACACCATCTGTGGTTGAAGATGCGGTGATAGAGCTGCGCCGCACCAGCAGGCGGGGTCAGGACTGGATCGCCGCCGAGTTGGGTCTGCCGGCCCGGACGGTGTCGGCGATCTTGCGCCGTCGCCAGATGCCGTATCTGCGGGATTGTGACCCGCTGACCGGTGAGGTAATCCGGGCATCGAAGACAACCGCGGTGCGCTACGAGCGGGCGCACCCCGGCGAACTGATTCACATGGACGTCAAGAAGATTGGGCGCATCCCCGACGGGGGTGGCTGGAAGGCACACGGCAAAAAGATGGGCGACACCGCCGCCCGTAAGAACGCGCGCATCGGGTTCGACTACGTGCACTCCGCTGTCGACGACCATTCGCGGCTGGCGTACTCAGAGATCTTGCCCGACGAAAAGGGCGCGACCTGCGGTGGGTTTCTGGCCAGAGCCGCCGAGTACTTCAGAACCCACGGGATCTCGACCATCGAGCGAGTCATCACCGACAACCACTGGAGCTATCGGCGTTCCGCCGATGTCGCCGCAGTCATCGCAAACCTGGGCGCCAAACACGTCTTCATCAAGCCGCACTGCCCCTGGCAAAACGGAAAGGTGGAGCGCTACAACCGCACACTGCAGACCGAATGGGCCTACCGGCAGATATTCACCACCAACGCCGCCCGCACTGCCGCCCTTGCCCCGTGGCTCGAGGACTACAACAATCAACGACGCCACTCAGCTATCGGAGGCCAACCACCGATCAGCAGACTGACACCAACGTCCTAACCGAGTACAGCTAGCTGCTCGTCGGCTCGCGATGCTGAAGTCGTCGGTGGAAAGTTAGCTCATGCCGGCAGTCTCGACGCCGATACCGACGTTGTCAGCGGTCGAGGGTTGGAGCACCGAATACCTCAGTGCCGCAGCAGGGCACTGGACGATTACCGCCGCCACTTGGGAGGACGCCTTCACCGAGGTGGCAAACGAGACTGGTTCTCCCGCAGGCTCCCAGTGGGATGGGGCCGCGGCCGTCGCCGCGCAGTCACGCACCTATGGCGATCGCTTGAAGGTCATCGGATCAGCTGACGAATTGCACAGTGCCGCTGCGGCTGCCCGTGCAGGTGCTCAAGAATTGAGCGCCGCCAAGCAACGAGCAATCGCGGCAATCTCTCAGGCACGGAGTGCGGGATTCGATGTTGCAGAAGACCTTTCGGTAACATACCGCGGGCGTGTTACGGCAACCAACGCCGCCTCGTTGCAGGCTCAGGCACAGACGTTAGCCGCGAGCATCCGGACCAAGGCGATGGAACTTTCCGCCGTCGATCAGCGAGTCGCTGCACGTTTGACAGAGACGGCGGCATCGGTCGCTCAGACTTCCTTTGATCGCTCTGATACGAAGGTGCTTGGGTTCGGCCCGCGGGACCCAAAGGAGTCCCCGCCAACCGATGCGCTGTCCGTGAAAGATGCTGGAGATGTCCACAAACGGGTCGACCCATTACCACCCGGCAAAAATCGCGGCGTAAAGGTGCTGCCGAACGCCGCCGCAGTTGAAGCGCTCTACGCAGAGCTGACCAAAAATGGCAAGCAACTGCCGTCTGGCACCTATAAGGGTGAATGGCAAGTACTGCCTGACGGCACAAAGATCGGCTTCCGGCCGGACAGCAAGTCGGGTGGACCTACTGTCGAGATCTGGAACCCAGACGGATCAAAAATGTGGGATGTACACGTAGGTGATCCTCCGAACCGAAGACCACCAATTCCCGAACCGGCGCCCGCTCCTGCGCCAGCACCTGTGCCTGCTCCGGCCCCCGCACCCGTGGCTTCGCCTGAGCCTTCCGCGCCGGACCTTGGCTCACCGGAGCTTCCAACCCCATCCCCGGTGGATGTATTTGTCGGCGGAGTGGTGGCGATCGGGGCCGGAATCGTCGCTGGTATCGAGACCGTCGGTGGATGGGTCTTCAGCCCGTGACGGAGAACTATCGCGATCAACCGGGGAAGCCGCTCAGCGCCTCGCCCACCGCCGCCGATGAAGCAGATGGCGTTGATGGGCTTCGCTACATCACTGACAACTCTGAAATTCCGCAGTGGGCAAAGGAGATTGGCCAACCTGTCGGCTGGCTCTTGGGAAGATACTCGGGATTCAACACGCAACGTCCGTGGCGCATTTCCGTGTGCGGTCCCCAACAGGACGGCGGATGGGACGCCTGTGAGACGGTCACTGTGTACGGCTTCAGCGGGACGATCCCGACGTCCCTATTGCAGCGCCGGGCAGACAAGGCTCTGGCAACACAGGGAACTTTCGAAATCCAATCAAGCGTAGTGATGTCGGACCAGCGGACAGGGGCCTCGGCGGTGCGGTGCTCGGGCTATATGACAGCCGGCGGATTATTGATCAGGACGAAGCAGAACCACTTCGCCGTTCCTTCCGCCACACCGGGCGAAGGTCGACTCGTGGAGCGGTGTTGGTTCGTCGAGGCGAAGGCGCGCCCGCGGTTCGAGGCGGCGATCGACGAGTTCGACCACCAGTCGATGAACGCATTCGTAGCCGCTACAACCAGTTTGTGATCGCGGTTCTTGCCCTACTCACTCGCGAAGTTTGGCTCGATCTCTTCCGCAACAGCAGCGCCCTTCGGGGTCAGGTTCAACCATGCATACCACGGCCAGATGGTGTCCTCGTCGAATCGGTCGATGTAGATCTGGCGGACGCGATCGAGTGATTCGTTCAAGGACGTCGACCACTTCGCGAACCGGTCATCGGGACCGTTGAGGTCTCCGATTTCCGCGAGATCGTCCTGGACTAGATCGTGGATTAACGTCATGACCCGCTGCTGTGTCGTCTTGATCGGCTCACCCGGGTGCGCCCTGACCGTGTGGTAGTGCAGGCGCTGCAAGGGAACCCAATCGATCAACCCACGCACCAGCACTTCATCGCGCGCTGCCATATCAGTGTCCGGATTGGGCTGGTCCACCCCCGCATTTTACTGTGCGCGGCGCGATCTCGTCTCCGCTCTGTTCTGATGCGGTGTCGGCCACACCGCCGAATTTTTTGCCGTCAATTCGGGTAAGCCACCCGCATGGCACTGAAATCACTCTCTCTGGCATCAGTTCTGTTCTCCGGTGCGGCAGCTGCCGCGATCGCGGTCGCTCCGTTGGCTGCCGCCGATCCCGCGCCGGGCTGCGTCAACCCTGACGGCAGCCCGTGCCCGGTCGCCACCGCAGGTCCCGACGGCGCGTCCGGCGTCATTCCCGGTGGCCCGGGCGGTGTGGCAGGCCCGGGTGGCGCGTCCGGTGCGATTCCGAACGGTCCGGTCGGTACGGCCGGTCCCGATGGCGCCAGCGGCTCGATTCCCTACGGCCCCGGCGGCACCGCGGACCGCGGCGGCGCCAGCGGAGGCATCCCGAACGGTCCCAGCGGCTCGGCCGGGCCCGGCGGCGCCACCGGATGCATCCCATACGTGGGTTGCGCCTCCGTCGGCTAATCGAACGTGGCTAGCCCCAACGGTTTTCGCTGACGAACTCGGCGAGTGGACGCCCGAACGTCCACTCGTCGAGTTCGAGCGCCGGCCGATCGGGAAAGTCGGGCACCGGGCCGAGGCACAGTACGGCCACCGGCTCACCTCCGGCGGGAATCCCCAGTAGTTCACCGAGGCGCTGCGGATCGAAGATGGACACCCAGCCCATCCCGAGTCCCTCGGCTCGCGCCGCCAACCACAGGTTCTGGATAGCGCACGACACCGAAGCCAGATCCATGTGCGGCATCGTGCGGCGCCCGAAGACATGGCTCTCGCGGCCGTCGCCGAGCGCGACCACCAGCAATTCCGCGCAGTCCAGGATGCCCTCGACCTTGAGTGCCAGGAACTCTTCTGCCCGGGCGCCGAGGGCGGCGGCGGTGTGCCTGCGCTCTTCGTCGACCAGAGCATGGATCTTGTGCCGCAACCCCGTGTCGGTGATGCGCAGGAACCGCCAGGGCTGCATCAGCCCGACGCTGGGGGCGGCGTGCGCGGCCGCCAGCAACCGGGCCAGCACCTCCTCGGGCACCGAAGCTCCTGGGCTGAACCTGCGCATGTCCCGGCGCTCGTGAATGACGCGATAGACGGCGCGGCGTTCGGCGGCCGTGAACGCGTGCTCGGTCACCCGGTCATCCTAGAGAGGCACGGTGCGATAACGACCGGCGCGGTGTCGCGGTTGAACTGCGGGTGCGGTGGTTACTCTAGGGATCCCGGAACGGCAGTGGGGCCGTCCCGAGCTAGGAGTGGGCCATGTCCGCGTCCCGTACGGTCGTCAAGAACGGCATCGACCTGCCGCCCAGCCGGACCGTTGAGGTGAAGGCCTCCGACGGCACCCGCCTGCACACCGAGGTCTTCGGCCCTGACGATGGCTATCCGATCGTCCTGGCGCACGGCATCACCTGCGCCCTCCGGGTCTGGCATCGGCAGATCAACGATCTGTCCCGCGACTTCCGGGTGATCGCCTATGACCACCGTGGACACGGCCGCAGCGGGGTCCCGCGCCGGTCCGGCTACAGCCTCGGCCACCTTGCCGGGGACCTCGATTCGGTGCTGACGGCGACCCTGCGTCCGGGCGAACGAGCGGTGATCGCGGGGCATTCGATGGGCGGCATCGCGATCAGCTCCTGGGCCGACCGCTACCGGCATCGCGTTGCCCAGCGAGCCGACGCCGTCGCGCTGATCAACACCACGACCGGCGATCTATTGAAAGAGATCAACCTGCTGCGGGTGCCTGCGCTGCTGGCCGCCGGCCGATCCCTCGCCGCACGCCACATGATCAGGACATTCGGCGGGGCGCCGCTGGTCTGGGGTGCCCAGCCCGGCAGCCGCTGGTTCGTCACGATGATGGCCGTCGGTGCGGGCGCCGATCCCGCGATCGGCAAGCTGATTCACGACCTGTTCGCCGAGACCCCGGCCGGTGGCCGCGGCGCGTGGGCGCGGGTGCTCGTCGATGAGATGAACGCCCGGCACATCGACCTCACCGGTTTGACGGTGCCCACGCTGGTCATCGGCAGCACCGAGGACCGGCTGTTGCCGATGTGCCAGTCCCGCAAGATCGCCGACGCCGTTCCCAATCTGGTCGACCTGGTCGAGACACCGGGCGGACACTGCGCGATCCTGGAGCATCCCGATGTCGTCAACGGGCATCTGCGGACGCTGATCTCAGCGGTCACCGCCCAGCGCATCAGCTCCTAAGCGCCGCAACGACTTCGGCTGCCGCCCGGCGGCCGGACCGCACCGCGCCGTCCAGGAAGCCCGTCCACTCGTCGGCGGTCTCGGTGCCGGCCCAATGCAGCGGTCCGACCGGTACCCGCAGCAGGTGGCCGAATTCCGTCCAGGCGCCGGGTGGAACCGCCGCGGTCGGGCCACCAGGTGCGAAAGTCTCTGCGCCCCAACAGTGGTCCAGGTAATCGATGGGGTTCTCGGCGTCCGGGCCGAACAACGCCGAGAAGCAGGCGAGTGCCTGCTTGCGGCGCTCTTCGGGGCCGAGCGCGTCGAATCCGCGGGAGTCGGCGAACCCGAGCAGAATTCCCGGGCCGTCGTCACCGGGGCTGACGTCGAAGGTGATGAACACCGGCCCCTCGTCGGACAGCGCCTGCCCGGACAGGTCCTTGTCGCGCCAGAACGGCCGTGGATACGCGGCATACGCCTTGCTCAGTGCCCCCTGCGGCCAGCTCTGGGCCAGCTGCTGGTAGCCGATCGGCGGTGGCGGGGCGACGTCGATGTTCAGCCGGTGCGCCGGCGGGATCGCCACGATGACACGTCGCGCCTCGACGACGCCTGCCGACGACGTGACCGCGACCGCGTCATCGGACCATTCGATTCGCGTGGCTATCGCATTGAGCCGGACGCGATCACCCAGTTCGGCGGCCATCGCCTCGGCGATCTGCTGGGTGCCGCCGGGGAAGTGGTCCTGCTGGGCGCCCCCGACCACGTCGAGCATGCGGTCCAAACCCCCGGCCGCCTTGACGTAGCGCACCGCATGCAGCATCGACACCTGGTCGGGCTCGGCACCCCAGGTCACCCGCGACATCACGGCGAGCAGGTCCCGTGACGACGCGCTGGCGCCGACGGAGTGCAACCAGCCGCCCAGCGTTGTGCCGTCGAGCTTCTTGGCGCTGGGTGACGTCCACGGTGTGCTGATGTCGACGTTGCGGCCCAGCCGTTCGACCTGCCATTGGATCCGGGCGATGTCGACCAGCTGAAGTAGCCCCAGCCGGGGGATGGTGCCACGGTAGGACCGCACCTTGCCGCGCCACCGGATGAGGTTGGCGCCCTGGTTGTAGGTCGGTTCGGTGGGGCAGCCGAGTTCCTCGGCCAGCCCGATCACCGCGTCCTGGGTGGGGCCGACGAAGGTCCCGCCGAGGTCGACGGGAACACCGGCCAGTGATGCGGTGCTCGAGCGTCCGCCGACCCGGTCCCGGCCCTCCAGCACCAGCACCTCGTGCCCGTGCTTGACAAGTTCACGCGCGGCTGCCAGGCCTGCGAAGCCCGCGCCGATCACCACTACGTCGTAACCCACCACCCCACCAGTGTTGCCTGTCCCATTCGCCCAAACCAACGTTTGGCCGTGAAAGGGCGAGTGGTGGCGTGCAGAACGTCGACTTCGGCGGCTAGCGGGCCAGCTCGTCGACGATCTCGGCCAGCGTGTCGGTGGCGATCGGCCCTGGCTGGTAGAGGCAGACGGTGTCACCGACGCCGTCCACCCGGTCCCGGATGTGCGCGGCGATCTGCTTCGGCGTGCCGCACGCCGCGATGGTGTGCAGCACCTCGTCACTGATGAGGCCGGCCATCTCCTGCCATTTGCCTTGTTTGGACATCGAATTCAGTTCGGGCTGCAGGTCGCCCCAGCCGTGGATGTCGAGCACCGGGCGGTACGCCGGGGTGGACCCGTAGAACGCCAGCAGCCGCCGCGTCGCGTCGTGATCCTCACCCGCGGACAGGATGATCTCGGGCACGACCGCGAACGACGACTCGGTCCGTCCGGCCGCGGCCAGCCCGTCGCGCACCGCAGGCATCGTCGACTCCCGCAGGAACTTCGCCGAGCCGAACGGCATCACCAGCAGTCCGTCCGCCACCTCCGCGGTGGCCCGGGTCAGCCGAGGACCGAGCGCACCGACGTAAATCGGCGGCGGGCCAAAGGGATTCGGACCAGGATTGAACATCGGCGTCATCAGGGTGTGCCGGTAGTACTCGCCGCGGAAATCCAGTCGCTCGCCGGTCTCCCAGGTGGCGAAAATCGCCCGCAGCGCGCGGACCAGCTCGTGCATCCGCGCGACCGGCTTGTCGAACGCCGCGCCGTAGTGCTTCTCGATCTGGGCCCGCACCTGGGTGCCCAGTCCGAGGATGAATCGCCCCTGCGCAAGCAGTTGATGGTCGTACGCCTGGTGGGCCAACTGGATCGGGTTGCGCGGGAACGCGATTGCCACGTTGGTCATCAGGTCGAGCCCACCGACGCCGGCGGCCAGCGTCAGCGGCGCGAACACGTCGTGCGGGCCCTCGAATGTGAAGACCCCGCTGGCACCGGCATCCCGCAGAGCCCGGGCACGATCGACCGCATCGGTCGGCCCGAAGAGAGCCGTCAGAACTTTCACTGTTCTCACCTAGCGATCGAGATCGACATTTTGCAGGGCATTACTCGTACTTTCCCTGCGAAACGTCGGTTTGGGCGGGAAGGGTGGTTACGGTGCCACCGTCAGCCAGTCGGCGAAGCCCGACGGGTCGTGGCGGCCCAGCGCGCCGTGCTCGAACAGGCCCCAGCCCTCGGCCGACGACGTGCCGTCGTGGCACACCGCACGCCCGACGTGATCGATCACGCCGAATGCGGAGCGTCCGATGATGGCCGGATCGTTCATGTCGTAGGTGAGCCGCTCGGCGAACTTCTCGCCCTTCCACACGCCGTGGATCCAATCCGAGTCGCCGCCGTAGCCGCCGCCGACGTGGATCGGTGCCGGCAGCTTGGACTCGACATCGAACCGGAGCGTCGCACCGTTGGCGTCGGTGGCCTCGATGGTCGCGCCGGTCGGGATGCGTGTGCCGGAGCGGTAGTGGATCTTGACCCGCGGCCAGCCCAGCTGCTCGACCCGGCCGTCGCGCCAGATCCGCGTGCAGTCGTTCAGCGAGCGGAAGCCGTCGGGCGCCTCCTGGATGATGATGACGATCGCGTAGTCCTCGAAGGCCATCGGAACATACAGCCACCACATGCCCTCGAACGGCGGGTCGGCCGGGCGACCGGCGGGCTCGGCCTCGCCGATCGGGCGGATACCCCACGACCGGTCGCGGCTGCCGATCCATACCGACGGGTCGACGGCGATCTCCTGGCCGTCGATGACGATATGCCCTGCCCAGGAACCCAATTGGGCGAACCGCTGCGCATCCAGCGTCACCCGGTTGCCCTGACGCATGATGTGCGGCTGCTCCTGAACGACCGGGAACAACCCCTCCCAGGTGAGGTCGACCGCCATACCCTCGGTCTCGTCCATGACGATCCGCACCTTCTGCAGCGGATCGATCACCTCGACGCGGTAGCCGTTGCAGTGCTGGTTGAGCCGGTCCTGGTCGATCGCGTCAGACACATGGACCGCCGTCTGCGTATCACCGCTTCCGCCGTATCTGCCGCCTCCGCGGCGAGCAACCAGCACATAGGCATCCTTCACCCCGAGGTTGGGGTAGTAGCCGATGCCGGTGATCAAGAAGATGTCCCCGGTGCGGTCGTGGGCGTTGAAATAGCTGCGGTCGTAGAAGTTCCGGTCCGAGGAGTTCGGCCAGGCGATCGGCAGCGGTGCCTGGTGGACGGGGTATTCGTCGAGCGGTCCGAGCATTGGCGACTATGCCTCCTCGATGAGCCGGCGCAGCAGTCCGGCGTGGTAGAACGTCGACTCGACGTCCTCTGGCTTTTCGATCTCGCCGAAGTGCACGCGCCGCGCACCGGTGCGCATGAACACGCAGCACCAGATCACCCCGGAGTACACGTAGAACCAACGCAGGTCGCCGAGTTCGACGCCGGTCAGCTTCTCGTAGGTGGCGCGAACGTCCGCCTCGCGCATCACGTCCGGCAGTCCGGGCATCCCGGCGAGGCCCGCGAGTTCCTGGAACACCATGTGCGCGAAGATGATCCACGCCACGTCGAGCTCGCGCGGACCCAGCGTCGCCATCTCCCAGTCCAGCACCGCGATCGGCCGGAAGTCCTCGTAGAGGACGTTGCCGACCCGCGAGTCGCCCCATGCCAGCACTGTTTCGCCCGCCGCGACATCGGCGGGGAAGTTGTCTTCCAGCCACGTCAGAGCGGTCTCGACCAGCGGCGAGCGGCCGATGTCGGGTACGGCGAACTCGTACCAGCCCTTGAGCCAGTTCAATTGGCGACGCAGCGGGGTGTCACCCTCGGGCACGGCCTCGGCAAGGAAGCCAAATGTGTCGGCGGCGTTGGGAATCGAGTGCAGCTTGGCCAGAACCTCGACTGTCGCGTCCTGCAGCGCACGCTGCTGCTCGGCCGGGGCGTCGGCGAACCAGTTGTCGCCGAACGTATACGGCATCACGTCGGGTGGGACGACGCCGTCGACGTGGTCCATCAGGAAGAACGGGGCGCCGAGCACGGTGCCGGTCGGGTCGATCCAGCGCACCTTGGGCACCGGCACGTCGGTCAGTTCGTCGACCAGCCGGATGACGTCGAACTGATGGTCCATCCGGTAGGTGATGAAGACCGGGACGTCTTCGGACGTGGGTGCCACCCGGGCCACCCACTTCTGTTCGACCTGTCTGCCGTCCTCTTGCCAGCGGCCGGTCAGGATGATCGTCTCCGAGGACATGCCGTTGGAGTCGATGCCGCTTTCGACGGTCACGTCGGGTGTGACACCACCGGGCATGACGGTCGACAGCCATTCCGACAGCAGAGCGGGAACGGTGCTGACGTCACGACCGGAACGTTGCAACCGATCGAGGTCGGTTTCTACAGACGGTTGGTTGGTCACCTTTGTCCTCTCCAACCCTATTACGATACGGTGGGTAGCGTTATGAAAGCAGAAGCGTCTTCGCTTGACAAGACTGTGGTCCCGGGGAGGCCCCGTGATCCGCGTATCGACGCTGCCATACTGCGTGCCACCGCGGAGCTCCTTGTCGAAATCGGTTATCCGAATCTGACTTTGGCGGCCGTCGCCGAACGGGCGGGCACGACGAAGACGGCCTTGTACCGGCGCTGGTCGAGTAAGGCCGAGCTGGTCCATGAGGCGGCGTTCCCCACCGCGCCGACGGCGTTGACGACACCGGCCGGCGATATTTCGGCCGACATCCGCGCGATGCTCTCGGCCACCCGCGACGTGTTCACCAGCCCGGTGGTGCGCGCCGCGCTGCCCGGGCTGATCGCGGACATGAGCGCCGACGCGGCGCTGAACGCCCGCGTGATGTCCCGGTTCACCGAAGTGTTCGCCGCGGTGCGGGATCGCCTGGTGGAAGCGGTGCACTGCCGCGAAGTCCACGCCGACGTCGACCCCGAACGTCTCATCGAACTGATCGGTGGTGCGACGATGATGCGGTTGCTTCTGCGCCCCGACGACGTTCTCGACGCGAACTGGGTCGACCAGACCGCGGCGATCCTCGTCCACGGGGTCGCGCTATGAGTCGAGGAGTGCGATGACTGGACGACTTGCCGGCCGAACCGCCATCGTCACCGGCGCGAGCCGTGGACTTGGCCGCGCGACCGCCCTGGCGCTGGCCGCCGAGGGTGCCGCGGTGGCGGTGGTGGCCCGAACCCAACAGCAGTGGGACGACCGGCTACCGGGCACCATCGGCGACACCGTCGCGGCCATCGAAGCCGCCGGTGGACAGGCTGTGGCGATCGCCGCCGACCTCCTCGAGCGCGACGACCTTCCCCGGCTGGTCGACGAAGCCCGGGCGGCGTTGGGGCCCATCACGATTCTGGTGAACAACGCCGCGTTCACCGCGCCGGGACGTCCGCCCAAGCCGGATGCCGCACCGAAGGTGGCGAAGCCCAAGAGCGCGCCGGCGGCAGCGAACGCCGAATGGCCCGGCTTCGTCACGATCCCGCCCAGTGCCTACCGCAGACATTTCGAGATCGGTGTATTCGCCTCTTACGAGCTGATGCAGCTGGTGTGCCCCGACATGTTCGCCGCCGGTGTCGGCTCGATCATCAACGTCACGTCGGTGGCCTCCCGGGTGCCCGGGGACGGTCCGTACCAGAACTTCACCGGCGGGGTGCTGCCCGGCTACGGCGGATCCAAGGCCGCGCTGGAGCACCTGACCTGGTGTGCGGCCTACGATCTGCAGCGGCACAACATCGCGGTCAACGCGCTGGCGCCGTCTCGGCCGATTCCGACGCCGGGCTTGTCCTATTACCGCACCGACTTCGCCAGCGTGTCACCCGACGACGAGTTCGCCCGTGCGGCAGTCGAACTGGCCCTCGTCGACCCGAACGTCGTCACCGGCCGCACCATCGGTCACCTCGAAGCGCTCGACGGCAGCTTCGCACCGTTCACCAACACCGAGTCCGCGCTGGGTTAGCGGACGACCGACGCAGCTACTTCAAGTGCGGGCCCAGCAGCTGACTCCACGCGTGGCTCAGCTTGTCCCATTCGTCCTCGCATAGCTCGGCCCGGCTCTGGGGAAGATGGCCCTCGCCGACCAGGTCCCCGTTGGCGGCCGGGTTCGACCCGTAGAGCCAGCATTCCATGTTGAAGGCCCTGACCTTGTTCGGCGAATGGCCACCGGCGAGGTCGGTGTCATCGAGTTCACCGGCGGCTTCGGCGTAGCCCTGGAATTCACGTGCCGAGTCTTTGATGGCCTGCACATTGGCCGGGTCCACCTTGCCGTCCGGCCCCGGCGTCAACAGTATGTAGGCCGAAAGCTGGTCGGCGACATCCTCTTCGCGGCCGGTGATGGGCAGGTCGTACAGGCTGATCACCATGTGACCGAGTTCGTGGTAGAAGGTGGCGATCTCGCCATTGACGGTGGACGCCCTCGGATCGGCATCACCGGCTTTGGTGTAGATCTCCAGACCCTCCGTCGCTTCTTCGTAGCAGAGCGTCACCGAGTTGTCGGCTGGATCCCACCACGCGTTGGCCGTATCGCACTGCTTACCGACCAACTGGATGTCGTGCGGCAGTGTGAGTGTGTTGTTGACGCTGTTCGCGAGATGGTTGAGGAGGTCGGCCTGCTCTTGGATATCGCGGCCCGTCTTGGCCTCGGGCGAGTTGGCCTCGTCGTACCGGGGAATCATCGAGCCCGACGCATCGGCCTTGCCGGGCACGGACGGCTCGGCCGGGTCGGCCGACTGCGCCGGATTGGCCTCCGCCGTCGACGGACTGGCGGTGGACTCGCGAAGCTGATCGGGTTGCGATCCCGAGTTTCCGCAGGCGCTGACCAGTAACACCAGGCCGAGGAGGGCCGCACCGCCGCGAACGCAGTCTGTCACGAGACAATATTCAATCATTCACACGCCGAGATCGACGTTTTGCTGCGAACTACTCGCACATTGGCTGCGAAATGTCGGTTTGGGCGAGATTACATCTGCCGCTTGTTGCGCTCGGCGACCTCTCGCTGACGCGCGGCCAACTCCTCGGTGTCGACGTGGGAGTCGGCGGCCACCGCGCGCTCGGCATTCAACGCGGGCCCGGTGACCGCCGCGGTCCCGGTGCGGTAGATCTCCTTGAGACCCGACATCACCGGCCCGGGCACCTCGGCGATCTGGCCGGCCAGCTCCAGTGCGCGGGGCAGAAGCTGTTCGTGGGCAACGACTTCGGTGACCAGTCCGATCTTCTCCGCCCGTGCGGCGTCGACCACCTCGCCGGTCATCGACAGCCGTCGCGCCATCGCGGATCCGACCACTCCAGGCAGGCGCGCGGTCATCCCGCCGCCGGGAAGGATCCCGACCCGGGCATGGGTGTCGGCGAAAACCGCGCGCTCCGAGGCGATCAGGAAGTCGCACGCCAGCGCGATCTCCAAGCCGCCGGTGAACGTCGCACCGTTGATCGCCCCGACGACGGGCTTGCTCAGCTCGACGATGGCGTTCATACAGTTCATCTTGTCGAACCGGCCGAAATAGTCCATGCCCAGGCTCTGTGCCTGTTTGAGGTCGACGCCGGCGCAGAACGCCGGATCGGTGCCGGTGAGCACCACGGCGTGCACCGACTCGTCGGCGTCGGCCGCACCGAGGGCGGCATAGAGCGCCTCGAACAGCTCAGTGCTCAACGCATTGCGCACCTCGGGGCGGTTCATCGTCAAAACCCGGACGGCACCGTGGTCCTCACTGAGAAGAATCATCAATCCAGGAATCTAGCCGCATGGTCGACGAGGTCGAGCAGCGGCTGGGGCAGCGCACCGAGTGCGAACGTGATGGCCGCCGTCACGGTGATGGTTGCGACGCTCAACGAGCCGGGCGTGACGACCTCCGGGGCGTCCTGTGGCGGGTCGGTGAAGAACATCAGCACGATCACCCGCACGTAGAAGTACGCGGCGATCGCCGAGGCGATGACGCCCACCACCACCAGCGGGATTGCACCGCCCTGCCCGGCCGCCTTGAACACCGCGAACTTGCTGACGAACCCGCTGGTCAGCGGTATACCCGCGAAGGCGAGCAGGAACAGTGAAAACACCACGCCGACAAGGGGATAGCGTCGGCCCAGTCCCGCCCAGCGCGACATGTCGGTCTCCTCGGACCCGGCCGCGTCGCGGACCACGCTCACCACGGCGAAGGCGCCGAGGGTGGAGAACCCGTAGGCGAAGAGATAGAACAGGGTGGCCGACAGCCCTGGCGGGTTGGCGGCGATCACGCCGGTCAGGATGAAACCGGCATGCGCGACAGCTGAATACGCGAGCATGCGCTTGACGTCGGTCTGGGTCACCGCGGTGATGGTGCCGACGACCATGGTGAGGATCGCCACCGCCCACAGGACGGGGCGTAATTCGTGGTTGAGGCCGGGCAGTGCGACGTAGAAGATGCGCAGCATGGCGCCGAAGGCGGCAACCTTGGTGGCGGCCGCCATGAACGCGGTGATCGGGGTGGGAGCGCCCTGGTAGACGTCGGGGATCCAGGAGTGGAACGGCACCGCGCCGACCTTGAACAGCACACCGACGGCGATCAGGGCCGCGCCGATCAGCGCCAGGGTGGAGTCGTCGGTGCCGGCATCGATGGCGCGCCCGATGCCGGGCAGGCTCAAAGTGCCCGCGTAGCCGTACAGCAGGGCGATGCCGTAGAGGAAGAATGCCGACGAGAATGCGCCCAGCAGAAAGTATTTCAGCGAAGATTCCTGGGACAGCAGCCGCCGCCGGCGAGCCAGCCCGCACATCAGGTACAGCGGCAGCGAGAACACATCCAGCGCCACGAACATCGTCAGCAGGTCGTTGGCGGCCGGGAACAGCATCATCCCGGCCACCGCGAACATGGTCAGCGGGAACACTTCGGTCTGCACCAAGGCCGCCTTGGTGGCGATCTTTTCCGCGACGCTGCCCGGCACCGTTGACGCATCGGGGGTGAAGGCATCCAATGTGGCCGAGCTGACCTCGAATTCGGCCGGCGTGCGGCGTTCGGCAATCAACAACACGCCGAGCACACCGATCAACACAATGGTGCCCTGCAGGAACAGCGCGGGGGCGTCGACCGCGACCGCGCCGACCACCGCGGACTGGCCGACCCCGTGCATATCGCGAGCCAGCAGAACCACGGCGACGAACGCGGCCACCAGGCCGGCCAGGCTCAGAGCGACTTGGGTGGGGTAGCGGCTCTTACGGGGTGCGAACGCCTCGACCAGCACTCCGGCGACGGCCACGCCGAGGACGATCAACATCGGTGAGACTTGGCTGTATTCGATGCTGGGCGCGTTCACGGGCGGGCCCCCTCTGCGACCGTCGGCGCCGGGTCGGGTTGATGAATCGATGTCAGTGTTGCGGTCACCGCGGGGTTGATGACATCCAGCGCGATCTTCGGGTACACCCCGAGGCCGATCAACAGCGCGATCAGCGGCGCCACCACGAGCAGCTCTCGTGGCCGCAGATCCCGCACCCGCTCGGTTCCGTCAGTCACGGGCCCGGTCATCATCCGCTGGTAGAGCCACAGTATGTAGACCGCCGAGAGCACCAGCGCCACCGACGCGATGACGGCGAAGGCCGGGTAGCGGGTGAATGTGCCGATGAGGACCAGGAATTCGCTGATGAACGGCGCGAGTCCCGGTAGCGACAGCGTCGCCAGGCCTGCCACCAGGAAGGTGCCTGCCAGCACGGGTGCGACTTTCTGGACTCCGCCGTAGTCGGCGATGAGGCGGCTGCCGCGGCGGCTGACCAGGAACCCGGCGATCAAGAACAGTGCGGCGGTGGAGATCCCGTGGTTGACCATGTACAGGGTTGAGCCGGCTTGGCCCTGACTGGTCATCACGAAGATACCGAGGATGATGAAGCCGAAGTGACTGATCGAGGTGTAGGCGATCAGCCGCATGACGTCGGTCTGGCCGATCGCCAAGACGGCGCCATAGACGATGCCGACCACGGCCAGCGCGACGATGACCGGGCGGAAATATGTTGCGGAGTCGGGGAACAACGGCAGGCAGTAGCGCAGCATCCCGAATGTACCGACCTTGTCCATCACGGCCATCATCAACACCGCGGATGCGGGCGTGGCCTGGACGGCGGCGTCGGGCAGCCACCGGTGAAACGGCCACAGCGGAGCTTTGACCGCGAACGCGAACATGAAACCGAGGAAGAGCGCGTTGGCGATGCCGGGGCTCATGGTGAACTTCCCGGTGGCCACGGCGTCGGTGATGGCGCGGAAGTCGAACGTTCCTGCCTCGAACGCCTTGCTGGCGGAGGTCACGACGTAGAGACCGATCACCGCGGCCAGCATGATCAACCCGCCGAACAGGTTGTACAGCAAGAACTTCACCGCGGCCTTGGACCGGTTCTCGCCGCCGAACCCGCCGATGAGGAAGTACATCGGGATCAGCATGGCTTCGAAGAACACGTAGAACAGCAAGATGTCCAGGGCGACCAGCGACATCATCACCATGCCCTCGACGGCCAGCGTCAGCGCGATGTAGCTGTGCGCTGACCGGCCGGACAGCCCGGGCCGGTCGTCGGCGTCGTTCCAGCCGGCGATCAGCAGGATCGGCACCAGCACAGCGGTGAGCACCACCAGAGCCAGAGCGATCCCGTCGAGGCCGAGAATGTATCCGGTGCCGAACGACGGTATCCACGGATGGTTTTCGACGAACTGGAATTGTTGGCCGGCCGGATCGAATCGCACGGCCAGCATCAGTGACAGCGCCAGAACCGCGAGGGACACCACCACGCCGGCGTACTTCGCGAACTGCCGCAGCGAGGCGGGCAGCACGATGATCAGCGCGGCGCCGATGACCGGGATGGCCCACAGGATGGTCAGCCAGGGGGCGTTCGTCATGCCACTCACCTCCACGCCGTGAAGAGGACTGCGGCGACCACCAGCGCCGTCCCGGCCAACATGGACAGCGCGTAGGAGCGGGCGTACCCGGTCTGCACCTGGCGCAGGCGGTCCGAGAACCGGCCGACCGCGAATGCGAGCCCCTGCGTCACCCCGTCGACGCCCTTCTCATCCACGGCGACAAGGCCTTTGGTGAGTTCTTGGCCGGTCCGCATGAACGCCGCCTCGTTGAACGCGTCACCGTAGAGGTCGTTGCGAGCCGCGACGGTGAATGCGGAAACATCCAACGGCGCGGACTCGGGAACCTTGTGGTTCGCGTACTGCCGGTAGGCCACCGCGATGCCGATCGCGACGACGCCCAATGCGGTGACGGTGATGATCCAGGCCGGAAAGACGTGTGCGGCCTCATGATGGCCGACGACGGGTTCGAGCCAGCGTTCCAGGGTGCCGCCGATGGCGAGCAGCGCCCCGGCGCCGACCGAGCCGATCGCGAGGACGATCATCGGTGCTGTCATCGACGTGGGGGATTCGTGCGGGTGGGTGTCGGGTTTCCAGCGCCGCTGCCCGAAGAACGTCAGCAGCATCACCCGGGTCATGTAGAAGGCGGTGATCCCGGCGCCGAGCAGGGCGGCGCCGCCGAGGAGGAATCCTTTGAGTCCGCCGCTGTTGAGGGCGGTTTCGATGATGGCGTCTTTGGAGAAATACCCGGCGAACGGTGGGACGCCGATGATGGCGAGGTAGCCCAGCCCGAAGGTGACGAAGGTGACGGGCAGCAGCGTCCGCAGGCCGCCGAAGCGACGCATGTCGGTTTCGTCGTCCATGGCATGCATGACCGAGCCGGCGCCGAGGAACAGGCCGGCTTTGAAGAAACCGTGGGTGAGCAGATGCATGATGGCCACCGCATAGCCGGCGGGTCCGAGGCCGGCGGCGAGCACCATGTAGCCGATCTGGCTCATAGTGGAGGCCGCGAGGGCCTTCTTGATGTCGTCTTTGGCGCAGCCGATGATCGCCCCGAACAAGAGGGTGACCGCACCCACGGTGACGACGGCCGTCTGGGCGGCGGGCGCGGCGGTGAAGATCGGGCCGGAGCGGACGATCAGGTAGACGCCGGCGGTGACCATGGTGGCGGCGTGGATCAAGGCCGACACCGGGGTGGGGCCCTCCATGGCGTCCCCCAGCCAGGACTGCAGCGGCACCTGCGCACTCTTGCCGCATGCCCCGAGCAGCAGCAGCAGACCGACGGCGGTCAACGCACCTGATGTCATCTGGGGCACCGCGCTGAACACCGTGCTGAAGGTGACCGAGCCCAACGTGGCGAACAGCACCATCAACGCGATCGCCAGACCCATGTCGCCGACCCGGTTG
Source organism: Mycobacterium sp. ELW1 (assembly GCF_008329905.1). Taxonomy (NCBI): domain Bacteria; kingdom Bacillati; phylum Actinomycetota; class Actinomycetes; order Mycobacteriales; family Mycobacteriaceae; genus Mycobacterium; species Mycobacterium sp. ELW1. The sequence continues at coordinate 4,447,036 of NZ_CP032155.1, read as the reverse complement.
ACCACGAACGCCTTCTTCGCCGCGGTGGCCGCGCTCGGCTTGTGCGACCAGAATCCGATCAACAGATACGACGCCAGACCCACACCCTCCCAACCCATGTAGAGGCCGAGGTAGTTGTCGGCAAGCACCAGCAGGAGCATCGCGGCGACGAACAGGTTGAGGTAGGCGAAAAACCGCCTGCGGCCGGGATCGGTTTTCATATAGCCGATCGAGTAGATGTGGATCAGCGCCCCGACGCCGGTGATCAACAGCACGAAGCACATCGACAGTGCGTCGAGCTGCAGGCCGAAGTCCACCCGCAGAACTCCGACCGGCACCCAGGAGAACAGGACCTCGTGCACGGTCCGGTCTTCACCGGGCAGACCGAGTAGATGGGTGAACAGCACCGCGCCGCAGGCGAACGCGCCGATCACCGCGGCGCAGCCCAGCAGATGCCCCCACGCGTCGGTGGCTTTACCCCCCAGCAACAGGATCACCGCGCCGGCCAAAGGCAGGGCGATGGTCAACCACACCAGTGTCTGCATGTCAGTGCCGTAACAGGTGGGCGTCGTCGACGTTGGCGCTGCGTCGGGTCCGGAAGATCGTCATGATGATGGCCAGGCCGACCACCACTTCGCAGGCGGCGACCACCATGGTGAAGAACGCCACCACCTGGCCGTCGAGATGGCCGTGCATACGCGAGAAGGTCACGAACGCCAGGTTGGCGGCGTTGAGCATCAACTCGACGCACATGAACATGACGATCGCGTTGCGGCGCAACAGCACTCCCGCGGCGCCGATGGTGAACAGCAGCGCCGACAAATACAGGTAGTTGGCCGGGTTCATCGCTGACTGTCTTCGCCTGCGTTGGCACGAAGGATGGTGCTGACCGACGATTGATCGCCGGTGCCGTCTGGGAGGCGAGCGAGCGTGTTGACGGCGTTGTGACGGGCGAAGACACCAGGGTTGGGTAGCGGCGTGGCCCGCGCGCCGGTTTGGAAGCGTTCGACGACCATCTCGCGCTGAGTCTTTCGCCGCTCGAAGCGCTCCCGGTGGGCCAGGATCATTGCGCCGAGGGCTGCGGTGATCAGCAGCGCGCTGGTCAACTCGAACGCCCACAGATCGCGGGTGAAGATCAGTGTCGCCAGGCCTTGCACGTTGCCGCCGGCGTTGGCCTCGGTGAGCCCGACGAATCCGGTGGTGGCGATGTTGCCGATCCCGGCGATCAGCAGGATGCCGAACCCGAGACCCGCGACGATCGCGGCGACACGCTGTCCCCGAATGGTTTCCACCAACGACTCCGAGGAGTCGACGCCGACGAGCATCAGCACGAACAAGAACAGCATCATCACCGCGCCGGTGTAGACCACCACCTGCACGACCCCGAGGAACAGCGCGTCCTGCGCGACGTAGATCATCGCCAGCGCGATCATCGTGGTTGCGAGGAAGATCGCCGAATACACCGCCTTGGGTGCGGCGACCACTCCGATCGCGCCGGCCACGGCGATGACGGCAAGGATCCAGAACGCGATGGTCTCGGGAGTGGAGGTGCGGGTGAGGGTTTCGGCGGCCAGCAGAGTCACGGTCACCCGGTCACCTCCTGCTCGCTTGGCGTGATCCGGCCCTGGTAGTAGTCGTCGTCGGTCGCACCGGGTGCCATCGCGTGCGGGGGCGCCGCCATGCCGGGCTGCAGCGGGGCCAGCAGTTTGTCCTTGCCGTAGATGAGGTCGGAGCGGTTGTCGTCGGCCATCTCGTAGACATTGGTCATCGTCAGCGCGCGGGTGGGGCAGGCTTCGATGCACAGCCCGCAGCCGATGCAGCGCAGATAGTTGATCTGGTAGACCCGCCCGTAGCGTTCGCCGGGTGAAAAGCGTTGCTCCTCGGTGTTATCGGCGCCTTCGACATAGATGGCGTCGGCGGGGCACGCCCAGGCGCACAGCTCGCAGCCGATGCACTTCTCCAGTCCGTCGGGGTAGCGGTTGAGCTGGTGGCGGCCGTGATAGCGCGGCGCGACCGGCCCGGGCTTCTCCGGATACTCCTCGGTGATGGGGTGTTTGAACATGGTCCCGAAGGTCACGCCAAAACCTTTGACCGCGTCGAGGAATTTAGGCATCTGCTTTCTCCTTGCTCGGTGCCGGCGAGCCGGGCAGCGGCGGTATCGGGAACGATCCTTCGACCGCGGCGGGAGGCGGCGCTGTGTTGCGCCGGATCAGTTTGTTGCGCAGCGAGTTTGCGGCCAGCACGGCCAGCAGCAGTACCGCTGCGGCGACGAGGTTGGGAATGATGCCGGTGTGGCCGATGGTGTGCAGGACGGCGACGATCATGATCCACACCAGCGAGACCGGGATGAGCAGCTTCCAGCCGAGTGCCATGAACTGGTCGTAGCGCAGCCTCGGCAGGGTGGCGCGCAGCCACATGAAGACGAACAGGAACGTCCACACCTTGGCCACGAACCAGATCAGCGGCCACCAGCCGGTGTTGACGCCGTCGATCAGGCTGATCGGCCACGGCGCATGCCAACCGCCCAGGAACAGGGTGGTGGCCAGCGCCGAGACGGTGGTCATGTTGACGTATTCGGCGAGCATGAACATCGCGAACTTCAGTGAGGAGTATTCGGTGTGGAACCCGCCCACCAGTTCGCCTTCAGCCTCGGGCAGGTCGAACGGAGCCCGGTTGGTCTCGCCGACCATCGAGGTGACGTACACCGCGAAACTGGGCAGCAGCAGGAACACATACCAGGTGTGTTCCTGGGCGGCGACGATCCCGGAGGTGGACATAGTGCCGGCGTAGAGGAACACCGCCGCGAACGACAGCGCCATCGCGATCTCATACGAGATCACCTGGGCGCTGGACCGCAGACCACCCAGTAGCGGGTAGGTGGAGCCCGAGGACCAGCCCGCCAGCACGATGCCGTACACCCCGATCGAGGTGACCGCCAGGATGTAGAGCACCGCCACCGGCAGATCCGTCAGCTGCAGCGGCGTGCGGTGGCCGAACACCGACACCACCGGACCCAGTGGAATCACCGCGAATGCCATGATCGCCGGGATCACCGAAATGACCGGCGCCATCAGGTAAATGGGTTTGTCCACCCCGGCGGGGGTGAGCCCCTCCTTGAGCGCCAGCTTGATGCCGTCGGCCAGGGACTGCAGCAACCCGAACGGTCCCACCCGGTTGGGGCCGTAGCGCATCTGCATGCGGCCCAGGATCTTGCGTTCCAGCAGGATCGCCACCAGAACGGTCAGGAGCAGGAAGGCGAACACAGCGACCGCTTTGATCAGGATCAGCCACCACGGATCGTGGCCGAACACACTCAGATCGGGCGGGATCATGCGCCGGCCTCCCGTTCGATGCGTACCACGGTGCCCGGAATGACACCGAGTTGCTGGTACACCGCGCTGCCGGGCGAGTTCAGCGGCAGCCACACCACCCCGCACGCCTGCCGCGGCAGTTAGTGGAGCAGCACAGCCACCCGTCGGCCATCTCGGTGATGACCAGTGGCAGAGCGATCTCGCCGCGGCCCGTCGACACAGTGACCACCTCGCCGTCGACCGCACCGATCCCGGCGGCCGTGGCCGACGACAACCGCACCACCGACGGGCGCGCGGTCCCCGCCAAAAACGGCTCGCCGTCCTGCAATCGACCGTCATCGAGCAAGACCCGCCAGCCGGCCAGCACCGCCTCGTCAGAATCCAGCGGCGGCGGATCCTTCGGCGTCACCGAGGGCGCAGCCGGCCGTGCACCGTCCCACCCGCCCAGCGCTCTCAGCTCGGCGCGGGCCTCCTCGACGGTGCGGAACCCGAGGTCCGAACGCCGAGCTCGTCGGCCAGGATCTGCAGCACTCGCAGGTCGGGGAAGGCGTTGGAGGACAGCGCGGGCTCGAACGGACGAAGCCGGCCCTCCCCAGTTCAGGAACGAACCGGCCTTCTCGGCGACCGGGGATATCGGGAAGACCACGTCGGCAAGTCCGGTGACGCCGACTCCCGCAACTCCAGACTGACGACGAAGCCGGCCGACTCGATACGCCGCCAGTGCGGCCGGCGGGTCCGGCAGGGTTTTCAACAGCGTCGACGCCGCCGAATCAAGCAGTGCGCGAAGTTCGCCACCGGCCGCCGCGACGAGAATGTCGGCGGTACTCCCTGCCCCTGCTCCGAGGGCAGCTCGTCGACATTCCAGGCGTCGGCAAGCTGCTGGCGCACAACGTCATTCGCGGTCGGCCTGCCGGCCGGGCAACAGGTTGGGCAGGCAGCCGGTCTCGACGGCACCGCGGTCACCGGCGCGGCGGGGGATCCAGGCCAGCCGGGCCCCGGTGCGGTCGGCCAGCCGGGCCGCCGCCGACAGCGCACCGGCACTGGTGGCCAGCCGTTCGCCGACCAGGATGGACCGCCCCGGACGGGCAGCTCGTCGGCCAGCGCCTCGAGGGCGCGCGCCTCGTCACCGGGGGCGGTGAGGCAACCACCTGTGCCGCGAGCTGTCGTCCGACCCGCGGGACACCATCAGGCGCGATGCTCACGACCCGCAGGCCGTGTTGCGGACCGCCTTGCGCGAGCCGCAGGAACACGATCGGGGATTCGCGTCCTCGGGCCTCGAACCCGGCGAGCACCACCATGGGTGCGGCTTCCAGGTCCGCATAACGGACGGCGTGGTGCCCGGCCCAGCCGGGCGGCGAGGAAGTCCCGCTCTTCCGCCGAAGTGGGGGCGAGAGCGGAAGGTCGAGTCGTTGGTGCCCAGCACAATCCGGGCGAATTTGGCATAGGCGTAGGCATCTCGACGGTCGCCCTGCCGCCCCACCAGAACTCCGGCACGTCCGCGATCGCAGACCCGCGGCGGCCACCGCGATGGCTTCCGACCAGGACGCCGGCCGCAGCGCACCGTTCTCGTCGCGCACCAGCGGGGTGGTGATGCGCGTCACCGACCCGGGTGTAGGTGAAGGGCCCAGCGGACCCTTGTCGCAGTTCCATTCCTCAGTTGACTTCCGGGTCGTCGCCGGCCAGCCGGCGCAGCACCACTCCGCGGCGGTGATCGGTGCGCTGGGCACACCCGCGAGGCGCAGTGTTCGCAGACGCTGGGGCTGGACACCCAGATCGAACGGGCGGGCCCGGAATCGATAGGCAGTTCCGGTCAGAGCGCCGACCGGGCAGGATCTGGACGGTGTTGCCGCTGAAGTAGGAATCGAAGGGTTCCCCCGGGCCAGATCCCGAACCTGTTGCAGCGCCACCGCGTTCCAAGCAGTGAGATGAACGGGTCACCGGCGATCTGTTCGGAAAACCGTGTGCAGCGCGCACACAGCACGCAGCGCTCCCGTGCTCCAGCAGCACCTGGCGGACAGGTTGATCGGTTTCGGGAAGGTGCCGCTTGATGTCCTCGAATCGGGTTTCGACCCGGCCGTTGGACATGGCCCTGATTCTGCAGCGGGCATTCGCCACCCTTGTCGCCACGACCGGGCAATCCAGCGGGTGGTTGATCAGCAACAGCTACCATCACCCCGTGCTGCGCCTTGTCCGCGGCCTCGGAGGTGTACTGCGTGCGCACCACCATGCCGTCGGACACGGTGGTGGTGCAGCTGGCCATCGGCTTGCGCTGACCCTCCACCTCCACCAGGCACTGCCGGCACGCCCCGACGGGATCCAGCAACGGATGGTCACAGAACCGGGGGATCTGCACCCCCATCAACTCCGCGGCCCGAATCACCAAGGTGCCCTTGGGCACCGACACCTCGACGTCGTCGATGACGAGGGTGACCATCTCCACCGGCGGCGCCTCGTTGGTCCCGGTCTCCGAGATCTGCGTCATCAGGCACCCACCCCTTCCGGTGCGGCGAGCATCGAGGCGTACGGGTCGAACGGGCAGCTGCCGCCCAGATGCGCCTCGTACTCGTCGCGGAAGTGCTTGATCGAGGAGATGATCGGCGATGCGGCACCATCACCCAACGCGCAGAACGACTTTCCGAAGATGGTGTCCGAGATGTCGAGAAGCTTGCCGATGTCCGCCTCGGTGCCGCGCCCGGTCTCAAGCCGCTCGTAGATCTGGCTGAGCCAGTAGGTGCCCTCTCGGCACGGCGTGCACTTGCCGCAGGATTCGTGGGCGTAGAACTGGGTCCAGCGCCGCACCGCCCGCACCACACAGGTGGTCTCGTCGAAGATCTGAAGCGCCTTGGTGCCCAGCATCGAGCCGACCGACGCCATACCTTCGTAATCCAGTGGCACGTCGAGATGTTCGGCTGTCAACAGCGGCGTCGACGACCCGCCGGGCGTCCAGAACTTCAACTCGTGGCCGGCGCGGACACCACCGGCGTACTCGAGCAACTCGCGCAGGGTGATCCCCAGCGGGGCCTCGTACTGACCGGGAGTGGTGACGTGACCCGACAACGAATACAGCGTGAAGCCAGGCGATTTCTCCGAACCCATCTTCTTGAACCAGTCGACCCCATTCAGCAGAATCGGCGGCACGCTGGCGATGGATTCGACATTGTTGACCACCGTCGGACAGGCGTACAGTCCCGCGACTGCGGGGAACGGCGGGCGCAGGCGCGGCTGGCCACGACGGCCCTCAAGCGAGTCCAGCAGGGCGGTCTCCTCCCCGCAGATGTAGGCACCCGCGCCGGCATGCACGATCAGGTCCAGATCGAACCCCGAGCCGGCAATGTCGGTGCCGAGGTAACCGGCCGCATAAGCCTCGGCCACCGCTGCCTGCAGCCGGCGCAGCACCGGCACCACCTCACCGCGCACATAGATGAACGCATGCCGGGCGCGGATGGCGTAGGCGGCGATGATCGCACCCTCGACCAGGAAATGCGGAGTGGTCAGCATCAGCGGAATGTCTTTACACGTACCGGGTTCCGACTCGTCGGCGTTGACCACCAAGTACTTTGGCTTGGCCCCGGCTCCGGTGGCGTCCTGCGGGATGAACGACCATTTGGTGCCGGTCGGGAAACCCGCGCCGCCACGGCCGCGCAACCCGGATTCCTTGACCGTCGCGATCACGTCGTCGGGCTTCATGCCCAGCGCCGTCCGCAACGCCTGGTAACCGTCGTTGCGCAGGTAGGTTTCCAGCGTCCACGGTTCGGGTTGGTCCCAGAACCGGCTGAGAACCGGGGTCAGCGGCGTCGCGGGCGTCATGGTGCCTCGCCTTCGCCGGACGCCGGCGCCGACATGTCCAACTCGCGGGCCACCCGAAGGCCGGCCAGTGTCGCGTCACCCGGGGCGCCACCACCCGAAGCGACATCGCCGGACAACCCGGCCAGAGTGCGGGCGGTGTCCCGAAACGAGCACACCCGCGACCCGCGGGTGGCCTGGGGCGGCTCGCCCGCGCGGATGTCATCGACGAGTTGTCGTGCGCTGGCCGGGGTTTGGTTGTCGAAGAATTCCCAATTGACCATGACCACGGGGGCGTAGTCGCAGGCGGCATTGCATTCGATGTGCTCGAGGGTGATGCGCCCGTCGGTGGTGGTGTCCCCGGCATGGATGCCGAGTTCGGTCTCCAGGGTATCCAGGATGGCGTCGCCGCCCATGATGGCGCACAGCGTGTTGGTGCACACCCCGACCAGGTAGTCCCCGGTGGGGGTGCGGCGGTACATCGAGTAGAAGGTGGCCACGGCGGCAACCTCGGCTTCGGTCAGGCCGAGTTGTCGGGCACAGAACGTGATTCCGGCGCCGGTGAGGTAGCCGTCCTCGGACTGGACCAGGTGCAGCAGCGGTAACAGCGCCGAACGGGCCTGGGGGTAGCGGGCGATGATGTCCGCGGCATCGGCGCTCAGGCGCTCGGTCACCTCGGCGGGGTAGGCGCTGGGTCCGCCGATGGGCGGGCCGGGCTCATCGGGGCGCGGACCCAATACGAGATCAATTGTCATCTGACCCTCACCTGTCTACGCCTCCCATGACCGGGTCGATGGACGCGACGGCGGCGATGACGTCGGCGACCATGCCGCCTTCGCACATCGCTGCCACCGCTTGCAGATTGGTGAACGACGGGTCGCGGTAGTGAACCCGGTACGGGCGGGTGCCACCGTCGGACACCATGTGCACCCCCAGCTCGCCGCGAGGGGATTCCACCGCGATGTACACCTGGCCGGCCGGCACCCGGATGCCTTCGGTGACCAGTTTGAAGTGGTGGATCAAGCCTTCCATGGAGGTGCCCATGATCTTGGCGATGTGGGCGGGGGAGTTCCCGAGACCGTCGGGGCCGAGCTGCAGATCCGCGGGCCAGGCCAGCTTCTTGTCGCTGATCATCACCGGACCCGGCTCCAGACGGTCCAGACACTGGGCGACGATCTTCAGTGATTCGTGCATCTCGCCGACCCGGATCAGATAGCGGCCGTAACAATCCGCGCCGGTATCGGTGATGACGTCGAAGTCGTAATTCTCATAGCCGCAATAGGGTTGGGTCTTGCGCAGATCGTGCGGCAGTCCGGTGGACCGCAATACCGGTCCGGTCATGCCCAGCGCCATGCAGCCGGTCAGATCCAAATAGCCGATGCCCTGTGTGCGGGCCTTCCAGATGTAGTTCTGGGTGAGCAGGTCTTCGAGCTCACGCAACCGGCCCGGCAGGATCTTGAGCAGATCGCGCACGCGTTGGGGTCCGTCGTCGGGCAGATCGGTGGCCAGCCCGCCGGGGCGGATGTAGGCGTTGTTCATCCGCAGCCCGGTGATTGCCTCGAACACCGACAGGATCAGCTCGCGCTCGCGGAAGCCGAAGAACATCGGGGTCATCGCGCCCAACTCCATGCCACCGGTGGCCAACGCCACCAAATGGCTTGAGATGCGGTTGAGTTCCATCATCATCACCCGCACCACGCTCGCGCGTTCCGGGATCTGATCGGTGACGTCCAGCAGCTGTTCCACGCCCAGGCAGTAGGCGGTCTCGTTGAAAAACGGTGACAGATAGTCCATCCGGGTCACAAAGGTGACGCCCTGCGTCCAGGTGCGGTACTCCAGGTTCTTCTCGATCCCGGTGTGCAGATAGCCGATCCCGCAGCGCGCCTGGGTGACCGTCTCGCCCTCGATCTCCAGGATCAGCCGCAACACCCCGTGGGTGGAGGGGTGCTGCGGACCCATGTTGACCACGATGCGTTCGCCGGCCTCACCCTGACGGGCGGCGGCAACGACTTCCTCCCAGTCCTGGCCGCCCAGGACGATCACGTTCTCGTCGGTGGTCATCAGTGATACGACCTGCGTTCGTCGGGCGGCGGAATCTGGGCGCCGTGGTATTCGACCGGCACACCGCCCAGCGGGTAGTCCTTGCGCTGCGGGTGGCCCACCCAGTCATCGGGCATCTCGATCCGGGTCAGCCCGGGATGATCGTCGAAGACGATGCCGAAGAAGTCATACGTCTCGCGCTCATGCCAGTCGACCGTCGGATACACCGAAAACAGCGACGGCACATGCGGATCGGCATCGGGGCAGGCCACCTCGAGCTGCACCCGGCGGTTGTGGGTGATCGACAGCAGCTGATAGTACGCGTGCAGCTCCCGGCCTGCGTCCTGCGGATAATGCACACCTGAAACCCCGCAACACAATTCGAAGCGCAACCGTTCGTCGTCGCGTAACGCCCGGGCGACGGTCAGCAGGTGTTCGCGGCGGACTTCGAGGGTGAGCTGGTTGCGGAAGACGACGATGCGTTCGACGGCCGCACCGAACGCGTCGCCGCCCAGTACCTCGGCCAACCGGTCGACCACGTCGTCGAAATAGCCACCGTAGGGCCGCGGTGTGCTGCCGGGCAGGGCGACCTCGCGGACCAGTCGGCCATACCCGGACGTGTCGCCACTGCCATTGATGCCGAACATGCCCCGGCGCACACCGATGACCTCGCCCTCGTCGCTCACCGCAGCAGCCCTTTGAGCTCCAAGGTGGTCGGTGCGGCCAGCGCGGCCTTTTCGGCGGCGGCGACGGCCTCGGCGCGGTGCACCCCCAACGGCATCTCGGCGATCTTGGCGTGCAACGCCAGAATCGCGTTCAACAACATCTCCGGCCGCGGCGGGCACCCGGGGAGATAGATGTCCACCGGCACCACGTGATCCACCCCTTGGACCACCGCGTAGTTGTTGAACATGCCGCCGCTGGACGCGCACACCCCCATGGCCAGCACCCACTTGGGTTCGGCCATCTGGTCGTACACCTGCCGCAGCACCGGCGCCATCTTCTGCGACACCCGGCCGGCCACGATCATCAGATCGGCCTGCCGGGGAGTGGCCGAAAACCGCTCCATGCCAAAGCGGGCGATGTCGAACCGCGGGCCTGCCGTCGCCATCATCTCGATGGCGCAACACGCCAATCCGAACGTCGCCGGCCACAACGACCCCTTGCGAACGAACCCGGCGACCTTCTCCACCGTCGACAGCAGAATGCCGCCCGGCAGCGCCTCCTCTAGTCCCATTCCAGACCGCCCCGGCGCCACACGTACCCGTACGCAACGAACACCGTCGCCATGAAGATCAGCATCTCCACCAGCGCGAACGTCCCCAACGAATCGAAGGAGACCGCCCACGGATACAAGAACACGATCTCGATGTCGAAGACGATGAACAACATCGCCGTCAGGTAGTACTTGATCGGGAAACGCTGACCGGCCGCCTCTCCGGCCACCGGTTCGATCCCGCATTCGTAGGCTTCCAGCTTGGCCCGATTGAACCGCCGAGGCCCGATCACCAGCGCGATCACCACCGAGACCACCGCGAACGCGGCCGCGATGACACCCAGCACCAGGATGGGCAGATACAAATTCATAAAGCTGTGTCACTCCTCGCTTGGGCTGGAGATGTGAGCTAAGACACAGCCTACCGATCTTGAGACGTGGCTCGACGCATTTTCGTTAGGATGTCTTCGATAGCTGAGCGCGGCCACTCTCGGTCCGAGATGGCAAGGGCGACAGCGTAATTGGCGTTTAAGTCACTGCACGGATGTGCGCAGCAAACCTACGACCGCCTCGCCGAGTCGCACCGGGTCGATCGGGTGCGGCACCGCGGCCTCGGCGCGCGACCAGTTGGCCAGCCACGCATCGTCGGATCGGCCCGTCAGCACCAGGACCGGCGGGCAGTCGTCGATCTCGTCTTTGAGTTGTTTGGCAATGCCCATCCCGCCGACGGGAGCCGCCTCGCCGTCGAGGATCACCAGATCGAATCCGCCGGCGTCCATCAGCTGGATCACCATCGGCCCGGTCGCCACGTCGGTGTAGGTGAGATCCGGGAGTTCGGGGTGGACCCGCTTGCCCAACGCCAGGCGCACCTCATCGCGGGTGCGGGCATTGCTGCTGTAGACCAGCACGTGGAGGGGCCGTGCGCCCGGGCGAGACACGCAGCCGATGCTACTGCGAAAACCCCTGCCGCCTAGGGCGTTCGGCAGGTTCTATTCGGCCTTTGGTGCGAAGACCACATCGGCGAGCAGCGTGGTGGTGGCCGGCATCATGCCGATCATGTTGCCGTCGACACCGAGTTCCGTTCGGTCGATCGTCGTCTGGGTCGTCAGTTGTACGGTGCCGTCGCCGAGCAGCCTGAACGTGAGCGGCAACCGCAGCGGGCGGGTGGTGCCGCGCACCGTCAGGGTGGCGAGCAGGGTGTCACCGTCGACGCCGGTGACGGCGACGCGGATCTCCGGATGCTTCTCGACGTCGAAGAAATCCGCCGAGCGAAGGTGCTCGTCGCGTTTCCCGATCCCGGTCTTCAGCGACGCGGCCCCGATCACGAGTTCGCCGGTGACCGCGCCATTCGCGCCGAGCTGGCCGTCACCGCGTACATCAGTGAATTCGCCGGTGACGGTGAGCAGACCCCAGAAGGTCTTGTTCGTGAACCGCACGGAGGATCGCGCGGGCACCAACTGCCATTGCCGAGCCGTGGTGGAGTCGTCGAGCAACGTCTGCAGCGCGGACATCTGATCTCCTTTTCGCCGTGGCCTCAGGTCAGCAGCGGTGCCAGGTCGGCGGGGTCGAGGTATTCGTCGATTCGCCGGATGAGGCCGTCGTCTCCGACTTTCACGATCAGGCATACCCGCAAGGCCACGTCTTCACCGCGGGTGTTGGTGCATCGCAGAATGTGCTGCTGGACGAAGCCACCGTCGAACACCTGCCGGTCGAGCACGTCGTAGTGCCGGTAGGTGGTGGCGCCGACGTACCACCGGATCACCTTGAGAGCGCGGGCCTTGTCGCTGTCGCGCTCGTCGCCGGTGTGCCAGACGGTGACATCGTCGGCCCACAACGCTGCCACCGCGCCGACATCGCCCTGCGTGATCGCGGCGAACAGCCGGTCGGCGGCCTGCAGGATCTGGCTCTCGGTGGTCACGACGGCGAACCTCCTTCGGGTGAGTCGTATCCGGGGTGGGCTATGGCCACCCGGTGCTTGACCACGGCGCGAAGGCAGCGCATCACCTCGTCGCCGCGGCTGTCGAGCTCCCCGGCGCGGATGGCCGCGGCCAGCGCGGCTTCGTCCCGATAGCCGAGCCCCTCGAGAGCGGCCTGCGGTTCGGCGGCGGTCTCGTCGAGCAATTCGCGTTCCACGGTGCGCAAGACGTTGACGGCGACGAGGGCGTGGAAGTTGACCGACCCGGTGGTGTTGGACCGGACGTCACCGGCGAGGAATTCGGCGACGGCGGCGACGAGTTCGGCGGCTGTGGGCCGTCCGTTGAGTCCGGTCACGACGCACCCTCCAGTAGGTCGAGCACATCCCATTCGGTCTCGCAGACCCGCCGGCCGATCGCGGCCAGCTCGACCGACCGGGTCTGGCCGCTGAGGTGCCGTTCGGCCTGGAATCGGCAGATCACCCCCCAGCGCAGGGTGGCCAGCACCAGCCACCACCGCAACGTCGCGCGGTCGACGGTCGCACCGCCGGCTTCCTCATACGCTGCGACGAAATCATCGATACTGCCCAGGCCACCGGCTGCCATGCTCGACGGGGCGCCGAACCGCCAGGCCCGGATGCAGAACCAGGCCAGATCTTCGTAGATCTCGCCGATGTGGACCAGTTCCCAGTCCAGTACTGCCGCCAGATCCGAGCCGTCGACGATCAGGTTGCCCATCCGGAAATCGCCGTGCACAAGCCGCAGCGGCGACGCCGGCGGCCGGTGGGCCGCCAACCATCGAAACGCCCACTCGAATGTCGCTGTGGTGTCGCCCATCTCGTCCAGGCGCCCGTGCCACTCCGCCATCTGGTCCTGCTCGGCCAGGCCGGGGGCGTCGGCCGCGCCGCGATGAATCGCCGCCAGCGCCTGCGCGCACTGCCGGAGCAGCTTCGCCCTGCCGTCATCGTCGAGCTGGCGTTGTATACGCCGAACGATGGTCTCGCCGGCGATCTCACCGCAAATCAGAAACGGATTACCCAGCGCCTCAACCGAATCGGAGGCGACCAGGATCTCGGGTACCGGCGCGCCGGCCGCGGCGGCCGCCGCCTGGACGGCCGCCTCCAGTTCCATCCCGGCGTGGACGTCATCCGGCGGCCCGGTGCGCAGAATCAGTGCGCGGCGCTGCGATCCGGTGACCGCGTCGAACGCCCAGGTGGTGCGGCTGGCCCCACCGGTCAACGCGCGCAGGTTGTCCACGTCGGTCTGGGGACCGAGCAGCGGGCGCAGTAGGTCGGCCAGATCCGCGGCCAGCGTCTCGGCGGCCATGTCAGCGAGCCGGCTTGCCGAACTTGAACATCCGTTGGGCCACGCGACGCATCTGGATCTCCTCGGCGCCCTCGGTGATGCGGTACCGGCGGTGGTGCCGATAGATGTGCTCGAACGGTTCGTGACGGCTGTAGCCGATTCCGCCGTGCACCTGCATGGCCCGGTCGGCCGCCTCGCACACCAGCCGGTTGGCGCGGTAGTTGGCCATCGACACCTTGTCGGACACCTCGAGGTGATGATTGCGGTCGAGTTCGGTGGCCGCGTAGCGGACCAGTAGTCGCACCATCTGAGCCTCGGTCTGCAGCTCGACCAGCGGCCACTGCACGGCCTGGTTGACCGACAGTGGCTTGCCGAACGTCACCCGCTTGCCGGCATAGTCGACGGCGCGGTCGATGCAGTACTGGGCGGCGCCGAGGCTGCTTGCCGCCTGGCGAATCCTGTTCTCGTGCAGGAAGGTCTGGGCGACCTCCAGGCCATGGTCGACCTCGCCGAGGACGGCATCGGCGGGGATCCGCACGTCGCGCAGGACGACCTCGGCATGGTCGGTGGGCATGTTGAACGTCCACCAGTAGTACGGCACCTCGAACCCTTCGGCGTCGCACGGAACCAGGAACGCGGTGATGCCGCGCGCCTGACCGGCCTCGCCGGAGGTGCGCGCGAACACCAGGTCGTGGGTGGCCCGGTGCACACCGGTGTTCCACCGCTTGTTGCCGTTGATCACCCAGTCGTCGCCGTCGCGGACGGCGCGGGTCTCCAGCCAGGTGGCGTCCGAGCCGTGGTCCGGTTCGGTGAGTCCGAACGCCATGGACCGCGTGCCGGTCAGCATCGCCTCGATCCATTCGCTCTTCTGGTCGTCGGTGCCGAACCGGTCCATCATGATGACCTGCGGGAAGTTGCCGACGATCGAGGACTCGTCCTGCAGATCGTTGTGCAGGCCAAGCCCCTTGTGTGCCAGGTGTTCCCGGATCACCGCCATATCGAGATTGGTGCCGTCCCGGCCGCCGAACTTCGACGGCAGCCCGTACCGCAACCACCCCGCCTTATCGGCTCGCCGGCGCATCTCGTCGAGCAGATCCTCCCACTCCCGGCGGGGAATGCCACCGTTCTCGACGTCGGTGCGGGCGAACTCGCGACGCTGATCGAAGTACTGGATGTGTTCCCGCTCGAGGGGCTTGATGTCGGCTTCGATGAACGCATCCATTTCGGCCAACAGGGTCGTAAGGTGTTCGGGCAGAGAGAAATCCACGCTGATCTCCTAATCAAATCAATAGCCGTAGAGCGTTTTCTTCCAAATGGTAGACAGGGTCGTCACGGCGTCGTTGTCGGACAGGCGCAGACCCAGGCCCGCGCTGTCGGGACGCAGGCACACGGTGGTGAACTGTTCGAACAGCAGCGCGATCGCCAAGGCGGTGTGCTCGGGTTGCAGGCCGGCCGCGTACCCGTGCTCCTGGGCGCGCAGCACCGACGCGGCGACGATGTCGATACCGAACTGACGGAACTGGTTCTGCAGGGCGGCGAACCGGGGTTCGGTGGCGGCGAGTTGGTCGACGGCGACCATGACACCGATGCTCTGCTTGAACATGTCCCAGTAGGCGCTGACCACGGTGACGAAGAAGTGGGTGTCGTCCGGGGATTCGGGCAGATGCAGTCGCAGGCCGGACGGAAGCACGACGTCGTGCAGGAACGAACCGGCCAGTGCGGCCAGCAGGTCCTCTTTGTCGTCGTAATAGCGGTAGAACACCGCGGGGGACCTGCCCGCCGCCGAGGTGATGTCGACCAGAGTGGTGCCGTGGAAACCCCGTTCGGCGAAGAGTTTTCGGGCGGCGTCCTCGATGGCTTGGCGGGTTTGGCGACCCTTGGAGCTCAGTTCGCGCGGTCCGTCGGCGGTCCGGTCCGCTTTGCGCGAACGGCGAGACGGTTCCATGGCTGGCCCCCGTGCTTTCTGATGGGAAACTAAAGCTGACGTTACTTTTCGTTCTGACGCTTGGCAAGACTTCTCGCGACCGTGAATTCCGAAGCTGACCTGCTTCAACACTGCTCCTGGCAACGTCAGCTTGACATCGTTGCGTACGCTTACGAGTGGTCGGGGAGGCTCTTGAGCAATTGGAGCTGCACGAATGTCAGCCGAAAAGTCAGAGGCCCTTCCTTGTCACACCCAGCAAGCACCACGTCACACCTGAAGCCACACTTCGAGGACGTTCAGTCGCACTACGACTTGTCCGACGACTTCTTCCGGCTCTTTCTCGATCCGACCCAGACCTACAGCTGCGCCTACTTCGAGCGCGACGATCTGACGCTGCAGGAGGCGCAGCTCGCCAAGATCGATCTGTCGCTCGGCAAGTTGGGTCTGGAGCCCGGTATGACCCTGCTGGACGTCGGCTGCGGCTGGGGCGCCACGATGCGCCGTGCGATCGAGAAGTACGACGTCAATGTCGTCGGGCTGACCCTGAGCCGCAATCAGCAGGCTCACGCCGAACGCGCGTTCGCGGAGATGGACACCGCGCGTAGCCGCCGCGTGCTGCTGTGCGGCTGGGAGCAGTTCGACGAACCGGTGGATCGGATCGTGTCGATCGGGGCCTTCGAGCACTTCGGGGCGGACCGTTACAGCGCGTTCTTCGACTTCGCCTACGACGCCCTACCCGACGACGGCGTGATGATGCTGCACTCCATCATGCAGATCCCGCGGGCCGAGATGGAGGCACGTGGGCTGCCCATCACGATGAGCCTGCTGCGGTTCTTCAAGTTCATCTCGGTGGAGATCTTCCCCGGCGGCCACCTGCCGACCCGCGACATCGTCAAGGATCTGTCCGGAAAGGCCGGTTTCACAACCGATCTCGTCCAGTCCCTGGAACAGCACTATGCGAAGACCCTCGATTTGTGGGCGGCGGCACTCGAGGCGCGCCGAGATGAGGCGATCGCGATCCAGTCCGAAGAGGTCTACGACCGCTACATGAAGTACCTGACCGGGTGCGCGGACCTGTTCCGCAACCGCTACACCGACGTCTGCCAGTTCACGCTGAGCAAGTAGCGCGACCGCTCAGCTCACCACTGGCTCGCACGCCACTTGTCGAGCGCGCGGCGGTCCCGCTTGGTCGGCCGGCCGGCTCCGCGATCACGCGCCGCCACTGGCACGGCGGGAACACTGGGCGGTTTGGGCGTGCGGTCCAGATAGCAGGTGACGGCGTCGGCCGCGCCCACCCGTTTGGCGATCACCCGGACGACCTCGACGATCCTCGTCGTGTCGCCGACGCGTGCGCGCACCTCGTCACCGGGAGAGACCGTCGTCGAGGGCTTGGCCAACCGGTCGTTGACCCGGACGTGCCCGCCTCGGCACGCCGCGGCGGCGTCCGGGCGGGTCTTCGTCAGCCTGACCGCCCACAGCCACCGATCCACCCGAGTCGATTCCATGAGGCGCGGTGTCAGCTCAGTTCGTGATCCGGTCGCCGGCGCGCAGCAGTGCGCTGGGCAGATCGTGGCCGACCACCGATCTGGCGACGGCTGCCGCGTTGATCGCCGCAGCCAGGTCGACGTCGACGCTGATTCCGCTGTCACGCAACAGATATACGAGGTCCTCGGTGGCGATGTTGCCGCTCGCCCCCGGCGCGAACGGGCAGCCGCCAAGACCGCCCACCGACGAGTCGAGCCGTGTCACACCGGCGGCGACCGCCGCATACGCGCTGGCCAGCCCCGTGCCGCGGGTGTTGTGGAAGTGAGCACCCAACGGCAGGTCACCGATGCGCGGAGCGACCTGATCCAGCAGCGCGGTGACCCGCCCCGGCGTGGTGGTGCCGATGGTGTCGGCGATGGCCAGGCGGTCCGCACCGAATTCGCAAGCGGCGTCGACGATGTCGAGGACACGCTGCGGTGGGGTCGGGCCGTCGAAGGGGCAGTCCCAGGCGGTGGCGATGATGACCTCGACGCTGACCCCGGAGTCGTGGGCAATCGCGACGATGTCGGCGATCTGCGCGGTGGCGTCCGCGCTGCTGCGGCCGACATTGGCGCGACTGTGGGCGTCGGCCGCCGACACCACGTATTCAACGGAACGCAGCCCGGCGGCGATGGCCCGCTTGGCACCGTTCGGACTGGCCACGAGTGCGGAGAAGTCGATCTCGGGGTAGTCGCCGAGATGGGCGGCCAACTCCGGTGCGTCGGCCAGCGCGGGCACCTTCGACGGGGAGACGAAGGCTGTCGCCTCGACTTCCCGAACGCCGGTGGCGGCGATCGCCGCGAGCAGTTCGAGCTTGGCGGACAACGGAATCGGGTCTTCGATCTGTAGGCCGTCACGCAGCGCGACCTCGCGGATCGTGACGTGGCCGGGCAGGTTGCTCATAGCACTCCCTGAGACTCCAGATCGGCGATCTCCTCGGACCGCAGGCCCAGAAGTTCACCGTACACCTCACCGTTGTGCTGTCCGGGCCGCGACGAGCCCGCAGATCGGATGGTGCCGGGGGATTCCGACAACACCGGAACCACGCCCGGGCCCTTCACATTGCGGCCGATACGTTCGTCCCAGTGATCGGCGATCATGCCGCGGGACAGCAGCTGCGGGTCGGTGACGACTTCGGCGACGGTGTTGATCGGTCCGCTGATGACGCCCGCCTCGCTCAGCGTTTTGATGATGTCGCCGGGCTCGCGGGTCGCCGCCCAGTCACCGATGATCGCGTCGAGCTCGTCCTGATTGCGTCCGCGCGCAACATGATTGACGAATCGGTCGTCCTGGGCCAACTCGGGCTGGCCCATCGCTGCGCACAACCGCCGAAAGACGGTGTCCTGGTTGGCGGCGATCACCACCCAGCTGCCGTCGGCGCTGCGGTAGATGTTCGACGGGGCGATGCCGTCGAGCCGGGTGCCCGACGGTCCGCGCACCACGCCGCCGATGTCGTAGTCGGGGATCGTCGACTCCTGCACCGCCAGACACGATTCGGTCAGTGCCGCGTCGACGATCTGCCCCTCACCGGTGACGGTCCGCCGGTACAGCGCCGCCAGCGCGCCCTGCGCGGCGAACATCCCGGCCAAGCTGTCGCCCAGCGACAGCGCCAGGCGCGGCGGCGGCCCGCCGGGGAAGCCGTTCATGTGGCGCAACCCGCTGGCCGCCTCGGCGACCGAGGCGTAGCCGGCCTTCGCCGACTCCGGACCGGTCTGCCCGTAACCGGACACCCGGACCAGGATGATGCCCCGATTGCGTTCGCGCAGAACGTCGTAACCGAGGCCCCACTTCTCCAGCGTGCCGGGCCGGAAGTTCTCGACGATGATGTCGGACTTCGCGACCAGATCGAGGAACAGGTCGCGGCCCCGCGCTTCCCGGAGGTTGAGGGTGACCGCCTTCTTGTTGCGGGCGTGCACCGTCCAAAAGAAGTGGTGGCCGTCCAACTCGGCCTGACCCCAGGTGCGCAGCGGGTCGGGAGCGCCGGGCGGTTCGACCTTGATCACCTCGGCGCCCATGTCGCCGAGCAGTCGGCCCGCGAACGGTCCGGAGATCAGCGTGCCGACCTCGATGACCCGGATTCCGTCCAGCGGACCTGTGACGTGATCACCCATTTAGTCAACCTTCGCGAAGTCGTGCCGAACCAGCCAGTCCGTGACGATCCCGACGGCCTGGCGCAGCGTCTCCTTCTGGTCCGGCCCGGAGTAGTAGTGGTTGGCACCCGGGATCTCGTGCATCTCCTTGTCGGGATGCCCGATGGCCTCGAACAGCCGGCGGGTATGGCTGGGCGTGCAGGCGTCGTCGGCGAGATTGCCGATGACCAGTGCCGGCACCGCGATGTCCGGGCCGGCCTTCACGGCGTCCCCGTTGGCGTCGTCATAGCTCCACTGTGACAGCCAGCTGCGCAGGGTGCAGAACCGTGCCAGCCCGACGGGGCTCATGTTGACCACCTGCGGGTCGCCCAGATAGCAGGTGCCGGGTGCGCGCTCGTTGGGGTCGACGGTCGGGTCGAGCCAGCGCGGATCGGCCATCGTGCCGTGCACGACGAAGCAGAATTCGTCGTCGGGCCGTCCGTCGGCCTTGAGGGCGGCCAGTTTGTCCTTGACCCACTTGGTGATTCGCCGATTCCGGGCGATCTGCGCCTGGTGGTAGCGCTCCAGGAATTCCTGGGTGTACGGCGGTTGATTGGGGTTGTCCGGGTTGTACAGGTCGAGTTCCGGGTCGCGCTTGGTCGGGTCGCTCTCGTCGAGGATGGACGCGTCCATCCACTCGGTCATCGTGCCGTGCCTGCTGATGTGCGCGGCCAGGAGCATGATGCCGTCCGCGGGCAGCAAGCCGAGCTTGGTCAGATCCGGACCGTCACCGGACGGACTGGCGGTGATCGTCGGGTGCTGCGCCTGCTGCTGATAGAACACCGACAGCGAGCCACCGCCACTCCACCCCGCCAGGACCACCTTGGCGTAGCCCAGCCGATCCTTGGCGTCCTTGATGCATTCGCCGAGATCCTCGACCACCTTCTCCATCAGCAGCCCTGAGTCGGTGCCCCGGAAGCGGCTGTTGCAGTAGATGACGTGATGCCCCGCCCGCGCCAGTGCGTTGATCATCGGCAGGTAGGCGCCACCGCCGATCGGGTGCATGAAGACCAGCACGGTATCCGAGGGGGTGGTCGGCTTGAGTAGATAGCTTTCCAGCACGACCAACTCGGCGACCCCGCCGTAGACGTCCCGCACGGCTGAAGTGTTCTGGTAGGCAATCAGATACGGGATGCGCTCATAGGCGCGCTTGACCGGCGTGACCATCAGTGTTGCCCCAGATCGTTGGCCAGAACTTCGGGTGACGGCACCAAACGCCTCCGGGTGTCGATCGCGATGACCTTCCAGTCCACGCGGGTGAAATCGTCGAACTTTCGCCGGGCCCGTTCGCGGGCCTTCTCCGGCGCACCGTGGTGCACGCCCTGCGGGGCGTGGCTGATCAGTCCGGGTGGCATCGGAATGCCGTAGAGCGAGCCGCCGTGGAAGAAGGCGATCTCGTCGAAATCGACGTTGCGGTGATACCAGGGCGTGCGTTCGGTGCCGGGCACCGATTCGGCCGGCTTCGGCAGGAAGTTGCACACGTAGACGCCCGTCGCCTCCATGAAGAGATGGACCATCGGCGGCAGGTGCACGCTATCGGAGGTGATCACGTTGTAGTCGTCGATGTTGAAGGTGAAGGCGTAGTTGTCGCCGCGCCAGCCTTCGACGTCGATCGGGTTGTGGGGATAGCGCAGAGTCGTGGTCTCGACGCCGTCGATCGGGCGGTGATACAGCCGCACCTCGTACTCACCGTCGGTGTGGGGCCCGTCGCCGTCGTCGATCGGCGCCGGGTCCGGGACGACGGCCTGGGACGGGTCGAAGGGCCAGTGCCGGCCCAGCGGGCCGGCGGGAGGCACGCGGAATTCGTCGGTGGCCTCGATCATCAGCCAGGTGCTTGCCGGACCGTCGGAAGCGGGTGTCTGTCGCCAGGTGCACGCCTTCGGGATATAGATCCAGTCGCCGGTGCGGTAGTCCAACGGGCCGAACTCGGTTTCCAGGCGACCGCTGCCCTCATGGACGAAGGACAGCAGGTCGCCGTCGACGTAGCGCACATAGAACGGCATGGCGGCCTCGCGCCGGCTCAGTGAGATGCGGCAGTCGTCATTGGAGAACAGCAGCAGGGGAGCGCCCGCGGGGTCGGTCGCATCGCTTGGTTTGAGCTCACTGGACAGCAGATCGAGCGGACGCAGGGGGCCGCTGGCACGAAATGTCGTGGGATCGTTACGGCGGTAGATATTGGCGGTGCGGCCGGTGAATCCGCCCCGGCCCAGTTCGTCGTCTTTGAGGCCGTCGAGATCGGCGTGGATTCGCCGCGGAGTGGTGCCTTTGCGCAGGTGAGTGAAGGATTCCATGGAATCTCCCGAGATCGGCGTCGAGGTGCTGGCAAGCAGAAAACTAAAAGTGACATTAGTTTTTGTTTATCCCCGTGACAACCCCCAACCAACGAGTTGGGTAACGTGGCGGACTTTCACAGGTTCGAGACGACGTGTTTTACTCAACTCTGAATCCGAGAACCGGGGTCATAGAAAGCTGGGGTGGATTGGTGAAGTCCTTGTTTGACAAGGTGCGCGGCCTGCCGCGTCGATTGGCAGTCGCTGCTGTCGCGGCTGCGGCTCTTCCGGGCCTGATCGGCCTGGTCGGAGAATCGGCAACTGCGAGCGCGTTCTCCCGTCCGGGGCTCCCGGTGGAGTACTTGATGGTTCCGTCGCCCGCCATGGGTCACGACATCAAGATCCAGTTCCAGAGCGGCGGCCCGAACTCGCCCGCCGTCTACCTCCTCGACGGCCTGCGTGCGCAGGACGACTTCAACGGCTGGGACATCAACACCCAGGCGTTCGAGTGGTACTACCAGTCCGGCCTGTCGATCGTCATGCCGGTCGGCGGACAGTCCAGCTTCTACGCCGACTGGTACTCGCCGGCGTGCAGCAAGACCGGTTGCCAGACCTACAAGTGGGAGACCTTCCTGACGCAGGAGCTGCCGCAGTGGCTCCAGGCCAACCGGGACGTCAAGCCCACCGGCAGCGCCGCGATCGGTCTGTCGATGGCCGGCTCGGCCTCGCTGATCCTGTCGGTGTACCACCCGCAGCAGTTCATCTACGCCGGCTCGATGTCGGGCTTCCTGAACCCGTCTGAAGGTTCGTGGCCGTTCCTGATCAACCTGTCCATGGGTGATGCCGGCGGCTTCAAGGCCAACGACATGTGGGGCCCGACGCAGGATCCGAACAGCGGCTGGAAGCGCAACGACCCGATGGTGCAGATCCCCACGATCGTCGCCAACGGCACCCGCATCTGGATCTACTGCGGTAACGGCCAGCCCAACGAGCTGGGCGGCGGCGACCTGCCGGCCACCTTCCTCGAGGGTCTGACGATTCGCACCAACGAGACCTTCCGCGACAACTACATCGCCGCGGGCGGCAAGAACGGTGTGTTCAACTTCCCCAACAACGGCACCCACAACTGGGCCTACTGGGGTCGCGAGCTTCAGGCGATGAAGCCCGATCTCCAGAGGACCCTGGGCGCCGCGTAACGCGGTCGTAAGTCAACGAAGCGGGCCACCGGTGAAAACCGGTGGCCCGCTTTGTTGTTCACCTCAGAAGCCGCCGGCGACCCGCACCACCGCACGACCCGAGTACTTTCCGGCCCGCACCTGGTCGATCACCTCGATGACGTCCTTGACGTCGACCTCGTGGGTGACGTCGTCGAGGTGGCGCGGCTTGCGTTCACCGCCCAGGCGCTCCCACAGCGCGCGGCGCGGACCGATGGGCAGCAGCACCGAGTCGATGCCCAGCAGTGACACCCCGCGCAGGATGAACGGCAACACCGTCGTATTGAGCCCCGGGCCACCGGTCAGCCCGCTGGCCGCCACGGCCCCGCCGTATTCCAGAGTGCTGATCACATCGGCCAGGGTGGCGCCGCCGACGCAATCGACGGCACCCGCCCAGCGAGCCTTGCCCAGCGGGCGTGGCTTGGCGTCCGGGTCCTCGGGCAGGCGTGCGATGACCTCCGCGGCGCCCAGGGCCTTGAGATGGTCGGCCGCCTCGGCCTTGCCGGTGGAGGCCACCACCTGAAATCCGGCGGCTGCGAGAAGGTCCACACTGACCGATCCGACACCGCCGGTGGCGCCGGTGACGACGATCGGGCCGTCCTGGGGGGTGATGCCATGGGCGATCAGGGCCTCGACGCTCAGTGCGGCGGTGAAGCCTGCCGTTCCGATCGCCGCGCCTTCCCGTGGTGTCAGCGAGCCCAACGCGACAACCTGATCGGCGGGCAGTCGGACGTACTCGGCATAGCCGCCGTGGTGGCCGGTGCCGATCGCGTAGCCGTGCGCCAGGACCTGATCACCGACGGCGAAGTCGGGGGAGTCGGACTCCACGACCTCACCGGTGAGGTCGATGCCGGGCACGATCGGGTAGTCCCGGACGACTCCGCCCTTCGGGGTCAGTGCGAGCGCGTCCTTGTAGTTGACGCTGGAATAGGCGACCCGGATCGTCACGTCGCCGGGTGGGAGTTCGGAGGCGTCGAGCGTCTCGATCGACGCGGTGATCTGATCGCCGTCCTGACGTGCCAGCAGTGCCTGAAAAGAATCCATGCCAAGACGGTAGCGCCCACCGACGAGCCACAGACGGGCTACTCGCGGGTCGCCTCGTAGCCGGCGGTGAACCACCGGACAGTTCGTTCGATGGTGGGCAGGATGTCGGTGATCGCGATCTCACCGGCGGCAAAGCGTCCGGACAGGCCGAAAATCACGGTGGCCAAGACGGTGTCGAGATCGGCGACGAAGTCCTCGTCGACGCCGTCGAGTACCTCCATCGCCGCGGGGACGACGTTGTCGAGCCCGCGGTGCAGCAGGAGTTCGCGTCCGGTGGCCGACCGGGAGCGGTAATAGGCCTTGAGCATCTCGGGATGCCGTTCCCACGGCTCGAAGATGGTGCCGAGCACGCGCATCATCCCGTCGTAGACGGACTCGGCGGGATCGTGGTGCTGCTGGCTCAGGCCGGCGTAGCGGTGCTCATCCATCCACGACTCGAGCGCGGCAAGGATCAAGTGGTCCCGGGTGGGATAGCGCTTGTAGATCGTGGTGAGCGACGTGCGGGATCGCCGAGCGACCTCGCGCAGCTGCACCGCGTCGTATCCCTCGGTCTCCAGGATGTCGACGACGATGTCGATGATCCGGTCGCGACTGTCGACATCGGTCCCGCTCGTCTTCTCTGCCTTGTCCACGGATGCCCTTGCCGTCGGTGAGTAACCAGGTTACTGTACCGCAGTAACCTGGTTACTGAGTGGAGGCGGATCAAGTGGGATCTCTCGACGGCAAGGTCGCGTTCATCACTGGTGTTGCTCGTGGCCAGGGCCGCAGTCACGCCATCCGCCTGGCCGAGCAGGGGGCCCGGATCATCGGCATCGACATCTGTGCCGACATCCCCTCCAACGGCTACCCGATGGCCAGCCGCACCGAGCTCGACGAAACCGTCGGACTCGTGGAAGCCAAGGGGGGCAGGATGATTGCCGCGGTTGCCGACGTCCGCGACTTCCACGCGGTTAATGCCGCGCTGGATGCCGGTGTCGAGCAGTTCGGCCGCCTCGACATCGTGTGTGCCAACGCCGGCATCGCCACCATGGCCTTCCGTGAGTTGACGATCGACGAAGAGCTCGAGCAGTGGACCGATGTCCTCAACGTGAACCTGGCAGGTGCGTTTCACACCGCCAAGGCCGCGATCCCGCACCTGCTCGCCGGGCAGCGGGGCGGGTCGATCGTGTTCACCAGCTCGACGGCCGGACTGCGGGGATTCGGTGGAGTGCAAGGTGGCGGACTGGGATACGCGGCCTCCAAACACGGTCTCGTCGGATTGATGCGCACATTGTCCAATGCGCTTGCACCGCAGAGCATTCGGGTCAATACGGTGCATCCGACCGCGGTACGCACCATGATGGCCGTCAATCCCGCGATGACCGCCTTTCTGGAGAATTACCCCGACGGCGGACCGCACCTGCAGAACCCCATGCCGGTAGACCTCCTGGAACCGGAGGACATCAGCGCGGCGATCGCCTACCTGGTCAGCGATGAGGCCAAATACGTCACCGGGGTGACCTTCCCCGTCGATGCGGGATTCACCAACAAACTCTAGGAGCTTCTGTGGAACACAGTGGACGGGTCGCCGGTAAGCGGATCCTGGTCACCGGGGCTGCTCGTGGGATGGGCCGCAGCCATGCGGTGCGGCTGGCCGAAGAGGGTGCCGACCTGATCCTGGTAGATATCTGTGAATCGTTGCCGGAGTTGGAGTATCCGCTGTCCTCGCGCGAAGACCTGCAGGAGACGGCCCGGCTCGTGGAGCAACACGACCGGCGGGCGGTCACCCATGTGGTCGACGTGCGCGATGCCGCAGCGCTGGCCGCTGCAGTCGACGACGGGGTGGCGCAACTCGGCGGGCTGGATGCGGCGGTGTCCAACGCGGGCGTGCTCACGGTGGGGGCCTGGGATGCCACCACCCCGCAGCAGTGGCGAACGGTGTTGGACGTCAATCTCATCGGTACGTGGAACACGTGTGCCGCGGCGCTGCCGCACCTGGTCACGCATGGTGGGAGTCTGGTCAACATCAGCTCGGCAGCGGGGCTGAAGGGTACCCCCCTGCATCTGCCATATACGGCTGCCAAGCACGGTGTCGTCGGGTTGAGTCGAGCGTTGGCCAATGAGCTTGCCGCGGTGAGTGTTCGGGTGAACACGGTGCATCCGACCGGCGTCGAGACGGGTATGCGCCCGGAGTCACTTCACCGGGTGCTTGGCGAAGGGCGACCCGATCTGGTCCCGATCTTCCTGAATGCGATGCCGGTGGTAATGGTCGACGCGATCGACATCAGCAATGCGGTGCTGTACCTGGTTTCCGACGAATCCCGCTACGTGACGGGAACCGAGCTCAAGGTCGACGCCGGCGTGACGATCCGATGATGGACGCCGACCGACGCGAGCGTGGTCGGCGTGCGTTCGCCGAGGTGATGACTTTCGCTGCGCCGCAGGATGACACGCCTGCCGCGACCGGGCTGATCGACTTCGTCTACGGCGAGGTCTGGCGCCGTCCCGGGTTGAGCCGCCGCGACCGGCGGTTCGTCACCCTGGCGTGCGTGGCGGCGGCCGATGCCGAGGCGCCATTGCGTGACCACGTGTACGCCGCTCTCAACAGCGGCGATGTATCGATCACCGAAATGCGGGAAGCGGTGTTGCATTTCGCGGTGTACGCCGGCTGGCCGAAAGCGTCGTGGTTCAACATGGTGGTCGATGACCAGTGGGAGCGGATCCATCGAGACCGTGGCCAGGCTCCGCCGCCGCCGGACCCACTGCTGCCGCTGATTACGCCGAGCGATCCCGAGATTCGGCTGGTGGTCGGAGAGCAGTCCTTCAAGGAGATCAACTGCATTCCGTTCGCGCCCATCCGCGACAACCCGTACTCCGGAGCGGGGATCCTGAACTTCGTTTTCGGTGAGATGTGGCTGCGCCCCGGACTCGGGATGAGGGAACGCCGACTGATCACGCTGGCGTGCGTGGCGTTCCAGGACGCTGAGGTTCCGATCCTCAGCCACGTGTACGCCGCGTTGAAGAGCCGTGACCTGTCGTTCGCCGAGATGGACGAACTGGCGCTGCACTTCGCGGCGTACTACGGCTGGCCCAAGGCATCTCGTCTCAATCAGGCCATCGCAGATCAACAACAACGGGTGCTCGAGGAGCGGCGCAGCGAAGCCGGTTCGTCGTGAGCTGACCTTGACACGAGCACGCCCCGCTGCCACAGTATTGATCGATCGATCAAATTTCTGATCGTCGAATAATCGTCCGGCGCGGGGTGCGCGTCAGGTTCTTCGGAGACGAGGGTTTTCATGGCTGGAAGAGTCGAGGGCAAGGTCGCTTTCATCACCGGCGCTGCGCGCGGCCAGGGCCGCAGCCACGCGGTCCGGTTGGCGGAGGAGGGCGCTGACATCATCGCGATCGATGTGTGCAAGCGCATCAGCAGCAATGAGGACATCCCGGCACCGACGCCGGACGACCTGGCCGAGACGGCCGATCTGGTGAAGAACCTCAACCGCAGGGTGGTCACCGCAGAGGTCGATGTTCGTGACTACGCAGCCGTGAAGGCCACCGTGGACAGCGGAGTCGAGCAGCTGGGCCGCCTCGACGTCATCGTGGCCAATGCCGGCATCGGTAACGGTGGCCAGACACTCGACCACACCAGCGAAGCCGACTGGAACGACATGATCGACGTCAACCTGTCCGGCGTGTGGAAGAGCGTGAAAGCGGCTGTTCCGCATCTCATCTCGGGTGGCCGCGGTGGTTCGATCATCCTGACCAGCTCGGTCGGCGGTCTGAAGGCCTACCCGCACACCGGCCACTACATCGCCGCCAAGCATGGCGTGGTCGGGCTGATGCGGACTTTCGCCGTCGAGCTAGGGCACCACTCGATCCGGGTGAACTCGGTGCATCCGACCAATGTGAACACCCCGCTGTTCATGAACGAGGGCACGATGAAGCTGTTCCGCCCGGACCTGGAGAACCCGGGCGCCGACGACATGGCCGTCGTGGCCCAGATGATGCACGTGCTGCCGATCGGGTGGGTCGAGCCGGTCGACATCAGTAATGCGGTGTTGTTCTTGGCTTCTGACGAGTCACGCTACGTCACCGGCCTGCCGATGACGGTCGACGGCGGAAGCATGCTCAAGTAGCTTGCGCCCCATCGGTAGAGGCGACCAGATCCAGGTAGCGGTTTACCAGTTCTCGTAGCTCCTCGTGACCCTCGGTCATCCCGATCGCGCTCTCGTTGCACAGGCTGCGCGCAGTCTGGGCAACGAGCATCGAGATCGCGACCGGCGGAAACTCGGTGAGGTCGATGCCACGTGCGCGCAGAGCGACCGTCGCAGCGGCGGTTTCGATGTCCCGGACGCGTTCGGCGTAGGACTTGAGTTCGGCGCTGATCACCTTGCGGTGGTTGGCCAGTGCGACAAACTCGGCGTACAGGCCGGTCCACCGCGGGTCGGTGTTGATGGACCACAACGCACGCAGCGGCTCGTCGGCGGTGATCGCCTGACGCATCTTCGCCAGCGACGCATCCGACCCCGCCCGTAGCACGGCGACGAACAGGTCGTCCATCGTCGGGAAGTAGTAGTACACCAATGCGGATCGGACCCCCGCACGCGCCGATACGCGCCGCGACGTCGCGGCGGCGTACCCCTCCTCGCGCATGATGTGAGCGGTCGCCTCCATCAGGCGTTCCCGCGCGCCGGCGTCCTTGTCTTTACTCTTCGGTGTCGGCGCCATAGCGGTCATCTTCTCAGGAGAGTTACTCGCTTGGCCAGCAGGCCATTCGGCGCGGCTCTTGACCCCCGATTTCCGGGCGTGGTAAGCATGACCCAATGCGGAATTTGATCGATCGATCAAATATGGAAGGGGTGCTCGCTGGCCGCTGTTCACTGGCGCGTACGGGTGGACCGGGACCTGTGCGAAGGCCATGCGCTGTGTGTCGAGCTGGCTGCGGATGTCTTCGACGTCGAATCCGACGACCTGGCCACGTGCGTCGAAACCCCCCGGATGGCGCCCGCGAGCGGGTCGAGGCCGCGGTGGCGGCCTGCCCCCGCCAAGCCATCAGCATCATGAAAGGCCGCCAAAAATGACCGATTTCGCGACAGCGGACTACTTCTCCGACCAGGACATCGCCCAGGATCCCTACGAGTACTTGGATTACCTGCGTGCGCAGAACCCGGTGTTTCGCGAGCCGAATTATGGAGTCGTGGCCGTGACCGGCTACGACGAGGCAGTCGCGGCCTTCAAAGACTATGAGACATTCTCGGCGGTCAACGCCATCGGCGGTCCGTTCCCGCCGTTGCCATTCGAGCCTGAGGGAGACGACATCTCCGAACAGATCGAAGCGCACCGACATCTGTTCCCCATCAACGAAATGATGGTGGTGATGGATCCTCCGGCGCACACGCGCGCCCGCTCGCTGCTGAGCCGCCTGCTGACCCCCGCGCGACTGAAAGAGAACGAGGACTTCATGTGGGAGTTGGCCGATCGCCAGCTCGACGAGTTCATCGGCAACGGCAGGTGTGAGCTGCTCACCGAGTACGGTAAGCCGTTCGCGACGCTGGTGATCGCCGACCTGCTGGGTGTGCCGGAGGATGACCGGGCGGAGTTCCGGGCGAGCCTCGGCGCCGGCAAGGAACCCGGAAGTGCCGTCGGCGCATTGGATCACACACCTGTCGCGGTCAACCCGCTGGAGTGGCTTGACGGCAAGTTCACCGGCTACATCAACGACCGGCGACAGCATCCCCGCGAGGACGTACTGAATTCCCTTGCCGCAGCGACGTACCCGGACGGTACGACGCCCGACGTCGTCGACGTGGTACGGGCGGCGACATTTCTGTTCGCCGCCGGCCAGGAGACCGTCGTCAAACTGCTCAGCGCCTCGACCCGGGTGCTGGCCGAGCGTCCGGACCTCCAGGACAAGCTGCGCGCCGACCGCAGCCTGATCGGCAACTTCATCGAGGAGTCGCTGCGCATCGAAAGCCCCACCAAGGTCGACTTCCGGCTGGCCCGCAAGACCACCACTCTCGGCGGCGTCGAGATCAAGGCAGGCACCGTGCTGATGCTCTGCCTGGGTGCGGCCAACCGTGACCCGCGCAAGTTCTCCCAACCTGACGAGTTCCACCTAGATCGCCGGAATATCCGCGAACACATCACGTTCGGCCGCGGCATCCACACCTGTGCCGGCGCGCCGCTCGCCCGTGTTGAAGCGAAGGTCACGCTGAACCGGTTGCTGGACCGCATGACCGACATCGCCATCGACGAGACCCAGCACGGACCCGCCGGCGCCCGTCGATACCGGTACGAGCCGACATTTCTGCTGCGCGGCCTGAGCGAGCTGCATCTCACCTTCGCGCCCGTCGACTGAAGGCGGGGAACCCGTCCAGCTGTAAATCTCTTGCCTTGCCTGATGCAATGGTGGACATGCTGATCCATCCCTGGGATGCCGCGCTGGACGACGCCGAATGGCGGGACTGGTTGGCGTCGACCGACCGATTCGGAGTCCTCGCGGTCAACAACGTCGACCCCGCGCAGGCCCCCGTGCTGGTGCCCACCCATTTCACGGTGGCCGGTGCGGAGCTGCTGATCCACCTGGCGCGGCCCAATCCGGTCTGGCCACATCTGGAAGCAGCCGCCGAGGTGCGAGTCGCGGTGATCGGCGACTACGCCTACATCCCGACTTACTGGCGTGCGAAGGCCGGCGGTCCCGACGAGGACGGAGTGCCGACCAGCTACTACGCATCCGTCCAATTCGTCTGTCGCCCAACGATCATCGATGATCCGCACGGCAAGGTCGAGATCCTCCGGTCTCAGCTTGCCGACTTTCAGCCCGAAGGCCGCCATGCCGAGGTGGCCGAAGCTCAGGACCCGTACGGCCGGATGCTGCCCGGCATCCGCGGCGTGCGACTCGCGGTCGAGC
This sequence comes from Mycobacterium sp. ELW1, assembly GCF_008329905.1. Classification (NCBI taxonomy): domain Bacteria; kingdom Bacillati; phylum Actinomycetota; class Actinomycetes; order Mycobacteriales; family Mycobacteriaceae; genus Mycobacterium; species Mycobacterium sp. ELW1. The sequence goes on along the minus strand of NZ_CP032155.1, from coordinate 4,416,495 downwards.
GAGTCGAGGCCAAGTTCAAGTACGACGACGCCAATCCCGTCGAGCATCGAGAGCGGGTGATCGGCCGCCTCGAGGAGCGCGACCGCGCCCTGGACGCCCGCGCCGCCGCCCAGCAGCGGCGGCGACTGTCGGCGATCGGCGACTGGCGTGCCGGTCGGGGACAGCCCTGACCATTGTGCCGGGCTGACACGGCGGCCTAACATGGACAGGTGTCCAGACACAAGTCGGGTCAGGCCGGCAGCGTTGTCCACCGGGTGACGTGCCCGCTCTGCGAGGCCATGTGCGGGTTGCGAGTCACGGTCGACGAGGACCGGGTCACCGACATCCGCGGCAACCCCGACGACGTGTGGTCGGCAGGGCACATCTGCCCCAAGGGCACGGTCCTCGGGCAGTTGCACGACGATCCGGACCGGCTGCGGTCGCCGATGGTCAAGCAGCCGAACGGAACTCACGTCGCCGTCTCCTGGAACGAGGCGTTCGCCGAAGCCGAGCGGGTGCTTCGTCCGGTGCTGGAGAGCGACGGCGCGCGGGCGGTCACGGTGTATGTCGGCAATCCGGTCGCGCACAACCTGGGTTTGAGTTCGTACATCGGCGCCCTGGTCGGGATGGGCGCGGCGGCCGGGATGGGCGCGTACTACTCGCCGGGCACGGTCGACCAGTGGCCGCTGAACGTCGTCGGCACCCTGCTCTTCGGCGGGATGTGGAACGCACCGATCCCGGACCTGGCCCGCACCGACCACCTCGTGGTCATCGGCGCCAATCCCGCGGCCTCGCAGGGATCGATGCTCTCGGCGCCCGACGTCGTCGGTCATCTGACCGGCATCCGCAACCGCGGCGGTCGGGTGGTGGTCATCGACCCTCGCCGCACCGAGACCGCGCAGCGCGCCACCGACTGGGTGCCGATCCGTCCTGGCACCGACGCCCTGGTGCTCTTCGCGGTTCTGCGGACGCTGGCTGCCGACGGATTGCTGCGTGCCCATCCGCATCTCGACGGCCGGGTCCAGGGGCTCGACGAGGTGATCGCCCTGGCCGACCCGTTCACCCCGGAAGCCGTTGAAGGGCCGAGCGGAATCCCGGCCGAGACGATCCGCGAGCTCGCACACGATCTGGCATCGGCGTCGAATCCCGTGCTGTACAGCCGCATCGGGGCCTGTACCCAGGAATTCGGCACCTTGTCCACCTGGCTGGTGTTCGTGCTGAACACCGCGCTCGGTGCGGTCGACCGGCGCGGGGGAGCGGTGTTCCCGACCCCGGCGGTGTACTCGCCGATGTTCATGAAGCCACCCGATCAGCCGGGCCCGCGCTGGGAGTTCGGCCGCTTCGCGTCGCGTGTGCGCGGGGTCGGGGAGGTGCTCGGCCAATTCCCGGTGAGCTGCCTGGCCGAGGAGATCCTCACCCCGGGCGACGGGCGCATTCGCGCCATGATCTCGGTCGCGGGCAACCCGGCGATCTCTGCGCCGGCGGCCGGGCGGCTCGACGAGGCGCTGGCGTCCCTGGATGCCCTTATCTGCGTGGACAACTGGCTCAACGAGACCACCAGGCATGCCCACGTCATCTTCCCTGGGCTCTCGCCGCTGGAGCGTCCGCACGCCGACGATCTGTACTGGATCTACGCCGTCGCCTCCTGCCTGAAGTGGTCGGAGCCGCTGTTTGCGCCGGATCCTTCTCGGCCAATGGAATGGGAAGTGCTGCTACGTCTTTCGGGCGCACTGCTGGGCACCCCGATGGCCGACGTCGACGTCCCGGCGATGGACGACCTCTACACCGGTGGTCTGGTCGCCACCATGTGCACTCAGCCGGGCACTCCGCTGAGCGGACGCGATCCGGCCGAGGTGATGAGCATTCTGAAAGGTCAAGGGCCCGAGCGTATATACGATCTCTACATCCGACTCGGTCCCTGGGGTGACGGTCTGGGCGCCAATCCCGACGGCCTGACCCTCGACGAGGTGCGCACGCACCCCGACGGCCTGCGGCTGGGCGAACTGCAGGACGGCCGGCTGGACTCAGCCGTCACCACGCCGTCGGGGGCCATCGAGCTGATGCACGACCTGTTCGCCGATGACGTGCCCCGATTGCGGGCGCGGATAGACCGCGCCGAGGAGTCGCTGCTGCTCACCAGTCGCAGGCATCTGCGGTCGAACAACTCGTGGCTGCACAATGTGCCAGCGCTGATGCGTGGGCGGGACCGATGCACGCTGCTGATGCACCCCGACGATGCCCGCCGCGTCGGGATCGGTGACGGCGAGCTGGCCGAGATCAGCACATCGGAAGGGAAAGTGGTTGTGCCCGTGGAGGTCAGCGACGACATGATGCCCGGGGTGGTGTCCCTGCCGCACGGCTGGGGACATGGCCTGCCGGGCAGCCGACTGGGCGTCGCCAACGAACATCCCGGCGTGAACTCCAACCTGCTCAACCCGCCTGATCTGCTCGACGTCCCCAGCAACACTCAGGTTGTCAACGGGGTGCCCTGTCAGGTCCGGGCGACGGGCTGAGGTTCAGCCGTCGATCGAGTCGGCAAGGCGTTGCAGCAGTTCGGTGAGGGCCAGCTGCTCCTCGCCGGAGAGGATTCCGAACAGTTCCTCGGCAGCGGCGGTGTACGCGCTCGCCCAGGCTTGCGCCTGCTGCCGGCCGGTGGGTGTGGTCTTCAGCAGGGTCACCCGGCGATCGGAGTCGTCGGCGCAGCGTTCGATCAGACCTTCCCGGACGAGCGCGTCGGTCAGGGTGGAGGCGGTGCCTTGAGTGATGCCGACGGTGCGCGCCAGGTCGGTAAGCCGGACCGGACCGCAGCGATCCACCTCGAACAACACCTTTGATCGTGGGGTGGACACACCGTGGTCACCGAGCCGCTCGTCGAGGGCGCGCACCAATGTCTTGCCGGCGCGGCCGAAGGCGTCGGCGAGGGCGGCGGCGCGCTGACGGGATTCGGCGCCGTGTGCTGAGTGTGGAATGTGGCTTCACCTCCCTGGGTTGACAGGAAGCGTAACGCGCCAGCAAGATAGTTTGAGATCAAACAATTTGACTTCAATCTATTCTTTCCGACTGGAGGATCCCCATGACACGTTTTGCGTTGGCCGGCTATGACGTCCACCGCGTCGGATTCGGCGCCATGCAGCTGCCCGGGCCCGGCGTATTCGGCCCGCCGCGGGATCGCGAGCAGGCACTGGCCGTGTTGCGCCGCGCCGTGGACGCCGGCGTCGATCACATCGACACCTCGCAGTTCTACGGGCCCGATGTGGCGAACGAACTGATCCGCGAGGCGCTGCATCCGTATCCCGAGAACCTGGCCCTGGTCAGCAAGGTCGGTGCACGCCGGGACGACCAGGGGATTGGTTGCCCTACAACCAGCCGCATGAGCTACGCGCGGGGATCGAGGAGAACCTGACCACCCTAGGTGTCGAGCGGCTGGCCGCGGTCAATCTGCGGGTGATGGAGTCAGAACCCGATGCGCGGTTCACCGATCAGCTCGGTGCGATGATCACCGCCCGCGACGAGGGCCTGATCGCCGGAGTCGGACTGAGCAACGTCACGCACGAGCAGCTTTTGCACGCGCTGGAACTCACCGACATCGTGTGTGTCCAGAATCCGTTCAATCTGGTGGACCGATCTTCGCAGCCCGTGCTGGACGAATGTGTGGCCCGCGGCATCGCGTTCGTCCCGTTCTTCCCGCTCGGCTCGGCGTTCCACGAGGTGAATCCGGTGCTGTCGCATCCCCTCATCACCGGCGCGGCCGAACGGCTGGGTCACACGCCCGCGCAGATCGCACTGGCATGGACACTGGGCGTTGCCGACAACGTGCTACTCATCCCCGGGACGTCCTCGCTGGACCACCTGGAGCAGAACCTCGCCGTCGCCGGGATCGAACTCGACGAACAGACCCAGCGCGAGCTGACCGCGGTCGCGTGACTACTTGAGTTCGGTCGAGGACAGCCCGAGCAGGCGGCGGGCGACCACCAGCTGCTGGATCTGCTGCGTGCCTTCGAAGATGTCCAGGATCTTCGAGTCGCGAGCCCACTTCTCCAACAGCGTCTGCTCGGAATAGCCTGCGGTTCCGGCCAATTCGACTGCCTTGAGAGTGATGTCGCTGGCGACGCGGGCGGCCTTGGCCTTGCCCATGGAGGCTTCCTTGGAATTCGGGATCGCATTGTCGGCCTGCCACGCCGAGCGCACGGTCAACAGGTAGCCGGCCTCCCAGTCGGCTTCCATCCGAAGGAATTCCGCGGCGGCCGCACTCTGGACGTGGGCGGGCTTGTCGTAGGAGATCTCCACGCCGGCCTCGGTCAGGATCGTGCGCAGTTCCTCCAGGGCGGCACGGGCCACTCCGACCGCCATCGCGGCCACGATCGGCCGGGTGTTGTCGAAGGTCTCCATGACCCCGGCAAAGCCCTTCTCCACCTCGATCTCCGGGCTCCCCAGCAGGTTCTCCTTGGGGATTCGGGCGTTCTCGAACCGGATGGCCGCGGTATCGGAGGCCTTGATGCCGAGCTTGTGCTCGAGACGCTCGACGGTGACCCCGGGGTGCTCGCGCGGCACGATGAACGACTTGATCGCCGCCCGGCCCTTGGACTTGTCCAGCGTCGCCCACACCACGATATGGGTGGCCCGGGAACCGGCGGTGACGTAGATCTTCTCGCCGTTGATCACGTATTCGTCGCCGTCGAGCACCGCCGTCGTCGACACCGCCGCCGAATCCGAGCCGAATGACGGTTCGGTGATCGCCATGGCAGCCCAGACGTTCTTGCCCAGCCGCTCCAACTGCTCGTCGGTGGCCACGCCGGAGATCGCGGCGTTACCGAGACCCTGGCGGGGTACGGACAGCAGCAGCGCGATGTCACCCCAGGAGATCTCCAGGGCATTGAGCAACGCGGACATGTTGCCGCCGTTGATGTTTCCCTTCGGGCCGTCGTCGCTGTCGCGGAATGCCTCCGTGCCGGCGAACGAGATCGTGTTGGCTTCCGAGATTCCCTCGAACAACGTTGCCAGCGTGTCCAATTCGACAGGGTAGGCGTGTTCGGCGACGTCGTACTTCCGTGAGATCGGCCGCAACATCTCCGCGGCGCCCTGGTGTGCCTTCTCGATGACGGCTTCCAGCTTGCGCGGCAGTTCGAGATTGATTGCCATGTCAGTCTTTTCCGTTCGTTAGCCGGTCGGCGGTTACAGAGACCTCAGAGAACAACGACACCCTCGGCGACGCCGATGGCCCGCAGATCGCGGTACCAGCGCTCCACCGGGTGCTCCTTGGTGAAGCCGTGGCCACCGAGTAGCTGCACTCCGTCCAGGCCGATCTGCATGCCTTTGTCGGTGCCCAGCTTCTTGGCCAGCGCGGCCTCGCGGGCGAACGGCAGGCCACGCTCTGCGCGGGCGGCGCCGCGCCAGGTGATCAACCGCAGGCCATCGAGTTCGATGGCGATGTTGGCGCACATGAACGCAACGGCCTGGCGGCGGGCGATCGGCTCGCCGAATGCCTCGCGCTCCTTGACGTAGGGGATCACGTAGTCGAGCACCGCGTGCGAGGTGCCGACCGCGAGCGCGGCCCAGCCCAAGCGGGACAACGCAATTGCTTCGGAATAGTCCGCGTCGGTGGCCCCGTCCTCGCCGAGGCGGGCCGACAGCGGTACCGACACCTTGTCCAATGCCACCCGGCCCAACGCCGCGGCCCGGATCCCCATGCTGGGGTCGGCGGTGACGGTCAAGCCGGCGGCGGAGGCTTCGACGATGAACAACGCCGGCTTGCCGTCGAGTTGCGCTGCCACGATGAACAATTCGGCGTCCGCGGCGGCGGGAACCAGCGATTTCACGCCGTCGAGGCGGTAGCCGCTCGGGGTGCGCACCGCGGTCGTCTTCAGAGCAGTCGGGTCGAACAGTGCATGCGGTTCGGCGATCGCCACGCACGCCTGCGGCACGTTCTCGCCCGCGAACTCGGCCAGATATGTGGCCTGCTGGTCGGCGCTGCCCCAATGGGTCAGTGCCGAGGCGACACCGCCGGGCGCCAGGATCGGCAGCGCAAGGCCCATGTCGCCGTAGGCGAGTGCCTCGGCCACCAAGGCATTGGTGACGGTGGTGCGCTGCTCGGCGATGCCGTCGAAGTCTTCGGGGATGTTGATGGCCGTGATGCCGAGCTCGGCGGCCTTGGCGATCAGATCGGCGGGATAGGTCGCGGCGTCGTCGGCGTCATGAGCGGCCGGACGCAGAATCTCCTCGGCGAACTCGTCGACCGTCGCGACGATCATCTTCTGGTCGTCGTCGGGGGTGAGGTCGAAATAGTCTGCGCCGCTGGGTCGCAGCCGGGCCGGCGCCTTGCCGATGCCCTGAACCTTCTTGAACTGCCGGGTGGCCGCGCCTGCGGTGGAGAACGCCTGCTTGACCCCGTACTTCAGGCCGCGGTTCAGCGGGTCGCGCAGGTGGTAGCGGTCCAGGAAGTCCTGCCCCATCAGCGGGGTGACAAGCGCCAGCCCGATGTCGGTGAGGGAGCGCTTGTGCTTGTACTGCCCGACCGCGCTGTCGCGGGCCCGTGCACTGGCGGATTTCGGGGGAAGAGTGTTCGTCATGGTGGCAGCCTCGTCGATGGTGGGCGTGCTGGTCAGATCTCGCTGAGCCTATCTTACTCCAAAGTAAGGTAGGCGCCGGAAGCGCTTCGCATCGCGAATTCTGTTGGGTCTGTCACACCAGCGCCGCCAGCCGGCTACTAGCAGCCGGTCAGGCTCGCGAGCGTTGCGGCGTGCAGCAGCCCGTTGGTGGCCACGGCATGCCCGCCATGCGGGCCGGGTTGTCCGTCGAGGTTGGTGAAGCTGCCTCCGGCTTCGCGCACCAGGATGTCCAATGGCGCCAGGTCCCATAGCTTGACCTCGGGTTCGGCGGCGATGTCGACCGCGCCCTCGGCGACCAGGCAGTAGGAGAAGAAGTCGCCGTAGGCGCGCACCCGCCACACGTCATCGGTCAACCCGATGAACTGCTCACGCAGCCCGCGATCCGCCCACCCGGACAGGCTGGAGAACGACAGGCTGGCCGAACCCAGGTCGGCTACCCCGGAGACCGACAACGGCCGGGCCGGCCCGTCCCCGGTGCGCGCGAACGCGCCCAACCCCAGGCCGGCCCACCAGCGCCGGTTCAGGGCCGGCGCGCTCACCACGCCGACGATCGGCACACCGTCGGAGAGAAGCGCGATGAGGGTCGCCCAGATCGGTACGCCGCGGACGAAGTTCTTGGTGCCGTCGATCGGGTCGATCACCCACTGCCTGCCGTGGAATTCCGCTGTGCCGCCGTACTCCTCACCGAGCACCGCGTCGGCCGGGCGATCGCGGGACAGGCCCGCGCGCACATCGGCCTCGACCGCCTCGTCGGCGTCGGTGACGGGGGTGAGGTCCGGTTTGGTGTCGACCCGCAGATCCAGCGCCCCGAATCGGTCGAGGGTGATCGCGTCGGCGCGGTCGGCGAGTTGCAACGCCACCGACAGGTCTGCCTGCACATCCTGGCCGCTCATTCTTGATTCGCACCGAAAGTTTCGCTCATGGCAGCAGTCCTACCATGGCCGCATGTGGGAATTCGCGGTGATACTGCTGATCGTCGGTGCGCTGGTCCTGGTTCTGGCGCCGCGCTTGATGCGCCGCGGCCCGCGCGGCGAGGTGGTCCAGGGCACGCTGCTGGTCACCGGGGTCAGTCCGCGCCCGGACGCCACCGGCGACCAGTTCGTCACGATCAGTGGTGTCATCAACGGACCCACTGTCAATGAGCATGTGGTGTACCAGCGGATGGCGGTCGATGTGGACAGCTGGCCGACCATGGGCCAACTCATCCCGGTGGTGTACTCGCCGAAGAACCCGGACAACTGGTTCGTGGCGCCGCCGGATCAGCCGGCGCCCCCGCAGTCCTACAGTTAGGAACCCGATGTCCGAACCCCTTCCCGACGGGCTCCTCGCGCTGTTGCGGCGCCCCAGCCCCTGTTTCGTGGCCACGCTCATGCCCGACGGTTCGCCGCAGCTGACCGAAACGTGGGTGACCACCGACGGCGAGCATGTCGTCATCAACATCGTCGAGGGCATGCAGAAGGCCCGCAACCTGGCCCGCGACCCGCGCGTCGCGGTCAATGTCGTCGATCCCGACGACGTCAACCGCTTCTACGCGGTCCGCGGTCGGGTGTTGTCGACGACGACCGAGGGGGGCCGCGAAAGCATCGACGAGATCTCGCAGAAGTACCTCGGCATCCCGTATCCGAACTTCAGTGGGAATCCCGATGAGACGCGCGTCATCGTCACCATCGCCGCCGAGTCGATCACCACGCCGGCCCGTGGCTGACTAGCTGTACTGACCTGAGAGGTTAGGTACGCGGGTGGCGGGTGGTTGGCCGCCGAGTGCGGTGTGGCCGCGATGGTGATTGTAGGTATGCAGCCAGCGAGGGAACTCCGCGCACCGTTCGGCGTCGCTGGTGTAGAGCCGCGCATATGCCCATTCATCGGCAAGGGTTCGGTGGAATCGCTCCACCTTGCCGTTCGTCTGGGGTCGATAGGGTTTGGTTCGACGATGTTCGATCTGCCCGAGTGCATCTCGGAATGAGTGGGATCGGTAACAGGAGCCGTTGTCTGTCAACACTTTCCGTACGGTGAAGCCGCATGCGTTGAACCATTCGTTAGCCCTTTGCCAGAAGTCAGCAGCTGTGTCTTTGCGTTCGTCGATTAGCAGTTCGGAGTAGGCCAGCCGGGAGTGAGCGTCGATGGCGGTGTGCAAGAAGTGATAACCACGCCGCCCGGAACGGTCGCTGCCAGTTCCTATGCTTCTGTCCTTGCGGGAGTGATGATTTCCTGCGCTGCGGCCCAACATGCGCCATCCGCCGCCAGCCGGGATCTTGCCTACCTTCTTGACATCGACATGCACCAGGTCGCCGGGGCTGGCTGACTCCATCCGCCGGATAACTCGCCCGGTGGGCCGGTCCAGCCACCGCAGCTTGGCTAGGCCGTAGCGCCTCAACACGTTGTGGACAGTCGAGACATTCAGTCCCAGCAGATAAGCAATGCGAGCCGGTCCCCAACGTCGAAGTACTCGGACTTTAATGATGCGCCGCTCGGTGCGTGTGGGGGTTTGATTAGGGCTGTGATGTGGGCGTGAGCTGCGGTCGGCCATGCCGGCTTCGCCTAGTTCGCGGTAGCGGCGGGCCCAGCGCGCAGCGGTAGTGACCGCAACCTGGAACCGCTCGGCCGCCCGTCGCAGCGTCCAGCCATCCTCGACAACGCAACGTGCCAGCCGCAGACGACCGGTTTCGGACAAGGGGGCATTACGGTGGACCATGAAGACCTCCGGAGTGAGTTGGTGCGTTCCTTAAGCAGCTCGCACTTCACTCGGAGGTCTTCGTCATGTCACTACGCCACGCCGTACTTAACGTCCGTGGTCAGTACAACTAGCGCTGCGCCGGCGGCCTCGTCTCGGGGACCGCGGTGAGGTAGAGCGCCATCCCGGCGACCGCGATGACGGACAGCGTGATGAACGTCGTGTGGTAGCCGGCGGCGACGATCAACGCCCCGGCCAGTCCGGCACTGATCGCGGCCCCGGCGCCCTGAATCGTGGCCAGAGCTCCCTGGGTCACATTGAAGTGACCCGTACCCGCGGTCAGATCGGCGATCACCACCGGGAACAGGGCCCCGAAGATACCGGCGCCCACGCCGTCCAGCGTCTGCACGGCAACCAGCCACACCGGGTTGTCCGAGACGGTGTAGAGCACGCCGCGCACGGCCAGCACGGCGAAACCCGCCACGAAGATCGGCTTTCGGCCCCACGAGTCGGCGGTGCGCCCGACGACGATCGCGACCGGAACCATGACGAGCTGCGCGGCGAGTACGCACAGCGCTGTCAACGACGTGGCACTGTCCTTGCCCGCGACCCGAACCAGGAGCTGGCTGACCGAGGTCAGCATCGCCGCGTTGGAGAGGTGGAACACGAACACCACGGCGGCGAAGGCCAGCAGGGTTCGGCTGGTGAACAACACCTTCCAGCTGCTGGCGCGGCGGTGGACCGTGTGGTCGGCGGTCAGGCCTCGCGCCAGGCTTTCGTCGATCTCCGCGTCCCTGATACGGGCGGCCGAGGCGACGCTGAGTAGAGCGAGCACCGCCATCAGCCAGAACACCACCACCGGACCGAACTGGATGGCCAGCAGGGCAGCGATGCCGGCGGACGCCGCATTGCCCGCATGGTTGAACGCCTCGTTGCGCGCGATCCGGCGCGTCAGCAGCCGGCCGCCGACGAGCCCGAGGCTGATCGCCGCGATGCCGGGGCCGAAGACGGTCGCGGCGGCGGCCGCGGCCGATTGGGTCGCGGTCACCGCGACGTAGCCGTGCACGGCGGGCAGGCACAGGCAACTGGCCGTCACGACGACAGCCGCGACGATGAGAACCATTCGGCGGTGCGGTATTCGGTCGATCAGCGCACCCGCGGGCGTCTGGACGACGAGGCCGACCAGGCCGGAGATGGTGATCACGCTGCCGACCGTCGCCTCGTCCCAGCCGTGTGCGGGACCACGGGTGGCGAGCAGGTAGATGGCCAGATACGGGCCGAGGCCGTCGCGCACATCGGCGAGGAAGAAGTTCAGCCCATCGAGCGCGCGCAGCGATCGTGTCGATGGTCGCCGATCGGTGCTCGCCATTGGGTCACATTGTGCCGACCCTGCCTGTGTGCAACCCGGCACTCAGGGTCGCGGCGCGTCCGAACTCTGGTCGATGAGCCGATCGATGACCGCCAGCAGTCCCTCGTCGAGTTCAGTGCGCGGCGGTCCGCCGAGCACGCTGAACAACGCGTGGTGGTACAGCCCGTCGCCGATGAGCTTGACGGTCCGCGCGACGTCACGGTCACCGAGCGCCTCGGTCAGCACGCTCAGCCACTGATCGGAGATCATCTCGATGGCCGCCCGCGCGCGCGGGTCACCGGCCTGCTGGAGCCGTGCCACCGCGACCAGCGTGCGGTCCAGGGGGGTGTTGGCGTAATGCGAGGTGCGGATGTAGTGCCGCGCGGGCCCGTCCGCGGCGTTGCGCATCTTGTCGACGTCGTCGGCGGCCAGCGCGATCAGTCGCTCGCAGAGTGCCTCGGCGAGCTGGTCCTTGGACGGGAAGTGGTAGAGCAGTCCGCCCTTGGACACGCCGGCCCGGGCAGCCACCGCATCGAGCGTGGCGAGGCGCTCGCCGTCGACGGCCAGCGCGTCGGCGTAGGCATCGAGGATGCGCTCGCGCGAGGTCGTCATCGGCCGAGTTTATCGACTTTCGGACTGTACCGTCCGGACGGTACAGTTGGGGAGATTGTGCAGTACCCGAACCTCATTCGATGGAGAGATAACCGTGCGCGCCTACGCAGAGCTCATTCGAGTTCCAGGCGTGGTCAATGTGACCGCCTCACAGCTGTTCGCGCGGCTGCCGCTGGGCATGCTGTCGCTGGCGATCCTGCTGCACGTACAGGCCCGTACCGGGTCGTACGCGGTGGCGGGCGCCGTCGTGGCGTGCACGAGCATCGGTGAAGCGGTGGCCATGCCCATGACGGCGCGCCTTCTCGGCCGGATCGGAATGATGCCGACGCTGGTGTCGGCTGCGCTGATCAACGGCGTCAGCATGTTGGCGCTGGCCTTCATCCATGTCCCCGCGACATTCCTGATGGTGCTGGGGTTCCTCATCGGCGCTTCGGTGCCGCCGCTGCTGCCTGCGGTGCGCGCGCTGTACCCGCAGATGGTCCCCGGCCAGGGGCTACGGGCGCTGTTCGCGCTCGACACCACCGCCCAGGAGCTCATCTGGGTGATCGGTCCGGTCGCTGCGACATTCCTGGCGTCGGCGATCTCGACGGCGATTCCGCTGTTGTTCTCCGCCGCGGTCACGATCGTCGGGACCGTGTGGTTCCTGCTCAGTGCCCGCCAGTTTCGGCCGACCATCGTCAGCAGCACGGTCGCGTTCGGCAAGGTGCTGGCCAACCGTGCGGTCATCCTGGCCATGGCCGCCAGCCTCGCGCTGGTCGCGTCGTTCACGGCGCTCGAAGTCGGCGTCCTCGCCCTGTTCGGCAACCACAACCTCTCGGCGGGCATCGCGCTCGCGGCAACGGGCGTCGGATCGCTGCTCGGCGGCGTGCTGTTCGGCCACCGCCATCTCGGTGTCCGCGGTCTGTCGATGTCCATGGCGATCGTCGCTGCCGGCACCGTGCTGTTCGGGCTTGCCGACGGCTACGGCCTACAGCTCGCCGCGCTGTTCGCCTCCGGGCTCGGCTTCGCGCCCGCGCTGGCCGCGCTCTACGTCATGGTCTCGCATCAGATCGCCGCGCACTCGACCGCGGAAGCATTCGGTTGGCTCAACAGCGGTGCGCTGGTCGGCGGAGCCATCGGCACCGCGATCGGCGGTGTCGTCGTGGACAGCTACAGCCCGTTCGCGGTGATCATGGTGTCGGCCGCCCTGGCGATGGCCGCGGCGTGCACGCCGCTGATCGCGCGCACCGCAGGTCCCGTCGGCGGGCTGTCCCGCGAGCGTGAGCCGGACACCTGCGAGGTGTGATCGCTAGCCGTGCTGAATTGGCTGACTTCTCAACGCTCGTGCCTCGCTTGATCGTCGTCAGCCGTGCCCGATCCGCAGGAGGTCGGCCACGCTGGTGAGCTTCACCCTCGGTCGCCCGTGCGGCTCGCCGGCGCCGCGCTCGTGGGCGTCGATCACCTTCCAGTGGTCGTCGGTGACCAGCCTGGGCTGGCGGGACAGCATCCACCTCACGAGCGTCTCGCCGTGGTCGTCGGCGAAGTCGCCGAGCTCGCGGCCGTCGAGGTCGGCGACCAGCGTCGCGACGGTGTCCGCCGAGTCTTTCTTGTTGCTGCCGATGACGCCCGACGGGCCGCGCTTGATCCAGCCGACGACGTACTCGTTCGCGCTGCCCTCGACGCGGCCGTCGGTGTGCGGGATGGTGCCCGAGCGGTCGTCGAACGGCAGGCCCGGTGTCGGGATGCCGCGGTAACCGACCGCACGCACCACGAGCTGTGCGGGCAGTTCCTCGCGCGCACCGGTGTCCTTGGCGACGATGCGGCCGCCCTCGTCGACGAGTTCGTTGCGGCCCAGCACCACCGATTCCACCCGGCCGTCGCCCTTGATCTCGATGGGCGAGGTCTGGAAGCGGAACACGATGCGGCGCCTGGCTCCTCGCGGTGGGGTCTCGGCATACCCGCGCAGCACCTTGATGTTCAGCTTCGCGCTCTTACCCGCCGCCTCGAGCTGCTCGTCGGTGATGGATTCGAAGTCGGCGGGGTCGACGATGACGTCGACGTCGGCCATGGCCTCCAGGTCGCCCAACTCGCGCAGCTCCATCGTGGTGAACGTGGCCTGCAGGGGGCCGCGGCGGCCGATCACCACGACCTCCTCGACCCCTTGGGAGTGCAGTAGGTCGAGCGCATGGTCGGCGATGTCGGACTTCGCGAGCTCGCGGGGATCGCTGACCAGGATGCGCGCGACGTCGAGTGCCACATTGCCGTTGCCGACCACGACGGCGCGCCCGGTCGAGAGGTCAGGCGTCATCTCCGCGAAGTGCGGGTGCGCGTTGTACCAACCGACGAAGTCGACGGCGGCGACGCTGCCCGACAGCTCTTCGCCGGGGATGCCGAGCGGACGGTCCGACTGCGCCCCGATCGCGTACACCACGGCGTCGTACTTCTGGGCGAGCTCCTCGGCTTGCACATGCTCGCCGATGCGGATGTTGCCGAAGAACCGGAACCGCTCGTCAAGCGAGGTCTTCTCGAACTGGGCGCTGATGGTCTTGATCTTCGGATGGTCGGGTGCCACTCCGGAGCGCACCAGACCGAACGGGGTCGGGAGCATCTCGAGCACGTCGACGCGGACATCCGGACCGCCGGCGGCGACGGAACTGTCGCCGAACTTCAGCAGCGACGCCGCCGCGAAGTATCCGGAGGGGCCTGCACCAACGATCGCGACATAGTAAGGACGCATCCTCGCGCTTTCTGTCCGGACCCGGCTGCGCGCAGGGGCTGTCGCGTCGCAGTCGAGAAGCGCCGTTATGGGCTGTGCGGCGCCACATCCTGGTTACGAAAGTGATGTTAGACGCGCAAGCTGCTCAACAACCCCAGAAGTCTCAGCAGCTGCCGTGGATCACAACGTGTCGCGACGCCGGTACCCTGAGGACCCGTGGACCTCGATCGTCAGTCAGATATCGCCGCACTCGACACCACCCTCACCACAGTGGAGCGAGTGCTCGATGTCGACGGTCTGCGCGCCAAGATCGAGAAGCTCGAACACGAAGCGGCCGACCCGAATCTGTGGAACGACCAGAGCCACGCTCAGCGGGTCACCAGCGACCTCTCCCACGCCCAGGGCGAACTGCGGCGCGTCGAAGGCTTGCGTAGCCGTCTCGACGATCTGCCGGTGCTCTACGAGATGGCCGCCGAAGAAGAGGGCGCGGGCGCCGCCGATGCGCTGGCCGAAGCCGATGCCGAACTTGCGTCGTTGCAAGCCGACATCGAACAGCTGGAGGTCCGGACCCTGCTGTCCGGCGAGTACGACGAACGCGAGGCGCTGGTGACCATCCGGTCCGGCGCCGGTGGTGTGGACGCCGCCGACTGGGCCGAGATGTTGATGCGGATGTACATCCGCTGGGCCGAGCAGCACGATTACGGCGTCGAGGTCTTCGACACCTCCTACGCCGAAGAGGCCGGCATCAAGAGCGCGACGTTCGCGGTGCACGCGCCGTACGCCTACGGAACACTCTCGGTCGAGCAGGGCACCCACCGACTGGTGCGGATCAGCCCGTTCGACAACCAGAACAGGCGCCAGACGTCGTTCGCCGACGTCGAGGTGCTACCGGTGACCGAGACCACCGACCACATCGACATTCCCGAGCAGGACGTGCGGGTCGACGTCTACCGCTCCAGCGGGCCCGGCGGCCAGTCGGTCAACACCACCGACTCGGCGGTCCGGCTGACCCACATCCCGACCGGCATCGTCGTCACCTGCCAGAACGAGAAGTCCCAGCTGCAGAACAAGGTGTCGGCGATGCGCGTGCTGCAGGCCAAACTCCTGGAGCGCAAGCGTCACGAAGAACGCGCCGAGATGGACGCCCTCAAGGGCGACGGCGGGAGTTCCTGGGGCAACCAGATGCGCTCTTACGTTCTGCACCCCTACCAAATGGTCAAGGATCTGCGCACCGAGTACGAGGTCGGCAATCCCGGAGCGGTACTGGATGGGGACATCGACGGGTTCCTGGAAGCGGGGATCCGGTGGCGCAACCGGCGAGATGACGAAGACTGATTTTGCGGCCTCCGCCGCGGGTCCTGATTTTGTAGCGTCCGCCACGGGAACGCGCTATCTGGCGTTCCCGTTCTCCGCGCGTTGGCATGACTTCTGGCACGGCAACATCGGCGAGTGGATCCTCACCCGGGGGCTGCGGATCACCCTGCTGCTCATCGGCGGACTGCTCGCGGCCCGGTTCATCAACTGGTCGGCACAGAGGATCTCCCGGCGTATCGACGCGGACTTCCAGGAGAGCGACGCACTGGTCCGCTCGGAGAGCGCCAAACACCGCCAGGCGGTGGCGTCGGTCATCTCCTACGTGGCGATCGCTCTGCTGGCCGTGATGGTGGTCGTCGAGGTCACCGATGTGCTGGCCGTCCCGGTCAGCTCGCTGGTGGCGCCGGCGGCCGTGCTCGGCGCCGCGCTGGGCTTCGGTGCCCAGCGCATCGTCCAAGACCTGCTGTCCGGGTTTTTCATCATCACCGAGAAGCAGTACGGCTTCGGCGATCTGGTGTCCCTGACGGTGGCCGGCATCGCGAAGGAGGCGACCGGCACCGTCGAGGACGTCACCCTGCGCATCACCAAACTGCGCTCGTCGGAAGGCGAGGTGCTGACCATCCCGAACGGGCAGATCGTCAAGACCCAGAATTTGTCCAAGGACTGGGCGCGCGCGGTCATCGACATCCCGGTGCCGGCGACCGCGGACCTCAACCGGGTGAACGACGTGCTGCACGGGGTATCCGAGAAGGCGATCAAGGACCCGGGGCTCAAGGACCTGCTTCTGGATGCGCCACAGTTGATGGGAGTGGAAAGCATCGAGCTCGACACCGTCAACCTGCGCATGGTTGCGCGCACGCTGCCCGGTAAACAGTTCGACGTCGGCCGCAAACTTCGGGTGCTCGTGATCGCCGCGCTGATGCGCGCCGGCATCGCCAGCCCGTCGGACGGCTCACCGATGGTGGAGGCGATAGTGCATCCGGCGACCGCGGGTGGCGCCGAGGAGAACCAAGGTCCGGAGTCGTCGAGGTGAGGTTGACGCCGACGCGCCGAGAAGGCCGAGGCTGGCCCAGCTACATCCTGTGGGGTCGCGTCCGCACGTCCACTGCCGCGCTGCTGGCCGCGTTCATCGCGGTCTGGTGGCTGTACGCGACGTATCAGCCGGAGACCGTGACGCCGACGGCCCCGAACACACAGGTGGTGCCCCCGGGCTTTGTGCCCGACCCGTCCTACACCTGGGTGCCGCGAACCGAGGTCCGGGAGCGCACCACGACCACCAGGACGACGACGACCACGACCACTCCGACGGAGACCACCACCCCGACGGAGACGACGACACCGACCGAGACGACGAGCCCGACGAGCCCGACGACGTCATCAACGTCGCCTGGGCCGCTGCCGTTCCAGATCCCGGGGCTGCCCACTCCGACCCCGTCACCTGCGCCGGTTCCTACGCCGGCACCGGGTCAAGGTCCGATGGTCACGCCCGCGGCGCCGACGCAGTAACCGGGTCCCGTCCGTCGGACGGCTACACTGGCGTGCCGTGATGATCACCCTCGACCATGTCAGTAAGCAGTACAAGTCGTCGGCACGGCCAGCCCTCGACAATGTCAGCGTCAAGATCGACAAGGGTGAGTTCGTCTTCCTCATCGGCCCGTCCGGCTCCGGCAAGTCCACGTTCATGCGGCTGCTGCTGGCCGAGGACTCACCCACCTCCGGCGACCTGCAGGTGTCGAAGTTCCACGTCAACAAGCTGTCGGGCCGTCAGGTCCCCAAGCTGCGCCAGGTGATCGGCTGCGTGTTCCAGGACTTCCGGCTGCTGCAGCAGAAGACGGTGTTCGAAAACGTCGCCTTCGCCCTGGAGGTGATCGGCAAGAAGCCCGACACCATTAATCGCGTGGTTCCCGAGGTCCTGGAGATGGTGGGCCTGTCCGGCAAGGCCAACCGGCTGCCTGCCGAGCTGTCCGGCGGCGAGCAGCAGCGCGTGGCGATCGCGCGCGCGTTCGTCAACCGGCCGCTCGTGCTGCTGGCCGACGAGCCCACCGGCAACCTGGACCCTGAGACCAGTAAGGACATCATGGATCTGCTCGAGCGGATCAACCGCACGGGAACCACCGTGCTGATGGCCACCCACGACCACCACATCGTCGACTCCATGCGTCAGCGCGTGGTGGAGCTGTCCCTGGGCAGGCTCGTTCGCGATGAGCAGCGTGGTGTCTACGGAATGGATCGTTAAGTGCGCTTCGGCTTTCTCATCAACGAGGTCTTCACCGGACTTCGCCGCAACGTCACCATGACGGTGGCCATGATCTTGACCACGGCCATCTCGATCGGCCTGTTCGGTGGCGGCCTGCTCGTGGTCCGGTTGGCGGACCACTCGCGCAACATCTACCTCGACCGCGTCGAGACCCAGGTGTTCCTGACCAACGACGTCTCGGCGAACGACCCCACCTGCGACGCCGACCCCTGTAAGGCGTTGCGAGCCAAGATCGAAGCCCGCGACGATGTCCGGTCGGTCCGGTTCCTGAACCGCAACGACGCCTACAACGACGCGATCCGGAAGTTCCCGCAGTACAAAGACGTCGCGAGTAAGGATTCGTTCCCGGCCTCGTTCGTCGTCAAGTTGGACAACCCCGAGCAGCACAAGGACTTCGACGCCGCCATGATGGGTCAGCCCGGTGTGCTCAATGTGCTGAACCAGAAGGAGCTGATCGACCGGCTCTTCGCGGTGCTCGACGGGCTGTCGGCGGCGGCGTTCGCCATCGCGATGGTGCAGGCGATCGGTGCGATCCTGTTGATCGCCAACATGGTTCAAGTCGCCGCGTACACCAGACGTACGGAGATCGGCATCATGCGAATGGTGGGTGCCACGCGGTGGTACACCCAGCTGCCGTTCCTGTTGGAGGCGGTGCTCGCGGCCACCATCGGTGTGGTGATCGCGATTGTCGGGCTGATCGTGGTGCGGGCGGCGTTCCTGGAGAACGCGCTCAACCAGTTCTACCAAGCCAATCTGATCGCCCGGATCGACTATGCCGACATCCTCTACATATCGCCGATCATGTTCGGCGTCGGCGTGTTGATGGCCGGTCTGACCGGCTACGTCACGCTGCGCTTGTACGTCCGGCGGTAGCGGTGGCCAAGAATCCGGACAAGAAGCCCGAACACAAGATCGTCGCCACCAATCGCAAGGCGCGGCACAACTATTCGATCCTCGACACCTACGAGGCCGGCGTCGTCCTGCAGGGCACCGAGGTCAAGAGCCTGCGGGAAGGCCACGCATCGCTGGCCGATGCGTTCGCCACCGTCGACGACGGCGAGATCTGGTTGCGCAACCTGCATATCCCGGAGTATCACCACGGCACCTGGACCAACCACGCGCCGCGGCGCAACCGCAAGCTGCTGCTGCACCGCAGCCAGATCGACAACCTGGTGGGCAAGATCCGCGACGGCAACCTGACCTTGGTGCCGCTGTCGTTGTATTTCTCCGACGGCAAGGTCAAAGTCGAACTGGCGCTGGCCCGCGGTAAGCAGGCGCACGACAAGCGGCAGGATCTGGCCAAGCGTGACGCGGAGCGAGAGGTGATCCGGGAGTTGGGCCGCCGGGCCAAGGGCAAGCTCTGATCGGGATCCTGCTCGCGCTGGCATCGGCAATCGGTTACGGCGTCAGCGATTTCGTCGGCGGTATCGCGGCGCGACGGGTCGCCGCGCTGCGGGTCGTATTGGTGTCCTATCCGGTGGCGATGGTGCTGCTGGGGATCCTGGCAGTGGTTTTCGGCGGCACGGTGTCGACTCCGGCGGTGGTCTGGGGTCTGCTGTGCGGCGTGAGCCAGGCGTTCGGGGTGTGGTGGTTCTACGCCGCACTGGGCTCGGGACCGATCTCGGTTGTCTCGCCGTTGACCGCTGTTCTGGTGGCTGCGGTGCCGGTCAGTGTGGGACTCGCGATGGGGGAGCAGCCCGGCCTGATCGCCGGGGTGGGCACCGTGCTGGCGTTGATCGCCGTCGTACTGGTCAGCCGGCAGGCCACCGACGAGGACATTCGGCCGCACAAGTTCACCGCATCGGTGGCGTGGTTGACGGTCGGCTCAGGGCTGGCGTTCGGGTTGAACTTCGTTCTGCTGCACCAGGCTCCGGCCGATGCTCACTTGTGGCCGTTGTTCTTCGCCCGCGTCTCGGCGACGGCGATCGTGCTGCTGGTGGCCGCGTTCAGCGGCAATTTTCATGCGCCACAGGGATTTCCGTTGAAGATGGCGATAGTGGCCGCGCTGTTGGACACCGTCTCGAATGTCGCGACGTTGCTGGCGCTGCAGGCCACGATGCTGTCACTGGCCAGCGTGCTGATGGCGCTGTACCCGGCGGCCACCGTGCTGCTGGCCATCGTGGTGCTACGCGAACGGGTCACCCGCTGGCAGGTGCTGGGCATGGTGATGGCGTTGGTCGCCGTCGGAATGATCTCGGTCCGCTAGAACTCGTCGATCGCTCGCCCGCACCCTCCAGACGTGTGGTCCCTTCGGGGCCGCCCCTGATAGCGCACTTGCGGGAAGTGTGCTTCCGATAGAGAAAATCGCCAGCGGCCCCGGTTGCGTTACACGCCGCAGCTAACGCAGTGTTTCGCTCGGCACGTCGTAGCGCTCCTGATAGGCGCGTACCCGCTCCCGTAGCTCGTCGGCATCGAGGCCGGTATCGGCCCAGGTGTAGCGGTTGCCGCCGCCGTCGCCGGGGTTGGCCGAGAGATGGTCGCGCATGCGCTGTTCGGCGATCGGGGTGAGCTCGCGGCCCAGGCGCTCATAGACCGCGCCGATGGTGGCGAACGGGTCCTGCATGAAATCGGCGAACCGCACGTTGACGACGCGATCCTGGCTGATCGCGCCGTCGTCCACCCACTTCATCAGGCGGTCGAGTCCCAGGATGTTCTCCGCCGCGCACTGGCCGGCCGCGCGCTGGACGGTCGCGTTGTCGCTGGCCAGTTTCTGTAGGTGAGCGATCAGCGCGCTGATCGAGGAGATCACCACCAGGGGGTCGCGATGGGTCTGCACCAGGATCGCGTCGGGGTACTCGGCCAGCAGCGTGTCCAGGGTCCACAGGTGGGCGGGGCTTTTCAGCAGCCACTGGCCGGGCACACCGGACTGCAGGTGCTGCAGGTACTGGCGGTGGTAGCGGTAGGCGGCCGCGTGGTCGGCCTCGTACATCAGCCAGTGCTGGTAATTCGGGAGGCGGTACTGCGTGGGGAAGATCATGCTGCAGAACGTGCCTGCGGTGATCCGGACGCATTCCTGGCCGCCGCGTGCGCTCATCGGATGGAACTTCATGAAGCCGGGCATCAGCTGCTCGGTCATGTCCAGCTGGGCTTGGGTCTCGTCGATGCGCGGGTCGGTCTGGTAGGTCTCCGGCTGGGGGACCGGGAAGGGGTGATCGACCTCCCAGGTCAGCGGCGCCCGAAGGTCGGGGTCTTGGCTGAGCAGGTCGTAGAGGATCGTCGTGCCGGTGCGGGGCTGCCCGAGGATGAAGATCGGCTGAGTGATCTGCTGGTCGGCGATCTCGGGATGCGCGGTGCGCCACGCGGTGATCTGTAGCCGGTTGCGCAGCGGCACAATCACATCGGCGGCCGCGATCTCCACCCCGAGCGGGGAGAGGTCGGCTTCGGTGACCAGGTCGTCGACCATGCGGGACAGGTTCTCCCGCCAGCCGTCGTCGGCGCCGAAGTCGTCGCTTCCGGCCAGTTCGCAGGCCTGCTCGATCAGTTTGGCCGGATCAAGGCGGGCTTGCACCGCACTTGTCATTTCTGAACCTCCTTGTCCAGCAGACGAACTGTCACATCCGGTGCATTCGGGTTGTCCAGCCAGCGGACGACGATGAAACCGCGTCGACGTCCACCGGTGTCCAGCCAGTGGCCCGTGCCGGAGTCCTGGGCTCCGATCGTGAGCCGGACGTATCCGTCGGGATCGGGGGAGACGCCCTTGTTGGTCACCGAGCTGGAGCGTAGCAGCGGCTCCAGGCATTCATGCCAGATACTTTCCAAAGTCACTGACCAGTAACGGGTTTCGGGCGGGAGGAAGGTCAGCTGCAGGTTCTGGTGTGGTTCCAGATCGAACATGCCGAGCATGTACAGGTTGTCCGGTGTGGTGTTCTCGCCGCCCAGGTTCTCCGCACCGGAGGTGATCAGGACGTTGGGGGTATCCAGGAGGTCGGGGCGCACGGTGCGGTGCAGGGTTGTCAGTTTGACGATGGTCCAGCCCATCGCCGTGAGCTGTGCGGCCAGCGTCTCGTCGGACAGCGGTGCCGGCGGCGGTACCTCGCCGAGCAGTGAAATATGGAGCTGCACAGGGATTTCAGTGTCAGGGTCGGCGATGTAGTCGCGTACCACGATCGAGGTGGCGTCAGCGGGGATCTCGATCCACTGCGCGCCTGCGAGGTCGCTGTCGGCGGGACGGGTGGCGGCGAAGACGATGTCGAACCGGCCACTCTCGTCGAGGACCAGATCGCGGTCGGACAGGTAGTTGCTCATCCGGCGCGGATTCATCCCGGTGCCGGCCAAGACCTGGATGCCCAGGTACGTCGACGTGCCCCTGGTGCCGGTGACGCGGTAGGCCCGGTCGCCGCTGATCATGGCCAGCGGGTAGGCGCCGTGTGGGTTGGGTCCGCCCACGAAGCGCGAGGGTGTGCACATGTCGACGAAATGCGGATGGTCCGGGTCGATGTCCACCGACAACTCGGTGCACAGCGCGATCACCCGGTTGAGTACACGCAGTCCCTCGAGTATTTCGCGCTCGTCGCGGGCGTCCTGTTTGATCTGACCGGTCAGATCGTCGAGAACCTTACGGACGAATTCCCATGCTTCTAGCGACTTTTCGCCACTCATTCGGTCCTCAATTCTTGATCGGGCACGGGGTCATGGAGTTGACCGCGCGGGAGATTCGGTCCGACAGCGATCCGCCGTCGCGCAGCCAGTCGTCAATCGAGATCCGGACCGACGCCATCGCCAGCGCACCGATGAGGCGCGGGCGCGGATCGTCGACGGTGAGATCGGGCAGCCGGGGCGCGATCGCCTCGGCGATGGCGGCCTCGAAGTTCAGGTAGCACAGCAGCGTCCAGGCCCGCAGGGTCAGCGAGTCGCGGGTCTGGCGCTCTATTTCGGCGACGCTGCTCTCGACCGCACCGAAGCCAGGGGTGAGTTCGGCGAACGCGGCGCTGAGTGCGTCGTTGACGGACAGGTCTGCGGGTTGGCGGCGCAAGGCGTCGGTGATCGCGGCGATCCAGGTCGAGGTGAAGCCCTCGGCGACGGCGTATTCCTTGGACTCGAAGTACCGGAAGAACGTCGCCCGGGCCACGTCGGCGGCTTCGGCGATCTGCTCGACGGTCGTCGCGCTCAGCCCGTTGGCCGACACCAGCTGGGCGGCCGCGGTGGCGATGCGCTCCCGGGTCCGCTGCCGTTTGCGCACCCGAAGACTTTCAGACATCGTCTCACTGTAGACAAAGTCTCATTTTTTTCTCGCCCAAACCGACAAACCGCAGGGGAAGTGCGAGTGGATCGCTGCACAACGTCGATCTCGACGCGGGATTAATGCACTTCAGTTCGGGGTTACACCTCGCGTACCATTGGAAATCCGGCCGAACCTCGGCCGGGGTGCGAGGGGCTGATCGGTTTCGACTTCGCGCATCGAATCAAGGGAAGCGTGCCGGTGCAGGCAAGAGACCACCGTAAGCGTCGTTGCAACCAATTAAGCGCCGATTCCAATCAGCGCGATTACGCTCTCGCTGCCTAAGCGAAGCTAATCCGTCAGACCGGGACTGCCCTCGACCCGGACCCTGGCGTCATCTAGAGGGACCCACCCACGGGTTCGGTCGCGGGACCTGTGGGGACATCAAACAGCGACTGGGATCGTCATCCTGACTTGTTCGCGAGATCAGGAGATCCAAGTAGAGACATAGCGAACTGCGCACGGAGAAGCCTTGAGGGAATGCCGTAGGACCCGGGTTCAATTCCCGGCAGCTCCACCGAAAGATGCTGGTAAAGGCCCCCAAATTGGGGGCCTTTTCCACGTCCACATTTTCACCCCACGCATGGCGACATTGCGACTCCGCGAGCGCAAGGATGCCAGCAACTACTGTCAGGTCCGGTTCCGCGCTGACATAAGTAACCTCCGAGTCCCTCGACAATGAGGCCGACGCCGCACCCTTCACCCCGTCGAACTGCGGATCCACGACCTGCGCCAGCTGGCTCATCCAAGCCGGCATCCCGCTCCCGGTCGTGCAACAGCACCTCGGCCACGAATCGATCGAGTGACCGTCGGCGTCTGCGGTCACCTCGCCTGTCGGTCAGCGCAGGCGGCTGCCGATGTCATCGCCGCCTTGTTTGGCTAGTTGATGTACACAATCAGGAGCGTGCCCTGGGCGTTGACGCCGGAGCATCGCTTAGATCCCGGCCACACATTCGTCGCGTTCACGAAGCACGTCATCAGGTAGGACTGGTGGGTCACCGGGCTATAGGCGACAACGGTGGTACCGGGTTGGGAGTACCAGGCTGCCCGGACGCTGTCTGCGAACGCGCAACTGGTGTCGTCGGTGGCGACACCGGTTAACCCTGATGGGCAGATCCTGAAGTTTTCCACAGTGCTGGGGACCGGGACCGGGACCGGGACAGGGACCGGGCGTGGGGCGGGCGCCGGCGGTGGCGGTGCTGCCCGGGTGGGCGTCGGCATGTCTTGAACCGCGAACAGAAACGCGCCGGGCGCGGCCTCCCATAACGTTTTGTCGCCATCTGAAGTGACATCAATCGGCACGTCGTGACTCGACTCGTCCCGCGCGACGTCTTCACCTGCGCGATGCCCTTGAATTCGTTGCCCGCCTTGTTCACCAGGTCGACGTG
This sequence comes from Mycobacterium sp. ELW1, assembly GCF_008329905.1. Lineage (NCBI taxonomy): Bacteria > Bacillati > Actinomycetota > Actinomycetes > Mycobacteriales > Mycobacteriaceae > Mycobacterium > Mycobacterium sp. ELW1. The sequence continues at coordinate 4,392,408 of NZ_CP032155.1, read as the reverse complement.
AACCACCTTGAGGTGCAACGGCGAAAGGTCGGGATCGGTGTCGAGTTTCGACTGCATGGACGACTGCACTTCCGCAGCGACCTGGTCGGCCTTCGGCACGCTCGGTGTGGCCGTCGTCGTCGGTGTGATTGTCGACGCGGACGGCGGAGGCTCCCCGGCGGGGCGAGTCAACACGAATACCGTTGCACCTATGGCGATTACGACTGCAGCGCCCAGCGCCCATAACGGCCACAGGCGACGCGATTTCCCCGCCACGGGCGGTGGCGGTAGCTCTGGGAACTCCTGCGCAGCTAGGGGACCGGTCGGAGGCCCGGGCTGAATGGCGCCATCCCACTGGGTGCCGTCCCAGTAACGCGCTCCCTGACCGCCGAGCGGATCAGGATACCAACCAGGCTCAGTCGCCATCGCCGTCCGACCTCCCCCACGTCATGAGCGGATTTTAGCCCGTTCCTGGGACTTTCCTGAGCGGATCCGCTGCAGCCGGTTCGTCGGTGCCGCGGCGTACGCCGGTGGCTGACTCCGGTCGCGACAGGCTTCGCGAGGCGGTTTAGCTGAGCCGTGGCGTGACGCACCGGAGGCGTCAGCGAGCACGTTATTCCACCATCGCCGGTGTCATGGTCCGGACGCGATAGCTGGTTCCCTGAATGTCTCGCCGGTCCCGGTGGTGATCGTCAATCCACTGAGTGTCACGGCGTACTGGGTTCCATCGGAAGGGTTGGTTGCTATGAAACCATTCGCGGAAGGAACTGCAGACAAGGTGATCTCTCCACCATCGGAGAGCCGTAATCCCTTGTAGAAGTATAGATTTGGGCCGTCCCCTCGGCAGACGACTGCTTCGGATTGGGACGTCCGCACAATTATCGCGGCCACATCGAGGCGGGAGCATCGAGGCCCGTCGAAGAATCCAAACTCATCGGCGCCGGGGACTGCGCCGGCTCGCGGCGCTGCCGTTGATGTCGGGGTGAAGTTCAGCTTGTCGGAGTCGATCTCCCACATGATGTTCGAGCCGTCTGCGGTGACATCGACAGCGGTTTGCAGTGTCCCGCCGGGTCCGCTGATGGTCGCGGTGCCGCGGTATTCGTTGCCGACTTTGTGGACCAAGGAGACGTCGACGATCTTCAGTCCGAACGTTCGGAGCTTGGGATCGGTGTCGAAATGGTCCTGCATCAACGTTTTTACTCGGCGGGCTACGTCACTGGCGGGTGGAGATGTGGGGGTCGGCGGCGTCGCAGATGCAGCGGCCGAGGTCGCTTGGGTCGTCGGCGTCGGGGGCGCGGATTTCGGAATGTCCCTGGCGGGGCGCGTCAACACGAAAAGGGCAGAGCCGACCGCGATCGCCACGGTCACGCCCATGCCCACCCATAGCGGCCACAGGCGCCGCGACTTCTCTGTCTTCGGCGCAAGCTCTGGGCATTCTTGCGGAGTTGTCGGTGGCCCGGACTGAATCGCGCCATCCCACCGGTTGCCGTCCCAGTAGCGGGCACCCCGACCACCCAATGGGTCGGGATACCAGCCAGGCGCGCTCACCGTGGCCCCCTCACCTGGGGAATCGTACCCATTACCTGCGTAAACGTGGACCGAATCTCGACAACCTGTGGACCCCCCGCGTTGCCGTCCAGATCATGGGGACCGCATCTGGCTCCGCGATCGTACGATCGATACGGATGGCCACGCGAAGATCTCGCGGCAATCTCGACACCTGTGGACCCCCGCGTTGCCGTGGGCCGAGATTATGCCGCTGCGTCGACGGACATGGCGGAGTTCTGCGGTCTCGACACGCCGGTGTGGACCGCGTCCACACATTGCCAAGTTTCGCCAGTTCGCCACAGGCCGGAAGACTCATTCGAGACGATGCACAGTTCCAGTTCAATGCGAATTTTGCGCTACGGCACGTCGGCAGGAGCCAGATCGTGTCGCGGGTGGCGAACTGCGCTACCGAGGTGTCGCCAGGACCGGCTCCGGGCGCCCGAGGAGGTACCCCTGCAGCTGATCGATACAGAGTTCGATCAGGCGATTGCGGGTCTTGGCGTCTTCTACCCCTTCGGCAACGGTGAGCAACCCCAGTTCCCTGGCGACGGCGACGATCGCCCGGACGATCGATTCATCTTGCACATTGCGCAGCATCCCGGACACGAAGCTCTTGTCGATCTTCAACTTGGACAACGTCATTCCGCGGAGTTCGATGAGCGAGCCGAAGCCGGTGCCGAAGTCGTCGAGCGCGAGTCGGCAGCCCAGCGCCGCCATGTCGTCGGAGAATCGCGCGGCGAGATCGGTGGAGGCCAGGGCCGCGTGTTCAGTGACCTCGACGGACACCCGCTGGGCGGCGTCTTCCGCCTGTCGCAGTTGCTCGAGGATCGCAGAACTGGTCGCCGTGTCGTTGATCGAGTCCACCGAGATGTTCACCGCCACCGGACGGCCCGCCTTCGCGCACTCGATACCCCGCGCCACCATGAACCGATCGATGGTCGGCATCAGGCCGAACTGTCGTGCCTGCGGAAGGAATTCATCGGGCACCATCGCGTGGCCGTCGACTGCCATCATCCGAACCAGCAGTTCCTCCTCGACCACTTCTCCCGTACGGGCATCGACGATCGGCTGGGCGTAGGCGACCAGGCGACCCTCGGCGATTGCACGCGACAAGAGCTCCTCGAACTCCACGCGTTCTCGCGATGCGATTCCTGTCGAGCCGGCGTCGGTGACGCGCTTGGAGGCGTGCATCGACGCGTCGGCTCGCGCTACGACCGCCTCGGCCAGGTCGCTACCGCGAACGACCGCCGTTCCGCAGCTGGCGAAGGCCGTGTCACTCCCGGCGCCGGTATCGATCGGCCTCTGCAATGCAGTGACAAGCTGTTCGCGCAGGGCCGGCAAGTCGGCGGGAGCCGATGAACTCAACAACGCGGCGAACTCAACACCGCCTATCCGGGCGGCGAGGTCGTCGGCCACCAGGTGATCGAGATACGGTGGCCGATCTCCTGGAGCACCTGATCGCCAACGGCTTGCCCGAAGGCGTGATTGATCCGCGTGAAACCGTCCAGACCCACGTACAGAACAACCGCCACGACGCTGTCGCTGTCCGCCGCCGAGTCGATCGATCTGTTCAGTGCGGCCAGGAATGCCGAGCGGTTGGCCAACCCCGTCAGCGAATCGCTGGTGGCCTCGCGCGTCTTCTCGTCGACGAGTGCCGCGCGCTCGAGCGCCCGGGCGATGAAATGCGCCAACTGCTCGAGCAGGCTCACAGTGTCGTCACCGAAGGCGTGCGGCTGGCCGGAAATGACCTTGAGCACGCCTTGGACACGATCGCCGGCGATCAGCGGTACCACGATCATGGACCGCGCTCCGACTCGCCGACAGGCCTCGGTATCGACACGGTCATCAGTTTCGGTGTCGTCGGAGACCAGGGCTTTGCCTGTGCGTGCCGACTCACCCGACAGGCTGCCGAACCGGGCCAGTCGCAGGCCTTCGGTGCCGCAGAGGGAACCGGAGGCCATCGTGTAGACCATGTCGTCGCCTTCGGCGAGTTCGATCACGGCCCCGGGGGCACCGGTAGCGGCGCGTGCTTGGTCCACCACGATCTGCATCACGGCGCCACTGCTGAGGTCGGCGTCGTTGATCGCATCCTGGACTCTGATGATCGTCAACGTGGCTGGGTCGGTTCTGCCCATCACCCCGCGGGATATTACGTGAACCGAACTGCCCGCATGGGCATCTCGCGCGTTCGGGCACAAAGACAACCCGCACTACATCTTGAAGCTCGGCACCAGCCGGGTGAGGTTCCACAACTGGTTGCGTCGGGCCGCCAGTGAGGTCAGCAGTATCGACCCCAACCACAGGGCGACCATGAAGATCACTGCCTGCCATAGCCGACCGTCGATGCCGCCGAGGATCAACTGGCGTAGTCCATTGACGCCGTACGTCATCGGGTCGAGCCGGTGGAAAGCCTGGAACGGCTTGGTGGTGGTCTCGACGGGATACAGTCCGCCGGCGCTGACGAGTTGCAGCATCAGCAGCGTCATCAGCAACACCTTGCCCAATACGGGGCCGAGAAGGCGCTGATCGCCTGCGCCACCGCGATGAAGGCGCACGACGCCAGCATCATGAAGCCCAGCATCGCCACCGGATGCTCGGCGTGTACGTGCAGCGCGAAATGCACGACGCAGTACAGAATCACCGCCTGCGGAATGCCGATCAGGACGGCTGGCAGATAGCTGGCCAGCGTCACCCGGAGCGGACTGATTTCCGCGGCGATGGCCCGGTTCTGCAACGGGCGGAACGCCATCCACAACAGCATGGCACCGAAGAACAGCGCGAGCGTGAGGAAGAACGGCGCCATGCCGGTGGCGAAGTTCGGCGCCGAATTCTCGTGTGAGCTCGTCAGCTGGACCGGGCCACCGATCGTGTCGGCGATCGCGTCCTTCTGCTGTGGGCTCCAGTCGGGAACCTTCTGCGCGCCCTCGGAGAGCTTGGTCGCCAGCTCGTTCGCCCCGGAACTCAGCTGCGCTGTACCGGATTTCAGCTGCCGGGCGCCGTCGTCGAGTTTGACGATCCCGGCGTTGAGTTGTGCATTGCCCGACGCCACCTGCTGGGCGCCTTCACGCAACTGAGTGAGCTTGTCGGAGAGTTCCTTGCCCTTGGCCGAGATATCGGTCAGCGCGGAACCGACGGGACCGCCCGAGTTGGCAGCCGCACGTGCCTTGTCGAGCTTGGCCTGTATGGCCGCGGTCCGTTGGTGGGCCAGCAGTTGGTCGCGGGTGTCACGCAGTTTTCCGGTGGCGATCACCGACACCGGATCCTGGTTGGCCGACAGGCTGTCGATGATCGATGTCAACGACTGGGCGGCAGTGTCTTGCGCCCCGGTGATGGTGTCGAGTTCGGCGGACGCGTCCGTCAGCGCGGACGAGCTGTCCTGCACCTGGCCGCTGACTTGATCGCTCTGAGTGCCGATCTGCGCCAACAGGTTGGTGATCTTCAGCAGGGGATCGGTGGCGGTGTTGATACCGTCGGACAGCTTGCGGGAGCCGGCAGTCAGCTCGGCCGATCCATTGCGGGCGGAATCGAGGCCGGAGGCCAACTGCCCTGCGCCAGTGTCGAGTTGGGCCGCTCCATCCGAGAGCTGACGCGCTCCGTCGGCCGCCTGTTTGATCCCGGCACCCGAGGTGGTGATCACCGACAGCACCTGGTTGACGGCTTGCCCGGAGATCCTGGTGGACACGGCGTTGAGCACTTGCTCCAATGCGGTGCGGCCGATGCTCGATGAGATGTAGTTGTTGGCGTCGTTGTATTCGGCGATCAGTTGCGCCTTGCGGGGACTGCCGGTGGTGGGCGAGGCGATCGCCTCGCTGAAGTCCGGGGGCAATTCCAGCATGAAGTAGTACTTGCCGTGTGCGACCCCGTCGCGTGCCTCGGCGTCATCAACCAGGTGCCAGTCCAGGCTTGCGTCATTGGTGAGGCTGTCGGCGATCTGGGAACCCACGTTCATCGGCTCACCGGACACCGTGGTTCCCCGGTCCGAATTGACCAGTGCCACAGGCATTTTGTTCACATGACCGAACGGGTCCGAGTACGCCCACAGATAGAGCGCGCCGTAGGTCAGCGGCATCAGCATCAGGACGACGACGGCGATCCGTGTCATCCGGTTGCGGGCGAAGCGTTTGATCTCCGACCCGAGGGCAAGTCCGCCCACCATCTCCTAGTCCTTTCCCGCGATGTTCGGGATGTGCACTTCATGCTCGGGTGCTTGGTCGCCGAGCGAATTCGTCACGCCCACAACGACCATCCGATCGGCGGCCAGGGCGCCGAGGCGTTGTACCGCCTGCGCCCGTCGTTCGTTGTCACGGACCTGTTCGAGGTCGCCGACCACCAGAACCGGTCGGTCCGAGCACAGTGCCAGGGCGATCTGCACCAGGAACGTCTCCAGGTCGCCCAGGTCCCCGATGTAGTCGGTCGGCGCCGGGCGGTGGATGTCCCCGAATACCTCAGCCAGTACGTCTCGGTCGGCATCGCCGCTCGATCGCCGGAACAGGGGAGCGAGCCAGCGGCGCTGTTCGGTCACGACGGTTCCCACGGTGACGGCCTCGTCCAGGTCGTCGATGTCGCCGAAGGCGGCTATCGCGCAGTGCTTGCGGATCGCCCGCGGCGCGGTCTCGCCGAATACGGCCACAGTGCCCGCGCTGGGCTTGAGCCGGCCGGCCAGCGTGAGCAGCAGTGCTTTCTGGCTGTGACCGCCGGGCATGTGGACCGCGTGCAGGCCGGGCCCAAGGTCCACGTCGACGTCGCTGAACAGTGGGCTGTGTTCACCGTCGAACGTCAAGCCGCGCGACACGATGATTCCGTCGCCGTCGGGAAGAACCAGCTGAGGAGGGACCGCGGTGGGTCGGCTCATGGTTGCCTCCTGGATGTGTGCATGATTCAATACGATATGCATCCAATACGGAATGTATCGAGTCTGAAGGGCGATTTGCGGTGAAGGTCACAGAGGCGCGAACAACCCGGCGGCGCACGAACACCCGGGCCCGTTTGATCGAGGCCACCGACGAACTCATCCGGGACAGCGGCCGGACTTGGTTCTCCGTCGAGGAGGTGTGTCGGGCCGCCGGCTACACCCGTGGGGCTTTCTACTCCAGCTACGACGACATGGAGGATCTGCTCTTCGAGGTCTACGAACACCAGAACGACGCGCTCGTGGAGCGATTGCGGAGTACGGCCGAGCCCCTGCTGCGATCCCGGGGCGTTCTCCAAACCGACCGTGTGGTCCGCCAATTGCTGAAAGCGGGCGTCGCCGACCAGCCGCGCATCGCCCTGCATGCCGCCCTGGTGGCTCGCGCCGCACATCAGCCTGAGATCGCCCATGCCCTGGACGCGCAGGTCGAGCGCTTCCGTGAAGGCCTGCAAGGGATCTTCGTCGCGCTGATCGCCAAGACCGGCCGGACGATGACCGTCACCCCGGAGGCATTCACCCGCGCGCTGATGGCCGCCCAGGCCGGCGCCTCCGGCCAGTTCCTCAGTGATCGCGCCGCCACCGAGGAGGTCCGCTACCTCACCGCGCTGGCGGTAGTCGAAGGCCTGTCCGCCTGACGACCCAGCAGGTCAGGAAGCAGATCTCCAGCATTTTTCTTTGCTGTCAATATTCGAAATCGAAGATACGCCGACACCCTCGCAGCTCATTCGTCTGGAGAAGGGGTTAGATTGAAGCATGCCTATTCGCTGCAAGCGTAGGCACCCGGTGGGGAGCGACCGGTCAGCCGGTCGCTGGGTCGGGCTGGTTGCTTCGCCATTGTTCGTCACGAGCGCACTGCTCGTCGGTCCTGTCGCGCCACCGCTGGCGTCGGCTGCCGACTGTCCGGACGCCGAGGTCGTCTTTGCCCGCGGCACCGACGAGCCCGCCGGTATGGGCCGGGTCGGCGACGCCCTCGTCGACGCACTGCGTAAGCAAGCGCCCAGCCTGAACATCGACACCTACGCGGTCAACTACAAGGCCACCAAGCTGCAGTTGCACGGCGGAGACGGCGCCAACGACGTGATCTCGCACATCAAATCGACGGTGTCGTCCTGCCCGGATACCAAGATCGTCCTCGGCGGATACTCACAAGGTGCAAGCGTGATCGACATCGTGGCCGGCGTTCCGGTGGGCGGCATCCCCTGGGGGAGTTCGTTGCCGCCGGAGTTCGTCAAGAACGTCGTCGCCGTCGCGACCTTCGGCAATGTAGCGACCCGCACCAACCAGTCGTTGCCGACCACGAGCGCGCTGCTCGGCGCCAAAGCCATCGACCTGTGCAATCCGGCTGACCCGATCTGTCACGCGGGTCCGGGCAATGAGTGGAGCGGGCACACCGAGGGCTACGTCCCGGGCTACACCAACCAGGCGGCGTCGTTCGTCGCAGCCAAGCTGCTCGCCGGGATCAGTCAGCACATGCCGGGCTACGGAAGCGCGCCCGGATACGGCCCGACGACGCCCTACGGGCCGGACTCCATGTACGCGCCGCTGCCCGGCTCCGGCCCCGCCACCTCCCTGCCCGGGCCGCAGCCCGGTTATCCCGCGGAGGCGCCGAGCTATCCGTCGCCGTCACCAACGACCAGCCCGACGACGGTCGCACCCAGCTCGCCGTCGCCCGGCGCCGGTCTGGTGTAAACGGTCGTTGCAGGACCTGCGCGAATAGCCCCGTATTCTTCCCTGGTGAACGCGATCGACCCAGACAAGCTCAACACCTGCCTTCAGGTGTTGGCCGACGTCGAGTCGTTGCCGCCCGAGCACCCCGACGCCGTAGCCGTGCGCCGGGCCACCGCGGGCATCTTCAAATCGGTCAGGAAGGCCCGCCGCAAAGCCAAGCGCGATGAGGTCGCGGCCGCCGACCGTGCTGTCATCGCCGCTACCGCGACCGGTGCGCCCGGCCGGATCGACGACGAGACGGCCGGCTTGCCATTGGTGTCGACGGCAGCGGGGGCCTCGGCGGGCACGTTGCTCCGGTCTCGGGCCTGCTACATCTGCAAGACCCACCACACCGTCGTCGACGCCTTCTATCACCAACTCTGTCCGGAGTGCGCGGCACTCAACCGCGCCAAGCGCGACGCCCGTACCGACCTGCGCGGCCGGCGCGCACTGCTCACCGGCGGGCGAGCCAAGATCGGCATGTACATCGCGTTGCGGCTACTGCGCGACGGAGCCCACACCACCATCACCACCCGGTTTCCCAACGACGCCGTACGCCGATTCGCCGCGATGCCCGACAGCGCCGACTGGATCGATCGCCTGCGGATCGTCGGCATCGACCTGCGTGACCCGGCTCAGGTTGTCGCGCTCGCGGACACCGTGGCCGCTCAGGGTCCGCTGGACATTCTGATCAACAACGCCGCCCAGACGGTGCGCCGAGCCCCCGGCTCGTACGCGGCGCTGGTCGAGGCGGAGCGGTCCCCGGCGCCTGAACTGGTCGACGTGGTCACTTTCGACCGGGTCAGCGACGCCCATCCCGCGGCACTCGCCGGCAGCCTCGCCGAGCATCAGAGCCCGCACGCTCCATCAATTCCCGGGTCGCTTCGCTCCTGCATGTTGCCGCCGGTCAGCACGCCATCCGCGGCCCGGTCGCTTCGCTCCTGCCCTCCGGTCACAGAACTCGCCCTCACCGCTCGCAGCGCATCACCTGAGCGGATTGCGGCCGGCGTCGCCATCGACGCGGGTGGCCTGCTGCCCGACACAGCCGCGATCAACAGCTGGACGCAGCGCGTGCACGAAGTCGACGCGATGGAACTTCTCGAGGTTCAGCTGTGCAACCAGACTGCGCCGTTCATCTTGGTGAGCCGGCTGCGCCCGGCGCTGGCGTCGTCACCGGCCCGCCGGAAGTACGTCGTGAACGTGTCGGCCATGGAGGGGCAGTTCAGCCGCGCCTACAAGGGCCCGGGGCATCCGCACACCAACATGGCGAAAGCCGCTCTGAACATGCTCACCCGCACCAGCGCCGGTGAAATGCTGGAGCAGGACGGCATTCTCATGACCGCCGTCGATACCGGCTGGATCACCGACGAGCGGCCGCACCCGACCAAGCTGCGGCTGGCCGACGAGGGATTTCACGCGCCGCTCGACCTCGTCGACGGCGCCGCCCGGGTGTACGACCCGATCGTCCGGGGCGAGGCGGGCGAAGATCTGCACGGTTGTTTTGTGAAGAACTACGCGCCCAGCGACTGGTGACACCCACCCGCTAGCTGTACTCGGCTTAGACATTGGTGACGGATCGCTATTGCTGTAGGGAGGACCTCCGGGCTTAGTGGAGATGTCTGACGTCTTCACCAGTCCACGGAGGTCCTCGTGTCCCACGCTAATGCCCGTTTGACCGTTCATGGTCGTCTGCTGCTCGTTGAGCGGATCGTTGAGGGACACCGTCCGGTGTCTCATGTCGCCGCCGAACTGGGAGTTTCTCGCCAGTGCGCTCACCGATGGGTTCGCCGGTTCCACGCTGAAGGCTTTGCCGGCCTGTCGGATCGGTCCTCACGACCGCGTCGATGCCCACGTCGCACACCATCTGTGGTTGAAGATGCGGTGATAGAGCTGCGCCGCACCAGCAGGCGGGGTCAGGACTGGATCGCCGCCGAGTTGGGTCTGCCGGCCCGGACGGTGTCGGCGATCTTGCGCCGTCGCCAGATGCCGTATCTGCGGGATTGTGACCCGCTGACCGGTGAGGTAATCCGGGCATCGAAGACAACCGCGGTGCGCTACGAGCGGGCGCACCCCGGCGAACTGATTCACATGGACGTCAAGAAGATTGGGCGCATCCCCGACGGGGGTGGCTGGAAGGCACACGGCAAAAAGATGGGCGACACCGCCGCCCGTAAGAACGCGCGCATCGGGTTCGACTACGTGCACTCCGCTGTCGACGACCATTCGCGGCTGGCGTACTCAGAGATCTTGCCCGACGAAAAGGGCGCGACCTGCGGTGGGTTTCTGGCCAGAGCCGCCGAGTACTTCAGAACCCACGGGATCTCGACCATCGAGCGAGTCATCACCGACAACCACTGGAGCTATCGGCGTTCCGCCGATGTCGCCGCAGTCATCGCAAACCTGGGCGCCAAACACGTCTTCATCAAGCCGCACTGCCCCTGGCAAAACGGAAAGGTGGAGCGCTACAACCGCACACTGCAGACCGAATGGGCCTACCGGCAGATATTCACCACCAACGCCGCCCGCACTGCCGCCCTTGCCCCGTGGCTCGAGGACTACAACAATCAACGACGCCACTCAGCTATCGGAGGCCAACCACCGATCAGCAGACTGACACCAACGTCCTAACCGAGTACAGCTAGCGGGCGATGCCGGTACGGCTCAGTCTCCGACGAAGGTGCAGCGCCGCGATCGTGAGCGGGTTCTCGAACAGCGGCAGCCGCCGCAGTCGCCGGCGCACGACCGATCGGCCCATGAACCCGGCGATGACACCGAGCGCGAAATATCCGCGGCTCCGTCGGTTGGCTTCCCGCCGCAACGCGGCGACGTAGCCGCAGACCGCGGCGAGCGCGGCGGTCGTCAAGACCACCACAATCATCAGCCCAACCGCGTCCACGGGAACGATCACACCATCGTCTGCGCCACATCAGCAGGGGTGAGGAGAAGGTCGTGACCGAACCGAATACCCAGCGTTACCGTCAATTGGTTAGGAACTCGCATCCGAGTCCCGTCGGCGACTATGTACGAATGGCTCGTTCGGCCAGGTCGTCTTGGCTAGGCTCCGGCTTGGCAAGCAGCGCCGACACCGTCTACGAGCCCGATTCGGAGCAGACGACCATGGCCAACATTGTCCTCGTCAACCCGCGCTTCGAGGTGTCCTACTGGGGCCTGGAACACGCACTCCCGCTGCTCGGCAAGAAGTGCAACGTCCCGACCGCCTGCCTGCCGCTGTTGGCCGCTCTGACGCCGCCGGAGCATCAGGTCACCCTCGTCGACGAGAACGTCGAGGAGATCGACTTCGACAAGCTGGCGCAGGCCGACATCGTCGGGCTCACCGGCATGATCGTCCAACGCCGGCGGATGCTCGAGATCATCAACGAGCTCAAGGCCCGCGGCGTTTTCGTTGTCGTGGGCGGTCCGTGGGTCAGCGTGCAGGAGGATTACTTCGACGGCCTGGCCGATGCGATCTTCATCGGCGAAGCCGAGACCACCTGGCCGCAATTCCTCGAGGACTGGAAGCACGGGCGCCAGCAGTACCGCTACGAGCAGGCCGAGCGCACCGACATGACGACCGTGCCGGTGCCGCGTTACGACCTGTTGAAGACCAAGAACTATGTGTTCGGCAGTGTCCAGTTCAGCCGCGGCTGCCCGTTCCAGTGCGAGTTCTGCGACATCATCGTCACCTTCGGCCGGAAGCCGAGGCTCAAGACCAGCGCGCAGGTGATCGCCGAGCTGGAAGCGATGCGCAAGGCGGGCCTGTCCATCGGCTTCATCGTCGACGACAACCTGATCGGGAACAAGGCCGCCGTGAAGGTGCTGCTGCAGGATGTCCACGACTGGCAGGAGCGCGAGGGATATCCCTTGCAGTTCTTCACCGAGGCATCGCTGAACCTGGCCGAAGACGACGAGCTGATGGAGTTGATGGTCGCCGCCAACGTCACGGTGGTGTTCATCGGGATCGAAAGCCCCAACGAGGATTCGCTGAAAGAGGCGAAAAAGTATCAGAACGTGAAGAAGGGCGGCACGATCGTCGACCGCGTTCGCAAGGTGCAGGACGCCGGGCTGGAAGTCTGGTGCGGCATGATCGTGGGCTTCGACAACGACGACACCCGAATCTTCAAGGAACAGGCCGACTTCATCGGTCAGACCGACATCATGCACGCCATGGTGGGCATGCTCGCCGCGATCCCGAAGACACCGCTGCACGCGCGGCTGAAGAATGAAAGCCGCCTCGACCTCGATGACGAGCAGACCTTCGGCACCAACGTGATACCGCTCAACATGAGTCGAGACGAGTTGCGCGACGGCTATATCGGTCTGATGCGCGACCTCTACGATCCCGATTTCTATTTCGATCGCCTCGAAAGTCTCTATGTCACAAGGAAATTTGACTTCGGTCGGGCCCGCAACGAATACCTGCGCCAACATCCCTGGCGGCGCAGGCAAGCGCAGTTCTTCGACGCCGTACGGGCATTCGGACTGTTCCTGCTGCTGATGAAGAACGTCCCCGACGCATACCTGCGCCAGGTCTACCGGCGCCGGATGTGGACAATGCTCCGTAGCCGGCCGAATCCCGGCGTCATGTTCGTCAGCGTGGTCAAGTGCGCGACGCACTACCACCACTACACGATGTCGCGGGAGATGTCCGAGCGCCGGACGTTGGTCAATACCTTTTAGCTAGTTCTGGGGGTGCTGGCCGTTGCCGTTGCTGCCGGCGACCTGCTCCAGAAACTGCACAGCCAATACCCGGACAGGCACGTTCGTCTGTTGACTCTGTTTGCGCAGCACGTCGAATGCCGCATCGGAATCGATGCCGTGCATGGCCATCAGCACGCCCTTGGCCTGCTCGATCGGCGCCCGGCTCTGCAGCACTCGCTGGATCGACTCCGCGGTGTCCCGGGCGGACTTGAAGCGGGCGAAGTCACCGATCGCCCGGGAGACCGCTTTGGTCAGCAAGTCGAGGATCTCGGCGTCGAGACCGTCGAAGGCGTGAAAAGCCCGGCCGTACAAGTTGAAGGAGCCGAGCGTCTGATCGTCGGTGAACAGCGGGGCCGCCAGGAAGCTGTTGATGCCCTCGTCATGGGCGGCGGTGGAGAAGCGCGGCCACGCCGACATGGCCTCTCCGGAGTCCAGCAGCACGGTGGTGCGGGTGCGCGACGCATGCAGGCAGGGACCCTCGCCGGCGTCGTACTGCTCACTGTCGACACGCAGCGTGCGCTCGTCGGTGTGCACGGCGGTGTAGGTCAACCCGCCCAGGTCGATGGTGATACCCGTGCTGTCGGCGCCCTCGATGGCTTCCTGGGCGATCGACGCGACACGCTGGAGCAAGGACACCAGCTCGTCTTCGTCACTCACGCTTCGACCGGCGTCGACCAGCAGACGCCCCAGCTGGGCCGCCGACATGGCGTTGCGGGTGGCAGCCTCGATGACGATCTCGGCCGCCTGTTCAGCGTCGGTTCCATCCAGCGGCTCGGCCGGGACGGAGTCCTCGACGCGGGGGTCGCTGTGCTCCATAGGGGTGAGTGTCCCACCTTCGGGACCTCTGGTTGCTGTAAGGGCTATCTACGGCAGCACAGTGTGCATCAGCATGACGTTGTAGGCCGACCACAGGGAGAGGTTGTAGTACAGCTCGCGGCCCGTCGACCAGGGATGCAGGAACGGCGCGTAGATGCCGCCGGGGATCTGCATCGACGACACCAGCATCTGTTCGGGCCCCCATGGCCCCTGCGGCGCCGGCGCAGTCCGCATGACCACGTCGTTGTTCCCGTTGCAGTACAGCACCAGGTACTGCTTCAAGTAGTTGTTGAATTGGGCCGACATCTCGCCGACCGGGCCGGGGATCACCGGGGTGGCCGCTGCCGGGCTGCCCGGAACCCAGGTGTTGCTGTCCGAGTTCCAGTATTCGTACTTCGTCAGATCCGGGATCAGGCCGGGGGACACCCGCGCCACGTACGCCGACCCGCTGCGCCCGTTGGGGGTGCCGAACGAGTAGATGTACGGATCGCCGGGGCCCGGCTTGAGGAACGCGCCCATCTGGAACTTCTCGTTGCCGTTGGACGGCTGACGGACAGTGCCGGGATAGACGCCCCAGGTCTCGCCATTGTCGGTCGATGTCGCGATCGCCGAGTAGTTCGTCGTCCACGAGCCGTAGTTGTCCCAGCTCCTGATCGACATGAAGTTCAAGAACTGATTCGGCCCGACGGCCACACCCGAGGTCGGGATGATGCCCGTCTCCTGCGGCGCACCGTTGATGCTGTTGATGACCTGCTTGGCGATGCCGGGCCGCCACACCGGCGACCCCGAGTACTTGTTGCCGACGGCCCCGTCAGGTACCGCGACGGTGTTGGCCAGCGATCCGTCGGTGCTGCGCATCAGTGTGTTGTAGCGCCACTGCTTGCCGGGGATCATGCAGAAGCCGTTCGTGTCGCCGAACGCCAGCAGGACCTGTCGATGACTGGGATCACCGTTGTCCCACATGATTCCGAGGTCGGTGCCGGTGATGGCGAACTTCTGAATGGTCTGGTTCGGGCTGTCCGGCCCGGTCACCCAGCCGACCACCGAGGTACCCGGCGGTGCGGTCGACGGCGCCGGCTGCGCGGCGGCGGGAGCTGGTTGGGGTTGGGCGGGAGCGGGTTTCGGTGAGGGCGCGACTGCTGCCTGCTTCTGAACCTGTCCGGAATTGGGGATGAGCGCGTTGATGAGCATCTTGCCCAGCGTCGGCAGCGGTGCTTGGTCGTTGGCGCCGACCGGCTTGTGCCCGATCGGGCGGTCGAACGGGGCTATGGCCGAGGGTTGTGGAATCTGAAACGCCTGGTTGGCGGCGGGTTGAGCTGCCGCAGAAGCACCCTCGCACGGGTCCGCGGCCGCAGGCGGCGCGACACCGGTGGCTGCGCAGAGGCCGACGACCAGCGTCGAGGCCAGCGACAGCGAGGGAATGCGGGGGCGCGGCGACACGACACACCTTTCGGAGGCGGGACGTCGCGGTGACGTCTGTTGACCTCTGTGACGATAGGGACCCCTGGGTTGTTTGCGACCGGCGCTGCAGCGATAGGTATGTATCCGTGACCGTGTCGCAACCAAGGGGGTGCTCAGTGGGTTACTGTGCGCATGATTCGCCCGACACAGGAGGCACTGATGAGACGTGGATTCTCTGCTGCGGCAGCCCTTGCCGCAGCGGTCGCACTGACCGGTACCGCCTGTAGCAACTCCGACTCCGGCAGCACGGCAGCGTCATCCGCGAGTTCGGCGGCCACGACTGCGAGTGCGACGGCGTCTTCGAGCACATCCGCGAGTGCTGCCCCGGTGGCCGCCGACAAGCTGCCCGCACTGGTGCCGACGCCGGCGAACAGCCAGACGACCAAGGGGCCGGACAACATCGGTGACGGCGGAATCCACCTCTACTTTCAGGTCAACGGGTCACCGAGCGATGTGATGACGGCCTACAAGGCAGCGCTGGAAGAGAAGGGCTGGACGGTGACCACCATGGTCACCTCGGGCGGCCAGGGCGGGGGCGGCGCCACCTATACCGGAACCAATGGCGGCGCCTATGGCGTGTTCGACGGCGGTGGCTACAGCACCAATACCTACCTCGACGTCTGCGCGTGGCCGACCAAGCCCGCGAACCCCAATTGCAGCCGCGGCGACCGCTAGGCCGAATCCACGCCCCAGTAGAAAGACATCCCGTGAGTCGCCCTCGGACAGCACTCCTCGCTGCTCTTTTTCTTCTCTTCGCGGTTCCCGCAGAACACGCCTCCGCCACCGGAGATCCGCCCGGTGCGCTGACTTTCGGTGGCGTGCAGCGGACGTATGTGTTGCATGTGCCCGATGGGCTGGCCCACCCGAACGGTCTGGTGATCAACCTGCACGGCGGGAGTCAGACCGGCCGCAAGCAATCCGCGGAGACCAATTACAACGCCATCGCCGACCAGTACGGCTGGGTCGTCGCCTATCCCAACGGCATCGACTTCAGTTGGGCCGACGGGCGCGGCGCGGCGGCACCGGACCGGCAGGGAGTCGATGACGTCGGCTTCCTGGCGGCACTGATCGGCCGGCTCACCCATGACTACGGCATCCCGACTGGACGGGTCTTCGTCACCGGGATGTCGGCGGGCGGGTTCATGGCCAACCGGCTGGCGTGCGAGCGACCCGATCTGGTGGCGGCGATAGCCCCGGTGTCGAGCACGCTGGGGGTGAACGTCCGCTGCAATCCATCCAAACCCGTTGCGGTGCTTGCGATTCACGGCACCGCAGACAAGGTCGTGCCCTACAACGGCGGCCGCATGATCGGGCGCGGGGGAGCCAGCACCGTCGTGTCCGCGCCGACGATGGTGGATCGGTGGTTGGCATTCGACCGCTGCCCGCCGGCAACAACCAGGTCCATCGATGGCGGAAAACGCCTGGCCGCCTTCGGTTGCGCCGATGGCACCGAGGTCGCGCTCGTCACCATCGACGGATGGGGTCACACCTGGCCGGTCAGTCCCGCTGCGGCCTTCGACGCGTCACGAGCCAGCGCGGAGTTCTTCGCCGCGCACGGCGCCTGAGCTACAACAGGGCTGCGGCTTCGTGGATCTGCTCGGGGGTGCGGGCACCGATGACCATCATCGTCACCCCGGCGGCCTCCCACGCGACGATCTGTTTGCGCACGTAGTCGATGTCGCCGACGATCGCCGAGTCGTCGACGAGTTCGTCGGGAACCGCCTTGGCCGCTCGAGTTTTGCTGTCCTGATGGCCGGCTCGGAACAGTCGGGTGACCTCGTCGACGACCTCGGAGTAGCCCATCCGCCGGTAGACGTCGGCGTGGAAGTTGGTGTCTTCCGCGCCCATTCCGCCCATGTAGAGCGCCAGGTGCGGCTTGATCAGGTCCATGATCGAGGCCCGGTCGTCGGTGACGACCACCTGCGCGGTCGCGCAGATCTCGAAGTCCTCGCGGCTGCGGCGCGCGCCCGGGCGAGCGAAGCCTTCGTCGAGCCACTCGTTGTACATCGGCGCCAGCCGCGGCGAGTAGAAGATCGGCAGCCACCCGTCGCAGATCTCGGCGGCCAGCGCGACGTTCTTCGGGCCCTCGGCGCCGAGCATGATCGGGATGTCGGCCCGCAGCGGATGCACGATCGGCTTGAGCGGCTTACCCAACCCGGTGGTGCCCTCCCCGGACAGCGGCAGCGGGTAATGCGGGCCGGCGCTGGTGACCGGGGCTTCGCGCGCCCAGACCTGCCGGATGATGTCGATGTACTCACGGGTGCGCGCCAACGGCTTCGGGAACTTCTGCCCGTACCAGCCCTCGACGACCTGGGGTCCGGAGACACCCAGCCCCAGGATGTGGCGACCCCCGGAAAGATGGTCCAGCGTCAGCGACGCCATCGCACACGCGGTCGGGGTACGCGCCGACAGTTGCACCACCGAGGTGCCCAACCGCATCCGGGTGGTTTCGCGTCCCCACCACGCCAGCGGGGTGAACGCATCCGAGCCCCACGCCTCCGCGGTGAACACGGTGTCGAACCCGGCCTCCTCCGCCACGGCCACCAACTCCGCATGGTTCGTCGGGGGGCGCTCGCCCCAATAGCCAAGCTGTAGACCGAGTTTCATGCGCTCCTCAATACGATCGGGGTAGCGCCAGGGTGTGCTGGGCTACGTAGTTCAGGATCATCTCGCGACTCACCGGCGCGATCTGCAGCAGCCGGGCCAGGCTCCATTGCGGCAGCAGGCCGTACTCCGTGGACAGCCCGTTGCCGCCGTGCACCTGGATGGCGTGGTCCACGGCCTCCGCCGCGGCTTCGGCGGCCGCGTACTTGGCCATGTTGGATGCCTCTCCGGCGGGCAGGCCCTGATCGAACAGCCACGCCGCCTTCGCTGTCATCATGGCGGCGAGATCCACGTTGATCTTGGCCTTCGCCAGCGGATGTGCGATGGCCTGGTAAGAACCGATCGGCGGCCCCCATACCGTGCGACTGCGGGCATAGTCGGCGCCTTGTTCGACCGCGTGCCGCCCGATCCCGGTACACACGGCAGCACCGGTGATCCGCTCGGGATTCAGGCCGTCGAACACCTGGCGGAAGCCCTCGTGCTCAGTGCCGACCAGAGCAGAGGCGGGCACCCGCACGTTGTCGAAGTGCAACGTGAATTGTTTTTCAGGAACGGTGATTCCGACCGGTAGGCGGTGTTTGACCAGTCCTGGAGCATCTGTCGGAACCAGGAACAACGACAACTGTTCAGGGGCGGACCGGGTGACGACGATCAACGCGTCCGCTTCGTCGATGCCGGAAATGTAGTACTTCGTTCCGTTGAGCAGATAGTCGCTGCCGTCACGCACGGCAGTGGTGTTGATCTGGCGACTGTTCGATCCCGCATCCGGTTCAGTGATGGCAAAGACGACCTTGGTTTCACCGGATGCCATCCGCGGCAACCACGTTCGGCGTTGCTCGTCGCTGCCATAGCGGCTCAACAACTCACCGGAAATCGCGCTCGATACCAGGAGGAGCAGCAGCGGACACCCGTGGGCGGCGGTCTCCTCGCACACGATCGCGAGCTCGACCATTCCGGCACCGCCTCCGCCGTGCTGCTCAGGGAAGTTGATCCCGATGAATCCGTGGGCGCCCAGCTCCCGCCACAACTCGGTGGTCGGTTCGCCCGCGACTGCACGTTCGGCGAAATAGGCAGGTCCATAGCGGTCGGTGACGGCTGCGACTGCCTTGCGCAGATCGTGATGCTCAGGCGGTTCGGTGAAGTCCATCAGTACACCAACTTGTCGGGAACATCGGTGTGCACTGCCCGTAGGTACTCACCGAGCGCTTTGGCCTGCGGGTCGGGCCGGGTGCACGACGCGACCCCGTCACCGAGGAAGCCGACGATGAGAAAGTTCAGCGCCCGGAGATTGGGGAACTCATAGCGGTGCACGGGGAAATCCGCTGCCTCGACGACCAGGTCGCGGAACCGGTCCACCGTGAGATGGGCCCGTAGCCACTCCCATCGCTCGTCGGAGTCAGTCCAGACTCCGACATTGGCATTGCCACCCTTGTCTCCCGATCGGGCTGCGACGATCGTGCCCAACGGTCGAGGGGCGGCAGGACCGAGGTCGACGGATTCACGGACGTCCTGAGGTCGCGGGGGCGAGCCGTCGAGTTCGGCGGTCTCTTCGCTGGGAGCGATCACCTCACGTGAACCATCCGCATGAACGACCACGTGCTCGACGAGCTGTGCGGAAATCAAAGTCGGCCAATAGATCCCGAATTCACTCGCGGCGGTGGGCGGCGTCGTGGTGTGGAAGCCGGGGTAGCCCGCCACATAAAGCTCGATCACCGCGTTGGAGAACGCGCGGTCCACCTTGCGCCGGTCCCGGTCCTTGACGCTGACCCGGAGATGGGCAGTGGCCTCGCTCATGGAGGTGGGTCCGGGCTTGTCGTAGCGCAGCAACTGGGTGTCAACTGTGTCGAAGCGGTCGCGCCCGCCTAGGATCGTGAAGAGCTCGTCCAGGGCCCATCCGGCTTTCTCCTCGATGTCCAGTCCCGTCAGCACCATGGTCATCGTGTTGCGATAGCCGCCGACGAAATTCATCGCGACCTTGAGCGCCGGCGGCGGTGCTGATCCGCGAGTTCCCGAAACCAGGACGCGGTCTGCGCCCTCCTGGGTGACAGTCAGGGTATCGAAGTGCGCCAGCACATCTGGGTTCGGGTACCGCGGTGAGGCTACCTCGTAGAGGAGCTGGGCGATTACCGTTCCGGTACACACCAGGCCGCCGGTGCCGGATGGTTTGGTGATGACGAAACTTCCGTCGGCGGCCAGTTCGGCGATCGGCGAACCGGGGTAGCGGCGGTCGGAGACGTCGCGGAATTGGGAGTAGTTGCCGCCGGTAGCCTGTGGGCCGCATTCGATGATGTGGCCGGCGGCGACGGCACCTGCCAGCGCGTCGTAGTCGGTACGGGTCCACCCGTGCCACCAGGCGCCGACGCCCACGACGAGTGCGGCATCGGTCACGCGGCCGGTGATCACGACGTCCGCTCCGGCGGACAGCGCTGCAGCGATGCCCCAGCCACCGAGGTAGGCATTGGCAGTGACGGGCTCCGCGCGATCCCCCCACAGTGCCTGGCCGGTGTCGAGATTCGCGAACGGGCAACCGGCACTGCGCAACTCGTCGAGCCTCGGCATGAGGTCATCGCCCTCGATGTGGGCGACCTTAAGGTCGACCCCGACGTCGGCAATGATGGCGCGCACCGCCTCGCCCATCGCGGCAGGATTCAGGCCGCCGGCGTTGACGACCACCTTGATCCCGCGGTCGGCGCACGCTTGGACAACCTGGCCGAACTGTGTAAGAAACGTTCGCGCATAACCGCTTTCGGGATCCCTCTGGCGGGACTTCCACAGGATCAGCATGGTCAACTCGGCAAGGTAGTCGCCGGTGACGACGTCGATGTCGGCCCCGTCGACCAACTCGCGCATCGCACTGAGCCGGTCTCCGTAGAAGCCGGAGGCATTGCCGATCCGAACAGGGCGCGTCATTTGCTCACCGAGCGCCGGCTGGGGGCCCCGGCGAACACCTGCGCGATGTCCAGCCAACGACGTGCAACTGCGCCCCTGGCATCCAAAGCCGTCTCGGTCCAGTGTCGCCGCTGGGTGACAGTGAGCACGAAATCCTCAGCACTACCGGTCACTTGGTCGGCTGCGCCTTCGGGTCCCCACGCCCACACGTCGCCATCCGCTGAGTACAGCGCGACGCGGACGGGTTGTTCGGGAATCTCCAACTCATTGAGCCTGTGCGCGAAGGCGAAGGTCGCCACACCCAGATGGGCGATGCTGCGTAGCCCAGGGCTGGGTGGGTGAGTCAGACCGAGTGTGTCGTAGACATCTTGGCCGTGGGCCCAGGTCTCCATCAATCGTGCAGTCGCCGACGATGCGACACTCATATCGGGTCCGAACCACGGCAGGCGCCGGCGGGGGTCGTCGCTCGCGAAAGCGGCCAGCAGTCGCTCACGCGCATCGACAAACCACGGGAGAAGCTCCGATGCCGGGCGGTCCCGGTGCTCAGCGGCGATTCGGTCGGGAAAATCCATGCCACCGGCCATGAGTCGGTTCGCCTCGGCCCGGAACCGGTCAGGATCGCTCATGGCCATCCGCGCCGTGTCATCGAAGAAAGCGAGATGGCTGACCTGGTCGCGAATCGTCCAGCCTGCCGCGGGGGTGGGCAGATCCCAATGCCGCTCGGTGAGGTCTCGCAGGTGTGTAGTGAGCTGATCGGACTCTTCTCGTAGGTCATCGAGCAGGGCCGGATAATCGAGTCCCATCAGCGTTCCCCAACGTTCATTCCGAATCGTCCACACTGACGATGGCCAGCACCTGCCCGGACTCGACCTGGTCACCCGCGGTCACTGAGATCGCGGCGACCACGCCGTTGGCGGGTGCCCGCACGGTGTGTTCCATCTTCATCGCTTCCAACACGACGATCGGGGTGCCGGCTTGCACCCGGGTGCCTTGGATGACCTCAATGCGTACCACTGCTCCGGGCATCGGTGCGGTCAGGGATCCGGCCTCGGCGTTGGCCGACGGATCAGGGAAGCGTTCCTGTTCGCGCAGCGCGGTCGAGCCTAGCGAGCTGTCGACGTAGTGGTGCACTCCATCCCGAATGACGCTGTAGCGCCGCCTAATTCCGGCTATCTCAGCGTCGACCGATTCTCCGGATGCCGCCAGAACACGAACGGGGAGATCACATCCCGCGACGGTTGCGTTGAGCCTCCCGCGATCGAAGCGGTACCCGACATCGATCGTGCAATCACCGTGCGTGAAGCTGACCTTCTGGTCGGAGCTGGGCAGGGTACGAAAGCCCGAGGGCAGCCCCGGCAGAACCGCTGTGGTAGCGCGACGGTACGCCTGGTCCGCCAGCGCCGCGACGAGGGCGTGAATCTGAACCGCATCACGGTGATCGCCCATGAGCACAGCCGGGTCGTGGCGTTGCAGGTAACCGGTGTCGATCGCACCCGAACGGAATTCCGGTTCGCGCAGAATGCCGATAAGCAGGTCACGGTTCGTGGCGACACCATGGACTCGGGTCTCGGTCAAAGCCCGGGCCAGTCGCGAGCAGGCCGCATCCCGGGTATCGGCGAATCCGATGACCTTGGCCAGCATTGGATCGTAGAAGGTGCTGATCACCGATCCCGACTCGAATCCTGCGTCCACGCGGATGCCGGGTACATCGGGGAAGTCCAACACCGTCAAGGATCCGGATACCGGAATGAACCCGGCAGCAACGTCTTCAGCGTAGAGGCGAACCTCGATCGCATGGCCGCGCGGCTGCACGTCGATCATGTCGACCGGCAGCGGCTCACCGGCGGCAACCAGGAGTTGAGCGCGCACCAGATCGATGCCGGTGACCATCTCGGTCACCGGATGCTCGACCTGCAGCCGGGTGTTGACCTCCAGGAAATAGAACGATCCGTCGGGTGCCATCACGAATTCGACGGTGCCAGCGCCCTCGTAGCCCAACGCTTTCCCCGCCGCCACGGCGGCCCGGCCGAGTTCGTCGCGCAGTGCGGCGTCGACGGCTGTGGACGGCGCCTCCTCGATGATCTTCTGATATCGGCGCTGGATCGAGCACTCCCGTTCGCCGAGGTGCACGACGGTGCCGTGGCCGTCGCCGAAGATCTGCACCTCGATGTGCCGTGGCGACTGGACGAACTTCTCCAGAAACACGGTGCCATCACCAAACGCCGACGCAGCTTCGCGCTGTGCGCTCTGCACCGCCTCCACCAGGCTGTCGGCATCAGCCACGATCCGCATGCCGCGCCCGCCACCGCCGAATGCTGCCTTCACCAGGATCGGATAGCCGATGTTCTCGGCGGCATCGGCGAGCCGCTCGGCATCGAGATCCTCGCCGCTTTGGACCGTCGTACCCGGCAGAACGGGGACTCCGGCCTGTGCCATGAGTTCTTTTGCGGCGACCTTGGAGCCCATCGCCGTGATGGCGGCCGGGCTCGGCCCGACGAAGATCACACCGCGCTCCCCGCAGGCGGCCGCGAAAGACGCGTTCTCGGAGAGGAATCCATACCCTGGGTGAATCGCGTCGGCTCCGGTTCGCCCGGCGGCGTCCAGGATGAGGTCGGCACGCAGGTAGGTATCGCCCGGTGTCGTCCCGGGCAGGTGCACCGACTCGTCGGCCGCCGCCACATACGGTGCATGGCAGTCGGCGTCTGAGTACACCGCGACGGTTTTGATGTCCATCTCTCGCGCGGTACGGATGATGCGCGAAGCGATTTCGCCGCGGTTGGCGATGAGCAGCTTGGTTATCACGGTCCTCACATCCTGAAGACGCCGAAGCCGCGGCGTCCTTCGATCGCGTTGGAATGTGTTGCCGACAGCGCCAATCCCAGTACCGAGCGGGTATCCCGCGGGTCGATAACACCGTCGTCGTAGATGCGAGCCGAGACGTAGAACGCATGTGATTCCCGCTCGATCTGAGCTTCGATCTCGGCAGTTCGCGCTGCGTCGGCCTCGTGATCGAACTCGCGTCCTGCCGATTGTGCGGCGGCCTTACCCACGATGGACAGCACACCGGCCAGCTGGGCGGCGCCCATCACCGCGAGCTTGGCGTTGGGCCAGCTGAACATGAACCGCGGGTCGTAGGCTCGGCCGGACATACCGTAATTCCCGGCACCGAACGATCCGCCCATGTTGACGGTGATGTGCGGCACGGTGCTGTTGGTGACGGCGTTGATCATCTTGGCGCCGTCTTTGATGATGCCGCCCTGTTCGTATTCGGTGCCCACCATGTAACCGGTGACGTTCTGAAGAAAGATCAGCGGTGTGTCGGTCTGGTTTGCCAGAAGGATGAATTCGGTTGCCTTCTTGGATTCTTCGGAGAACAGCACGCCACGCGTGTTGGCAAGGATTCCCACGGGGAAGCCGTGGATCGACGCCCACCCCGTGGCGATGCTGGTGCCCCAGCGCGGCTTGTACTCGGAGAATCGAGATCCGTCCGCAATCCGTGCGATGACTTCCCTCGGGTCGAACGGCATCTTGGAATCGCCCGACGCGATGCCGAGCAGTTCTTCGGTGTCGTAAAGCGGTTCGTCGGCAGGCTGTGTGGGTCCCGGTCCGAGCTTGCGCCAATTGAGGTGAGTGACGACGTCACGCCCGATCCGGATTGCGTCGACCTCGTCCTTTGCGAAGTAGTCACCGAGCCCGGAGACGCGCGTGTGCATGTCGGCACCACCGAGCGCCTCGTCGTCGGCGTCCTCGCCGGTGGCCATCTTCACCAGGGGAGGGCCGCCGAGAAACACCTTGGCCTGCTTGTCGACCAAGATGGCGTAGTCGCACATGCCGGGCACGTAGGCGCCACCGGCGGTTGAGTTGCCGAATACCAGCGCGATGCTCGGTATGCCCATCGCCGACAGTTCGGTCAGCTCGTGGAAGATCCTTCCCGCGGGAACGAAGAGTTCTGCTTGGGTGGGCAGGTCGGCACCGCCGGACTCGACGAGGTAGACCACCGGCAGTCGATTGACGCGCGCGATCTCGAGCGCTCTCAAGTTCTTTCGCAATGTGTAGGGGTTCATCGTCCCACCGCGAACGGTGGGGTCGTGAGCGATGATCATGCACTCGGTTCCGCTGACCACGCCGACGCCGGTGACGATGGCGGCACCGACGTTGAATTCGGTACCCCAGGCGGCAAGGGCGGACAGTTCCACGAACGGTGCGTCGCGGTCCACCAACAATTCGATTCGCTCTCGTGCCAGCAGGCGGCCACGGTCATGGTGGCGTTGCACGTAGCGTGGACCGCCGCCGGCTGCGACGAGTTCGAGTTGCTCCCGCAGAGCGGCGACCGCGGCCGATTGCACCTGGACGTTGCCGAGGTAGGTGTCCGAGTTGGTGTCGACGTCAGTACTCAAGACCGGCATCTGAATCCCTTGTCCCGGCGGCAGCGAAGATGTGGCCGCAGTCGGATAGTGAACGATGAAACACTAAAGCTGCGCGGCCTGATCGCCAACGGAATCCCGATAGTCACCTCTATCTGGTGATACACCCGCTCCGCCGGAGGTATGGCAGCCTTGTCGACGCTAATCATTGATCGCTAATTCCAGAGGTTGATCGCGTGCTTCGCCGTACTCCTTGACGAGCGCGCTGACCAGGTCGGGCACCGGGGTGATCGCGGATACGCCGGATACGCTGTGTCCTGCGCTCCACGCCGTTCTGTTGGCCAGCAACTGGTCCTGGTCGAATGCCGGATTACGGGCGTCGTCATCATCGCCGGACTGGCACGCTGCGGTTAACCAGTCGGCCAGCAGATTGGCCGGGATGCCCCCGACCCGGCTGGACAACCGGACATCGTCCATCGTCGAACGGACCAGGGCGGCTTGATATTCGGGCGTGGCCATACTCTCGTCAGTCGCGATGAACTTCGTTCCCAGATAGACGAAGTCGACCCCGAGAACCTGTGCGGCGAGAATCGATCTGCCGTCGGTGATGCCCCCGGCCAACACGAGGGGCCCGGCATAGCGTCGGCGAACGGCGCGGACAAATGCGAATGGATTCGCCCAGCCTGTCTGTCCGCCGGCGCCGGCGGACAGCAGAATTAGACCATCCACCCCCGCGGCCAGTGCCCGTTCGGCGTGGCCGAGGCTGGCGACGTCGGCGTAGACCTGAGCGCCGATCTCGTGCAGTGGTCCGACAACCGGCTCAGGTGAACCGACACTGGTGATGACCAGTTCGACATTGTGGCGGCAAAGGCTGATCAGATCGGAGTCGAGCCGCCCGTTGGTGCGATGAACCACCAGGTTTGCCGCCATCGGCGCGCACCCAGGCGTCAGATCGGCGCTGATCTGGTCGAGCCAGTCGTCGAGTGCGGCGGAACTGGGCGCGTTATGAGTCGGAAAGGCGCCGATCACGCCCGCTCGGCACGCGGCGATCACGAGTTCAGGCCCGGAAACGGAGGTCATCGGTGCGGCGATCGCCGGAAGGGCAAGCCGGTCTTGCCAAGGGTGCGGGATGGGCACGGTTCCCTTTCGATGCTCAGCTGTAGTGAATGAAGAATAACTAACTCACTGATGTCGCTGTCAAGAATCTTGCCGCTGTCGCGCCGGGTTGGCCCACCGCAGCCGACTGCAGCTAGGGTCTTTTGCCCCGTTGACAAACGTGACACAGCTCACGATGATGTGGGAGCTAGTTAATGGCGAGCCGCATCGGCTCGCGAAGCTCGAGGAGTGTGCCGCCATCGACATCGATGTCTCGCCTGAATTGCTCGTCCTAGACGGGATGGCGGACGAATTGGCCCAGTTGAGTGCCGGGCGTCTCGGTGCAGTGCGGCGGCACAGCGAACTGTCTGCCGCTGCGTTGAGTGCAGTTCTCGATGCTCTGGAACGGACGCGCGCTGAGACTGTCGCTGAAGGGGTTCTCGACAGTGCTCCGCGGTGGCTGTGCGGATGTGGCGCCTTTGACCGCGTGATGTTCTCGACGGTTCGTGGGTCGGTATGGACTCCGGAAACTCTGTATGTCCGCGATGAAACCGGGCAGGTCGCCTTGGAGATCGATGAGGAAATCGCCGATCTCCACATCCCGCTGGCATCGCCGCTGGTGGAGGCGGAGGTGGTTCGTCGGCGCGTGCCGGCCATGGTCAACGACGCCCCGAACGAGCAACGGACGTACGAACCGCTGGTGCGACGGACGGGCTGCCGTGACTACGTCGTGGCACCCGTGATCGCTATGTCGGCTGTCATCGGTCTGCTACACGCAGACCGCCGGGAGCCGGTCGTGACGGCGATCGACCGGGATCTCTTGCGGCTGTACGCCGACGGGGTGGGGGTTGCCTACGAGCGGGCCATTCTCAACGGACGTGCCGAACAGCAACGTCGCAGCGTCGCGGAAGTCTGCGATGCGGCAATCCGGGCCCTCACCGAATTCGACGAGGTGCCCGGCATTTCCTTGGCTGCGTCGGCAACCCCGACACCGACCCCGGCGGTGCCTGCGCCGCATCAGGTGGATGGGCACACGTCAAAACCGTTGGCGCGGTTGACCGCTCGTGAGCGAGAGGTGTTGGCGCTGTTGGCCAGTGGCGCCACCAACGCGCAGTTGGCCGACCGGCTGACTGTAGCGGAGAGCACGGTCAAATCCCACGTGAAGCATATTCTGCACAAGCTGAAAGCCGGCAACCGCGCCGCTGCCATTGCCTGTTATCTGCGAGAATCCCGACTAGATGAGCGACGGCGGAAATGAGCATTTCCCTGGCCAGCGACGGGACGCGTTCGGCCTCAACACGATCCAGGACCGAGTGGTGGTCGCGCGAGATGGAGTTAGTCGAACGGCTGCGGGTGGCCAGCGAGCACATTCAAACCGCCCTCGGCACGCAACTAACGCTTCCCGCTGTCGAGTGGGATGTGCCCTGGCGGGCGGCGGAGATGATCTCGACATTGACCCACGCCTGCATCGATCGGTTGCGTCACACGTCTAACAGTGCCGTGGCGGAGGCCAATCGGCTATGTGATCTGGTGTTGGGACTTCAGCAGCTGGCGATGGACTGGTACCTGCACGACACGGCGATGCGCGGCCAACGGTTGGCTGATTGTGCGGCAGGCCTGTCCAGGCTCCGCGGACTGCCCAGCTCGACGGCGCTGATCGAAAGCGCTTGTGAGGAACTCGTGTTGCGGTGCGGTTTTCACCGGGCGGTGCTGTCCAAGGTGGAGAATCGCAGCTGGACTCCGCTGGTCCTGCATGACCGGGCTGACGGTACGGAAACATCGTGGTTCAGCGACTGGATCAATCAACGGGTCCCGCTGTCGGAGACCGCGCCAGAGGCCGAGATGTTGTCGCGTCGGCGTCCCTCGCTGGTCTACGACACTGCGAATGCACCGGTGTACCGGCCCCTCATCGTCGCGGCGGGGCAGTCCCGCTCCTATGTTGTCGCACCGCTGGTGGTGGGGGACGAGGTGATCGGGTTTCTGCATACCGATCATCATCCGTTGCCGCGACGAGTCGACGAGGGCGACCGGGATGTCCTGTGGGCATTCGCCGACGGGTTCAGCCACATCTACGAGAGAGCCATGCTGCTCGAGCGCTTGCGCGCCCAGCGGGACAACGTGCGCGAGCTATTCTTCGGAGCTGTAGACAGCATCGACCAGTTATGCGAGTCGGGTGCGGACTCAACCCGCCCAAGTGAGGTCGGCGTGGGTGAATCACGTTGTGCTACAGAGGGGCTTGTTGATCTGACTGAGAGAGAGGCGGAGGTCCTCGAGCTTATGGTGACCGGTGCCACCAATCAGGCCATCGCAGACCAACTGGTCATCACAGAAGGTACCGTGAAGTCCCACGTCAAGCACATTCTGCGCAAGTACGGCGCGGTAAACCGGGCCCAGGCCATCGCCTGGGCGCTGCGGGATCGCTGAGCTCAGACCTTCAACACGTCCGCGCGGTGGTATGTACCGTCGTGGTAAAGCAGTGGCGACGGGGCCGCGTGGTCGCGATGGATCCGCGTCACCAGTGCGATGGCCAATGTGGAATCGCCCGCTGGGACCATCTGATCGATAGTGGCGCACAGCCACGTCGAGGTTCCCAGCAGCAGCGGTTCACCAGTCTCCAGAGTCGTCCACAGGGCGGCATCGGCGAATCTTTGCTCGGCACTGGCCGAGAACCGCTTGGCCAGCGCGTGCTGCTCCTCGCCGAGCAGATGAACGGCAATCGAACGTGCTCTGCGCAAGGCCGTGATGCTCGACGAGGTGTGCGTGATGTTGAAGCACACCAGCGGTGGGTCCAGCGACAACGAGGTGAACGACGTCGCAGTGAATCCCACCGGACCGGACTCGGACATCAGAGTGATGATGACCACGCCCGCCGGGTGACGACGCAGCGCGGCGCGGTAGTCCTCGCCGGTCACGCTCATGCCGGCAGCGCCTGGGATGCGGAATCGGTGAACAAGTCCATCGCCTGCAACGCCGGCATCACTGCGTCGCGGATGAGGTCGGCTACTCCCGGTGCGCCCGGGATCAGCACGGCGCCATCCGCTATACCCAGCGCGTAGATGTCGGCGACCAGCCCGGCAAGTCCGGCTGGTGTTCCGACGTAAAGGATTACCTCTCCGTCGCTTTCGCCGAGATTCTCGGCCAGCAGTCCACGGGCAGTGGCTGCGTCGGGGGCAATCACGACATCGATGTCGGCGACAACGTCGGCATGGGGATGAGCGCGGCGTGCGCGGACAGACTTTCGCGACACATCGCTGAGATCGATGCCCCGGATCCGCTGGGCCGGGATGTCGCGGTACCAGCGAACGCCGTCATTGGCTGCTACCCCGAGCCGCAACGGCGGCCGTTGGGAGAGATCGATGTCGACCATGGCTTCCTCCGGATTGGTCAGGTCACTGGGGGATCGATGACGATCGCGAACGCCTTGTTCTCGGCTCCGCCGGAACGGTCCAGCGCAATGAACTTCTCCTCGACGTACTCGTCGATGGAATGTGGGCCCCCTTCGCGGCCCAGGCCGCTCTCCTTGAACCCGCCGAACGGATATGCGGGATGGATGATGTGCCAGTTGTTGATCCACACCGATCCCGCCTCGAGTCGGCGCGCGACGTTGAGGGCGCGGTCGTCGCTACCCCAAACCCCGCGGACAGACCGTAATTGGTGTCGTTGGCGATCTTCACCGCTTCGTCGTCGGAGTCGTAGGTGAGCACGACCAGAACCGGTCCGAAGACCTCTTCACGGGCGATGCGCATATCGTTGGTCACGTCGACGAAGATGGTGGGCTCGATCCAGTAGCCCTTATCGAAGCCCGGTCCTGAGGGCTTGTTTCCACCGATGGCTGCCTTCGCCCCCTCGTGTGCGGCGATGCGGAAGTAGTCCAGAATGCGATCACGCTGCTCGGCGGAAATGATCGGGCCGACGTGGGTGGTCGGCTCCAGCGGGTTGCCCAGTTTGAGAGTGGCGGCGCGCTGCACCAACTTGGTGATGATCTCGTCGCGCCGGCTGGCCGGAATGAGCAGCCGGGTGCCGGCCTCGCAGGCTTCACCGTTGTTGGCCATGCACGCGAACAAGGAGCCGTCGACCGCCATGTCGATGTCGGCGTCATCGAGAATGATGTTGGCTCCCTTACCGCCAAGCTCCAGGGTCACCCGCCGTACAGTGTCGGCCGACTGCCGCAAAATGCTTTTACCAACGGCGGTCGAACCGGTGAAGGCAACCTTGCGGACCACGGGATGGCCTGACAGGTGGGCTCCCACCGGTTCGCCATCCCCGGTGACGACATTGAGGACACCGGGTGGCAACCCGGCAGCCTCGAACTCCCGTGCCAGTTCCAACGGCAGTAGCGGGGCGTGCTCGTCGGGTTTGAGGACCACCGAATTGCCGGCCACCAGCGCAGGACCCACTTTCCACACCGTGGTCAGCAGCGGGATGTTCCACGGCACAATTGCCGCCACAACTCCGATCGGATCGCGAACGACGATGCCGTCGGCCGCAATCGGCTCGATCGCGGGGCCCGGAGTCTCCCATTGGTATTGCTGCGCGATTGCGGCCAGATACTGCAGCTGACCAACCGAGAGCCCGACGTGCAGAGCGCCGGTGATACGGATCGTGGCACCGTTTTCGCGAGCCTGCAGTGCTGCGAGCTCGTCAGCTCGGGCGGCCAGGCGCTCGGCCACGGTATTGATCAGCGCAGCGCGTTCGGCCGGGGGAGTGCGACGCCAGGTACCTTCCTCGAACGCTCCCTTCGCCGCCGCCACGGCGGCATCGACGTGGTCGGTGGTGCCCTTGGCGACGGTGGCGACGAGCTCTTCCGTTGCAGGGCTTCGAACTTCGTATACCTCGTCGGAGTCGATCCACTTTCCGTCGATGTACATCGAGTAGTGGTTGGTCATGACAGCTCCTTTGCGTCAGCCGATTTGGCGGGTCCGGCCCTGCCAGTAGGGTTTGCGAATCGCTTTCTTGTCGACCTTGCCGGCCGGGTTCAGCGGCAGTTCGTCAGTGAAGACAACGGTCTTGGGTGCCGGGACGGACCCGAGTGCCTGTTTAACATGTTCGACGAGTTCCCTTTCCAAGCCGGGGCCGGTGATTTCGCCCGGCTTTGCCACCACGACGGCGAGGACGGCCTCGCCCCACTTCGCGTGAGGCACTCCGATGACGGCGCTCTGGGCGACGGCGGGATGGCTGGACAAAACGTCCTCGACCTGGCGGGGGAAGACGTTGAAGCCGCCGCTGACCACCATGTCCTTCTTGCGGTCGACGATGAACAGGAAACCGTTGTCGTCCAGATAACCGATATCACCGGTGTGGACCCACCCGTCACGAACTGTCTCGGCATCGCGAGTCGGGTCGAGATATCCGAGCATCTGGCCCAGTTGACGCGAGCAGATCTCCCCGGTACTGCCGACCGGCAACGGGCGATCGTCGTCGTCCTGAATGCTGATCTGCACGTGAAAAATCGGGCGGCCTGCTGACGCCAGCCGCTGCGCCCACACCTCGTCATCGGTGCGGTGTTCGTCCTTGCGCAGGCACGAGACGTAGCCCTGCTCGGTGCCCGCGTAGGTCTGAATGAAGATGGGACCGAATACGTCACGTGCTTGGCGCAGGCGATCGGGGGCGATCGGCGCCCCGGCGTAGACGATGGTGCGCAGTGAACTGAGGTCGAAGTCGCCCCGTCGGGGATGGTCGAGCAGCAAGTAGATGATCGTCGGAACCAGAGCGGTGGCGGTGATTCGGTGGTGCTCGATGTTCTTCATCAGTCCGTCCACCTCAAGACCCGGCAGCATCACATTGGTGCCGCCGCGGACGAAGGTGGGCATCACGAAGATCTGCGAGAAGTGAGTCAGGGGCGCGCCGTGCGCAAACACCTCGCCGAAGGCGATGTCCCCTATCTCGAGACCGGCCGAAATGCTGTAGTAACTCCAGGTGAAATGGGAATTGACAACGCCTTTGGGCTCTCCTGTACTGCCGGACGTGAATAGGACATACGCCTCGTCGTCCTCGTCGATCGCAACGTCGGGCCGGGTGTCGAGCTGGAGGTCGACGACGGCGTCGAAGCCTATTGCGTCGACCTCGATCCGGTCTGGGGTGCCGACGCGGATGACCGTCTGCAGTTTGGGTAATTCCGCCCTGATCGCCGCGACGGCGCTCTCGAACTTGGCGTGGTAGACCAGGGTGGTCGCGTCGGTCGAAGCCAGGTTGGACCGGAACCCATCGGCCGCGGCTCGGGTCGGCATCTGCACCAGGACGGCGCCCGCCGCCCAGATGCCGTGCTGGATGGGAATGAACTCCAGACAATTGGGCATTAGCAGCCCGACCCGCTCACCCTTCTGGATGCCGCAGTCGATCAGGGCACGGGCGACTTGATTGCGCCATTGACCTAAACGTCGGTAGGTGATGCTGCGATCGTTGTCGATGATCGCAACGCGATCGGCGTAGTACGTGCAGGCCCGATCCAGGACGTCGGGCAGCACTCCCCACATTCCGTGGTTCGGCCGACTCACTACTGCGCCAGCGACGCGGGATCGAAGCCTTCGACCCAGTACTCCGGAGTGACGATCGGCAGCCCCAACTCCTGGAGGACCGGCGTGTCATTCCAGTAGGTGGTCTCACGCTCGATCCTGCCGTCACCATCGAGCTGGTGCCAGGTGATGCCGCGAGTCTGCAACGACTTGTTAGCCGTGGGCACGCCCCGGTAGGTTTCCAGGCCCTCACCCGTCCAATCCCAGAGGATGACCACCGCGGGATTGCCGTTGACACCGGCGAGTTGGAATGACTCGGTTGCGGTGAATCGGTGGATACCAATGCCGTTGTCGGGGTCGGTGTTGGCGAACGGAGCCAATCGCGGTTCCAGTTCGGCTTTGGTGATCGCGGTGTCGATCATGTGGTCGGAGTCCGCGTGGTCGTCATACACCAGGTCTTCGGCGTACAGGTCGACTGCGGCCGCAGTGTCAGAAGTGAGTGCGGTGACCCAGCGATTGGCATGGTCGGTGGCCAGGCTCATCGTTGCATTTCCTTTCAGACCAGGGCCGGCGACTTGGCGACGGCGGTGGGGTCGACGGGCAGTCCCAAGTCACGCACGGCGGTGGCGCAATCCCAGAAGCTCTCCTCGCGCTTGATGCGCCCGTCGCTGTCATAGATGTGGAAGGTGATTCCGCGCGCACCCGGTACCTTGCCGTCGGTCGGCACACCGACGAAGGCGGCCGCAGTCGGCGCATGCCAGGTCCAGCGGTAGATGGCCGCCTTCTCGTCGCCGACAACCTCATCGATGCGGAAGTTGTTGATACCGATGCCATTTTCGGTGTCTTTGTTGGCGTAGGGTGCGAACACCCGCAGCAGCTCATCCTTCGAGGTGACCGACTGTCCCAGGATTGGATCCTCGAACAGGAAGTCGTCGGCATAGAGAGCGACGACAGCCTCGGCGCTCTCCCGGAACGCCTTCAGCCACTTGACGGCGAATGCATGGCTCATGAAGCGGTTCTCCTCGGTGGGTTGGACGAATGCTTCGACGGTATGCAGGCTGTCTCGTTGCGACGACTATCACCGGGAGGAAACCGACTGCCCCTAGGGGGGAGGGCTTCCCCTGTCGTTGGAGCGAGTTACCCCCTGTGAGGGGTGTGCAGGCGCGAACAGGAGAGCAGCATCGGCCGCAGTCAGCACTGACGGAGATGGAGAATGTAATGCTGAATCAGGATATGACCGACGAAGAGTTCGCGCCCTATTTCGCAAAGGCTCAGGAGGTCTCACAGTTCTTCCGCGAGATCGGGCCCAAGTACGACGAGGAGAACACCTTCGCCTACCCGTCCATAGACGTGTTCAAGAAGTCGGGCCTGGGTGCGCTGCCGGTGCCGAAGGAATACGGGGGTGCAGGCGGAAACATCCTGCACGTCTCCAAGGTGGTGTCTGAGCTGTCGCGCGGCGACTCGGCCATCACGCTGGCCTACAACATGCACTACATCATGGTCGGAATCGCCGGCAACTTGATGAGCGAAGAGCAGAAGAAGCTCTGGCTTGGCCGCGTGGCCGATGGTGCCCTGATCTTCGGACCGTTCTCCGAGAAGCGCGCCGGTTTCTCCGGCCTGGCCGATATGCGGGCCGTACCCCAACCCGACGGGGGCTGGAAGCTCTACGGCAAGAAGACCTGGGGAACGCTCAGTGAGGCCGCCGACATCATCACCACGAACGCCACCGAGACCGACCCCGACGGAAACCTGCCGGACACTTTCGAGGGACGCGTTGCCGCCGAGAAGCTGTTCGTGGGTGATTTCAAGGTCGACGACAACGGAATCGGCGATGGCGTACGCATCGAGAAAACCTGGAACGCACTGGGCATGCACGCCACCGGTACCCAGGTCATTCATTTCGACGGTTATTACGTCCCCGCTGACGGCTTCATCTGCGGTTGGCGCGCAGGCGCTTTCGGTGTGCTCGAGTGGGCATCGTTGATGTTCGCCAGCATCTACCTCGGTATGCAGTACCGGATCCTGGAGGAGACCACAGCCAAGCTGTCCAAGAAACACTTGGGTGCCACTTTCGGCGCGATCGTGGCCGCCGATACGGAGGTGAAGACCGTGGGGCACATCATCGACGGCATCGGCGAGATGGCGACCAAGGTGCAGCTGTCGAAGCGCGTGGTCTATCAGACCTGCGAGGACCTGATCCAAGGTCGCGACAAGGAGTGGGCGCCGGAGCTTCGATTCCCATACCTGGGTATCGCCAAGACTTTCACCTCAGAGAACGTCATGCACATGGCCCGCAGGGCGATGAGCATGGTCGGCGGGGAGTCCTTCCGTAAGGGCACTATCTTCGAGCGCCTGTACCGTGATTCGGCGGCGTCGATGTTCCAGCCGCTCAATGCCGATCAGACGCAAACCTACATCGGTGAGTTCATGCTCAACACCGCTGCCGCGGCGAATCAGGCCTGACCCGCGGACCGGATGCCCTCGACGACGGCCGCTTCACTGGCCTCGTCGAGGGCGTACGGTGTGTAGAGAGTGAAGCGGTCCACGAAACCTCCAAAGCGCCGAACAATCTGCTGCCCAACATCTTTGGGCTCACCGGCTACGGCGAAGGTGGACAGCACCTCGTCATCGATGAGAGCCGTCATATCGGTCCAGGCCCCCACTTTGGAGAGCCGGTGCAGTTCGGTATGCAAATCGCCCCAGCCGTGCAGATCTAACACGGCACGGTACGCGGGAGTGGCGCCGTAGAAAGCGATTTGGCGACGCACCTGGGCCAGCGCGTTGACATAGTCTCGCTCGTCACCGGCCGTTGCCACCAGGCCGGGGTAGCAGACGGTGAAGTCTGCTCGGCGCCGGTCGGTCATGCTGAGCCCCGTCTCGATAGTCGGCATGGTCACCTCCCGTAGGTATCTGGACGTGGTGAAACCGTGAACGAGCATCCCGTCGGCGACCTCTGCGGACACCGCGGTCATCTTCGGACCCACCGCCGCCACCACCACCCTTGGTGTGCCGAACGGGTTGGGCTCGGGACTGAACATCGGCGTCATCAGGGTGTGTTGGTAGAAATCGCCACGAAAGTCCAGCTTCTCGCCGGTCTGCCAGCTTGCCCAAATCGCCCGCAGTGCTTGCACGTACTCGCGCATCCGCTCGGCCGGCGCTGACCACGGCATGCTGAACCGACGTTCGACATGCGCCCGGATCTGTGAGCCGACACCGAGGATGAAACGGCCCTTGCTGAATGTATTCAGATCGTTTGCCACCACCGCCGTCGTCATCGGGCTGCGGGCAAACGCCACGGCCACTGCGGTCCCCACCTGCATCTGCGGCGCATTCTGCGCCGCAATCGCCAAAGGCAGGAACGGGTCCCGGCTGACCTCGGTCGACCACACACCGTCGAATCCGACGCGTTGTGCGGCGCGGACCTGGTCGGCAAGGATTGCGAAGTCTGCGCCACCGGTGCCATCGATGGTGCCGCCGATATTGGTGTCGACATACACCAGCGCAGCCTCGCATTAACTTTTCCTCACGGGCTACCCGCACTTCCCGGTGGGGGGAGAAAAATCCCCCGAGTGGTGCAGATCGACTGCGACAGGCGCCATAGGTTGGCGACATGGGACGTATGTCTGACGAGGTGATGCAACATCCGCTGAGCTTGCTCTGGCAGAACATCTTCACCTGGGCGAGTTGGGGAATCGTCCTTGGGATGCTGACCATTGCCGTCCTCATGGGTCTGCGACAGCGAACACCGTTCTATGTGATCGCGTGCCTGGCAGCAGCCGTGGCTGCGTTTGCCGAGCCACTCTACGACGTCGCGTTCGACCTGTGGTTCTACGATGCCCATGCCGACGGGGCGCCGGGTGCGGCATTCAGCCACTTCTCCGCATTCGGTGTGGTGCAACCGATCTGGACCCACAGCGGCTACGTCATTCTCTACGCCGCTGCGCCGCTCTACATCGGACGGCTGATCTACGAAGGACGGCTGAGCAGGCGAGGGCTGTTCCTCGTGTGGGGGGCCGAGATGCTGATGTCGACCGTGTTCGAAGTCGTCGGGACCGGAACCGACGTCTACACCTACTACGGTCCTTTCGTCGGCCGGATCTGGAACTACCCGGCTGTCATCGGTGTGCTGGAGGGGACGCAAACCGTGCTCTTCACGCTGGTGGCGGTTCTGATCTGGCGGAAGGTCTCGACGAGTTGGGGTCTGCTGAGCCTTTTCGCGGTCTTCCCGATCACCTTCTTCGGCGCGAATTTCGGTCTCGGCGCACCGGTCATCATCGCGCTGCACCTGGACGGCGGACTGTCGAGCGATGCACTGGTCGCCGCCGCGACGATCGTCTCGATGTTGCTCTGCGCCTTCACTGTCTACGGGCTTAGCAGGTTCCTGCCGGAGGGCCCGGTCGAGGGCGTGCAGCAGTCAACGGGCGACGTTGAGCACCGCCCGAGCGGCTTGGGTGAGCAGCAGCCGCAAGCGGTCCTCGGCTAGACCCACACCGTGGAATAGCGCCGACTGGATGGCGCCGATCGCGGCATGGACCACGGTGCGCGCCTCGGCGTCGTTGAGGTCGGCCCGCAGCTCGTCGACAAGGTGGACCCACTCCTCGAGATAGAGGCGCTGCTTGCGCCGCAGCCGACGTTGGTCGTCCTCGGGCAGGTTGTTGATCTCGTTGTGGTAGACCTGCGCCAATTCGCGGTCTCTGACCACGAATTCGACCTGGCCGGCGATCAGCCGGTCCAGTGCGCTGGTCAAATCCTCGGTGGTCTGCAGTATCTCGTGCTCGTCGCGCAGCAGGTCGTCGATGGCTTGGTCGAACAGCGCCACCAGAACTGCGGACTTGCTGTCGAAGTGGCGGTACACCCCGGAGCCGGTGATTCCGGCGGCCGCACCGATCTCGGCGATGGAGACGGCGTGGTACCCCTTACGGGCGATCAGGTCGGCGGCAGCGGCCAGGATCCGGGACTTGCGTTCGGGATCGCGGGTGCGGGTAGTCACCCGGGCCGTACGTGACGGGTCGGCGACGATGATCCCACCTCCAGAAGTGTATGGAGATTCATTATGCATCGGCGTCGAACTCTAGTTATGAAACGTCGATAGTGAATCGTCGGCAGTCACGTGTTGCGCCAGAGCGGGTCGCGCTTCTCCTTGAATGCCCGCACGCCCTCCGCCAGGTCTTCGGTGGTGAAGGCCAGGGCCAGTTGAGCTTGCAAGTAGTCCAGCGCCGAACCGAGGGGTAGGTCCCGGGTCACGGCTAGGGCCTTCTTGCCCATCCCCAGCAGCAGTGGCGACTTGGACGCGATGGTGGCAACCCACTCGCGCACGGCCCCGTCGAACTGTTCGTCGGGCACCACGCGGTTGACCAAGCCCGCGTCGAGCGCCTCGGCCGCCGACAGCAATCGACCGGTCATCATCAGCTCGTTGGCGATCAGTCGCCCCGTCGCTCGAAATATGAGCGCCGAGATCATGAAGGGAAATGCGCCGACGTTGATCTCGGGGCAGCCCAGTCGGATCGACTGTTTGGCGATCACCAGATCACAGGCCAATGCGATCCCGAGTGATCCCGCGAGGACGTCACCGTTAGCCGCGCACACCACCGGTTTGGTGATCGAGGCCAGCGTGTGGAACAGGCGTGGAAAGCGGTCAAGCTCATTGTATTTGGCAATGGTCGCGCGAGTATCGGCGAACGCGTCAAGGTTGCCGCCAGAGGAAAACACGGTGTCGTGTGACGATGTCAGGACGATCACACGTACCTCGGGATCGGCAACTGCGCGGTGCAGGCCGGCGATCAGCTGATCGAGCAAGGCGTCGGACAACGCGTTACGTCGCTGCGGGTCATCCAAGATCAGGTAGGCGGCAACCGGCGCATCGGGTTCTGGCCCTGTTCGGCGCGGATCATAGGCGACGAGCTGAGTCATCCGTCCTCCATTGCGGCAGTGATCCCTGAGCGGTGTGGAACGCTCATGAAGGCTGGCCGTAGACGGCGACGACCACCGAACGGTCCAGGCTGTTCTCCGACCACACGCCGATCGCGGTGTTGGCGCAGTTCGACATGATGGCCATGTACGCGGGGTTGTAGTACCACTGGTTGATCACGTCAAGGTTGTTGATGGCAAGTGCCGGATTGATCGCGACAGTCTCGGCGACTGTCCCCGCGAAACCCGCTGCTATCGCTCGTGATTGGGGAGTCGAACCATCCGAGCCGATGTCGCCATCGAGGCTCCGATTGTTCAGGATGTCGACGGCCTGCCATTGCGCAGCCAGCGTCAGTGCCGGATTCTTCTTGACCCTGTTGGTGCAGCCGGCCTGATGCGCAACGGTGTAGACGTTGGCCACGACGCCGTTGTTCAGTCGTGAGTTATCGGCGCGCGCGGTGGCGGTGGTGGCGGCCGCCGCCACGCATACCAGTGCGGCCACTGCAACGCGGGTGGCTACCCGCATCACCCGATCGGTCATTGTTGCTCCCTATTGCCCAGGTTGGCCGACGTAGTGCGCCGCGGACTGCCGCAGTTGCCAGATGAGCTCCGGACACAGTTCGTTGGCGGCCTGATTGATCAGATAGACGGCCTGGTATTCGTCGGTGGTTGCGAAGTCGGACATTGTCTCGCTCACGAGCTGTGAGTAGCTTCGGCCCTGGCTGATCTTGGCGCAGATTCCGTTGCCGTAGGCCAGCGCCGCGTCGGCGTTGGGAAAGTCGTACCCCGGCCGGACCGTCACGTTCACCAGATAGGCGACGGCGTCGGCGTGCACCGGCTGGGCGGTAACCATGCCACCGAGCCCACCTGCGACCATCAGCCCGAAGATACTCAAGACCCGGGCGGCAACAGCATTGACTGCCATGTGTTGTCCTGTTTCGTCGGCTGGCCCAAATCAGATTGGGTGTATTGGCGCCCGTTAGGGCCGACATAGGTTCCGTTGGCCGGGTCGTATTCGGCGACGCCGAGCAACGGAGTGGGCGGGGGAGCTGTCGGCATGTCCAGGCTGGGTGGCGTTGATCCTGGCGGTAATTGGGGGATGTCCTGACCCGAAAGCGTGGCGTTGGGGTCACCCTTCCAGTTGTATCCGTCGTTGAGCGGCACGTACTGCTGATCGCTCTCACATAGCTTCACGGTGGGGGCCCGTTTACCCGGAACCGTTTCGCACGGAATGTTGCGCGCACCACGGACATTGAACGGGGAGTCCTGCGGGGTGCGGCAATACAGATCCCCGGGTGCTCGATCCGGGTGGTCGGTCAGGTTCGGGATGCGGGCCTGCTGAGCCGGCAGGAAACCGGTCGTGCAGGCTGGGGGCAGATTGACGTTGAGGTTGAACGACAGGTATTCCCCCCGGTACGCCTGCTCGGTGTTGGCGTTGGCGACGAAGGTGCCCTGTCCCTCGGCAACCGCTTGCGGCAAGAGCACCAGCAGCTGCTCGATGTCGTTCTGGTAGCTGATCGCCACCTTCCCCACGCTGGAAAGGTTGGCCATGATGACGGGCAGGGTCGGCTTCAGACGTTCCATGAGCTTGCGCGCTTCTTGGGACGCCACGATGATTCCCTGCTGATCGATGAAGCCTGCCACGGACTTGTCGGCGCGCTGCAGATCGGCGGTGACGGTGGCCAGATGAGACGCCCAGGCCTGAATTGCCGCCGATGTCTGGACCTGTGAGTCGAACACAGGCTTGGAGTTGTCGATGAGGTTGATCAGCGGGTCCAGATTCTTGCGGGCGTCGATCGCCAGCGTCGTAGAACCCTTGACGATGTCCGACAGTTGCGGCCCCAAGCCGCCGACCGCCTTGTAGGACTCATCGATGGCAGTCTTCAGGTTGTCACGGGGAATCGCTTGCAGGCCGGAATTCGCCTCGTCGAGAAGAGAATTGATATCGGGTGGTATCGAGGTCTCTGACCGTGGGATGACGTCCCCGTTCTGCAACGGCCGGGTGGATCCGTTGGTGGGAATCAACTCGACGTACTGCTCACCGATGGCGGATTGGCTGTGCACTTCGGCTTTGAGATCGGAGGGGATCTTGATGCTGGAATTCAGCGACAGCACCGCATCGACGCCGGAATCGGTGAGGTTCACCGACTCCACCCGGCCGACTTCGACGCCGCGGTAGGTCACGTTGCCGGTGCTGTAGAGACCACCGGTCTCGGGAAGTTGCACCGTCACGCTGTAGCGGCCGACGCCGAACAACTTCGCAGGCAGTTTCAGGAAGTACAGCCCCATGACAGCGATGGCGGTCATCGCGATGACGGTGAAGATCGCCAACTGGATCAGCATTCGTCGGCTCAGATGCATGTCACGGTCCCTGATCGAACTGGTACGGCGCAACCAGCGGGTTGGACTTGGTATACGGGCTGGGGAACTGGCCGATGGTTCGGCCCCACTGCATCTCCAGCTCGGTGAGATCACCCTCCCACCTCGTGCCGGTGAAGATGCCCTGGTCGATCCGGCTCAGCGTGAGGTCCACGATGGCTGTCATGTTGGCGTAGTCCCCGCGTTGCCACTTTTCGATGGTCTCGTTGGGGAACGGGAAGGTGAGGATGAGGCTCAGGGCGCGCGTCATGCTGGGACCCGCGTTCGCCAGCGATTCCAGCACCGGCCCAATGTCCTTGAGCTCCTTGACGAGATTCACTTTGCTCTGGTTGACCGTGTTGGTCACGAGATCACCGAATTTGCCGAGCTGATCGGCGGCCTCAACGAGGTTGTCCCGCTCGTTGTTGAGCACCGCCAGCGCTTCGGGGACCGTCTTGAGCGCCTTATCGAGCACCGGCTGGTTGGCCGCGAAGGTACCGGCCAACTTGTTGAGGCTGTCGGCGGCAGCGATGATGTCGTCGCTCTGGGTGTTGAGATGGGCTGTGAATTGATCGATCTCACTGATGATGTTGCGGAGATCTTGCTCTCGACCGCGGAACGCGGTGCTGAATGCTTCGGTGATGTCCTGAATTTGGCCAAGGCCCCCGCCGTTGAGCACCGTTGACACTGCGGCGAGCGTCTGCTCGACCGTGGGATACGACTTCGAATGCGACAGCGGGATCAACGACCCTTCGTGCAGTCGCCCTTCCGGTGGCGCGTCGGTCGGTGGGCTCAGCTCGATGTGCTGTGAGCCGAGAATACTGGTGAGGCCGATTTTCGCGGTTGCGTTGCCGGGCAGCTTCACATCGCCGTTGAGTCGCATGGTCACCCGTGCATGCCAGCCTTGCAACTCGATGCTGGTGATGTGGCCCACCGTCGCGTCACCCACACGCACCCGCGAATTCGGCTGGATGTTGTTGATGTCCGGCATTTCTGCTGTGACGGTGAACGACCCGGGGCCGTTGCCCTCCGTTCCCGGCAACGGTAACGAGTTCAGACCCTGCCAGCCGCTGGGACTGCATCCTGCCGTACTGGCCGTGATCGCGACTGTCGCTGCGATGGTGGTCACTGTGCGATATTTCATGACCCACCTCCCGGTGGTGTCATCATGCCGGTCAGCCCGGCATTCGGGTCGGTCGACATCACGGGTGTTGAAGGAGCTGCCTCGGCCGGCAATGGCGCCTGGGGAGGTATGGCCGTCGGCGGCGGTGCGGGTGTCGTTGCCGGCGGCACGAAGTCCGGCCGCAACCAATCCTCGCTGTAGGTGACTTCATTGGGCCGCGCCTGCGCGCCGACCAGGAAGTTCTCCCCGATCGGAGGGAAGTTGTACTGCCGGTTCTTGATGATCGGCGCGAGGTATTGGACGCACAGCTTCGATGCTTGCTCAGCGCCCAGACGCGACGCGGCCTGAATCGCGCCGCACAGGAACGATATTGGGTTGGCGAAGTTGTTGACCGCAAGCGCCCCGGTGAAGGCGCCGTTGGATGCTTCGTAGATGTTGGTGAAGTTGGCGACGGTCGATGGCGCAATGTGCAGTGTCTGTTTGATGTCGTCGAGGCTTTCGTTCAGTGCAGTGCTGATCGAGGCCAACTTGTCAGTCGTGGTGCCGATGGCGTCGGCGTTCTCGTCAACGAAGCTCCGTACGTCCCCGATGACCGAGTTCATATCGGCGAACGCGTCACCGATCTTGGTCGGGTCGTCGGCAAGTAGACCCGTGACGGTGGCCAGGTTCTGGTTCAGCTGACCGAGCAGATCGCTGCTGCCCCGCAATGCCGTGACCAACACCGAGAGATTGCGGAAGGTCGCGAAGATGTCCGAGCTGTGGTCACCCAGGACCGACATTGCTTGGGATAGTTTGACAATGGTGTCGTGGATGTCGCCGCCCTGACCGCGCAGGTTGTCCGCGGCGGTGTTGATGAAGGCTCCCAGCGTGCTGACCCCGCCGGGCGTCGTCGGCTTGAGGAGTTCGGTGATCCGCTGCAGCTGAACCCGAACTTGATCCCACTCGACGGGAACCACGGTGCGCTTCCGCGGGATCACCGCACCACCGTTCATGGTGGGTCCACCCGAATACACCGGTGTCAATTGGATGGCGCGGCCGGTAACCAGCATCGGCGACAAGATCGCGGCCTTGGCGTCAGCGGGAACCTTGTACTTGCGGTCGAACCAGAAGGAGATCTTCACCCCGTCCGGTTGCGGTTCTACCTTCTCGACCCGGCCCACTGGGACGCCGAGGATCCGTACGTCGTCACCGGGGAACAGCGCTGTGCTGTTGTCGAAGTAGCCGACCACATGTGTCTCGTTCGCCTGATTGTATGCGCGAACGGCGAATACGAGTCCGGCGACGAGGATCAGTACCAACACGGCGGCCAGAGCCACCCGAGGGTTTCGCAGCTTCGTCACTGCTGACCTCCCGATTCGGCGCTCTGCGTCGGCTCTCCGGGAGCGGGCACCAGGAGCGGAGCGGGCGTGGGCTCCGGTGTCGAGGCGATCTCGGGCGGCGATGCCGCCGGCGGTCCGGGTGGTGGCCCGCCGGCGGGCGGAGCCGGCAGCGGTGCGCGATACGGGTAGCGCGGATCGCCCGGCTTGCCCGTGATCGCATCCGGGAGCGTCAGATTCGGATCGCCGCCCTGCCCGGTGCGCGGGAAAGGCACCGGGAGTGCAGGTGTGCCCGGCTGCCCAACCTGAGGATCCGTACGCAAGGAGGGCAGCAGTGTGGCAGGGTCGGCGCCCAGGTCCGAGAACGCCGCGTCGATGAACGGTTGAACGAATTGTCCGGGCAAGAGATTGACGACGTAGGCCTTGAAGAACGGACCTGACGACACAGACTCGCCGAGCGACATCGCATAGGCGTTGAGCCGCTTGACAGCATCCTGCACCTTCGCCTTCCGGTCATCGACGATGGTCAAAACCCCGTTCAACTTTTCCAGGGCCGGCTTCAGTGTTGCTCGGTTGTCGGCAACGAAACCCTTCAATTGCTGCGACACCGCGGAGATATTGCGCCAGATCTTGT
This sequence comes from Mycobacterium sp. ELW1, assembly GCF_008329905.1. Classification (NCBI taxonomy): domain Bacteria; kingdom Bacillati; phylum Actinomycetota; class Actinomycetes; order Mycobacteriales; family Mycobacteriaceae; genus Mycobacterium; species Mycobacterium sp. ELW1. The sequence continues at coordinate 4,348,548 of NZ_CP032155.1, read as the reverse complement.
CGAGAGACGCACTCTGCGCGTTGAGTGCGATGAGCAACGAGTTCGTCTGGTGGACCAGTTGCACGATCTGGTCTGTGCGATTCGCCAGGACCTCAGTCGTTTTGGCGGCGTTGGCCAGTAGGTTGCGCAGTTCGGCGTCTTGCTTGTTGAGCATGTCGGCGAAGCGGGCCACGCCGGTGACCGCATTGTGGAGGTCCGACGGCGTGTTGGCGAATGTCTCTGCCATGGTCGCAAGGGATTGCGACAGCTGGTCGGTGTTGAGTCCGCTGATGGTGGTGGTCAAATCGCCCAGTGCGTCAGGGAGTTGGTATGGCGAGGTGGTCCGGTCAATCGGAATCGGCCCCGAGAGGTCGCCGTTGCCTCGGGGGATCACGTCGAGCATCTTGGTGCCCAGCAGTCCTTTGGTCTTGATCGCTGCCACGGTGCGATCACCCAGATGTACGTCGCCGTTGATACGGAACTTCACCAAGACGTGCTGTCCGTCGAGCTCGATGCTGGCCACCTTGCCGACCGGCAGGCCTGACACCTCGACGCCGGCGCCGGTGAACAGCCCGCCCGCCTCGGCGAAGTACGCCGAATAACTGTGGCCAAGGTTGAGGAACGGGATCTTCTGCCAGTTCAGCGCCCCCATCACAATGCCTGCGATGACGACGGCGCCGATCGCTCCGAGGATGACGGGATTACGTTCGGAAAAGGACTTCATTTCGGCGTACACCGCCCGGTGTCCTGGCCGGCCACCTTGACGTAAACAGGCTGTCCACCTTTACCATTGAGTTTCAAAACCAAGTCGCACAAATAGAAGCTGAAGAAGTCGCCGTACATGCCTTGGCGGCCCAGAGCGCGGTATTTGTCCGGCAGCGTGTCGATCAACCTCGCCAGATACTCATGGTCGGCGACTGCGATTGCGGAGACCCGATCGGTCTCATGGACCACCTTCTGAAAGGGGCCTCGAGCCTGGGTGAGTAAGTCCGCCACCGAGGCGGCAGCGGCGTTGGTGTGTTGGAAGGCATTCGCGATGTCCGTCCGCCGGGCATCGAGGCCTTCGACAAGCCCGGCAAGGTTGGTGACGGCCTTGTCCAACTGTCCGCTCTGACTGCCGACGGTTCCCAGCACCGCGTTGAGATTGGTGATGACCTCGCTGATCAACTGGTCACGGTCGGCGAGGGTATTCGTGAAAACCGCCGCCTGATCGAGGAAGGAGCCGATTGTGGCGCCCTGGCCTTGTAGGGCATTGTTCAATTGTCCGCTGAGGTCGTTGACCTGCTCGGGACTCAGGGCACGGAAGAGCGGTTTGAAGCCACCGATGACCGAGTCCAGATCGAGCGCTGGGGCGGTGTGGTCGACAGGGATGGTCTGGCCTGGTTCGAGTCGCTTGACACCACCTGTCCCTTCTTCAAGGGCAAGGAACCGTCCGCCGATCACGTTGTCGTAGCGAATGATTGCTCGAGTGCCCTCTGTGAGCATCACTGAATCCCTGGCGGAGAAGGCAACTCGGACCGATGCGTCCCGGTTGATGACGATGTCGTCTACCTTGCCAACCTCGACTCCCGCGATGCGGACGAAGTCGCCCTTCTTCAAGCCGGTCACATTGGTGAATACGGCGTTGTAGGTCTTGCCTTCGTCGAATCGGAACTGGGCGAAGACGGCAAGCAGAGCGAACGCGCCGAAGAAGCAGACGGTCAGGAAGATACCGAGTCGCCAAACGGTGCCCCTCAGTTGGTTCTTCACCGTTGAGTCTCCTGTCGGATGTCGATGGTCATGGCGTCGGCGTCGCTGGCGCTGTCTGGTCGGCCGGAGCTGCTACCGGCGGAGAAGGCGCCGGGGCGGGCTCCGGGGCGGGAGGTACACCGGGCCACAGTGGGAGGCCGCCCGGCCCGTACCAGGCTGCGCCGTACGGTGGCATTCCCGGTCCAGGGTCAGGCCCTGGAGCAGGGCCCGGTAAGCACTGCCGGATGCTGGGTGGCCGCGGATTCGCACGTGTGACGGGGAACCAGTCGGCCCAACAGGGATGTCCGAGGCCTGGATTCGGCCTAACGTCCAAACCGGTGCCCCACCCGGTGTTGGTGATGAGCTGGCGCACCGGGAAGTTCTTGGTGGGGTCAGGCATCGACCCACAGCCCGGCTTACCGCCGGGACCGCCCTTGGCCGCTACGATCGGCAGGTTGTCCGGGTACTGGTAGGGATCGTTGCCCAATAGGAGAGCAACGTCGAACATCGCCGACTTACCGTCCTTTCCGGCCCATGCGTCATAAGCACCGTTGTCGAGTGTCCATTTCGCACCTTCGAGCCAGCACGTGTAGACGGGGTTGTACTTCAGCAGCAGGGCGGTCGTCGGCTCGAGAGTATTCACGGCGTCAACAAGCTTGTCGCCGCTGGTACTCAGCAGATCGCGGCCGGATTGGGCGAATCCGATCGTGTTGAGCAGCAACGCATCCAGGTTCTGGGCACGGCTGGCGACAGTTGCGCTGAAAGTGCTGCCGGCATTGAGTATCGCCACCAGGTCGGGTGCGGCCGCGGCGTAGGTGTCGTTGAGATTCTTGAATGACCGCCAATCCTGCTGGATGACATCGCTGCGATCGTTGAGAGCCTTCAGCACTTGATTGAGGTCGGTGGTGGCTTCGGCCATCCGCGGACCCTGGCCCCGAACTCCGTCGGCCACCGCGGTCAACACCGCGTTCAGCTTGGCGGGGTCAACCATGTCAAGGAGATTCACCACGTTCTCGAAGACCGTGTTGACTTCGGTCGTCACATTCGCCGAGCGCAGTACGGCACCCGCGGAGATGCGTTGCGGGCTGGGATCCGACGGATAGACGAGGTCGACGAACTTGGCGCCGAACGCGGTCGTGGACCTGATCTGCGCCCCGACGTTGGCCGGGATGTACCGAACCTGATCCGGGTCGATCTCGAGGCGCAGACTGGCCGGGCCCTGACCACCTTGGATCTGAGCGACTCGGCCGACCTGGACCCCGCGCATCTTCACCTTGGCCCCGGTTTCCATCACCAGGCCCGAGCGATCCGAAGTCAGAGTCACAGGAACGTAGGACCGGAAGGTGCCGGCGAACGCGGTGCCCGTCACGAAGAAGAAGGCGCCGATGGCGACGAGCAGCACGACCGTCCACCAGCGGTCGTGTAGACGGTTGTCTCCGGGTCGGGGTTCCATCGTCACCCTGCCAGGTTGAAGTTGCCCGACTGCCCGTAGACGGCCAGGGAGATCATGACGATTTCAACTGCCGCGACAACCATCGACGTGCGGACCGCACGCCCCACTGCCTCGCCGACACCGGCCGGACCGCCCTTCGCTGTGTATCCGTAATAGGTATGGACCAGCATGATGACGACGGTCATGGCCACCGACTGCATGAACGACCAGATGACGTCGGTGGGGTTGAGGAACGTGTTGAAGTAGTGGTCGTAGACCCCCGACCCCTGGCCGTAGATCGCGACGGTCCCGGTGCGGGCAGCCAGGAATGCCATCATGACCGCGATGCAGTACAGCGGGATGACCACGACAACGCCGGCCACCACTCGGGTGGATGCCAGGTAGGTGACCGACCGGATCCCGATCACTTCCAGCGCATCGATCTCTTCGTTGATGCGCATCGCGCCGATCTGCGCAGTTGCCCCGGCGCCGATAGTGGCCGACAGCGCCACTGAGACGGTCCCTGGAACGATCAGCCGAACGTTGAAGAATGCTGATGCGAAACCGGTCAGTGCCTCGAACCCGACGGAGGCCAGTTGGTTGTACCCCTGGACGGCGACGAGCGCCCCGGTAGTCATCGTCAAGAACCCGACGATGGCCACGGTGCCACCGACCACCGCGAGGGCGCCCGACCCCAGCCCCATCTGTGCAATGAGGCGAAGAAGTTCTTTCCGGTAACGAGTCGCCGCCTCCGGCACTGCCGCAACGGTTTTGACGTAGAAACGGGTTTGCGCGCCGACTCGGTTCCAGCCGTCGGCGACATTGTGGATGGTGATGCCCAGCTTGGGGTGAAGGCGGCTGGGAAATCCGGTGGTCACCGAATTGACCTCATGAGACGGTGAATTGGATGCCGACGGCCGTCACGATCACGTTGATCGCGAATAGCACCATGAACGTGAACACGACCGTCTCGTTGACGGCATTGCCGACACCTGCGGGTCCGCCATCGACCGAAATCCCTTTGTAACAGGCGATGAGGCCGGCTGCCAGGCCGAACAGTGTGGCTTTCGTCAACGAGACAACCACGTCGCCCATGCCGGTCAGCAATGTCATCCCGGCGGCGAAGGCGCCAGGGGAGACGTGCTGGATGTAGACGCAGAAGATGTATGCGCCGGCGAGGCCGGTGAGGATCACCGTTGCCGACAGAGCCAATGCCACAGTCGTTGCGGCCAAGACGCGTGGAACGACAAGCGCCTGTATCGGATTGATGCCCATGACTTTCAGCGCGTCGAGTTCTTCACGAATCGTGCGGGCACCAAGATCGGCGCACATAGCCGTGGCTCCCGCGCCCGAGACAACCAGCACCGTGACGATGGGGCCGATCTGGTTCACCGTTCCGATCGCGGCCCCGGTGCCGGAGAAATCCGTAGCACCGAACTCGCCGAGCAGGATGTTGAAGGTGAAGACAAGTAATACCGAGTAGGGCAGCGTGAGCATGAGCGCGGGCAGTACCGAAACTCGCGCGACGAACCACGTCTGCAGCAGGTACTCCTGCCACGCGAATGGGGGGCGGAACATCGCCACCACAGTGTCCAGCGACATGGCGATGAACCCACCGAAGGCCCGGACCGGCTTGGCCAGCGGCGCGGCCACGGTCACGAGCGGCTCTCAAATCGCCGTCTGTGGTTGCTGGCAGCGCAATTGCGGAGACAGCAGTGGGGGAAACGCGGCGCTGCTCCGGTCGGCAGCCTGCGTTCTTCGATGACGACCGACGGCATGGCCGAACGGTATCGTGAGCTTTGCTGGGTTGCTGCTCCTCAATAGGGGCGACTTTCTACCCCGAAAGAGTTAGCTAGCTGATGAGCGGCCGTCGCCTGCGGAACGCCATCGCAACGGCTCTCACCGAGGACGCGCCCGTCGTCGGCGTCACCGTCTCACATCCGGACGTGCCCGCGCCGGGCAGCACCGGGTGTTACCGGGGCTGACCCCCGGGAAGCCGGACCACCTGGACGAAGAATTCGTCGATCTGCCGGACCGCGCTCATGAACTGGTCGAGGTCGACCGGTTTGGTGACATAGGCGTTTGCGTGCAGCTTGTAGCTGCGCAGGATGTCCTCTTCGGCCGACGAGGTGGTGAGCACGACCACCGGGATGGTGCTCAGGTCGTCGTCGGACTTGATCTTCTCGAGCAGCTGGCGCCCGTCGTACTTGGGCAGATTCAGGTCGAGCAGGATGAGGTCCGGCCGCGGGGCGTCGGCGAACTGGCCGCGCCGGTACAGGTAGTCCAAGCCTTCCTGTCCGTCGTGCACCACATGCAAGGTGTTCTTGAGCTTGTTGTGCTCGAACGCCTCTCGGGTGATCAGCTCGTCTCCGGGGTCGTCCTCGATGAGCAGGACGTCGATGGCGCGACTGCTGTCGCTCATGAAGCGGTTCCTTCCAGTTGCAACGCATGTGTTTCTGGTGCGAGATGGGCGGGCAGGGTGAAGCGGAACCGGGTCCCGCCGTCGTAGGCGGTGTCGATCGAGATGGTGCCGCCGTGGTGTTCGACGATCTTCTTGACCAGGGCCAGGCCGATTCCGGTGCCCGCGTATGCATCCCGGCCGTGCAGGCGCTGAAAGATCACGAAGACTTTGTCGACGAATTCGTCGGCGATTCCGATTCCATTGTCGGAGAACGTGAACACCCACTGTCCCTCGTCATCGCCGGTACCGGTTTCGGAGGTGATGGTGATGCGTGGGGCAACATCGTCGCGGCGGAACTTCACCGCATTGCTGACCAGGTTCTGCCACAACATCGTCAGCAGGGTCGGGTCACCGGTCACCGTGGGCAACGGGCCGGAGCGGGTGATCTCGGCGCCGGTCTCCTCGATCGCGGTGGACACATTGGCGATAGCCGCGTCGAGCACGGTATCGAGGTTCACGTCGACCTGGGTGGAGTGCAGCCGGCCGACTCGCGAGAACGTCAACAGGTCGTTGATCAGAACCTGCATCCGCTTGGCGCCGTCGACGGCGAAATCGATGTACTGGTGGCCACGGTCGTCGAGCTGGTCGCCGTAGCGCTTCTCCAACAGCTGACAGAACGACGCGACCTTACGCAGCGGCTCCTGCAGGTCATGCGACGCGACGTAGGCGAACTGCTCCAGCTCGGCGTTGGACCGTCGTAGCTCGGCGGCCTGTTCATCCAGTTGTGCGCGAGCGTCGCTGGAGGCCTTGAGTTCATCGACGATGCGCCGCCGCATGTCCTCGACGTCAGCGGCGATCGCGCGAATGTCCTTGGGGCCTTCGGGATTGATCCGCTCGTCGAAGCTTCCCTTGGTGATGCGCCGGCAAGCTGATGCCAACGCCTCCATCGGCCGGGTCACCGCATTGCGAACCAGAATCGTGATCGCGAAACCGGTGATCAGGAAGGCGGCGATCACCACCCCCAAGACCCGGTCGCGCCACGCCTGAGCCGAGTTGAGTTGATTGAGCGCGTCGGTGCGCGCCGTGGCGAGGTGCTGATTCTGGGCGTCGAAAAGCGTCCTCAGGGAGTCGAACTTCGCCTTCCCGGACTCCGCGGTCGTCTTCGTCAACACGCTGGGTGACCCCGGCGTGACGCTGGCGATCAAGGGGTCCGCGTATTCGCTGCGCCACGCCGCTGTCGACTTCTCGATCGCATCCAGATCGGCGAGCAACTCGGGGCGACCGGCCAGGTGGCGCCGAATGGCCTGCGCTGCAGTCTGTTCGGTGCGCTGGCCCTCGTAGTAGGGGTCCAGGAACTGCGGGTCGGCGGCGATGACGTAGCCGCGGACCGCGGTTTCCTGATCACGTAACGCGGCCTGCAGCTGGTAGGCGCCGACACGGGCGGGCTGGATCTCGTCGATCAGCTGCCGACTGGTGTCGTCGGTTCGGTTGAGCAGCACTGCGGCCACCAGTGCCCCGCCGAGTACCACCACGCCGACCACCAGCAGCACGATGCTGAGCCAGCCTCGCACGGTCATACCGGACAGCCGGGTGCCCGCGACCTCTTTCATCGGCGGGTCCGTTCCACCCGCAGTACCGCGATGTCGTCGGTGATTCCGCCGTGCGAGGCCGCGCGTGCTTCGGCGCCCTCGATGAGAGCCTTCACGAATTCGGGCCCGGGCAGGTCGGCGATCGAGCGGGCGATTTCGAGCAGACCCTCTTCGCCGAGTCGCTTCTCGCCGTCACCTGAGTGCCCCTCGAAGAGTCCGTCAGTGAGCAGGACCATTCCGTGGCCGTCGGGCAGCTCCAACTCGTTCTGCGGCCACTGCTGCGCACCCAGACCCAGGGCCGGTCCGGGTGGCGGCTCGATCCATTCGACGGTGCCCGGTCCGTGGAGCAGCATTCCGGGGTGCCCGGCGCGGACGGCGGTGAAGCCCAGCGAGTTAGGCGCCAGCGCCACACTGAGCACGGTCGCAAAGATGCCGCTGCCTGCACGCTCGGCTCGCAGGACCTGCTCGAGGCGGCGCATCCGGTCGTTGCCGCGGAGTCCCGCGAACGTCAGGGCCCGCCAGCCGATGCGCAGTGCCGCGCCCAGCGCCGCTTCGTCGGGGCCGTGGCCCGCCACGTCGCCGACCATGACGTGCACGGTGCCGTCCGGGGTCTGCACCATGTCGTAGAAGTCGCCGCCCAGCAGCGCGTTCTCCCGGCTGGGCCGGTACTGCATGACGATCTCGACACCTGGGTCATCGTTCAGCAGGGGTAACGGCAGCAGGGCACGTTCCAGACGGGCGTTCTCCTCGGCGCGCATTTGACTTGTGTGCAGGTCGACGGCGGTCAGCTCGGTGCGTTTGCGTTCGATGGCGTACAGCACCGAACGGTGCAGCGTTTCGGGCTCGACGTGCCCCTTGACGAGGTAATCCTGCGCGCCGGAGGCCATCGCCGACATGCCGAAGTGTTGGTCGTTGAGGCCGGTGAGGACGACGATCGGCAGGCCCGCGTCCAGCTTGGCCACTCGGTCCACGGCGGCGACGCCGTTGGCGTCGGGCAGGTTGAGATCGAGCAGAACGCAATCGGGCCGGTGGACGGCCAGCTTCTCCTGGGCAATAGCCATGGAAGCGGCCCACTCCACGCTGATATCGGCACCGGCTTCGGAGATCAACTCCTCGACCAGAATGGCGTCGCCCTGATCGTCCTCGATCAGCAGCAACGAAATCGGTCGTTTCGTGGCACCGGCAAAACCGGCAGGGTTCAGCACCTGAGGGTCATAGGGTGCGCGCATGAAAGATCAGATCCTTAAGTTCAGATCGGCCGCGCTTTGACCTAGGTATTCATCTGATAGCACTCCGACCCTACCGGCAGGACCCCGTCGCGCCCAACACGAGCCGGACGCGGCGCAGGTCAGCGGCGTGCCGAGCCGGTCAGCGTCTGGCCGTTGGCGCCCTGCAGCAGGCAAATTACCGTGCTGGGATAAGGATTGTCCGACGTCCGGTCCTGATCGGAGTCGATCAGGTAGCTGGTGGTGTACGCCCCTGCCGGGGCAGCGGTACCGGTGTAGCGCTGGAAGCCGGTCGCGCATTCGCGGGTGGCGACGTCGTCAAGGGCATCGTTCACAGGGATCGGCACACGTAGATAGGTCTCGGCCAGATGGGGTTGGCCACAGTCGACAACGCTGACCTGCACGACCGCGGGATCGGCGGGCGGCGGGTCGACCAGACAGTCGCCGGCCTTGAGGTCCACCCACTTCACCGGGCGGGGCTGCACCGCCGGTGTGGTCACCGCAGGCGTATTGGTCGAGGTCGGCGGGTATGTCGTGGTCGGCGTCGAGGTGGTGGTCGCTCGTCCGCCGCAGCCTGCGGCCGCGGTGATCGCGAGACCGATCAACATGCCCCACGCCGTGCTGCGCATCACCCTCTGTTTACCGCAGCGCGGTGGGAGGGTACGCGGGTTTGCATCATGACAATGCACAAGTTGACCGCCAAGGTGGCGCTGGTGACCGCGGCGGTGGCCACCACATTGACCGCGGGTGCCGGCCTGGCTCACGCCGATCCGCATGGCCCGCCGGGGCCGCCGTGGGTCCCGAACGGACCGGGCGTGAACGCCGGTGCGCCGGGCAATCCGCTGCCGCCAGGACAGGGTTACCTGCCCCCGCCGGGACACCGCGCCGACTATGACAACGTCGTGCCCGTCTGGGCTCCACCCGCGCCGCCGCCGCCTCCGTGGGCGCCGTGGCTCCCGGTGGTCTGGAATGCGGACCTGCCGGCTTGGGGCGTGTGGTGGAACGGCGGCTTCATTCAGCTGTAGGCCGCGTATCAGAAGCTGCTCTCACGACCCCGCACGAATGCCAGGAGTGCGGGGTCGTCTGAGGTGAACCGGTCGACTTCCTCGCCCCCGTCGCAGCGGTACAGCCCGACGGTGACCGACTGTGCGTGACGATCGATCACCGCCCAGTGTGCGCCGGCGTCTTCCCATCTCTGTAGTACCGCCACCTGGTCTTCGCCCATGACCACCATGATGGCTCGGCGACAATCCGGTGTCTGGCACAGTTGGGTCTCACAAGCTGGGTGCCGGCGGTGAGGGAGCGTGGTGAACCACTGGACTGCAGTCGCGGGTGCGGCGGTGTTCGTCTGGCTGGGGATGGTGCTCGCCATTTCGTTCCTGGAGGCTCCGCTGAAATTCCGGGCCCCCGGCGTCACGATTCCGCTGGGACTCGGTATCGGCCGGCTTGTTTTTCGGGCTCTCAACATCTGCGAAGCGGTGCTGGCGGTGGTCATCGTCATCGCGTTGGTGGCCGGTAGCCCCGGTCCGGGTGTCGTCGTGGCGGTCGTGGTGGCCGCCGCCGCGTTGGTGATTCAAGTGGTCGGCGTGCGTCCCGCGCTGACGCGGCGCTCGGATGCCGTTCTGGCCGACGCCAGCCAGGCTGAGGCCGGACGCTCGCGCGCGCACTACGTCTACGTCGTGTTGGAAGTCGTCAAGGTTGTGGCGCTGCTGTCCAGTGGCGTTCTGCTGCTTAGTTTTTAGTGGAGGAAACTCATGGATTCGATCTCGCTGACTCAGCTCGCCGACGATCAGCTGGCCACGGCCCGCTCGTCGAACAGTGGCCGGGCCGCACACACCGTGCACGGCGGCCACGGTCACCCGCTGCGGCAGACTCTGATCGCGCTGGCCAAAGGACATGAACTCAGCGAGCATCACACGCCGGGGGAGACGACGCTGCAGGTCCTGCGCGGCCACGTTCGGCTGGCCACCGCCGACGACGCGTGGGAAGGCCAGACGGGTGATCTGCTGGTGGTCCCGCGGGATCGGCACGGTTTGCAGGCCATCGACGACTCGGTGGTCCTGCTGACGGTGCTGGCCGACAGTTGAGTGGTCAGTACCGGTAGTCGGCCAGATCGGTGGCGCCCTGGCGGATGTCGCCGTCGAGCATCAGCAGGGCCGGCACCATCTCGGAGGTGACCAGCCCGTGGCGGCCGGTCACGTCGTCGATGAGGTCGAAGCATTGGGCGATGACCTCCGGGGTGTCGACGACGATGGTGGTCACCGGTACCTGGCGGCCGTACTGAATCAGCTTGTCGCCGTGGGGTTTATGGTCTCCATGGAAGCCCCAGATACCGCGCAGTACGGTGGCGCCACCGGCGGTGTTGGATTCCCACAGCCGCCGCACCAGTGCCCGGTGGACCGGGACGCCGTCGTGGTGGGTGGATGCGTCGGTGTGGATCGTCAGCTTCTGACGCAGTTCGCGGCCGTGGGCGTCGACCGCGGGCAGAGCCGGCGGACGGGCAAGCAGTTGGCCGTCGCGTTTGAGGACCTGCACGCGTTCCACCGTCACCAGCGGCTGGTCCATCATTCCTTCGAGTTCGGGCAGCGCTCGCCGCGCCTGCTCGGCGGTGCCGACCGCGACGATCATGATCGGCACGTCCGTGTTGCCGCTGAAAAAGCGGGCCCGGCGCCGTCGGCCGTCGGCGGTGCCGTCCACACCCAGGAACACGGTCGCCCCCGCGAAGTGGTGGCGGTGCAACAGATCGCAAACCGCGTAGAAGGCGGCCGCGCCGTTGATCCGGCGCCGTCGGCCGACATAGATGGTGAGCTTGACCCCGTCGTCTCCGTCGGGCAGCTCACCGCTGTAGAGCCGGGTCCGCTCCAGGGTGATCAAGCCGCGTTTGGTGATGGCGATGACGTCGTCGATCAGCCCGCCGATGGTCTCCGCGGTGTCGACGGCGGCCACCGCGATCGGCGGATCCTCGGACAGCGTCAGCGATTCGTCGCTGCGGATCACGTGTCGCGGGCCGAAGCTGGCGATGCCGCGCAGCATCACGCTCTCGGCCACCTGGCGTTGCGCGTACAGGTCGAGCATCGCCTCGGCCAGGAAGCGGGAACCGGTGCGCTGGCGCTCGCCGAAGAAGGCGGTCAGCTTGAGATAGGTATCGTTCACAGCAGCCCCGCAATCCACTGGCCGAGCAGCGCCGCGGCGACGCCGAGGATGACGCTGACAACGAGATTGGCTATCGCGGGCCAGATCTGGCGTTCTTCGGTGAGCCGTTGCGTCTCCAGCATCCAGGTCGAGAACGTGGTGTACGCCCCGACGAAGGCGGTGCCGGCGAGCAGCGCGACATGGTGGCTGAGGGTGAGCCCGCTGATGAAGCCGAGCAGCACGGCGCCACTGATGTTGACCGCCAGCGTGCCGAACGGAAAAGACCGTGCTGCCCGGCGCGCGACCGCGCGGTCGACCATGAACCGGGCCACCGAACCGAGCCCACCGATAAGCATCACTCCGGCCCAAATCACGACGGTCACGCGCGGATCCTGACCCGGCGGACCAAGGCCGTCGCGATGTAGACAGCCAACAGGCCGGCGACGATGCTGACCGCGCTGTAGGCGGCCGCGAGGCCGTAGTGGTGGTGCTCGATCATCTTCAGGGTTTCGACCTGCATGGTCGAGAATGTCGTCAGTCCGCCACAGAGGCCGGTGCCGAGCAGCGGTCGGCGGTAACTCGACAACGGCAGGCGTTCGAGCAGGCGGGTGGTGAAGTAGCCGAGCAGGAACGCGCCCACGATGTTGACCCCGAAGGTCGCCCACGGCCAGTGCGCCGGGTCGTCGGCGAAGACCGTGGCGAGGATCGCACGTGCCAGGGTGCCCACCGCGCCGCCGACGAATACGGCCGCCAACTCCCGGTTGTCATGACCGAACATGGGCAACCCCCTTAACCGTCGATGAATCCGCGAGCAAGTATCACCCTTGGAAAGGCAGAATTGGCGTCATGGCGGCTAACCCCCGCGCCGGTAAGCCGGCGCTACCCGAAGACCTCGTCGATCTGCCCCACCTGGTGACCGCGTACTACACGCTGAACCCCGACCCCGACAACATCGACCAGCAGGTGGCCTTCGGCACATCGGGACATCGCGGCTCCAGCCTGGACGGTGCGTTCAACGAGGCGCACATCCTGGCCACCACCCAGGCGATCGTGGAGTACCGCGCCGCGCAGGGCACCACCGGGCCGCTGTTCATCGGCCGCGACACCCACGGGCTGTCCGAGCCGGCCTGGGTATCGGCGCTGGAAGTGCTGGCCGCCAATGATGTTGTGGCGATGATCGATTCGGCCGATCGGTACACCCCGACTCCTGCGGTCAGCCATGCCATCCTGACCTATAACCGCGGGCTGAGCGCGGGTCTGGCCGACGGTATCGTCGTCACGCCGTCGCACAATCCGCCCCGCGACGGCGGGTTCAAATACAACCCGCCCAATGGCGGGCCGGCCGACACCGATGCCACCGGCGTGATTGCCAAGCGGGCCAACGAGATTCTGCGCGACGGGCTCAGGGGTGTGAAGCGGGTGCCGCTGGCCCGTGCCCTGCAGAGCGCCCAGCGTCACGACTATCTGGACGCCTACGTCACCGATCTGCCCAATGTCGTCGACATTCACGCGATCCGTTCGGAGAAGATTCGCATCGGCGCCGACCCGCTTGGCGGAGCCAGCGTCGACTACTGGGGTGCGATCGCCGAGCGGCACAACCTCGACCTCACTGTGGTCAACCCGTTGGTCGATGCAACGTGGCGGTTCATGACGCTGGACACCGACGGCAAGATCCGGATGGACTGCAGCTCGCCGAACGCCATGGCGTCGCTCATAGCCAACCGGGACTCCTACCAGATCGCCACCGGCAACGACGCCGACTCCGACCGGCACGGCATCGTGACCCCCGACGCCGGGCTGATGAACCCCAACCATTATCTGGCGGTGGCGATCGACTATCTGTTCTCGCACCGGCCGGACTGGCCGGCCAGTGTGGCCGTCGGCAAAACTGCCGTCAGCTCGTCCATCATCGACCGGGTGGTGGCCGGCCTGGGCCGCAAGCTCATCGAGGTGCCGGTGGGCTTCAAATGGTTTGTCGACGGATTGATCGGCGGCACAATCGGTTTCGGTGGCGAGGAGTCGGCGGGAGCGTCGTTCCTGCGCCGTGATGGCTCGGTGTGGACCACCGACAAGGACGGCATCATCCTGGCCCTGCTGGCTTCGGAGATCCAGGCTGTCACCGGGTCGTCGCCGTCGCAGCGCTATGACGAGCTGGCCGCCAAGTACGGAGCGCCGGTCTATGCCCGCGTCGATGCCCCGGCCAATCGGGAGCAGAAGGCGCGGCTGGCCAAGCTGTCGCCCGAGCAGGTCAGCGCCACCGAGCTGGCCGGTGAGCCGATCACCGCCAAGCTGACCACCGCGCCCGGTAACGGCGCGCCGCTGGGCGGGCTGAAGGTGACCACCGCCGACGGCTGGTTCGCCGCGCGGCCGTCGGGCACCGAGGACGTCTACAAGATCTACGCCGAGTCGTTCAAGGGGCCCGAACACCTGGCGGAGGTGCAGGAAGCCGCCCGGGAAGTGGTGAATTCAGTCATCTCGTAGGTGCCCATGAATTTTGCTGCATCACAATGCATTTTGGCCGAAGACTATCGGTGAAAGGGCCCGCGCTACCGAGATCGTTCTGGACTGGTCTTTGCTGTTCCTGCACTTACTGGTGCGAAGCCCTGTGGTATAAAACTCCTTAGCTCGGCTGACCAGTGCTGAGCCGAATCGGGGGATTGTGCGCATGGGGGCGTCTGTTCGACCACATCGTCGTCGGGGGCTCCAAGCCAGCCGGAGGCCGCGGATCCAGCCGTACACGTGGCTGGGTGCCGGCGCGCTGAGTCTCGGGATCGGGGCTGCCGCTCTGGCCGGTGGGTCCGGCGCGGCGCACGCCGACAGTGGGTCTGGTGACGCGCACGTCGCCTCGCAGAGCCGCACCGCTCACTCAGCGAAGACGCCCGCCTCGCCTTTGGCCCCGCCGCGGGCAGGCGGCAGTCGCGGCTCGGCTGTCAGGGCCGCCTCGTCAACCAGAGTGGCTGGCGCAGAGCGCTCCTCACGCCAGTCGGTCGCCTCGCTTTCACGGGGCGTCGCGGTTATCCCGACGGTCGCGCATTCAGCGCGCAGAACGTCCACAGCGACTGCGGCGAGTGTTCCGGCGGGCGCGACGACCGCAAGCCCAGCTGTGGTCGCCACCATCCGGCTAGGCATTGAAACCAGTAATAACCCCACGGGAGTAGCGGTCAGTCCCGACGGTAGCCGGGTGTATGTCACGACCGCGGGTACTCACAGTGTGTCCGTGATCGACACGGCCACGAACACCGTTGTTGCCACCATTGGCGGTCTTACTGGCCCCAGAGGCGTGGCATTCACTCCGGACGGCGGCCGGGTCTACGTCGGGAACGGCGGCGGCGCGAGCGTGTCGGTGATCGACACAGCGACCAACACCGTCACCGCAACGATCGACGTCGGCGATCCCACGGAGTACTTCGCGACCGCACCGCATGCGGTAACGGTCAGCCCCAGCGGCACCCGCGTCTACGTCGCCGATATGAACAACAACAACCTGTTCGTCATCGACTCCGATCCGCTGTCAGCCGGCTACAACACCGTGATCGGCACCGTCAAGATGCCCGCCGGCCCGGCTGTAGTAAAAGTGAGTCCCGACGGGAACCGCGTCTACGTCGTCAGTACCGACTGGGTAGGCACGTCCGGAAATCGCACCCTGTCGGTCATCGACTCCGCCACCAACACCGTGACCGCGTCCCTGGTCGTTGGCTTGGCCAACACAAATTTGCTGACCGCAGACGATATGGCGGTCGGCCGCGACGGCGCCAAGGTCTACATCGCGAATAGCGGGAGCGGCACCGTTGCGGTGGTCGACGCCGCCACCAATACCGTTACCACCGTCTATGCCGTGGGCGGTTCTCCCCAAGGCGTCGCGGTCAGCCCCGACGGAGCGCGGTTGTACGTCACCAACGGGAGTAACCGCACCGTCTCGGTGATCGATATCGCCTCCAACGCTGTCGCCACCGTTGTAGTCGGCAACGGCACCGTTGGGGGGATCGCCACCCCGCTAGCTGTGGTGGTCAGTCCGGACGGCACCCGGGCCTATGTCAATGTCGCCGACACCTTCTGGCGCAACGTCGGCAGCGTCGTCGTTATCAATACGGGCCTCCTGGCCGGGTCAGGTGGCGGAACCGGCGGTGGCACCGGTGGCGGCACGGGAGGCGGCACCGGGGGAGGTACCGGCGGAGGCGGCACGCACAATCCCAACAGCGCGTTCGAAACGCAGTGGGAGACCTTCACCGTGTACACCGGCTGGATTCCCGTGTGGGGCACGTTCGTGAGCACTGTCAGTTTGGTTGTGGATCTGAATGACTTTGGCGACGCTCTTCGGCGCGGGTCGGCCGCCGACATCGCTGATGAGGCCGGCGACCTTTTCGGAGACGTCTTGGGAGTAGGTCTCGGTCTGATTCCCGGAGGCGGTCTTGCGGCAGCAGCGTTGAAGGGCGTGGCGAGTGCGGGTATCGGCGCAGGCGTCACCTGGCTGCTGGACCGGGTCGGTCGATAAGTCCTAGTCTGCTCGCGGCTTGGAAGCTCGAGTACGGCACGGATGCGGTTCCGAATACAGTCATCTCGTGAGTTCCGTCGCGGAGGGTGACTGTCCCTCGGAAGCCGAGGCCAAGCTTCCGCGGGAGGTCTGGGTTCTGATCGCCGCCAATGCGGTGATCGCCCTGGGCTATGGCGTCGTGGCGCCGGTGCTGCCGCAGTTCGCCCGCAACTTCGGCGTGAGTATCAGCGCCGCGACGTTCGTGATCACCGCCTTCGCGCTGATGCGGCTGGTCTTCGCCCCCGCGTCGGGCATGTTGGTGCAGCGTCTGGGGGAGCGCCGGATCTACGTCAGCGGCCTGCTGATCGTGGCACTGTCGACCGGGGCGTGCGCGTTCGCCCACACCTATTGGCAGCTACTCGTATTCCGGGCGCTCGGCGGAATCGGCTCGACGATGTTCTTCGTCTCCGCGCTCGGGTTGATGATCCGGATCAGCCCGCACAACGCCCGCGGCCGGGTGGCGGGCATGTTCTCGTCGGCGTTCCTGGTCGGCTCGGTGGCCGGCCCGCTGCTCGGCAGTCTCACCGCCGGGCTGGGCCTGGCCGCGCCGTTCCTTATCTATGGGGCGGCATTGCTGATCGCCGCGGCGGTGGTGTTCATCAACCTGCGGCACTCGCATCTGGCCGCCCCGGCGCCGGCCGACGAACTGACGGTGACGCTGGGCGTGGCGCTGCGCCACCCCGCCTACCGGGCGGCGTTGCTGTCGAACTTCGCGACGGGCTGGTCGGCGTTCGGGCTGCGGGTGGCGCTGGTGCCGCTGTTCATCACCGAGGCGCTGCACCGCGGGCCCGGGGTCGCCGGCGCGGCACTGGCCACGTTTGCGGCCGGCAACGTGGCGGCGGTGATCCCGTCGGGCCGCTTGTCCGACCGGACCGGCCGCCGGCCGCTCCTGATCGTCGGGCTGGGACTGTCGGGGCTGACGACGGCTGTGGTCGGCGCCGCGACAGTGCTGCCGGTGTTCCTGGTGGGTGCCTTCGTCGCCGGGGCGGCCACCGGTGTGTTCACCGCGCCGCAGCAGGCCGCGGTGGCCGACATCATCGGCAAGGCCCGCGGTGGGACGGCCGTGGCGACTTTCCAGATGATGTCGGATCTGGGGTCGATCGCCGGATCGCTGGGGGTGGGCGAGATCGCCCAGCATCTGTCATTCGAGTGGGCGTTCGCGATCAGCGGGGCCATCCTGGTGTTGGCGTCGATCGGGTGGCTGCTGGCGCCGGAAACGCGGGACAGGCCGCCGTTGGAGCACACCCCGCCCCGGCCGCTGGGCCCGGAGGCCGCCGGTGAGCTGCCCTAGAGGCGGTGCCCTGCGTGAGACTGCACTGACGCGGGAAGAGTGCGAGTAGGCGTCTGGGTGAGTTCACTCTCGACGCGGTCGCGGCGGATGTGGCCGGTTGTTGCCTGCTCTGAACAGCGATTTTGAGGCGCGGGTGCCGGTGGTGTAATTTCGGTGGGCACACCTGGGGCTATGGCGCAGTTGGTAGCGCACCACACTGGCAGTGTGGGGGTCAGGGGTTCGAATCCCCTTAGCTCCACCAGGCAAAACAGCACTCGATTGAGTGCTCAGAAGGTCGTTTGACGACAGTTCTGACGACAGTTCGGTTCATCTCAGCCGTGAGCAGGAGCGCATCGCCCCCTTCTCATCAGCTCCCGGATGGCCGCCACGGCGCTGTCGGTCAACACAGTCCGCCCCTGCGGCGTGACGGCCCCTGCGGTGTGGCGGGTGATGGCCATGCCATTGGTCCCAACCAACCAGCGGCGGTCAGCGTCCCCGCTCCGATCGTCGAATTTCCGTCGGGTGATGGCCATGCCATTGGTCCCAACCAACCAGCGGCGGTCAGCGTCCCCGCTCCGATCGTCGAATTTCCGTCACGCTGCAGCATGATGCCTGCTCGCGAACCGTGAGCCTCCCGGCCGGGGCATGTCGTGTCTCGGCTGGCGATCCTACGACTTGTCGTATCCTGACCGCCGGGAGGCAAGAGTCGGTTGAACGCAGCTCAGAGCGGAGATAGCCAGGCTCCTGGGGGTCCCTCTAGTGGTCTTCGCGACATACCAGAACCCCTACATGGAGAGACTGGTGTCGCGCTGTCCGGGCCACCAATATCGCCCATGGCACGCATTTCCCTGTACGACGACGTCCAATGGGAACTATTCATCCTTGAATGGGTGCATGCCCTGAGATCCGGCTACGTTCAGGTCAAGCGGTTCGGTGGAGCCGGTGACAGGGGCGCGGACATTGCGGCGTTCAAGACTGCAAACGGCCTAGAAGGTGCTTGGGACTGTTTCCAGTGCAAGCACTATGCAGAACCTCTCGCCCTAGGAGACATACTTCCCGAGATTCTGAAGATCTTCGTGGCAACTGTTGTCGGAGAGTGCGTTCTGCCGGACAGCTACCAGATCTTGGCTCCCCGCGGTTGCAGTACAAACTGCGGTCGGATGCTCAGCAGCCCGCAGAAGTTGAGGAAAAAGTTCCTCGACCACTTGGCCGACGACGACAGCACCCTCGCGAGGGGCCTTGAGTCGGACCTCGTCTCTTCGGTTCAGGAACTGGCGTCGGTCACGGATTTCTCGATGTTCCGATCCGTCGAGCTGACTGATGTGCTTGAACTGCATAAGACAACTTGTTGGTACAGCGACCGATTCGCCACAGCGCTTCAGCCGCGACCCGCTCATGTGCCAGCTCCCGGTGACTTGGCGACACACGAACGGAGATACGTACAACAACTGGTTGATGTTTACGCCGAAGCACACCCCGAGGAAAGCCTCCAACCCGAATCAGTGGCATCAAATCCCAGAGTGGGCGAACGCTTTCGCCGCCACCGCGAGAACTTCTACAAGGCGGAGGCGCTACGAGTGTACGCGCGGGATTCAGTGCCGCCGGGGACTTTTGAGCGATTGCAGGATGACATTCATTCGGGTGTTATCGATGTAGTCGAGGACCACCACGCCACGGGCCTGAGACGTTTGACGAGTGTGCTTTCGCTAGTTGGACAGCTGGGATCTGAGTCGGCATCGTCTGATTTCGGTGGTCGAGATCGATGATCGACAGGGCATGTGCCACCAGCTGGCGAACGTCGATCGGATTCAATGGATGTCGCGCAATGAATGACTACGACAATCGGGCACCGAACGGTCCAGCGGGCGACCGTCGGAGGCCGCAAAGCATCAATGAATCGCCGCTGAACGGCCCTTTGGAGGTCGGCATCCGCGTGTTGATGATCTTGACCCAGGCCTTCCCAGCTGAACTCGACCTGAATCAGCTTGTCCTGCTTGATCACTTCGTGCTCCACAGCAGGGACGTCGGTGGCCCTGAAAGTCTGCATCCGGCTCTGCCGATCCGTGCAGGCGAGATTGCGGCCAAGCGTGAATCTATCGAGGCAGGAATTGGTCTTCTGCTGAGGCTGCATCTCGCCGAGATTGCGGTTGGAATGAACGGGGTGCGGTTTCTTGCCGGCGACGGCGCCCTGCACTTCGTGGGAGTCTTGGGCTCGTCGTACTCACATCGCTTGCGCGATCGTGTCGGATGGGTGTTGGGAAGTTTTCCCGATCTGGACGAAGCGAATCTGCGACGGCAGACAAAGGCGATATTCGATTCCTGGTCCGAAGAATTTCACTGGCCCGATACGGACGGGAACAATGGCAAACCGCATTAGCCTGACGCATCTGACTTTCGTGGGGCCCGGCAAGGCTCCAGCGACGGTTGATTTCGGGCCACGAACGACTGTCATCCATGGTCCCTCTGACACAGGGAAGTCGTTCATTGTCGACGCCATTGACTTCATGCTTCGTGGTTCCACTCTTCGGGAGATTCCGCAGCGCGCGGGCTACAGCACAGTCCTATTGGGAATTCGGACGCCGACTGGTGAAGACGTCACGCTCACCAGGGGGAGGCGCAGTGCTTGCTGGAGGAGTACTGTGCGGCGCTCGCTAGCGACTGGTGAGAGACGTCACGCGTGGCAGGGGGGTCGAGGGCGGCAGTTTTGGCTTGCTGGAGGGAGTACTGTGCGGCGCTTCTCTAAAGCGATCGGTGAGAGGCTTTCCGCGTGGCAGGTCCCTGATGGTGATGAGGTCCGTTATGACCGGGATGAGCAGGATCTGATAGCGGGCGATCAATTACGCTCTGCTCACGGTAAAGGCGTTCGCGCAATCCTCCACTCCGCCTTCACCATTGGCCTTGCTCAGTATTGCTTTGAAAATGATCTTCCACACCCTGGATTTGTCGTTCTGGATTCACCATTGGTGACCTATCGCCCACCGAAGCCTGGCGAAGCCGTCGATCGTGAGGTTCTCGACATCGGCATTGCTGCGCGGTTCTACGACGACATTCAGCAGTCGGTTGGTGGGCAGGTCATCATCATGGAGAACATGGATCCACCATCTGGACTCCGGAAGGAGTCAACCGACGTATTTTTCACAGGCGTTGCGGGGGAAGGCCGATTCGGCTTTTTTCCGTCTCAGCCGTTGCCGTCGTAACCAGAGACCTTTGATATTTCGACAACGGCAACGTCATCGTCGGCTTGCGGCACTCGATCGCGCGTCGTTGCGGTCGACTTGTACGGACTCGAAGCTGAACGTATCCGCTGAATTCCATCAGGCGAACGCTACCCGGTTTCGTCGCCGAGGCTGTTGGAGGCGAACAGTGAGCCCATCGAGTCCAAAGCATCCCGTTGAACGGCTTCGATGACCTCGACATAGGTTCCCGTCGTCACCGTGATTGAGCTGTGGCGCAGAATCTTCTGAACCGTCGCCGGCTGAACTCCCATTGTGAAGAGCAGGGTGGCGCACGAGTGTCGGAGGTCGTGGACGCGAAGTTGCGGCACCTCCGCCTTCGCGCACAGGCTGTGGAACATTCGGTTGACGTTGCGCGGCTCCAACGCGCCGCCCTTAGGGGTCGTGAAAACCAGTCCCGTGTCGCGCCACGTTGATCCGGCGGCCAGGCGCTCCTCCAGCTGGCGCCGGCGGTGGTTAGTCAGAATCGGCACAAGCGTCCGAGGTACTGGCAGAACTGCGACGGATCCTTCAGTTTTGACGTTCTCAAGCTTCAGCTGGCCGTCCACGCGGTGCAACGCTCGCCTGATTGTAATCCGCTCAGCGTCTAGATCGACGTCGGACCATTGCAGCCCGAGCGCCTCACCACGACGGAGTCCCATCGACAGCGCGACTGCCCACAGTGCATAAAGTCGCGTCGTCTCAGCGGTCTTGAGAAAGCGCATCGCCTCAGCCCGCGTGAAAGAGCGCACCTTCCGGTCATCGGTCACGCGCAACTGAACGAGTCGGGCGACGTTGCGGCTTAACATCTCTTCGTCGACCGCATCCTGCAGAGCAGCCCGCAAAACGCGCAGAATGTGGCGAATCGAGCTGGCAGACAACGCGTCGTTGCAGCACTTGGCAGGCACGAGAGCGCAGCACCGTGCCTGCGACTTGCGCCCTCGCGCTGCGTCCTTCCCTTGGGCGCAGCATTGGCATCGGGTCTGCAATCCGGTCAGCCATGCGCGAATATGCGAGGCCTGCAGTGACTTCAGCTTCCGATTGCCAATTCCCGGGATGATGTGCAGGCGCACGTCGCCCTCATAGGTCGCATACGTCGTGCGCCGAACGCTAGGCTCCGCAATGTGCTCTAGCCAGTAGGTCATGTACTCAGCGACCGTCAACGTCGTTGTTGCAGTGGGTATGCCGCGTCGCTGTTGATCGAGAACCTTGCCGAGTTCGTCCAAGGCGGCACGCTCACTATCGCCGTAGACGCTGATGCGCTTCCGTCGTCCGTCCGGCGTGTCGACGAAGACTTTCGCCTCCCAGCGCCCATCACCTCGTCGGTACACGCCGCCCTGGCCGTTCGCGTTGCGACGTGCTTTCCCACCTGCAGCCATCACGCGGCTCCTTCAATCAAGCCGGATAGGTAGTCGTCGAAAGACTGCCGCACGATCCGCCGGCACCTACCGATCTGTACCGATCTGACACGTCCGTCCCAGATCAGCCGGTACACCATCCATCGACTGACTGCGAGACGATCCGCCGCGGCCTGCACGGTGATCAGCTCAGCACTGAATTCAGTATGCATCCGTTTTCCTCTCCGTGTGGAAGTAATTCGGAATGCCGGCGTACGGCTTGTGGGGGTGAAGTAACACATACGGGTTGTGCTGCGGGCGAGGCAATTTCAGCTATTCGCAGGGTCCCGGGACCGGTCTTCTCGCGATCGAATACGGGCGTAGTCATGTCGACCAGTCTGGTGGCGAGGATTGATCGTGCGTCCAGCGATTCGCACGGACGATGTGGCGATGTTCGATCATTCGGTGCGCCGCAGACACGACCAAAGTGCGTTCACCGAGATTGCCCAGCCCGGCTCGATCGAATGTCCATTCCACTTCTTCTTCGGCACCGTGAAGCGCCCGATCATGTTCGTCGGTCGCGAGGTCTGAGCGGTGGCGTTGCTCCCGAGTCCACTCAGCTCGATGCTCGCGCAGCGCACTCATCGTGGTGGAGAACAGCCGGGATTTGGTGGTGATATGCCCACGAAAGCCGAGAGTGTGCAGCCAGCGGTCTATCTCCGAGTAGGCGCCATGATCGGCTAGATCGAGAATTGTGGTCAGAATCGCCCGGATATGTGTGGGGACGTCTAAATCGGGAACGGCGAGCGGTGACATCCGTCGGACCCCAACGCCGAAGTCGGCGACGGATTTGGTCACGTACTTGGCCAGGTAGGCCGGGACCGACCGACGCGACTGGCGAGGTGTTGCCCCGCCGCAGTCACTACTGTCCGACCGCAATGGCCGCGCATCCGTCTGAGTGCCGAACTGTATTACACGGCTACTGATTTCAGCGCCGTGTGCTGGGGCGGCGACAGTGAGTGCGACGCCGCTTGCGGCCTGATGGATTAGGAGGGCCAGGTCGGTGGCTGTGATTGAGGACTTGGGTGGTGTTGGGGCTTGGCCCGGCTGTGGCGGCTCGTCGAGGCGGATTACGGCGTGGAAGTGCGGGATCGCCCGACGTTGCATCTCGGTCACCTTCACGAAATTGATTCGGGCAGCGGTGGGGGATTCGCCGAGCGCGCGTAAGCGTCTACGCAACAGCCGGCGCAGGGCGATGGTGAAGCGCCGCCACAGTTCAGGGGCATGCCAGGCGAACAGGACATGCCCCATGTAGTCGTAACAGTCCTCGCAGAGCGGCTGACCGACATGAGCATCGCCCTCGTGGTGGATGGAGCTGCACCACAGGGGTCTCCCGTGCTGGCAACGTTGGTGGGCATTCCGGCCCCGGTCGTGGCACCGCCGAGCCTGGCCTCGCTGGCCGTCATCGCGTGTGGTGTGCACGGCCCCGAAACTGGGCGCGGTCAGCGTGACGAACACCTGAGGGTGTTCGGCGACTGTGGGCGGCAGATCGTGATGGCCACCGTGCACGCCGGCGTGTACGAGTTGCCAGGTATCGCGGGCATAGAGATCAGAGCAGGACGGGCAGGCGACAGCGCGTCGGTTGTTGCATCGGGTCCACACCCGAAGCTCGCGACCGAAGCTGTCGGTTCCTGTCAGACGGATCGGATTCGCACAGAACCCAGCATTCTCCGCTTTATTCCACCAGGTCTCGAAGTCGCGGGAGGCGGCGCGACGCACCATCTGCGCCACCACGCCGATGGTGTCGGTACCGGCCGGAAGGCCTGGCAGTGTCGAAACCGCAATGCCCAGCGCAGCAGTGGTCACGACTGGCGACCTTCAGTCTCGGCGGTCCGAGGATGCGCTCTTGTGGGGGCAAAGCGAGCGACGAGATCATCAATGGCGGAATCGGTGACGTGGAAGGCCCGAACTCGCAACGGTTCAGCGTTGCCGTCAGTGCAGACGTAACCGACACCGGGAGTACCGGTGGAGATTCCATCACACAAGGCGCCGGCTTCTCGGGCGGCGGCTCCGAGCACCATCGCGGTCTGGGTGGCTTCACTCATGCGCAGCCCGACCCGGATGGAGAAGAGCTGCCGGATGGGCAAAACATCTTTAGACGGGTCCTGTACCGCGGCGACCACCGAGATACCGACTGCGCGGCCCTGGGACAGCAGCAGCCCCAGCAGCTGCTCAACCTCGGCGCGTGTTCTGCGGTCCCCGAGATAGGCAGTCAGCGAGGCGATTTCGTCGATAATCAATACAATCAGTGGTGCGGAGACACTCGGAGTGTGAAGCCGAGTCTTCCCCCGCAGCCGTTGCGCACGTTTCTGCATCACCGCGACAACCGCCCGCAGCGCAGCGAGTGTCTGTTCACCGTTGTCATGGGCGAGCGAGGTGAACAACACTTGTCCGCGCCCGAACTCCATCCCTCCCTTGGGATCTACGACGACGAGGCGTGCGCAGCCCGCCCGCACGGCGGGGCCGACGGCGGCAATGATTGACCAAAGCACCGAGCCCTTGCCCGAGCCGGTCGCGCCTGCGACCAAGATGTGCTGTCCCAGTAGCGGTAGGCGCCAACGCTCACCGGCCTCGGTGAGCCCCACCCACAGGCGGGACAGGTCCGGTGTGGTGCCCCTGGCCGGACGAGGAAGTTGGATGGGTGTCGTCAGCGGATCGCCGTGATGGGCGGTGATGCGGATCGAGCCCGGTCGGGTCGAGCGAATGGTCACCCGCTGGGCGCTCAGCGCTTCGGCTAACGCGTCACCTCGGGATTGCCAGTCGGCCAACGACTGGCCCGTGAGGATGCGTACCTCGAGAACGTCGCTCGTGACACCGATCGTCACCGAACGCAGAATCGGCACCATGACGTGACCGTCGAGACCGGCGGTCAGGCCACACAGCGTGCAGACCGTGGCCCATCGGCCTCGATAGATACCCCATGTGCGCCACTGGACCCGCAGACGTACCGTCACCCACTGACGGAACGTTTGGGGGGATAACAGAAACCAGCTGAACAATGCGAGAGCCGACCAGATCGCCGCCAAGAGGCCGACCAAGGGACCGCAAGTGACGGCCATCCAGACGCTTGTGATGGCCGGAATGCTGATCATCGGAAACAACACCGACGCCCATACCAGCGCAGCAGTCGCTTTGCCAAGCGCCGTGGCTGCACGGAGGGCAATGTCATCGGAGTCCGAGTGGTTCGGAAGAGAGCGGTTGGAGCGGTGAGCTCGTGGGTGGCCAGGCATGGCAGACCTTCCGGCAGGCTTGCGGGATCGGGGTAAGGAGAGGCTTCGGCCGAGCGGGCGCAGCACCACCGTCTCTTGGTGTTGCGGTGCTGCGCCCACTCGACGAAAGGGTCAGGCGGCCGGCTTGCTCGTGCCGCCGGGTACGCCGCTCGGTGACGCATTCCGAGGTGCGGCAACGACTCCCGCCAGTGGTGCACCTGAAGCGCGGATCGCTTCAGCGCGGAACGCGACTCCGCTGCGACTGTCCTGGCTCCACGGCAGGGCAACCAAGCCCTCGATGTGGATCGGCTGCCCGACCGTCACATTCGGGTCGCCGGCAACCGTCACGGTGATGACGTCGCCGCCCGTGGAGTCCAGCGCCATCACCTGGACCTGCCACAGCGGCAGACCCGTCTCGCGATCCAGCTTCGGCTGGCCGGTGTCAAACGCGATCCGCTGTTCGGGTGCCCGCGTGCACACAAATGACACACCGCCGGTGTTAATACGTAGTTTCATTCCAACTGTCCTTCCTGCTGTTTTCTCGCGACCGCTCGGCCGCGACCACCAGTTCAGGCGGACAACTCGGACATTCCCAGGGCATCAGTTAGACAAAGCGGACAGACGCCTGGACAACGCGGACACTCGGACGACAATCGCGCGCCAACTTTTGTGCTTTGGGCGTCGCTAACGCTGGCACCGCGCTCCTAGCATGAGCAGATCGAGAAGCTACCTGTTCCTAACCACGCACTGACGACGCGAATGAGTGAAAAGGGTTTCAGCGAAGCCAGACTCGCAACAGCCGCCGGTGTCGACGTCAAGACGGTGGGCCGCTGGGTCAGGGGTGAATCACTGCCCCAGGCGGTCAACGCGCGCGCCACCGCCGACGCACTGGGCTGTGATCCGCAGACGCTGTGGCCAGACATCTTTCCCACCCTGCGCCCACCTGGTACCGGCACGGTCGCGGTCAGTGTGTACCGAAGCCGCGCGGACGTCCCTGTCGCCGTGTGGACCCAACTGTTCGGCGGCGCCGCCGAGCAGATCGACATCCTGGTCTACGGGGGCACCTTCCTCTTCGACGGCATTCCCAGGTTCTGCTCAACGCTCGCAGTCGCGGCCGAACGCGGAGTCGCCATTCGCTTCATCGTGGGTGATCCCGATTGCGCTGCGGTAAGCCAACGCGGGGAAGAGGAGACGATTGGCTCAGTTCTAGCAGCTCGCTGCCAGATCACACTCGCACGATTGGCTTCACTCGCCGACGCCCCAGGCTTGGAGGTGCGCACACACGCCACACCGCTGTACACGTCGATGTTCCGCGCGGACAACACCCTGATTGCCAACCCGCACCTATACGGTGCTCCCGCCAGCGACAATCCCGTCCTCTTTATTCGACGTGACGACGCGCCCGAGCTGTGGCGCGATCACCAACTCTCTTTCGAACGGGTGTGGAACACCGCCCAACCATTACCCACGCACGCCTGACCTGCCGATTGGAGAACCGTATGGCCCGGACCGACTACTACAACGATCCCCACGCGCCAGCCGCAAACAGTGTGGTGCCCTCCACTACCGCCGTCGTCACCGATTCACATGATCGCATCGTGCTAATTCGCCGCCGCGACAATAACCTTTGGGCATTGCCGGGTGGCGCAATGGAATTGGGCGAATCCATCGTCGACGCGGCGGTTCGTGAAGTGAAAGAGGAAACCGGTCTCGACGTCGAGATCAGCGGACTCATCGGCGTCTACACCAATCCTCGCCACGTTATGGCCTACGCCGACGGTGAAGTCCGTCAACAGTTCTCGCTGTGCTTCACCACCCGGCTGCTCGGTGGACAGTTGCGAGTCGACTCGGAAAGCACCGACATCGCCTGGACGTCACCAGGCGAACTTGCATCTTTGGACGTCCACCCCTCGATGCGGCTGCGCATTCAGCACTACCTTCAACGCCGCGACAGCCCATACCTCGGGTAGCCCGGCAAGGTCGTCTCTAGCCGGCGGAGGCACTAACTCGTGCTGCCGCCGCCAACAGGCTCGGCGCCGCCCGCTCGATCGCACGATGCACAGGATCCCCATCGGGGTAACGCGACAGGATCTCCGTGACTCGATCTTCAGCTCGCACAGGCGAGCCCTGCGGGCCAGTGGTCAAGTCCGCGCACGTCAGCACGTCTAGTAACAACGACGGAGGTGCCGTGAACTCGGCCAGCGCGTCTAAGAGGCCGCGCTCCCGCGCCTCGAACACCGCGCCCGTGTGATAGGCCACCAGCGAGACCACCACTGCGGGAAAGCCCTCGTCGCGGACGAACACTGCGCCGTCGACGGGGTGGAAACCAGTCGATCGAACTGACGGCGCATAGCCAACATCGTGAAGCCACGCGGCAGCCACCACCGCGTCGGCATCCATGGCGCCCAAGCCGACGACCAATCGCTCCGCCGTCGCCGCGACTCCGCAGACATGGGCCCACCGATGCGGCAGATCGGCCAGTCGCTCCTCGGCGATCGCCCGTGCACGTGCCGCGTCCGTCACCACGATGCAAGTCTACGAATGTGCCCGACACAGCACCGACGCGATTTGGGCGAAAGATCCACGCCGCGGCGGCTCCCGTCCGCTGGCGCTCCCGTCCGCCACCACGGACCGAAAAATGCCTATCGGATCGAGGCTGTGAGAACTTTCTCTACTGTTATCAAGAACAGGTTCTCAGCCCACTTCGGGATCGCCATGAGTGGCGTCCACAAAGCGGTCGATGGCCCTATCGATTCGATCCCGAGCGACTTCACCCGATATTCGCCCACTGCTGAACGCCGCCAAATTGGCAAGCCACACATCAGCGATCAGCCCCGCTAGTCGCTGGTCTCTGACCGTGGGCTCGCCGCCGCTCAAAGTCCTTGCCAGCAGACCTTCAATGACGTCGATCGCTTCATCGGTGGCTGCGGCGGCGGTGTGGTCGGCGAGGACGAAGGCGCGCGTCACCGCCTCGGTCAAGCGCGGGTCTTGGTTGCCATTCGGTGTGCAGGCAGTCGACGAGCAAGCGAAGGCGTTCGCGCGGTGTCGACGCGGTGACGGTCCAATCGCGGCTGTTTCCAAACTCTTGGAACTCGCGGGTCAACGCCGACA
This sequence comes from Mycobacterium sp. ELW1, assembly GCF_008329905.1. NCBI lineage: Bacteria > Bacillati > Actinomycetota > Actinomycetes > Mycobacteriales > Mycobacteriaceae > Mycobacterium > Mycobacterium sp. ELW1. The sequence continues at coordinate 4,320,331 of NZ_CP032155.1, read as the reverse complement.
CCAAGAGGTGGATCTTGGAGGGGAAGTACCGGTACAGCGTGCTGACGCCGATTCCGACCTGCGCGGCCACCGCGCGAACGTGCACAGCCTCGTAACCGCCGCTAACTGCCAGCATCATCGCGGCATCTACTGCACTGTTACGGCGGTACGTGTCGACACCGCCAAGGTCGGCCGCCCTATCGGGGCGATGCTGCCTCAACTTCGAAGCCATGCTGCCAACGCCACGCTCAGACGCTGTGATCACCAATTGGTTGGTGAAGCGCGCCGGCTAGCCGATCAAACAGGTCCTCGAATCCGCTCACGTCGCCGTGCGCAGCGAAATGATCGACACCCACCGTCACGAAGACTGCGCTGGCGGTGAACCGGGTGATGCCATCGTGACTGACTCCCGTTCCGCTGACGTGAAGAGCACGTCCTTGGCGGCCGGTGATCTGGGCAGTAATCCTGTGCGGTTCGTGCAACGGGACAGGTCGCAGATACTCCACTGTCAGACTGCGTGTCACCGCGGGCGTGCCGGCCACCCACAACGTGAAGCCCAGTACGTCGTCACAGGCTGTCGCTACTGCGCCGCCGTGCGCCAGTCCTGGGGCGCCGATATGGCGCTCATCGAACGTCACATCGCTGTAGACCTCGTCACCGTCGCGATAGACAACCAGCTGCAATCCATGCGAATTCGCGGGCCCGCACCCGGTACACGTCGAGGTATGCGGAGGCAGTAGATATGGCCCCGGATGTGCTGTGTCACCCATCGTCATCCCCTTGTTTCGCACTGATTCGCGATATCGTCGGGCCCGCACCGCAACTGCAACGAGCCTTCGTTTGGCAGCTTCTGGACGCACCAAGACCCTCCCGCGTAGACACGACGGCCATGCCTACCGACCAGGGTGTTCTCCGTAACCGCGGACAAACCTACGAACAGTTTCGCTACGCTACTCTTGGTACCATACCTTGACGCCTGCTGGAAACGCCGCCCGCAGGTCCCATTTTCCGAAGGGACAACGCAGTGAGCACTCAACCGGCGGCATACGCAGACGACGATGATGACATCGACCCCCGCCGGATCAGGTCGCGTAACCGACTGCTCGACGCGGCGGCGGCACTCCTCACCACCGGGGGAATCGAAGCCGTCACGATCGACGCGGTGACCAAAGCCTCCAAGGTGGCTCGCACCACCCTCTATCGGCATTTCGCAAGCTCATCACAGTTGCTGGCGGCCACATTCGAGCGCCTGCTGCCGCACGTCACTACACCGACACCCGACGAGGGGTCGCTGCGGCAGAGGCTGATTGAAATCCTCAGCCGGCAGGCCGCACTCTTTGCCGATGCCCCGATCCAGGTCACCACGCTGGCTTGGGTCGCCCTTGGGCCCACCGATCCTGCTGCTGACGGCACCGCAGATGAGGACAGCCCGGCTGGCAGCCTGCGTTCTAGGGTCGTCGAGCAATACCGCAAACCGTTCGACGAAATCCTGTCGAGCGACCAGGCTCGCGAAGAACTTGACGAATTCGACCTCGAATTGGCTGAGTGCCAGCTCGTCGGTCCGCTGGTCTTCGCACGCATGACCGGACTCTGCACCATCAGCCGTGACCAGTGCGTCCGCATCGTCGACGACTTTCTGGCCGCACACTCACGCACCCGAACCGAGGCGTGACGGCGAATTGGTAGGTGCGCCGGCGGTTCGCCTGCGGCTTGTCGTCGCTGGGACCGGGCGGCTCGCACTGGGCCTGGCTGAAACTTCCTGGTGACCCTGCGTCATCGCCATCCGCCAGCCGCGCTGAGAAAACGCTACTAACAGTTTCAAAACGCTATGTAGCGTTGTGCTACTATAGGTACACTTATGAGGTTCAGTCGACCACGATCCAGTGAGCCCGTCATATGAAAACCCCTGTCCGCGTGAGTCGTTCGTCGAATCGCGCCGCTGTTGGTCGCACGCTGAATCACTGGCGGCACCATCCACCGTTACGAACGGCCGGGACCGTGGCGCTGGCCCTGGTCGTAGTAGTGGTATCGACGGTCTACCTGCAATTTCACGGTGAGTTCACTCCGGCCATGCACTTGACCCTGGTGTCGGATCGCGCTGGGCTGGTCATGGAGCCCGGGGCAAAAGTGACCTACAACGGCGTCGAAATCGGCCGGGTCGCCGCGGTGCGCGCGATCCAGCAAGATGACACCACCAAGGCGAAACTGTCCCTGGACGTCGCTCCAAAGTACATCGAGCTGATCCCGGCCAACGTGACCGCCGAGATCAAGGCCAGCACGGTATTCGGCAACAAGTATGTAGCCTTCCGTAGCCCGTCGAGACCGGCATCTGCGCGCGTGTCGAGCTCGCAGGTGATCGACGTCTCGCACGTGACGACCGAATTCAACACCCTGTTCGAAACCTTGATGTCGATCGCGCAGAAAGTCGATCCCGTCAAACTCAACCTGACTCTTGCGGCCACCGCCGAGGCACTGGACGGGCACGGCCTCGACTTCGGCCGATCAATCATCGCGGGCAATGCTGTCCTCGACGACATCAACCCTGAAATGCCGCAGATCCGCGAAGACATCAAACGCCTTACCGACCTCGCCGACGTCTATGCCCAATCCTCACCCGATTTCTGGAAATTCCTCAACAATGCAGCGACCACGGCAGGCACCGTCAATGAGCAGCGAGCCGATCTCGATGCGGCGCTGCTGGCTGCCGCGGGCTTCGGCAACGCTGGCGCTGACATCGTGGGGCGGGGAAGTCCCTACCTGGTGCGAGGTCTGGCTGACCTGGTGACGACCACCGGCACCTTGAACACCTACAGTCCCGAATTCCTGTGCAGCATAAGAAATTATGCTGCGATCCTGCCGCAGACTGTTGAATCCGCAGGCGGCAACGGCTACTCGATCGACTTCCGTATCGGGCTCACCGGTGCGCCGAATCCGTACGTCTATCCGGATAACCTGCCCCGTTCCAATGCGCGAGGCGGCCCGGGCGGCGCCCCTGGATGTTGGCAGACAGTCACCAAGGATTTCTGGCCCGCCCCTTACCTGGTAGCCGACACCGGCGCATCACTGGCTCCCTACAACCACCTCGAACTCGGGCAGCCATTGCTTACCGAATATGTGTGGGGACGCCAGGTCGGTGAAAACACCATCAATCCCTAGGACGAGCAGGCCTGCGGACCCACCGGTCCACGACTACGTCGAAGCGGCGCTCAGCGGCCTCGATACATAGAATCGTCATATTCCGATGGAACTGGGAGACAGCGACATTGGGGCGGCATGCAGTCGCTCAGGAAGCGCTTCCTCGCCGGACGCGTAAGGGAATCGAAACAGGTCCTCGCAGTGAAGGATTGGTACCCCAGCGCACGGGTCCAGCAAGCTCCAGGCCGTCGAGTTCGTCCAGCAGATGGTCCACCGCTGTGATCACTTCGAGTCGTGCGAGATGAGCGCCCAGACAAAAGTGAAGTCCATGGCCGAATGCCAGGTGCCCGGTCGTGTCGCGATGAGGGTCGAACCGATCGGGGTCGCTGAACTTCGCCGGGTCTCGGTTCGCCGAGGCATAGAAGAGCAACGCCTTTGCGCCCTTAGGGATTACCGTGTCGCCGATCCGATAGGGCGCGGTAGCGGTTCTGGTGACCCACTGCACCGGCGAGCCCCAACGCGCGGTCTCCTCGACCGCCGGGCGAAGCAGGCTGCGGTCGGCTTTCAACGTCAGGAAGAACTCGCGGTCCTCGGCGAGCCTGACGAGCAGCATGCCCAACAGGTTTGTAGTGGTCTCGTTGCCGGCGACCAGAAGGATGAGCGCGTAGAAGAAAGCTTCCTGATCGCTGAGCTCGCCGGATTCTTTGGCTGCCTGCAACCAACCCAAGAGATCGTCTGCCGACGTGCTGGACCGCCGGCCCATCTCGACGTCTATGAAGCTGCGCATCTGCACGTAGGACTGAAGTAGCGAACCGACGTATCGCATGACCTCGTGCACCGACCGCGGTCCGAATAGTCTCGCGAACTTGTTGGATACGGTGCGAAAGGCCGGCCACTGAGGATGGGGAATACCCAAGATTGTGGCAATGACGTTGATGGGCATGGGGATCGTCAGCGCCGCGACCATGTCAATGACGTCGCCGTCTCGCAGTGGCCTGATCGCCTCATCGGACAACGCGCGAATATCTGTGGCCAGAGTCTGTACCGAACGCTTGCTGAACATGGGCGCGGTCAGATGCCGCAGGCGGGTGTGATCGGGTGGGTCTGTGGTGAGTACAGCACTGGTGACAAACGACCGCAGCATGATGCCGTCCCTCGACGAGAACACCTCATTGTTGCGAACGGCCTTGTGCACGTCCTCGTAGCGCCCCATCATCCAGACGCCGAGCCGCTCGTTGACGACCACCGGATGCTCACGAATGCGCAGCAGCTCGGGATAGGGGTCGGCGATGTTCTCGGCGAGCGTCGGATCGAATGTGGTTCGTGGCACCGACTTCGGCGCCGATGCAGTGCGTGGGCGCCGTAGATCGCGGTAAGCCCCTGTCGCAACCGGACGCCACAGATCAGTGACGGAGCTGCGAGTTGCAGAAAGCACCGCGCGTGGTGGGGGCCGTAGAAGATCCGTCGACATAACATGACGTTAGGCCGGTCGCAATGGCTCGATAATGACAGAATCAGACAGACATTTGATATTTTCAGACACATGCCTAGTCCGATGGCCCCGGTGTGGGACGTGGCGCGCTCCTCGGCGCCGGGTCGACACATCTTGGAGACCGCGGTACACCACGGCCTCAATCCTGAAATCTGTTTGTCTGGAACAGGACTCACGTCGCAGGGGTTGAGGGACCCGACCAGCGAGATGCATGCGAGTCAGGAACTGACGATGATTCGCAACCTGATCGGCCGACTCGGCGATCAACCGGGACTGGGTACGGAAACCGGTGCGCGCTACACCTTCGCCGACATGGGCATTCTGGGTTATGCACTGATTTCGAGTCCAACCGTTGGGGACGCGATAGACGTCGCCTGCCGGTACGCCGCACTCAGTACCGTCTACCTGAGTCTGGCCGCACCAGAACTCAACAACACCGAAGCGGTCATCGGTCTTGATAACGCCCAGGTTCCTCCCGATGTGCGGAGGTTTCTGCTCGAACGCGATTTTGCAATGTTCCTGCAGATCTTGCCGCCGCTCATGCGTGGCGTTGACGCGCCGATCGCGATGCGACTGGAGGTGGCGGATCTGCAGCTGCCGGCAAGTCTGGTGGAGATCGACAACGTGACGGTCACTGTGGAGAACGCGGTGCGCAACGCCCTGATTGTCCCCGCTGATCTGGTGAGCCAACCGATGCCCGCGCCAGATCCCCAGACTGCGGCGATCTGTATCCGCCAGTGCGAGGAGTTATTGAACCGTCGACGAACCCGTCGTGGCATATCAGCCTGGGTGCGGATGCGGATGATCCAAGATTCGACCCAGATCCCATCCATGGCGACCATCGCGAGGGAACTCTGCATCACCGATCGCACGTTGCACCGTCACTTGGCGGGAGAGGGAACCAGCTACCGCGCACTCGCAGACGAGGTTCGCGCAGCGCTGGCCGCCGAGCTGTTGAGTTCGGGACTCACTGTCGAGGAAACTGCACGCCGACTTGGCTATTCGGAGACGGCCGCATTCACTCGAGCCCATATTCGGTGGAATGGGCGCCCACCCAGTGAGTCCAAGCGCCGTGGGCGGTCAACGGCTCAAACGTGATGTGAGGGCAAGCTGCATGCTCACGCGCCGACGTCGACTGTCGGGCGGTATCGCGACGGTGCCGCAGTCCTTGGTCTAGTGGCGAGACGTTGTGGCCACCAGCTCCGTTCGCGCAGCAAAGTAGCGATGGCGGGTACGGTCAGCGTCCGGACCAGGAAAGTATCCAACAGCAGTCCGCAGCCAATGATGAGGCCGGTCTCGATCATGATCGCGACCGAGCCGATCATCAAGCCGAACATGCTCGCGGCGAAGATCAGGCCGGCGGAGGTGATGACCGAGCCTGTGGTGGCGACCGTCCGTAGAACGCCGATACGCAGATTGCTGCCGCTCTCCTCCCGCAGTCGCGATACCAGTAACATGTTGTAGTCGGCACCGACTGCCACCAGAATGATGAAGGCTAATAGCGGTACAGGCCAGGCGATTTCATGACCGAGTATCCATTGGAAAACGATGACTCCGATGCCGAGTGAGGCGAGGTAGTTCAGCACCACGGTGCCAAGGAGATACAGCGGTGCCACGAGCGCGCGCAGTAGCACCACCAGGATGAGTCCAACGATGACCAGGGTGGCGATGGCAAGTTGGATGAAGTCGGACGAGAGCAGACGCTGGATATCAGAATTGACCGCGGGGAAGCCGGCGACAGAGATCGTGGCGTTCGCCAGCGAGGTGTTCGGCCTGGCTCCATCGGCGACTTGGGTCATCTGGCGGGCAAGGTCCATCGCTTCGACGCTGTAGGGATCGTTGCTGGTCTCCACTGCGAATCGCGCCGTTTTCCCATCGGGTGACAGGAACTGCTTTGCGACGTCGGCGAATTGGCGGTTCGCAAAGGCGTCTGCGGGCAGGTAGAAGCCGGACGCGGCATCCGAACCCGCGGACGCGCGAGACGAGTTCTGAAGCTGGGTGGCGATTTGGCTCATACCGGATAGCATCTCAATATTGCTGTCCGCCAGCGTCTTTACCCCATCGGCCAGCGCGCGGGAACCGGAGGCGAGCTGGCTGATGCCGTCTTGTAGCCGGGTGATGTTGGCCGCGAGATCGGCGGGCTTTCCCAGCGCGCCGAATGCCTTGTTCATGGCATTGACGGCAGTCTGAACGTCGGCGATGGTGCCGGTTACGGTGGCGTTGGTGGCGGGGTCGTAGCGGTCACCCAGCGCGGCGACCTGGGAGAAGAATCCGTTGTTTCTCAGAGCAACCAGGATCTGGACCTGGTCGCGGATTTGAGCGCATTGGGGAGTTGTGACGCACCAGGGTGACCCATTGAGCAGGTCGACGAGCGGGTTCAAGGTGTCGATGGCGCCTTGTGTGCGTTCGGCCAGCGGGCGGATGCCTGGGCCGGCTTGTATTGCGTTGTCGATACTGGGGCTGGTCGCTGAGAGTTGGTGCAGAAGTGGGGCAAACCGTTGGAAGTCCTGGCCGGCGGACTGTGCTTGGGTGAGCACTGGGCCTAATGGTTTCAGTGCGGTCCGTACAGATGTGTCGAGCTGCGCGAGTCCGTTGGCCAGTTGGTTGGCTCCATCGGTGAGCTTGGCGAGGTCATCGCGGCGGGAATTGCCATCGGCGACGGCACCGGCCATCTTGTCGCCGATTTGCCTGTTCTGCCACGATAATTGCGCTTGGTCAAGGCGGGTGCCTGCCGGACGGGTGACTCCGGATATCTTGACCACGCCGGGGATCTGGGAGATGCGCGATGCCATTTCGTCGAGGTCGGCCAGCCCTTTCCCGGTGCGCATGTCGACGGGGTTTTCGACCACTAGGAACTCGGTGATGACGACGTCTTTGCGAAAGTGTCGGTCGAGGAGCTGGTAGCCCTCATTGCTAGCCGTGGTGGGAGGTTGTCCTTTTCGGTCGTCGTAGCTGATCTTCATCGTGGCAGCTGCACCGGAAAGAGCCAGGAGGATCATCAAGCTAGCAACGAGCAACGGCCGAGGGTGACGCACGACCGCCACAGCGACGCTGTTCCAGTACCGGCGGGTGCGGTCGGGCTTGGGTTCACCGATACCGCGTCGGGCCGCCAACGCCAACACTGGCGGCAACAGTGTCACCGTAGCCAGGAAGCCCACAAGTACGGCAACCGCGCACGCTGGTCCCAATCCGGCGAACACGCTCAGCGTGGCGAAGACCATGGCCAGAAAAGCCAGGGCGACAGTAGCTGCCGACGCGAAGATCACTCGTCCGATGCTGGCCGTCGCGTGAATGACAGCGAGATCGGCAGGGGTACCGGCGCGCCGCTGTTCGTGGTACCGGCTGATCAAAAAGACTGTGTAATCGGTTCCTGCGCCGAGAAGGATCGCGGTCATGAATGCCACGGTGAACTGCGAAACCGGCATGCCCAGCTGCCCGAATGCGGACAAGACACCACGGCCGACGGCCAGACTCAGCCCGATGACTAGCAAGGGCAATAACGCGGTAAACAACGACCGGTAGACCATCAGCAGGATCAACGCGATCAACCCGGCCGTTGCGATCGAGATGAACAGCAAATCGTGTTCGGCAGAAGCGATTTGGTCACTGAAGGTTGCCGGGGGACCGGTCACGCGGACGGTGATGTCCGACCCGTCGAAGGCGCGTTGGGCGGTGGCGCGGACTGCCTGCACCGATTCCGCTGCAGTGGGATCACCCAGAGTCCCGGCCACCCCCACCGGTAGGAACCACGCTTTGCCGTCTGCGCTGACGGCTTGTGCCTTCATCACGGGATCGGCCAGCAAGTCCTGCACCAGCAGCACGTGGGCGTGATCGGCTCGAAGGCGCTCGACGAGCCTCGAGTATCGATCCCGCGCCTGCTGCGTCAGCCCAGCGGGGCTTTCCATGGCGACGAACAGCATCGTCTTCGACCCTTGCTCGCCGAACGCAGCGCTCATGCGGTCAACAGTCTGAAATGACGGCACGTCCCGGGGAATGAGGTCGACCGACTGTCGCCGCACAACGGTTTCGAGCTGTGGGAACAACAGCGCTAGCACCACTGCAATGGCGAGCCACCCACCGATCACGAGCGCCTTGTGGTGAACCGTGAAGGCGGCAAGCCTGGCCAGCCGCGCACTGTATTCCGGCGACGCTGCGGGGTCGGCAAGACGGACGCGTCGAGAAACGGTCCCGACACCGTGGACATCATCAGCCACCGTCACGCCCCCTCAAGAGTGGAACTATCGGTATAGCACCGATACTAACGGTTTCCTATTTGCCCGCGCGACCCCCGGGCAAACGGCGGCTATCTCGGCAACCCGGCTCCGAATCATCGAATCAATTTGCAGCACCGTCAGTTTCGTCATCGACCAGGTCATGGCGAACGACGCGCACACGTCCATGCGGGAGGCAAGCCATGTAGCCATGCCGTTTGCCGTACAGCTCCCACGCCGTCTCGTGGCTGTCGGGATCGACATCGATGCAATGCCCGCGGGAGAAGCCCAAATGCAGCGCCCCCTCGTCATCGCACCAGGCCCGTGTGCACACTGCGCCGGCCAAATCGAGTAGTGGACGCTCCTGAGCCGACACCCGGGCGGGATCGATAAGCACTTCTTCGGACGGATGCGACCCGATCGCCGGCAAGGTCAGCCTCATGGGCCGCGCGATGACGAGTTCGTTGTAGTCGTCGAGACTCAGAACCAGGCCTTCTCGCAACGAAACTCGCTGGACGGTGCGCTGTTCGATCCACTGCGTATGCATGTCGGTCTCCTGTTCAACACTCCGATGTGTTGTATTTATGGTACTTCTAGTATCGGAGCGATACCAGAAGGTCCTATTTTGCAGCTCGTGGGTGCGGCGGTGGTGCTGTGCATTTTGCTGCGACGGGCACGGCGGGCAACTTCGAGCAAACGAGTCGTTGGGGACCATTCGTCAAGGGGTGCGTTCCTTGTCGGATCCCGCAGCGACCGCGCTATTGGCGTTCGGCATTCTCGTGACCTGGCCGACCGTCGCTTACATCAGCACGCGCCCCTGGGCGTCGCGTGTCCTGGTGACTGCATGCCACGACCCGGCCGAGCTTGAACGTGCCCGGGACAAGCTCTCCCTCTAGCTCGATTTAGACAACCTCGTCGAGGAAATCGATGACGGCTTCGGAGAACGCGTCGTTGTCGTCTCCAGCGATCATGTGACCAGCGTCGGTCACGTCCACCGTGCGCGCGTGCGGCACGAGGTCGACGAAGTCGTTCACTGTCTCCTCCGACACCACGTCCGACAACAGCCCCCGCACAAGAAGCGTAGGAGCAGATACCTGCCGTGCGCCGTCGATCAACACCATGCTCATCCGGTCGAACTCCGCTGCGCCCTCATCTGGATTACCTTGCAGGAAGCCAAAATTCGACGCCACAAAGGCCGGATCCCACCGCCATACCCAACGGTCGTCGGCGCGCTGCTGCAAGACCTTCCGTAGTCCGTCGAGGCTGCTTGGCTTCGATCTGTGTGGGTTGTACGCGGCGATAACCTCGGCGGCAGACTCAAGATCGGCGAAACCGTCGGGGTGCGCCGCCATGAATGCGACGACGCGCCGTGCGCCCTGCATCTCCATGCGTGGAGTGATGTCCACCAGCACCACGGCGTCCCACAGGTCAGGTGATGCGAGTAGGTGAGTGCCCAGGATCGTCAGACCGCCGAGGGAAGCTCCAATGGCCACAACAGGGTGCCCACCTGCCGCGTGCGAACGCACCGCGAGCAGGTCGCCGCCGAGTCGATCAAGGTCATAGCGGCCATCCGGGTCCCAGTCACTATCCCCGTGTCCGCGCGCATCGTAGGCCGCCGCGAGGTAGCCGCGTGCGTGTAAGCGCTGCGCTGTCGCATCCCACGCATGACGGCTTTGGCCTCCTCCGTGTAGCAGCAATACGGCTGCCCGCGGCTTCGCGCACGGATACAGGTCGACCGCCAAGGAGACTCCGTCGGTGGTGGGCACTCGCTGGAGGACAGGTCTTACCCTGCGCCGCCTGCCGAGCCCGGGGGACATCACGAGGCCGCCTTCTGGCCCACAACAGTCACAGTGCCCTGGGCAGCGCACACAGCCCGCCCGTCGTTGGTAATATCGATTCTCGCGACACCGCTGCTCTTCCCGAGCGAGATGATCTCGGCTACCGCGACGCACGTGCCGCTGGACACCGGTCGGAGTAGGTTCAGCTTGAATTCGGTGGTCGCAACCCAGGATCCGGCAGGAATGACGGGATAGAACACGACGCCGAGACAGTGGTCAACGAGCGCCGACAGACAGCCACCGTGCAACGAGCCGAAGGGCGTCTTTAAGTCGTCCCGGGCGTCCATCTCGACGACGAGGCGTCCCGCTAAGAAATCGGTATGACGAAATCCTAAGTAGCCAGCCAGGCCGCCGGCCGTCAACGCCGCCCCTTTTAACTGGTTGGCGACCTGCGCGTCGAATGCGGCGAAGTTCGCGGACATGTTCACCTCTCCTCGGTGTGGGGGCTGGTGTTTGAGACACTACGCCTGACTTGTTACATCACGTTGCGTCTTGGCCAGAGACGATTGCGGGTAGAAGAAGACGTTGCAGATAGGTGCGCAGTCCGTCTCTGCTTCGATCCCTTGGGCCACGAACGGTGAGCAGACTCAGCACGGTGCGAAGTATCCATTCCGCGGCGTCATCAACGGAGACCCCGGGCGCCAACTGGTTCCAGTGCGTCGCGAAGAGAGGCCGAAGAAACTCGGTGACGAGTTCGAAAAGCATGGTCGATGTTCCCTCGGCAAGGCCCACACCCGCGAGTTCACGATCGCTGCCGAATAGGACGCCGATGATGGGCCTTCGGCGGGCCGCAATCACAGTGTGATCGATGAAATCAACGATCGCAGAACCTAAGTCACTATGGCCGGACAACCGCGGTTCCATCCGGCGTAGGTATTCTTCGGTGGCGCGAATGATGACCCCAGAGATCACGGCCTCGCGACTCGCGAAGTACCGGTAAACCGTCGCCCGTGACACACCGGCATTTCTGGCGATGTCCTCCATAGTGGTGCCTGCGAGACCCTGCACCTCAAGGCAGCGCTCAGCGGCGTCGAGCAATCGGTCGCGCCCTGATCTCCCATCCGCCGCAGCGGACGCGCCCCAGCGCAATGACTTTGTCGCCACGTGATCAGTATGCACACGACTCAGCACTACGCGATCAACTATGCAACAGAGTTTCTAATCTGTCTCAGATAAAGGCACTCCTGGGCCCCTGAGAGGGGCCCCGCCTGACCACGAGCGTGGTTGTTCGCGGCACCGTTCTCTGCTGGGACCACTTTGGGGCCAAACGGCTTGCGCGATGCCGAACGGCGTGCGCGTCCGTCAATGTCACGAGCTGCCCTGAAACCATTACAACTGCTGCTGAACTGCGAAAACGTGCCACCGCCGCTTCCCGGGGGTCGCGTGGTCCTACGTAACACGGGCCGCTTAGATGCGACCTCGCCTAGCCGTCGGTGTCGGTAACCTGTTCAGCGGAAACAACTTTCAGCAGTTTGTCGCGGGCGGCGCAAAGCCCATCTAATGCTGAATTGAAGTCAAGCGCGGCATCGGCCAGCGAGGCGCGGCCGGCTGGATGACCGTGTGCCGCCAGCACCCGTGCTGCATATCGGAGATCGGTCGTGTAATGAATGAGGTCCACGATGTAGCGGGTGGTCGCGGTCGGCGCCGCGCCTTGAGGGCGCTGGAGGTTGCTGGACATCAGGCTTGTCCAGTCTGCGATTGCGCGGCGGTCGAAACTGTACAGCCCCTCGAGCATCCAACGTCGCCACCGGGCTGGACGGCCGCTACGAGCACCGGAAGGAAGCGGTGAGGAAGCCATCAATCGAGCCTAAGAGCTCACCCAGCGTTTTTCTGGGCCCATAAGCAGCGGTCTGAAGCGGCAATCGCCCCGTAAGCCGACCTTTGCCCACCGACGCCGAGACGCCTGTTGTCACGAGACCCCGGCGGCGGTCGCGACGCGCAGCTGGTCGGCTGCCACCCTCCATTTCCGAAGTGTCTGGCCCGCTGATCGGCCGAGTAAAGAGCGCCTTCGGCGCGACTTCGTCGTGGCTTCGCCACCCTTGACACAACCGATCGCAGCGACAGGACGGCCGCATGGGGAGCGGCCCGTTAGTGGCACCGCTTTTACGAGGCGAGTGACGACAGTTTTGACGACAACGCTGACGACAGTTGCTGCCTCAACGACGTCCCCTACACGACAACTTGCGACCTATCGTGCCTGGTCACGGACTCTGCCCGCTCCTGGCAGTGTGGGGGTCAGGGGTTCGAATCCCCTTAGCTCCACCAGGTACGACAGCACTTGTTTAAGTGCTCAGCAGGTCGTTTGACGACAATTCTTGCCGGCCGATCTGACGCATACGGCACATCTAGCCGGTGAGCCGGCCACTAGCAGTCGGCGCCTTCGGTCTCAATGTGTTGTGGTCACACTGCCCGGGTGACCAGTATCGCTCAGCGGACTCGCACAGACCGACGGCAACCCTGCCGATTTTGGTACGTCAGGGTTGCCGGTTGATCAGGTCGATGATTGCCTGTTGGGCTTCACCGACTTCGAGTGGCAGTGTGGCGAACATTTCGGCGATCATCATCGCGACCGGCGTCGTCCACAGCAGCATGCCCAGTGCCGCGGCGTTCTGGCCGCCATGACTGGTTTCCAGCCGTTGGGTCACACTCGCGAGGGCCGCACCCAGTCGCTCCATGTGTCGGCTGTCGAGGCCAGAACGCAGCTCTTTGGTGGATATGAGGATCTCGAGACCGGCCATTGCTTTGGGGTTGGCGAATGCTTCCCAGGCGCCGCGCACCAAGTCGCTGGTGTCGATCGGCTGGTCGGGGTCGGACAACGCTTCGAGAGAGGCGACCAGGCGATCGACGGCGTCGTCGATGACTGCGATCAGCAAGCCGTCGCGGTCGCCGAAGTGATGCTGAATGACGCCCCATGTCACACCGGCGCGTTCGATGATGTGACGTGCGCTCGCCGCTGAAAATCCTTCTTCGCGGATGCAGCGGACCGTCTCGTCGATGAGGCGTTCACGAGTGCGGTCACCGCGTTCGCGGCGGCCGGTGGTGGGACGGTCGGGACTCCTGCGTGCACTCATTGCCGTCCCTGCCAAGCGTGTCGCCTCATCCGTAGCACATTAGGACACCGGTGTTTGTCGACTGATCGCGTAGGCGTGCTGCTGGTGTGTCGTCGACGCTTGCCTTTCAAACATGGCATGTGCCATGCTAGCGAAGAGGCGGGTGCCTGCTTGGTCGAACATCAATCGTCAAGCTAAAGCGGCGGGTCCGTCGGCACTTGCTACTGAATGTGACTGCTGCCAGTGGAGCTTCATCGAGCTCGTCTCCGGCAGGCAAGTCCGGCGCGGGCATGGAGGCACGACGGTGACAGAGACGATTCCTCACGATGGCAAACACGATTCGTCGACGAGGCGGGGACTGTCCGTACTGCAAAAGTCTCTTTTCGGCATTTTGGCGTTCTTCTGCGTCATCCATATCGTCTTCTGGTACCTCGAATACCGTGTTGGGGTATCGCATGTCGTCGCCTCAACAACGTTGGTGGTCTTCGTCGTCGGCTGCTTCGTGACGGCACTTGTCCTTCCGTGGCTACCCCTTCCGGGGCAGCGGGATTGGACGAAATCGCAACGACTAAGTGCGATGGTGATCGTGTGGGTGTTCATCGCCCTGATACCACGGTTTATCTGGGAACTGCCGTGGCTCTTGTTCTTCAACGAGATCCGAACGGGCGTCGAAAGTGGCGCGCTCTGGACTTATATGTGGTCGCCGATCCTCCTGGGCGGTGACGCACGGTATTTGAACGGTGATCCGCTCATCGTGGTTTTGGAGTGGATCGCGTTCTTCATCGGTCTGTTCGAGGCGTATGCGATGGTGCAGTTCTTCCGAAATGGCAAGCGATTCAACAGCACTCAGCTGTCTTTCATCATGGGCGGCATGATCGTGGAGGTCACCTTGCCTGCGGTCTACTTCGGTGTGGAGATCGCGAACAACATGCAGAGCATGACCAGCCCCGTCGAGATGTGGATCAAGTTCGTAGTCCTGAACCTGTTGTGGTGCACCATGCCGCTGGTCACCTATTTCTGGGGCGTACGCAGACTGACGCACCAAGACTTCGCTGTTGCTTTCTGAACCGTTGGATTCGTCGTGTCTCAGTTGGAAGCGATCCAGTGAAATGCCCTGTAGCGCAGAAGTAGTCGGTGGAGTGAAGACTTCGAGCGTATTGGTTTCAGGTAGTCGATGAGGTCGTATGCGCGCCCGTTGGCTGGTCTGGCGATGGTTGTGGCCGTCGTGGGCATTGTGATCGTGGCAGCGGGGATGTTCCGAGGCAGTTTCGCCGACACGGTGCCACTGACGGTGCTGTCGCAGCGGGCCGGTCTGGTGATGAATCCCGACGCGAAGGTCAAGCTGGTCGGAGTCCCAGTGGGCACTGTCGTGTCGATCGACGGCCGCCCCGACGGTCAGGCCGCCATCCTGCTGGCCATGGATCCGGCGCAGCTGAGGCAGATTCCCGACAACGTTATGGTCGACATCGCGTCCTCCACGCTCTTCGGCGCGAAATCGATTGACCTTGTTGCGCCGCCGAACCCATCGATGCACAAACTCCAGCCCGGGCAGGTACTGACCGCAGACCATGTGACGGTCGAGTTCAACACCATTTTCCAGCAGCTCTCCTCGGTGCTGTCGGCGATACAGCCGGAGAAGCTCAACGAGACACTGGGCGCGATCTCCTCGGCGTTCAACGGCCGCGGTCCGCAACTCGGGCGCACCCTGAGCGACTTCGACGCACTGCTGGCCAAACTCGAACGCAGCCTGCCCAACCTCGCCCACGACACCGACACGGCACCGGAGGTGCTCAACGCCTACGCCGATGCCAGCCACGATCTCGTCACCACGCTCGATGACGCGACACACATCAGCCAGACGATCACCGAGGAACAGAACAGTCTGGATGCGTTCCTGGTCAGCACAATTGGGCTTGCCGACGTCGGCAACGACGTCCTCGGATCGAACCGCGCGGGCATCAGCGACGTGTTCCGAGTGTTGGTGCCCACCACTGATTTGACCAACCAGTATCACCAAGGCCTGAACTGCGGGATCGGCGCGCTGGCCGTGATCGCCTCGGGTCCACCGTTGGAGAAGCCGGGCATCACCGACTCCATCGGATTCCTGCTGGGCCGCGAACGGTACCGCTATCCGATGAATCTGCCAAAGGTCGCCGCAACCGGCGGCCCGCAGTGCACCTCGCTACCGAGAGTGCCATTCGACACCGGGCCACCGTTCGTCGTCACCGATGTGGGAACCAACCAGGCCCAGTACGGCAATCAGGGCATCTTGCTCAACTCCGATGGGCTCAAGCAATTGCTCTTCGGGCCCCTGCCCGGACCGGCCCGCAACACCGCCCAGATCGGAGAACCAGGGTGAGCGGCACACGGGGACACATCCTGAAATTCGGTGCCTTCGGCGTCGTCATGGTTGTGCTGACCGCGTTTCTGTTCATGATCTTCGGGCAGTACCGCACCGGTGCGACCAACGCCTACTCCGCAGTGTTCGTCGACGTATCGGGACTGAAAACAGGTGATTCAGTGCGAGCCGGGGGTCTACGTGTCGGCACCGTCGCCGATATCTCGATGCGGCCAGATCACACCGTGACGGTCGCGTTCGACGCTGACCGCACCGTCGTGCTGAGCAGCGGCACCCGCGCCGCGGTGCGCTACCTCAACCTGGTGGGCGACCGGTTCCTGGAACTCATCGACGGACCAGGCTCAGCCAGAGTCATGCCGGCCGGCTCACAGATCCCCGCCGATCGAACTGCACCGGCGCTGGACCTCGATCAGCTATTGGGCGGTCTCAAACCGGTCATCCAGGGCCTGAATCCTCAAGATGTCAACGCATTGACCAACGCTCTGCTGCAGATCTTTCAAGGCCAGGGCGGCACTGTGGACTCGTTGCTGACCAAGACGGCATCGTTTTCCAACGGGCTGGCCGACAACAACCAGATCATCGAAGCGCTGATCGACAACCTCAACGCCGTGATCGGCACGCTCGCCACCAGCGGAAGTCAGTTCGCCGATGCCATCGACCGTTTCCAGCGGTTGGTCTCCGAATTGGCCGCCCACCGTGACCCCATCGGCGAGGCCATCGACGCCCTCGACAGCGGCACAACATCGATCGCCGATCTGCTCGGACAGGCCCGTGCGCCGCTGGCCGGCACCATCGATCAGCTGAGCCGCTTGGCGCCCCTCCTCGACAAGGACAAAGGCCTGCTCGACGGGGCACTGCAATCCGCCCCGGACAACTACCGCAAACTCGTCCGGCTGGGCGCCTACGGAAGTTGGATCAACTACTACATCTGCGAACTCACCGTCCGCGTCACCGATCTGCAAAACCGGACCGCCGTCTTCCCGTTCATCAAACAAGACAACGGCAGGTGCGCCGAGTAATGCTGAAATACCGCCAATCACGCCTCGTGCGAACCGGATTCATCGGCGCCGTCCTGATCATTCTCGTCATCACCGTCGGCCTGCAACCCGAACGGCTCACCGCGTGGGCCACCTCCTTGCGATTCCAGGCAGTCTTCGCCGAAGCCGGTGGACTGACCACCGGCAACGACGTCCGGCTGGCAGGAATGAAAGTCGGTCAGGTGGACGATGTTTCGCTCGACGACGAAGGTAAGGCGCTCATCACCTTCAGCGTCGACAGTGCGATCACGCTCGGCAACGACACGGCCGCGCACATCAGGACCGGCACCCTGCTGGGGCAGCGCATCCTCACGCTGGAATCCGCAGGCAACGGCCTGCTACGTCGCGGCGCGGTCATACCGCTATCGCGGACCTCGTCGCCGTATTCGCTGACCGAAGCCGTCACCGACCTCACCACGAACACCGCGGGCACCGACACCCAGAACATCAACGCATCGTTAGATGCGTTGTCGGACACCATTGAGCAGATCACGCCCCAGCTGGGGCCGACCTTCGAGGGGCTCACCAGGGTCTCGCGGTCCTTGAACGCCCGCAACGACAGTCTGCGTGGGCTACTCAAGAGCGCGGCGTCGGTCACCGGCACCCTGTCCGAGCGCAGCCAGCAGCTCAACACCCTCATCCTGGACGCCAATGACCTGGTCGCCGTGCTCAACGAGCGGCGCGAGGCGATCGTCAGCTTGCTGGCAAGTATTTCGGTGTTGTCGCGCGAACTGTCGGGCCTGGTTGCCGACAATGAGGAAGAGCTGGCACCCACATTGCAGAAACTGAACTCTGTGACCGCGATGCTCGAGAAGAACCGCGACAACATCGCCAAAGCCCTTCCCGGTCTGGCCAAATACGAAATGACTCAGGGTGAAGCCGTGGCCAGCGGATACTTCTACCAGTCCTACGTTCCCAATCTCATACCGGCGCAGGTTATCCAGCCGTTCCTTGACTACGCGCTCGGATTCAGGCGCGGTGTCAACAACGGGCAACCGCCGGACAACGCCGGGCCGCGGGCGGAGCTGCCGCTGCCCTACAACGGCATCCCGGGTGGTTCCCGATGAACGCCAAGAGGATACGGCTGGCGGCCGTGGTGGTGTTGGTCGCCCTGCTGCTGGCCGGTGCCGCCGTGCTGATCCGCAACGCGTACTTCGCGCCGAAGGTGATCACCGCCTATTTCACCAGTGCCACCGGGATCTACCCGGGCGACGAGGTACGCATCTCGGGGGTCAAAGTGGGGACCATCGCTGCGATCGAACCGGCCGGCGCCAACGCCAAAATGACCCTGCACGTCGAGCACCGGATGAAAGTTCCTGCCGACGCCAAGGCCGTCATCGTCGCGCAAAGCCTGATCTCGGCTCGTTACGTGCAACTCGCCCCGGCCTACGCCAAGTCCGGTCCCACCATGACCGACGGCGCGGTGATCCCGGTCGAGCGGACCGCGGTGCCCGTGGAATGGGACGAAGTCAAAACCCAACTAGCCCGCCTGGCAACAGATTTAGGACCGCACAGCGGGGTCTCGGAAACATCGGTATCCCGTTTCATCGACACCGCGGCCAACGCGATGGACGGCAACGGCGCCAAGCTGCGCCAGACGCTGGCCGAACTGTCCGGGCTGGGCCGCATCCTGGCCGACGGCAGCGGCAACATCGTCGATATCCTGAAAAACCTCCAGACGTTCGTGACCGCGCTGCGCGACAGCAACCAGCAGATCGTCGAATTCCAAGGCCACTTCGCGACACTGACCAGCGTGGTCAACGACCGCACCGACCTCAACTCCACCCTGAAAGATCTGAACGCCGCCGTTGGCGACGTGCAACGATTCGTCAAAGGCAGCCGCGATCAGACAGCGGAACAGCTGCAAAGGCTGACCAACGTCACCCAGACGCTGGTCGACCACAAACGCGATCTCGAGAACATCTTGCATGTCACGCCCAATGCCATCGCCAACGGCTACAACATCTACAACCCGGACACCCACAGCAATATCGGCTCCTTCGTGTTGAACAACTTCTCCAATCCGGGAGCCTTCCTCTGTCAGGCGATCGAAGCCGTCGCCGACGTCACCGCGGGTGAGACCGCGAAACTGTGCAGCCAATACCTCGGTCCGGCACTCAACACCGTCGGGTTCAACTATCTGCCGTTTCCGTTCAGCTCCTACCTGATGAAATCGCCGAGCCCGGAAAACCTCATCTACTCCGAGCCCAACCTCGCCCCCGGCGGGAGCGGACCCAAACCTGGCGCCGCCGATGTGCCACCTGCGATCTCGGCCTATACCGGCCTCAATGGCGACCAAGCGCCCCCACCCGGACACGGTGCGCCACCAGCAGTCGCCCCAGGGCCCTCGGCGCCGGATCGCCTGCCCGCCGACCCCTCTCCAGCGCTGTATCCGGGGGCCCCGGTTCCGCAGTCGCGAAGCCTCAACGACCTACTGCTGCCCGCTGAGGCGACCCCTGCACCGGCATCGGCGGCGGAGGTACCGCCCTCATGACCACTCGCCGACGCAGCCGCACGCTGGCGGCCATCGCCAGCTGTGCAGTAGTGACGCTGTCCGGCTGCGGATTCAACGGCCTCAATTCCCTACCATTGCCCGGTGCCGTCGGACGAAGCCCCGACGCCAGCGTCTACCACATTCAATTCGCCAATGTCGGTACTCTGGAACCGAATTCGCCGGTGATGATCGATGACGTCGTCGTCGGCAGCGTCCGACAGATGACCTTCTCCAACTGGCAGATCGACGTCGAAGTGTCGGTGAAGCCGGACGTTGTCGTTCCGGCCAACGCCGAAGCCAGCATCGGCCAAACCAGCCTGCTCGGCTCGATGCACATCGCGCTCGACCCCCCGCTCGGCCAACCGCCCACCGGAAGGCTCAATCCCGGAGCGATCGTTCAACTCGACAAAACCTCGACCTACCCGTCGACCGAACAGACCCTGGCGTCGCTAGCCGCCGTCGTCAACGGCGGGGGACTGGGCCAAATCGGCGACGTCATCCACAACTTCGCAGCCGCCCTATCCGGCCACGAAGGCGACATCCGGGATCTGCTGACCCGCCTGAACACGTTCGTCGACACACTGGATCGCCAGCGCGACAACATCATTGCCTCCATCCAAGCTCTCAACCGACTGGCGGGGACCTTCGCCGAACAACGCGACCTCATCACCGCCGCGCTGAACAAGATCCCGCCGGCACTGGACGTGCTGATCCGCGAACGTCCCCGCCTCACCACGGCACTGGACAAACTGCGCACCTTCAGCACCACCGCAACCGGATTGGTCAACGACACCCAGGCGAACCTGGTCAAAGACCTGCAGAACCTGCAACCCACCTTGCAAGCGCTCGCCGATGTAGGGCCAGACCTCGACAACGCCCTGGTATTCGGCTCGGTGTTCCCCTTCGGACAAGATCTCATCAAGCGCGGTGTTCGGGGTGACTACATGAACTTCTTCGGCCAAATCGACCTGACCGTGCCCCGGCTCAAACGCTCATTACTGCTGGGCACCCGGTGGGAAGATCAGAAAGCCCAGCTCGTACCTGCCCCCGGCGAACCGTATTGGCAGAAGTACACCTACGACCCACTGGGCCTACCGATCGCTCCGCCGCCCCCGGGTGGGCCGCTCGGCCCGGTACCGGGAAACCCGCCGACACCCGGGCTCAATGCACTTCCACCCGGCGTTGCACTCCCGGTCAGCCCACCACCGCCTGTTGCCTCCGCCGAACCGGCGCAACCAGGAACACCACCGGTCTTCGCCGGACCTTACGGCCCCGCCGACGCGACCCCCGCAACCGGAGGCCGCTGATGCTCACCCGTTTCATCAAGACGCAACTCGTCATCTTCACGATCGCCTCGGTGGTCGGACTGGGGCTGATGGTGTTCAACTACCTGCAGGCGCCGGTGTTTCTGGGTATCGGTCGCATCACCGTGACGCTGGATCTTCCCGCCGCGGGCGGACTGTACCCGTTGGGCAACGTCACCTACCGTGGCGTTCAGATCGGCAAGGTCACCGACGTCAAAGCCGTCGACGCCAGATACGCCCAAGCGACGTTGTCATTGGACTCCACTCAGAAGATCCCCGCGAATCTCATCGCCCAAGTGCGTAGTGTGTCGGCCGTCGGCGAACAATACGTCGACCTGCAACCGGTCGAGCAATCCCCGCCATATCTGCATGACGGATCGGTAATTGGCATGGGGCAGAGCAGAATTCCGCAACGGGTCGGCCCGATGCTGGATCAGCTCAGTGCGCTGGTTGGGACCATCCCGAAAGACAAACTGAACTCGCTGCTCGACGAATCGTTCACTGCGTTCAACGGCGCCGGCTACGACGTCGGTTCGCTACTGGACTCCTCATCCCGGATCACCGGCGACCTTAACGGCGTCGCCGATCACACCCGCGCTCTTATCGACAACAGCGGCCCCCTCCTCGATGGGCAAGCAGCGACCACCGACTCGTTGAAGACCTGGGCGCACAATCTGGCCGGCATCACCGGCCAGATCAGACAGAGCGATCCGCAAGTGCGGACACTGCTGCACACCGGCCCCGGGTTCGCCGACGAAGTCTCGGCTCTGCTCAATCAAGTCAAACCCACACTGCCGGTTCTGCTCGCCAACCTCACCACGGTCGGCCAAGTTCTCGTGACGTACAACAAATCTGTCGAACAACTCTTGGTGTTACTTCCGCCCTACATCGGCGCAATCCAGTCGTCGACTCCGGTCAACAATCCGACGGGAGATGCACTGGGCGACTTCTCCATCACGATCGCCGACCCACCCGCGTGCACGGTGGGTTTCCTGCCCCGATCGGCGTGGCGCTCACCGTCGGATACCACCGAGGTCGACACACCCGATGGGCTCTACTGCAAACTGCCGCAGGATTCACCGATCGCCGTCCGCGGTGCCCGCAACTACCCCTGCATCGAGCACCCCGGAAAACGCGCCGCAACCGTACAGGACTGCGACAGCGACAAACCCTTCGAGCCACTGGCCACCCGACAACACGCACTAGGGCCAGCCCCAGTCGATCCGAGCCTCATCGCGCAAGGCGTTCCCCCCGACAGCCGAGTCACTAACGACGACAAGATCTTCGGGCCGCTCGACGGCACGCCATTGCCGCCCGCGGCCGCCCAGCCGCCCGGAATCACCCCGCCTACACCAACTCCACCCGCAGAGCCTGCGCCGGCGTCTGGAGCCCACCCCGTGGCGCCAAGCGCGTACACCAACCCGCCCGTACAGCAGGCGCCCGTCGCCATTGCCCGATACAACCCCCAAACCGGTTCCTACATGGCACCCGACGGGCACCTGTACGCCCAATCCAATCTCGTCGCCACGACAGCACCCAAATCGTGGACCGACCTTGTCATGACGACGGGATAGCTTGATGCGGAACATAGCTCGGCTCATGAATGCCTGTGCCACATACCTCCTCGCGGGCGGTGCCGTTCTGACAACGGCGCCGCCATCTGCCGCCGACTATGACCAATACGCGATGAACGGAACATTCGCCGTCGTCTCAAACGGTGAATGGGCGCAGATGAACGGCCGCTATCAAGACCAGCCGACGGTGCGAAGCACCTGGACGGTGAGCTCGACGTGCAGCACTGGCATTACCTGCGCGGGCAAAGTCACCAGCTCGCTGGGGTGGACCGAAGACGTCTATACCGAAGGCGGATACTTCTGGTTCGTTCGACACTCGGTGCCCGACTGGATACCGTGCCCCGACGGCAGCACCGCCCCCGGACTCCAGGTCTACAGGTTCTATCCAGCCAAACAAGACGGCACATCCCAGCCAATTTCTGACCTGTGGCTCGGAGAAGACCAAACCACCGGCGCCAGCGGAAACTGCGGACGAAACCAATCACTCGTTCTCAACATGCCCCTGAAAATCACCAAGGTCACGTGAGGCGGCCGCCGAAACGCGCAACGCGGCCGAGTCTCATCGCTGCACGAGCTGACAATGGCCGCCGAGCACTGACGACAACGCTGACGACAGTTGCTCCTCGAACGACGCCCGCTACGCGCCAAAATCTGACCTATCGTGCCTGGTCATAGCACCTGCCCGGTTCTGGCAGTGTGGGGGTCAGGGGTTCGAATCCCCTTAGCTCCACTTTCGACAAGCCCGAGACCATCTGGTCTCGGGTTTTTCGGGTCACGCGAGGTTCGCGTAGGTTCTTGGAGAATCAGAACGACCCGCACGCCGCATTCGAACGAAAGCCATCATGACCGAGGATCAGAACACAGACGTTCCACCGAATCACCTCTCTATCGATCCGCGGAGCCCCTTCTACGACGAAGAGGTCCTCCTGCGTGATGTGGGTATTCGCTTCAACGGCGCTGAGAAAACCAACGTTCACGAATACGACGTGGCCGAGGGCTGGGTGCGCGTGGAAGTCCCTACCGCCAAGGATCGCCGCGGAAATCCGATGGTCGTCAAGCTCAGCGGCACGGTTGAACCGTATTTCCGCGGAGCTGAATAGCGGACGCGGGGAATACCAACCCGCGTGACTCTCGTCGTTCCTGATCGGCCGCGCTGACGACGGTGCGTCAGGACTTCGCCCAACTGGCCAAGAACGGCGTTTACTGGAGATGCAGAGCCAGATCGCGGTCCGCGAGAAATCTGGGATCCTGCGTCAGGAGTGACATCATGACGTCGCAACAGGTCCGAACCGATGCGGGTCGACACCCGACACCGCCCGAATACACCCCGCGCTTACGCCTGAAACCCAAAGCGCCACACAGCGGATACGTCGACGGGGCATGGTGGCCGCACAGTGATGACCTGACTGCTGAGCTTCCCGATTTACTCGCGGTGCTCTCGGTGCGACTGGGTCGCGTTGACCGGGTGCTGTACAAGTTCAGCGACTGGGCGAACGCACCCGCCAAATTCGTGACGGCCGACCACGCCGTGCACCTCGACGGATACCGTCTCCAGCCGCCCAACACTGTCGAAGTTCTCGGACTCGGCGGTAACCGGATCGTTCTGCTGGTGGTCCCGCCCCACACCCCGCCGGACCGCGCGCATGCCACCATGATGGCCGCGGCGGCCCCGGACGACGACTCGACCGTCGATGGACTTCTCATGATCAGCCTGCGAGATAGGGAATCCCGCACGCAAAGAGCCACCGCGCAAGAGCGTTGGGATTCAGAAGGCGGTGCGCTGCACTAGCTTCCAGCGCTCACGGTGAGCACCACGCCATGCCGTTTTCGGGATTGAGGAACTCGACCGATCAGGTGCGTGCGGTGATGGCGCCTGCGTGACTGAATCGTGCGGCCCTTCGATGGATGCGATGTTCGTCGCCGCGAGTGCGCTGCGGCTTTTCCGCCAGGCGGGTCTGTTCGGCGTAGAACCACTTCTTGGTGAACTCCACCAGGATCAGGTAGACAACGACGAACCCACCGAGCACGGCAAAGAACTGCAGTGGCAGCGCGGTGAAGCCGAGGGGGTGCGCCAGCGGCGAAATCGTGATCAGGATGCCGACCGCAACCACGGCGACACTGGTGAGGGTCAGGGGAACGCTGGCTCGGCTGCGGAAGAAGGGCACCTTGCGCGTACGGATCGCGAAGATGATCAACGTTTGGGTGGCAAGCGATTCCACGAACCAGCCGGTGCGGAATTCGGTGGCACCGGCGTGCAGCACGCCCAACATCAGCCCGAACGTCAGGAAGTCGAACAGGGAACTGATCGGGCCGAAGGTGAGCATGAAGCGTCGGATGAAACCGATGTTCCAATGTGAGGGCGCCTGCAGTTGGTCCTCGTCGACGCGGTCGGTGGGAATCGCAAGCTGCGAACTGTCGTAGAGCAGATTGTTCAACAGGATCTGGCTGGGCAGCATCGGCAGGAACGGCAAAAGGGCCGAGGCGGCGGCCGCGCTGAACATGTTGCCGAAGTTGCTCGAGGTTCCCATGAGCACGTACTTGATGGTGTTGGCGAAGATACGCCGGCCCTCGGCCACCCCGGTGGCCAGCACGCCGAGGTCCTTCTCCAACAGCACTACATCAGCGGCGTCTTTGGCGACGTCGGTGGCGCTTTCCACCGAGATCCCGACGTCGGCGGCGTGCAGTGCCAAGGCATCGTTGACGCCGTCCCCCAGGAAGCCGACAGATCGACCAGTGCGCCGCGCCGAGGTGATCAGCTGTGCCTTCTGCTCGGGGGAGATGCGGGCGAAGATCGTGTGATTCTGTGCGGCGTCGCTGAACTCGTCGGCGTCGAGCGCCTCCAGTTGCGCGCCGGTGATGGTGCCCTTGGACGGCAAACCCAATTCGGCGCAGACTTTTTCGGCTACGCGGGGGTTGTCGCCGGTGGCGATCTTCAGCTCGATGCCCAGGGCGGCCAGTTGGTTCAGGGACTGGCGCGCAGCGGCTTTGGGTTCGTCGGCGAAGACCACGAACCCGGCCAACATCAGATCGCACTCGTCGTCGGCGGTGATCGTGGTCAGTTCGGCCGCTGGTTTGGTGGCCACCGCGACCACTCGGCGGCCCGCGGCGAACAACATGTCCAGCGTGTCCTGAGTGTCCTGCGGGGTCATCCGGCATCGGGCCAGCACTTGCTCAGGTGCACCCTTGAGGACCACGATCTGGCTGCCGTTGTCATCGACCAATACCGAGGTGGCGCGGCGGATGTGGTCGAAGGGCACGCTCGCGACATGTCGTACTCCGGCGCCCACCAGATCCTTGGCTCTAGGCGACTCCCAGAGGGCGGCGTCCAACGCATTCGCGCTGACCCCACCCGACGCCGGGTCGACATCAGTGGCCAGTAACCCAAGACGCAGGACTGTGTCGCTGTGCGCGCCGGTGGGGTCGACTGCGTCGACCAAGCTGATCCGGCCCTCGGTCAACGTGCCGGTTTTGTCGGTGATCAGGATGTCGATGTCGCCGAGGTCTTCGATGCACACCAGGCGTTTGACCAACACCCTGGCTTTGGCGAGTTGGCGCGACCCTGTTGCCAGGCTGGCGCTGACGACCGCCGGCAGCAGTTGGGGAGTGATGCCAACGGCGATCGCGAGGGAGAAGAGGACCGAATCGATCACCGGTTTGCGCAGCAGCAGGTTGCTGACCAAGATCAGCACCGTCAGAGCGATCGCGACTTGCAGCAGAAGGTAGGAGAACCGGCGTAGGCCGACCTGAAAGTCGGTCTCGGGCTGCCGCTCACCCAGACCGGCTGCGATACGGCCGAACTCGGCGTTTCGCCCGGTGGCATACACCACCCCGACTCCCTCGCCGGCGCTGACGATCGTGCCCATGAATGCCAGATCGGCCGATTCGGCCAGCTCCGCATCGGCGGCCACCGGACGGGGCGACTTCTCCGAGCCTGTCGACTCCCCAGTCAGGATGCTCTCATTGCATTCCAGACCGGTCGCCTCGATCATGCGCAGGTCCGCGGGCACGGCCTCGCCGAGCGTCAGTCGGACCACGTCGCCGGGTACCAGTTGGGTGACATCGAGTGCGGCGAACGTGCCGTCGCGGCGAACGGCCGCGGTATGGCGGACACCCGAGTGCAGGGCTGCGGCGGCCCGCTCGGCACGGTATTCGTTGACAAATCCCAGACCGATACTGGCGGCCAAGATCACGCCGATGATGATCGCCTGCACGCTGTCCCCGAGAAAATATGAGACGACGGCGGTGGCCGCCAACAAGATCAGAACCGCGCTGCGCAACTGACGCCCGAGCACCGCGAGCGCGTTGACGTGATGGGTCCGAACGGCATTCGGGCCGTAACGCTCGAGTCGCTCAGACGCCTGCGCACTGGACAACCCCTGCGCGGAACTATCCAGCCAACCGAGGACCTCATCAACCGGAGCCGCCGAGACCTGCGCGGCGGTCAGCATCGTCGGCAGTGCCGTGGCCGGCGCCTTCGGCGTCATCGACATTTCAGATCTCCCGAGGATTGGCTGACGAACGCGACGAGGCGTCTTATCGAGTTGCCCTCGCCGAGCGAACTGTAGCCCCATCGAACATCGTGCGCCACGAAGATCGTGCGTTCATCGCGATGCCATCTGCAGGCAAACCGATTCCCGCCGAATTAATCTCGACGGTCCATCAAGGATGACCGACGCTAGAGAAGGGTCAGCCACACCAGGCTGGCGGCACCCGCGAGCACGCAGTAGACGGCAAACGGTGTGAGCGTGCGTGTTTCGAAGTAACGGGTCAGAAACCGCACCGAGAGATAGGCGGCGATGAAGGATGCGAAACTGCCAGCCAGTGCCTGTCCGCGTATCCCGGTGCCCAGCGGGCCCAACAGATCTGGGATCTTCAGGAGACCGGCGGCCAGAATGATCGGCGTAGCCAGTAAGAAGGAGAATCGCGCAGCCTCCTCATGGGAGAGCCCACGCCACATGCCTGCGACCATCGTGACACCCGAGCGGCTGACGCCAGGCAAAAGTGCCAAAATCTGCGCACAGCCGATCACCACGCCTTGAGCTAGGGACAGTCCGGCCAGCCGGTCGTCGACCGCATTGCCCGTCGATCCGGTTGGTTCTTTGTCCCCTGTGGTGTCGAAGGACGCGAGTGTGGGCGTGCGGCGGCGCATCCGTTCCCCGCCGTACAGGATGAGCCCGTTGAGTATCAAGAAGATCGCGGCCGGGACAGGTTTACCCAGAGTTGTGCGGAACACGTGCTCGAGCGCCAGACCGGACAATCCCACGGGGATCGTCGCCAGCACGATCAACCATGCCAACCGCTCGGATGGAGTCTGGATCCGGCGAAACCGCACGGATGTGACGAAGCCCGAAATGATGTGCACCCAGTCGCGCCAGAAGAACACCAGTAACGCTGCGGCGGTGGCCACGTGCAGACCAACGATGAACGCGAGGTATGGCGATTCGGGAGTGGAGACGTTGAGGTCGGCTGCCCACCGGCCACCGAGCAGGGCCGGTAGGAGCACCGAGTGGCCGAGGCTCGAGACCGGGAACAACTCGGTGACGCCTTGAAGTGCACCGACTACCAGCGCTTCGGCGTAACTCAGGTGCGAACTCATAGTGACAGGCTCATCTCGGTTGTCAACGCGTCCGGTCGCTCAGATTTCACGGCGGCACGCTACTCCGCCAAACACACGCCCTGCTGGGTGAACCGAAACGGGGCTTTCAGCGTCCTCTCAGCGCGTTGGTGCGATGCTCGCCGCCCGGACGTTCAGTGCTGAGCGCCCGGGCATTGAGCTACCCGCGCGCTCGTTCGGGGGAGAGCGGTTGCGACAACGGTGACGGAGGAACATGAAGATCATGGGTCGAGTGCTGGTGGCGATGATCGCCGCCTTCGCGGCACTCTTCGTCGGTACGGGCACGTCGCACGCAGGTTTGGATAATGAGCTGAGTCTGGTCGACGGCGGTGGCCGGACGATGACGGTGCAGCAGTGGGACACCTTCCTCAATGGTGTGTTCCCGTTGGACCGCAACCGGCTGACTCGGGAGTGGTTCCACTCCGGCAAGGCTGTCTACAGCGTGGTCGGCCCGGGTGCCGATGAGTTCGCGGGCACCTTGGAGCTGGGCTACCAGGTGGGCTTCCCGTGGTCGCTGGGTGTGGGCATCAACTTCAGCTACACCACCCCCAACATCCTGCTCGACGACGTCAGCCTTTCGCCGACCAACTTCGCCCCGCTCAACCAGGTGATCACCCCGAACCTGTTCCCGGGTGTGTCGATCTCTGCGGACCTGGGCAACGGCCCCGGTATCCAGGAAGTCGCCACGTTCTCCGTCGACGTCTCGGGCCCCAACGGCTCGGTCGCGGTGGCCAACGCCCACGGCACCGTCACCGGCGCGGCCGGCGGCGTGCTGCTGCGTCCCTTCGCCCGCCTGATCTCCAAGGCCGGCGACAGCGTCACCACCTACGGCGAACCCTGGAACATGAACTGATCCTCGGCATCTCGAACCGGTCTGCTCAGCGATTTCTCAGCACGCCGATGGCATCGTAGGCAGCGTCGGAAGCGACGAGTCGGGGCCCGGCTCGTCGCCTCGGATCGCAGTGAGCCAGCCGACGGAGGCCGGCGCGTCATTGTGGAGGTCCGTTGCGCTCTCGTTGACCCTTGCGCGGATACTCTGCCCTTAGTGGTGGCGCGCCGGCCGTTCGGTATGTCTGTCCGGCGCGCAGGGTGATCCGTTCGAAAGGAGGTCACTCGGGATGAAGATCCTGCTCGTCGAGGACGAACCGCATGTGGCCTCAAGTCTCAAACTCGGCCTCGGGGCGGAAGGATTCATCGTCGTCCATGCCCAGACGGGTACAGAGGGTTTGTGGGAGGCCACCGAAAACCGGTTCGATGTCATCGTTTTGGACATCATGGTGCCTGAGTTGAACGGTTACGAGGTGCTACGCCGCCTGCGGGCTCGCAGCGTATGGACTCCGGTACTGATGCTGACCGCAAAGGATGGCGAGTACGACCAGGCCGACGCCTTCGAGTTGGGAGCCGACGACTACCTGGTCAAACCGTTCTCCTTCGTCGTTCTGGTGGCTCGGCTGCATGCTTTGGCCCGTCGTGGAGCGCCGGAGCGACCGGTCGTGATGACCGCCGGTGATCTCACGCTCGATCCGATCCGCCATGTGGTGGAGCGAGCTGGCACACCAATTGATTTGAGCCCCAGAGAGTTCGGTCTGCTGACCTACCTGATGCGCAACAAAGATGCGGTCTGTACGAAAGCAGACATCCTGCATCGCGTATGGGATCCGCACTACGAAGGCCCTGACAACATCGTCGAGGTCTACGTCCGCTATCTACGGCGCAAGATCGATATCCCGTTCGGCACCAACACCATCGAAACCATCCGCGGGGTTGGCTATCGGCTGGAATCCGGCGTCGTCGCCGCCGGCAACTGAACTGTCACCACCGTTCCGCCGGCTGGCCGACCGCTGATGGTGATGCGCCCGCCGTGAGCGGCGACGATCTCCGCCACGATTGACAGACCCAATCCGGTTCCGCCGCCGCCACGTGAGCGGGAACTGTCCAGGCGTACGAATCTGTCGAAGACGCGTTGACGATCCGCGGCAGGGATTCCTGGACCGTCGTCGGCGACAGTCAACACTGCCCCGCCTTCCCCGATGCCAACATGGACGTCGATGTGCGCGGTCGCGTGACGGGCGGCATTGTCGAGCAGGTTGCGCACCACCCGCGACAACGCGGCACTGTCGCCATCCAACTCGACGGGTTCGGCGGTGATCTGGACGGAGTGCCGGCAGTTGCGCCGCAACCGAATCACCTCGCCGGTGGCGACCTCGTCGAGACGAACCGGCTCGCGATGAAAAGTCAACCCGCGCTCGTCGGCGCGGGCCAACAACAGCAAGTCCTCGACGAGAGCGCGCATTCGTTGCGCCTCGGGAACCAAAGTGTCCTTGGCTAATTCGACGTCTAGCAGCTCTGGATGTGCCACGGCGACGTCGAGGGCGGAGATGATCGCCGTCAAGGGGCTGCGCAATTCGTGCGAGGCGTCACCGACAAACTGGCGCTGAGCTACGTGACCGGCTTCGATCCGATCCAGCATGTCATTCATGGTGAGGGCCAGTGCAGAAATCTCGTCGCGACCGGGGGTACAGGAACGCGCTCAGCGAGGTCTGTGCTGCTGATCGCCGCGACCCGCGCGCGCATGGCGTCCACCGAACGCAGCGACCGTCGGACAAGGCGATACGTAGCCCCAGCGGCGACGGCGACGACTACCGGAGCGGCGAGCAGAAGCAGGATGACGGTGGTGCGCATGGTGGATTCCGCCGCGTCATCGCCGCCGGCGACAACGACAACGAACGACCCTTTAGGTGTGGTGATCGACTGGGCGCTGATCCGCATGTCGCCGTCGGGGGAAGCCGTCGGCGCCATCCCTGTTCGCAGGTGGGTGCTGACCTGCTCCAGAGGGACCAACGGGGTGTCGGAGACACTGTCGGAGCGGCGCAGAACTGTGCCGTCGGGGGCGATCACCTGCACGGCGTCGATTCGTTGATCGGTTGCCAGCAACGGGTCGTCAAGATCGGCGGGAGTGTCCTCGATCAGGCCGGCCGAGACGTCGCGGACGCGCGCCGCTGCGGCTGCGTCCACACCTGCGATCAGCGAACGGTAGAAGACGCCCGTCAACCCCGCGCCGGTCAGGGTGAACGCGACGAAGACTACGGTTCCGGCGATGAAGGCCGATCGTGCCGCAATGCTCCACTGCGGGAGCCGGAGCCGCGACCAGAGACGCGACCGCGACCGCGCTGACGTTCCCAGCAGAATTCCACCAAGCATTCCCACAACTCCCAGGTTCGGCTCAGCGTCGCTTCAGGACACGATAAGCACACTTGCGTTGTGTCCACTGACGGTATGCCATCGCACGGTCCGCGCGCCTGGGCGCGCAGGTTGGCCGTTGTCGGGGGGCTCAGCGCAGTCGCGGTGGCATGTGTTCTCACGGCAACTCAGCGCGACGACGGCCCAGATACCGTTGAGTTGCCCGTCGCCGGGTCGGGCAGCGCACCGGTGAATACCAGCTACACGCCGCCTGTCGAGGGCGATATGACCGCGATGAATACCGGTGCCACCGTTATAGATACGACGACACCACCTACGGCTTTACCGACCTCGAAGGCCGTTCCAGCAATCCAAGCCGGTCATTGACAATGACCCGATTCTGCATCAGCCGACAGTTCATCCGCGTCGGAGCCGTCACTCTGGCGGCCGCCCTTTCGTCTATGGCGGCCATCGCGACTGCCCAGGCGTCGCCGAACGTCGTGGGTGAGAAGTACGCCGACGCAAGCTCCGCGCTGTCCTCGGCCGGCTACACACCCGTTGTGTCCGTCACTGTCGGGGACCATTTGCATTGGCCTGACTGTGTGGTCGTGCGCCAGCAAGACCGCACCGCGCAACCCCCGGCCAACAGCGGCGGCTCGGGGACCAAGCAGACCCTGGTGTCATTGAACTGTGACGCCGCGGTGGCGTCGGCGGTCGATCCCGGCAACTCGTTGGGCAGTCCCGAAGGCCGAGCGGCCAAAGCGGCCGAACAACAGGCAGCGCAACAGGCCGCTTCGCAATAGCGTGTTGTGGGCGAACGGCATTCATCTTTGAGTAAGGCCCTGCTTTTCAGGCTCCGGCCGCGGTGATGATCGCGTCGGTGGCGAATCCCGCCACGACTCCGAGGAAGAGCCCCGAGCTGGTCACCATTTTAAGACCGGAACTACGTGCGACGGCTAGCAGTTCGATGACCACGTAGAGGATGGAGCCGGCGGCCAAGCCCAGGAAAGCGACCGACACTGGTTCGCTGACAAAACGCTGCCCCACAAGGGTGCCGATGAACGTCGGGCCACCACCGATAAGGCCCAACAGTGCCAACAATCCCCATGACGGGCGTTGGCCAGTCAGGGGAGCGACAATTCCGAATCCTTCGGTCGCGTTGTGCAGCGCGAAGCCGAGGACGAGCACTACTGCCAAGGACAACTCGCCCGTTGCCGCGGAGTTGCCGATTGCCAAGCCTTCGGCGAAATTGTGTAACCCGATGCCGCTGGCAATCATCAGCGCCAGTCGGCGTGTGTGCGTCGCAACCATCACGTCGGCGGCATCTGCGGTGGTCGACTGAGTCTGCTGGGAAACGTCAAGCTTTCGACTCCGGACGCCATCGACCCATACCAGTCCCAGAAGGCCACTGCCGAAAGTTGTTGCCAGAAGTGCGCCCATGACAAGTGCTTCGGTGACCCGGCTCATTACCAGCGCTTGGTCAACAGGCTCCCAAGCATGGGCCAGCACGTCCCACAGCAGGAAGACGAGAATCCCGATCGCGACAGCATTGAGTGCGCTCTTCAGCCTCGGCATCGGTGCGGGCAACCGTCCGATCGGCAGTCCAAGGAAGATGGTGAACCCGGCGAAGGCGCCGAGGAGGGCGACCTGGCTGGACGACATTGCTTCTCGCTTCGAACGATCGTCTTCGACTGATGAATCCGTAAAGATGGTGAGGCTCACCTAAACATATGGACTGCGGCCGGGCCACCGCCTCTCAGCGAGTTCTCAGCGACCGCTACCTACGGTTCGTGGCGTGACGGAGACCGCGAAGACCGACAGACCGATGATCGGGCGGGACCTGCTCAGCAAAGTCCCCGAAGTCACTGTGTGGTTCTGGGTGATCAAGATCCTGTGCACCACCGTCGGCGAAAGCTTCGCCGACTGGATCAACATGACACTCGGCGTCGGATTGATAGCCACCGCCATGATCTTCACCGCAGTGCTCGCCGTCGTGCTGGTGTGTCAGCTCAGCCTGCGTCGTTACGTGGCATTCGCGTATTGGCTGACGGTCGTCGTGCTGTCGGTGACCGGCACGCTCTACACAGACATCCTGACCGACCAGCTCGGTGTCCCACTTGCGCTGAGCACCGGTGCCTTCGCTGTGGCGCTGGGGGTCGTGTTCGCTGTCTGGTATTCGCGGGAACGGACACTCTCGATCCACAGCATCGTTACGCGGCCCAGAGAGGTCTTCTATTGGCTGGCGGTTCTGATCACCTTCGCCCTCGGGACGGCCGCAGGCGACTGGACACTAGAGCTCACCGGCTGGACCCCTGGAATCTCGGTACTTCTGCCCGCAAGTCTGATCATCGCGATCGCCATCGGTTGGCGCCTGGGCGCCAACGCGGTGCTCTCCTTCTGGCTGGCCTACATCCTTACTCGCCCACTGGGCGCGAATCTCGGCGACTGGCTTGGGTTGCCATGGTCGCAGGGTGGCCTCGGTATCGGGACTGCCGTCACCAGTGCCGCCTTCCTGGCTGCCATCCTTGCGACGGTTGGCTATCTGACCTTCACTCGCGCCGACGTTCTGGAAAGCTACGACTGCAGCCATACGCCAATCGTCACCACCACTCCCCGCCGGGAACGTGCCCTACTCGGCTTCTACGTGGTCGTCGCGGCGGTGACAGTTGCAGTGCTCGCCTGGGCCGGCGCGCGACCTCACGCGGCCCCCAATGGTGACGAAGAGCCAGACGCCCCCGCGGTGACCGCGCAGGCTCTGCCGGGGAACGCGGGACTCGCCAGCGCCAATTTCCCGAAACCCGAGATTGTACGACTGCGCTCGATCGTGGACGCCACCCTCGCCAAAGTCCGAGCCGGGGACCAGGCTGGGGCGAAAAGCGCTATCACTGAGCTCGAAACCGCCTGGGACACCGACGAATCGACGTTGCGGCCGATGGACGAGACCGCATGGCGCAATCTTGACGGCCAGATCGACAAGGCCATACACGCTGTGAGGGCGGGCAATCCCGATGTTGCGACCGAGGTCGACAGTCTGACCGCACTCGCGAATTCGCTGGGGTGACTCGAGCTTTCGCAACACCTTACTGAAAGCCATCACCGTGACACCCCAGGGGCGCGGCCCGTGCGAGCGATAGCGCCCCTGGCGATCAGCTCAAGGGTGACGGCGACGGCACACGTCTGCGAGAGCAGGATGGACAGCAGGATCAGTATCTGGACCGCGCCGGCCTGGGCCGCCGACCCGGTGCTCAGGAGCACGCCGACGAAGGCGCCGGGAAGTGTGACCAAACCTACCGTCCTGGTCTGATCGAGGTTCGGCAGCAGCGCGTCCACGGCGGTGGGGCCAATCATCTCCATTCGGGCAACCCGGTCGGTAAAGCCCAGGCTGAGTAGTGCTTCCACCTCACCAGCGCGTGTATTCAGGGTGTCGAGTGCCCGGCGTGCAGCCACCGAGACCGCAGTCATGGTGCTTCCCAGGAGAATTCCGACGATGGGTACCAACGCCACTCCGGTCAGAGGCACAAGCCCCGATGCAAGCAGCAGCGGCAGCACGGAGACCATGCCCGTCGTGAGCGCGACCCCGAGGAGCCACGAACGGTTGGATTGGCTGCGACGGGCTGCGGTTATTACCGCGGCGACGAACATGACCCCCAGTACGGCCAGCGATGTACCTAGATTGCGTAGCGCAGCTGTGAGAATCGCTGCTACGGCGGCCAGCTGCAATACTGCGCGGACCGCGGCGCGTGGCACTGTCCACACCGAGCCCAGCGCCGTCGACCAGTACACGGCTGCGGCGGCGAACACCATCACCGCACATATGACGAATAGGGCCGGACCCACGATGTGTTGCGACAGCTGCACTCTGTCCATTCTCCCGCAGACGAGGCTGTCGCCGCGGGTTACCGCTCTGATGGTGGCATTGACCGAGACATCCTGAGACAGTGACGCGCGGCGCTGGCTCCGATCGGGAAGTCAAGTGCCATCGCTGCGCTGAGCACCGATCAGGTGCGGGCGTTCTCGTCGGCCCGGGCCAGGGCGTCGCCCGCGGGACCGTGTGCTCGTCCGACGTGCGCCTCGGCACGCATCCGCTCGATCATGTGCGGGTAGTGCAGCTCGAATGCGGGCCGCTCCGAACGGATCCGGGGCAGCTCGGTGAAGTTGTGCCGCGGCGGCGGGCACGAGGTGGCCCACTCCAGCGAGTTGCCGTAGCCCCATGGATCGTCGACCGTGACGACCTCGCCGTAGCGCCAACTGCGAAACACGTTCCACACGAACGGCAGCATCGAGATGCCGAGAGTGAAGGCGCCGATAGTGGAGATGATGTTCAGCGTGGTGAACCCGTCGGTCGGCAGGTAGTCGGCATAGCGGCGCGGCATGCCCGCGTTGCCCAGCCAGTGCTGCACCAGGAACGTGGTGTGGAAGCCGATGAAGGTCAGCCAGAAGTGCAGCTTGCCCAGCCGTTCGTCGAGCAGTCGACCGGTCATCTTCGGGAACCAGAAATAGATCCCGGCGAACGTCGCGAACACGATCACGCCGAAGAGCACGTAATGGAAGTGTGCGACAACGAAATACGTGTCACTGACGTGGAAGTCCAGCGGCGGGCTGGCCAGCAGCACACCGGACAGGCCACCGAGCAGGAACGTGATCAGGAAGCCCAGCGAGAACAGCATCGGCGTCTCGAACGTCAGCCGGCCTTTCCACATCGTGCCGATCCAGTTGAAGAACTTGATGCCGGTGGGTACCGCGATCAGGAACGTCATGAACGAAAAGAACGGCAGCAGAACGGCCCCGGTCACATACAAATGGTGTGCCCACACCGCCACCGACAGCGCCGCGATGCTGATCGTCGCGTAGACCAGGGTGGTGTAACCGAAGATCGGCTTGCGGGAGAACACCGGCAAGATCTCCGAGACGATGCCGAAGAACGGCAACGCCAGCACGTACACCTCGGGGTGCCCGAAGAACCAGAACAGATGCTGGAACAGGATCATCCCGCCGTTGGCCGGATCGTAGATGTGTGCACCGAGGCGACGGTCGGCAGCCAGGCCGAACAGCGCAGCGGTCAGCAGCGGAAAGATGATCAGCACCAGGATCGACGTGACGAAGATGTTCCAGGTGAAGATCGGCATCCGGAACATCGTCATGCCCGGGGCACGCATGCAGACCACGGTCGTGATCATGTTGACCGCCCCGAGGATGGTGCCCAGACCACCGACCGCGACCCCCAGGATCCACAGGTCGGCGCCGGCGCCCGGGCTGTGCACCGCGTCCGACAACGGGACGTACGCGGTCCAGCCGAAGTCGGCGGCTCCGCCCGGGGTGATGAATCCGCCAAGGGCGATCAGAGCCCCGAACACGAAGAGCCAGAACGACAATGCGTTCAAACGTGGGAACGCGACGTCGGGGGCGCCGATCTGCAGTGGCAGCACCAGGTTGGCGAACCCGAACACGATCGGAGTGGCGTAGAACAGCAGCATCGCCGTGCCGTGCATGGTGAACAGCTGGTTGTACTGCTCGTTGGAGAGGAACTGCAGGCCCGGTACCGCGAGCTCGGCGCGGATGAACAGCGCCATCAGACCGCCGATGAAGAAGAAGCTGAAGCAGGCGACGCAGTACATGATGCCGATCAGCTTGTGATCGGTCGTCGTGACCAACTTGTAGATCAGGTTGCCCTTGGGGCCTGTGCGGGCGGGAAACGGACGGCCGGCATCGAGCGTTCCCAGCGGCGGTGCTTCAGCGGTCATGGCCGGCTCCACATCCGGGCATTGGCGGGCGCTACATCACGGTCGCAGTCGATCACGAAGGGTCTCCAATCGTGTGCAGGCGTCACCTCGGCAGTCGATGCCGCCCACGCCTGAGCCTTGCGCTCCGATACCGGGACCGACCAGGGACGAAAGTCACCGAACGAATGGACGACGGCACCCCAAATTGATGCCGCTGAAACGGCCGTGTGGTGATGTCGAGCGCTCATCAGACCAACCGGTGGCATGCGCTCGTAGATAATGCCGTTGAGGATCATGTCGAAACCCGCAGCGCGATGGATGCTTCTCCACGGCACACCGCTCGACCCCACCGTCTGGGATGCGGTCCGTGCCCACTTGCCTGCTGATTCGGTCGCCCCCGACCTCAACCGACCGCAGGCCGGCGGTCTCCTCCAGCAGCGCCTCGCCGCCGCGGTGTTGGACGACGAGCCTGACACGCCGCTGATCGTGGTCGGTCACTCCCTGGGCGGTCAGGTGGCCATGGAAATGGCTTTGCTTGCGCCGCACCGTATTCGCCGATTGATCCTGGTGTGCACACGCGATACTCCGGTGCCCGGATTTGACGATGCGGCACGAGCATTGCGTGCAGGAGCGGCGCTCGACATCGAGGCGACGATCGCGCGCTGGTTCACCTCATCCGAGATCGCCGACGAGGGCCCGGTGATCCGGGACGTCCGCCGGCGCCTGACAACGGTGTCACCGTCGGCCTACGCCGCCACACTGAAGGCGCTGGCAACCTACGACCGCAGGGCGAAGCTTACGCAGATTCAGTCGCCGGCCGCCCTGCTCTGCGGCCGACTGGATCTCGGGTGCACCCCCGAGGTGATGTCGACATTGGCGGCTGACCTGCCCGATGCCCGCCTTCAAATCGTCGACGCGTGGGCTCACATGTCCCCGTTCGTTCGGCCGGCTGACTTCGCGGAGGGGTTGCTGAACGCCGCGGAATGAGACGGTGGCGGCAAATTGACTCCGCTGTTGCGCCAGGTCCCGTATACACAGATGCATGAAAGCGTCTGCTCACATCGGTCGAGTCGGAGGTCTGGCGATCGCGCTGGGTATCGGTGCGGCACTGGCTTCGTCGACGGCCGTCGCATGGGCGGACTCCGAGGACTCCGGCAGCACGCGCCCGGCAGCGTCCTCTGCGCCTGGTCACTCGGCCGGTCCGAGTGCGCCGCGAGCTACCAAGCCCGCCGCCAACTCGTCGCCCAAACGGCCGACTCTGACGCAGAAGGTGACGGCATCGTCGGTGAAGTCGACCGCCCGGGTCGCCGCTGCCGATCCCAAGGAGCCGGTCAACACCGCGGAACTCGCCCTGGCGACCGTGGTTGGGGCGTTGGAAACCTCCTCCGCCCAAAGCAGGTCCGCAAGGGCTGCAGCCGCGGAATCCACAGCAGCCGCCTCGACGACGGCGAATGCCTCAGCGGTGGCAACCATCTCGGCGCCACCGAACCTGACAGCGGTATTCCGGCAGCTGGTCTACACCCCGCTTCACGTCGTCGTGCAGGCCTGGATCGCCAGTGAGATCGGCCGGCAGGTCGATGACTTCATCAACTCCGCTGCCGGGTCCTACGTGATCGGCAACGGCGCCGACGGCACCGAGGCCAACCACAACGGCGGCGCCGGCGGGTGGCTTCTCGGCGACGGCGGCGCCGGATGGAACAGCACCGAAGCCGGGGTGTCGGGCGGCGCAGGTGGTCGAGCCGGCGCAGTGGGCAACGGCGGAGCCGGTGGAACCGGCGGTGCCGGGGCTGACGGCGGCGCGGGCGGCGCCGGTGGGCAGCTCATGGGGATCGGCGGGGCAGGCGGTAATGCCGGCGCCGCTGTAGTCGGCACCGCTGGTGGAAGCGGGGGCGCCGGCGGCGATGCAACGGGCGTGATCTTCGGCGTCGGCGGCCACGGCGGCGTCGGCGGTGACGGGACGGCCGGCGGACGAGGCGGTAACGGCGGCAACGGCGCGGTGTTCCTGGGCAGCGGCGGCGACGGCGGCAACGCGGGTAAGAGCGGGGTGGGCGGAGCGTCGGTAGGGTTACCGGCGCTCGGCGGCGCCGGCGGCTCTGCGGGGTGGCTCGGAAACCATGGCGCCGTCGGCAAGTCGGGTGCCCAAGCCGCAGTCGCGCCCACCACCGGATCGGTACCGCCGCTGTCGCAGATCGGTACCTGGCTCACCAACGGTGCCGGGCAGGCCGTCATCCTGCACGGCGTCAACGAGGTCTACAAGCTCGCGCCCTACGAACCATCCGCCAGCGGCTTCGATGAGCAGGACGCACAGTTCCTGGCCGACAACGGATTCAATGTCGTGCGGCTGGGCGTCATCTGGGCCGGTGTGGAGCCGCAGCCGGGAGTGATCGACACCGCCTACCTCGACTCGATCAAGGCCACGGTGCAGATGCTGGCCGACCACGGTATCTACACCGTGATCGACATGCACCAAGACCTCTACAGCGGCACCTTCTACGGCGAGGGCGCACCCGAATGGGCATCCGACGGTGGGGGACGGCCCAACCAGAATTCCGGATTCCCCGGCAACTACTACGTCAACGGCGCCCTCGGGCATGCCTGGGATGCGTTCTGGGGTAACGCCGATGCGCCGAACAATATTGGGCTGCTGGACAATTACGCGCTGAGCTGGCAGCACGTCGCCAGTTATTTCGCAGGCAATTCCGCGGTCATCGGCTACGACATCATGAACGAGCCGTTTCCCGGCTCGAACTATCCGGTCGCCCTGTTGGGCGGTTCGTTCTTCGTGACCCAACAACTGACCCCGATGTACAACCAGGTTGCGGCCGCCATCCGCTCGGTCGATGCCACCACACCGCTCTACCTGGAACCGCCCAACCCCGCGGTCACCGAAGTCCCGACCCTGCTCGGCATCCCCGTCGCGCTGCTCGGCCGGGTCGCTGACCCGAACTACGTCTTGGCCTTCCACAACTACTGTGGGCCGATCGGTGGTGCATTGTGCACCAAGATCGCCGATACGCTTGCGGTACAGGCGGAGAACTACTCCAAGCGGCACAACGTCCCGGCGATGATGAACGAGTTCGGCGCCACCAACGACATCGCTACGCTCACCAAGGAGATGAAGTCCGGCGACCGGTACTTCATGAGTTGGGCCGAATGGGCGTACACCGGAGCCGGTGACATCACCGGGTCACCGGATGTCGAGGGGTTGGTGTACGACCCGACCAAGCCGCCGGTCGGCGACAACGTGAACACCGGCAATCTGCTGACCCTCGCGTCGCCCTACCCGCAGTTGGTGTCGGGCACGCCGAAGTCCTGGTCGTTCACCAACGGCACCTTCGCCTTTGGCTATTCCACCGCGAAGGTCGATGGTTCCGGCGCGTTCGCCGACGGTTCCCTGACCACGATCTCGGTGCCGGTCGTGGAGTTCCCGAACGGCTACCAGGTGACTGTCACCGGCGGCCACGTCGTCTCGGCCGCCAACGCCGCACAACTGGTCGTCGCCTCCGATTCCGGTGCGACCACCGTCAGCGTCGTGGTGAGCCCCGCTTCCTGAGCGGCCCGCGTCATCCGCCGATACCGGACAGCATCACCCCGGCCGGATCGTGCCGGTGGCGGATGTCGTTGAATCGCTGCAGATTCGGCCCGAGGTACCGCCCAAGGGGCTCTCCGGCTTCGGGGTAGTTGATGTAGCCGCCCACCGACGCCGACCCCAACGCCTGGTGTGCCGCGGTGAGCCAGCCGGTTGCCGCATCGGAGCTCACCTCGGTGTACCACTGCACGGAGGCCGCCTGCCGGCGCCACGGGAAAGCACTTGCCGCCGGATCCACATCGCCGACCGCGCCGGACAACGACTCCACCACCGCCGTCGCGGAACCCGCGCCGGCCGGCCATGCGGCCATCGCGGCGACGATGGATTCCGCTGCCGCCGAGGTCATTTCGCCAATGATGTCGGATCCCGCGACAAACGCGCGCGGCACTCGGGCCGCGTCGCC
The DNA here is from genome assembly GCF_008329905.1 of Mycobacterium sp. ELW1. Classification (NCBI taxonomy): domain Bacteria; kingdom Bacillati; phylum Actinomycetota; class Actinomycetes; order Mycobacteriales; family Mycobacteriaceae; genus Mycobacterium; species Mycobacterium sp. ELW1. The sequence continues at coordinate 4,279,352 of NZ_CP032155.1, read as the reverse complement.
GCCTTCGAAGTAGTGCACGAAATCCATCCGGCTGAGCGTCCGGGTCCCGGTCGATGACGCCGACACTCCAGCCGCGGCGACCATGTCGGCCGCGGCTCGCGGCCCGCGGCCCGGCGGGGTCGCCAAGACGACCGTGCAGCGGCCGGGACCATCCCCGACGGTGATGTTGACCATTCCCCAGATGTCCCGGTCGGCCGCCCGCTGCCACTGCTGCCAGCCGGCGATCACCGCAGCGGCGGCGTCCATCGGGAAGACGACGGTCGCCACATCGCGGTCGGTGACGGGGAAGGTGCGAAACGTCATCGACGTCACCACGCCCAGGTTGCCGCCCCCGCCACCACGCAGCGCCCAGAACACCTCGGGATGATCGTCGGCGGACGCCGACAGCATGTCGCCGTTGGGCAGTACCAGTGACGCCGACTCCAGCGTGTCGCAGGTCAGCCCATGCAGGCGGGCGTCCGAACCCAGACCGCCGCCCAATGTCAGTCCCGCGACGCCGACCGTCGGACAGCTGCCGGAGGGAATCGACCGGCCGCAGGCCGCGAGTGCGGTCTGTACGGAGTCCAGGTCGGTCGCGGGGGACACCGTGACCACATCGCTGCTGGCGTTGACGCCGCCGGGCAGCCGACGCAGATCGATCACCAGCGTGGCATCGAGCGATGACGCGCCGATGTAGGAGTGCCCGCCGCTGCGCACACTCACTCCGATGCGACTACTCGACGCGAACTCCATTGCCTTCTGCACGTCCGCGACGGAGGCGGCCGCCAGGACCGCGACCGGAACGGAGCCGTCGAAGCGTGAATTGAAGACTCTCTTCGCCGCCGCGTACTGCGCGTCGGCGGGCAGGAACAGCATGCCGTCGAGTCGGTCGCGCAGATCCGCCCAGTCCGGCGGGCCGGGACTCGACACCGCGCGCGGAGTGACGGTGCGGCAGGCGCTCAGCAGAACTGCGCCCGCCAGCCCACCCACTGCCCGCCGGAGGAAAGCCTGGCGGGACACCTGCCCCGACACAGGCGCAATGCTAGTGCTACTCCAGTACGAAAACCGGGATCAGACGATCGGTCTTGGTCTGATATTCGGCGTAGGGCGGGTAGGCCTCGACGGCCAGCTTCCACCAGTGCTCGCGTTCCTCGCCGGACACCTCGCGGGCGGTCAGTGTCACGGTCGTCTCGCCATCCTGGGCGGTCACCGTGGGATTGGTCTTGACGTTGAAGTACCACGACGGATGTGCCGGGTCACCGCCCTTGGAGGCGACCATGGCGTACTTGCCGTTCTCCTCGACGCGCATCAGCGGTACGTAGCGCTTCTTGCCGGACTTCGCGCCGGTGGTGGTGTACAGGACGACCGGGCGGTCCATGATGTGGACGCCCTCGGTGGTGCCTTGCTTCAGAATCTGTTCGGTCTGCTCCCGCACCCAATCAGTGGGACTCAACTCCGCATTCTCAGTCATGGACCGCTCAACTCCTCTCGTGTGTGGACTATTCCCTCATCTTGCGCGCGATAACCGTGGCTGTGCGCCGGAAACCGCGCCGGATCACGACGGCGGCCCGGTGCAATAAGTCCGCGGCGGCATGGTCCAGATGCGTTGTTTCGTGCCGGGTGGGCAGAGATCGAAATCGGCCGCGTCCACGCGCTTGACCACTTTGAAGTCGGCGGAGGTGTCGGTGCAGGCGACCGGTTTCAGCGTGTTGCCGCGGTTGGGGTGGCCGGGCGATGGCGTGCCGTGGATCGCCACGTAACACTGGCCGGTCTGGAGGTTGGGCAGGAAGCAGACGGCGTACGCGTCATTGGTCCAGCGTGCGAAATCGGTGTCGTCCCGCTTGCCGTCCGGGCATTTCGCATCCTGCACGCCGGCGCTCACGACCTCGAAAACGCCCTGCGGGTCGGTGCAGCTGGTGATGTCCTTGGCGCCGATCGCTCCCGATCCCAAGGCTTCACCGGTGATGCACTGCCCGATTGTGACTGGGGGAGCGAACTTTTCGGCTGCTGTGGGCTCGCTGGCGGAGTCGGCCACCCGCACTACTGCGCCCACGAGACCGACGGCGATCAGGATGGCCCCCGCAGTGATCAAGCCACGCCCGGCGGTCGGTCGCTGCGGCGGCACCGGTGGGTAGCCCGGTGGTGGGTAGCCCGGTGGTGGGTAGCCCGGTGGTGGGTAGGCCGGTGGTGGATAGCCCGGCGGCGGGTAACCCGGCGGCGGGTAGCCGACAGGGTAGGGCGGCTGCGCACGGCGGGCTTTCGAGCGATCACGCAGACCGAGTACCAGCAGCAGCACTCCGACAGCGGGGAACAGCAACGTTCCCATCAATTCGCCGATAAGCAGAAATGGCCTGCCGTCGGCAAGCAGCGCAGTAGAGGCCGAGTAGCTGAACAGGGTCACTGGTCGTTGACTCTAGTCCCGATCGGATTAGCCTGCGGGCATGACCGTTGACACCGGGCGCGTGCAAGTCGCAGTCCTCGACGACTATCAGAACGTGGCGTTGACCATGACCGACTGGTCCCCGGTCTCCGGCCGTGCCGACATCACCGTCTTCAACGACCACGTGTCCGATCCTGACGCACTCGTCGCGCGCCTGGCGCCCTTCGATGTCGTGTTCGTGATGCGGGAGCGAACCCCGTTGCCGCGCAGCGTCATCGAGCGCCTGCCGAATCTGAAGATGATCGCCTCGACGGGCCCGTTCAACGCGTCCATCGACATGGCGGCAGCCGAGGACCACGGCATCCATGTCGGCACCACCGGCGGCACGGTGGCCTCGACGGTGGAGCTGACCTGGGCTCTCATTCTGGCCGGCGCCCGGGATCTGGTGACCGAAGCGCGGTCGGTGCGGGACGGCGGATGGCAGACCGGGGTGGGCCGCGAACTGTCCGGCCGGGTTCTCGGCATCCTCGGGTTGGGCCGCATCGGTGCCCGCGTCGCCCGCATCGGCGAGGCGTTCGGCATGGAGGTGATCGCCTGGAGTGAGAACCTCACCCCGGAGGAGGCCGCCGAGGCCGGGGCGACCTACGTGGTCAAGGACGAGCTGTTCAGCCGATCCGACGTGCTGACCATCCACATGAAGCTCAGCGAGCGTTCCACCGGCCTGGTCGGTGCGGACCAGCTGGCGCAGATGAAGCCAACGTCATTGCTGGTCAACACTTCTCGCGGTCCCATCGTGGACGAGGCGGCACTGGTCCACGCGCTGAAATCCACCACCATCAAGGCCGCCCTCGACGTCTTCGACATCGAGCCGCTTCCGGACGGGCATCCGCTGCGCACCCTCGACAACGTCATCGCCACCCCGCACATCGGCTACGTCGCCGACCGCCCGTACCGCATTTTCTTTCGCGATGCCGTTGCCGCCATCGGGGAGTGGCTCGACCGCGCTGATCAGTAGGCGTTCGGATCCTGCTGAACGGCCGGCGGTACCGGATGCTGGTAGAGCCGCGACGCGTTCTCCCATGTCACTTTGCGAATGATCTCGTCGGGCAGCCCGTTGATCTGTTCGCGGGTGGTGCGCTGGGTGTGCGGCCACGTCGAGTCGCAGTGCGGGTAGTCCGCCTCGAGCATGATGTTGTCCGCGCCGATCCGGTCGTACTGGACGAACGACGACTGGTCTTCCACCGCGCAGAATCGGAAGTTGCGGGTGAACACTTCCGCCGGCGTCAGCGTCTCACCGAGGCGCTTCCACGTTCCGTACATCTCGTGGTAGCTCAGCATGTGGTCCAGGCGGTCCAGCAGACCCGCCACCCAGCCGATTCCGCCTTCCGACAAGCAGATTCGAAGGTCCGGATATCGGGTGCAGACCCCCGAGTACAGCCAGTCGACCGCCGCGCTGATCGCATAGGCGAAGAACAGCACTCCCGGCACGTCGGGCGGGGCGTCATCGGTGGTCGACGGCGAGGTACCCGATGACCCGATGTGCAGATTCACCACGGTCTGCGTCTCCGCGCAGGCCGCCATCATCGGCTCCCAGTAGCCCGAGTGGATGGTCGGCAGCCCCAGCAGCGCCGGGTTCTCGCTGAACGTCACCGCATGAAATCCACGCTCGGCGTTCTCGTAGATCATCTGTGCGCCGAGGTCGGGGTCGAGCAGCCAGGGCAGCTGGCAGGGGATGATCCGGTCGGGGTAGGCCCCGGCCCACGCCTCGATGTGCCAGTCGTTCCAAGCCCGCACCGACGCCATCGCCAAGTCCCGATCGGTGGTCACCTGCTGCAGCCGTTGACCGGCGAAGCCGGGAAGGAACGACGGAAAGTTCAGCGACGCGTACACGCCGTTGACATCCATATCCTTGACCCGGGCATGGATGTCCCAAGCGCCGCGGCGCATTTCGTCGAACCGGGCAGGCTCGAAGCCGTACTCCGACACCGGCCGGCCGACCACCGCATTGAATCCGACATTGGGCAGCGACTTCCCGTCGTACATCCAGGTCTGGCCGCCGTCCTCGGTGTCGACCACCCGCGGCGCCCGGTCGGCGAACTTCCTCGGCACCCGGCCCTCGAAGGTGTCCGGTGGTTCGACGATGTGATCGTCGACCGAGATGACCGTGTAAAACCGTTCGGCACGTTCAGGTTCGGGCAGGAACGTCACGGTCCGGTCGGCACCGGTTTTGGCGGTGGTGAAGCTCAGATTCGACTGCAGATCTTCGATAGAAGCCATGGCAGAGTCCCTTTCAGTCCAGCACGCCGCGGTCGGCCTTGATGGTCATGCGCGCCGCGCCGGCCCAGTACACGTCGGCGGCACGTTCGATCAGCGACGCTTGCATGCCGACCAGGTCGCCGTGATTCATCTTCGACGGCTCGCGCCCGCTGACCAGCACGTCGTAGGCCAGTCGGCACACCCGTTCGATGGACACCGCCCGGTAGACCGCCGCGGCCAGATCGTGCCCGGTGGCGATCACGCCGTGGTTGGCCAGGATCACCAGGTTGGCCGACCCGATCTGGCCGGCGAGTTCGGCTGCGCGCCAGGGAGCGTCGATCTCACCGTCGTACTTCTCCACCAGATACATGTCGTCGAGGAACAGCGCCCCGGTCTGGTGGACGAGTTCGGGCAGCATTCCCAGCGCGGCGATCAGGCTGACGTAATACGGGTGGTTGTGAATCACCACCCGTGCGTCGGGTCGCTGCCGGTGGATCTCGGTGTGGAGGTGGATGGCCGGGGTGACATCCCAGCGGCCGCGGACCACGTGCCCGTCCTCGTCGACGACGCAGATGTCGGATGCGGTGAGCTCCTGCCACCACAACCCCCACGGGTTGACGTACATCTCGGAGTGAGGCTTGTCCGAGCGGCCATCCGGCCCGGTCTGCCCGTCAGGTTGCCAGGTGATGTGGCCGGCCATGTTCTCCGCGAAGCCGATGTCGGCGAGGTGGCGAAACGCGATCGCCATCTTCTGCTCGTCGGTGAGGTCGACACCGATGGGCGGCACTATCGAGGGTGCCCATACTCCCAGGCCGCCTCGGCGCACTTCCGGTGTGCTCATGATTGCTCCAGTATCGATCGAATATTCTCGCGGAGTTGGCCTTTGGCGATCTTGCCGCCGGAGGACCGCGGCAACTCGTCGAGTACCTCGAGCCGTTCAGGCAGCAGCTCTTTGGAAACTCCCTGTCGCAGCAGGTGTTCGACGAGGTCGGCAAGCACGAGCGTGTCACCGGGACTCTTGAGTTCGGCGAACACGCACACCCGCTCCCCGAACAGAGGATCAGGCATGGCCACGGCGGCGGCCACCGCGATGGCGGGGTGGCTGGCCACGACCTCCTCCACCGCGACGGCGCTGATGTTTTTGCCGCCGCGCAGGATGAAGTCCGAGGTTCGTCCCGCCAGCACCAGGTAGCCGTCGTCGTCCAGCTCGCAGATGTCGCCCATCCGCATCCAGCCGTCCTTGGTGTACAGCTTGTCATGATCGGTGCCGCCCAGATAGCCGAGGCTGAGCGCAGGCCCGCGGCAAGCAGGCTGCCCCCGACCGGATTTCGTGACGTCGTCGTCACCGTCGAACAGCCGGACCTGCATCTCGGGGACGATACGTCCGGCGGTCCGCAGCCGATGGTGCAGTGAGTCGTCGACGGTGGTGGCGCTGAGCATGCCGGTCTCGTTGGAACCGTAGAACTGCAGGATCGTGACGCCGGTCAGTTCCTCGAACCGCGCGGCCTGGGTGTACGGCAGTGGCTCGCCGCCGGTGAACACCACCCGCAGGCTGGACAGGTCATGCTCGCGTGAGGCGTCGTTGGCCAGGATCATCATCAGTTGCGTACTCACACAGCACAACACGGTCGCTCGGTGGCGTTCAATGGCGGCGCATGTCGCCGCGGCGTCGAAGCGCTCGATGCGCACGGTGGTCGCCCCGAGGTAGATGGGTGTCGTGTGGGAGGTCCAGATCCCGAAGCCGAACGGGGTGGGGATGACCGGGAGGAAGATGTCGTCGGCGGTCAGTTCACCGTTGGCGACCGCTTTCTGATGAAAGTAGTGCCACCGATTCTGCGTGTGCACAACACATTTGGGCAGCCCGGTGGTGCCCGAGGTGGAGTTGATCAGGAAGGGGTCGTCAGGGCCTACTGGTGCGAGCTCGGCCGTCGAATTCGGAGCGGTGTCGATGGTGAGTTCGCCGGCCCCGATCACCACGATCGGCACCGACACGTCGGCGGCAGCCTGCTCGGCCTGAGCGGCACGCGCCTGGTCGCTGACCAGAAGCGACGGCTGCGCGGTCCGCATGATCTGCGCGGCCTCGCGGACGCCGGCGCGCGCCCCGAGACCGACGCTCACCGCGCCGCAGCGCTCGATCGCCACCAGCAGGACGTGGATGGCGATGCTGTCGCCGTGCCAGACTGCCACTCGGTCGCCCGGGGTCACGCCCACGCGATGGAGCCGCACGGCCAGGTTAGTCGCGGCGTTGTCGAACTCCGACCAGGTCAGCGCCCGTTCCGGGGGGTCGAGGGTGAAGTCGATGTACGCCGTTTTGGCAGGGGAGCCCGCGGCGTTGCGGCGTACGCAGTCGGACAGTGTCGTGTCCGTCCACCAACCGGCGGCCCGGTATTGCGCCGCTTCGACGCTGGTCGCCGCGGCGGGGTCGTCAGCCATTACCAAATCATATGAAAATAAGGACCGGCGTCAATGATCCCAGTGCCGCACCATCGCGGGGTCGACCATTCCCGCCGAACCGGGGTAGTGCTGGGCCGTGATCAGATGCGCGGCGGCGAGGTCATGAGCCCGGCGAGCGTCGCCGGCCTCGATCGCGTCGATCACCTGCCGGTGCTCCTCGAGGACCGCCAGCCGCTCGTCGACGGGGACGATGCCGTCGTCGCTCACCCGGGTCGACCAGCGCTGCTCGTGCGCCGACCACAGCGTCTCGAGCGCTCCGGCCAGCATGATCATGGTCTGGTTCCCGCACAGGGCGACCAGCGCTTCGTGGAAGCGACGGCTCGCCGAAATCGCACGCTGAAAATCGTCGGCGGCCTCGACCGCTTCGGCGTGCAGTTCACGCAGTGCCGGAACGACGGTGTGATCGCGGTCGGCCCGTTCGGCGCACAACGCAGCGCACGCCGGCTCCATCTGCCGCAACGCCCCACCCACATCCGACAGGCTCACGTCCTGCGAGCCGAGCACCAGTCCGACCGTGTAGGCGACGTTCGCGGCGTTGGGGCGGCGCACCACCGCGCCGCCGAGCTTGCCGCGCCGCACCCGCAGCAGTCCTTCGGCTTCCAAAATGCGCATCGCCTCGCGCAGCGACGGCTTGCTCACCGGGAACTCGCGCAGCAGTTCGTCCTCTTTGGGCAGGATGCTGCCGTCGGCCAGCTCACCCAACAGAATTCGCCGCCGCAGTTGATCAGCAACCTGCTCGGCGAGGCGGCGGAATTGAATCGTTGGTTCTGACACTGACCGGTTTTCTATCGCGCTTGGGAAATGATGTGCATCGTACAAGCAGGATCGGGCGCTACGTGGTCGGTAATGCGCGGACGGGCGATCACCTCGATCGTGACGAATTCGCGTGGATAAGGGTCCAAGGTCACCGAGTCGTGGGCAGGAAAGACGGCTCAGCCGGCAGGCGTCGTCACAGCCGAGGCCCTCGACCTTGTCCGGAAACACTTCGCGACCGAGTGGTCCGGCATCAACTGCTCCGCTGAAAACCTATGTGGCACAGCAGTATAAGGAGCGATCAATCGCAAGCCCCGCTGCGGACGTCCCCCGCCACGCGAACCAGCACACGTGCCACGCCATTCGCCGCCGGGACCTGCGGCCGTGTTGTCGATGTGGTGACCTTCGGCCCTGTCTGCGGGTGTCCCCCCGTGCGAAGTTGACAGGTGTGGAAAAGGTGTTGTCTGGCAACGGCACTCGACGGTCTAGGCCCCACCGTATGCGGGAGCGGCGATCCGACCGCATGTGCGCATCGCGAAGGGATGGATCATGAGCATGCCCAAGTACGTCCGCTTCTTCGAGGAGTTCGGCATCGCCGATGTGCCGTTGGTGGGCGGCAAGAACGCCTCGCTGGGCGAGATGTACCAAAAGCTGGCCGGGCAGGGCGTGCGCATCCCGAACGGTTTTGCCATCACCGCCGAGGCGTATCGCTACATGCTGGATGCCGCCGGCGCCTGGGAACCGCTGCATGCCGAACTCGATGAGCTCGACCCGACCGACGTCACCGCGCTGGCGCGCAAGGCCAAACGTGCCCGGGAGATCGTCTACGGCGCCGGACTGCCCGATGACCTGGCCGCCGAGATAGTCGACGCCTACCGCAGGCTCCAAGACGAGTACGGCGAAGAGGTCAGCCTGGCGGTGCGGTCCTCGGCGACCGCCGAGGACCTGCCGACCGCGAGCTTCGCCGGCCAGCAGGACACCTATCTCAACGTCAAAGGCGCAGAAAGCCTCCTGGATGCGTGCCGCCGGTGTTTCGCGAGCCTGTTCACCGATCGCGCCATTCACTACCGCCTCGACCAGGGTTTCGACCAGTTCAAGGTCTCGCTGTCGATCGGCGTGATGAAGATGGTGCGCTCCGACCTTGCCTCCTCGGGGTGATGTTCTCCCTGGACACCGAATCGGGCTTTCGCGACGTGGTGTTCGTGACTGGCGCATACGGCCTCGGCGAGAACGTGGTTCAGGGCGCGGTCGACCCCGACGAGTTCTACGTCCACAAGCCGACCTACCTGGCCGGGCATCGCGCGGTGTTGCGTCGCCTGCTCGGCGACAAGGCGGTGAAGATGATCTTCGTCGAGGGGCAGACGAAGTACACCACGCGCAACATTCCCACGCCCAAAGCCGACCGCGCCCGATTCTGTCTCTCCGATGACGACGTCCTGGAGCTGGCCGGCTACGCATGCACCATCGAGGGGCACTACGGCCACCCCATGGACATGGAGTGGGCCAAGGACGGCCTGGACGGAAAGCTCTACATCGTGCAGGCCCGGCCGGAGACGGTCGCCTCCCAGCGCAGCATGACGGCGCTGGAGAGCTACGTGCTTGAGGGCCGGGGCGAGATCCTCGCCGAGGGCCGCTCCGTCGGGGAGAGGATCGCCACCGGCACCGCCAGGCGGATCGAGAACGTCACGCACCTGGCGCAGTTCCAGCCGGGCGAGGTCCTGATCGCCGACACCACCACTCCCGACTGGGAGCCGGTGATGAAGACCGCCGCCGCGATCGTCACCAACCGGGGCGGGCGCACCTGCCACGCTTCGATCATCGCCCGGGAACTCGGCATACCGGCCGTGGTGGGCGCAGGCGACGCGACCACGTCGGTCCCCGACGGCACCGTTGTGACGGTGTCGTGCGCCGAGGGTGACTCGGGACGCGTGTACCGCGGTGCGTTGGCCTTCCGTGTGGACAGCACGGAAGTGGGGGACATGCCGCGGCCACGCACCGAGATCATGATCAACCTGGGGAACCCCGACCTCGCCTTCAAGACGTCATTCCTGCCCAATGACGGTGTGGGACTGGCTCGGATGGAATTCATCATCAGCGAATACATCAGGGTCCACCCGATGGCCCTGCTGCACCCGGAGAAGGTCGACGACCCCGAGGCTCGTCGCACCATCGACCGGCTCACCCAGGGTTATCCCGACGGGGCCGCGTTCTTTGCCGAGCGCCTCTCCGAAGGGATCGGCACCATTGCGGCCGCCTTCTGGCCGAAGCCCGTCGTGGTACGGATGTCGGACTTCAAGACCAACGAGTACGCCAGCCTGGTCGGCGGCGCGGGATTCGAACCCTCCGAAAGCAATCCGATGCTGGGTTTCCGTGGCGCCTCGCGCTACGCCCATCCCGCGTATGCCGAGGGCTTCGCGCTGGAGTGCCGCGCGATGCGGCGGGTCCGTGAGGAGATGGGCCTGACCAACGTCGTGCTCATGCTGCCGTTCGTCCGCAGGGTCGCCGAGGCGGACCTGGTCCTGGCGACGATGGCCGAGCTCGGTCTGCGCCGCGGCGAGAACGGGCTCAAGGTGTACGCGATGTGCGAGATCCCCAACAACGTGATCCTGATCGACGAGTTCGCCAAACGCTTCGACGGGTTCTCCATCGGTTCCAACGATCTGACTCAGCTCACTCTCGGTGTCGACCGGGACAGCGAGATCGTGGCGTTCGACTACGACGAACGCGACGAAGGAGTCAAGGAGATGATCCGCCTGGCTGTGGAGGGCTGCCGCCGCAACGGGATCCACTCGGGTCTGTGTGGTCAGGCACCGTCGGACTATCCCGACATGGCCGAGTTTCTGGTCCGCCTCGGTATCGATTCGATCAGCCTCAATCCTGACACGGTGGTGAGGACCACCGGCCAGTTGCTGCAACTCGAGCAACAGCTTGCGCACTCTTCATGAACGACGCCGAATTCCATTGCGTCCCACTGTCAATTCGTTGCCGAGGAGCTGTGCGGTGAAGTTGCCGGTCACTGTCGACCCCCGCTACCACGACGCGGTGATCTTCGATCTCGATGGTGCGCTGATCGACGACCCGCGACTGTTCGAGGCGATGGTCGAACTGGCGCGCAAGCTACGCGGCGGCGGCGTCGCAACCGCGGCCCACGGGTCCAACCCGCGCTTTCAGGACGTGTTGAAAGCCGCCGGGGTAGACGATCTGTTCGATGTCTGCATCGACAGTCTGGAGGGCGCCACGCGCCGACTCGGGGTCAGTCCGCAACGTGCAGCTGTCGTCGAGGACACCGACGCCGGGGTCAGTGCGGCTCACGATGGCGGATTCGCTCTCGTCATCGGCCTCGACGGAACCGGGGACCCCGACACACTGGTGCGGTGCGGAGCCGACGTCGTGCTGGCCGACCTGGCCGACGTCGCGGTTCGGGTAGGGGACAAGCGCATCTCCGACCTCCCGAACGCGCTGGAAGCCTATGGTCAGCTCATCGGTGTCACCAGTGCCCGACAGTCGGTGTTGTTTCTCGATTACGACGGAACATTGGCCCCGATCGTGTCCGATCCCGCCGCGGCCGAGCTTGTCGATGGAGGTGCCGAGGCGCTGAAACTCGTCTCCGCGGTATGCCCCGTGGCGGTCTTGAGCGGCCGGGACCTCGCCGATATCCGGGACCGGGTGGGCATACCCGGCATCTGGTATGCCGGCAGCCACGGGTTCGAGCTGATCGCGCCCGACGGCACATATCACCAGAACGACGCGGCTGCTGCGGCCGTGGCCGCCCTGCAGGACGCAGCCGATGAGCTACGAGGAACCCTGGCGCACATTCCGGGCGTACGAGTGGAGCACAAGCGCTTCGCCGTGGCGGTGCACTACCGCGAGGTCGCGCCCGAGTACGTCGGCGAGATCGTCGCCGCGACGCACCGGCTCGGACAGCACGATGATCTACGGGTGACCAGCGGGCGCATGCTCGTCGAGCTGCGACCGGACATCGACTGGGACAAAGGAACCACGCTGGCCTGGATCCTCGAGCGAATCGATGGGTCCGATTCGCTGCTGCCGATCTATATCGGCGACGATCTGACCGACGAAGATGCTTTCGACGCAGTGCAATTCGACGGCATCGGGATCGTCGTGCGGCACGACGAGGACGGCGACCGCAAGACCGCCGCGCATTTCACCCTGGCCGGTCCCGATCAGGTGCGGGCGTTCATCGAACGCGGCTCTCGGTGGCTGGCCTACAAGCTTCACGCGTCGAGCGAGGCCTGGGACTTCACCTTCGAGGGATATGACCCGCAGAGCGAGAAGCTCCGGGAGGCGTTGTGCACAGTAGGGAACGGCTATTTCGCCACCCGGGGCGCTGCGCCCGAGTCGAAAGCCGGCCAGGTGCACTATCCGGGCACCTATGCCGCCGGGGTGTACAACCGTCTCGTCGACGACATATCGGGCGAGACGATCGACAACGAGAGTCTGGTGAACCTGCCCAACTGGCTGGCATTGACCTTCCGGATCGACGACGGCAGTTGGTTCGACATCGACGCGGTCACGGTGCTGTCCTACCGGCAGACCCTGGATCTTCGCGGCGCGGTGCTGACCCGCGAGGTCCGCTTCACCGATGACGCAGGCCGCACGAGCTCGCTGAGCCAACAACGGTTTATCGCCATGCACATGCCGCACGTGGGTGCGCTCGCGACGACGATCGTCGCCGAGAATTGGTCAGGGGTGATCGAGGTTCGCTCGACGCTGGACGGCAATGTCCGCAACGCGTTGGTCGAGCGTTACCGCGACTTGGCCGACACCCATCTCGAGACGCTGGAGAAGCGCGAAATCTCGAGCAATTCGGTGCTTTTGGCGGTGCAGACGAACCAGTCGCGCATTCCCATCGCGATGGCGGCGCGTAGCACCGTCTGGCGCGACGGCGAGCCCGTGCCGGCTGCGTATCAGCCATTCGACGCGGACGCAGAAATCGGCCACGACATCTCCGTGCGGCTCTCTGTCGGTGAGGCGTTGACGGTGGAGAAAGTGGTGACTCTCTACACGGGGCGCGACGTCGCGACATCCGAACCCAGCGTCGACGCCCAACGCCGGCTGAGCCAGATGGGCCGGTTCGCGGAGCTACTCGACGGGCACCTGACCGAGTGGGTGCATCTATGGGAGCGACTGTCCATCGAGTTCGATGACTTCTCCGACGAATTGCGCATCCTGCGACTGCATCTGCTGCATCTACTGCAGACGGTGTCGCCGAACAGTGCCGATCTCGACGTCGGGGTACCGGCGCGCGGATTGCACGGCGAGGCGTATCGCGGCCACATCTTCTGGGACGAGCTGTTCATCTTCCCCGTGCTCAATCTGCGGCTGCCGATGATCACCCGTTCACTGTTGCGATACCGCTACCGGCGACTGCCGGAAGCCCGGCACGCCGCGGCGGCGGCCGGCTATGCCGGCGCGATGTTTCCGTGGCAGTCCGGCAGCGACGGACGCGAGGAAAGCCCACTGCTGCACCTGAATCCGCGCAGCGGCCGGTGGAACCCCGACTCGAGCGCCCGCGCGCACCACATCGGAATCGCCGTTGCCTACAACGTGTGGAAGTTCTATCAGGCCACCGGCGATCTCGCGTATCTGATCGACTATGGAGCGGAGATGCTGGCGGAGATCGCACGCTTCTTCGTCAGCAGAGCAAGCTACGACGAGGAGCGGGACCGCTACAGCATCCGGGGCGTGATCGGGCCGGACGAATTCCACTCCGGCTACCCGAACGCGCCGTACGACGGCATCGACAACAACGCGTACACCAACGTGATGGCGGTGTGGGTGATCATGCGGGCTTTCGACGCTCTGAATCTGCTGCCCCTGCCGAGCCGCCTCGACCTGCGGGAGACGCTCGGTCTGCACAGTGCCGAACTGGCGAAGTGGGAGCAGGTGAGCCGCCGGATGTTCGTCCCGTTCCACTTTGCCCCGGGCACCGGGTCGGAGCCCGGTGGGGATGTCATCAGTCAGTTCGAAGGCTACGGCGATCTCAAGGAACTGGATTGGGAGGCCTACCGCGAGAAGTACGGCAACATCCAGCGCCTCGACCGCATCCTGGAGGCCGAGGACGACGACGTCAATCGCTACCAGGCGTCCAAGCAGGCCGATGCGCTGATGCTGCTCTACCTCATGTCGTCGGACGAGTTGCGGGAGATACTCGACCGGCTCGGGTACCGCTTCTCGCGCGAACAGATCCCGAAGACGGTCGACTACTACATCGCCCGCACATCGCACGGGTCGACGCTCAGTGGTGTGGTCCACGGCTGGGTGCTGGCCCGCGGGAACCGTGATCGCGCCATGGAGTTCTTCCAACAGGTTCTGACGTCCGACGTTTCCGACATCCAGGGTGGCACCACGTCCGAGGGCATTCACCTCGCGGCGATGGCAGGCAGCGTCGACCTGATGCAGCGGTGCTTCACCGGGCTGGAGACCCGTTCCGGCCGCATCATCCTGTCGCCGCACTGGCCGGAATCACTGGGCGTGCTGGCAGTCCCGATTCACTATCGTGGCCTGCATCTGCACCTTCGGGTCAGCGGCAAGGGTGTGATCATCAGCGTGGATCCCCGCGACACCGGCCAGGTCGACGTGGAATGCCACGGTCGCGTCGTGGCGCTCACGCCGGGAACCACCGTTCGATTCCCCGGCTGAGCGCCGGTGGTGCGGAGGCGGCCGACCATACCCATGGGCAGGTCAGCATCGCCGCCGGTGACGGGCTTATTTGTGCGCGGGGCGCTTCAGCAGGAACTGAAGCCAGCGAACGTCGATCAACATGAGGTTCAACGTATGGGTCAAAATTAAGGTGGCAAGCTCTTAGCGGTAATACGTCGCTAAGAAAATTTGCCAGAGCGCCATTATTTTCGGCCTGGCCTGCGGTTCGGCTCAGGGGTGGCAGCGCGCATGGTTTGCGATAACGCTGCTCGACCGTTACTTCCCGGAAACCTCACGGTGTCCGTGGGTACGGGCCTGCTCGACGCTCGACCAGTAGCTGTGTTCCTGCAGAGTCAGTTCGTTGTCGGTGATCGCGCCGAAGGCAGCCGCTTCCCGGGCGAACCGGGCCGCGGAGTCCGGCAGCGCGTCGGGACCCTCCAGTCGGAAACAACTCGGCGCAAGCGGGCCGAACAGGAGCGCGCGCCGCAGGTCCGGCCACCTCTCCAGCCGCGGCTCCACACCCGCGGCGCGGGCAAAGGTGATGGCGGCCAGGTTCATTCGTGTTTTTCTCAACCCGAGCGATACGAGATCTCCGTCCAGCGGGAGGTCACTGAACGCGGTCAGAATGCGGCTGGTGTTGGTGTGCATGCCCGGCCACACGCCGCTTCGGCCGGGTTGCGCGGTCCACTGTCCGCCGAGGGTGGGACCCTGCTCGAAGATCGACGGTTCGAGACCCTGCGACAGCAGCCACCGCGACACCACCAGCCCGGCCGGGCCGGCACCGATCACCGCGACGTTCGCCGTCATTCGGCGAAGTCTGCCACGGTCCTATCGTACGATCGCCTCGATTCCGAGCAGGGGAGGCGAAATGGGTGTTGGGTGGCGGATCGCGCGCCGGGCGAGTGTGGCTCTGAGCGTTGCTGTCGGGCTGGCAAGCCCTGCGATGGCGGCCCCGCCGCCCACCCCGGGCATCGAGGTCGACGACGAAAGTGGTCGCTGCACTTCCGGTTTCGCTGCGCAGGACAACGACGGCAACTACTACTTGCTGACCAGCGGACACTGCGATGCGCACGACGGCTCGGCGTGGACCTACGGCGAGGATGACACTCTGCTCGGGACCATCAGTGCGAGCGAGGTGAACGGCGACAAGCGGGACGCGGCCATCATTCGCCTAGACCCCGGCGTGGGCGCACCCAATGGCGACGTCGGCGGCCGATACCCGGTGCGGGACGTGCTGGGCGCCAGCCAGATTCGCGCCGGTATGCCGTTCTGCAAGGTCGGCGCGGTCACCGGGGAGACCTGCGGTGAGGTCAAGG
The DNA here is from genome assembly GCF_008329905.1 of Mycobacterium sp. ELW1. Classification (NCBI taxonomy): domain Bacteria; kingdom Bacillati; phylum Actinomycetota; class Actinomycetes; order Mycobacteriales; family Mycobacteriaceae; genus Mycobacterium; species Mycobacterium sp. ELW1. The sequence goes on along the minus strand of NZ_CP032155.1, from coordinate 4,263,551 downwards.
GCGTCGAAGGTGATGTCGTCGAAGCCAGCGTCTACAGCCTCGAAGGGGACAGCGGCAGTCCGGGCTTCGTCAAGAATCCGGACGGCACCGTCAGCGCCGTCGGCATCTTGATGTCCTCGCCCGACGGCGACGACTACACCACGTACTTCACCCTCGTGCAGCCCTTGCTGGGGCAGTGGGGGTTGCGGATTCTGCCGTGAGTCAGGCCGGCTGGCCGTACACCGCCACCAGGACCGACCGGTCCAGGCTGTTGACGGACCAGACGCCGATCGCGGTGTTGGCACAGTTCGACATGATCGCGAAAGCGGCCGGGTCGTTGTACCACTGGTTGATGACGTCGAGGTTGTTGATCGCCAGGGCGGGGTTGATCGCCACCGTCTGGGCGACCGTTCCCGTGAAACCGGCTGCAGCAGCGCGGCTTTGAGGTGTGGAGCCGTCAGATCCCAAATCGCCGTCGAGTGCGCGGTTGTTGAGGACGTCGTTGGCTTGCCACTCGGCGGCCTGAGTCAGTGCGGGGTTCTTCTTGATGTCGGTGGAGCAACCCGCCTGATGCTGGACGGTGTAGACGTTGGCGACCACACCGTTGTTGAGGCGGGTGTTGTCGGCGTGCGCGGCCGGTGCGACGACCATGGCCAGTAGCGTGGCTGCGCCGACTGCGGTGCCGGCGTGGATCACTCGATGGAGCACGGGTCATTCCTTAACTAGGTGGACGGCACGTAGCCGGCAGCAGACTGGCGCAGCTGCCATATGGCGGCGGGGCACAGCTCCTGGGCGGATTGGCTGATCAGGTATGAGGCTTGGAACTCGTCGCCGGTGGAGAAGTCCGCCTTGACGGTGTTGACCAGCTGGCCGTAGCTCACTCCGGAGTTGATCTGGTCGCACACGCCGTAGCCGTAGGACAGCGCGGCATCGGCGTTGGGGAAGTTGTATCCGGGCCGCACGGTGACGTTGACGAGGTAGCCGATGTTGTCGGCGTGGGCGGGTTGCGCGGTGGCCAGGACTCCGACGGCGCCCAACGCGGCCAGGCTGCCCGCGATCAGCAGGCGGGGTGCAGCGGGATGCATGGACATAGTGTGTCGCATAGTTGATCGCCGCAGGTCGGGAACCGCTCACGATCCACGCAATCCACGTCGACGAATCACGTAGTTGATCTAGGATTCGGCCATGATTCGGCCGACGTACGTGGTCTTGACAGCGTTCGCAGTGGCCCTTGGCGGTGCTGCCGTGACGGCCCCCATCGCGAGCGCCGGACCGCTGCCGCCGTGCACGTACACCCTCTCGCCGCCCGTGGTCGGCCCTGGCGGGGTCACCGCCACCACGGATCTCGCGGGATGCGGGCCGGGCGGCGGTCCGTATAAAGCGGTCGCCTGTCTGCTGGGCGCGGACGGGGTTACGCATTGCACGCAGGGGCGCGGCGCGGATCCCGCGACGATCACGGTGCCGTACCAGCCCGGCTTCACCTATATCGCGACCGGTCGGGGCTGCCCCGTATGGATGGGGCAGAACGTTGCGCCGGACTGTCAGCTCCTCGGCCCGTTCACCGCGACCCTCTAGGAACCACATGTCGATCGACAAGGCCGCGGTGATCGCGGGCAGTATCCGGCTGGCCTCCGGAGTGCACTTTCTGGCGGACCCGATGGGCGCCAACAAGCTGTGGGGTGAGCCGAACGATCCGGGCCCGTCGGCGCGGCTGCTGCTGCGGTCGATGGGCTATCGCGACGCGCTGATCGGCGGACTCCTGTTGTCGGCAGGATTGCGCGGCCGCAATACCCGGGGATGGTTCCTGGCTTCGGGCGGAGCGGACGCTGCCGACCTCCTCGGCGGGAGCAGCGTGCACAGTGAACTCACCCGCGGACAGCAGATCATCGGGCTCGGCGGCGCGGTGGTGGGCATCGGCGTCGGCCTCTGGGGTGCTACCCGACGTCGCACGCCGGTACCGGAGGTCGCTCCGTAGACCGGCGGGCAGCCTTGTCGGTGGCGCTCGCCGCCGTCTTTCTCGTGCAATGCAGTCCGGCGCCGCAGCTGCCCGCTGTGCCCCCGTCGTCGGCGGCAACCGCCACGACGCCGCCCGCGGTGGTGCAGGCGGTCAGCGCGGCGGACCTCGGCGCCACCTGGCGTCCCGGCTGTCCGGTGTCTCCTGACGAGTTGCGCCGCGTCGACCTGGACTACGTCGGCCTGGACGGGCTGGACCATCGCGGCGTGCTCATCGTGCACCGGGATGTGGTCGCCGATGTGGTCGCGATCTTCGCTGACCTGCACCGGCAGCGATATCCGATCGCGAAGATGCAAACACCTCAGCACTATCCGGGGGCAGTCGACGACCTGTCCATGGAGGACAACAACACCTCCGCCTTCAACTGCCGTCCACTGCCCGGCAGCACCGCATGGTCATTGCACGCCTACGGCCGCGCAATCGACCTCAACCCGCTGTTCAATCCGTACCTCGATCGATCCGGTGATCTCGAACCGGCAACCGCGGGAAGCTATCTCGATCGTCGCCGCACCGATCCGGGGATTCTGCACGCCGCAGACGCGGCAGTGCGCGCCTTCACCGATCGCGGGTGGACCTGGGGAGGCGATTGGCGCAATCCGATCGACTACCAACACTTCGAACGCCGCTGAGCTGGATATGTAACCGTCAGGCGCGTAGGCGAGCTGCCAGCGACTCACCGAACGCGAGCAGTGCCGCCCGGCCGATGTCGAGCAACGCCTCGTCGAATTCGCTGTCGTCGCGGTAGGAGAGTTCCAGCACGCGATCTGCCATCTCCACGGCCACCAGCATCGCCCGCGGGTCGGTGTCGGTGGGTATGAGGCCGATATCGACGAGGATGCCGTGCAGCCGATCGGCCAGGGTGCGCATACGGGCATGTACGTGCTTGGTGACGGTGGGCGAGGTCCGCCCGCCCAGCCACATCCCCGCCGCACTCGGATGCCTGCGGTAATAGTCGACGTGCAGGTTGATCTCGTTGTTGAGCAGATCCGCGATCGAGGTGATCGTCCACGTCTGCTCGGCGGCGACGCAGCGGGCGTCGATCTCGGTGCAGTGCCGCTCCATCAGCTCATCGAAAATCGCGTCGCGGTCGGCGAAGAACCGGTACAGCGAGGGATACGACACCCCGGCGCGGTCGGCGATCGTGCGGGTGGTTGCGGCATCAATGCCCTGTTCATCGGCAATGGCGGCGGCCGCGTCGAGAATCCGGGCGACGGTCTGGCGGCTGCGGGCCTGAACCGGCGCCCGCCGCGGAACCGACACCGTCGTCATCGCAACTCCCTTGAACTCTTGACACCGATCCGCGAAACTATAACACTATTCACGTTACAGTTTCTACGCCAGAGAGTGCCCGAATGACCGTGAACTCGCTCAACCAGGTCCGCCCGACACAGCCGCTGCGCGGCCACGTCGATGTACTGATCGTCGGTGCCGGAATCTCCGGCCTCGGAATGGGCCACTATCTGGCCACCATGCAGCCCGGTAAGAGCTTTGCGATCGTCGACAGCCGCGATGCGATCGGGGGCACCTGGGACCTGTTCCGCTATCCGGGCATCCGGTCGGATTCCGACCTGCACACCTTCGGCTACGAGTTCAAGCCGTGGACGTCTGACAACGCGATCGCCGACGCTCACGAGATCCTCGACTACCTGCACGAGGTCATTGACGAGGACGACCTAGGCCGTCGAATCTATCTGCACCACAAGGTGTTACGGGCCAACTTCGCCTCGGACACCGCGCAGTGGACGGTCGCGCTGGAGCGCGACGGCGAGCAGTTCGAGGTGACCTGCGACTGGCTGTTCGGGGCCACCGGCTACTACGACTACGCCGGCGGACATCGACCGCACTTCGAGGGTGAAGAGGATTTCGAGGGACGGATCGTGCATCCGCAGTCCTGGCCGGAAGATCTCGACTACACGGGCAAGAAGGTTGTCGTGATCGGCAGTGGCGCCACCGCGGTCACATTGATCCCCGCGATGGCCGGCGACGTCGAACACATCACCATGTTGCAGCGCTCGCCGTCCTACGTGATGCCGCTGCCGCGCAAGGACCCGATCGCCAACTCGCTGCGGAAGGTGCTGCCGCCCAAGGCCGCCTACGCCGCGACCCGCCGTTTCAACATCGGGAAGGGCAGGTTCATCTACAACCTGTGCCAGCGCCATCCCAAGCTGGCGCGCCGGATCATCCGCTCGTTGAACGTCAAAGCGCTGCCCGAAGGCTTCGAGGTCGACACCCACTTCAACCCCACCTACAACCCGTGGGATCAGCGCTTGTGCGCGGTGCCCGACGCGGACCTGTTCCGCACGATCGCGCGGGGTAAGGCGTCGGTGGTCACCGACCGCATCGCGCGGTTCACCAAGACCGGGATCCTGCTGGAGTCCGGGAAGACGCTCGACGCCGACATCATCGTGACCGCAACCGGTTTGAAGCTGCTGCCGCTCGGCGGAATCCAGGTGTCCGTCGACGGCGAGGTGAAGAATCCGAACGACTCGCTGCTGTACAAGAGCTTCATGATCTCCGACATCCCCAACCTTGCGTTCGCGTTCGGGTACACGAACTCGTCGTGGACGCTGAAGGTCGGGCTGGTGTGCGAACATCTGTGCCGGCTCCTGGCGTACATGGATCGGCACGGCTACACGACGGTCGTCCCCATCGTCGATGACCCGCACATGGACAAGCGCCCGATGCTCGACTTCTCGGCCGGCTACGTGCAGCGTTCGGTCGACCTGTTCCCCCAGCAGGGCTCGAGCGGTCCCTGGACGGTGGAGATGGACTACTGGGCGGATCACAACCGGCTGCGTAAAGGCCCTGTCGATGATCCGGCCTTGCGGTTCAGCACAGCCGTTGGGACAGAGGCGGTTTCGGGCCTGGAGGCGGGAGCGATTACAGCGTGAGTCGCACCTCTTTCGTCGAGGTGGAGGGCCGTCGCACCCGGGTCAGGGTGGACGGTGACCCCGGGAATCCGCCGGTTCTGCTCATCCACGGCATCGGTCGAAGCCTGGAGGATTGGGCGCCGCAGCACGAACGGCTGGCCCAGTCCTACCGGACGATCTCGCTCGACGTGCCGGGCTTCGGCTTCTCCGAGCGCCCGCGACAAACCATCACCTTGCCGGTGCTGGCGGCGGGGGTCATCGCCGCCCTCGATGCGTTGGGGGAGACCAGACCCGCCCATGTGGTGGGTAACTCGCTCGGCGGCGCCATCGCCCAGCACATCCTCGTCGATCAGCCGGAGCGGATCGCGAGCCTGGCTCTTATCAACAGCGCCGGTTTCGGTAGCGAGGTGACCATGCTGCTGCGGATGCTCACCATGCCGGTACTCGGCCCGATGAGCATCCGACGACCCACCCGCGCGAGTGCCGTGCTGATGGAACGGCTGATCCACGGCGACAAGGCAACCGCCACCAAGGAGCGCATCGACCACGCGTTCGCCGTCGGGTCGGTGCCCGGCGCCGGCGAGGTGATGCGTGAGACCGCGCTCGCGCTCGGCACGCCACGCGGGGTGCGCCCGGAGTGGCGCCGTGACCTCGCCGCAGGCGTGGCCCGGACGCCGCGTCCGACGCTGATCGTCTGGGGCACCCGGGATCGCGTCCTGCCCGCACACCACATCCGTACGGCGATGCGGGTATACCCCCACGCCGAGGTCCATCTGCTCAACCGCGTCGGCCACATGCCTCAGCTCGAATGCCCGAAGCGGTTCGCCGACCTGCTGCTGCCATTCTTGGTGCGCGCCACCAGCTGATCAGCCGCGGCCGGTTTAGAGATCCATCCGGTCGATCTGCCAGTCGATGTCGCCGAACTGAGGCATCTCGCGTCCGTCGTCGACTCCGATTTCGGACTTGATCACTGCCTCGAGCCGGGCGCTGGCCGACATCACCAGGTCGGCGTGCTCACCCTTGATCCCGGCAAGGTTGGTCATCTCCGCGGGATCGGACTGCAGGTCGTACAGCTCGACGTCGTTGAACCGGTACAGGTCGTCGAGATTCGTCGGTACGTTGCGCTGGGCAGGGGCAAAATACCGGCTGAGTTTGTACCGTCCGTCGAACATTGTGCGCACACTGCCGCGCTTGGTGAGGTCCGGCCGAAATCCACTGGTCTGCATCAGTTGTCGAGGATCCTGGCCGGCTGCTTTCGCCTCCGCGAACAGCTTCACCGCGTCGCTGTCGTTGGTCGCCAGCCCGCTGTAGGTGAACAGCACACTGTCCCGAACCGCATGCACGTCAGCACTGCCCGGGTTGGACAGCGCCGCGCTGAAGTCCTTGCCGGGCAACGTCCGCCCGGCGAGCTCATCGACATCGCCTGCGGCCACACCGGCCATCGCGAGCAGACTCGGCACCAGATCGATGTGGCTGGTGAGCGCGGTCAGGTCCTGTCCGCCGGTTACGTCCGGGTGCACGACGTGCATGGGCAGGTGGATCGCCTCCTGGTAGGCGAAAGGCCCCTTACCGCGCAGCCCGTGCGCCCCGGCCATCTCGCCGTGATCAGAGGTGAAGACCACGATGGTGTTGCCGGTCAGGGCGAGATCGTCGAGTTCGTTGAGCAGCAGCGACATCTGCTGGTCGACCGAGCGGATGCTGTTGAGGTAAAAGTCGGTGAAGCGCTGCCAACGGTCCGGTTCGGGTGGAATGGCGCCCAGGGTGTAACCCCAGGCTTTGAGGAATTCGCGATGGGCGGCGGGACGGCCCGGTTCCTGCATCGACTGCGTGAGGCTCGCGGGCAGGGCGCTCTCCCAATGTTGCTGATACAGGGCGTGCTCGGGTGCCCGCGCGGCGTGCATCAGCAGCGTGCCGGTGTCTTGAACGCGCTCACCGGGCTTGTCGGTGTTGAAGTACATGATGTCGTGCGGATTGATCAGACTCACGAATAGCGCCCACGGCTTGCCGTCGTCGGCCATCGGTCGTCCCGTGTTACGCAGCCATGACTGGGCACCGGCGGCGATCACCGAGTCCGTGGTGTAGCCGCCGAGGTCGTGGGCCAGCGAGTCCACTGGTAGTCCGAAGTCCGAGAAGCCGTACGCATCCATGCGGTCGGTGAGCACCTCCCGGACAGGCTCCCGGTCGAAGGCCGCGTCGAGATGCCACTTTCCTTGGTAGGCGGTGTAATAGCCGGCTTTGCGCAGCAAATGCCCGATGGTGGGCACCCCGGTGCTCATCGCCTTGACATAGGGCAGGTCGGCATTCTCGAACATCCCGTTGTCAGGAGTCTGCAGCCCGGTCAGCAGCACCGCCCGCGAGCTCGTGCACATCACCGCCGAGCTGTAGTGATTGTGGAACGCGACGCCCTTGGCGGCGAGGCGTTCTCGGGCGGGCAACGACATGCCGGTCGGCCAGGACGAAAAGTAGCGCTCCTGGTCGGTGAACACGAACATGATGTTCGGATGTGAACCACGTTGCGGAGCAGCCGGTTTGGTCAATGCCGGGCTCGACGCGGCGGGAGTGGTCGTGGTACCTGATCCGCAGGAGGTCAGCAGTGGTACGGCTGCTGCGCCACCGGCGGCCAGGGCGAGGAATCGGCGCCGCGACGGGCCGTGGGTGGACGAGTTGGGCTCATCGCTCATGGCGGGTCTCCTGTCAGTCATCGGCGATGCCGGCTCCGGCCAGAGCCGGCATGGTGGCTTCACGGTGCAGCACGGAGTGAGCACCTGTCTTGAATCTCTCCATCAGCTGCACGACTGTGCTGCCCTCCGGAGTGTGACCCCAGATGCTGATACCTGCGTGAGTGCTGGGTTCCCAGGTGGATTCATCGACGACAATCGGGTTCCAGCCCACTTCCCATTCGAAGCCCGACGGGCTCACCGCGTAGAACGACAGCTCTTTGTCGTTGGTGTGCTGCCCGATGGAGAGCGCCATGTCGAACCCGAGTTCTTTGACTCTCTGGTAGGCCCTTGTCATGTCGTCGAGTTCGGCGACTTGGACATTGCAGTGCTGGATCCGGGTACGAATGGGGTTGACCGGCAGTCGGTTCACCGACGCGATGGCGACGCTGTGATGGCGTTCGTTGACCCGCAGGAACCGGATCTTGAACTTCAGTCCGCTGATCGTCTCATCGATGTAGTCGGACAGACGCGCATCGAACACCGTGCTGTAATACCCGCGCATCTGGTGCGGCTTGCTGGTCGCGATCGCGACATGGCCCATTCCGCTTGCGCCGGTGACGAACCCGCTGGTGCCGAGTCGCAGCGGTGTCCGCGCGGGGGAAGAGCTGACGTACACCTCCTGGGTCAGCCCGTTGGGACCCGGAAAGCGAATGAAACGCTCGACGCCGCGCAATGCGGATTCCTCCGCCGAGCCCTGGGTCACCGGCACTCCGTGGCCGCGCACGCGCGCTTCGATGGTCTCGAAGCAGCCGTGGTCGTCGACCTCCCAACCCAGGGCGGTGGTGTCTTCAGCAGGTCCGCGCCGCAGCAGGAAGCGGCAGGCGTTGTCGTCGAGGCGGAACCGCAACACATCGGGCAGCGCGTCGTCGAGGTGCATGCCGATGGCGTCACGGCCGAATCTGGCCCAGTCGGAGAACTTCTGGGTCTCGACGACGAGGTAGCCCAGATGCACTCTCCCGAATACGTCGGTGTTCATGAGAGAGCCAGCTTCGATGCGGGAGAGAGGAACTCGGCCACCAGATCGTTGAACAGCTCGGCTCGCTCCCACTGCATCCAGTGCCCGGTGTGCGAGGTCATGACGAGTTCGGCGTTGGGCATCCTAGTGAGCAGCATCGGCCCGCCCGACGGCCGGTTGACCTTGTCGTCTCGCCCCCACAACACCAGGGTGGGTGTGCCGAGCCGGCGCAGCCGTTTGTCCCGGGTCAGATCCATTCGCCACAGGGTGCGTATCCCGGACGGCCGGCGCAGTGGCGGGTTGGCGACCACCTCAGGATCGATCGACGCCCGGTACCGCAGATCGATCAGGTCGTCGGGTACCGCCGCGCCGTCGAAGACCAGGTAGTCGCGGATGAATGTGGCGAGCTTGGCACGGCTGGGCCCCTCGCCTGTGTAATACGACAGCAGGCTTTTCAACCCTTCGGTGGGCAGTCCGCGGGTGGTGCCGATCCCGCCGGGGCCCATGAGGACCAGCTTGTCCACCCGGTGCGGGGTGTCCAGGGCCAGGCGCAGCGCAGCCGCACCGCCGTAGGAGTTGCCCACCAGATGAGCTGTGACCAAACCCAATTCGTCGAGCAGTCCGCGCAGCGTGTCGGCCAGATAGCCGAACGGGTCGCGATGATCGACGAACTTGCTCGACCGTCCGTAGCCCGGCATGTCGGGGACCACGACACGGTGGCTGCGGGCCAGTGCGTCGATGTTGCGCGAAAAATTCGACAGCCCCGATGCCCCGGGACCGCCGCCGTGCAGCAGCACGACGGGCGGGCCGTCGCCGCCGGTGTCCGTCACGAAGATGTCGGCACCGTTGGCGCGGACGTGGTACTCGGATTGCACAGTGGTCATGCGTGGTCCTTTACTCGGGTGGCTCGTACGGTGAGCCCGGCCGGGGGAGCGGGCAGGGGGTGGGCGTCGTCACCGGCTGCGTAGACGAATCCGTCGGGCCGCACCGCGAGCACCGTTGCCTTCTTCTTCGCCAGCCAGTCGATGAGCCTGCCGTCGCGGTCGACGATGCAGTCGGCGCAGGGAGCGCTACCTGGCGCAACGATCCTCACAACCGGTACACCGGCCGATCGCCAAGGCAGCCAGGACTGTTCGGCGCCGGTGCGCACGATCGTCCACCTGCCTGCGATGAGATCATCGAGGCGAACAGTGGCACCGTGTTCGTCGAGGACCCACGGCTGAGGCATCAGCCAACCGGTGGCCGCGTTGCCGTTGTGCGCAAGCAGGCCGGTCCGGTAGCGAGCGTCGGGCAGCCATCGGTGATTGCGCAACCACGCGGTGAAGCCGGGAAGCTTGCCGGCGAAACGGAAGAATCGAGTGCGCACGGCCGCTCGGATGGTGTTGTGCTCGATGATGATACTGCCGACCTTCACTGCACGACTGGTGACTTCCTTGACGTGCGGCAGCCGTTCCTCCTGATAGGTGTCGAGCACCGAATCGGGTAGGCAGTCGGTCAGCACGGCGTGAAGTTTCCAGCACAGGTTCGCGACGTCGCGGATACCCGCGCACATACCTTGGCCGATCCATGGTGGCATCGCATGCGCCGCATCGCCGGCGAGAAAGACCCGGCCCACCCGCCACCGGTCAGCGAATCGGACGTGGTGGTTGTAGCAGGCGAAGCCGATGATCTGAACGTTCGCTCGTGTTATTCCCTGACGGTGCAGTACTTTCCAGATCGCGTCCTCGGTGAGGAGGTCATCTTCGTCCTCGTGCTCGCGCACTGGGAATTCCCATCGATGGTGTCCCAGCGGAGTCGGGCAATCGACCGTCGGACGTTCGGGGTTGCAGTGAAAGCGCAGTTGGTCGTGGCCCGGCCAGCTCTCGATCACCTTGGTATCGATGACGATCCAGCGCTCCGAATATGTACGGCCGGTGAAACCGATGCCCAGCTGCCCGCGAATGGCGCTCGAGCCGCCATCTGCGGCAATCACAAACCTGGCCCGGACTCGCGTGAATTGGTCTCGGGGGAGGTCGGCGAGCATCAACTCGACCGAGTCGGACCGCTGGGTCAGACGCAGACACTCGTGTTCGAGAAGGAGCGACACGTTCGGGAAACGGGCCACGCCCTTTCGCAGGACGCCTTCCACCGCCGGCTGGTAGATGAACTGCTGCGGCGGGTGGCCGTTGCCGCGATCCGCCGGGAGCAGTTTGACGATGCTGACGCCGCGCGCGTCGACGAAGTCGGCGCCGGCACCGGGCAGCATGTCGGCGTTGAGCTGGTCGGCCAACCCGACCTGCTGCCAGATCCTGAGCACCTCTTCGTCGGTGGAGATGGCCCGGGCCCGGAAGTAGACATCGGGATCGCGTTCCACCACAACGACTCTCAGGCCCAGCTGCCCTAGGAGATTGGCTGCGGTCGCACCCACCGGACCGTAGCCGACGATTGCTACGTCGTACGTCGAGGCGCTGCTCATAGCTGTCTCCGATCCGGCTGCCCGTCCACGTCGACCGGCACTTGTTCTGTAGTGATCGCTACGGTAATGTAGCGATCACTACAGAGTCAAGAGGTGGGAGACGATGGCCGCAACGGAGAAGTCGAGGCGCCGGACGCGACGTGTTGACGGCGAGTTGTCGCGCACAAAGATCCTCGACGCCGCGACCGAGATCGCCGCCGAAAGAGGTTACGAAGGAACGAGTATCGGTGCGGTCAGCGCCAAATGCGGCTTGCCGGCCAGCTCGATCTACTGGCATTTCACGGACAAGGACGACCTGATCGCCGCGGTCATCGAGCGAAGCTTCGCCAACTGGCTCACCCTCTGGCAGCTGCCCGAAGACGGCCTGCCGCGGGACCGCTTGCTGGAGGTGGCGGCGGCGACGGCCAAGGCGCTACTCGACTCGCCGGATTTCCTTCGCCTCGGTTTGATGCTTGCCCTCGAGCGACGTCCGGAGGAGCCCCGGGCCCGGGCCATGTTCATCCAGGTGCGGCAGCAAGCGTTCGCCGCGCTCTCCGACAGCATCCGGGAGATGGGCTTCGGCCTCACCGAGGCCCAGGTGGGTCAGCTCGCCACCTATGCCGTGGCCGGTGCCGATGGGCTGTTCATCGCCAAGGAGATCGGCGGCGACGCCGTGGACCTCATCTCTTTGTTCGCCCTCCACGGTCAAGCGTTGTATGACACCGCCATGCGGATGATCGAGGAGAACGAGGCGCGATAGCGCTTCCGCCGGAAGGATCGAATACCGTTGGGCGCCAAGCCTATGCGGCGGAGTCGGACCCGATGAGCTCGTCGAGGTCGGGTAAGGGTTGCCGGCAGAGCTCGTCGGCCTCCTCGGCGGGCAGTCCCAGCATGACCAACACGCCGCGAGTGGCGCGGTCGGACGCCTCGGCTCCGTCGCGCTCCGGTTGAGCGCGCAGAAGGTGGCCCAGCCCCATCAGCGCTCCGGCCGCCATCGACAGGGCCAGCTCCGGATCGGCCACGGTGAATCGTCCGGCGGCGGCTGCGACCGTGATGTCGCGCAATGCCCGCGGACCCAGCCCGCGGTCTGAGTACATCAGGGTCAGCCCGGTGTTGAGCAGTACTCGGGAGGTGTCGGGTCGCTGGCGAAACAACCGCCCGACGATCCGGAAGCTGCGGGCGAAGGTCAGTGCCGGGTCCTCGCCGTCCACCGCGAGCTTGTCCAACAAAGCGCCCAGCGCGTCCAGGATGTCGTTGACCGCGGCCTCGAACAGCTGTTCCTTGCTGTCGAAGTGGTTGTAGAACGAGCCCATTCCGACGTCGGCGGCCTGGGTGATCTCCAGCACCGGCGCATTGAGCTTTCCGGCGGCGATGAAGCTCTGAGCTGCGCGAACGAGAGCAGCCCGGGTCTGCATCTTGCGTCGTTCCAGGCGGTTCCCCGCCGCGGAATCACGTGCCATCAGCAGATATTAGCAGCAGATGTCATTTCTGAGGATTTCGTCAGAAGTCTTGACTGATGATGTCCTCGCAAGTGATGATTTCGTCAGTAAAGGAAGGGGGGCGCTATGACGCAGCACCTCGACACCCACCGGGATCTGCACAGCGACCAGGGTGCTGTGCGCGGCGAGCATCCGGGCCGGGCGAAGAATCCCATCATCAAAGTGCGCGACCTCGCGTGGTTGGAGTTCGAGAAGCCGGACCTGGCCAGAGCCGAGACGTTCGCGCACGCATTCGGCTTCACCACCGAGCTGCACACCGATCGGGAGTTGCATCTGCGCGGCGCAGACAGCGGAACGGTGTGCGTGATCATCCGCCGCGGGCCACGCTCACGATTCGTCGGTCCCGCGTTCGCCGCACACGACGTCGCTGACGTCGAGCGGTTGGCGGCGGCCACCGGGACGCTGACCCGTCAGTCGCCGGACGGCATCGGCGGCGTGACCGTCGAACTCGTGGACCCGGGGGGAATGCCGGTGCGGGTCGTGGCCGGTATGCGTGACCTTCCGGAACAGCCGGCCCAGACAGTCCATACGTTCAATTTCGGCCGAGAGATACTGCGTACGAACGCGACTCAGCGGCCGGCGCGCGAGCCGGCGCGGATTCAGCGGCTGGGGCACGTGGTGCTGCAGAGCACGACCTACCGGCGGTCGCTGGACTGGTATCTCGAGCACTTCGGTCTGATAGTCAGCGATTTTCTCTACTACCCCGGCCAGCGCGAGCGGGGGCCGACCATGAGTTTCATCCGGTGCGATCAGGGGGCGACTCCCACCGACCATCACACCATGGCCATGGTGCTCGGTCCGTCGGACCGCTATGTCCACTCCGCTTACCAGGTAAGCGATCTCGACGCGATCGCGGCCGGCGGAGAGTACCTGCGGGAGCGCGGCTTTCACCGGTCATGGGGTATCGGTCGGCACATTCAGGGAAGTCAGATCTTCGACTACTGGCGCGATCCGGACGGCTTCCTGGTCGAACACTTCAGCGACGGCGACTTGTTCGACAACACGCTGGAACCTGGCTGGGCGCCGATGACGGCCTCCGGGCTCGCCCAGTGGGGGCCGCCGGTGACCAAGGACTTCCTCGGCATCGCCCCCGGCAAGGAATCACTACGCGAGATGCGCTCGATCCTGAACGCTGTCCGCGACGACAACGAATTCGACCTCACCCGCCTGCGCGGACTACTGAAAGTGACACGCTCATGACGATTTCGGTCTATCGCACCGCTGACGGATGGTGGGCCGGCACAGCCGACTCGGTCGCCCGAGTCGACACCACGGCAACCACCACCGCGGCGCTACTCGCCGACCGGTCGGCCATCGACGCCGCGGTCGCCAACACCGAGTCGGTGGCGCCGGCGACACTCGAGCTGCTGTCGCCGGTCACCGCCCCATGTCGCGTCGTTGCGCAGATGACGAACTTCGCGTCGCATGTCGTCGACACCGGAGGCGACCCGAAGTCGGTGCCGCTGACTTTCTTTCGGAAGGCATCCGGGTCCATCACCGGGCCCCTCGACGACATCGTCAAGCCCGCACACGTTCGACTACTCGACTACGAGGTGGAGATCGGCTTGGTGATCGGGACCGACGTCCCCGTCGGCACCACCGTCACCGCCGACAACCTCGCCGACTACATCTGCGGAATTGTGGTCACCAACGATGTCAGCGCACGCGATGTCCAATTGACCAAAACCCAGTTCTACGAGGGCAAGTCGTACCCGGGTTTCACGCCGGTGGGACCGGCTCTGGTGCTGGTGGATCGCGACGAACTGGCCCGCTTCGGCGACCTGCGGCTACGACTCAAGGTCAACGGGCAACTCCGGCAGGACAGCACGGTCAAGGCCGACATGATCTACCAGCCGGTCCAGGCGCTGGCGGCGCTGACCCGCTTCCAGGCGCTGTCCGCCGGTGACCTGATACTGACCGGCACCCCGGTCGGTACGGCACTGTCTGCACCCCCGAAGGTGGTGCAGAAACTCTCCTCCCTGCTGCCTGACGAGCTGAAGTGGAAACTGTTCTTCGCGGGCCAGGCCAAGAACACCAACTATCTGCATGACGGCGAAATCGTCGAAGCAACGGTCGGAACCGACGACGGCAAGATCGATCTCGGAACTCAGCGCAACCCCATCAGATTCGCATGACCGCGCTGCCCGCCTTCATACCTGTGGTGATCGTCGGTGCCGGCCCAACAGGCGTCTCGGCGGCGACCGCACTCGCCCAATACGGGATCGATTGCCTGGTGCTCGACCGCTGGACCGATGTTTATCCTCAACCGCGCGCGGTCCACCTCGACGACGAAGTGTTCCGGCTTTTGGCGGGATTGGGCGTCGGTGAGCAGTTCGCGGCGATCTCGCGCCCGGCCCGTGGGCTTCAGCTTCGCGATCCGAGCATGCGCGTGCTGGCCGAGTTCCGCCGCGAAGACACCCTCAGCGCCAACGGCTATCCGCAGGCCAACATGTTTGATCAGCCGGAGCTGGAAAGGCTGCTGCGGGACAACCTCGAGAAGTATCCGAACGTCGTGTTGCGCGGCAATGCCGAGGTTGTCGACGTCGTACAGATCGACGCCGACCGTGCGCGCGTCACCGTCAGCGACCGGTCCAGCGGTGAGCAGCACAGTGTCGAGACACGATATGTGCTCGGGTGCGACGGCGCGAACAGTCTGGTGCGCAAAGCGATCGGTGCGCACATGGACGATCTGAAGTTCCAGCAACGCTGGCTCGTCGCCGACGTGATGACCGACGCCGACCTGTGCCAGTGGGACGGCGTGCACCAAGTCTGCGACCCCGGCCGCGCCGCCACCTACATGCGCATCGGAACCGCCCGCTACCGTTGGGAGTTCCGGTTGCTCGACGAGGAAACCGCCGACGACTACTCCACGCTTGCGGCGCTGTATCCGCTGATCCGCCCCTGGGTGGACGGAGTGGCCCCCGAAGAGCTGGACCTCGTTCGGGTCGCGGAGTACACCTTCCGGGCTCAGATCGCCACGCGCTGGCGGCGGTCGAACATGTTCATTCTCGGCGACGCCGCGCACCTGACCCCGCCGTTCATCGGGCAGGGATTGTGTGCGGGGTTGCGCGACGCGATGAATCTGTCGTGGAAGCTGGCCGGCGTGATCAACGGCTGGCTACCGGAGTCCGTGCTCGCCACCTACGAGATCGAGCGAAAGCCGCATGCCCGCAATCTCATCCGGTTCGCGCTGGTTGTCGGCGCGGCAATGACCGCCGGGGGGCGCGTCGGAGATGCGTTGCGCAGGGTCGTCGTGCCCCGGTTGCATCTGTTCCCCGGTGCACGAGACAAGGCCGTGGACAGTGCGACTCCGGCACTGCGCGCCAGTGACCTGGTGATGAAGTCACGCGGGCGGCGACAGCTTGCCGGCAGCCTCTGCCCGAACCCGATTGTGGCTGACGGCAAGCGATTCGATGAGATCGTGGGCCGCGGATTCGCCGTGGTGACCGCGATGCCGCTCACCACGGCGCAACGCGACGAGATGGATCGGCGTGGTGCCATCGTGATAGCGGCGCACCCCGGTACGGAATTGGCGTCATGGCTCCGCGCCGGGCGCGCTGAGGTGGCGGTGGTCCGCCCGGACCGAACCGTGCTGACAGCCGGCCGGAGCGGGGCGAATGTGCTTGATGCAGTGCCCGCTTTCGCGCCGCACGCCCAGGCCGCCCGTGTCTAGGCCGGCCGTCGCCGTTGCGACCTACGATCGGGACCTGTATTCGACGCAGGCCATCCTCGACCCATACCCGCACTACGCGCGGCTGCGACAGCTGGGCCCGGTGGTCTGGTTGCCCAAACAACGGGTCTACGCCCTGGCGCGCTATGCCGAATGCAAAACTGTGTTGCGCGACGACGACGGGTTCATCTCCGGTGACGGCGTCGGCCTGTCCGCGGTGTTCAACAAGCTGTCCCGGGGCACAACGCTCAACAGCGACGGTGAGGAGCACGACCGGCGGCGCAAGCTGCTGGCCCACCGGATGCTCCCCAGAGCCCTGCGTGAGCTCGACGAGGTCGTCGACAGCCAGGCGAAAGATCTCGTCGCGAGTGCGGTTCGCCGGCGCAGCGTCGACGGCGTCGCTGACCTCGCGACGGCGCTTCCGGTTTCGGTGGTGCCCGACCTCGTCGGGTGGCCCCGGGACCGGCGACAGCACCTGTTGCGCTGGGGCGGTGCGACTTTCGATGTGCTGGGTCCGTTGAACCGGCATGCCGCCAGATCGGTGCCGGCCAGCCTTCAGATGTTGCGGTTCGCCCGCGCCGTGGTTCGCGACCGCTCTGTGCTGCCGGGCAGCATGGGCCATGAAATCCTCGAAGCCGCAGAGGGTGGGGCGATGAGCGCGCGGGAATGCTCCGCTCTGATGGTGGACTACCTGGTGCCGTCGTTGGACACCACCATCAGCGGAATCGCCAACGCGCTGGCGTTGTTCGCGCTGCACCCCGACCAGTGGGATCTGCTCCGTGCCGATCCGGCGCTGGTGCCCAGCGCGGTCAACGAGGTGCTGCGTTACGAATCGCCGCTGCGGGCGTTCAGCCGCAAGGTTCGCCACGACATTGAGGTGTCTGGCATCAAATTGTCCTCAGGGGCAAGGGTATTGGTGCTGTACGCCTCGGCCAATCGTGACGAGCGCGAATGGGAGCAGCCCGACACTTTCGACATCCGCCGCAATTCGGGCCGCCATCTCGGGTTCGGTCACGGAGCTCACGCCTGCGCGGGGCAGGCGCTGGCGCGGCTCGAGATGCAGGCGATGCTTCGTGCGTTGTGTGACGGCGTCAGCCGGATCGAACTCGCCGGCCCGCCCACGTGGGCGGTGAACAACATCATCCGCTGCTACGAGCGGCTCCCGTTGCGACTCGTGGCAGCCTGAACCGCGGCGCGCTAGTTGACCGGCACGTCGAGAATCGGGCGCTGAACGCCGGCGCCGGGCCCGTCGAAATGCCACCACTCGCCGGAATAGACCGCCAAGCCGCCGGCAGCCATCGCGGCACGCAGCCGGGCGCGGTTTGCCTGAGCCACCGCGCTGACCCCGTCGGTGGCGTATG
Organism: Mycobacterium sp. ELW1; assembly: GCF_008329905.1. Taxonomy (NCBI): domain Bacteria; kingdom Bacillati; phylum Actinomycetota; class Actinomycetes; order Mycobacteriales; family Mycobacteriaceae; genus Mycobacterium; species Mycobacterium sp. ELW1. The sequence goes on along the minus strand of NZ_CP032155.1, from coordinate 4,246,049 downwards.
CCTGTGCGCGGGCGGAGAAGTCGTCGAAGTCCGTGCCCATGTCGACGAGCCGGTCGCGCTCGGCGATTGTCACGTCGACGGAACGTCCTGCCTCATGACTGCGCGCATACGGACCGGGTTTGGCCACCCACGCCGGGTTGGGCACTGCGTCGAACATCCGGACCTGGACGTCGTGCGGGCGGTAGCAATCCCAGAACACCAGCACATCCCCCTGGGCCCGAAGATCATCGGCCGCCGTCGCCAGCCCCGGCGCCATCGAGTTGTGCACCAGGCACCGCGCGTCAGCGGGGTAGAGCGGCACACCGACAAAGTTGTTCGGGGTCGCGTAGCGCAGATCGATGACCGCGTCAGGCACCACCGTCCGCACGTCGACGAAGCCGGCCGCCGCGGCCTGCGGGCTCACCGGCGGAACGTCGGAGCCGGGTGCGGCACCGGCCGCCGCCGCCGCACCGATGCCGACCACAACGGCTGCTGCGAGGCCCGGCAGCGTCCGAATCACGCTCATATCAGGACGACTGAGTCTGCGGCGGACTCTCCAGCCGCCGGTCGGCGGTGAGCAACAGGTTGTCGTAGGCCGCCCGCGACGGTGACGTGTCGGACTGGGAGAGGGCGACAAAATCGGCGACCACCTGCTCGGCCAGAACCCGCAGTTTGATGTTGGCCTCCTGGGATCGCCACCGCAGCAGGTCGAACGCCGCGTTGGACTCGATGCCGTACACAACCATCAGCATGCCTTTGGCCTGCTCGATGGTCGCCCGGTTCTCGGCGATCTCCGCGATGGCCTCGCTGAACTGCTTCTGGTTGCGGTCTTCGGTGGGCGTGATGTCGACGTAGAAGCCCTCGGTGCCGATGACCTCACCGCTGTCGTCCACCAGCTTGTCGGCCACCACGATCACGTGATGGATTTTGCCGGCGGTGTCGACGATCCGATGTCGGGTGCTGAACGCCTGGTGGTGCTGTCGGACATCGTCCAGGGTGGTCGCCACCTGCTGGTAGTCGTCCGGATGCTTGTGTGACAGAACCAGCTCGGTGGTGGGCGAGACCGTGCCCGGCTCGTAGCCGTGCATGATCTGCACCTCGTCCGACCATTCCCAGCGCTCATCGGCGAAATAGAACCGGAACTGCCCCACCTGCTGAGGACGCACACCGGCCAGACCGTCGTCGCCGTCGCGTTCTGTTGCCGGATCCTGATCCGCAACCATTGACACCCCTCGCCTGACAACCTCTTCGGTTGTCGCCCGCCACGATTTTCCGCAGGGGCCCGGACGCCGACGAGTGCCGTGTAGGCAGAACCCATCGCCATCCCAGGTTCTGCGGGCATTTTTTTCTACACCGTCCGCCAGTCCGTTTTCAAGCGGACCCACTTTCTGCATGGACACCTGAGGGTTCTGAGGCTCTGGTGACACAAGTGACGGATGTAACAAATTGCGATCTGGTCCGACAACACCGGTACAGGGCGTTCACGGCACGGGGACGCCGCCCTGCGAGCCGCGGAGGATATGACGGTGAAGCTCACGACGAACGCACATGTCTGGGTCCGTAGCGCCTGCCTGGGAATCGGCGCCCTGGGCGTGTCCGCGGCCATCCTGTCGGCCCCCGCGGCGGCCGCCGACCCGGCCGATCCCGCTGATCCCGTCGTACCGACGATCGTGGCCGGCGACACGAGCACCCCGTCGGCCGATGTACCGGCCCCCGCGCCGGCGCCGGTGCCGGTCCAGCATCTGTCCAGCCCGGACAACCCGCCGCCGGGCACGACCACCACCGGCACCGACACGGCGCCGCAAGGCCGGTTGAGCTACCTGCGGGACCTGCTGCATGCGATGCGCACCCAGGAGGTGTCGGGCAGCGACGCATTGCTGTTGCTCACCCAACGACCGCTCGACGCCAACGCGGCGCCGCCGGCTGGCATGTCGTCGACTCCAACCGGACCCGTCGGAACGTCGGCCGCGCCGCCCGCGGCTGACGCGGGTGCGCCGACGAGCTAGCGACCGACTGCCTCGACGGCCGCGTCGAGGTCGGGTTGGTAGCGTCCGTCGGCCTCGACTTCGTGCCACCATTCGGTGCGCTGCAGCATCTGCAGTGTCCGGGCGGGAAGCGCGGTGATCATCAACCGGATGCCCGCCCCGGACAGCTCGAGGTCAAGGTCGACGAGGATGTGCAGCACCGTCGATTCCAGCACCGTCTGCCGAACCAAGTCGAGTACCACCGTCCGCGCAGGCGGCTGCAGGTCCAGCGCGGCATCCCGGATCGCGGCGATGTTGGGACGCACGTTGGCGGCATACAGCGGCACCAGGCAGCGCAGGACCAGCGGGTCGGCCGGTATCAGCACCGCGTTCTCGGGCTGCTCTACCCACGCGCCCTTGTCATGACGGATTACCTGGACGACGTGCGGTGCGTTGACCACGTGCAGCACCAACAGCAGGGTAACCGCGACCGCGACGGCCACCGCAGGAATGAGTCCGAACGCCAGGCCGATCAGCGCGACCCCGATGGCGCCGAAGCATTCGCGCGGGTTGAGGCCGTAGAGCCGGCGTAGGGCGCCCACGTCGACCAGGCGGGTGACTGCGACCACCACCACCGCGCCGAGCACCGCCTGAGGCAGCAGGCTGAGGACCGGCGCGATGAACAGCGCGACGAGGACGGCCAGCGCAGCCAGCACCAGGCCGCTGATCTGGCTGCGGGCGCCGGCGCGCAGGTTCACCGAGGTCTGGGCGAAACCGCCGGCCGGGGGCAGCGAATGGAAGAACGCGCCCGCGACCGCGGCCGTGCCCAGTGCGAGCAGTTCGCGGTCCGGTTCGGTCGAGTTCTCCTCGGCGCGTCTCGAGGTGCGCGCCACCGCGATCGTCTCGAGGAACGCCATCACGGCGATCGCCAACGCGCCCGGGACCAACGGCACGATGTGGCGATCGAGGTGGGGGACGTCCGGCATGGGGAAACCGGACGGCACCGTCGGAACGAGAGCAACGCCGTACGCGGGCAGCGCCACCGCGGCGCTCAGCGCGATGCCGACGGCGATCAGCACGAGCGGGCCGGGAACACGTGGCGCCACCTTCGCCAGCACGAGCAGCGTGGCGAGACAGACGACCGAGATCGCCACCGTCAGCGGACTGGCCCGCGGGATATCGGACAGCGCCGCCCACGCCACCCTGAAGAACCCGGTGGTGTGTGGGTGGGGAGGCACCCCCAGCAGCTTGGGGAGCTGCGCGGCCATGACAGTGAGTCCGACGGCGACCTTGATGCCCACCAACGTCATGTCGCTGATGTTGTCGACCAGCATGCCCAGTCGAAACGCCCTGGCCAGCAACAGGAAAAGCCCCACCAGCAGCGTCAGGGTCACCAGATCGCCCCGCTGGTCGTCGCTGCCGATGAGAACCCCGCCGGCCAGCATGGTCGAGGCGGTCAGTGTCGACACCGTGGACGATGTGGTGACGCTGGTGACTCGGGATCCACCGATGAAGGCGTACACCACCACCGGGACCATGCAGGTGTACAACCCGATCTGGACGGGCATGTTGGCGACCGTCGCGTACGCCATCGCCAGCGGGATGACCACCGCGCCGGTGCTCAGCCCGGCCAGCAGGTCGGCCTTCAGCCAGTGCGCACGATACGGCCGGATGGCCGGGGCCAGCCAGGTCGGCGACGCGGTGGTGGGCACGCCCGGAATTGTGGCACCTGGGCGCGTCTCGTGTGCGCTATGGAACGGGTCAGCCGATCACGCGGACTCGGCGACGCCGACCACCACCTCGTTGCGGCGTCGGCACGGCAGCGTCCACGGCGGGTCGTAGAACCACGCCAGGGGCTCACCAGTGGTTTCGATGTCGTTGCGGTGCAAGGCTTTCATGAGTTGGTTGGTGCGCTCGGCGACCGCGCCCGGGCCGATGCTGCCGTTGAACCGCAGCACCGCGACGGTCTCGGGGGGAACCACCACGAGCCGCACCCGGTCGTCAGTCGGGGTGGGCAAGGTCTCGAGGGTGTACTTCGAGGGCATGAAGAAGCGGATGACCCATTCGCCCGAGGCGTTGCGTTGGGTCGCGACCGGCGCGGTCATCGCGATCTTCTCGCTGGGCTGTTGGGCCACCGGCGCGGTCATCGCGATTTTGGCACTGCCGGAATTGCCGCCGAAGATGTAGCGCGCGAGCAGCCGGAAACCCTGATTGCGGGCCGACTCCTCGTCGGCATCGATCGCCGTCTCGGCGGCGACGCGGGGTCCATACCGGCGGATCTCGACACCGTCGACCACGCGCTCGACGGTGAAGGCCGGCTCCTCGGTGCCTACCCGGATTCCCACGATGTTGCCCACGCCCCCGGCGACCTGTACCACCGCTGTCGCAACAGTCTTCAACACGAGTGCCTCCTTGTTCTCTTGCAGGCATACCCTCCCGGCAGGTGAAAGTCGATTACGGGTTTCTGACGCACTTTCCGCCCTGCTGCCCGCCCGCGCGAGCCGGCCGGATATCGTCCGGGCATGACACGGGTTTCGGTAATCACCGGGGGTGCGGGCGGCATGGGTCGGGCCACCGCCCAGATCGTCGGCCAGGACCACACGGTGGTGCTATGCGACATCCGGCAGGACCGTCTCGACGGCGCGGTGGCGGAGCTGGAGAGCCTGGGGATCTCGGCGACGCCGGTTCACTGCGATGTCACCGACCGGGATGCCGTCGCGCGACTGTTTGAGACCGCGGCCGGCATCGGGCCGATCGCGTCGGTGATCCACACCGCGGGTGTCAGTCCGAGTATGGGCGACGCCGACTACGTGATGACCACCAACGCCATCGGCACCCTCAGGGTCAACGAGGCGTTCTTCGCCTCGGCCGGTGAGGGATCTGCGATCGTCAACGTGGCGTCGATGGCGTCGCACATGCTGCCCGACGAAATCGTCCCCGCCCAGCATTTCGATCTGGCCTTCACCGATGAACCGCGGTTCCTGACCGAGATGCTGGCGGCGTGCGACATCGCGGGGGAGGAGATGCGTTCCGGGCTGGCCTACAGCATCAGCAAGACCTTCGTCAGGTGGTATAGCGCCGCGCAGGCCGAGCGGTTCAACGGCCGGGGCCTGCGCATCGTCTCGGTGTCGCCGGGATCCGTGGACACCGAGATGGGTCTGCTGGAAGCCGAGGCCGGCGCCGGGGCGATGGTCGCCAACGCCGCGGTGCCCCGCTGGGGGAAGGCCGAGGAGATGGCCGAGCTGTTCGCCTTCTGCGCCAGCGACCGCGCCACCTATCTGACCGGAACCGACATCCTCAACGACGGCGGCGTGATCGCCTCGATGCGGGAGCGGGCGCGGGTGGCCGCCCAAACCGCTTAAGGGCGGGTTAGTTTCGCGTACCGCGCTCGGTGCTCATCGGTGGAACCGAACTCGTACTGCAGCGCGGTGAGCCGCTTGAAGTAGTGGCCGATCGCCAGCTCCTCGGTCATCCCCATGCCGCCGTGGAGTTGGACAGCGTTCTGGCCGATGAACCGCGCTGCTCGCCCGATGGTGGCCTTGGCCGCCGAGACCGCCCGGGCCCGAACCTGCGGCTCGGCCTCCAGGTTCAGCACCGCAAGGTAGACCGCGGCGACGGACTGCTCGAGCTCCATGTACATGTCGACCATGCGATGTTGCAGAACCTGAAAGGTGCCGATCGGCTGACCGAACTGCTGGCGTTGCTTGCAGTATTCGACCGTGTCGGACAACACCTTTCGCATGCTGCCGACCGCCTCCGCGCAGACCGCTGCCGCGCCCTCGTCGCGAGCACGGGCCAGCGTCGGGGACGCATCCTCGACCAGAAGTGCGTCGGCGGGCAGGCGCAGGCCGTCGAACGTGAGGTCAGCTCCGCGCCGGTCGTCGATGGTGCGGTACCCGTGCACTTCGACACCGGGCGGCGGGCTGGCGGGGTCGAATTCGGTGAGAAACAGCGAAATCCCGTGCGGGTCAGCAGATTCACCGGAGGTCCGCGCGGTGATAAGCAGATGGGTGGCCAGTGGGGCGGCGGTGACGACGATCTTGTCGCCGGTGATGACCCACTCGTCCCCGGCGCGGACCGCGGTGGTGGATACCGCGTGGTCACCGTTGTCCGGCTCGGTGCCGGCCAGGGCGACGATCGCGCTGCCGTCGGCGATGCGCTCCAAAAGTGCTGCGGCGGATGGGTTGTCGGCGCGCTGCAGCAGGCCACCGGCTACCACGACGGTGTCGATGAAGGGCTCGATCACCAGTGCGCGGCCGAGTTCCTCGGCGATCACCATGATTTCGACCGGGCCGCCGCCGATTCCACCGACCGACTCCGGAAAGGCGGCGCCGAGGATGCCGAGGTCGTCGGCCAGGCCGCGCCAGATCTCGGGCTGCCAGCCCGGCCCGATCTTCGCCGCGGTGCGGCTCTTCTCGAGGTCATAGCGGGTGGCCAGGAACTTTCCCAGGCCGTCGCGCAGGAGCTCTTGTTCTTTGTTCAGGTTGAAGTCCATTACAGCCCCAATGTCGCTTTGGCCAGAATATTGCGTTGAATTTCGTTGCTGCCCGCGTAGATTGAGCCGGCCCGATCGTTGAAGTACCGCAGCGGGGCCACCGCCTGCCACGGCTGGCCGCTGACGTAACCGTCTGCGGGCGGCTCGAAGTCGGCGACCGGACCGCCCGGCTTGGTGGCATGCGGCTGGTATGCCCGGCCGTGTGGGCCGGACGCCTCCATCGCCAACTCGGTGATCGCCTGCGAGAGCTCGGTGGACAGAATCTTCAGCATCGATGACGCCGCACCCGGGTGGCCGCCCTCGGCAACCGTTGTCAGCACCCGGAATTCGAGAATCTCGAGTACCTCGGCGCGGATCCCGACATCGGCGAGTTTGGCGGCGAACGCCGGGTTGTCGATCAGCCGGCCCCCATCGGGTCCGGGCTGCTCGATGGCCGCCGTGGCGATGGCCCGGGCCATCGCCTGCAGCCCGGGTGCCGTCGCGCCGCCGCCGCGTTCGAACTCCAGCAGATACTTGGCCACCGTCCAGCCGTCGTCGATCTGTCCGATCACGTTCGACGTGGGCACTCGCACCCCGTCGAAGAAGAGCTGATTCTGCACCTGCTCGCCGGAGGTCATCACCAGCGGCCGGATCTCGATGCCCGGCGTGCTCATGTCGATCAGCACGAAGGTGATGCCCTGCTGCTTGCGGCCCGTACGCGAGGTACGGACCAGGGCGAAGATCCAATTGGCCTCGCCGGCATGGGTGGTCCAGATCTTGCTGCCGGTGCAGACGAGATCGTCGCCGTCCCGCACGGCCGACATCGACAGTGAGGCCAGGTCCGAACCGGCCTCGGGCTCGGAATAGCCCTGGCAGAAGAACACCTCGCCGGTGAGGATGCGGGGCAGAAAGTAGTCCTTCTGCTCGGGCGTGCCGTAGGCGATGATGGCGTGCGCGACCATCGAGATCCCCATCGGCGACAGCGCGGGAGCCCCGGCGAGAGTCGACTCGCGGCTGAAGATGTAGTGCTGGGTCAGAGTCCAGTCGCAGCCGCCGTACTCGACCGGCCACGCCGGCGCGGCCCAGCCCCGCTCATGGAGGATCGCCTGCCAGGCCATGCTGGCCTCGTGGTCGGCGTAGACGCTGGTCATCAGCCGGCCGGCCTGCCGCAGATCGGGGGTGAGCTTCTGGTCGAGGAACGCCCGCACCTCAGCTTGGAACTCAAGATCTTTCGCCGACCACGACAAGTCCATCAGCTGTCCCTCCATCTGCGCACGGCCGTTCTCAGAAGTAACCGTAGCCCGTCGTCTGTGGCGGGCGTGCGCTGGGTGTCACTCATTCTGCGCGGCCGGGTTTGAGGATCCAACAGCCGGGGAACAGTGCTGGAGGCCGCCGCCGGGCGGGCCCCACACACGTGACACTGAGAGGCTCGGTCCCTGTACAAGGGACCGGGCCTTTCGTCTGCTCAAGGTAGGTTTCAGTCCATCGTGTCCGCCGTGGAAATACTCGCCGCCGAAGTCGCCGGTCTGCTCGACACGGCGCCAGGCCGAGTTCTGGTGGGCATCACCGGGCCGCCGGGTGCGGGGAAGTCGACGGTGGCGCAAGCCCTCTTGGAGCGTTTCGACGGGGCGTCCTACGTCCCGATGGACGGCTTCCATCTGTCCAATGCCGTCCTCGACGCGTTGGGCCGCCGTGACCGCAAAGGCGCGCTCGACACCTTCGACGCCGCCGGCTACCTGGCCATCCTGCGCCGCATCGCCGAGGAGTACGACCGCGGAGACGTTTATGTGCCTGCCTTCGAGCGCCGCCTTGACGAACCGGTGGCCGCGGGTCATGTGGTGCTCGCAGCCAGTCGGCTGGTGCTCACCGAAGGCAACTATCTGGGTTTGCCTGATGGGGAGTGGGCGCAGGTGCGGCCGCTGCTGACCCGGCTGTACTACGTCGACTGCCCGGCGCCCGAGCGGCGGGTGCGGCTGATCCGGCGGCACGTCGAGGGCGGTCGCACACCGCGGGCCGCGGCGGCCTGGGTCGACTCCGTCGACGAACCGAACGCCCGGCTGATCGCGACCGCCATTCCACGTTGCGATCTCGTCGTCGACAGCTGCTGACGCGCCGAACGTAACGCCAGGGCGACCTTCGGTGCCGAACGCCGCCCTGGCGTCACACTCGGCAACCACGTGACCGGCTAGCAGCAGCGGGCGCTCGGGTTGGCGTCAGCGTCGCTGTGCCGCTTGCGCCAGTACTGTGCCTCGCTGAGCACAGGCTCACCCGGGTGGGTGCGGGCGTGGTGCTCGACGTAACGGCGGTAGTGACTGTCGCCCATCAATGCGCCGACGTACCAACGGATTTGGCGTGCTGCGCGGGTAGCGCGTCCCATTGTTTCTGCACCTCCTTCTCGGCGGAGGTGGTGATCAGGCTGGACGGTCCGAAGATCTTCGATGCCACCGGGGTGTCCTCGGTCAGCTCACGGCCGCCACCGCGGATGGCCCGCAGCGCCATGATCACCCCGGCGAGGACCACGATGACCACCAGGACCGCGAACACGATCGACAACGTGCCCTGGATGAAGGTGTTGCGGATGACCGCGTGCAGCTGATCGGCGTTCTTGGCCGAGCCGAACGTGGTCTTTCCGGCCTCCGCGGCGGCGCGGTACTGGAAGTGCTGCGTCCAGTAGCCCAGCTTGGGATCGCCGGAGAAGATCTTCTGCCACGATGCGGTGAGGGTGACCACTAGATCCCACAGCAGCGGGATTCCGGGAATCCACGCCCACTTCAGCAGACCCTTCTTGATCACCACGACGGTGACGACGGTCAGCGCGATCGCGGCCAGCAGCTGGTTGGCGATGCCGAACAGCGGGAAAAGCGTGTTGATGCCGCCGAGTGGGTCGGTGACCCCCATCAGCAGGATCGAACCCCACCCGGCGACCACGACCAGGCTGCAGATCCATGCCCCTACGCGCCAGCTCGGGTTGCGCAGCCTCTTGAGCGGGCCACCGAGGTTGGCCAGGGCGTCGGAGAGCATGAACCGGGCCACCCGGGTGCCGGCGTCCACGGTGGTGAGGATGAACAGCGCCTCGAACATGATCGCGAAGTGGTACCAGAACGCCTTCAGCGCGGCGCCACCGAAGACCTGATGCAGTACTTCGGACATGCCGAACGCCAACGTCGGTGCCCCGCCGGTGCGGGAGACGATCGACTCCTCACCCACACTCTTTGCCGCCTCGGTGATCTCGCCCCCGGTGATCGGGGCACCGGACAGGCCAAGGCCGTTGACGTACTTGGCTGCCGTCTCGGCGGTGGCGCCGGTCTGGGCCGACGGCGCGTTGATCGCGAAGTACAAGTGCTGGTTCAGGATTGCCGCGGTGACCAGAGCCATGATCGCGACGAACGACTCGGTGAGCATGCCGCCGTAGCCGATCAGCCGCATCTGGCTTTCCTTCTCCAGCAGCTTGGGCGTGGTGCCCGACGAGATAAGTGAGTGGAAGCCCGACAGCGCGCCGCAGGCGATGGTGATGAACAAGAACGGGAACAGCGAGCCGGCGAACACCGGACCGGAGCCGCTCTCGGCGAACTTCGAGACCGCCGGTGCCTCCATGATCGGCCGGGCCAGCAGGATGCCGACCGCCAACAGCGCGATGGTGCCGACCTTCATGAACGTCGACAGGTAATCGCGGGGCGCCAACAGGAACCACACCGGCAGCACCGAGGCGGCGAGGCCGTAGACGATGATGCACCACGACAGGGTGACCTTGGACAGCGTGAACCAGTCCGTGCCCCAATCGGTTCCGGCCACCCAACCGCCACTGACCACGGCAAGCAGCAGGAGGGCGACACCGATCAACGAGACTTCGGAGACCCGTCCCGGGCGCAGGAAACGCAGATACAGGCCCATGAAGATGGCGATCGGAATCGTCATCGCGATGGAGAAGACGCCCCACGGGCTTTCGGCCAGGGCGCCGACCACGACCAGGGCCAGTACCGCCAGCAGGATGACCATGATGACCAGCACAGCGACGATCGCCGCGACGCCGCCGACCGCGCCGAGTTCGTCGCGGGCCATCTGCCCCAGCGAGCGACCGCGCCGCCGGGTGGAGATCGACAGGACCAGGAAGTCCTGGACGCATCCGGCGAACACCGCGCCGATGATGATCCAGATCGTGCCGGGCAGATAGCCCATCTGCATGGCCAGCACCGGTCCGACGAGCGGGCCCGCCCCGGCGATCGCGGCGAAGTGGTGACCGAACAGCACCCGCCGGTCGGTGGGCATGTAATCGGTGCCGTTCTCGAAGATCTCGGCCGGAGTGGCATGGTCGTCGCGCGGCCGCACGATCTTCATCTCGATGAGCCGGGCGTAGAACCGGTATCCGATGACGTAGGTGCAGATCGCCGCGATGACGAACCACACCGCGTTGACGGTCTCGCCGCGGAAGAACGCGATGATCGCCCACGCGACCGCACCCAGGACCGCGACGGCACCGAAGATCAGTTTGTGCCGGAGCGTGATCGGCGACCGGTCGACGATGGCGACCGGCGGCAGGTCAGGATCGGTGCGGATGTAGGTGACGTCGCCCCTGGTCTCTTCCATGTGTTCCGACGGCGCGCCGGTCGGTGCAGCCACAGTGTTTCTCCCTTGCGCCAGATGTGCAGTGTCGGGCCGTGCGGTGATCCTTTCATTCACAGGTTCGGCGGGTCCCCAATTGGGGCGGATTTCGGCGGGTCTCCTGACCAGTTCGTCCCATCCCGAAGACCACCCGCTTGGGGGATGCCGCTGGCGGCTTCTGCCGTCACCCTCTATCGCAACCGAGGAGGTGGGCCATGCCGCCATGGCGTTTGCGCGACTACCGCGATGACGACATCGACCAGGCGATCCAGGTCTGGGATCAGAGCCGTGCGCCCGGGTCGGGTGAGCCGGTGTTCACCGTTGCCGAAGTGATGGCCGCCGCCCGTTCCGGGCAGCCTGCCGTGGTGGCCGAAGTGGGCGACGAGGTGGTCGCCATGGCCGTGGCCCAGACCCAGGGCGAACGGGCCTGGATTCTGCTGGTGGCGCTGGGCTCGCGGTGGCGCTATCGCGGCATCGGGAGCGCGCTGCTCGGCGACCTGGAGCGGCGGCTGCGCGCACAGGGGGTGCGGCGGATCTGCGCGGTACTGCCCGACGGGGCCACCGGGGCGGCGGCGATGGAGAACTCCGGCTACGCACGCCGGGAGGGTCTGGTCTATTTCGAGATGGTCGAGCATCTCGGGCTGGACCAGGCGAACTTGCTCGACGAACTCGGCGGTCAGTTCCTGCCGCCCGGTCTGTTCGACGAGATGGCCGGTATGGAGCAGGAGAAGCAGATCATCGAGCGCCGCATCGTCGATCCGCTCGCGCACCCCGACGTCGCCGAGCGCTACGGGGTGCAGCCGCCGAAAGCGGTGATCCTGTTCGGCCCGCCCGGAACGGGGAAGACGAGCTTCGCGAAGGCGATCTCGTCGCGGCTCGGCTGGCCGTTCGTGGAGCTTTTCCCGTCGCGGCTGGCGGCCACCGGAAACGGTGGCCTGGCGGCCTCGCTGCGGGAGGCGTTCGCCGAGCTGGCCGAGCTCGACGAGCTGGTGTTGTTCATCGACGAGGTGGAGGAGATCGCGACCGCACGGTCCGGCGCGACCACCGCTGAGCTGGGTGTCACCAACGAACTGCTGAAGCTGATTCCGGCTTTCCGGCAGAAGGACAACCGGCTGCTGGTGTGCGCCACCAACGCTGTGCACTCCCTGGACTCGGCGTTTCTGCGGCCGGGCCGTTTCGACTACGTGATTCCGGTGGGGCCGCCGGATCAACCGGCCCGCCGGGCGGTGTGGCAGCGCTACCTCGGCAAGGCGCTGGTCCATGTCGACGTCGATCGTCTGGTCGGCGCCTCGGAGTTCTTCACCCCGGCCGACATCGAGTTCGCGGCGCGCAAGGGTTCGCAGGCCGCCTTCGAACGCGAGATGCGCCACGGGCTGGGCCAGCCGGCCACCACCGAGGACTACCTTTCCGCGATCGGTGAGGTCAGGCCGACGCTGACCGCCGACATGCTGGCCGAATTCGAGCGCGGCAAAACCGATTTCGCTCGCGTCTAGGCCTCGCGTGTAGTCGTAGTGCGGTGAGTGGGAGCGGCGTCAGTCGCGCTTGCCTATGACATCCTTAGAATTTCCATAAGTGTCCCTTATTTTTCTTAATGTTGGTGTAGGGTCACTGCTCGGAGCTGCGGATGCCACCGTGCGGCGCAGCGGGATGGAGGCGACCACATGGCCGAATTGGGTTCGCACGCGGTGGTTCTGGGTGCCGGCATGGCGGGACTTCTCGCGGCGCGGGTTCTGTCGGAGTTCTATGCGTCCGTAACGGTCGTGGAACGTGACGCTCTGCCCGATTGCGCGGCGCAGCGGACCGGGGTGCCGCAGGGGCGTCATCTGCACAGCCTCCTGAGCCGCGGTACGCAGGCGATCGGTGAGCTGTTCCCCGCAATCCTGACCGAGATGGGTGCGGATGGGGCCGTCGTCGACGACGGTGACGACCTGTCGCGGATTTACGTCCGGATCGGCAATCATGAGCTCAATCCCGTTGGCCACCTTGCAGATCCGCAAGCGGTCGCGGCCTGTCAAGCCAGTCGGCCGCTCCTCGAGTTCCACCTGCGCCGACGCGTCAACGAGCTGCCGAATGTCACGGTCATCGGGCAGCAGAACATTGTCGGACCGGTGCTCGCGGGTGGTTCGGTCGTCGGTGTCCGGGTTATCGACCGTGAGACGGGCAGCGCGTCGATCCTGAAGAGCGACCTCGTAGTCGACGCCACGGGACGCGCTGCATGCTCAGCGCGCCAGCTGGTGAACCAGGGCTTCGGTGTGGTGCCCGAGAATAGGGTCCCGTCAACGGGGGGATATTCCAGTCAGCTGTTGCATATTCCACCGGGGCGCATCCGGCAGCGGCTGGTATTCGTCAATCAGGGCCGACAGGCGCCGGGAGCAATGCTCGTCGCGTACGAGCACGACACCTGGATGTTGGCGGTTTCGTGTTCGGATGAATGTGGCCCGCCGCCAGGCAGTTTCGCGGAGATGATGCGAACGGCCGAGCGGATGCTGCCCGCCGAGATGGTAGCCGGACTGCGCGACGCGACTTGTGTGGGGAGATCTCGATCTCACGCAACACCGGCGCGGTGTGGCGACGCTATGAGCAAATGCCGGAACTACCACCGGGGCTGGTCGTCGTCGGCGATGCGCTGTGCAGCCTCAACCCGCTCCATGGGCAAGGAATGACAATGGCTGCCCTGCAGGCCCTTTCGTTGCGCGACTGCCTGCGTACAGGCGCCGCCGACTTGCCCCGGCGGTTCTATCGGGCCGCGGGCGAACACATCGGACCGGTGTGGGCGGTCAATCGGGCCATCGACCAGCCCGGGCCCGCTTCGGTGCACCGCACGCAGAGGTGGATGCAGCGTGCGGTGCTGCGCGCTGCCGGCACGGACGTCGCTGTAGCCGAACAGATTCTGCGGGTCCGCGGTCTCATCGATCCGCCCGCGAGGCTGCGGGACCGAAAGTTTCTCGCGCGAGTCCTGCTCGCCAACCTCCGCCACCCACGCGCGACGCTGTATGACCCGCCGGCCGCGTCGCACTCGTCGCTGACCGGAACCGATGAACAGGCCATCCGTGCGCTTGTCGACCGTCAGGCACATCGCTGCCGGGCGCCAACCCAGATCACCCGACTGCGTTATCTCACGCCCGACGTGGCGTTGATCCAAGCCCGCACCGCGATCACCGGACCAATCCGGCGGCGGACCCGTCGCAACACCAGTGTCGCGGTGCGTACCGGCGACGGCTGGCTACTGGCCTTCTCGCAGAACGCGGCTCACTGAATCAGTCGCGCTCGTAGAAGGCGCGCACGGTGTCGACGGTGTCGGCCTCGGCCGGGCTCTTGTCGTCGCGGTACCGCAGCACCCGCGCGAAGCGCAGCGCCATTCCGGCGGGATATCGGCTGGAGCCCTGTACTCCGTCGAAGGCGATCTCGACGACCTGCTCGGGCCGCACCGGCACCACGTACTTGTCGAGTGGACCGGTCGCCAGCTCGCTGAACCGCGCGGTCTGCCACTCCAACATCGCGTCGGTCATGCCCTTGAATGTCTTGCCCAACATCACGAAGTCACCGCTGTCCGGATCGCGAGCGCCCAAGTGAATATTGGACAGCTTGCCGGTCCGTCGGCCCGACCCCCATTCCACCGCCAGCACCACCAGATCAAGGGTGTGCACCGGCTTGACCTTCAGCCAGCCCGCACCACGGCGGCCCGCCTCGTAGGGGGAGGCAGGCGATTTGGCCATCACGCCTTCGTGTCCGGCGGCCAGCGTCACATCCAAAAACTGCTGTGCCGCAGCGGCATCCGCGGTCGCCAACCGGTCAACGCGCTGATCGGCGGGCACGATCGCATCCAGCGCGACGAGCCGGGCATGGGTCGGTTCGTCGAGCAGGTCGACGCCGTCGAGGTGCAGTATGTCGAAGAAGAACACCGACAGTGGCTGTGCCGCCCGGGCTGCGGCCACATCAGTGCTCTTCCCGAACCGGGATGCGGTGACCTGAAACCGGTGCGGGCGGTTGTCGGGACGCAAAGCGATCGCCTCACCGTCGGCGATCAGGGAACTCACCGGCAGCGCCAGCGCGGCGTCCACCACCTCGGGAAGCCGGGCCGTCACATCGTCGAGGCTGCGGGTGTAGACGGTCACGTCGTCGCCCGAGCGGTGGATCTGCACACGAGCGCCGTCGAGCTTGGCCTCGAAAATCGCGTCGCCGCTGAGGCGTTCGAGCGCGTCCGCCACACCGGTCGCGGTCTGGGCCAGCATCGGACCGACCGGCCTGCCCACCGTGAGCGTGAAGTCGCCGAGCGCGTCCGCCCCGCCGGTCAGCGCTGAGGCCGCCACCGCAGGCAAATCGCCACCGAGCATGGCTGCCCGGCGCACGGCTGCGGCGGGCAGGCCGGCCGCCTTCGCCACCGCGTCGGCCATCACCCCGGCCTGTGCGCCTTGGCGCAACTCGCCGCCCAGCAGCCGGCGCAGGAACACCTGCTCGGCGTCGGTGGCCGCGCCGAACAGATCGCCGAGCAGCTCGGCCCGTCGGGCCTGGGAGCCCTTGCCCGCGACGGCGCCGATCTCGGTGAACGTCGCGTCCACTGCGACCACCGTCAGGGTGGACTCCTCGGCAGGTGTGGGCAGTGACCGCAGCGCCGCCCAGCCCACCCCGATCTGTCGCTGCGGCAGGTCGCCGGACAGCCACGACACCACGACCTGAACCACTCGCGGATCCCCGACGCCCGACAACAGCTCGGCGATTCGCGCCACCTTGGCCAGCCGCGATGACGTCGCCGACACGTCGGCGGAGGCGGCCACGACATCGCCGAGCAACATGGCTCCAGGGTGGCACGGCACTACGACAACCAGTCCGGGACAACCACGGTGTCAGGCGACTTCGAAGGACACCGAGTGCCAGCCCGTCGCACCGTCGGGCGCCGGCGGCGCCTGGTCCGGCGTCTGCACCGCACCGGTGTTGTCGGTGGCGCGGACCGTGATCGTGTGAACCCCGCTCTGGGTTGCCGTCCACGGGAAGCTCCACAGCCGCCAGGTGTCGTTCGAGTAGGCAGCACCAAGCTGCGCCGGCTGCCACGGCCCGTCGTCGATGCGGACCTCGACGGCCTTCACGCCGCGGTTCTGCGCCCACGCCACCCCGCCGAAGGTCACCGGCCCCCTGGCCACCTTCTGGCTGTCGCGCGGCACGTCGATCCGCGACTCGGTCTTGATCGGGCCGCGCTCGGACCAGCCGAGCTTGGTCCAGTAGGCCTGCACCCGGTCGAAGCGGGTCAACTCCAGGTCCACCACCCACTTGGTGGCCGACACGTAGCCGTACAGACCAGGCACCACCAAGCGGGCGGGATAGCCGTGCTCGACCGGCAGGGGAACACCGTTCATCCCGATCGCCAGGATCGCGTCGCGGCCGTCGGTGAGCGCCTCCACCGGGGTGCCCGCGGTAAAACCGTCCACCGACGTCGACAGCACCATGTCGGCATCAGTGTGGATTCCGCTGTCCCGCAACAGGTCCCTGACCCGGTAGCCCGTCCAGGTGGCATTGGAGATGAGATCGCCGCCGACCGGGTTGGACACGCATGTCAGCGTCACGACCTTTTCGATCGGCTCGAACTTCTTCAGATCGTCGAAGGTGTAGGTGATTTCGCGGTCGACCATCCCGTGGATGCGCAGCCGGAAGTCGGCACGGGAGAGCTGCGGGACGCTCAAGGCGGTGTCGATGCGGTAGAAGTCGCCGTTGCCGGTGATGAAGCTGGGCAGTTGGACGCCGTTCGGTGTGACGTCGGCGGGAACCGGCGACGGCGGTGCGGCCGAGGGCAGAGCGAAGGTGTCCCGGTCGCCGGACACCGAGTGCAGTCGTCGGGTGATCGCCACGCCCGCGACGCCGCCGAGCAGCCCGAGTCCGGCGAACCCGAGCGTCGCGAGCGACAGCCGGCGCCCGGTATCCACGTCGGAGGCGCCGGGGGCGTCGGTGGCGTCGGTGGTGGGGCCGTCGACGATGCGGCCGGATGTGAGCAGTCGCAGGACTGCGATCCCGCAGACCGCGCCGAGCAGGGTGGGGATGATGTCGACCGGCCGTGCGCCCGGCCGGGCCAGCACTGCCGCGCTTCCGGCAACGGCGGCGAGCAGGAACGCCACGGAGCCGACCGGGATGCGCGACCGTTCCCAGATTGCAGCGACGGCGGCCAGTACCCCGATCACGGCGATGACCGCCACCGAGAGGAACAGTTTGTCGGCCGTGCCGAAGGTCTGGATGGCCCATTCCTTCACCGGCCCGGGCGTCGCGTTGATGACGGCGGTGCCCACCGCGGTACGCGCGTCGGCGGCCGGCGAGAAGAAAGCAGCTGTCAGTTGGACTACACCGAGGGCGACGGCGGCCGCAGCCACTCCCGCTCCCATCCGCAGACCGATCGTTGATCGGGCCATGGGAGCCAACCTACCGCTGGGTAGGCACCCTTGGTCATTACCGTTCGATGACGAGCGGTAACGTGCGTACCGGCTTGGGCGCCACCGAGGTGTCCCCGCGAATTGAACTGCGAACTGTAAGCGGTACGGGAGCCGTGCCGCGTCGACGGACAGGAGTATCGGATGGAGATCTCGGGCAAGAAGGTGGTCGTCGTAGGCGGCGCATCGGGCTTCGGACGGGCGAGCGCTGAGCTGCTGGCCTCGCACGGCGCCAAGGTGGCGATCCTCGACCGCGAAGGCACCGACGGCCCCGAGGTCGCGTCCAGTGTGGGCGGCCCGTTCATCCCGGTCGACGTCACCGACTTCGCGGGCACCGAGAAGGTGCTTGCCGAGGCGGTCGAGGCGCTGGGCGGTCTGCACGTCGTGCTGACCACCGCAGGCGGCGGTGTGGCGGAGAAGACGTTCGGCAAGAACGGCCCGCACGCCCTGGAGACCTTCCAGAGCACGATCAACCTCAACCTGATCGCCAGCTTCAACATCAGCCGCCTCGCGGCAGCGCACATGGCCAACAACGAGCCCGAAGACGAGGAGCGCGGCGTCATCATCAACACCGCCTCGATCGCCGCGTTCGAAGGCCAGATCGGCCAGGTTGCCTACACCGCCGCCAAGGCCGGTATCGCCGGCATGTGCCTGACCATGGCACGTGACCTCGGCCCGGTCGGCATTCGCGCGCTCGCGATCGCGCCGAGCCTGTTCGCCACGGGCCTGACCAAGGGCATTCCCGATGAGTTCGCCAAGGCGCTGACCAAGGACGCCGCCTTCCCGAAGCGTCTGGGCCGCCCCGAGGAATTCGCCAAGCTGGTCGCCGCGATCGTCGACAACCCGATGCTCAACGGTCAGTGCATCCGTCTCGACGCCGGGCAGCGTTTCGCGCCCAAGTGATCCGGCCGCCGTACTGCGGTTTCAACGGGCTGTGGTAAGGCATTAGAGCAATAGGGATTGGGCCGGGCACCGCCGCCTCGAGGAGGATCCGATGGGTATCGCACTGACCGACGACCACCGTGAACTCAGCGAGGTGGCGCGCTCATTTCTGAGCACGCAGAAGGCGAGGGCCGCGGCGCGCGCGCTGCTCGCCGACGACGCCGAGGAGACGGCACCGCCGTTCTGGCCCGAGCTGGCCGGGTTGGGCTGGCTCGGGCTGCACGTCGACGAACAGTACGGCGGTTCGGGTTTCGGGTTGCCCGAACTGGTGGTCGTCATCGACGAGCTCGGACGCGCGGTCGCGCCCGGTCCGTTCGTGCCGACCGTGGTCGCATCTGCGGTGGTGTCGGCGGTGGGCAGCGATGAGCAGAAGGCGCGGTTGCTGCCCGGGCTGGTCGACGGATCCGTCACTGCCGCAGTCGGATTCGGTGGCAACCTCACCGTCTCCGGTGACACCGCCGGCGGCGACGCGGGCGTGGTCCTCGGCGCCGGGCTCGCCGACTTGCTGATGCTCGTCGCCGGTGACGACGTGCTCCTGGTGGAGCGAAGCGCCGACGGGGTCTCGGTCGAACTGCCGGGCAGCCTCGACCGGGCGCGGCGCTCCGGGCGGGTGACGCTGCGCGACGTCTCGGTGGCCGGCAACGTGCTGCCCGGGGCGCGCACCGCGGCGCTGGCCCTGGCGCGCACACTCTTCGCGGCCGAGGCCGCGGGCGGAGCCTCGGACTGTGTGGACACCGCTGTCGAATACGCCAAGGTGCGCGAGCAGTTCGGCCGCACCATCGCGACCTTCCAGGCGATCAAGCATCACTGCGCTGACATGATCGTCGGCTCCGAGTCGGCGATCGCCGTCGTGTGGGATGCCGCCCGTGCGGCCGGTGAGGACCAGCAGCAGTTCGAATTGGTCGCCGCAGCCGCGGCCGCCCTCGCTTTCCCGGCTTATGTTCGCAACGCGGAGTTGAACATTCAGGTGCACGGCGGGATCGGCTTCACCTGGGAGCATGACGCCCATCTGCATCTGCGCCGGGCGCTGACCGTGCAGGCGGTCCTCGGCGGGGACGGTCCGGCCACCGACGTGTTCACCCTGACCGACGCCGGCCATGGCCGGGCCAACAGCCTGGACCTGCCGCCCGAGGCCGAGGAGCTGCGCACTCAAATCCGCAGCGATGCAGCCGAACTCGCCAAGCTGGATGAGAAGGCGCAACTCGACGAGTTGATCGCGACCGGGTACGTGATGCCGCACTGGCCCAAGCCGTGGGGCCGGGCGGCCGGTGCCGTCGAGCAGCTGCTGATCGAAGAGGAGTTCGCCTCCGCCGGTGTGAAGCGACCGGACTACGGCATCACCGGCTGGGTGATCTTGACCCTGATTCAGCACGGAACCCCTTCTCAGATCGAAAGATTCGTCGAGAAGGCACTGCGCAAGGACGAGATCTGGTGCCAGCTGTTCTCCGAGCCGTCGGCGGGTTCGGACGCCGCGGCGGTCAAGACCCGGGCTACCCGGGTGGACGGCGGCTGGAAGATCACCGGCCAGAAGGTGTGGACCAGTGGGGCGCACTACTGCAAGCGCGGCCTGGCCACCGTGCGCACCGACTTCGACGTGCCCAAGCACGCCGGCATCACGACGGTGATCCTGGACATGGAGGCGCCGGGGGTGGAGGTTCGGCCCTTGCGCCAGATCACCGGCGGCGCTGACTTCAACGAGGTGTTCTTCAACGACGTGTTCGTCCCCGACGAGGACGTCGTCGGGGAGCCGAACGCCGGGTGGACCGTTGCGCGGGCCACGCTGGGCAACGAGCGGGTGAGCATCGGCGGCGGCGCAGGCACGATCGCGCCGGCAGCGGCGTGGCTGGTGTCGCTGACCAAGGCGCACGGCGACCGGGTCGCCGGCGCGGTTCAGTGGGTCGGCCGGTTCCTGGCCAGGGACCAGGCGCTGCGCCTGCTGAACCTGCGCCGCGTGGTGCGCGCACTGGAGGGCGCCGGGCCCGGCCCGGAAGGCAACATCACCAAACTTATTCTGGCCGAACAGTTCCAGGAGCAGGGCACCATCGCCGCGGCACTGGTCGGACCGGATGCGGCACTCGAGGGTGGCGAAGGCGAGATGGCAGGCCGGGTGGCCCTGGGGTCGCGCGCACTGTCCATCGCCGGCGGCACGTCGGAGATCACCCGCAACCAGATCGCGGAGCGCATCCTCGGCATGCCGCGTGACCCGCTGATCAAGTAATCGACGCGGCGCTACGCCGTTGGCAAACCGTTTTTGTGTTATTCACCGCAGGAAGCTGTGGTAATGGCTAATGTTCGTGCATGCGATCCAAAGCTCTGATACTGGCTGTGCTGGCCATTGTCCTGGCTGCCTGCGGGGGGCCGAAGCCCGACAAACCCCAGTCCCTCGCGCAGAACACACAGGTTGCCAATACGGCCCCCGAGGCCATCAAGATCACCGGTGATGCGTCCACCGGGCCCAACAAGATCGCCGTCCAGGCCATAGCCGACCTGCAGAAGTACTGGTCCGTCGAATACCCCAAGCTCTATGGCAGCGAATACAAGCCGGTGGAAGGTGGCTTCTTCTCGGTGATCCCGTCGTCGGGAAACTGCCACCCTGCGCCGAGGCCGCCAGCGATATCGCGGGCAACGCCTTCTACTGCGCCAGCAAGGATGTGGTGGCATGGGACTCCGAAACGCTTCTCCCCGAACTGCAGTCGAAATTCGGTGACTTCGTCATTCCGATCGTGCTCGCCCACGAGTGGGGCCATGCCATACAGGCCCGGTCCAATTTCACCGCGCGCACGGTGACCAAGGAGTTGCAGGCCGACTGCTTCGCCGGTGGCTGGGCCAAGCATGCCAAGGACTCGGGGCTCTACAAGGTCAACGCCGCCGATATGGACAACGCCCTGGCGGGCATCCTCGAGCTCCGGGATTCGCCGGGAACCAGCAAGATCGACCCGTCGGCCCACGGGAGCGGCTTCGACCGGGTCGGCGCGTTCCAGGACGGCTACGACAACGGGCCCACCGCCTGCAAGGCCTACCGCGACGACAACCCGGTGGTCGTCGAGCTGCCGTTCCAGAACGCCGAAGACGAGGCCGCCGGTGGGGACATGCCCTACGACGCGATGGTCAACGACGTGCCCTACGACATCGAGGACTACTGGGCGCACGTCTATCCGGAGCTGACCAACGGCGAGGCCTGGGTGCCGGTCAAGGGCCTGGAGCCGTTCGACCCGTCCAACCCGCCGATGTGCGGTAACACCCGCGCCGACGGTTATGCGCTGTTCTATTGCGTCCCAGACGATTACATCGGCTGGGAGAACGACGCGATGCGCACCGTGTACAACCAGGGTGGCGACTACGCGGTCGCGACGTTGATCGCCACGCAGTTCGGGCTGGCCGCGATGACCCGGGCCAATGACAAGTCCGACGACAAGACCCAGTCGCTGCGCGGCGACTGCTTCGCCGGGTCGTACACCGCCAGCGTCCTGCTGCAGAACCGCAAAGAGACCAGCAGCTTCGGCATCTCGCCCGGCGATCTCGACGAGGCCATCACCGCACTGCTGGTGTTCCGCGGCGACGGTGACGTCGACCGCCAGGGCGCCGGTTACGAACGGATCCGGCACTTCCGCACCGGCGTGCTCGACGGGGCGGGTGCCTGCCTGAAGGACTGAGCCGCCCACGATGTCCCGGTGAACAGACCCGCAATCTTGTCGTGCACTACTGCCGTCCGGCATGCTCCGGGGCGTGGCAGGCAGCGACTCACTGGTTCTGGGTGCGAGCGGATTCCTCGGCTCGCACGTAACCCGGCAGCTGGCGGAGCGCGGTGACAACGTCCGCGTCATGCTCCGCAGATCCAGCTCCACCCGCGGCATCGACGATCTGCCCGTGCAGCGCTTCTACGGCGACATCTTCGACGACGCCGCGCTGAAGGAGGCGATGGACGGCTGCGACGTCGTCTACTACTGCGTCGTCGACACCCGCGCACACCTGCGCGACCCGGCACCGCTGTACCGCACCAACGTCGAGGGTTTGCGGCACGTCCTGGACGCCGCCGTGAATGCCGATCTGCGCAAGTTCGTCTTCACCAGCACCATCGGGACGATCGGATTGGGTACCGGCGGAGTCGTGAACGAGGACACCCCGGTCGAGTGGGCCGGCAAGGGCGGCGGCTACATCGCCTCGCGGATCGCGGCCGAGAAGCTGGTGCTTGACTACAGCCGCGACAAGGCGTTGCCCGCGGTGGCGCTGTGCGTGTCCAACACGTACGGCGCAGGTGATTGGCAGCCCACTCCGCACGGGTCGCTGGTGGCCGCCGCTGCGGCCGGCAAGCTGCCCTTCTATATGGACGGAATGGCGACGGAGGTTGTCGGCATCACCGACGCCGCCCGCGCGCTGTTGCTGGCCGCCGACCACGGCCGGGTGGGGGAGCGCTACATCATCTCCGAGCGCTATCTGCCCTACCGCGAGCTCTACGAGACGGCGGCCCGCGCCGCGGGCCGGCCGGCGCCCCGGGTGGGGATCCCGAAACCGGTGATGAAGGCAATCGGGGTCCTCGGCGGCGCCGCCGCTACGCTGACGCGTCGCGACGTGCCGCTGAATCCGACCACCGTGCGGCTGATGGGGATCATGGCGCCGATGGACCATGGCAAGGCAACCCGTGAACTGGGGTGGCAGCCTCGCGACGTGCACGAGTCGATCCGGGAAGCGGTGGAGTTCTTCGATCGGCGACGCCGCGACCGGTCTCGCTGAAGAATCCCTCGGGTTTGCCGACGGGTGACTACGCTCGTGACGTGTTTGCGGCCCGGCTGATCCACGGATCACGAAGCAGGGCCGCGTGAGCGTCTCGCGTACTCGCGATCGGATCGGATTCGCGGCCGGCCTGTTCGGCTGGGTCGCGTTGCCCTACCTGGCCGGGTCGGTGTTGTCGTGGCAGACGTTCGGCGCCGGTATCGGACCCGCGTTCTTCCCGCCGGCCGGGGTGACGGTGGCGGCCATGCTGCTGACCCGGCGGACGATGTGGCCGGTGATCGTCGCCGCGATCGTGGTGGCCGAGCTGGCCGTGGACCTGCGCTACGGATTGAGCTGGCCGGCGGCGGTGGGATTCGCGGCGGCCAACTCGGTCGAGCCGCTGGTCGGAGCCTCACTTGTGCTGGCCTGGTGCAAGGGACCGCCTGATCTGCGCAAGCGCGAGGACCTCGCCCGGTTCGTGGCCGGAGCCATGGTGCTGGGCCCGCTGGCGGGCGGCGTGATCGGCGGGCTCACCAAATCGCTGAGCGATCAGGCCGATTGGGCGATGACCGTTTTGCACTGGTGGGCCGGCGACGGGGTCGGTGTCTTGATGATCGGTGCACCAATCTTGTTGTGGCCAGTGCAATCCCACATCTTGCGATCGCGGATGCTGGAGACGATGCTGGTCCTGACCGGAATGGCGGTGCTGACCGTGGTGTCGTTCCGTCTCTCGCTTCCGCCTGCACTGTTCCTGTTGCCGGTGATGGCGTGGGCGGCCTTGCGTCTGGACATGATCGGCGCGGCACTGTGTGGCGGCGCGCTGGCGTTCACCGCCAACGGCATGGCGAACGCCGGATACTCGACGTTCGAGAATCTCGATCTGCGCAGGCCGGGGCAGCTGGCGATCGCCCAGGCATTCATCGCGGTCGTGGTGCTGGTCGCGATGCTGACCGCGCAGGAGGCCGCGGGGCGGGTCACAGCGGTACGGCGGCACGAGGCCGAACAGCGCGAGCGGGCCCGACTGGAGACGCTCGCCAACCTGGGCCGGCTGCTGTCGGGGGCGTTCACCCAGAAGCAGATCGGCGACGCGGTCATGGGTCAGGTGATCAATGACGCAGGCGCGCAAGCAGTTGCGGTGGGCTTGGTCAACGACGAGGGCGTCACCCTGGAGTGGGTGGCGATGGGCGGCTACCCCGAATTCGTGGTCAATCAGTTCCACGAAGGTGTGGCGGTCAGTGAGTCCACTGCGGCCACCGACGCGGTCCGGACCGGTCACCCGGTGGTGATCCGTACCGTCGCCGAATATCGCCGGCGCTACCCCGACAACGCCAAGTGGATGGTCGCGAGCGGTGGTGCGGCGGTGGTGAGCTGGCCGTTGACCGTGGGTGGCAAGGCAATTGGAGCGCTGGTACTGGCCTGGGCCGATACCCAGCCGCTGGACACCGCGCAGCTGGCCTACACCTCGGCGGTCGCCACGATGATCGGGCAGGCGCTGGTGCGGGCGCGGATGTACGCCGACGAACACGCCCGCGCCGCGGTGCTGCAGGCGGCTGTGCTGCCGACCAGTCCGACTCCGATCGACGGCCTGGGCGTCGGGGTGAGTTACGAACCCGCCGACCTGGTGCAGGGCCTCGGTGGTGATTGGTACGACGCGCTCGAATTATCGGACGGCAGCACCTATCTGGCGGTTGGCGACGTGGTGGGCCACGGATTGCCCGCCGTCGAGGACATGGCCCAACTGCGCAGCGCCGGGCGAGCACTGGCTCTGCAGGGGCTGGCCCCCGCCGAGTTGCTGACCGCGCTCAACGCGTTCACCCGTCATGCCAGCAACGGTAAGTTCGCGACAATGAGTGTGGCGCTGCTGGATTCGGCCTCGGCCACCTTGTGCTACGCCTCGGCCGGTCACCCGCCGCTGTTACTGCGGCGGGCGTCGACCGGGACGGTCATCCGGCTGGCCGGTGCGCACGGCCCGGTTCTCGGGCCGGTCGAGCGTGCGTCCTATAGCGAGGGCAACGTCGAGGTGGCGGAGGGCGACACCCTTGTCATGTACACCGATGGGCTCATCGAGCGGCGCGGCCAGGACATCGAGTCGGGAATGGTACGGGTCGAGCACATCGTTTCCGGCTGGCGGGGGGACGAGGTTCTGGCGTCGGCGTGCCGCGAACTGACCCGGTCCCTCGCGCCGCCACCCCGCAACGACGATGTCTGCGTGGTCGCGGTGCGCTTCGGAGAGTATATGGGCGGCAACGATTTTCGGGAATCCACTGACCAGTGAGCAATATCGATGACCGGGCCGCAGAGGTTCCCGGAACTCTTGACCCGGCCGCCGTCGACGCCCTGAGCGCCTGGGTGCGCGACCACGGGATCGGCTCGGCGGTGCGCGATGTCGAACCTCTGCCGGGCGGAACCCAGAACGTCGTGGTGCGGTTGCGTGTCGACGACCGCCGGCTGGTGTTGCGCAGGCCGCCGCCCCACCCACGCCCCAACAGCAACCGCACCATGCAGCGCGAGATCGCGGTGCTGCAGACGTTGGCCGGAAGCTCGGTACCCCATCCCGAATTCGTGGCCGGCTGTGACGACCTCGGTGTGCTGGGTGTCGTCTTCTATCTGATGGAGGATGTCGACGGCTTCAACCCGGCGACCGAGGTCGCCCCCGCGTACGCCGCCGACCCACGGCTGCGACATCAGGTGGGCCTGAATTATGCGGCGGACCTGGCCCGGCTGAGCGCGGCGCCGTGGCAGGGCCGTCCGTTGCAGCAGCTGCACCGTCCGGGATCATTTCTGGCGCGCCAGGTTCCGAACTTCCTCGGGCTACTCGACAGCTACCGCCACGAGAGCTACCGGCCGGAGATGCTGGAGGTCGGCCGGCTCGCGGACTGGCTCGGTGAGCACCGGCCGCCCGACGGGGAGCCGGGCATCATGCACGGCGACGCGCACCTCAACAACGTGCTGTTGCGCCGTGACGCCCCCGAGGTCGCGGCGTTCGTGGACTGGGAGATGTGCACCATCGGTGATCCGCTGCTGGATCTGGGCTGGATCCTGGTGTGCTGGCCCGATGATCCCGATCCGATCAACGCCGGCCGGGAGCTGGCCGCACTGGGTGAGTTGCCGTCGCGCACCGAATTGGTCGCCGCGTACGCCGACGCCGGTGGCAGGCCCGCCGGACACCTGAACTGGTACATCGCGATGGCGTGCTTCAAGCTGGCGATCGTCATCGAGGGTACGTACTCGCGGTATCTGGCCGGTCAGGCACATCGCGAAGCCGGTGAGAGGCTTCATGATTCGGCGAGCCGACTGATCGGCCTCGGCATGCAGGTCGCGACCGGGGACAACCCGTTCGTCTAGCGGGCCGGCTGGCTGGCCTGCCCGCAGGTGCATTGCTGGGCGGGAGGCACGTCGCGCATCACCTGGTCGACGTGCTCGCCACACCCCGCCCACGTGGTCTTGTGGCAGTGCGGGCATTCGACGGGATAGCACATATCAACTCCTCTGGGGTGAAAGCTTAGGGGGACGATAACCCGTTTGCATCGCCTGCCCGGGCAGGTCTAACCTTGGCGACCATGCATCGCGTGCTTGCTGTAGTAGCAACCCGCAGCGGGGTCTGATCCAGACCGACCCCCCGCTGTGGGTCGAAAACTACGCCGTCGGTCAGCCTCCTCTGGACGAGAAGACCGATTCACATGAGTCCGCACAGCACCACCATCTTTGAACCCGCACCGCTCTTCTGCGCTCCGCTTCCGGCGGAACTTCGCGAACACGCCCAACTGATGTCGTGGAGCGCTTTCACCGACACTTTCAGCCCCAGCGGCGGCCCCGTCCGGCTGGGGTCCTGGGAGTGCGATGAGCGTTCCTCCCGATCGGGTCCGCAGCCGCGACGGTTCTGCGCGACGATCGCCGTGGGCGATCGCATCGAAAGTGCGACCGTGCACGCCAGCGGTCCGGTCGCGGCGCTGACCGCGATGCTCTACGACCGGGGGATCGGCGTCGAGATGACCCGATTCCACCAGCTGGCGGCAGGACCGCACACCGCGACCTTTGTGCAGGGCAGCGACGGACGGCGCCGGGAATGGGCGATGGGGTGGGCCGAAGATCCCACCCAATCGGCGCTGCGCGCCGTCATCGCTTGCGCGAACCGGCTGATCGGCTGACCGCCCGTCAGTGCAGCGGGCGCAGCACGATCGGCATGCCGTCCATCGGCACCGGCATGCCCGCGTAGTCGTAGCGGGGCTGGTAGCCCGGGTGCGGAAGCTCGAGGCGGTACTTGCGCAGCAGGCGATGCATGACGGTCTTGATCTCCAGCTGCCCGAAGACCATTCCGATGCACTTGTGCGCGCCGCCGCCGAACGGAGCGAACGCGTAGCGATGCCGCTTGTGCTCGTTGCGCGGCTCGGAGAACCGGGCCGGGTCGAACTTCTCCGGATCGGTCCACAGCTCGGGCAGCCGGTGGTTGAGGCCTGGCCAGATGTTGACGGTGGTGCCGGCCGGGATGAAGAAGCCCAGCAACTCGGTGTCGCGCACCGCCTGGCGCACGTTGAACGGCAACGGGGTGACCATCCGCAGCGACTCGTTGATGACGAGGTCGAGGGTCTCCAGCTTCTCCAGCGCCTCGATGTCGAGCGGCCCGTCGCCGAGTCGGTCGGACTCGTCGCGGCAGCGCTCCTGCCACTCCGGGTTGGCGGCGAGATGGTTGGCCATCGTGGTCAGCGTCGACGTCGAGGTGTCGTGGGCGGCCATCATCAGGAAGATCATGTGGTTGACGATGTCGTCGTCGGTGAACTTGTTGCCGTCGTCGTCGGAGGTGTGGCACAACACGGTCAGCATGTCGGTGCCCTCGGCCTTGCGGCGTTCCTTGAGGCGCTCGCTGAAGTAGTCCTCCAGCACCTTGCGGGCCTGCAGCCCCCGCCACCACTTGAACGGCGGAACGGAGGTGCGGATGATCGCCCCACCGGCGCGGGTGGTCGTGGTGAACGCCGCGTTCACCTTGGTCACCAGTTCATGGTCGGATCCGGGCTCATGGCCCATGAACACCACCGAGGCGATGTCGAGGGTGAGCTCCTTGACTGCCGGGTGGAACAGGAAGCGCGGGTCGTTGGCCACCCAGTCGTCGGCGATCACCTGCGAGGCGACCCGGTCGATGTGCTCGACGTAGCCGGACAGCCGGGTGCGGGTGAACGCCTCCTGCATGATCCGCCGGTGGTACATGTGCTCGTCGAAGTCGAGCATCATCAGGCCTCGGTTGAAGAACGGCCCGATGACCGGATGCCAGCCCTTCTGCGAGAAGTCCTTGTTCTTGTTGGAGAACACCGCCTGGGTGGCGTCGGGTCCCAACGCGGTCACCGCAGGCAGGGCCGGGGAGTAGGCGTAGTGGATCGGTCCGTATTTGCGGTAGACCTGCAGCAGATACTCGGGACCGCCGCGGAAGGTCTCGACCATGTGGCCGAGCAGGGGCAGCCCCGAATCGCCCATGACCGTCTTGAGTCCGCTGCCCGCGGGTGGCTGGGCCAGCTCGAACTGCGGCCAGTCGCGCTCACGGAGCCGCTTCTCGACCACACCCATTCCGGGGATGGTGTTCAGGGTGGGTGTGAATCGGCGACGAGCCTGATCCAGCAGGTAGTGGGGGGTACTGATGGTCGCCATCGACGCTCCTCGGGACACAGAGAACAGGCATTCTTGCCGGCCGGGTGTGGCCAGCACCACAGGTTTGTTCCATCCTGGCCAACTTTCTTGACGCATGTCAAGTTTCACTTCGCCCCCGGCGTGGTGCAAGGTGAACGGGTGATCGCTCAGCAAGACTCCGTCGAGGCGCCGCGTCGCCGTGGCGACAAGCAGCGGCACGCCATCGTCCAGGCCGTTCGCGAGCTGCTCGAAGAAAAGCCCTTCGCCGAACTCTCGGTCAGCACGATCAGCGATCGGGCCGGGGTTGCGCGTTCCGGCTTCTACTTCTACTTCGACTCCAAGTACGCCGTGCTGGCCCACATCGTCGGCGAGGCCGCCCACGAGCTCGAGGAACTCACCCACTCGTTCGCTCCGCGCGGACCCGGCGAGACGCCGACGGCTTTCGCCGAACGCATGGTGCGCAGCGCCGCCGTGGTTTACGCGCACAACGATCCGGTGATGTCGGCCTGCAACGCCGCCCGCCACACCGACGCCGAGATCCGCGAGATCCTGGACCGCTACAACGATGCGGTGATCGATCAGATCGTGCCGATCGTCGAAGCCGAGATCCGTAATCGCACCGCCGACCCGATCAGCGACGACATCCGCGGACTCGTCCGGATTCTCACGGCGACAACAGCATTGACGCTCTCCGGGGAGACGGCGTTCGTCGGGCCGGACCGCAACCTGGACCAAGCAGTGCGCATCCTGGAAAAGCTCTGGCTGCATGCGCTGTGGGGCGGACGGGTCGGCGACTGATCCATGGCTGACGGCTTCGCAGGCAAGAGGGTGTTCATCACGGGCGCAGCCAGCGGCATCGGCCGTGCCACCGCGCTTCGGCTGGCCCGCGACGGGGCCGAGCTGTACCTGACCGACGTCAACGCCGACGGCCTGGAGCAGACCGTCGCCGACGCCCGCGCGCTCGGTGCCGAGGTCCCCGAGCACCGCGCGCTGGACATCTCCGACTACGACGCGGTCGCCGGGTTCGCCGCCGACATCCACACCCGCCGGCCGGCGATGGACATCGTGATGAACATCGCCGGGATCTCGGCGTGGGGAACCGTCGATCAGCTCACCCACCACCACTGGCGGTCGATGATCGACGTCAACCTGATGGGCCCGATCCACGTCATCGAGACGTTCCTGCCGCCGATGGTCGCTGCCGGCCGCGGTGGGCAACTGGTCAACGTGTCCTCGGCGGCCGGACTGGTCGCGCTGCCGTGGCACGCCGCGTACAGCGCGAGTAAGTATGGCCTGCGCGGACTTTCGGAGGTGCTGCGCTTCGATCTGGCCCGCCACCAGATCGGGGTCTCACTCGTGGTGCCGGGCGCGGTGGACACCCCCTTGGTCCAGACGGTCCAGATCGCCGGCGTGGATCGCGACCATCCGAAAGTGCAGCGGTGGGTCAAGCGCTTCAGCGGGCACGCCATATCGCCGGAGAAGGTCGCCGACAAGATCCTGGCCGGTGTCACCAAGAACCGCTTCCTGATCTACACCTCGCCCGACATCCGCGCCCTGTATGCGTTCAAACGGCTGGCCTGGTGGCCCTACAGCGTCGCGATGCGACGGGTCAACGTGTTCTTCACCCGCGTGTTGCGTCCGCGCGGCGCGCCGCCGGCCTGATGCGTTGAGTGGGGAACCACGAACTTCGGTTCGTGTTCCTCAACACCGTGGCCACGATCGTCGGCGCATGCCTGCTGGTCCGACCGCTCAAGTCGCGCTGAGCTCGGTGGTCTAAAACAGACAGCACGTTGCCCGGCGCGGGTCGACGTCGTAGGCCTCAGGCAAGCGCAGAACTCTCGCATCCGATCGTTTGTGAGAACCCCGGCCCGTTAGAAGTCGCCTGATTCTTGATCAGGGCTCGGCGATCCCTCTCGGTACGGGGGAGAGGCCAGGACTCTGGTGGCGAAGTCCGCCAGCTGCGTCCGGATTTTTTCGCGCGACATGCGCTCTTGTCCGGCCAGTTGCTCGACGAGGTCGGCTCGGGTCGCGGCGAGCAGGGCGTGGGCGGTGAAGTCGCTGTCGGTCAGGCCGGGGATCTGCTCCAGTACGGCTCGGAGCAGGGCGTGCCACCGCACATAATGCTCGGCCTGGTATGGGCTGGTGCTGCCGCTTTCCTCCAGCGCCAGGGCGAGGCGGCGGTTGTCGAGTTTGAAGCACAGGACGGCGTCGAGCAGGGCGGGTACGCGCTGGCTTGGCGGGGTGGCGGGTCCCAAGGGTGGCGGGCCGGCTTCGACGGCGACCCTGATCGGTTCGAGTCGTGCCTCGTATAGCGCTCGCAGCAGCCCGGCGCGGTCACCGAAGGACCGGAAGAGGGTGGCCTTCCCGACGCCTGCAGCGGCTGCGACGTCCGCCATGGTGACGTCGTCAGGGCTCTGGCCACTTGCAAACAGGGCGTCGGCGGCGGCAAGGACAGCCTCCCGGCTTCGGGCAGCGTCCTTGCGTGGCTTGCGCTCGGTCATGCGGTTCCTCTGATTGCAAAACGGACCCGGGGTCCGTATCGTTAAAGCGGACCCTGGGTCCGGATTATATGAGATATCTACGAGATGGGGGAACTCCATGTCCACACCAACTTCTCCGGCGGATCTCTACCGCCACAGCCTGAGGCTGCTACTGGACAAGAACA
This sequence comes from Mycobacterium sp. ELW1, assembly GCF_008329905.1. Lineage (NCBI taxonomy): Bacteria > Bacillati > Actinomycetota > Actinomycetes > Mycobacteriales > Mycobacteriaceae > Mycobacterium > Mycobacterium sp. ELW1. The sequence goes on along the minus strand of NZ_CP032155.1, from coordinate 4,214,690 downwards.
TTCCCGGCTGGGTGGGCCTCTGGGACGAGGACGGCATCATGGAGTTCCCGTTCGCCCCTCCGGGCTGGCCCGGGCGGCTGGAGGGCAAGAAGGCCATCGCCGCCTACATGCGCCACTACCCCGATCACATCGACGTGCACGACTTCCCCGACCTGCGGATCCACCAGACCACTGACCCGGGGACCATCGTGGTCGAGATGCGCGGCATCGGCCGTCTGGTCGAGACCGACGCTCCCTTCGACATGACCTACGTCGCCGTCGTCACGGTTCGACACGGGCGCATCGCCTCCTACCGTGACTACTGGAACCCCCTCGCCGTCCTCGAACCAGGCGCCGACTTCACCGGGAGCAGCCGATGACCGCGACCGGTACCACTCTGGTCATCGGCGCCACCGGCACCACCGGCAGCCGCACCACCGCACAGCTGACGGCCGCCGGTCACCGTGTCAAAGCGGCCAGCCGCCGAGCCACCCCGCTCCCCGGAGCCGAGCCGGTCCTCTTCGACTGGTACGACCCGGCCACTCACACTGCCGCCCTCGTCGGCGTCGACCGCGTCTACCTCATACCGCCCGTGGGCGACTCCGACCCGGCGGCGGTCATGCTGCCCTTCCTGCAGCGGGCCCGTATCGGGGGCGTGCACCGCGCGGTGCTGCTGAGCTCTTCGGCCATACCCGAGGGTGGCTCTGCGGTGGGAACAGTGCACCGGGCACTGCCCGATCTGTTCGAACAGTGGGCGGTGCTGCGGCCTTCCTGGTTCATGCAGAACTTCACCGGCACACACGCGCACGCGCACAGCATCCGTGAAGGCAGCGCCATCTGGACCGCGACCGACACAGGCCGGGTCGGCTTCATCGACGCCGAGGACATCGGCGCCGTCGCCGTCCACGCCCTGACGGACCGGCAATCACCCAACACCGACCTCATCCTCACCGGACCCGAGGCCCTCAGCTACGACGATGTCGCCGCGATCGTCACCGAGGTCACCGGTCGGCCTGTGGCCCACCGTCATCTGTCCTACGAGCAACTGCGCGATCGCCTCACGGCGCTGGTACCGCCGGAGTTCGCCGCCATGCTGGCCGGCATGGACCGTGCCATCGCCGAAGGGGCGGAGGACCGTGTCACCGACACTGTCCAGCGCGTCACCGGTCGGCCCCCGCGCGCCCTCCGCGCACTCCTCGAGGAAGAGATGCCATGAAGCGGCTGATGCCGACACCTCCCACTCGCACTTTGCCTGGGTCAGTCCGCGCTCAACGGTTGTAGTTCCAGCCGAACTCCCAGCAGCCGCACCGGCCGGTCGAGCTCGAACAGGTCGAGCACCCGCAGTGCGGCGGCCGTGATCACCTCGCCGGCGACAGTCGGCTCGTCCAGTTTGCGGATCTTGGTGCGGGTGTAGAACGTGTTGGTACGCACCGTGACCGCCACCCGGGTGACGATGCGCGACTGGGCCACGACGTCGGCGAGCGCCTGCTGTGCCAGGTCGACGATGGCTGCGTCCATCTCGGCGCGTTCGGTCAGGTCGCGCGGGAATGTGATGACGTGACTGCGGGACCGGGGAATCCACGGCTCGGCGCTGACCGTCGTGTCGCCGCCGCCTTTGGCCAGCAGGAGCAGCCACAGGCCGGTGCGGGGTCCGAACGTCGCGGTGAGCAATTCGGCATCGGCCGACGCGAGCTCCCGCACGGTCGTAATGTCCACACCGGCAAGCTTTTTCGTGGTCTTCGGTCCGACACCCCAGAGCGCGTCCACCGGGCGCGCACCCATCTGCTCCATCCAGTTGGCGTCGGTGAGGGTGTAGACGCCGTCCGGTTTGGCGAAGCCGGTCGCAACCTTGGCCCGCTGCTTGTTGTCGCTGATGCCCACCGAACAGACCAGCCCGGTCTCGGCGGCGATCACGGTGCGGATCCGCTCGGCCAGTTCCACCGGGTCGGCGAGCCGGGCGCCGACGTAGGCCTCGTCCCAGCCCCACACCTCGACCGAATGGCCGAGATCGCGGAGCAGACCCATCACCTGATCGGAGGCCTCGTCGTAGGCGGGCGGATCCGACGGCAAGAACGTCGCATCCGGACACTTGCGCGCGGCGCTGCGCAGCGGCATCCCGGCGTGCACGCCGAAGCCGCGGGCCTCGTACGACGCGCATGTCACGACCTTGCGCGGCTCGGCGGGATCGCCACTGCCGCCGACGATCACCGGTAGGCCGACGAGTTCGGGGTGGCGGCGCAGTTCGACCGAGGCCAGGAACTGATCGAGGTCGACGTGCAGGACCCAGTCGCGGGCGGGTGGTGCGGTCACGTCCCGCACAACTTGAGCGCGACGCTGTCCCACGCATCGCCCAGGCTGTTCAGCGAGCGGCCGCGATCGTCTAGCTGATGAGTGACGTAGTCGGCATCCAGAAGGGCGATCAATGCATCGGCCTGGGCATCGAGATCGCCGGTGCTGCCCGCGGCCTGCAGCAGCACCCGGACGTGGGTGTGCATGACGGCGAACGGCGCGCTGTAGCGGGAATCCGGATCGCGGTTGGCGTCGAGAAGCAGGTCGCGGTGGGTCTGGACGAAGCGCAGCCGCTCACGGCCGAAGGCCAGAAGCCGTTGCAGGGGAGGCGCATCGGGGCCCAGGGGCGGTGGGCCGAACAGGAATGCCTGCTGGATGGCGCGTTCGTCCTCGTCGAGCAGGACCATCATCAGCCCGGCGCGGCTGCCGAAGCGCCGGAACAACGTGCCCTTGCCCACGCCCGCGGCGGCGGCGATGTCGTCCATGGAGACCGCGTCTGCGCCTCGTTCGGCGATCAGGGTGCGGGCGGCGTCGAGCAGCAGCAGCCGGTTTCGGGCGGCGTCGCCTCGTTCTTGCGGCGCGGAAAGGGGCAGCTCATTGGCCCCGGAGATCGCGCTCACTCCCACACTTTAGCTCAGCGGGAAATAAACCGGACCATGGTCCGGTTCTGCCGTGGGAGGATCGCGAACGACTGAAGGGATTGCGACATGGCGGATATCAATGTGCTGGCACTGGTAGGCAGCTTGCGGGCGGCCTCGGTCAATCGCCAGCTGGCCGAACTTGCGGCGGAGTCGGCGCCCGACGGCGTCACCGTCACCGTGTACGACGGGCTGGGCGACCTGCCCCACTACAACGAGGACCTCGACACCGAGGACGCACCCGCCCCCGTGGTGGCATTGCGGACCGCGGCCGCGCAGGCCGATGCGGCTCTGGTGGTGACTCCGGAATACAACGGGAGCATCCCCGGTGTGCTGAAGAACGCGATCGACTGGTTGTCGCGGCCGTACGGCAACGGCGCGCTGAAGGACAAGCCGCTGGCGGTCATCGGGTCGGCCCTCGGTCAGTACGGCGGGGTGTGGGCGCATGACGAGGCGCGCAAGTCGTTCGGTATCGCCGGTCCCCGAGTCGTCGAGTCGGTGAAGCTTTCGGTGCCGTCCACGACCTTCGACGGAAAGCATCCGCGGGAGAACTCCGATGTGTCCGCTGCGGTGCGCGACGTGGTCGGCAAGCTCGCCGCCGAGGTGGGCTGAGGCTCCGTCCCGCTCACGCAAGGCCGCCGGTGCTGTGCGCCGGCGGCCTTTTGCTATTCGGCGGTCCGCCACAGCCACGCCCAACGGTCGTGTCGGTGCCCGGTGGTACATCTAGGCACAGCCGGTGCCGTGCGGCGTGTTGTGACATGCGACACGCCGGGCGGGGAAGGGGTGAAGGGCTTACGACCAGGGAATTTCAAAATTGTTATTCAGAACATGTGGTATCTCTTCGTGCTGTCGGACACTAGGTGTAGTGTTCGACAGGCCGACAGACCAGAAAGTCACAGGTCCGCCGGAACGCCGGAACCGAAGCTGAGATGTCGGTCCGAGCGGCTCCGCCGGTCAGGAATTTCACGGTCCGACAGCTCGCTGAATGTTCATGAGTGCCTGCGCACAGTCAGTCCGCCTGAGTACATCTCTATGTTTCGCTGAGGAGCCATACCGCAGATGACCATCACCGTCTACACCAAGCCAGCCTGCGTGCAGTGCAACATGACCTACAAGGCCCTGGACAAGTCGGGTCTGACCTACGACGTCGTCGACATCACCGAGGACGCGGAGGCCCGCGACTACGTGATGGCGATGGGCTACCTGCAGGCGCCGGTCGTCGTTGCCGGCGGCGATCACTGGTCGGGCTTCCGGCCGGACCGGATCAAGGCCCTCTCCGGTGCCGCACTGAGCGCTTAGCGGCCCGGGCGCCACGGAAAGAGATGTGATGAATCCGGATGGCAGCCCCAGCCTGGCGGGCTCGGAGCGGTTGGTGTACTTCTCCAGTGTTTCGGAGAACACCCACCGCTTCGTGCAGAAGCTGGGTGTGCCGGCCATCCGGATTCCCCTTCACGAGCAGATCGAGGTACACCGGCCTTACGTCCTGCTTCTGCCGACCTACGGCAGGGGCCGGGGGGACACCCCGCACCTCGAGGCCAAGGGGTACGTCCCCAAGCAGGTCATCAGGTTTTTGAACAATCAGAACAATCGGTCCCACATCCGCGCGGTGGTCGGGGCCGGCAACACACAATTCGGTGCCGAGTACTGCTTTGCGGCCAAGCTGGTGTCGCACAAGTGCAAGGTTCGGCTGCTCTACCGCTTCGAAATGATGGGAACCGCGGAGGACGTGGAAGCCGTCCGTGCGGAGTTAACGAAATTCTGGAAGGACGAGGACACGTGCCACCTACAGTCACAGCTGCTGAGCCTGTAACGACGTCAGGGCACGCGTTGCCGGGGGAGACCGACTACCACGCGCTCAACGCGATGCTGAATCTGTACGACGCAGACGGCAAGATTCAGTTCGACATGGATCGCCTGGCCGCGCGCCAGTATTTCTTGGAGCACGTCAACCAGAACACGGTCTTCTTCCACAATCAGGACGAGAAGCTCGACTACCTGATCCGCGAGAACTATTACGAGCGTGAGGTTCTCGATCAGTACTCGCGCAATTTCGTCAAGACGCTGACCGATCGCGCGTACGCCAAGAAGTTCCGGTTCCCGACCTTCCTCGGCGCGTTCAAGTACTACACCTCCTACACGCTGAAGACGTTCGACGGGAAGCGTTACCTCGAGCGGTTCGAGGACCGGGTGGTGATGGTGGCGTTGACGCTGGCCGCCGGTGACACCATGCTGGCCGAGAAGCTGGTCGACGAGATCATCGACGGACGGTTCCAGCCGGCCACCCCGACGTTCCTGAACTCGGGCAAGGCGCAGCGCGGCGAGCCGGTGAGCTGCTTCCTGCTGCGCATCGAGGACAACATGGAGTCGATCGGCCGTTCGATCAACTCCGCGCTGCAGCTGTCCAAGCGCGGCGGTGGGGTTGCCTTGCTGCTGACCAACATTCGTGAGCATGGCGCACCGATCAAGAACATCGAGAACCAGAGCTCGGGCGTCATCCCGATCATGAAGCTGCTGGAGGACTCGTTCTCCTACGCCAACCAGCTCGGTGCCCGACAGGGCGCCGGCGCGGTCTACCTGCACGCGCATCACCCCGACATCTACCGCTTCCTGGACACCAAGCGGGAGAACGCCGACGAGAAGATCCGCATCAAGACCCTCTCGCTGGGCGTGGTGATCCCCGACATCACCTTCGAGCTGGCCAAGAAGAACGAGGACATGTATCTGTTCTCGCCGTATGACGTCGAGCGCGTGTACGGCGTGCCGTTCGCCGACATCTCGGTCACCGAGAAGTACCACGAGATGGTCGACGACGCGCGGATCCGCAAGACCAAGATCAAGGCCCGCGAGTTCTTCCAGACCCTGGCCGAGCTGCAGTTCGAGTCGGGCTACCCGTACATCATGTTCGAGGACACGGTGAATCGGGCCAACCCGATCGACGGCAAGATCACGCACTCCAACCTGTGCTCGGAGATCCTGCAGGTGTCGACGCCCTCGCTGTTCAACGAGGACCTGTCGTATGCCAAGGTCGGCAAGGACATTTCGTGCAACCTGGGCTCGCTGAACATCGCCAAGGCGATGGACTCGCCCGACTTCGCGCAGACCATCGAGGTGGCCATTCGCGGGTTGACCGCGGTGAGCGACCAGACGCACATCTGGTCGGTTCCGTCGATCGAGCAGGGGAACAACGACTCGCATGCCATCGGCCTCGGCCAGATGAACCTGCACGGATACCTTGCGCGCGAACGGATCTTCTATGGATCCGAAGAGGGCATCGACTTCACCAACATGTACTTCTACACGGTGCTCTATCACGCGCTGCGCGCGTCGAACAAGATCGCCGTCGAGCGGGGAACTGCGTTCAAGGGTTTCGAGAAGTCGAAGTACGCCAGCGGCGAGTTCTTCGACAAGTACACCGACCAGGTGTGGGAGCCGGCCACCGAGCGGGTGCGCGAGTTGTTCTCGAAGGCCGGCATTCGCATTCCCACCCAAGAGGATTGGGTGCGGCTCAAGGAGTCGGTGCAGAAGAACGGCATCTACAACCAGAACCTGCAGGCGGTGCCGCCGACGGGATCGATCTCCTACATCAACCACTCGACATCGTCGATCCACCCGGTGGCGAGCAAGGTCGAGATCCGCAAGGAAGGCAAGATCGGCCGCGTCTACTACCCGGCGCCCTACATGACCAACGACAACCTGGAGTACTACCAGGACGCGTACGAGATCGGCTACGAGAAGATCATCGACACGTACGCCGCGGCCACTCAGCATGTGGACCAAGGTCTTTCGCTGACGTTGTTCTTCAAGGACACCGCCGATACCCGCGAGGTCAACAAGGCGCAGATCTACGCCTGGCGCAAGGGAATCAAGACGCTGTACTACATCCGGCTTCGCCAGATGGCGCTGGAAGGCACTGAAGTGGAGGGTTGCGTCAGCTGCATGCTGTGAGCTGAGCGCCGAGAGTACACAGGCCAGGGAGGTTATCCCTGGCCTGTGTTCTTTCCGGGGTAGGTGGCATATCCGAGAGCCACCGCGAGGATGGCGAACTTGATCGACGCCGCGACCTGCGCGCGCCGCGCGTTGACGGCGACGTCCCGACGGTCGAGCACCCGCAGCAGTGCGACGCCCTCGACGGCGTCGCCCGCCACCGCGCCGGCTGCCAAGGCTGGTAGCCAGGCCGGATGACCCCGGCGTCGCCGGCGACGGTCGACAAGCAATGCCAGCAGAATTCCGTAGCTCGTCATGTAGCCGAAGTCGAGCCACATCGACCTGCGGGCCGCGCGCATGCCGTCCTCACCCCACCGGGCCATGATGCCCTCGGCCTTGTCGGCTGAGCCCGCGAGTTCGAATGGGATGATGCCCGGTCCGCCGGTGGCCTGCATCTGACGATCCAATCGGAGCATCACCGCGGAATAGCCCGCATAGCCGGCGGTGGCCACTGCGATCCGGTGCTCACGCACCCAGGTGGACAGATAGGTCATAGAGGGCAGGCTACGGCTCGTCGCATCGAGTCAGAACAGGAAGCGACAGTGACGGCGAAATGTTCGCTCTCAGTTCTGAATCGACGGCGTTCCCCGATGAGTTCTGCGTCCAGCCCTGGTCTAACTCTGCGACGGGATCCCGTAACACCTTTGGAGGCACCCCTTGCACGCAATGATGCTCGTGAACCTGCCGGTCGCCGACGTCGAGCGCTCGCGACGATTCTTCGCCGATCTCGGCTATGCGTTCGACGACAGGTTCAGCGGTGAGAAAGCAGTGACGCTGGTGTTGGGGGAGAACCAGTTCGCGATGCTGCTGCAGCGTGAGGCCTTCGACGCCCTCCACCCGCTGGAGACCGCCGACGCGGCCAAGGTCAAAGAATGCGTCGTCTGCCTCGGCGTCGACAGTCGGGACGCGGTGGACGCCCTGGTCAATCGAGCCATCGCCGCGGGTGGCACCGATGGGGATTCCGAAGATCACGGGTCCATGTACGGACGCAGCTACAACGACCTCGACGGCCATTCCTGGCAGATCTTCTGGGCCGACGACATGGCGTGACGCCCTCGGCGCTGTCTCAGCGAGCTTTTTCCGCGCGCAGCGCTTTAAGGCGCCGTTCCTCGGCCAGCACATTCTGGTAGCTCTCGCGTTCGGCGACCAGCCAGTCCGGCTTGTCGGCGAGCAGCGCATCGATCTGCTCGGTGGTCAGCGCGTCCACCACTCCGCCCCGCGCAAGGCCCGCGATCGACACGCCCAGCTTGGCCGCGACCAGATTCTTGGGATGCGGGCCGTTCTTGCGGAGATCGGCCAGCCACTGCGGCGGATCGGCCTGCAGGGCGGCCAATTCGTCGCGGGTGATCGCAGTCGCCTGGAACTCGGCGGGGGTCGCCGGCAGATACACGTCCAGCTTTTTCGCCGCGGTGGCGGGTTTCATCGACTGCGCGTTCGGCCTGCTCATGGCACGAGCCTATCGGTAGCCTGGGTCGGTGACCCAGTCCTCGCTCACCGTCGGGTACGTCCCCGGAGCGACGCCCGCGAAGTGGGCGCGGACCTGGGCCGAGCGTCATCCTGATGTCCGGCTGACGCTGTGCGCCATCACCGCGGCGGACGCCGCCACCGCGGTGCGAGACGCAACCGTCGACGTCGCGTTGTTGCGCCCGCCGACACATCGGGACTGTCCGTCATCCCGCTCTACGAGGAGACGACGGTGGCCGTGGTGCCCACCGATCACCTTCTGAGCGCCGCCGACGAGATCACCGCGGCCGACCTCGCCGACGAACCGGTCCTGCTGCCACTCGACGACGTCGTCGGCTGGGCGGATGCTCCGGGAACGCCGATCGATCACCGCCCCGAAAGCACCGAGGCCGCAATGGAACTCGCCGCCGCAGGCTTGGGCATGTTGATCGTCCCGCAGTCGCTGGCCCGGCTGTATCACCGCCGCGACCTCACGTATCGCCCCATCGTCGACGCACCGACGTGTCCAGTGGCCCTTGCCTTCCCGGCGGGGGAACCGTCGGCATTGGTCGAAGAGTTCACCGGGATCGTGCGGGGGCGCAAGCCGAGTTCGTCACGCGGGCAGGCGCAGCCGGCTCCGAAGCGCACAGCGCGGGAGAAGACGCTGGCCAAGCAAGCCGCCCGGGCCGCCGCCGGAAAGGTCGCCCGTAAGCCGGGCGCCACCAAGCGGCGGCGGCCTTAACCGTCGTGTGACCCCGTTTTACCTGGTCAACACATACGCTCCGCGATACTCGAACCATGACCGTGCTGACGCATGTTCCGGCCGACACGTCCCCGGCGGACCTTGCCGATCATCTGCGCCGCGACGGCTACGTGATCGTCGACAACCTGGTTCCGGACTCCCTGATGGACACCATCGGCGACGAACTGTCGCCCTACCTCGACGCGACGCCGATGGGCTACAACGCGATGATCGGTCTTAAGACCCGGCGTACCGGTGCGCTGATCGCCCGCTCACCGGCGTGCCGCACGCTGATTCAGAATCCGTCCGTCCTCGGTGTGTGCCGGGACTTCCTCGGTCATGCCAGCGCATTTCAGCTGATGCTCACCCAGGTGATCTCGATCGAGCCGGGCGAAACCGATCAGTCGCTGCACCGCGACCAGAACGCTTTCGACTTCTACCCGTTCCCCGACGACTACCACGTGCAGTGCAACACGCTGTGGGCCATGACCGACTACACCGCGGAGATGGGCGCGACCAGGGTGGTGCCGGGCAGTCAGGTGGGTGACAAGAAGCCGACCGACTACGCCGACGACGAGTGTGTGCAGGCCGAGATGTCGCGCGGCTCCGTGCTGCTCTACTCCGGCAAGATCGTGCACAGCGGTGCGGCCAACCGCAGCGACCAGGTCCGGCGCGCCATCAACGTGAACTACTGTGTCGGGTGGGTCCGTCAAGAGGAGAACCAATTCCTCTCGGTACCAATGGAAGTCGCGCGCGAGCTCGATGACGATCTGCTGAAGCTGATCGGATACCAGGAGGGCGCATGGGCCATGGGGTACTTCCGTGACTTCGAGGACCCGCTGCGCGCGATCCGCGGAGATGAGGTCGCCTACGGCTTCGACGCGGCCAAGCTGACCGGCGATGCGAGCGCTGCATTCGTCGATCAGCTGACCCACAGTGAGTGATATCGCGGTTAACTAGAGCTATGTCCGCAACTATGCCGGCTGCGTTCATCGGACACGGCAGCCCGATGAACGCCCTGGAGCTCAACCGCTACACCTCGGCGTGGCGGGCGTTCGGCCGGTCGGTGCACGAATCAGCCGGGCGGCCGCGGGCGATCCTCGTCGTCAGCGCGCACTGGTACATCAACGCCACCGCCGTCACCGCGATGGCCGTGCCGCGGACCATCCACGACTTCTACGGCTTTCCCGCCGAACTCTTCGAGGTGCAGTACCCGGCACCGGGTCTGCCGGAGCTTGCCGACGAAATCGCCGACGTGGTCGAGCCGACGTGGGTGGGCGCCGACATCGACAGCTGGGGGATCGACCACGGCACCTGGTCGGTGCTCGTGCACGCCTTCCCGGACGCATCGGTTCCCGTCGTGCAGTTGGCCATCAATGCCGACAAGCCGCTGGACTATCACCTCGCGCTGGGCGCCAAGCTGGCTGCGCTGCGCGAGCGGGGTGTGCTGATCCTGGGTAGCGGCAACGTGGTGCACAATCTGGCCGGGATGGATCCGACGCTGGGGGACAGGGCTTTTGACTGGGCTCAGCGCTTCGACGATCAGGCGCGAACGCAGGTTCTGACCGATCCGGCCAATGCTGTCCGGCTCCGCGATCACGCGGACTATCCGGCCGCGGTGCCGACGCCCGATCACTTTCTGCCGCTGCTGTACTTCGCGGGACTTGCTGCCGATCACGCTGACCGGGTCGGCGTGCTCACCGATGGCTGCGCCTACGGCTCGCTGTCGATGACGTCGTACACCCTCGGCCTCGACGTCGAGGCCCCGTCGGATGACGGCGGCGCGGCGGCACCGGCCAGCGGTGTGCCGGTCGACGAAACCAACATCTAACGCCACCAGCGCGCGAATCTACGGCTGTAGACTCGCGGGGTGGAGTTGCGAACTTATACGTTGGCCGACGCGGACGCTTTGGACAGCTACGTCTCGGAGTTCTGGCCACGCCACATTCGCACCTTGCGCAAGTACGGCATCACCGTGCACGGCGTGTGGACCGAACCTGCGGCGGAGGAACCCCGCGTCATCGCACTCGTTGGCTACTCAGGCGGCGATCCGCGCGTCCTGGCCGAAAGTTACGGCACGAGTGACGACTTCGTCGACGATCATCGAGGGTTTGACGCTTCCCTGATCATCGCGACACACATACAGACGCTCCAACCCATCGCGAGTTCTCCGCTGCGGTAGCAGTCGAGAATCAGGCCCTCATAGACGGAGGCTCTTCATGGCGGCGTCCCATCCGCAGCCGCGTAATGCCGCGGCAACGCGCGAGGCGATCCTGAAGTCGGCGATCGAAAACTTCGCGAAGGCGGGATACGACGGGGTGGGAGTGCGACAGATCGCTCATGGCGCCGGCGTCACCGCAATGCTGGTGAACAGGTACTTCGGCTCGAAGGAAGGACTGTTCGCCGAGGCTGTCGAAACAGCCTTCGCGACACCGGTTTTCGTCAGCGAGCAGTCGGACAGTCTGGTCGCCGACATCGTGGAGTCGCTGGTGGCCGGAAGCGGGTCTCGCGCCGACGCGCCGCAGCCGTTCTTGATCATGCTGAGGTCGGCATCGAATCCTGTCGCCACGACGATCGTGCGCAAGGCCATCGAACGCCATGTCGGCGCGCGATTGACTCGCCAACTCGACTCATCCGATCGGGAACTGCGCAGCGAGATCCTCCTTGCGGTGATCAGCGGAATGCTCATGATGCGCGGTGTGGTCGGGACGCGCGCTCTTCGCAAGGGCACGGCGGCCGACATCGCGAGAGTGCTCGAGCCGATGGTCGCCGCCCTCATCGACGATCCGCAGCCCTGACCACCGCTGCCGGATCCCGCCCTGGGGAATGAACGTGAACAAGTCTACGTTCGTATACATCGTCGGTATACACATGTAGACAAGGAGGCTCGGGGTGGATCTCGGTTTGGCTCATAAGCGGGCGTTGGTCACCGGATCGAGCGCCGGTCTCGGCCGTGCGATTGCGGAGATGCTCGCCGCCGAGGGAACGTCGGTGGTGGTGCACGGGCGCGACAGCGACCGTACTCACGCGGTGGCCGCTGCCATCCGTGCGAACGGCGGTGATGCGATGGCCGTCCTCGGCGACCTCGCCACCGACGAGGGCGCCGCTGCGGTCGCACACGCCGCCGGGGACGTCGACATCTTGGTCAACAATGCCGGGTACTACGACGGATCGTTGTGGACGGATTTGTCTTCCGGCGACTGGACCCGGATCCATCAAATCAACGTCGTCTCGGTCGTGCGGATGATCGGGCAGCTGGTGCCGGGCATGCGTCGGCGCGGGTGGGGCCGGATCATCCAGATCGGCGGTGGTCTCGCCGTTCAACCGGTCGCCGAGCAGCCGCATTACAGTGCCACCTTGGCAGCGCGGCACAACCTGACCGTGTCGCTCGCGCGGGAGTTGTCCGGCTCCGGCGTCACGGCCAACATCGTCGCCCCGGGCGCCATTCTCACCGACAGCACACGGGGGATGGTGTTGCAGGCCGCTGCCGTTCACGGCTGGGGACCGTCCTGGGCCGATGTCGAAAGTGCGGCGGCCACAACCTGGTTTCCCAACGACGTAGGCCGACTCGGCAGACCCGAGGAGATCGCGGCCGCAGTGTGTTTCCTCGCAAGTGTCCACGCCGACTACATCACCGGCGCAGATCTGCGCGTCGATGGCGGCACCGTCCGCAACGTCACCTGAGCATCCAACAATCATCAAGAGAGGTCACCATCATGTCGCACGTAATCCTCGTCTCCGGAGCATCCCGCGGTCTCGGGCGGGCCATCACCGAGGCGGCGCTAGACGCCGGACAATATGTCGTCGCGGGCGTTCGCTCCCCGTCAGCTCTCGACGACCTTGCCGCTCGAGAACCCGAGCGTCTGGCCGTCGTCGCGCTCGACGTCACCAACGATGACCAGGTCCACGCCGCCGTGGACACCGCAGTCCAGCGGTGGGGGCGGCTCGACGTTCTGGTCAACAACGCCGGTTACGCCAACATGGGCGCGGCCGAAGACGTCGCTTTCGACGACTTCCGCGCTCAGGTCGAGACGAACTTCTTCGGCGTCGTCCGACTCACTCAAGCAGCGCTGCCGGTCATGCGTGCTCAGCGCGCCGGCCACATCATCCAAATCTCCTCCGTCGGTGGACGATTGACGCGACCTGGGTTGGCTGCCTATCAGTCGTCCAAGTGGGCCGTCACCGGATACTCCGGTGTCGTCGCCCAGGAGGTTGCTCCACTCGGCATCAGGGTCACGGTGCTGGAACCCGGTGGTATGCGTACGGATTGGGCGGGTTCGTCGATGCGGGTCGACCCGATCCGCGACGAGTATGCGGCCACCGTGGGAGTAGCGGCGCAGCTGAGCCAGCCGGCAAACCTCGGGGCGAGCGACCCGGTCAAGGTCGCAGCACTACTTCTTCAGATCATCGAGATGGACACGCCGCCAGCTCGATTGCTCGTCGGCCCCGATGCGTATCGTTACGCCACCGCCGCCGGACGCGACCTGCTGGCCGCCGACGAACAGTATGAGGGCCTGAGTCTCTCGACGGCGGCGGATGACGCCACCCCGGGTCAACTCGATCCCTTGGGTGCCTAGCCGATCAGGTCTGACCAGAACGGCACCGTCGACGTCGACATCCGCGACGGATCGGGATTGACGTAGTCGAACACGTCAGCGGCACAACAACTCACGTCGCTCTGATAGACCGACAGCACCGGGTGCCCGGATGTGCCGCGCCCCGCAGGAAGGTAATGGTTCGCGTGCAGTGGCACCAACTGCGGCACGCGCGCCAGGTGATAGTTCGCGCTGCGCAAGGCGTCCTTCATCCGGGCCGGGCGCGCACCCCAGTCGGCACCCCAGAAGTCCCGCCATTCGACAGCGAACAGGATGCCCTCGGCGGGCAGCCGCAATCGCTGTTGCAGACTGCGGCGGGGCGCCGAGCGCCAGTCTGGCCACGAATCCCCAACGGGCAAGCCGGAAGACAGGAATGCTCGATGGTCGTCGGCGAACTCGAAGCCGAACTCACCCTCGATCCGTGCCAGCTCCTCGTCGCTGAGGCCGACCGCCGTCTCCACCATGCGATCAGTACTTGTGCTGCGGCCCTTGGGCTTTCTTGTACAGCGCCTTGAGCATCGCGTCCCGGAAGGGGGCGTTGTCGATCAGCTTGATACCGGCGTTGGCCACCTGCGGGTAGCCCAGCAGCTTGTGGAAATAGCGGCCCCGCTTGTACTCCCGGCCCCACGCGGCTTCCATGCGTTGCCCGTAGTTGGTGAAGTCGTCGGGGCCGCCGTTCTCCAGCGCGGCGATCGCGCATTCGCCGGCGGCCAGGCCGGACTCCAAAGCCTTGGAGATGCCCGCACCCGATGCGGGCTTGCCGGCGCCCAGCGAGTCGCCGGTGAACAGAACACCCGGACGCCACGGCGGCCAGGCCGTGAACCCCATCGGCAGTCGCCAGGCACGGACGCTCTTGTTCTTCTTGAGCTCCTCGATCGGCGGCAGTTCCCACTCGGGCGGAAGGGTGCGCAGGAAATCGCCGAGGAACTGGGTGGCGTTGATCGACTGCCAGTTCTTGTAGCTGTTGACGTAGCCGAGGCCGATGTTGAACACGCCGTTGCCCATCGGGAACACCCAGCCGTACCCGGGCAGCTGGTCGCCCTGGAACGCCAGCTTCAGGTAGATGTCGAGGCTGTCCGAGTCGGGACGGTTGGCCGGCATCTCGGAGCGGATCGCGATCGCCGAGTAGCCGTTGTATTCCGAGTCGATCTTCAGCGCCCGCTTGATCGGGGAGTAGGCACCGTCGGCGGCGATGACCGCATCGCCGAGAACCTTCTCGCCGCTCTTGAGCACCACGCCGACCACTCGGCCGCGCTCGTCGAGCTCTGGTCCGGCCACCTCGGCACCCTGCCGCACTGTCGCGCCTGCCGATTCGGCGTGCTTGAGCAGCAATGTGTCGAGGTGCTCACGACTGACGGTGTGGCCGTGGTCGGGCATTCCCGGACGCTTGGGGAACGACAGCTCCCACTGCGACGGGCTGAAGACCGTCACGCGGTTGACGCGGTGGAACTGCGATACCTCCTGGGCCAAGCCCATCTTCTGCAGGTAGCTGACGGCGCGGGCGGTCAGGCCGTCACCGCAGGGCTTGGCCCGCGGGAACTGTGCTTTGTCGAGGACCACTACTTTGGCGCCGGTTTGCGCGGCCTGCCACGCGGCCGCGGATCCTGATGGCCCCCCGCCTGCTACCACCAGGTCGAATCGCTCGGTCACTACGTCTCGTCTCGGCTCGATAATCGGATGCGACGATGCTATCGGAGAACGCCCTGCCGCTCTGCTCGGCGAAGGCCTGCGTCAGACCGATGTAATAGTCGTCACGCAGGGTTGGCCCTGGTCAGCCAACGCTGCGGGTACAGTGCTTGACGTGCGCAGAGCGTCCAGATCGCGGTCGGGGTCCGAGCCCGGCAAGGTCGATGCGCGCAGTGAGCGCTGGCGGGAGCACCGCAAGAAGGTGCGCGCCGAGATCGTCGACGCCGCGTTCCGGTCGATCGACAAGCATGGCCCCGACGTCAGCCTGCGCGAGATCGCCGAAGAGGCCGGCACCGCCAAGCCGAAGATCTACCGGCACTTCACCGACAAGTCCGACCTGTTCCAGGCGATCGGCAAGCGGCTGCGCGACATGCTCTGGGCTGCGATTTTCTCAAACATCGACGCCGCCACCGACCCGACCCGGGAGGTGGTGCGCCGCGGGGTCGCCGAATACGTCAGCCTGGTCGAGCAGCACCCCAACGTGCTGCGGTTCATGCTGCAGGGGCGATTCCCCGAACAGGCGGAGTCCACGCAGCGGGCGCTCAACGAAGGCCGCGAGATCACCATGGCATTCGCTGACACGTTCAACAACGAGCTGCGCGGCATGCAGCTCGATCCTGCCGCGCTGCAACTGGCTGCGGCGGCTGCGTTCGGGGCGTGCTCGGCGGCCACCGACTGGTGGCTGGGCCCTGACCCGGACAGTCAGCGCCGGATGCCGACGGACGAGTTCATCAATCACCTGACCACGATCATGCTCGGCACGGTCAACGGCACCGCTGACGTGCTGGGCGTCAACCTCGATCCCGACCGCCCGATTCACGACGCCATGCAGCGCCGCGCCGCCGCTGGCTAGAGCCCCTAACCCGATACCGCCGGTAGCGGGTATTTTGGTGGCATGACTGTTGTTGAGCCCTCTGTCGCCGACACCACCACCGGACCCGTCCACACCCGGGCGCTGGTCATCGGCACCGGCTTCTCCGGGCTGGGGATGGGGATCGAGCTGCAGCGCCGCGGCGTCGACTTCCTGATCCTGGAGAAGGCCGACGACGTCGGGGGCACCTGGCGGGACAACAGCTACCCGGGCTGCGCCTGCGACATCCCGGCGCACCTCTATTCGTTCTCCTTCGAACCCAAGCCGGACTGGACCTACATGTGGTCGCTGCAGCCGGAGATCCTCGACTACCTCAGGGGTGTGACCGAGAAATACGGCCTGCGCCGCTACATCCATTTCGGCGCCCGCGTCGAACGCGCCCACTGGGACGACGCCGAGTATCGCTGGCACGTCTTCACCGAGGACGGCCGTGAATACGTCGCCCAGTTCCTGATCTCCGGTGCCGGCGCGCTGCACATCCCGTCGATCCCCGATTTCGAGGGCTTGGCCGACTTCGAAGGGGAGGCGTTCCATTCGGCGCAGTGGGACCACGGCGTCGACCTCACCGGCAAGAAGGTCGCCGTGATCGGTACCGGCGCCAGTGCCATCCAGCTGGTCCCGGAGATCGTCGACAAGGTCGGCGAACTCCAGCTCTATCAACGCACCCCGGCATGGGTGCTGCCACGGTCCAACAACCCGATCCCCGGCTGGATGCGGGATGCATTCGGCTCGGTGCCCGGCACCCGCGCGGCATTGCGCACCGGCATCTACTGGTTCCAGGAAGCCCTCGGCTTCGCGATGACCAAGCGCCCCGAGCTGCTGGTGCTCGGCGAGAAGGCCGGGAAGTGGAACATCCGCCACCAGGTCCGTGATCGCGAACTGCGGCGTCGGCTGACCCCGTCGTATCAAGTCGGCTGCAAGCGAGTCCTGTTCTCCAACAACTATTTCCGTGCCATCGCCAAGCCTCACTCCGAGCTGGTCACCGATCGGATCACCCGGATCACCCCGCGCGGCATCGTGACCGCCGACGATAAGGAACGCGACGTCGACGTCATCGTCTTCGCCACCGGCTTCCATGTCACCGACTCCTACACCTACGTCGGCATCAAGGGCCCCGGTGGTGAGGACCTGGTCGACCGCTGGAACCGCGAGGGCGTGCAGGCGCATCGCGGGATCGCCGTCGCCGACATGCCCAACCTGTTCTTCCTGCTCGGGCCGAACACCGGACTGGGCCACAACTCGGTGGTCTTCATGATCGAATCGCAGATCCGCTACGTCGGCCAGGCGATCGGTGCCGTCGACAAGGCCGGCGCGCAGGCGCTGGCGCCGACCCGCTCGGCCCAGGACAGCTTCAACGCCGAACTGCAGGACGACCTGCAGGGCGCGGTGTGGAGCACCGGCGGCTGCAGCAGCTGGTATCTCGACGAGCACGGCAAGAACCGCACGCTGTGGAGTGGCATGACGTGGCAGTACTGGCTGTCCACCCGGTCGCTGAAGCGCTCGGAATACCGGTTCTCCGGGGTGGCCTCGGCGCGGCCGTCCCAACGGGCCGCAGCGCGCTGATCGCCCGACACGCCGAGCCTCGTCGCGGCGCGCGTCGGACCTGTGGGTTCGGCACCGTCACAACACAACTTGTTGTGTTGCGGCGTGTCGTCACACCCCAGGGGTAGTGTTTTGGTCGTCAGCCGGAAACGGGGCAAACAGCGTGGTGAAGTGGGGTTTCGGTGAGCGATGGAACGAAGCTGATCGATCGGGCGACGGCGATCAACTGGAACCGTGTCATTGACGAGAAGGACGCGGAAGTCTGGGATCGCTTGACCGGTAACTTCTGGCTGCCCGAGAAGGTGCCGGTATCCAACGACATCCCGTCGTGGGGCACGCTGACCGCCGACGAGAAGCAGCTCACCATGCGCGTCTTCACCGGCCTGACGCTGCTGGACACCATCCAGAGCACGGTCGGCTCGGTCAGCATGATCCCGGATGCGCTGACCCCGCATGAAGAAGCGGTCCTGACCAACATCACGTTCATGGAGTCGGTGCACGCCAAGAGCTACAGCTCGATCTTCTCCACGCTGTGCTCGACCACCGAGATCGACGAGGCCTTCCGCTGGTCGGAGGAGAACGTCAACCTGCAGCGCAAAGCGCAGATCATCCTCGACTACTACCGCGGTGACGATCCGCTCAAGCGCAAGATCGCCTCGGTCTTCCTCGAAGCGTTTTTGTTCTACTCCGGCTTTTACCTGCCGATGTACTGGTCGAGCCGGGCCAAGCTCACCAACACCGCGGACCTGATCCGGCTGATCATCCGCGACGAGGCCGTGCACGCGTACTACATCGGCTACAAGTTCCAGAAGGGCTACGCGGTCCAGACCGACGAGCGCAAGCAGGACCTGAAGGACTACGCCTACGAACTGCTCTTCGCGTTGTACGAGAACGAGATTGAGTACACGCAGGATCTGTACGACTCAGTCGGGCTGACCGAGGACGTCAAGAAGTACCTGCGCTACAACGCCAACAAGGCGTTGATGAACATGGGCTTCGAGGCGCTGTTCCCGCGCGACGAGACCGAAGTGAACCCGGCCATCCTGTCGGCGCTGTCGCCAAACGCCGACGAGAACCACGACTTCTTCTCCGGGTCGGGCTCCAGCTACGTGATCGGCAAGGCCGTCGTCACGGAAGACGAGGACTGGAACTTCTGAAGTTCTGTTCAGGTGGGATATTTCGACCAAAGGCGGACTGGCAACGGTCCGCCTTTGGTGTTTGATTAGACGATCAATCATCACGTCCGACGATCATGAGCAAGCCATGTCGACGTGGTCGTCTACGGAGCACCGGGCGGGGAACTGACGAACGCGGCGCAACTGGGCGTCGCGCCAGGGCGCGCTTACTTGATCGACGGCGTCAATGATGGCGTCCCAAGCGCGATTCCCGACTCCCGCTACCTCGGGGGCGGGTTCGGTCCGCCCCTCAAAGACATCCCCGGTTCTACCGAGCTGTCGGCCTACTCTGGCCCCTCGATGCCCGGCACGGTGGGCGACGGGCAATGGCACGAGAGGGCACATGGGCACTCCGAATACGCACGATTTGGTGACAACGGCGAGCTGCGCATGAGTGGCTACAACATGGCCGCAATCCTCGCCGGACTACCGCAGGACACCATCGCGCCCCCAGCTAACCCGCCCCAGCCCTACATTGTGGGGCCACACGGGGCCATACCGAATCCGAGTTACCACCCATGACACCTCGAATCGCGTTGGCGCTCATAGTGCTCACGTTGGTCGCCGTGCTGCCGTCGTGCGCTAAATCCACGACCTTCAATCCCTACGCGCCCCCAGATAAGAACGAGCTGGACCGTCTGCAGAAAATCATCAATGACCGCCCGGATCTCGAAGTAGCGCAACGACAGCTCACCGATCTCGACGGACAGATTCGTGCCAGCATCGCCAAGCACTCACCGGCAACCGAAATTGGCCCTGCTGTGCCAACGGCATCCACCAACTGCGTAGATCCGTTCGCCCACAACATCGGCCAGGTGTACGGAATCGAGAAAATCTACGCCCGACCCGCCCCGTCGAGCGGGGACTGGACCGAGATCACTGCCGAACTAGGCCCTGTCATGCAGGCTGCGGGCTTCCACGCCAACCTCCCCGCGAACGTCACCCCTGCACCGGGTAGTTTCAGTCAAGCCCGCGACGACGGCACCACCGTCGACCTCATCAACAACGCGGGCAACGTGTTGGTCTACAGCTACACCACTGGCTGCCGACTCCCCAGCGCGTGGCGATCAGCGCCTCCACCGCCCGATAAGCGCCCTTTGAACGACTCGAACGTCCACTTCCCCTATCTGTATGGCGGTCCTGGCGGGAGAACACAGCCAGCGACTTAAGACCGGAATCGGCACGACACAACGATTTGGACCTGAACGGTGTATTCGTGAATCCGTTGTGGAACCGCGCTGAAAGATAGCGCCAATCCGTAACGAAACTCCCGACGCGGATCCAATTGCGAGGGTCTGATGAAGGGCCGCGTTCAACAGCGCTGAAGTAGGGGCTAGGAACGCCCGTCAACTTAGCCAGAGGACTATTGGCTGAACACGTGCCAGGCCGACCCGGCTTGTCGCGACCCAACAATGCCCGTTTGTTATGTAAACGAGTTAGCTAGCTGGTAGTAATTGTCCCAGTCGCTGATTACCGGGGGTCTTGTGGCATTGAATCATGGCAAGCGTGGGGCGGGTCGACGTCGGGCTCAGGTGCACCGTCACCCGTACGGGTGGCTGGGTATCGGAGCACTGAGCCTCGGGGTCGGTGCGGCGTTGGCGACTGGATCCGGAATTGCACATGCCGAGGGCCCCGGATCGTCGGATGGCTCACCGTCGGCCACAGCGGGCCCGGCGGATAAGCACAGCTCCCCGAAAACCAAGGTCGGAGGGCGCCAGCGCGGGACGTCTACAAGCGCGGCGCACCCGTCATCGCAACCGGTGGTCCCCAGCACGACGACGAGTGGGTCCGGCTCTGTTCCCGCTGCAGTCGCAGCTGTGTCATCGACCAAGCAACCGGTGGCTGCTTCCACATCAGGGAAAGGATCTACCCGGCGGCCTGCCAGCCCTACCGGGACGTTCTCCGGTCCACCCATCCAGGCGCAAGCTGTAGCCACACTCCCTGCCTCTGCAGCCTCGGTCGCCACTGGCCAACAACCCATCCACGCGCAGGCAAGTGTTGATCCAATCACCGGCTTCTTCCAATCCCTGAATGAGTTTTTCAACAACCAAACGCCGACACTCAACCCTCACCAGACCGGCCAGAACAGTTCGGGTGTGATAACTGGAGAGCTGGGAGCCGTTGACCCCGACAGCCCGACGTTGACCTACTCGATCACCAAGGAGCCGGTTCACGGCACGGTTCACATTGATCAAACCAGCGGCATTTACACCTACACGCCTGATGCCACTTGGGCACACCTGACCGGCGGTCCAGATACGTTCACAGTGTCGGTCAGCGATGCCGCGAGCGGCTTCGCTATCCACGGGCTGCCTGGGCTACTGCACTTGTTGACCTTTGGACTGATCGGCACTTCCGGTACGACCAGCAGTCGCACCCTCAACGTCACGGTACCGCCGGTCAACCATGCGCCCACCCTGACGGTGACCACGACTCCGAACGTCGATGGCACCACGACGATCTCAGTCGTCAAGAGCGATCTTGACGGCGATAGTGTGTCGACCACCGCGACGGTCGTCAACGGCCATGGCACCGTCACCGTCGCCCCAGGTGGATACGCCTTCACCCCGGATGCCGCCTATGCGCACAGTCTCATTACCGGAGGATCGACGGCACCCGGCTCAGACATAGTCACGATCACTGGCACCGACGGCCACGGCGGGACAACCAGTTCCTCGACTGCCGTTACGATCACCCCGACAAACGCCAATCCCACGCTGACTGTGACTGCCACCCCCAACGCCGATGGCACTACGACGATTTCGGTCGTTAAGGGAGATGTCGACGGCGACACCGTGGCCACCACCACCAGCCTGGCAGCCGGTCACGGCACCGTGACCACCGCACCAGGCGGCTACCTCTTCACCCCAGACCCCACCTACGCCCACAGTCTCAGCACCGGTGGATCCACAACTCCGGGATCCGACACCTTTACCGTCAGCGCCACCGACGGCTACGGCGGCAGCGGTAGCAGAACCATCATCGTTTCGATAACGCCCTCCAACAGCAACCCCACTGGGGGTGGCGTCACCGGTCTCATGACCGATAGCGTCAGCGGACAGGTATCAGGGAGGATCATTGATGTAAGCGACCTCGACGGAGATCCGTTGAGCTACAGCGTTTCCAGCGCCGGTAAGGGCAGCGTCACCGTAACGGCAAATGGTCTGTTTACCTACACGCCGACTGTCAACGCTCGACGAGACGCATACCTGTCTGCAGCAACCGGCACCGATGTGTACGACCAGTTTTCTGTCACCGTCACGGACGGCCATGGTGGTGCAGTCTCGGTGCCTGTAACTGTGGCGGTCAGCCCAGCCTTGGCCACCTACTTGCAAGGCGACATTTTGCGCGATCCCTCGACGGGGTATGTCGCCATCCGAACATCCTTCGATGAGAGCACCTACCCCAACATGGCGTGGCTCGTAGCCAGCTCCTCGATCGGAGCAACACTTGCCTCGACGTCACAGGTGCAAGGCTGGAACCCACTCTTTCTAGTCGGAGCTGTTCCGGTCACCGTTCCCATTAGCCCGTCGGTGAGCTATCCCACCAACTCAGTCAAGTGGGATCCTCAAACCGGTGACGTGGCCATCCGGACCATCTTCGACGAATCCGATGCCCTGTTCGCCCCCAAGGCATGGCTGGTCGCCACGCCAACCACGGGAGCATTCTTCACCCAGAGTTCACAAGTGGCGGGCTGGGACGACCTTCTCGTTCCCAACAGTTCGCCGAGCATCCTGAACTACACCACGGATGCTCCTGCCGCCAATGGAGCTGTCACGGGCCAGATCACCGCCAGCGATGCCGATGGAGACGTGCTGGCCTACAGTGCGCCCACTTCGACGGCCCACGGCTACATCGTGGTCACGCCGGGATCCGGAGCGTTCACTTACTACCCCACTGCAGGGGCACGCGAAAATGCCGCCCAGGTTGGGGCCGACCAAACTGACACGTTCACCGCAACAGTTACCGACGGTTTCTTTACATCAAATTCGCCCGTGACCGTCGCGATCGACCCAGCATCTGCTCCGGTTGCCGGTGATATTCGAGCGGAGTTTGACGGGACACGGCGCGCCATCTACGCGCCGAACGTCACCGCGTTCGGCGACTGGCTAGGTTTCGACCCTGCAATTGGCGGCATGTGGCTCACAGCCGACCACGTCGACAACTGGGTTGATGTAGCCTTGCCGACCACTGCCGAGACACCCGGGACGGGTCCGTACTCGCCAGGAGACATCAAAATCCCCCCGAACTCAATCGCAGGCACCCTCACCGAGTACGCAATCAAGACGGGGCCAACGATAAATAGCACCGCCAACTGGTTCGTATGCAGCACCCAGAACGCTTGTGGCAGCGTCCCCGACAGCTATGTAGCTGGGTGGGTCGACGTGAAATTGCCTACCGCATAATCTATTTCGAACTAGGTCTGAACCGCTAACATTCGCCCATGCCGCTGCGGATCGATGAGACGTTCGCCGGATACCGAGTTTTGCGGCTGCTCGGCTCCGGGATATAGGCGAGGTCTATTTGGCGCAGCACCCGGCCTGCCCCGGCAGGCGGAGATAGTCGCCGTAGGTGGGTGCAGGACACCCTTGGTTAACAGGATGCCCGAGTCTGCTGCACCCTCGAGCGCCCCTCGCGACAGCAGTCGTTCCATCACAAAGCCATTGGGCGCGTTTGCGGTCCCGTCCGTGCCCACATTTTGCGGCATCTCGAGGCATCTGGAGGCAACTGCAGATATGAGTTATGCCAGCTCGCAACCTATTTCGAAACATCTACCTGTGGCTAGTGCAGAACCACGACTTCTTCTCCGGTTCGGGTTCGAGCTACGTCATCGGCAAGGCCGTCGTCACCGAAGACGAGGACTGGAACTTCTAGTTTTCAGCTAGATGCCGGGAAGTTCGCCGCCGTCGACGGTCAGGCTGGTTCCGGTGATCCACTGCGCCCTATCCGAGGCGAGGTAGGCGACGGCCTCGGCGATGTCTCGCGGGTCCCCGGGGCGACCCAGCGGGATGCCTGCGGTGGTGTCACTCAGCGAGACGCCCATCGCGTCGGCGAAGTCCTGGCGAATCGTGTCGGCGCCCGGGGTGAGCACGTTTCCGGGCACGATCGTGGTCACCCGGATTCCGATCGGCGCGAGTTCGGTGGCCAGTGCTTTGCCGTAGGCGTTGAGCGCGGCCTTGGCGGCGCCGTAATGCGCCAACGGCGGTGCGGGCGTCAGTGCTGCTCCCGATGAGATGTTGACGATCACGCTGCCCGCCCCCGCCTCGCGCAGCGCGGGCAGCAGCGCATTGTTGACCCGGACGGCGGACAGATAGTTGAGGTCCAGGGCGTCGAGCCACTCCTCATCGGGGATCGTTGAGATGCCACCGACGTGAGCGCGTGCCGCCGCCGCGTTGTTGACCACGATGTCGACGCCGCCCAATTCATCGAGCGCTGCCGCGGCGAACGCGTGCACACCCTCGAGCGTGCTGATATCGCCCTGGATGAAGGTGGCGGCTTTCGGCGTCTCGTCGGTGGGGTTGCGCGCCGTGGTGACAACGGTCGCGCCACCGTCGAGCAGCCGTTGCACGATGGCCGCGCCGATACCGCGCGAACCTCCCGTGACGATCGCGCGCTTGCCGGAGAACTCAGAAGGGTCGATCGCGGGGGGTGTGAACATACGGTCCAACATAGAGCTCGTCGCTGCGCGCCGATCAGGTCGTCGAGGTTGCCAACGACTGCGACGGGCGCCACGCGAGCGCACCGACTACCAGGCCGACGAAGGGGATCGCGGCCAAGATGGTGCTCACTGTGGCGCTGCCGCCGGTGACCAACGTGAAGTTCGACAGCACCAGCCACAGACTTCCCAGCAATCCGAGCACCGCGAGTGCCGGCGCCAGACGGGTGGTCCACAGTGGGCCGGTGGCGCGCCCGCGTAGGAAGAACGCCAGTACCGCGATCGACGTGGTGAGCATCAGTACGACCATGCCGACTGTGGCGACGCCCGCCATCGAGCCGAAAACCCCAACCAGCGGATCGATTCCGAGGATCGCCAGTACCCCGACGATGATGGCGGCAGTGACGGTCTGCACCACCGATGAGAATGCCGGTGACTCGTGGTTGTCGTGTACGTCGGCGAGTCTGGCCGGCAGCAAACCCTTTCCGGCCAGCACGAACTGGTAGCGCGCGATCACGTTGTGGAATGACAGCACGCAGGCGAACAGACTGGTCAACAGCAGCACGTTGACGATGTCGCGCCCGATTGTCCCCAGCATGTCTCCGGCG
Source organism: Mycobacterium sp. ELW1 (assembly GCF_008329905.1). NCBI lineage: Bacteria > Bacillati > Actinomycetota > Actinomycetes > Mycobacteriales > Mycobacteriaceae > Mycobacterium > Mycobacterium sp. ELW1. Next base: position 4,189,482 of record NZ_CP032155.1, on the reverse strand, counting down.
GTGTCCAGCAGCATATTGCTTTCTCCGGCAAGGGTTTTCTCCGCGGTGGCCGTCACCTGGTCGGGCCCGAGGGCGACGACGAACGCCCACACGGTGATGGCGTAGAACGCGCCGATGATGATGACTGCGGCGTAGGTGGCGAGCGGGATGGTGCGCTCTGGGTCTCGCGCCTCGTCGCGGAACACCGCGGTGGCTTCGAAACCGATGAATCCGGTGAGCGCGAACAGCACGGCGATGCCCAGCGTGCCGTGGGTGAACACGGCGGGGTCGAACGAGCTCAAGGTAATGCCGGCCGGGCTGGGGTTGGCCACCATCACGACGTCCAGGATGACGACGATGCCGATTTCGAGTGCCAGTGCCACACCGAGCACCTTGGCGCTCAACTCGATGTGCCGGTAGCCGAGTACCGCGACGATTGCGAGAACGACGAACGAGTACACCGGCCACGGGATCACCGGCCCGTTGTAGTGCGTGACCGTGTCGTTGATGGCCCAGCCGATGTAGCCGTAGATACCCACCTGGATCGCGGTGTAGGCGATCAACGCGACCACCGCGATGCCCTTGCCCATCCGCTCACCGAGTCCGACTGTCACATAAGAGAAGAACGCCCCGGCCTCGGGTACATACGGCGTCATGGTGACGAACCCGACGCTGAAAACCAAGAGCACCAGCGCGGCGATCACGAATCCCATCGGTGCGCCCGCGCCGTTGCCCAGTCCCATCGCCAACGGCATGTTGCCGCCGATCACGGTCAGTGGTGCGGCCGCCGCGACGACCATGAACACGATGCCGATCGGTCCGAGGCGCCCGTTGAGGCGGCGCCCTTCGGTCTTGGTGGGTGTGGTCACGAGATCTCCTGAAGTGTTGGGGCAGTGGGGGACAGCGCATGGCGAAGTAGGTCGTGGTCCAGGGCGTGGACGGTGAAACCGTTGCGGCCGGTCATGGTGGTGGCGGCGACCATGGCGTTGACGATGGCCTCCTCCGTCGCCTCGATGGTCATGTCGAACAGGCGGGTCATCAACTGGGGCGCCACCATCCGCAGCGGGATCTCCGGGCGTGAGGTCGCCGTATCCTCGTCCCACGCGTAGGGCGGGATGCCGCGGTTGCCGGTCGAGAACGCCAGCATCAGATCACCGCTGTACTGCTCGCCGCTGCCGCCGAGTCGACTGACGGCCAGCGCGGAACGCTGGGCCATCCGGGTGCACTGGTGGGGGAGCAATGGGGCGTCGGTGGCGACGATGACGATGATCGAGCCCGATCCGGGCTCGTAGCGGGAGGGAAGTTCGGGAAGCGGCACCTCCGCGGCGCCGATCCGCTCGCCGACCGGCGCACCGTTGATCCGAAGTCGTTCGCGTCTACCATGATTCGCCTGCACGAGGACCCCGACGGTGTAGCGCCCGGCCACGGTGTCGGTGACCCTCGAGGCGGTACCGATGCCGCCCTTGAAGCCGTGGCAGATCATGCCGGTGCCGCCGCCGACGTTGCCTTCGGCGGGTGGCTCACCGCTGGCACTGTCCAGCGCGGACCGGACGTGATCGGGACGTACGTGAAAGCCGTTGATGTCGTTGAGTAGTCCGTCGTAGGTCTCGCCCACCACGGGCAGCGACCAGTACGCGCCCTCGCCGCGGGCGCGCACCTGCGCTGCCACCAGTTCGTCGCGAACCACGCCGACGCTGTGCGTGTTGGTCAGGCCGATGGCGGTGGTGAGTTCCCCGGACTCCCGGATCCATTCCAGGCCGGTCAGTTCGCCACTGCCGTTGAGTCGGTGCGCGCCGGCGAATACCGGCTCGGTCCAAATGTGTTCGTGGGGGATGACAACGGTGACGCCGGTGCGCACGGTGTGCGGATCATCGGAGGTGATGGTGGTGTGCCCCACCTGGACGCCCGCGACGTCGGTGATCGCGTTGTACGGCCCGGTGGGATGTTCCCCGATGGCTACGCCGAGGTCTCTGGCCCGCATTGGTCACGCTCACTTCACCGATAGTTTTTTTCCTGATTGGAAAAGAACTATGCGCCGGTGTGACGCAGCACGCAAGAGGAAGTGCAAAATGGGGTGGATCCACCCAGCCCGACGACAGGAGTGGCGCAGGTATGGCACGGCCGAACCGGCAGGTCGAACGGCGCGGCGACATCATGGATGCCGCCATAGCGCTGATCGAACGCCATGACCTGGCCACCCTGAAGCTCTCCGACGTCGCCGCAGAGCTTGGCCTGACCACCAACGCGGTGCGGTATTACTTCAAGGACATGACACAACTGCTGTCGGAGCTGGCCTTGCGTTCCGACGTCCGGTTCTACGATGACCGGCTGCGGTTGCGTACCGAGAGTGACGATCCTTGTCGTCAGCTCGCCCAGACGATCGCCGCGGGGCTGCCCGCCGGTCCAGAAGATGCCGAGTGGCGCGCCATCTGGCGGGCCGTACTGGCGGCCGGATTCGATCTCGACACCCGTCGCGACGTGCAAGGGATCTACCACCGCCAGGTCGGTCTCTACACCGATCTGCTGGATGCCGGCGCCCGGTCGGGGGCGTTCCGCCTCAGCGACCCGGCCCGCGACATCGCGATGACGCTGATGTCCATGGAGGACTACTTCGGTTACCGAATCGTCGCGCGGGATCCAGAGATCAACCGCGCCACAGCATTTCGGCTGATGCGGCGGTACGCCGAACTCGCCACCGACGCGTCGATCCCGCAGCTGGACTGAGAACGTCAGCCCGCCAGGTTGAATCGGCCCTGGCTGCCGTAGATCGCCAGCGAGATCAGCAACGTCACGGACACCAGAACCACCAGTGAGGTCCGGACCGCATCGCCCGTCGCGACGCCGACGCCCGAGGGTCCGCCGGATGCGTAGTAGCCAAAGTAGGTGTGGATCAACAGGATTGCCATCGCCATCAGGATGGCTTGGGCGAACGACCACATCAGGTCTATCGGGCTCAGGAACGTCGAGAAGTAGTGCTGGTAGAGGCCCGCCGACTGTCCCAGCAGTGCGACGGTGGTGAATTGGCTGGCGAGGAACGACAGGATCACCGCGACCGCATACAGTGGCGCGATCGACACCATTCCCGCGACGATCCTGGTACTGACCAAGAACACCAGCGACGGGATCGCCATCGCTTCAAGGGCATCGATCTCCTGGTTGACGCGCATCGCCCCCAGTTGGGCGGTGACGCCCGCGCCGAAGGTGGCGGCCAAACCGATCCCCGCCACGACGGGTGCCGAGATGCGCACGTTGATGAATGCCGCCAGGAAACCGGTGAGCGCTTCGATGCCGATGTTGCCCAGCGAGCTGTAACCCTGGACCGCCAACGTGCCGCCGGTGGCGACGGTGAGAAAACCGACGACCACCAAGGTGCCGCCGATCATCGCCAGGACGCCCGCGCCCATGCTGATTTCGGCGATCAGGCGAACGATCTCAATCCGGTACGAGCGCACTGCGGTCGGAATGCCTGCGATCGCTTTGGCGTAGAACAGCGCCTGATCGCCGATCCGGCCGAGAATGAACCACGGGCGCTCCAACGCGCGGGTCAGCCGGGGAAAGACGGCCCTATGGGTCATATACGTTCCGCATCACCTGTCCAACGTCCGCGCGGTAGCGGCGTGACCGTAGGGCCGTTCGTCCCGGTTATCGACGTCCAAAGGCTTCATTCGGCTGGGACTGGTGCTTTGAGCTGGCGATTTCATCACGGATGCTGGTTGCGTGAGCACACCCGAACCCTTCAGCGCGACTGGTGTCGACGGGATCCGCATCGCGGCTGACCGCATCGGCGAGCCGGATGCGCCTGCGGTCGTCTTTCTGCACGGTGGTGGCCAGACCCGTCGATCCTGGGGCCGGGCAGCCGCAGCGGTGGCCGGCCGCGGCTGGCAGGCGGTCACTGTCGACCTGCGTGGCCACGGCGAGTCCGACTGGTCGCCCGACGGTGACTACCGGGTGGTCAGCTTCGCCGGGGATGTGCTGGAACTCCTGCGCCGGCTGCCGCCGCGCCCGGTGCTCGTCGGCGCATCTCTTGGTGGGTTCACCGGCATGCTGCTCGCCGGTGAGATTGCCCCCGAGGCGTTGCGCGCCCTCGTTCTCGTCGACATCGTCCCGGACATGGACCCGTCGGGCGCTTCGCGGATCCACCAATTCATGTATGACCGCATGGAATCCGGATTCGCATCGCTCGACGAGGTGGCCGACATGATTCAGGAGTACAACCCGCACCGCCGCCGCCCCGACGACCTCGACGGCCTTCGCGCGAATCTGCGTCACCGCGACGGCCGCTGGTACTGGCACTGGGATCCGAAGTTCATCGACGGCAGCGCGTCGCGCCCGCCCATCGAGGTGACCGACGTCGATCGCATCAACGCGGCGGTCGCGGCGATCCTGGCGGCCGGCACTCCGATGCTGTTGGTGCGCGGCCAGATGAGCGACCTCGTCACGCAGGAACGCGCCGACGAGTTCCTCGGGCGCTTCCCGCAGATCGAGTTCGTCGACGTCGCCGGCGCTGGCCACATGGTGGCCGGCGATCGCAACGACCTGTTCGCCGATGCGGTCGTCCAATTCCTGGGGAAATACGCCGTCGACCGGTGAACGCGGTGTGAACCGGGGGAGAACTGTGCCATCGGTGCTGGCGCCGGTCGGGGCTAACCGAGAGACTGAGCGCTGTGACCGCTACGTCGCTGTTGAACTCGATCCTGAACTGGCTGCGCGCCGGTTACCCCAACGGGGTGCCTGGTCCTGACCGGGTCCCGCTGCTGGCCTTGTTGCGCTCGACCCCGCTGACCGAAGAGCAGATCAAAGAGGTCGTCGCCAACATCACCGCCAAGGACTCGGCCGCCCTCGAGGGCGGGATCGACGAGGACGAGATCGCGGCATTCATCAAGGACGTCAGCCACCACGATGCCGGGCCGGACAACGTCAAGCGGGTCGCGGCCACACTGGCCGCGGCCGGTTGGCCGCTGACCGGTGTGTCCGAGGACCCCGTCAGCGAGTGATCGCTATGCGGTCCGCAGTGATTCGGTGTCGATCACGAAGCGGTACCGCACGTCGCTGACGAGCACCCGCTCGTAAGCCTCGTTGATGTAATCCGGCTGGATCAGCTCGATTTCGGGCTCGATGCCCTTCTCGGCGCAGAAGTCCAGCATCTCCTGGGTTTCCGGGATGCCGCCGATCATCGAACCCGACAGGTGGCGCCGCATGCTGACCAGCGGCTGCGCCGGAACCACCATCGGCTGCTCGGGCATGCCCAGCTCGACCAGCGTGCCGTCGACCCGCAGGGTGCTCAGGTAGGCGCTCAGATCGAGGTTGGCCGACACGGTGTTCAGGATCAGGTCGAAAGAGTTGCGCAGCTTTTTGAACGTCTCGGGATCGCTGGTCGCGTAGTACTCACCGGCTCCCAGTCGCAGGCCGTCTTCCATCTTCTTCAGCGACTGCGACAACACCGTCACCTCAGCGCCCATCGCGACGCCGAGCTTGACGCCCATGTGCCCGAGGCCACCGAGACCGACGACCGCAATTCGCTTGCCCGGACCGGCATTCCAGTGCCGCAGCGGGGAGAAGGTGGTGATGCCCGCGCACATCAGCGGCGCGGCGGCCTCCAGCGACAGCGAATCGGGGATGCGCAGCACATAGTTCTCGTCGACGACGATGTTGCCGCTGTAGCCACCGGCGGTGGGCTGGCCGTCGCGGCCCACCGAGCCGTAGGTGCCGACCATGCCTGAACCGGTGCAGTACTGCTGGAGGCCGGCCTTACAGCTGTCGCATTCGCGGCAGGAGTCGACGAAGCAGCCGACGCCGACCCGGTCGCCGACCTTGTACTTGGTCACATCCGAGCCGACTTCGGTTACGACACCGGCGATTTCGTGTCCGGGTACGAGCGGGTAACGGACACCGCCCCATTCACCGCGCACCGTGTGGATGTCGGAGTGACAGATCCCGGCGAAGTGGATGTCGAATTTGACGTCATGCGGGCCGACCTCGCGGCGGGTGACGGTCGTCTTGGTCAGGGGCTCGGTTGCCGACGTGGCGGCATACGCGGTAACTGTGCTCATCGTGTCCTCTTTGATCGCGTTTCGGGCAGCACTGAGTGATTCAGCGTTTTGAGTGCAAGTTGGGTCGCAACGTTGCGACCAACAGACATAACCCGGCGGGGCGGATGCCTAATCCCGACGTGACGAGGTTTACAACCCGGGTGCGCGAACCCCGCCGTTAAAAGATAACCGCTGATAGCTGACCACGCCCGCCAGCGTGTACGGGTCGCGGTCGATGATGCTCTGGGCATCCTCGGTGCTGATATCCGCGGTGATCAGGACGCCACCGGTACCTGTCTCCAGGCGTCCGGCGAGCAGCAGACGGCCGGCCTCGATTTCGTCGTTCAAGAACGCCAGATGGGCCGGCCGGGTCTGGTCGACGACGTCGAGCGGCTTTTCATAGGTGATCGTCAGCACGTGGAACACGGGTCTGAACTTACCGCCTGCGGTTAGTTGATCGGTGCGTTGAGCCAGCGCAGGTCGTCGAGGATGCCGCGTGCGGCGACCAGGCCCTGGCCGGTCTGCCAGACCTCGTTGTTGACGACGAAGACGCGGTTGTCTCGGTTGGCTGACAGCCTTCGCCACGGCGCGCTGTCGAGGACGGCAGGCGCCCGATCCTTGGCGGCCGGCGAAGCGAAGGACAGGTAGACGATGTCGCCGTCGGCAGCGGAGAGGTCCGGGGAACGGTTCAGATCGGCGTCGGAAATGCCGATCTCGATGTATGGCTTGCCGGTAAACCGTTGCGCTGCAGGACGATCCACTCCCACATCCGCCAACACCGACGCCGGGAAATTCGCCGCGCCGTACACCCGGATCGTGGTGTCGGTGAACTGGACGATGGAGGCCTGGAAGTGCGGGGCGTCGTTGGCCATGCCCTTCTGCTTGGCCTGCTCGATGAACCCGCCGATCAGATCGGCCGCGGCCTGGGCTCGTCCGGTCGCTGCCCCGACGGTGCGCACGTTGTCCTGCCACTGGGCGCCGGGGGCGTCGGCGAACACGGTCGGGGCGATGGCGGTCAGCTCCGGCAGGGACTGCGGCGTCAACTCCTGGGAGCCGAGGATCAGGTCCGGTTTGGCGGCCGCGATCGCGGTGAGGTCCGGTGCGCTGCGGGTGCCGGCTGCGGGCAGGTTGTGGATGACGGTGCCCAGATATGACGGCTGGCTGGTGGACCCGTCGGGCAGGGCGGCCGCCACGATCCGCGTCTGCAACCCCAGCGCGCACAGTGCGTCGAGCTCGTCACCGGAGAGCACCACGATGCGTTGCGGGTCGGGCGCGGCGGGGTCGAGGCGGGCCGGCTCGGGTGCACACGATTCGTCGGGCCGGCGCTGATTGCCCAGCACACCCGCACTCGCGATTTTCGTGGTGCTGGTGACCAGCGACGTTGCGCCCGGTGGGGCGGCCTTCGGAGTTGTGGAGCACCCGCTGGCAACGGTCATGGCGACCGCGGCCAGCGCCGCCCCGGCGGCCATCACGACACCCGCACGCCCACCACCGATCAGCACGACGCCGACCGTAACATCCGCCTGTTGTAGGGTCGCTGAGCTGCGGTTGAAGGTGTATCGGTGACAAATACGACAGAATGTAGGACCCACAGCCCATTGGCGGCGACGGGCGGCTAGGATCAACTACACGTTCTCGGCGCGCTAACGATTTTTGGAGGACAGTTGACTGCCGTTGTGCCTTCGCGGGGGGAACTCGAGGCGACTCGACCCGCACCTGCACGGATGGGTCCCAAGGGCAACCTGATCTACAAGCTGGTCACGACGACCGATCACAAGTTGATCGGCATCATGTACTGCGTCGCCTGCTTCATCTTCTTCTTCATGGGTGGCTTGATGGCGCTGTTCATTCGCGCCGAGCTGGCTGTGCCGGGGCTGCAGTTCCTGTCGAATGAGCAGTACAACCAGCTGTTCACCATGCACGGCACGGCGATGCTGCTGTTCTACGCGACCCCGATCGTGTTCGGGTTCGCCAACCTGGTGCTGCCGCTGCAGATCGGCGCCCCCGACGTGGCGTTCCCGCGTTTGAACGCGCTGTCGTTCTGGCTGTTCGTCTTCGGCGCGATGATCGCGCTGGCCGGATTCATCACCCCCGGTGGTGCCGCCGACTTCGGCTGGACCGCCTACACCCCGCTCTCGGACGCCATGCACAGCCCGGGCGCCGGCGGTGACCTGTGGATTCTCGGCCTGGCCGTCGGTGGTCTGGGCACCATCCTCGGCGCGGTCAACATGATCACGACCGTGGTCTGCATGCGTGCCCCCGGCATGACCATGTTCCGGATGCCGATCTTCACCTGGAACATCTTCGTCACGTCGATCCTGGTGCTGGTGGCGTTCCCGCTGCTGACCGCCGCGCTGTTCGGCCTGGCTGCCGACCGCCATCTGGGTGCGCACATCTATGACCCCGCCAACGGCGGAACGATGCTGTTCCAGCACTTGTTCTGGTTCTTCGGTCACCCCGAGGTGTACATCATCGCGCTGCCGTTCTTCGGCATCGTCTCGGAGATCTTCCCGGTCTTCTCCCGCAAGCCGATCTTCGGTTACACCACCCTGATCTACGCGACGATCAGCATCGCGGCGCTGTCGGTGGCGGTGTGGGCGCACCACATGTACGTCACCGGCGCGGTCCTGCTGCCGTTCTTCTCGTTCATGACGTTCCTGATCGCGGTGCCCACCGGCATCAAGTTCTTCAACTGGATCGGCACGATGTGGAAGGGTCGGCTCACGTTCGAGACGCCGATGCTGTTCTCCATCGGCTTCCTGGTGACGTTCCTGCTCGGTGGCCTGTCCGGTGTGCTGCTGGCCAGCCCGCCGCTGGACTTCCACGTCAGCGACAGCTACTTCGTGATCGCGCACTTCCACTACGTGCTGTTCGGCACCATCGTGTTCGCGACCTACGCCGGGATCTACTTCTGGTTCCCGAAGATGACGGGTCGCCTGCTCGATGAGCGCCTCGGCAAGGTGCACTTCTGGCTGACGTTCATCGGCTTCCACACCACGTTCCTGGTGCAGCACTGGCTCGGTGACGAGGGCATGCCCCGCCGGTACGCCGACTACCTGCCCTCGGACGGATTCGAGACGCTGAACATCGTGTCGACCATCGGCGCGTTCATCCTCGGTGTGTCGGTGCTGCCGTTCGTGTGGAACATCTTCAAGAGCTGGCGCTACGGCGAGGTCGTCACCGTCGACGATCCGTGGGGCTACGGCAACTCCTTGGAGTGGGCCACGTCGTGCCCGCCGCCGCGGCACAACTTCAGCGAGCTGCCCCGGATCCGTTCGGAGCGTCCGGCATTCGAGCTGCACTACCCGCACATGATCGAGCGGATGCGTGCCGAGGCGCACGTCGGGCGCGCACACGGCCCCGACGACGGCGACGTGACGCGCCTCGACGGCGAGCACGTCCGCACCTAACTCGGGATTCGCAACCTTCCGGGTATGACCATGTCCAAGGTGTCGGTGCTGATCACCGTCACCGGTGTCGACCAGCCTGGCGTCACCTCTGCATTGTTCGAAGTGTTGGCCCGCCACGCGGTCCACCTGCTCAACGTCGAGCAGGTGGTGATCCGCGGGCGGTTGACGCTCGGTGTGCTGGTTTCCGGTGAGGCCACTGTGGCCGACGGTGCGCAGCTGCGCGATGACGTCACCACTGCGATACATCGGGTCGGGCTGGACGTCACGATCGAACGCAGTGACGATTCGCCGATTATCCGCGAGCCGTCCACCCACACCATCGTCGTTCTCGGGCGGCCGATCACGGCGGCGGCCTTCGGTGTGGTGGCTCGCGAGGCCGCGGCGCTCGGGGTCAACATCGACTTCATCCGCGGCGTCTCCGACTACCCGGTGACCGGTCTGGAGCTGCGGGTGTCGGTTCCCGTCGGTGTCGGTGGCGATCTGCGCACGCTACTGGCGCGGGTGGCGGCCGAGCAGGGCTTGGACATCGCCGTCGAGAACTACAGCCTGGAGCGACGGGCCAAGCGGCTCATTGTGTTCGACGTGGACTCCACGCTCATCCAGGGTGAGGTCATCGAGATGCTGGCTGCGCATGCCGGCGCCGAGGAAGCGGTCGCCGCGGTCACCGAGGCGGCCATGCGGGGCGAACTGGACTTCGCCGAGTCACTACACCGCCGGGTGGAGACCTTGGCCGGGCTGCCCGCCGAGGTACTCGACGAGGTCGCCGATCAGATCGAACTGACCCCCGGCGCGCGCACCACGATTCGGACCTTGCGGCGGTTGGGCTTTCACTGCGGGGTGGTCTCCGGCGGCTTCCGCCAGGTGATCGACCCGTTGGCCCATGAGCTGATGCTCGACTTCGTGGCGGCCAACGAACTCGAGATCGTCGACGGCAAGCTGACCGGACGCGTCGTCGGCGAGGTCGTCGACCGCGCCGGAAAAGCCAAGGCGTTGCGCGACTTTGCGCGCCAGGTCGGTGTCCCGATGGAGCAGACCGTGGCCGTCGGCGACGGGGCCAACGACATCGACATGCTGGCCGCCGCCGGGCTCGGGGTGGCCTTCAATGCCAAGCCCGCGCTGCGGGCGGTGGCCGACACGTCGCTGAGCCATCCCTACCTGGACACCGTGCTGTTCATCCTCGGCATCACCCGCGCCGAAATCGAGGCGGCCGACGCCGTCGACGGCGTGCTGCGCCGGGTGGAGATCCCGCCGGAGTAAATCGCTAGATCACCACGGCTGTCGACTCGACGGTGGCCGAGCCGGTGATGCTGCGCCACGCCCGGCCGAGCAGTTCGATGGCCTCGGTCAGCTCATCCTCGGGCAGTGCGAACGGAATCCGGACGAAGCGCTCCAACGTGCCGTCGACCCCGAAGCGGGGGCCGGGCGGCAACTCGACGCCGAGCCGGGAGGCCGAGGCGCACATCGCCGAACTCACCGGCGCGGGCAGCTGCACCCACAGCGACATGCCGCCGGTCCCGGGCAGCGGGCGCCATTCGGGCAGGTGTTGCTCCAGAAGTTCGAGGAGCAGCGCCCGTCGCCCCCGCAGGATCTCGCGGCGTTCGGGCAGTACCTCCTCAGCCCGGTGCGTGAGAAGCCTTGCCGCAGCGAGCTGTTCGACCACCGAGGTACCCAGATCGATCGACGGGCGGACCGCGCGGATGGTGGCGAGCACGCTCGGTTCGGCGCGGATCCAGCCGATGCGCATCCCACCCCAGAATGACTTCGACATCGAGCCGATCGTGATCATCAGGTCGGTGCGCGTCCTCATCGATGCGGCAACCGGCGGCGGCATCGGCTCGTCGATCCAGACGTCGGTGAGGGTCTCGTCGATCACTGTGCGGGTGCGGGTCTCGGCGACGATGTCGCAAATTCGCTTGCGGTCCGCGGGTGGCATCGAGAACCCTGTCGGATTGTGATTGTCGGGTACCAGATAGGCCAGAGTCGGGGCGAGTTGTCGCACGGCGGCGTGTACGGCGTCGAGTTCCCAACCCTCCCTGGTCATCGCCACCGGAACGGGCCGCGCGCCCGCGGTCGCGATCGCGCTGAGCGCGCCGTGATAGGTGGGCTGCTCCACGAGTACGCGATCACCGGGCTGAACGTAGGTCGTCAGGATCAGAGCGATCGCGTGCTGCGCGCCGCTGGTGACCATGATCTGGTCGGGTTCGGTGGGAAGCCCTCTGGCGCAATAACGTTCGGCGATCGCGCGACGGAAGGGCAAGATCCCGCGCATGTCGTGGCCGGTCAGCTGCAGATAGCCGGCGGACTCGCGGGCGGCCTCGGTGAACGCCTCCTGCACCGCGCTGGCCGGGGCGGCCAGAGCGGCCGCCGCCAGGTTGATGGCGGCTGGTGTCGGACTCGGGACGCTGACCGGGGTGTGGGGGAGCGCAACCGTGCTGCGGGCGCCGCGCCGGGCGTGCAGATAGCCGCTGTCGCCCAGCTCCGCATACGCGGTGGTGACGGTGGTTCGGGACACTCGCAGCACTTCGGCGAGCACGCGTTCGCTGGGCAGCCGCGAACCGACCGGCAGCCGGCCGTCGACGATCAGCATCCGCAGCCCGTCGGCCAAGGCCTGGTAGGTGGGTCCACTTTTGCTGGAAGTCCGCCAGTTGCCCAATTCCCGGACCAGAAGGTCCGGATCGAGGGTTCTGGCCGTCATAGTCGTCGCCATTTGCAAGCCAGTATGGGCCAACTGGCTATTGAAGGGCAAGCCAGTCAGTCGGAATCATGGTCCGCATGAGTACCTGGTTCTCCCGAGTGGCCTCCCGCCTCGCGACCCTGCTCGACCCCGGCCACGGCCCCTGGAATCCGTCCTCGACCGGATGGGATGACGTCGACGCCGACGCGCGCCGGATGCGAGCGGATCTCGACGCCCTGCGCGTGCGGTTCTCCGACCACCGGTGAGCGCAGCGCTGCGCGGCTTCGCCCTGCTGACCGGCCTCACCGGCTACGGCCTGTCGATGGCGATGATGGTCCGCGCCGGGCTCGGCCTCGATCCGTGGGATGTGTTCCACCAGGGGCTGACCCGGCACACACCGATGACCATCGGGGTGGCTTCGGCGGTGGTCGGAGTCGTCGTACTACTGGCCTGGATCCCGTTGCGCAACAAGCCCGGCATCGGCACGGTCGCGAACGTCGTCGTCATCGCGGTGACCGTCGACGCCGGACTGGCCGTGCTGACCGCACCCGAATCGCTACCGGCCCGGGTCGCCCTGATGCTGGGAGCCGTGCTGCTCAACGCGATCTCGACGGTTCTCTACGTGGGCGCCGGTCTGGGGCCCGGCCCCCGTGACGGGCTGATGACGGGAGTGGTTGCGCGGACCGGTGTTTCGGTACGTGTGGTGCGCACCGCGATCGAAGCCACCGTATTGAGTGTGGGCTGGCTGCTGGGCGGCAGCGTGGGAGTCGGGACCGTCATCTACGCCTTCGGCATCGGGCCGATGGTGCAGCTGGTCCTTCATCTCACCCCGAAACCCGTCCTGGCCGCGAGCGGGTGGGCGAACATCCTCGAGAAGAGTCGAAAACGCAGCGACCCCAGGCGTGCCGACGCGGGTGAATACGGCACGATGGTGCAGTGCCCGATACCGCCGACGAGGTCGACCCCGACCTGCTGATCGACTTCCGGAAAGTATCGCTGCGCCGCGGGGGCCGGGTCCTGGTCGGACCCATCACCTGGCAGGTCGAACTCGACGAACGCTGGGTGGTGATCGGCCCCAACGGTGCAGGCAAGACCTCGCTGCTGCGGATGGCGGCCGCGATGGAACACCCGTCGTCGGGCGTCGCCCACGTGCTCGCAGAGCGGCTGGGCCGCACCGACATGGCCGAGCTGCGTCAGCGGGTGGGGCTGAGCAGCGCGGCACTCGCGCAGCGGGTGCCCGACGACGAACTGGTCCGCGATCTGGTCGTCTCGGCCGGTTACGCCGTGTTGGGCCGGTGGCGGGAGAACTACGACGAGATCGACTACGCCCGCGCCGTGGACACGTTGGAGAGCGTGGGCGCCGAACACCTGGCCGACCGCACCTACGGCACCCTGTCGGAGGGCGAACGCAAACGCGTCCTCATCGCCCGCTCGCTGATGACCGACCCCGAGTTGCTCCTACTCGACGAGCCCGCGGCCGGGCTGGACCTCGGCGGCCGCGAGGAACTGGTGGCCCGGCTGGCCGATCTGGCCGCCGACCCTGATGCGCCCGCCCTGGTCCTGGTCACCCACCACGTCGAGGAGATCCCGCCCGGCTTCAGCCATTGCCTGATCCTGTCCGAGGGCCAGGTCGTGGCCGCTGGGCTGCTGCGTGACACCCTGACGGCGGAGAATCTGTCCACCGCGTTCGGGCAATCTATTGCGCTGGATGTCATCGACGGCCGCTACTTCGCCCGACGCGTGCGGAGTCGTGCGGCCCACAGGAGGCGCTGATGAGCGACAAGCCCGAACCATTGCCGGTCCGGCCGGCGGCGACGGTCATGCTGATCCGGGACACTGCAGCTGAAGGTCTCGAGGTTTTTCTGATGCGCCGCCACAGCGCGATGGAGTTCGCCGGCGGGGTCATGGTGTTCCCCGGCGGAGGCGTCGACGACCGCGACCGCAACTCCGACATCGCCTGGTACGGACCCGGGCCGGATTGGTGGGCCACCCGGTTCGGCATCGACGAGGACCTCGCCGAAGCACTGGTATGCGCCGCGGCCCGCGAGACGTTCGAGGAGTCCGGGGTGCTGTTCGCCGGACCGGCCGACGATCCGGACGGCATCGTCGCCGATGCGTCGATCTATCGGGAGGCGCGCGGGGCCCTGGTCGACCGCAGCCTGTCGTTCTCGGACTTTCTGCGCCGGGAGAACCTGGTGCTGCGCGCCGACCTGCTGCGGCCGTGGGCCAACTGGGTCACCCCCGAGGAAGAGCGCACACGCCGCTACGACACCTACTTCTTCGTCGGCGCCCTGCCGGAGGGCCAGCGGGCCGACGGCCACAACACCGAATCCGATCAGGCGGCCTGGACCAGTCCGGAGGCCGCCATCGAGGACTTCGCCGAGGCCCGCTCGTTCCTGCTGCCGCCAACCTGGACGCAGCTCGACTCGCTGGCCGGGCGCTCCGTCGACGAGGTGCTGACACTGGAACGCCAGATCGTGGTCGTTCAGCCCAATCTTGCTGTGCGCGAAGGCAACTGGGAGATCGAGTTCTTCAACAGTGATCGATACAACGAGGCGCGCAACCGTCGCGCCCCGCAGGGTTACGGCGACTGAGGTGCGCGAGTTCGCCCATGTGCACGTCGGCGAGCAGCACCCGAAAGTGGGGGTGCTGCTGGTGTCACGCCCACCGACCAACGCGCTGACCAGACAGACCTACCGCGAGCTGATCGACGCTGCCGCCGAGGTGGGCCGCCGCGCCGACATCGCGACGGTGATCCTGTTCGGCGGACACGAGATCTTCTCCGCCGGCGACGACGTCCCCGAGCTGCGCACGCTGAACCGCGCCGAGGCCGAGGCCGCCGACCGGCTGCGCCGCGATGCGCTCGATGCGGTGGCGGCGATCCCCAAGCCGACGGTCGCGGCGATCACCGGCTACGCGCTGGGCGCGGGGCTGAGCCTGGCGCTGGCAGCCGACTGGCGGGTCAGCGGTGACAACGTCAAACTCGGCGCCACCGAAATCCTGGCCGGGCTGGTCCCCGGCGGTGGTGGAGCCGAGCGGCTGGCACGCGCGATCGGGGCGGCGCGGGCCAAGGAACTGGCGTTCAGCGGCCGGTTCGTCGACGCCAAGGAGTCGCTGGCGCTCGGACTCATCGACGAGATGGTGGCCCCCGATCACGTCTTCGACGCCGCCGCGGCCTGGGCGGGCCGGTTCGTCGACGCCGAGCCGAGCGCACTGGCCGGCGCCAAAGCCCTCATCGACGGCCGGCTCGACGCCGGTGAGCAGGCGCAACGCTACGGCCAGGTCTTCGCAGCGGGTGACGGCAGTTAGGCTGCCCTGATGGAGACGAAGGATCCCCGTACCCTGCCCGATGTCGCCGGCGACCCGGCTCCGCAGCCGCACGCCACGGCCGAGCAGGTGGAAGCGGCGCTCAAGGACAGCAAGCTGGCCCAGATCCTGTACCACGACTGGGAAGCCGAGAGCTACGACGACAAATGGTCGATCTCGTATGACAAGCGCTGCGTGGACTACGCCCGCAACCTCTTCGACGCGACCGTGCCGCCGGAGGAGCTGCGTGAGCTGCCCTACGATCGCGCCCTGGAACTGGGCTGTGGCAGCGGTTTCTTCCTGCTCAACCTGATCCAGGCCGGCGTGGCCCGGCGCGGCTCGGTGACCGACCTGTCGCCGGGCATGGTCAAGGTCGCCACCCGCAACGGGCAGAACCTGGGTCTGGACATCGACGGCCGGGTCGCCGACGCCGAAGGCGTCCCCTACGAGGACGACACGTTCGACCTCGTCGTCGGGCATGCCGTGCTGCACCACATCCCCGACGTCGAGAAGTCGCTGCGCGAGGTCGTGCGGGTGCTCAAGCCGGGCGGCCGGTTCGTCTTCGCCGGCGAACCCACCAGCGTGGGCAACACCTACGCCCGCTCCCTGTCGACGCTGACCTGGCGGGTCGCCACCAATGCCACCAAGCTGCCCGGTCTGGAGGGCTGGCGGCGGCCGCAGGCCGAACTCGACGAATCGTCTCGCGCCGCGGCGCTGGAGGCGGTGGTGGACCTGCACACCTTCGACCCCGATGACCTCGAGCGAATGGCCCGCAGCGCCGGTGCCGTCGACGTGTCGACCTCGACGACGGAGTTCACCGCCGCGATGCTCGGCTGGCCGCTGCGCACATTCGAAGCCGCCGTACCGCCCGGCAAGCTGGGCTGGGGCTACGCCAAGTTCGCCTTCAACAGCTGGATCGGGCTGAGCTGGGTGGACGACAACCTCTGGCGCCGCGTCGTGCCCAAGGGCTGGTACTACAACGTCATGATCACCGGAGTCAAACCGTCCTGACCTTCGGGCGCGACGACGTCACCTACCTCACCAGTGACGCCGGTGTGGCGGCGCTGGCGGAGGTCGCCTGCTATCGGCTGACCGATGCCACCCGGCTCGCCGACATCGCCGCAATCCGCGACCGGTTCGCCGAGCGCAGTACGGCACTGGTCGAAACCACATTGTTGCGCCGCAAGGCCGTCGCCAAACTCGGCGGCCTGGGCGACGTGTCGCGGTGGTTGTTCACCGACGACGCGCTGCAGCAGGCCACGGCCGAGCCGGTGGCCCGGCACCGGGCCGCCCGGCTGGCCGGTGCGGTGGTGCACGACGCGACCTGTTCGATCGGCACCGAGCTGGCCGCGTTGCGGTCCACGGCGGACGTGCTCGTCGGCAGTGATGTCGACGAGGTGCGCCTGGCGATGGCCCACCACAATGTGCCGGACGTGGCGCTGTGCCGTGCCGATGCACTGCGCCCGGTGAGCCGAGACGCCGTGGTGCTGCTCGATCCGGCGCGCCGCTCGGGCGGGCGTCGCCGCTTCGATCCCCGCGACTACGTGCCACCGCTGGACGCGCTGTTCGACGCCTATCGCGGCCGAGCCACCGTCGTGAAGTGCGCGCCCGGAATCGATTTCGAGGCGGTCGCGGAGTTGGGCTTCGAGGGCGAGATCGAGGTGACCTCGGCCGGCGGCTCGGTGCGGGAGGCCTGTCTGTGGTCGCCCGCCCTGGCCACACCGGGAGTGCGCCGGCGGGCCTGCGTCCTGGACCGCGGCGAGGTGATCACCGACGCCGACCCCGACGAATGTCCGACCCGCCCGGCGGGCCGCTGGATCGTCGACCCCGACGGGGCGATCGTGCGCGCCGGCCTGGTTCGCCATTACGCGGCCCGGCACGGGCTGTGGCAGCTGGACCCGGAGATCGCTTACCTCAGTGGCGATCACGTGCCACCCGGGGTGCGCGGCTTCGAAGTGCTCGACGAGCTGCCGTTGCGGGAAAAGATTCTGCGCCAAGCACTCTCACAGCACGATTGCGGACAGCTCGAGATCCTGGTGCGCGGTGTCGGAGTCGACCCCGACGCACTGCGACGCCGGCTGCGGCCGGCCGGGCGCACCTCGCTGTCGCTGGTGATCACCCGGATCGGCACCGGCGCGGGGGAGCGCTCAGTGGTCTTCCTCTGTCGAGCATCCGCCGCACACACCTAGCGCGGGTACGCTGGCGCCCAGCGGCGCCGGTGCCGTCTTCACTCGCGAGGACTGTCGACGAATGCGCATTTCCCATCTGGCCACCCTGCTGGTCGCCGGCGTGCTGGCCGGCCAACAATCCATCGCGGTGGCCGGCGCGGCGACCGACTGCGTGGCCATGGGCGGGACGATGGAGGCCGCCACTGTCTGCCATGTCCACACCGCCGGATCCGGGTACACGATGGATCTGCGATTCCCCACCGACTACGCCGACGAGCAGGCCGTCCTGGACTACCTGACGCAGAACCGCGAGGGATTCACCAACGTCGCGCAGATGCCGTCCGGCCGCAATATGCCCTACGAAATGGACGTCACCACAGAATCATTCACCTCGGGACCGCCGCCGGGCGTTACCCAGAGCGTGGTGCTGAAACTCTTCCAAGACGTCGGCGGCGCCCACCCGACAACCTGGTACAAGGCGTTCACCTACGATGTGGCACACCGCAAGCCGGTGACGTTCGAGACGCTCTTCCCGCCGGATTCCAAGGTTCTCAACGCGATATTCCCGATCGTACAAACCGATCTCGAGCGTCAGACCGGTCTCACCGGCGTCATCGCCACCGGCGACGGACTGGACCCGTCGCACTACCAGAACTTCGCCATCACCGACGATGCGGTGATCTTCTACTTCGGTCAGGGCGAGCTCCTGCCGTCGGACGCCGGAGCCACCTCGGCCTCGGTGCCGCGGGCGGCGCTGCCGCCGCTGCAGCTCACCTAGGCCGGGTCGAAGCTGTACAACTGGCCGGCGCTGGTGGCGACCACGACCCGCCGATCCAGACCGACCGACACCCCCACCGGGAAGCCATCGGCCTGCGGCAGTGGATAGCTGTTCAGGGTGTGACCGTCAGCGGGGTCGAACGCCAGCAACGACAGCCCCGACGGCGCGCCCGCGGCCACCGTGTAGGCCACGCCGCCGGCCTGACTCGACGTGCTCAACGGAGTGACATCGTCGCGGCGCCAGGCCACCTGGGCCTGATCGCCGGCGTCCTTGAGCGCCACCAGGTGGGTATTGGGGCCGCCGCCGACGACGATCAGCCCGTCGGGTGACACCGATGGCGGAGTCTGGGGCAGAAAGTCCAGCGGCACAGACCATTTCGGCTTGCCGTCGGAGGTCTTCAATGCCCACAGTTTGCGGTCGCGGCCGGTGACGTACACGGTGGTCCCGTCGGCGGACGCCACCGGTGCGGCCAGCACACCGGCCGCGATGGCGTCGGACGTCCACTCGCGAGTGAGCAGCGGGGTCTGGCCGGGGTGGTACTGCAGGCCCACGAGCGTCGACGCCCTGGCGCCGGGAAGCCACAGGCTCACGACGATCATCCGGGTCGCGGTGGCGTAGGCAGGCGGTGCGGCCACCGGGCACTGCGGCATCCCCTGGGCGCAATCGGTGAGCCCGCGGACCGAATCGGTCGGGTCGAGGCCCTCGACGAGATCTAGCGGGGTGCCGGTCACGTCACCGCCGTGAGAGTCGAACACCAGCACCTGCCCGAGGTGGGTGACCACAAGCAACTGGCCGCCACCGACAAACCTTGCGGTCGTGGGCATTCCGATCACGTTTTGGCGCCAGCGGATCCACTGCGTCGGTGGGTAGGACTGCATCATGCCGGGCTGGCCGATGAACAGATTGTCGAACTGGTCGAACAGCGGGCTGGCGAATCCGCCGCCGAGCACCATCCGGGTGCACCAGCGTTGCCTGCCGTTGTTGTCGTTCTCCCACACCATCAGCGAACAGCCGCCGGCGGTCTGGCCGTTCGCCGCGAGGTAGCTGCCATCGCCCAGTGCGGCGCCCGCGCCGAGTTCGCCCTTCACCGAGCGGCTCCATTTCAGCCGGAGCGCTGTGGCGCCACCGGTGCTGGTGTAGCTGCTGTTGGCGGCGTCGGCGTACTGGGCCGACCAGCCGTGCGCCGCGGTGGACTGGACCCACGAGTCCGTGTTGCCGCAACCGGCCAAACCGATCACGACCAGCGCGGCCGACGCCAACGCGAGCAATCGCCGCAGCACCCGTGTCACCTTCCCATCGCGCCATCGCGCCCTTGTGTCAGTACAGGCGAGGGTAACCCGCGCCGGACCTCCACTAGGCTCTCAGGCCATGACGACGATGTGGGGATCGCCGCTCCACAAGCGGTGGATGGGTTCGCGCCTGCGGGATCCGCGGCAAGCGCGCTTCCTGACCAGGGACTCGCTGCGCTGGGTCATCGCGAACCGGGCCTACACGCCCTGGTACCTGGTGCGCTACTGGCGTCTGCTGAAGTTCAAGCTGACGAATCCGCACATCATCACCCGCGGGATGGTGTTCCTCGGCAAGGACGTCGAGATCCACGCCACCCCCGAACTGGCGCAGCTGGAGATCGGGCGCTGGGTACACATCGGCGACAAGAACACCATCCGTGCCCACGAAGGCTCGCTGCGGTTCGGCGACAAAGTGGTGTTGGGCCGCGACAACGTCATCAACTGCTACCTGGACATCGAACTGGGTGACTCGGCGCTGATGGCCGACTGGTGCTACGTGTGCGACTTCGACCACAAGATGGACAACATCGAGATGCCGATCAAGGACCAGGGCATCGTCAAGAGCCCGGTGCGGATCGGGCCCGACACCTGGATCGCGGCGAAGGTGACCGTCCTGCGCGGCACCACGGTCGGCCGGGGCTGCGTCCTGGGTGCCCACGCGGTGGTGAAGGGCGACATCCCGGATTTCTCGATCGCGGTAGGCTCGCCGGCCAAGGTCGTCAAGAACCGTAAGCTCGCCTGGGACACCTCGGCCGCGCAGCGCGCCGAGCTCGCGGCGGCGCTGGCGGATATCGAACGCAAGAAGGCGTCCCGTCTAGAGGCGTAAGTCATCTCTCCCCGGGTCTTTGGGCACTATCTTCCGGCGTCAGTCCGGGGTTATGCCAAAGGCGTCCATTCAATGTCTTCATCGGGGAGGGCACTGTGAAGATCTCCAGTTACATCAAGGCTGTACTGGCCATCGCGTTGAGCGCACTCATCGCGCTGGCGGCCGCACCGTTCTCGGCGGCGGCCGACTATCCCATCGTCGGCAAACTGGGAAGCCCGCTGACGATGACCGACAGCGTCGGCCAGGTCTCGTTGAGCTGGAAGGTCAGTGACCTCAAACCCAGCAGCGACGTGATGCCCGGCTATCCTGTGGCCGGCCAGCTGTGGGAGGCGACGGCGACCGTGAACGCGATCAACGGCCCGGTCACCCCGGCCATCTCGCAGTTCAACGCCGTCGCGCCCAATCAGGCGGCCTACCGGGTGCTGTGGATGGTCGCCGCGCCGTCGAACATCAGCGGCGCCACCATTCCGCAGGGCGCCACGGCGACAGGCAAGATCCACTTCGACGTCACCGGGCCGGCACCGACCACGGTCACGATGAACAACGGCATGGAGGATCTGCTGATCTGGACGCCGTAAGCCCTCAGCGCCCCGGCAGTGCGTGCTCGACGATCGGCCGGCGCGGTAGGGGATCGCGTTCGTGGCGCTTGGCGGCCAGGTACACCTGAGCGGTCTCGGCTGCCACGGTGTGCCAGTCGAAATCAGACGTCAGCCGGTCCCGCGCGGCGATCGCTCGCTGCTGCGCGGCGACCGGATCGTCGAGAACGCGACGCACGGCCGCGGCCAGCGCGGTGACGTCGCGCGGCGGGAAGGACACTCCGGTCTCGCCGTCGATGACGGCTTCGCCGAGTCCGCCGGCGGTGGAGGTGACCAGCGGGATGCCTGCTGCGGCCGCCTCGAGCGCGGCGATACCGAACGGCTCGTAGTGGCTGGGCAGCACCGCGGCGTCGGCGCGGTGCAGCAGGCGCAGCAACTCGTCGTGGTCGACCCGGCCGGCGAAGTGAACGCACTTGAGCACCTTGTGCTTTCGGGCCACGTCCACGAGCCAGTCCTGCTGGGTGCCGTCGCCGGCGATCGTCAACGTCGTTCCCGGATGGGTGCGCCGGATACGTGGCAGCGCCGCGATCGCGTCATGCACGCCCTTCTCGTACTCGAGCCGGCCGATGTACAACAGTTCCGGCGGACCCGCGGAGGCTTGACGAGGAGCGAAAGGCCAACGGCTGGAATCGATTCCGTTGCGGATCACGACGATCTCGGCCAGGTCCGGCCCGAACAGCTCGGCGATCTCGTCGGCCATGGATGCCGAGCAGGCGATCAGCGAATCAGACTCCCGGACGAACCAGGATTCGACCGCGTGCACCTGGCGGCTGATCTGGCCGGACACCCAGCCGGAATGCCGCCCGGCCTCGGTGGCGTGCACGGTGGAAACCATGGGCACGTCGAAGAATTCAGCCAGCGCGATGGCGGGATGCGCGACCAGCCAGTCGTGGGCGTGCACGATGTCAGGCTGCCAGCCCTTGGCCTGCAAGGTCAGTCCGGCGCGGATCATGGCGTGGCCCATGGCCATCGTCCACGCCATCATGTCGCGGCCGAACTCGAATTCGTGCGGGTCCTGCGCGGCGGCGATCACCCGCACACCCTCGTGCACCTCGTCGGTGGTCGGGTGTGTGCTGGGATCGGTGCCGGACGGACGGCGGGAAAGCACCACGACGTCGTGACCGTCGGCGGCCAGCGCGGTCGCCAGCTGGTAGACGTGACGCCCCAGCCCGCCGATGATCACCGGCGGGTATTCCCACGACACCATCAGGATTTTCATCGGGGCAGCCGCCGGGCGTCGAGTGCGCCGAACAACCCGTCGGCCCGGTTCCAGCCCGCGGCCAGCCGTTCGGCGGCGTCGCGGCGTCCCGACGCCAGCGCGTCGGAAATCTCCCGGGCGGCATGGGCATGCAGGTGTGCGCGGTAGCGCGCGTAGTCGGCCGCGGAATCCTTGCTGACCATGAACGGCCAGTCGCTGGACACCGTCAGCAGCGTCTCGCGCAGGATCTGGTCGGCGACGATATCCCGGCTGGGAGCGGCCCCTCGGTGCGCGAGCGCTTTGTCGACAGTCGTCAGAGCGGTGTCGACGACCTCGCTGTTGAGCGCGACGATGTCGGCCACCTGCTCGCCGGCCCAGACCTGCCAGTCCTTGCCGGATCCCCAAGAGCTGGGCGGCAATTCGACGGGCGTGCCGACGAACCCGGCGGACAGTGCGTCGCTGAGTGTGCCCACCCGAACGCCGGCCTCGGGCAGTGCACGCAGCAGCCGCTCGAGCCAGATCGGGCCCTCGTACCACCAGTGCCCGAACAGTTCGGTGTCGAAGGCGGCCACCACGTGTGCGGGACGGCCGATGCGCTGCGACTCCGAGATCAACCGCTGCCGGACGACCCCGACGAAGTCGGCGACATGGGTGTCGATCGCGTTGTCGGCGCGCTGTGGGTCGTAGGGGGCCTTGGCATCCGAGTCGACGTTGCGGCCGGTGACCCGAGCGGGCTTGAGCCCGGTCAGATGGTCGTAGGTGTGGAAGTCGCGGTATGCGGCATGGCCGGGGTAGCCCGACTTCGGCGACCACACTCGGTAGCTGACCTGGAGGTCACGGCCGAACGCCACCACATCGGTCGTTCCGACCGGCCGGCCCAGGGTGGTGTCACCGTGCAGCGACGGCCCGTCGACCATGAAGTGTCCGACTCCGGCGGCGGCGTAGTCGTGTTCCATGCCTGGTGCGTAAGCACATTCGGGTGCCCAGATGCCTGTGGGTGTATGCGCGAAGCGCTGGCCGGCATCGGCCAGGCCCTCGCGTAGCGCGAATTCGCGCAGCCGCGGATTGAGCAGCGGCTGGAACGGGTGGGCCAGCGGGCCACCCAGCAGCTCGACGGTTCCGGCGTCGATCAATTGGCGCAGCAGCGGGCTGGCACCGTGCCGCCACAGCGTGCTGAACTCGTCGAGGGCCCGCCCGGCCTCGTTGTATTCACGGATTCCGAACTCGCGCAATGCTTCCGGGGTTGTCGCGGTACCGGCGCCGGCACCGGTCGGGGTGCGCAGGGTGGCCGCTTCGAGTGCCCGCAGCTGCCAATTGGCCAGCCACCGGTGCATGCCGTCCAGGCAATAGGGGTCATCGAGTTGTGCGGTGACCACCGGTGTCATGCCCAGGGTGAGCACGCCGCGGCGGCCTTCGGCGGCCAGCGTCCGCAGCACCCGCATCAACGGGAGGTATGCCGCCGCCCAGGACTGGTAGAGCCATTCCTCGCCGACCGGCCAGCGACCGTGGTGGGCCAGCCACGGCAGATGGGTGTGCAGGACCAGGGTGAACTGCCCGGGCACCTGCTGTTCAGGACTCATACGCGCACCGCGATCGCCACCAGATCCAGGCTGTCGTCGATGTCGCGCTCGGCCGGCGGGCTGGGGGTACCGCCCGGCCGCAGGCGAGGGGGAGAGCGAAGCGACCCGGGGAGTGATCCTGCTTCGAGGAGCTCGAAGTCGTCGCAGCGCACGGCAGCGACATCGGCCAGCAGGCCGTCGGACCAGGGGGCGTCGGCCAATGCCCGCTCGATCTGTGCGTCGATGATCGAGCCGCCGTGGCGCTCGTCCATCGCGGTCAAGCCCGGCCCATGAAACACGCCGCTCATCGACTGCAAGGTGAAGAAGCCGCCGTCGGTCAGCAGCTCGGCCAGTTCGTGGGCGTTGAGTTCGCGGGTGTGGAACGGGTTGACCGGGGTGTCCAGCCCGGGGGAGAAGGTGATGCGGTTCGGCGTCGACATCAGCAGCAGGCCACCGGACCGCAGCACCCGAGCGCATTCGGCCACGAATTGTGGCTGATCCCACAAATGCTCGATGACCTGGAAGTTCACCACAACGTCAACTGAAGCGTCCGGCAACGGCAAGGCCGCCAGGTTGCCTTCGAGGACCTCGACCCTGGGGTAGCGCGCCGCCACGTGCGCGACCGTCGCCGCGTCGTAGTCCACGGCCACCACCCGGCGCGCCACCGACGCGATCAGGTCGGCGCCGTAGCCCTCGCCGCAGCCCGCTTCCAGCACGTCACGGCCAGCGCAAAGGTCGAGAAGGCGGCGGTAGACCACCTCGTGGCGGCGAAACCAGTAATTCTCTTCCGCCAGCCCGGGGATGGTCCGTTCGCCGGTCAGCGGCAACCCGCTGTCACCGGCGTCAGTCACGAATGCGCTCATTGCAAGGCAGGCTAACCCGAAGTTGGTGGTTCGCGAACTGCTCGGTACCGATGGGCTGCTAATACACAAACTTCGACCAGCTATGGTGATCGTGCGAACCACTCTAAGTTACCCATCGGTAACATGATGTGTGTTGCGGAATGACCAAAAGTCTTGCGACCTTTTCTGGCCGCAGGACGCCTGCCAGGAGGACGTAGAAGACTCATGACGAACATCGTGGTCCTGATCAAACAGGTCCCAGACACGTGGTCCGAGCGCAAGTTGTCCGACGGTGACTACACGCTCGATCGCGACGCCGCCGATGCCGTGCTGGACGAGATCAACGAGCGTGCCGTTGAAGAGGCGCTGTTGATCAAGGAGCGCGAAGGCGACGCCGCGGGCACCGTCACCGTGCTGACCGCCGGCCCGCGCGCGCCACCGAGGCGATCCGCAAGGCGCTGTCGATGGGTGCCGACAAGGCCGTGCACCTGCTCGACGACGGCCTGCACGGCTCCGACATGGTGCAGACCGGCTGGGCCCTGGCCCGCGCGCTGGGCGCCATCGAGGGCACCGAGCTGGTCATCGCCGGTAACGAGGCCACCGACGGCACCGGCGGTGCGGTCCCGGCCATCATCGCCGAGTATCTCGGCCTGCCCCAGCTGACGCACCTGCGCAAGGTGAGCGTCGAGGGCGGCAAGATCACCGGCGAGCGCGAGACCGACGACGGCGTGTTCACCCTCGAGGCCTCACTGCCCGCGGTGATCAGCGTCAACGAGAAGATCAACGAGCCGCGCTTCCCGTCCTTCAAGGGCATCATGGCCGCGAAGAAGAAGGAAGTGACCACCCTGACGCTGGCCGAGATCGGCGTCGAGGGCGACGAGGTCGGCCTGGCCAACGCCGGCACTTCGGTGCTGTCGTCCACGCCGAAGCCGCCGAAGACCGCAGGCGAGAAGATCACCGACGAAGGCGACGGCGGCAGCAAGATCGCCCAGTACCTGGTCGCCCAAAAGATCATCTAATTCCTTCCCGGACCACTCGAAAGACAAAGAGGCTGAACAGCTATGGCTGAAGTACTTGTGCTCGTCGAGCACGCCGAAGGTGCGGTGAAGAAAGTCACCGCCGAGCTCATCACCGCCGCCCGTGCCCTGGGCGAGCCGTCGGCCGTCGTGGTCGGTGCCCCCGGCACCGCCGCGCCGCTCGTCGACGACCTCAAGGCCGCCGGTGCGGCCAAGATCTACGTCGCCGAATCCGACGATGCCGCGGGCTACCTGATCACCCCGTTCGTCGACGTTCTGGCGTCGCTGGTGGAGTCGGCCACCCCGGCCGCCGTGCTGCTGGCGGCCAACGCCGACGGCAAGGAGATCGCGGGCCGGCTGGCCGCACGGACCGGCGCCGGTGTGCTGTCCGACGTCGTCGAGGTCAAAGAAGGCGGAGTGGGTGTCCACAGCATCTTCGGTGGCGCCTTCACCGTCGAGGCCAAGGCCACCGGTGACACCCCGGTGATCACCCTGCGCCCGGGTGCCGTCGACGCCGCGCCTGAAGCCGGTGCCGGCGAGCAGGTGACCGTTGAGGTCCCCGCACAGGCCGAGAACGCCACCAAGATCACCAAGCGCGAGCCCGCCGTGGCCGGCGACCGCCCGGAGCTCACCGAGGCCAGCGTTGTGGTCTCCGGTGGCCGTGGTGTCGGCAGTGCCGACAAGTTCTCGGTTGTCGAGGACCTGGCCGACTCGCTGGGTGGCGCCGTCGGTGCATCGCGTGCCGCCGTCGACTCCGGCTACTACCCGGGCCAGTTCCAGGTGGGCCAGACCGGAAAGACGGTCTCGCCGCAGCTGTACATCGCGCTGGGCATCTCCGGGGCTATCCAGCACCGCGCGGGCATGCAGACGTCCAAGACGATCATCGCGGTCAACAAGGACGAGGAAGCACCGATCTTCGAGATCGCCGATTACGGCATCGTCGGTGACCTGTTCAACGTCACGCCCCAGCTGACCGACGCGGTCAAGTCCCGCAAGGGTTAACTCACAGCACCAAGGCAACGGCCCCCGCGCGCCCGCACGGCGTTCGGGGGCCGTCGCTTTTATTGGTCATCGAGCGTGCACGAACACGTCACGCTGGCGTTGACATCTCGCCGAACGGCTCAGCAACCGTTCAGGTATGAGCACTGCATCCGTACTCATAGCCCCCGACCGAAACGAATCCGCCGCGCTGCGCGGCCCGCGCTACTCACTCCTGCTGTCCACCGACCCCAGCCTGATCGACGCGGCCCAGCGGCTGCGGTATCAGGTGTTCACCACCGAACCCGGCTACACGCTGCCCGCCGACGGCGACGGCCGTGACGCCGACCGGTTCGACGAATTCTGTGACCACCTGCTGGTGCGCGAAGACATCTCCGGAGAGGTCGTCGGCTGCTACCGCATGCTGCCGCCGCCCGGTGCGATCGCCGCCGGAAGTCTCTACACCGCAACCGAATTCGATGTCAGGTCGCTGGACGCGCTGCGGCCGTCGCTGGTGGAGATGGGCCGCGCGGTGGTGCGCGCCGACCACCGCAACGGCGCGGTGGTGCTGCTCATGTGGGCCGGCATCCTGGCCTATCTGGACCGCTGCGGATACGACTACGTCACCGGGTGTGTCTCGGTGCCGACGCACCCGACAGATCCAGCCGGCGCCCCGGGCAGCCAGGTTCGCGGGGTGCGCGATTTCGTGCTGCGCCGCCACGCCGCCGCAGCCGAGCACACGGTGTATCCGTACCGGCCGGTCGTGCTGGGCGGTAAGGGTCTCGACGACATCGCCCCGCCGGCCCGGCCGACGATCCCGCCGCTGATGCGCGGTTACCTGCGCCTGGGCGCCCGGGTGTGCGGAGAACCCGCGCACGACCCCGAGTTCGGCGTCGGCGACTTCCCGGCCCTGCTGGACAAGCGGCAGGCCGATACGCGCTACCTGACCAGGCTGAGGTCGGTGTCGGCGGCCGGCGAGATGGCCGACGGAGTCGGGAGAAACCCATGACGGTGACCGAGCACGCGTGGCTGCCGCGTGCACTGTGTGACAGCAGCTGTGTGCGCGCCGGCGGTGCCCCGCCGTCGCGGCGGTTGGTCGCGGCAATGCGGGCGACCTACCGGATCGCGGCGGCCTTGATGCTGCTGATGGTGGTGCCGTTGCTGGCGGTGCCGCTGCCGGGGCGCGGTCGTGTCCAGCGGCTGTACTGCCGGACCTTCCTGCGCTGCCTCGGTGTGCGAATCACCGTGTCGGGCGGCCCGATTCGCAACCTGCGCGGTGTGCTGGTGGTCAGCGGCCACGTCTCCTGGGTGGACACCTTCGTCATCGGTTCGGTGCTGCCGGGGGCGTTCGTCGCGCGCGCCGACCTCATCGACTGGCCTGCCGTCGGCCTGGCGGCGCGGATCATGAAGGTCATCCCGATCGACCGCGCCAGCCTGCGCCGGCTGCCGCAGGTCGTCGCGACGGTAGCCGAGCGGCTGCGCAACGGGCAGACCGTCGTCGCGTTCCCGGAAGGCACCACCTGGTGCGGGCTGGCCTACGGCCAGTTCCGTCCGGCGATGTTCCAGGCCGCCGTCGACTCCGGCCGGCCGGTGCAGCCGCTCCGGCTGACCTACCACCACCGCGACGGGCGGCCCTCGACGGTGACGGCGTTCGTGGGAGACGACTCGCTGTGGCAGTCCCTGAGCCGCACGGTGCGGACCCGGGTGACCGTCGTCGACGTCGAGGTGGCGTCCCTGGAGCTGCCGGGTGCCGATCGGCGTGAGCTGGCGGCCCGCTGCGAGGTGGCGGTGCGTGGGCAGATTGCCCCGCGGTTCCAGCACAGCCACGCCCTGGCGGGCTGATTTCGCCGCCGAACGTCACTCCGGAGTCACGTTCGGCGCCGAGCGTCACGCTGGGGTGACGTTCGCCGTGGCAAGAGGCTTGCGCGCCTGCCGGTATCCTGGACGGGCTATGAGCCCGACCGCCGGTCCGGTGTATCTCGACCACGCTGCCACCACCCCGATGCATCCTGCTGCCATCGAGGCGATGACGGCTGCGCTGGCCACCGTCGGCAACGCCTCTTCGCTGCACACCGCGGGCCGCGACGCCCGCCGCCGGATGGAAGAGGCCCGGGAGACCATCGCGGCGCGCCTCGGCGCCCGGCCGTCCGAGGTGATCTTCACCGCAGGCGGCACCGAAAGCGACAACCTCGCCGTCAAAGGCATCTACTGGGCGCGGCGCGACGCCGAACCCGCCCGCCGCCGCATCGTGACCACCGCCGTCGAGCACCACGCCGTGCTCGACGGCGTCACCTGGCTGGCCGAGCATGAGGGCGCCGAGGTGACGTTCCTGCCGACCGAACCGGACGGGTCGGTGACGGCGGCCGCGCTGCGCGAGGCGCTCACCGAACACGACGACGTGGCGCTGGTCACGGTGATGTGGGCCAACAACGAGGTCGGCACGATCATGCCGATCGCCGAACTGGCCGCCGTGGCCGCCGAGTTCGACGTGCCGATCCACAGTGACGCCGTCCAGGCGGTCGGTCACATTCCGGTGGACTTCGCCGGCTCCAACCTGTCGGCCATCAGCCTGGCTGCGCACAAGTTCGGCGGACCGACGGGCGTCGGCGCGCTGCTGCTTCGCCGGGCCACCGCCTGCGTTCCGCTGCTGCACGGCGGCGGTCAGGAACGTGACGTCCGTTCGGGCACACCGGATGTCGCGGGTGTGGTCGCGATGGCGGCGGCTGCCGATGTCGCCGTCGAATCGCTCGACGCCACCGGCGCCCGGCTGCGCTACCTGCGCGATCGGCTCGTCAACGGCGTGCTGGATTCGATCGCCGACACCGGAGTCAACGGCGCCCTCGGCGATCGCCGGCTCCCGGGCAACACCCACTTCACATTCCGTGGTTGTGAAGGCGACTCGCTGCTGATGTTGTTGGACGCCAACGGAATCGAATGCTCCACCGGGTCGGCGTGCACGGCCGGCGTGGCGCAACCCTCGCATGTCCTGTTGGCCATGGGCGCCGACGCCGACGCCGCCCGCGGATCGTTGCGGTTGTCATTGGGCCACACCAGCACCGAAGCCGATGTCGACGCCGCGCTGCGAGTGTTGCCCGCCGCGGTCGAGCGGGCCCGCCAGGCCGCACTGGCCAGTTCATCACTGGGGGCGCTGCGATGAAAGTGCTGGCGGCGATGAGCGGCGGCGTCGATTCCTCGGTGGCCGCCGCGCGGATGGTCGACGCCGGTCACGAGGTCGTCGGCGTGCACCTGGCACTGTCCCGCCAGCCGGGCACCCTGCGGACCGGTTCGCGCGGCTGCTGCTCCAAAGAAGACGCCGGCGATGCCCGCCGGGTCGCCGATGTTCTCGGAATCCCGTTCTATGTCTGGGATTTCGCCGACAAGTTCGCCGAGGACGTGATCGACGATTTCGTCGCGTCCTACGAGCGCGGCGAAACCCCCAACCCCTGCGTGCGCTGCAACGAGAAGATCAAGTTCTCCGCGTTGGCGGCCAAAGCCCTGGCGTTGGGCTTCGATGCGGTGGCCACCGGGCATTACGCCCGGCTGTCCGACGGGCGGCTGCGTCGTGCGGTCGACGTCGACAAGGACCAGTCGTACGTGCTCGGTGTGCTGACCGCCCAGCAGTTGCGCCATGCGGCGTTCCCGATCGGCGACACCCCCAAGCCGGCGATCCGCGACGAGGCCGCGCGTCGCGGGCTGTCCGTCGCCGACAAGCCCGACAGCCACGACATCTGCTTCATCCCCTCCGGTGACACCCAGGCCTTCCTCGGCGCCCGGATCGGAGTGCGGCGCGGAGCCGTCGTCGACGACGCCACCGGTGCGGTGCTCGCCGAGCACGACGGCGTGCACGGTTTCACCATCGGCCAGCGCAAGGGCCTCGGCATCGCCGGCCCCGGGCCGGACGGCCTGCCCCGGTACGTCACCGCCATCGACGCCGAGTCGCAGACGGTGCGGGTAGGGGCGAAAGAAGACCTCGAGGTGCAGTCGCTGACCGGCATCCGCCCGGTGTTCACCTCCGGTGTCGCGCCCACCGGGCCGGTGGAATGCGAGGTTCAGGTCCGTGCCCACGGTGGCGTGGTCCCCGCCGTCGCCGAAGCGGTCGGCGACGAGCTGCGCGTTTCCCTGCGTGTTCCGCTGCGTGGCGTCGCGCCGGGACAGACGCTGGTGCTCTACCGGCCCGATCCGGCGGGCGACGAAGTCGTCGCCAGCGCGACGATCAGCCGCCCGGAATCTTGTTGAGAATGTTCGTCATGACAATCTCGGGCACTGACTCGGGGAACATGCAAAACGTCACCTCGACCAGCACCGACGACCTCAGCCGGTAGTCCCGGCCGCATCGGCCGGACCGGGTGCGCAGCGACTCGGCGTCGCCATCGACGTCGCCGACCAGGCTCGCGCCCATGGAGCCCTCGGCGCAGCGGTGCACGGCGGCCGAGAGGGTGTTGAACGCCTGCCGCGCGTTGGCCTCGTCCTGGTAGGCCGCGGCCGCTTCTGAGATCAGCGCGCGCCGCGGCGGGTACTGGAAGCTGGTTTTGTGGAAGTCCTCGACATCGGTGCCGAAGGTGTCGGTTTCGGCGAAGATGAAGCGGCAATCGCGGGGGACCGACTCGGCCAGTGGGTCGACGTCCACCATGGCTTTACCGTCCATGCTCGGAATGATCGTCACGTCCTGGCCGCCACCGGTGATGGCCTGGATCTGGGCCTGGCTGAGCATGATTCGGTCGACGTCGACGATGCCCGGCGGGCTGTACGGCGGCTCGCTCAGGGCGCGCAGCGGTGCTCCGTCGACCCACTGGGTGCAGCCCGTCAGCAGTGCCGCGGCAGCGCAGCAGGCCACTGCCGCGCGCACCGTCATGTCATCACGGTAGGCCCCCGGCCGTGCGGTGTGCGGGGTGTGTCCAATACGGTTGCCCGGTGAGTGATTTCGCGGCAGCCACCGGCATCGGCTCGTGGCCGGGTTCCGCCCCGCGGGAAGCCGCCGAGATCGTGGTCGGGGAGCTGCACCGACTGCCGCACCTGGTCGAGCTGCCGGCCCGCGGCGTGGGCGCCGACATGATCGGGCGGGCCGGCGCGCTCCTGGTCGACATCGCCATCGACACCGTGCCGCGCGGCTACCGCATCGCCGCCCGCCCCGGTGCTGTCACCCGCCGGGCGAAGAGTCTGCTCGACGAGGACATCGACGCCATCGAGGAGGCCTGGGAGAAAGCCGGCGGCCCCGGCTCCGGACGGCCCGTCAAGGTACAGGCACCCGGTCCGGTGACACTGGCCGCCCAGCTCGAGCTTCCCAACGGACACCGGGCGCTCACCGATGCGGGTGCGGTGCGCGACCTGGCGTCGTCGCTGGCCGAGGGAGTGGCCAGGCATCGTGCCGAGGTGGCGCGCCGGCTCTCGACGACGGTCGTCGTGCAGTACGACGAGCCGCTGCTGTTCGCCGCGCTGGCCGGCCGGTTGACCGGGGTGACCGCCATGAGCCCGGTGCATCCGGTGGACGAGGCGGTCGCCATCGGGTTGCTCGACGAGTGTGTGGCCGCCGCAGGCACCGAGGTGATACTGCACAGCTGCGCGGATATGCCATGGAATGTGTTGCAGCGCAGCGCCATCCATGCGGTTTCGGTGGATGTGAGTACCCTTGGTGACGCCGACTTCGACGGGTTGGGCGAGTTCCTGGACTCGGGGCGGTCGGTGGTGTTCGGTCTGGTGCCGACGAGCGCCCCGGCGGCCCGGCCGTCCGCCGAGGAGGTGGCCGCCACGGCAGTGGCAATCACCGATCGGATCGGCTTCTCCCGCAATGCCATCCGCGACCGCGTCGGCATCAGTCCGTCCTGCGGGCTGGCGGGCGCGGACACCGCGTGGGCCCGCGCCGCGATCGGGTTGTGTGAGCGGGCGGCAGCCGCCGTCGCCGAGGATCCCGACGCGATCTAGCTGTTACCCGTGCCGAGTAGGGGCGCGTTGCCGCGCGATGGTGGGTTGCGAGGCACACTCCCTTGCCGCGCCGGGATCGACCACGGCTTGGGGTTCAATTACCGACGTGGAGAGTGAGAAGACCGCTGGGCGCCCGCGGGACGCATCGATCGACGAACGGGTCTTCGCGGTTACGCGGGCACTGCTTGTCGAGGTGGGCTGGGAAGGGCTGAGTATGCGGTTGATAGCCGCCCGCTCCCTGGTGAGTCGATCGAGTCTGGACCGCCGCTGGCCGTCGAAGGCTGAGCTCGTTCTGCATGCGATCCTCGGGGCGAGCCCCGATCTTGCGCCATTCGCGGGAACCGACCTGGTGGGGTGGGTGGACTGGGTTGTGCGGGGCAGCCATCAGCTGTTCGCGCGCGCCGAGGTCAAGGCTGCGGTGCCCGGACTCCTGCTGGCCATGGCCGAGAACGACGAATTGCGCCGTCGACTGTGGTCTGGCTTCAGCGGACCGGCGGTTGCGTTGTTCACCGGCGCCGATGCGCGCGACCCGGACGACGCCGAACGCGATGGACGAGCCGTGCTCGCGATGGCGGCCGGAGCTGCGCTGTTTCTGACCACGGTCGCCGTCGAGGACGACACCGAGACGCTGCGTGCCCGCATCATCGGCATCCTCACCGGCGCGGTGACGTCGCCGGAAACGACGTGACGATGGCGTCGGTCGGGGAACGCCACGTCATGCCGAGGTCGCCCAAGGTGGCGGTGTCGTCGGTCGGCGTCGCCGCGGTGAGCAGCAGGGCCGCCTCGTAGGTCAGGCCGTCACCCATCGGCACGATTCCGCCGAGCACGTCACCGATGCGGCTGATCCCGCGAAACAAGCTTGGATTCAATGGGATTCGCGTGATACGACGCCCCGTCCCGCGTTCAATCGCCGACACCATATCGTCGAATGGCACCATCACTCCGCCGCACACGTACCGTCGCGGACCGCGACCGGGCACCATCACTGCCGCGTGGACGTCGGCGACATCGCGAACGTCGATCATCTGCATACCGCCCCGCAACCGAGGCGCGACGCCGAACCGCGCGATGGGCGCCCAGCCCCGCTCGGTGACGCCGGGTGCGGTGTGAAACGCCTTACCCACCACGCTTGACGGGTACGTGACGACCACAGGCGCACCCTGCGATTGCAGTCGCCGGGCCACGCAATCGGCGTAACCCTTGGTCTTGGCGTACGCGCTGCGGCCCTCGGCGGTCGGGGTGTCGGGGCCGATCACGCCCGACGGCGGCGGGAACAGGGCGCTGTAACTGCTCACCGAGACCACCGGGTCGAGTCCCTTGTCCACGGCGCGCGTGAGTATCGCCTCGGTGGCATGCGCGTTGACCTGCCACATCAACTCGCTTCGGCGGTTGTCGGTGCCGACAACACCGGCGGCGTGCAGCACCGCATCACAGCCGGCGAGCAGGGCGTCGACCGTCGCGTCGTCGCGGATGTCGCCGGATAGCAACTCGGCGTCGCCGTATTCGGCGAATCGGTCCAGCACCGGCGCGCCGTCGGCGTCCGGGCCGACCAGCAGCCGGACCTGGTGTCCAGCCGCGAGCACGGCGCGCACACAATGTGCACCCACGTACCCGGTTCCCCCGGTAACGCCGATGAGCATGTTTCCTCCAGCAATTGCCTCTTGGTCGAGTGGCTGCGTGTGCTAGTTTACGATGCCAATGGCATCGAAATATACAGGCGATCGAGTGGTCGCCTCCTCCGCGGCATTCACTCCGATGAGGCTGGGACCGCTCACGCTCAAGAACCGGTTCATCAAGGCGGCGACCTTCGAAGGTCGCATGCCGCGCGGCGAGGTTACCGACGATCTCATCGATTTCCACGTCGAAGTCGCGCGCGGCGGCGCGGCGATGACCACCCTCGCTTACTGTGCGGTCTCACCCGGCGGACGGGTCCACCGGGACACGATGGTGCTCGACGGCCGGCGGGCCGCGGCGTTGCGCCGGCTGACCAACGCGGTACACGCCGGCGGTGCGCTGGTGTGCGCACAGATCGGCCATGCGGGTCTAGTCGCGAACACTCGGTCCAACCGCATGAGCACACTGTCACCGTCCACCCGATTGAGTGCTCCGGCAATGGCATTGGTACGCGGCGCGACCGTTGACCAACTCGACAAGGTCATCGAGGACTTCGGTGCCGCCGCGCGCCACGCCGTCGACGCGGGATTCGACGCCATCGAGGTGCATCTGGGTCACGGGTACCTGGTGAGCTCGTTTTTCAGCCCGAACCTCAACAAACGCAAAGACCGCTACGGCGGTGACATGCGGCGCAGGGCCGAATTGGCGCGCAGGGTCGTCGAGCGGGTCCGCCGCGAGGCCGGGGACGCCGTCGCCGTCACCGCGAAGTTCAACATGGACGACGGTGTGCGCGGCGGCTTCTGGCTCACCGACAGTCTGCCCACGGCTCAGCTTCTGGAATCCGACGGTCACCTCGACGCGCTGGAATTGACCGGCGGCAGCTCGTTGCTCAACCCGATGTACTACTTCCGCGGTGATGTCCCGATGGCTGAATTCATTGCCGCCCAACCCGCGATCGTCGGGCTGGGGTTGCGGGTCATCGGCGGTCACATGTTCCGCACCTACCCGTTCGAAGAGGCGTTCTTCCTGCCGCTGGCCCGCCAATTCCGTGAGGCGCTCACGATGCCGCTGATCCTGCTTGGCGGGGTCAACACCATGGACACCGTCGAATCTGCGCTGGAAGAAGGGTTCGAATTCGTCGCCATGGCCCGCGCGCTGTTGCGCGATCCCGCGCTGATCAACAAGTTTCGAGAGGACACCACCCGCGAGGGGCTGTGTGTGCACTGCACGAAGTGCATGGCGACGATCTACGACGGCACCCGATGCGTATTGCGAACGTGACCGCCGGCGGGAATGACGGTGGCCGCATTGGAGGCGATCGCGCTGCGTCATTGTCTGCGCCACGGCGACACTGACTTGCCCCGGCGGTTCTTCAAGACGGCGGCCAAGACGGTTCGCATGGCGTGGCGCAACGCCGTCGGTGCCGACCTGTCGCTACCGGAGATCGCCGGCGATCGCCGGCGATCGGCCGGTGGGAATGCGGATCAACAACAAGTTCGCCGACATGGTGCTCACCGTGGAAACCGATCTGATGGTCACCAGCCAGTTCTTCCGGGTGCTGAGCATGCGTGACTCACCGGCCCGGCTGATGCGACCGTCGATCCTGGCGCGGGTCTCACGCGCTAATCTAAGACGGCCACAACGGTTTTCAGAACGTGAAGCGGTGTTGACCGGCTAGCTGTCGAGCTGTTTGATCAGGCGCGCCGGGGCCTGCAGCCGGAACGAGGCGTCGACCAGTTCGGCGACTTCCGTCCAGTCGATTGTGGCGGCGTCGAAGTCCAGGCCCAGCCAGCCGTACGGACCCAGGTAGGCGGGGAAGAAGAACCGGGCGTCCTGCTGCAGCGCCTCGCGCTCGCTGTCGTCGACCTTGACCAGCAGCGCGTGGGCGTAGCGGATCATCGGGCCGCTGGGGTTCTTCTGGCTGCCGCCGTAGACGGCGAACATCTTCGGCGCCGAGAACGTCGGCCTGCCGTGCGAGATCTTCTCGGTCGCCTCCGGCAACGCCAGCGCGATCCTGCGCACCCGAGCCAGGATCGGATCGGAATCGTCGAACATGATCGGGTGCGACATGGCCCCACCTTGCCACGATCGAAGCCTGTCGGGGCGCTCCGATAGCCTGCCAGGGTGGCTGCAGAGACGTCCGACCCCGAGGTTGATCCCATCGATCCGGATGTACGGCGGCGCTGGCAGGAACTTGCCGAGGAGGTGCGCGAGCATCAGTTCCGCTACTACATCAAGGACGCGCCGATCGTCTCCGACGCGGAGTTCGACAGGCTCTTCAACGAGCTGCTCGCACTCGAGGAGCGCTTTCCCGAGCTTCGGGTAGCCGACTCGCCGACCCAGCTGGTCGGCGGCGCGGGCTTCACCACCGACTTCGCCGAGGCCGCCCACCTGGACCGCATGTTGAGCCTCGACGACGTGTTCAACACCGAGGAGCTGGCGGCCTGGTCCAGCCGGGTCGAAGCCGAGATCGGCCCGGATCCGCAGTACCTGTGCGAGCTGAAGATCGACGGCGTCGCGATCGCTTTGGTGTACCGCGACGGCCGATTGGAGCGGGCCGCCACTCGCGGCGACGGCCGGGTCGGCGAGGACGTGACCAACAATGCCCGCACCATCGACGACATACCCGAGACCCTCACTGCGTCAGAGGATTACCCGGTTCCGGCGCTTCTCGAGGTGCGCGGCGAGGTGTTCTTCATGCTGGCGGATTTCGAGAATCTGAATGCCAGCCTGGTCGAGGAGGGCAAGGCGCCGTTCGCCAACCCGCGCAACAGCGCGGCCGGCTCGCTGCGGCAGAAGAATCCGGCGGTCACCGCCCGCCGTCGGCTGCGGATGATCTGCCACGGCCTCGGCCGCACCGACGGGTTCGCCCCGGATTCCCTGCACGACACCTACTTCGCGCTGAAGGCGTGGGGCCTGCCGGTCTCCGATCACACCACTCGGGTGGCGGGGCTGGCCGCCGTCGAGGAGAAGATCGTCTACTGGGGCGAACGCCGCCACGAGATCGAGCACGAAATCGATGGCGTGGTGGTCAAAGTCGACGATTTCGCTCAGCAGCGCCGCCTCGGCGCCACCTCCCGCGCGCCGCGCTGGGCATGCGCCTACAAGTACCCGCCGGAGGAGGCCCAGACCAAGCTGCTGGACATCCAGGTCAATGTCGGTCGTACCGGCCGCGTCACCCCGTTCGCGATGATGACGCCGGTGAAGATCGCCGGGTCGACGGTCGGCATGGCCACCTTGCACAACGGCTCGGAGGTCAAGCGCAAGGGCGTGCTGATCGGTGACACCGTGATGATCCGTAAAGCCGGCGACGTCATCCCCGAGGTCCTGGGGCCCGTCGTCGACCTGCGCGACGGCACCGAGCGCGAATTCGTGATGCCCACGCACTGCCCGGAGTGCGGCACCCCGCTGGCGCCGGCCAAAGAGGGCGATGTCGACATCCGGTGCCCGAACTCCCGATCCTGCCCCGCGCAACTGCGGGAGCGGGTCTTCCACCTGGCCGGCCGCGGTGGGCTGGACATCGAGGGGCTGGGCTACGAGGCGGCGACGGCACTGCTGGCCGCCAAGGTCATCACCGATGAGGGCGACCTGTTCGGTCTCACCAGCGCCGACCTGCTGACGTCGGACTTCTTCACCACCAAGGACGGCACGCTGTCCGCCAACGGCGCCCGCCTCCTCATCAATCTGCAGCAGGCCAAGGACCGGCCGCTCTGGCGGATCCTGGTGGCGTTGTCCATCCGCCACGTCGGGCCGACCGCGGCGCGGGCGCTGGCGGTGGCGTTCGGCAGCCTCGACGCGATCATGGCCGCCACCGAGGAGCAGCTCGCCGACGTCGAAGGCGTCGGACCGACGATCGCCGCCGCGCTGGTCGAGTGGTTCGCCGTCGACTGGCACCGCGCGATCATCGACAAGTGGCGGGCGGCCGGTGTGCGAATGGAAGATGTCCGCGATGAGTCGATCAGTCCTACGCTGCAAGGACTTTCGATCGTGGTCACCGGGTCGTTGCCGAACTTCTCCCGCGACGAGGCCAAGGAGGCCATCATCAGCCGCGGCGGTAAGGCGGTCGGTTCGGTGTCGAAGAAAACCTCGTACGTGGTTGCGGGCGATTCGCCCGGATCGAAGTACGACAAGGCCGTCGAGCTGGGGGTGCCGATCCTCGATGAGGACGGGTTCCGCGCCCTGCTGGACGAGGGACCGCCACCGCCGGCCGAAGCCGACGACTGACTCAGCGCAGAATCGTCGCGACGATCCCGGCCAGGTAGCCCAGCCGGGCCACCTCGGAGGGACGGAACAGCGGCCCGCCCGGGCGGCCCAGCAGCACCGCGGTGTTGGGGTCACCCAGCGGCGCGGCGGCCAGTGTGGTGTCCATGTCACGCCAGGCCTGAGGCACCCAGTCGGCGGTGCCGTCGAGGGCCTCCGCGTGCGCCAGCGGCAGCCACGGCGCGGAGGTCGCCGCGGTCTCCGGGGCGCCGGAACTGCCGACCACGCGTTCCAGGCCTGACTCCGACATCCGCGCCACCGTGCAGAAGCCCACCCGCAGCACCCGTGGCGCCTCGTCGGCAAGCACCTGCAGCTTGGCGGCGCGGTCGCCGGCCGCCGCGATGTGGTCGATCAGCTCCAGTTCGCGATGGGCTTCCAACAGCCCGGTGTGCGGGCGGATTGTGTCGACCCGGACACCCTTGATGTGTTCGGCGGCCGTGATCAGCATGTCGGGCATGGCGCCCAGCGGGAGCTCGACGACCAAATCGTCGATCGCCCAGCCGGGTCCCCGCTCGACCACGTCGAGCGACAGGATGTCTGCGCCGACGGTGCCCAGCGCCACGGCGAGCGAGCCGAGGCTACCGGGCCGGTCGGCCAGCTGGACCCGCAGCAGATACGAAGGCACGCGGACACTGTTTCACAGCCGCCTGGACTCAGCATTCCGGCAGGGTCGGCCACTCAGCGCCGCAGATACACCGTGCAGGGCGCGGGACCGCAGCCGAATGCCGGGCGAAACCGCAGGTCAGATTGCAGGAGTCGGCCGGTGACGGAGTTGTCTCCGACCATCAGGACTGCGGTGCCGGAATCGTTGAGCAGATCACTTGCCTGAGTGGGTGTGACGTCGTCGGGAATCCGGCTGGCCCGGTGCGAGAGGTCGTCCGGCCACGCCAGGTAGGGCAGCTCCGCGCTGCTGTCGAAGGCCGTGATCGCCCCCGGCGGCAGATGGTTCACGACGGTCACGATGTCGCCGGGCGGCCCGTCTGCGCCGACCGCGGCGCGGCGCTGCTCCGGGGTCATGTGCACGTAGGCGCGAAGCGGCGGTCCTTCACCGGTCAGGCCCGGGTAGGAGATCCACACACCCTGGGCGGCGACCGCCGCGACGACGGCGAACACCACCTGCCGCCGGCGGCGCCCGAGACGACCGACCACCGGAACCGCGAACGCCAGCACCAGACCGGCGAAACCGAGCACATAGCGGGCCACCGCGGGATCCGGTGTGGCCAGCGCCGCCGCGAAGCACACCCACACCGCGGGCGACCGGGTGCGTGCGGCCCGGATCAGCGCGACCGGCAGCGCCACCAGGAACACCAGCCCGAGCCCGCCGATCCGCATGTCGAACACCGGTAGCGGCGGAACGATCGTCGTCCACGACCGGATCACCCGGGTCAGGAGTGGGCCATCAAGGTGCGGTGCCGCCGCCCCCGACCGCAGGAGTGTCGACATCGCTTGTGTACCAGGCAGATTCACCGGGCCGACGTCAATGCGCGCCGGCCAGACCGGATTGTGGTGCCGGGCGACGTTGACCACGTAGGTCGGCACGCCCAGCGCCAGGGCGGCCAGCCAGGCCGCGACGAGCGCACGGTGGTGGCCGGCGCGGACCGCGCGGACGGTCAGCACCACCAGAAGCAGCGCACCGGCGATCAGTGCGTTCGGTTTGGAACCCAGGAACAACCCGATGGAGATTCCCGCCAGCAGCAGCTGCGGGCGCTGCGCCGGCGCCACCACGAAGGCGACCGCTGTCAGCAGCAGAGCCGCCGACGCCACGTCGGTGTAGTTCGTCGGCAGCTGCAGGAACGCGGCGGGCAGCGTCAGCCAGGCCGCCCCGGCGGCCACCGCGTGGGAGCCGCGGGCACCGGACTCACGGGCGATCGTGGCGATCGCGAGCGCACCCATGAGCCCGAACATCAGGTGCGCCAACTCCACCAGCCGGTCGTCGGGCAGCAGCGCCCGCCACGCGATGAACGCGTCCTCGACGATGTGCGGATAGGTGGACAGGTACGCGACGTCGGCGGGGATGTCGGCGAGGGTGCCGCGCTGCAGGGCGAAGTTCACGTACGGCAGGTGGTAGCCGAGCGCGTCCCACTGCCACACCGGCAGGTAGTAGGCGGCCACCACCGCCAGCACCATCGCGGCCAGCGCGACCAGCAGCAGCGGCACGGTGTCGACACTCACCGCGGCACGCCACGGCAGTCGCCACCAGTGCGTTCGCCGTGCCGCCACCAGCACGGCCAGCGTCGTCCATGCCAGCACCGCCAGCAGCAGCACGCCGGTCAGCCGGCCCACCGTGCCAAGCGCGACCACCGCCACCACGATCACGGTCAGCGTCAGCACCGCCCCGGCGAGCACCCGCGGCAATCCGGGTCGCGGCAGGATCAGCGCGCCGCCGGCGAGGACCAGCAGCCCGCCCAGCGGCAGCCCAACCGGAAGCAGTCCCCACGGCACGCGGATCACCCTTTCACCTAGGCTTGACCACCGTGTCCCAGATCTCCCGCGACGATGTCGCCCGGCTCGCCAAGCTGGCCCGGCTGGCCCTGACCGACAACGAACTCGAGAGCTTCGCCGGCCAGCTCGACACCATCCTGGAGCACGTCAGCCAGATTCAGGCCGTCGACACCGCAGACGTGAAGCCGACCGACAACCCCCTGAAAGACGTCAACGTCACCAGGCCCGACGTGGTTCAGTCGTGCCTGACCCAGGAGCAGGCGCTCGCCGAGGCGCCGGCCGCAGCAGAGGGCCGGTTCGCGGTCCCGCAGATTTTGGGGGAGCCCCAGTGAGTGACTTGATCCGGCTCGACGCCGCCACCCTGGGCGAGAAGATCGCGGCCAAGGAGGTCTCCTCGGTCGAGGTGACCCAGGCCTGCCTGGACCAGATCGCCGCCACCGACGAGCGCTACCACGCCTTCTTGCACGTCGCCGCCGACGAGGCACTGGCCAGTGCGGCCCGCGTCGATGCCGCCGTCGCCGCCGGAGAGACACTGCCGTCGCCGCTGGCCGGTGTGCCGCTGGCCCTCAAGGACGTCTTCACCACCGTCGACATGCCGACGACGTGCGGCTCGAAGATCCTCGAAGGCTGGACGTCGCCGTACGACGCCACGGTGACTGCTCGGCTGCGCGCCGCGGGCACCCCGATCCTCGGCAAGACCAACATGGACGAGTTCGCGATGGGCAGCTCCACTGAGAACTCGGCCTACGGCCCGACCCGCAATCCGTGGGACGTCGACCGGACGCCGGGCGGTTCGGGCGGTGGCAGCGCTGCCGCGTTGGCCGCCTTCCAGGCGCCGCTGGCGATCGGCTCCGACACCGGCGGCTCGATCCGCCAGCCGGCGGCGCTGACCGCGACCGTCGGGGTGAAACCCACCTACGGAACCGTGTCGCGCTACGGGCTGGTGGCGTGCGCGTCGTCGCTGGATCAGGGCGGGCCGTGCGCGCGCACCGTGCTCGACACCGCGCTGTTGCATTCGGTGATCGCCGGGCACGACCCGCGCGACTCCACCTCGGTCGAGGCGCAGGTCCCCGACGTGGTGGCGGCCGCGAAGGCCGGCGCCCATGGCGACCTGTCGGGCGTGCGGATCGGTGTGGTCAAGCAGTTGCGCAGCGGTGAGGGTTACCAGCCAGGCGTGCTGGATTCGTTCAACACCGCCGTGCAGCAGCTCGAAGCGCTGGGTGCCGAGGTCAGCGAGGTGGACTGCCCGCACCTGGACTACTCGCTGTCCGCCTATTACCTGATCCTGCCCTCGGAGGTGTCGAGCAACCTGGCCCGCTTCGACGCCATGCGTTACGGGCTGCGGGTCGGCGACGACGGCACTCGCAGCGCCGAGGAGGTGATGGCGCTGACGCGGGCGGCCGGATTCGGCCCAGAAGTCAAGCGCCGCATCATCATTGGCACTTACGCGCTATCGGCGGGTTATTACGACGCCTACTACAACCAGGCCCAGAAGGTTCGCACCCTGATCGCCGGTGACCTCGACGCCGCCTACGAGAAGGTGGACGTGCTGGTGTCCCCGGCCACCCCGACCACCGCATTCCGGCTGGGGGAGAAGGTCGACGATCCACTGGCGATGTACTTGTTCGACCTGTGCACGCTGCCGTTGAACCTGGCCGGGCACTGCGGAATGTCGGTGCCGTCCGGACTGT
Source organism: Mycobacterium sp. ELW1 (assembly GCF_008329905.1). NCBI lineage: Bacteria > Bacillati > Actinomycetota > Actinomycetes > Mycobacteriales > Mycobacteriaceae > Mycobacterium > Mycobacterium sp. ELW1. The sequence goes on along the minus strand of NZ_CP032155.1, from coordinate 4,146,908 downwards.
CGACCGACGACAATCTGCCGGTCGGCCTGCAGATCATGGCGCCCGCGTTGGCCGACGACCGGCTGTACCGCATAGGTGCGGCCTATGAGTCTGCCCGCGGTTCGCTGCCAACAGCGATCTGACGGGGCAGGATAGGTCCCATGCGTATCGGAGTGCTGACCGGTGGGGGTGACTGTCCGGGTCTGAATGCGGTGATCCGGGCCGTGGTGCGGACCTGCGACGCCCGCTACGGGTCTTCGGTGGTCGGGTTCCTGGACGGCTGGCGTGGCCTGCTGGAGGACCGCCGGATCCAACTGCACAACGACGACCGCAACAACCGGTTGCTCGCCAAGGGCGGCACCATGCTGGGTACCGCCCGCACCAACCCCGACAAGCTGCGCGCCGGTCTGGACGACATCAAGCAGACGTTGGAGGACAACGGGATCGACGTGCTGATCCCGATCGGCGGCGAAGGCACGCTGACCGCCGCGCACTGGCTGTCCGAGGAGGGTGTGCCGGTCGTCGGCGTGCCCAAGACCATCGACAACGACATCGACTGCACCGACGTCACATTCGGCCACGACACCGCGCTGCAGATCGCCACCGAGGCGATCGACCGGCTGCACAGCACCGCGGAGTCGCATCAGCGGGTGATGCTGGTCGAGGTGATGGGCCGGCATGCGGGCTGGATCGCGCTGAACGCCGGGCTGTCCTCGGGTGCGCATATGACCCTGATCCCCGAGCAGCCCTTCGATGTCGAAGAGGTGTGCCGGCTGGTCAAGAAGCGCTTCCAGCGCGGCGAGTCCAGCTTCATCATCGTCGTCGCCGAAGGGGCCAAGCCGGCCGAGGGGTCGATGCAACTGCGCCAGGGTGGCACCGACGAATTCGGGCATGAGCGTTTCACCGGGGTGGCCCAGCAGCTGGCCATGGAGGTGGAGAAGCGGATCAAGAAGGAAGTCCGGGTCACCGTGCTCGGTCACGTCCAGCGCGGCGGCACCCCGACGGCGTATGACCGGGTGCTGGCCACCCGGTTCGGCGTCAACGCCGCCGACGCCGCGCACGCCGGTGAGTACGGGATGATGGTGTCGCTGCGCGGGCAGGACATCGGCCGGGTGCCGCTGGCGGATGCGGTGCGCCAGCTCAAGCTGGTGCCGCAGAGCCGCTACGACGACGCCGCCGCCTTCTTCGGCTGAGATCTCACCGGTCCGGATCGGAAAACCGGCCCCACTAGGATTGACGGCATGACTGCTGCTGCGCAGGCTGACCTGCTCGACTACGACGACGTCATCGCGCGCTTCGACCCGGTGCTCGGGCTCGAGGTGCACGTCGAGCTGTCGACCGCCACCAAGATGTTCTGCCCCTGCGCGACGACGTTCGGCGCCGAGCCCAACACCCAGGTCTGCCCGGTCTGCCTGGGCATGCCCGGCGCGTTGCCGGTGCTCAACGAGGCGGCCGTCGAATCGGCCATCCGCATCGGCCTCGCGCTGAACTGCTCGATCGCTCCCTGGTCGCGCTTCGCGCGGAAGAACTACTTCTATCCGGACCAGCCGAAGAACTACCAGATCTCGCAGTATGACGAGCCGATCGCCTTCGACGGTTATCTCGACGTCCCGCTCGACGACGGCAGCACCTTCCGCGTCGCCATCGAGCGTGCGCACATGGAGGAGGACACCGGCAAGCTCACGCATGTCGGCGGCGACACCGGCCGCATCCACGGTGCGACCACCTCGCTGCTGGACGTCAACCGCGCCGGGGTTCCGCTGATCGAGATCGTCACCAAGCCGATCGAGGGCACCGGTGAGCGGGCACCCGAGGTCGCCCGCGCCTATGTCACCGCGTTGCGGGATCTGCTGCGCGGACTGGGCGTCTCCGACGTGCGGATGGATCAGGGCTCGCTGCGCTGCGATGCCAACGTGTCGCTGCGCCCGATCGGCCAGCAGGAGTTCGGCACCCGCACCGAGACCAAGAACGTCAACTCGCTCAAGAGCGTGGAGGTGGCGGTCCGCTACGAAATGCGCCGTCAGGCAGCGATTCTCGTCGAGGGTGGCAAGATCCATCAGGAGACCCGCCACTTCGACGAGGGTGGCTTCACCTCGCCCGGCCGCGACAAGGAGACCGCCGAGGACTATCGGTATTTCCCGGAGCCCGATCTGGAGCCGGTGGCCCCGAGCGAGGAACTGGTGGCCCGGCTGCGCACCACCATCCCGGAGCTTCCGTGGTTGTCGCGCAAGCGAATTCAGGACGAATGGGGCGTCTCCGACGAGGTGATGCGCGACCTCGTGAACGCGGGTGCCATCGAGCTGGTCGCCGCGACGGTCGAGGCCGGCGCCAGCAGTGAGCAGGCCCGGGCGTGGTGGGGAAACTTCTTGGTGCAGAAGGCCAATGAGGCTGGCATCGAGCTCGCCGCACTGCCGGTCACGCCCGCTCAGGTGGCGAAGGTGGTCGCGCTGGTCGACGAGGGCAAGCTGTCGAACAAGCTGGCGCGCCAGGTCATCGAGGGTGTGCTCGCCGGCGAGGGTGAGCCCGAGCAGGTGATGGCCGACCGTGGCCTGGCGCTGGTCCGCGACGACTCGCTGATTCAGACTGCTGTCGATGAAGCGCTGGCCGCCAACCCCGATATCGCCGAGAAGATCCGCGGCGGCAAGGTGCAGGCGGCGGGTGCGATCGTCGGCGCGGTGATGAAGGCGACCAAGGGGCAGGCCGACGCGGCGCGCGTGCGGGAGCTCGTCATGGCCGCTTGCGGCCAGGCGGATTAGACCCAGTATGGCCGCGTGCGGCCAGAGCTAGCTAGTTAGGCGGTCAGCCGGCTGCGGTTGATCCACCACTGCTCGTGCAGTCGTCGACATCGGCCGGCTGACAGCGGTTCGTCGCCGTCGTAGCGATCCAGGACCGCGGCCGCCCCGGCGAAGTCCCGGTTCCGGATGCCCAGGGTGGTGACGACGATGGTCGCCAGTCCCGCCGAACGCGCGGTGTGGAACCCGGCCGGGGAATGCTCGACGGCCATCGCGGACTCGGGGCCGACCCCGAGTTCGCACAGCGCCCGGTGATACACCTCCGGGTCGGGCTTGGGCCGGATGACGTCGTCGCCGGTGATCAGCACCTCGACCACGCCGTCGCCGATGAGCTCGCGGACCAGCGGTTCGACCCGGTCACGGGGAGCCGCCGTGGTGACGCCGACCCGGATGTCGCCGCAGTGCAGGCTCCAGATCAGCTCGCGGAACATGTGCGCATCGCGCTCGGTGGCCGCCAGCGGCGCGTCGAAGTCGAAAATGACCGCGTCGAGTTCCGGCGCGTCGTCATGCGCGCACCGCGCCCGATCCCACCAGAAGGATCGATTCCGGCTGATCGTGTCCAAGAGCATCGTGGCCACGGGGGAAGTATCGCGCGCAGTGTGGGGCACAGCATCCCCCGTTCAGGGGAGAGGCGGGTGAGCCCCTCACCCGCTTGGCCGTGGTGACACCGCCGACCACTCCGGCGAATTTCCCGCGAAATCACCTGCGGCAGCGGTCTTTCTGTGTAATTGACGGGTGTCGAGTGGCATTGCGGTCCGGCGGGCGTGGTTGCGGCACTACGGTGTTGTCCATGGCGGTGCGGGTGGTGCTGGTCGACGACCACGAAATGGTCATCGAGGGTCTCAAGGCGATGCTCGCGCCGTTCGGTGACCGCGTCGAGGTGGTGGGCGAGGCGGTCGGGGCCGAGAAGGCCATGGCCGTGATCTTCGACCTCCAACCCGACATCGTGTTGTGCGACGTGCGGATGCAGGGTGCCAGCGGTCTGGACTTGTGCCGGGAGATCCGCAAGCGCGATCCCCAGCGCAAAGTCATCCTGCTCTCGGTCTACGACGACGAGCAGTACCTCTTCCAGGCCATGCGCGTCGGCGCGTCGGGCTATCTGCTCAAGGGAATCAGCAGCGACGAGCTGGTGCGGCAGCTGGAAGGTGTGCACGCAGGCTCGACGGCCATCGACGCCGGGCTGGCAGCGCGGGCGGCGGAGACCGCGGCGCGGCTGCAGAGCGACCAGTTCTGGCCCGGCGCCCGGCACGGGCTCACCCAGCGCGAGAGCGAGATCCTGTCGTTGGTGGTGACCGGCCTGTCGAATCGGGGAATCGCCGGCAAGCTGGTGATCGGTGAGGAGACGGTCAAAACCCACCTCAGCTCCATCTATCGCAAACTGGGAGTCAGCGACCGCACCAGCGCCGCGGCAACGGCGTTGCGGGAAGGCATCTTTCGATGAGTAGTCGCTCCGGTGGTGTGAGCCCGCACGCCGTGCACGGTCTGGTGGACGCCGACCGGGAAGTCGCTCTGCTGCTGGACATCATCGCCGCGACGTCGAGCGGTCCCGAGGTGGAGCCGATGGCCGCGGCGGTGGCTCGAATGATCACCGCGACAACGGCATCCGATGTCTGCTTCGTGCACGTCCTGGACGACACCGATCAGTCGCTGACCTTGGCCGGTGCCACCCCGCCGTTCGACGAGCAGGTCGGCCGCATCCGGATGCCGCTGGGCTCGGGAGTCTCGGGGTGGGTCGCCAGTCATCGCGAACCCGTGGTGATCGTCAGCGACAAGGAGGCCGATCCGCGTTACGTCCCGATCGCGGCGTTGCGCGGCAAGGACTTTGCCTCGATGGCGTCGGTGCCGATGGAAACCGAACCCGGCGGTCTGGTGGGGGTGCTCAACGTGCACACCATCGAGCGGCGTGATTTCACCCCGCGCGACATCGAGTTGCTCCTCGTCATCGGGCGGCTGATCGCGGGCGCCCTGCACCAGGCCCGGCTGCACCGGCAGCTGTCGGCACGTGAACGCGCGCACGAGAATTTCGCGGAGCAGGTGATCGCCGCCCAGGAAAGCGAACGCCGCCGGCTGGCCGGTGATATTCACGACGGCATCTCGCAGCGCCTGGTCGGACTGACCTACCGCCTGGATGCGGCGGCCCGCGCCGTCGACGACCTGGATCAACCGGCGGCTGCCGAGCAGCTGGAGAAGGCCAGGGATTTGGTCGATCTCACGTTGGCCGAGGCCCGGTCGGCGATCGGCGGCCTTCGGCCGCCGGTCCTCGACGACCTCGGTCTGTTGGGCGGTCTGGCCAGCCTTGCCACCTCGATCCCCGAGGTCGACCTGGACCTGCACCTGGCCGACGAGCGGCTGCCCGAGCACATCGAGGTTGCGTTGTATCGGATTGCGCAGGAGTGCTTTCAGAACGTCGTCAAGCATTCTCGTGCGTTGGTCGCCACCGTGACGTTCACGGTCCGGGACGGGGTGGCCAGGCTCGAGGTGGTCGACAACGGGGTGGGATTCGAGACGGGGCCGGTCTCGTCGTCGGGTGGGTACGGCATGCTCTCGATGGCTGAACGCGCCGAGCTGGTCGGCGGCACCCTGACCGTCAGGTCGCGCCCCGGTGCGGGGACCACCGTCACGGTGAGCATCCCCGTCGAGGGCTGAACTCAGCGGCGCAGCGTGCCCGAAGGGGCTTCGCCCCAACGCTTTCGGTATTCGACGGCGAAACTGCCGAGATGGTTGAAGCCCCATCGCTCCGCCACCTGCGTCACCGTCACGCCGTCGGCGGGGATGGCGTCGGTCAGTTCCTCGTGCACCCGTTCCAAACGGCGCTCCCGCACGTAGGTCATCGGTGTCATCCCCAGCTCCTCGCGGAACCCCTGCTGAATCGACCGGACGCTCATGTGCACGGCCTTGGCCACCGACTCCATCGTGATCCGCTCGGCAAGGTGGTCCTCGATATAGCTCATGGCGTTCTGCACGACGGCGCGGCGCTGGTCGGGCTGGGCCGGCGCCAGGAACTCCGCGTGGTAGTTCGACGGTTGCAGATGCAACAGGCTGCTGATCACGAAGTCCTCCACCGCGCCGATGCCCTGGCCGCGCTGGATCAGTGAACCCTCGTGGAACACCTCGGTGTGGATCAGCTGCACAGCGGCGTGCCATCGCATGGCGGCTTCGGTGGACATGTCGAACTCCGGGTCGAACACCAGGGGGCGGTCCAGCGCACGACCGAGCAGCCGGGTCAGATGCGCGTCCAGTGCCCGCTCCTCGATCCGGATGATCAACTGTGGTGAGTCGTGGTCGAACGCCATCCGCAGTGACGCACCGGGGCTGCTCACCACAGAGCGGATGGTGTTGGCCTCGAAGGAGTGCGCACGGTGGTCGACCAGCGCGCGGCCGTTCATCGGCATGTGGACCGCGTAGTGCGGTCCGACCATCGGAATCTCGACTGCCGCCGCGACATGCAGGTCGAGATAGAGGAGGCTGACGTTGCGCAGCCGGACGCCGTGCATGGTCGCCGCGAAGCCGGTCGCGTCGCCTGCGACGGTGAGCCGGAGCGGGCCCAGGGTTTTGGCGATCAGCCTCGAGGCGGTTTTGACGTCTTCGGTGTAGAAGATCTCGTTGTCGGCCAGCGCCGGAGGGACGCCGCGGGAGCGCACCTTGCGCCGAACCGGATTGCTGGTGCGCCGCACATCGATGTAGCCGAGTCGGGTGAGCCGGGACATCAGGGGTTACCCGGGTGAACTCGCCGCGGTAGACAGCCCGCCGCTAGTGTCCGTCGCAATCGATCCGCCAGCCTCTCAAACATCGGCCGCGCTTGAGCGCGGGTAACTGTTCGTAATTCTGACAGTCATTGCGCGAAAGCGATAGGCAGCCAAGCTCCGGACGGCTACCTTCGGTTCAAGCCATACTGCCGGGAGGTGCGCATGACAGCTAACGGGCAGACGGTGGTAGTCACCCCAGCGGACACACTCCGTGATCGACTCGACGACCCCGATGTCGCGGCCGCACTCAATACCCTGCTGGACCACGCCGACGTACTGGCCGTCCTGCTCAGCGGTCTCGACAGCTTCCTCAGTCGCGGCGACACCATCACCGACTCGGTGTCGGCTGCGGTCGCCGAGCTTAGGGGCGCCTCGTCGGCGGCGGTCCCCGGTGCCGACGCGTTCAAGGGTGTCGACCTGCAGAGCCTCGCCACCAGTCTGGCCTCGTTGTCCGGCTCCGTCGTCACTGCCGCGCCCGCGCTGAACACCGTGCTGTCCTCGGGCCTCACCAAGCCGGAGACCGCTGCAGTGCTGGCCTCCATCGGCGACGCCCTGGGCGACGGCAAGGCCGGTGCGGCGAATCCGCCCAAAGGCATCTACGGGCTGTGGAAGGCCACCAAAGACCCTGACTTCGCCCGCGGTCTCGGCTTCCTCATCGCCGTCGCCACATCCTTCGGCCGCCGGGTCAACCGGTAGTGCTCGCCCATATGTCGCTCGTGCGGTTGACCTTCGGTCATCACTACCGGCCTGGCCCCGGGTCGCTCTCTGAGAGGAGTTCGAATGGCTTCTGTTCTGTGGTTCCAGGGAGGTGCGTGTAGTGGCAACACCATGTCCTTCCTCAACGCGGAGGAACCCAACGTCGTCGACCTGATCGTCGACTTCGGCCTGGATCTGATCTGGCACCCGTCGCTCGGTCTGGAGTTGGGCAAGAACGCCCAGAAGGTGTTCTGGGACTGCGCCAAAGGCGAACGGCCCCTGGACATCTTCGTCTTCGAGGGCACCGTCATCGAAGCGCCCAACGGCACCGGGCGGATGGACATGTTCGCTGATCGGCCGATGAAGGATTGGGTCACCGACCTGGCCGGCGCCGCCCAGATCGTCGTGGCGATCGGAGACTGCGCCTGCTGGGGCGGCATCCCCGCGATGGAGCCCAACCCCTCGGCCTCGACCGGTCTGCAGTTCCACAAGCGGGACAAGGGCGGGTTCCTCGGGCCCGACTTCCGCTCCAAGATGGGACTTCCGGTCATCAACATTCCGGGCTGCCCCGCACACCCCGACTGGATCACCCAGATCATCGTCGCGCTTGCCACCGGGCGCGCCGGTGACATCGCCCTCGACGAGCTGCACCGGCCCGAGACGTTCTTCAAGACGTTCACCCAAACCGGCTGCACCCGTGTGCAATTCTTCGAATACAAGCAGTCGACGATGTCCTTCGGCGAAGGCACCCGAACGGGCTGCCTGTTCTACGAGTTCGGCTGCCGCGGGCCGATGACGCATTCGCCGTGCAATCGCATCCTGTGGAACCGGCAGTCGTCCAAGACCCGCGCCGGCATGCCGTGCCTCGGCTGCACAGAACCGGAGTTCCCGCATTTCGACCTGGCGCCCGGAACGCTGTTCAAGACCCAGAAGGTCGGCGGTGTGATCCCCAAGGAAGTGCCGGAGGGATCCGATCACCTGACGTACATGGCGCATGCGGCGGCTGCCCGCATCGCCGCGCCGCAGTGGTCCAAAGAGGACATGTTCGTCGTCTAGGCCCAGCGAAACCGCCAGCCCTGGTTCAGCTCTCACCTCTTGGAGGACTATCTCATGACCGCGCTCGACCTTTACGTCAGCCCATTGGGCCGTGTCGAGGGTGACCTCGATGTCCGGGTCACCATTGACGACGGCGTCGTGACGTCGGCATGGACGGAAGCCGCGATGTTCCGCGGCTTCGAGATCATCCTGCGGGGCAAGGACCCGCAGGCCGGTCTCGTCGTGTGCCCCCGCATCTGCGGGATCTGTGGCGGCAGCCATCTCTACAAGTCGGCCTACGCTCTGGACACCGCGTGGCGCACCCACATGCCGGCGAACGCGACACTGATCCGCAACATCGCCCAGGCATGCGAAACGCTGCAGTCGATTCCCCGCTACTTCTACGCGCTGTTCGCCATCGACCTGACCAACAAGAACTACGCCAAGTCCAAGCTCTATGACGAGGCGGTTCGCCGCTTCGCACCCTACGTCGGTACCAGTTACCAACCGGGAGTGGTGCTTTCGAACAAGCCCGTCGAGGTGTACGCGATCTTCGGCGGTCAGTGGCCGCACTCGAGCTTCATGGTGCCCGGCGGCGTCATGTGTGCGCCCACGCTGTCGGACGTGACACGCTCGATCGCGATCCTGGAGCACTGGAAGGACAACTGGCTCGAAGGCCGGTGGCTGGGCTGCAGCATCGACCGGTGGCTGGAGAACAAGACCTGGGACGACGTTCTGGCCTGGGTCGACGAGAACGAATCCCAGTACAACAGCGACTGCGGCTTTTTCATCCGCTACGCCCTCGATATCGGCCTGGACAAATACGGCCAGGGCGTGGGCAACTACATCGCCACCGGCACCTACTTCGACCCGACGCTGTACGAGAATCCCACCATCGAGGGCCGCAACGCGGCACTGATCGGCCGCGGTGGCATCTACGCGCAGGGCCAGTGGCACGAGTTCGACCAGGCCAATGTCCGAGAGGACACCAGCCATTCCTTCTATCAGGGCAGCAAGCCGTTGCACCCGTTCGAGGGCGAGACCATTCCGATCGACCCCGAAGAGGGCCGCAAGCAAGGCAAGTACAGCTGGGCGAAGTCGCCGCGCTACGCCGTCGGCGACCTGGGCACCATCCCGCTGGAAGCCGGACCGCTGGCCCGCCGGATAGCCGCGGGCGGCCCCAACGCCGCACCGCACCAGGACAACGACCCGTTGTTCGTCGACATCATGAACAAGATCGGGCCGAGTGTCCTGACCCGCCAGCTGGCCCGCATGCACGAAGCACCCAAGTACTACAAGTGGGTCAAGGGCTGGCTGGACCAGCTCGACCTCAAGGAGAGCTTCTACACCAAGCCCACCGAATACGCCGAGGGCAAGGGCTTCGGCTCCACCGAGGCTGCCCGCGGCTCGCTGAGCGACTGGATTGTCATCGAGGACAACAAGATCAAGAACTACCAGGTCGTCACCCCGACAGCGTGGAACATCGGGCCACGGGACGGCAACGAGGTTCTGGGTCCCATCGAGAAGGCACTGGTGGGTTCACCGATCGTCGATCCCGACGATCCGGTAGAGCTCGGACATGTGGCACGCAGCTTCGACTCCTGCCTGGTGTGCACCGTGCACGCCTACGACGGCAAGACAGGCAAGGAGCTCTCGAAGTTCGTCATAAACGGAATGGTGTGATCCCGGCGGTCGAGCCTGGGGCACACGACTCCCACAGCAACCCAGGCGGTTCCGATATCAGCAACCCCTCGCTCGATATCGGGCCGCCTGGGTGTGCGGTTCTGGTGGTGGGCTGCGGCAACCTGCTGCGCGGAGACGACGGTGTCGGACCGGTTCTGGTCCGGCACCTCTGGGAGCGTGGTGTGCCCGCCGGCGCTCGTCTGGTCGACGGCGGCACCGCGGGCATGGACGTCGCGTTCCAGATGCGGGGCGCCGAGCGGGTCGTCATCATCGACGCCTCGGCTACCGGCGCGGCCCCGGGGACCATCTACCGCGTCCCCGGCGAGGAGCTGGCCGACCTGCCACCCCTACAGGGTTTGCACACCCACTCGTTCCGGTGGGATCACGCGATCGCGTTCGCTCACTGGGCGCTGGCCGATGACTGCCCCAGCGACATCACGGTGTTCCTGATCGAGGCGGGCGGCGTCGAGCTGGGCGCTGACCTCTCGGACCCGGTGCAGGCCGCGATGGAGCAGGTGATCGACGTTCTCGAGCGGGACTTTCTGGGGCCATTGCGACCCCCGGTCGGCGACGACGTCTCGGTACAGTTCACCGAAGACGGGTATGTGCGCCTCGATGCGGCGTTGGCGGCCAACCGATTTCCCTCGGACGCCGTGGCGGCGATGGTGCGCGACGACGACCTCTGGTTGTTCCCGCTGCGCGGCCCTCGCAGCGGGGGGCTGCTGCTCAAACAGCGCAACCCTGCGGGCGACCGGTCCCTCCTGATCCGTGAAGTGCTGGCGGATCGCCTCGTCACCGGCGCTCATCAGGCATTCTGGGACCATGCCCAACAGGCGTTGCGGATTCCGCTGGAGTCGGCGCGGTGATCGTGATGTGTGACGAGCCCCGGCCGAAGACCACCGTCGGCAAAGACAGCGCCTCCGACGAGGCCGTGGATGTGCAGACCGTCGTCGTCGAGGAACGCGGGCGATGGGCGGTCGACATCGTCGTGGTCTTCGCCGACGGGGTGGTGCGTAAGCGCATCGACACCCACCACACCAAGGCCCGCGCCGAACTGTCGGCCCGGCTGATCAAACGCGCCGCCGAGCGCGATATCCGCGGACCCATCCACGGATGACGGGAGACGAGTCGTGACCGCACTTGCCAACACCGAATCGGTGGACACCGACGTCCTCGCGGAGCGACCGCAGCCGCTGGGCGCCTTCCCACTCCCGCTGGGATACATGCTGATTCCGGCATCTGCCGACACCGAGGACGCCCGCACCGCGCTGCTTGCCGGCAACGTACCGCAGTGGCCGGAGGCGCTGCGAGCACACGAGCTGGCACTGGCCGGTGATCGTGACGGTGCCTTGGAGGCGCTGACCGGTGACGATCCGGTCAGCCGCTACAACCGTTTCGTGATGGACCCCGACGGTGACGATCCCGCGGAATTGCGCTCGCTGTTGGGCGAATTCGGAGTTCTGGTCGATGTCGTGCTGTTCGCGGTCGGCCGCTCGGACGTCGCACCGGAGCTGGGTTCGGCCGGCGCCGAACTCGCGGCGCTGGTGTTGTCGACCCAGGCCAGTAGCGCGTTCAACGACGGCGACGCGGCCCGGGCCACCGCGCTGCTCGACCAGGCGGCCGACGAAGCGGCCGCGGTGTCCACACCGCTGTACGGGGTGCTGCTCGGTGCGGCAGCGTCGATCGCCGCTCACGGCGGCCATCCTGATGCCGTCCGGCGTTTCGAGACGGCGCTCAAGGGTCTCGAGGGTGCCGACGGTCTGCGCGTCGCTCGGGCCGAACTGCATCTGAACCTGGCGGGGCTGCTACACGAACAGGCACCGCAGCGGCCCGAGCTGCTGGCGGCTGTTGTGCCCCATTACCATTCGGCGCTGCAGCTGGTGCTGCGCGAGGAGGCCCCGCTGTTGTGGGCGTCGGCGCACGCCAACCTGGCCACCGCCTACCTCACCATGCCGATGACGGAGGCGTCCGGCCAGCTGCGGTTGGGGATCGCGGCGCAGTCGCTGCGCTCGGCGCTCAAGGTGTACACCCGCGAGGACTATCCCGAACAGTGGGCCAGCGTGCAGCTGAACCTGGCGAATTCGTTGGTGTACACCCCGTCGAAGCACCAGGCCGACAACCTGGTCGAAGCCGTCGAACTGTACGAGGCGGTTCTCGACGCGCGCAGCCGCGACAGCGATCCGCTGGGCCGGGCCCGAGTCCTGGCCAATCAGGGCAACGTGTTGGCGCATCTCGGTTCCTTCGATCAGGCCAAGGCCAAACTGTACGAAGCCCGGTTCCTGTTCGAGGAGCTCGGCGACGGCGACTCGGTACGGGCGGTGCGCGGCGTACTCGACGAGATCGCCCGGCAGGTCACGCTGGGCAGGACGGACGGCACCGGTGTCGACGACCACTGAACGGCCGGTGACGGAGCCGACGTTCGAAGACCTCGCCAAGCGTGTCGATGACGCGGTGGCCGCGCTGGGTGCTCTGGATCCCGCGGCGCGCGAGGTTGCCGAGGAGCTCAAGGCGGCGATCGAGCAGATCCACCGTGCCGGGTTGGTGACGATGGTGCGCCGGATGCGGTCCGACGATCCGGCACGGGACGTGTTGTTCGACTTGGTGGACGATCCGACCGTGCATCTGCTGCTGTCGTTGCATGGGATCGTGCGCCCGGATCCGGTCACCCACGCCAACCAGGTGCTGGCCTCGGTGCGTCCACAACTGAACAGCCACGGCGGAGACGTGACCCTGGTGCGGGTGGACGACGGCACGGCGTACGTCCGCCTGGAAGGAGCGTGCAACGGCTGTTCCATGTCGGCGGTGACGTTGCGCAACCTGGTGGAAGAGGCTCTGGTGCAGGGTGTCCCGGCGATCTCGGCGGTGGAGGTGTTGCCGAACGAGCCGACACCGACCCTGATTCCGATCGAGGCGCTCCGGATCGGGCATGACCCGGCTGGTGAGGGCTGGGTCGACGTGGGCCCGGCCGCTGGTCTGGCCGTCGACGATCTGTCGCCGCTGAGCGTGACGACAGCCGACGGCACGCGCGCCGAGGTGATCGTGGTCAATGCCGGCCGGCGACTGTCGGCCTACCGCAACGAGTGTGCGCACGAAGCACTTCCGTTGGACAACGCGATACTCGACCTGGAGAGCAACACGCTGACCTGTCCGTGGCACGGCTTCTGTTACGACGCGACGTCGGGGGAGTGTCTCAGCGCTCCCGGCGCGCAGCTGGAGCAGCTGCCGTTGCGCGTCGACGACGGTGTCGTCTGGGTTCGCGTCGGCGGATGAGCCGCTACACCGTCCGGCACAACGTGAGCGGATTGGGCACCCGCGTTGATGTGGTACCCGACGTCGACCGCACCGACGGCTGGTCACCCGCGCTGTGGCTGGGCGCACCGGCCCCCGGCGGGCTGGCACTTCCGCCGGCGAAACCGTCCATGTCGTGGATGTATTCACCACGCGGCGTGTTCCTCGGGGACCGGCACCTGGTGGTGGCCGACTCGGGAAATCATCGCGTCCTGATCTGGCATGGAATCCCCGAAGACGATGAGCAGCCTGCCGACGTCGTGCTCGGACAACCAGACGGTGAGTCGGAGGGCCGCGCGGCCGGCGGTCGCGGTCCGGAACGCGGAATGAACCTGCCGACCGGGGTGCTGGTGCATGATGGCCGGCTCGTCGTCGCGGACGCCTGGCATCACCGGATCCTGGTGTGGAACAGCGTGCCGCAGACACCTGACGTGGCGCCCGACCTTGTGCTCGGCCAGCCCGATGCCACCTCGGTGGTGGAGAACCGCGGCGGTGAATGCTCGGCGTCAAGCCTGTACTGGCCATTCGGCATCGGGATGGTCGGCTCGGCGTTCTGGGTTGCCGACACCGGCAATCGCCGGGTTCTCGGGTGGCGCAACGGGATACCCGAACCGGATCAGCCCGCCGATGTCGTGCTGGGTCAGCCCGACGCGGCCACCCGGGAGGAGAACCGGGGCGGTGCCGTCGGGCCGGCCACGTTCCGCTGGCCGCACGACATCACCGGCCACGAGGACCTGCTGTTGGTCGCCGACGCCGGCGATCACCGGCTGCTGGGCTGGTCGCCCCCGCCGGAGGCCGACCGTGGCGCCGATTCCGTGCTCGGCCAGCCGGATTTCACCAGTGCGCTCGAATGGCCCTATGGGCCGCACACCTCGGACCGGTTGCGCTTCCCCTATGCGGCGTGTCTGGACGGCGAGCGCCTCGCCGTGGCCGATACCGCCAACAACCGGATTCTGTTGTGGGACGGCATCCCCGCCGATGGACGCGGAGCCGATCACGTGCTGGCTCAACCGGATTTCGGCTCCAATGGCGAGAATCGGTGGACCTCGGTGCAACGCGACACGCTCTGCTGGCCGTACGGCTTGTCGCTGCACGGGGACATGCTGGCCGTCGCCGACTCCGGCAACAACCGAGTGATGATCTGGCGGCGGCCGTGAGACCGCGAATCATCCAGGGAGACGACCAGATCGGGTTCTACTGGTCGACGCCGACCGGCAGTCCGACGTCGCTGAAGGCCCTCGTCACCGTCGACGACGAACCTGACCGGTTGATGGCCACCCACCTCGAGGCGCTCGACGATGCGCTGATCATCGCGGCGGGCCGCTTCGGTGAGATATTGGGGGCGGGCGGCTACCCGCCGACGCCGACGAACGTGACGGCCTTGTCGAGCTTTATCGAACCCTCGACCGGTTGTGCCTCGATTTCGCGACGGCCCAGGAACTCACCGGATTCGGTGTTGATCTGCGGGCCGGAAAGATCATCGGCACAGCCGCCTTGTTCTCGATCCGGGCACGCCGGCCGCTCGACCTGCTCGGGCCCGCGCCTTTCGATGGCGAACTCGACGATCCGTCCATCGGAGTCATCGGTGGCTTCGGCGAATTCCACCAGGTCGATCCGGACACACCGTGGAAGGGCGGCCGCTGGGTGGTCCGTACCGAAGCGGGCCAACGGTTTCCGCTCACGCTGGCGATGCTGTTCTTCGACAGCTCCGGGGTCAACAAGGATGCCGCGCGCAAGGAGCATCGCGACGCATTACAGGCGGTGGTCACGGCGGCGCGTTCCCCGGATGCCGATCCGTTGACGGTGAGCTGTGCGGTGGACTGGCTGCTTTACGATTGGCTGATGGCGCACCGCGAAAGCCCGGACAGCGCGGAGATCGTCTTCCCCAAGGGATACGAGGACGATGCCGCTCTGGTGGTTTCGGCTGCAGCGGTGTCGGTTTCCGCGCGGACAACGTTCGATCCCGGTCTGCTCGGGTTGATCGCGTGATCGCGTGTCCGGTGGACCCGGCGGAGTTCTTCGGCGCGGAGGCCATCCAGGATCCCTATCCGCTGTACGAGCAGTTGCGCGCGGCGGGACCGGTCCATCAGGTCGGCGACTCCGGCTTTTATCTGGCCTGCTCGTGGCCCGCGATCACCGATGTCGTGGCGCGTCCGCAGGATTTCTCATCGAACCTCACCGCGACGATGACCTATTCCACCAGCGGTCGGGTGGTGCCGTTTCCGATGGACGGCGTCGGGGGAGCCACCCACATCCTGGTCACCGCTGACGATCCGGTGCATGCTGCTCACCGCAAGCTCGTGATCTCGCAGTTCTCCGCCAAACACGTTGCCGCTCTGGGGCCATTGATCGCAAGCGTCTTCGAACAACAGTGGTCCGCAGGCCTAGCCGACGGCCGCATCGAGTGGATGGACGCGGTAGCCAACCGATTGCCCATGATGATCGTGACCCGCCTCATCGGAGTGCCCGATGTCGACACCGATCGCCTGGCGCACTGGGGATGCGCGACGACTCAGCTGCTCGACGGGCTGATGTCGGCGGAGGAGCTCGCCGCGTCGATGACCGCGATCACCGAACTGTCCGGCTATATCGTCAAGCACCTCGCGCAGGCCATCGCGGACCCGCACGACGACCTGATCGGTGAGTTGGCCAGAGCCTGTCGTGACGGCCAGCTCAGTGAGTTCACCGCCCAGCTCATCCTGGTGTCATTGTTCAGTGCCGGTGGCGAATCCACCGCGTCGTTACTCGGAACAGCGGTGTCGACGTTGGCCGGCAGTCCGCAGCTCCAAGCTCAGCTCCGCGACAGCCCCGAATTGCTGGGTGGCTTCATCGAAGAGACGTTGCGGCTGGAGCCGCCGTTTCGCGCCCACTACCGCCACGTGTTGCGGGACACCGAGCTCTGCGGCGTCCGACTGCCCGCCGACTCCAGGGTCTTGTTGCTGTGGGGTGCGGCCAACCGCGATCCGGAGCACTTCGAGGCACCCAACGAATTCCGGCTCGACCGACCGAACAGCAAGGGGCATCTGTCGTTTGGCCGAGGCGCCCACTTCTGTCTCGGTGCGCCGTTGGCCCGGCTGGAGGCCACCACCGTCCTGCGCCTGATGCTCGAACGCACAACGTGGATCGAGACCGTCGACGTCGGACCGTGGTTACCCAGTGTGCTGGCACGGCGGCACTCGTCCCTGGAACTCGCGGTGCGCTGAGCGCGCGAACCGGGTGCCGGCTCAGAGCGCGGTGGCCGCCGCGGACGCGAAGCGGCGCACCCAATCGAACCAGGCCGCCATGCCTTCCCCGGTGCGTGCACTCACCGGCAGGATCGTCGCCGTCGGGTTGACCTCACGGACCCGCGAGATGTAAGTGTCGACGTCGGCATCGAGATGGGGCACCAGGTCGATCTTGTTCAGCAGCACGATGTCGACGGAGCGGAACATCACCGGGTACTTCAGCGGTTTGTCCTCGCCCTCGGTCACCGAGTACACCATCGCCTTGGCGTGCTCGCCGACGTCGAACTCCGCGGGGCACACCAGATTGCCGACGTTCTCGATGATGACCAAATCCAGCAGCGGCAGCTCCAGGCCCTGTAGCGCGCGGTTGACCATCGGGGCATCCAGGTGGCACTCGCCGCCGAAGCCGTTGTTGGTGTTGAGCAGGGAGATCTGCGCGCCGCGGCCGCCGAGCTTGGCGGCGTCGAGGTCGGTCGCGATATCGCCCTCGATCACGCCGACGGCGAGATCATCCGCAAGCTCGTCGAGAGTGGCCGCCAGCACCGTCGTCTTCCCCGAACCCGGCGAGCTCATCAAGTTGAGCGCCCGGATTCCGTTGCTCTCGAAGGCCGCCCGGTTGATGTCGGCCCGGGTGTCGTTCTCGGCGAAGATGTGTTCGAGCACCTCGATCCGTTGCGAGCCGGTGACATAGCCGCTGTGGTCGCCGTGGTCGTGGGAAAGGTGCTCGTGGTCGCCGTCGTCATGGGAATGATGCTCGTGGCTGTGCACGGTGCCGTCGTCGTGACGATGAAACCTACCCATGCTGACTGCCTTTCGCTCCGCAGGTCACGTCACGTCCAGTGAGGTGACCAGGAACTCGTTGCCCCGAACGATTTCGGTGTCGGTGCTCTCACATTGCGGGCAGGACACCGTCCAGCGGGAGGCGATCTCCGAATGCTGTCCACAGCTGTGGCAGGCCACCTCCGCGGCGACGAACTCGAGCTCCAACTCAGCCTCGGGCATGCTCTCGTGATCGCGGACCAGCGTCCAGCAGAACGACAATGAGTCGGGCACCACCTGCCGTAGCGCGCCGATCTGCACCCGCACCACATCGACACGGCGGCCGGCCGCGTATGGCCGCACCACCCCGGCAATCGCATGGCACAGCGACAATTCGTGCACTGTCGATCTTTCCGTTTTCCGAGTCGGGCAGGCCTGCACCCTACAGCGCTCCGCTGCCGCAGCCGAGGGCCTTTTGGACGGAAAAACGCAGACTTTCGCTGCGAGATTGTGATTGTGGACCTCGCAGCTCGGGATTAGCGTGGTGGTGATCTACCCGCGCGCACAGCCCATCGACGCGAGTGGCCTTCATCTGCTCAGGAGGTTCATGAGCATCGACTTCCGCCGGCGTTGTCCGGGGCCCGGGATGACGGCGATCCGATGAACGTGCGGGTGCGTCTGGACATCGCCGGGGTGGTGCAGGGCGTCGGTTTCCGCCCGGCGGTGGCACGGATCGCAGCCGAACTGCGGCTCGGCGGTTTCGTGTACAACGACGCGGGGTCGGTGCACTGCGAGCTGGAAGGCCCGGCAGCCGACGTCGAGGCGGCCATCGAGGCGATCCGGCACCGAACCCCGCCGATGGCGCGCATCGATGAACTGTTCAGCCGGCACCTGGAACCGCACGGCGACAACGGGTTTGAGATCATCGGCAGCCAGAGTGGCGACGAGTCCCGCACCCTCGTTCCGCCCGACATCGCGGTGTGCGAGGACTGTCTGCGCGAGATGCGCGACAACGCCGACCGCCGCTACGGGCATCCCTTCATCACCTGCACCAACTGCGGGCCGCGCTACACCGTGATCACCGATCTGCCGTACGACCGGCCCGCGACCACGATGGCCGGTTTCCCGATGTGCCCGGCGTGCGAGGCCGAGTACCACGATCCGCTGGATCGCCGCTATCACGCCCAGACCATCGCCTGCCCGGAGTGCGGACCTCGGCTGACGTGGCAGCCCGCCGGCGGCTCGTCGACATTCGAAGACCCGATCGGCGCGGCGGTGGCCGCGCTGCGGGCCGGGCTGATCGTCGCGGTCAAGGGGATCGGCGGATTCCATCTCGCCTGCCGTGCCGACGATGCCGCCGCCGTCGCCGAACTGCGCCGCCGCAAGAACCGGCCGGCCAAGCCGTTCGCGGTGATGGTCGCCGACCTGGCCGGTGCCGGCGAGATCGCAGTGCTCGACGACGCGGCGAGCATCGCCCTGACCGCGCCGTCGGCACCCATCGTGCTGATCGCCCGCCGGCCGGGAACGGTGGCCGACGATGTCGCGCCGGCCTTGACCGACGTCGGCGTGATGCTCGCCTACTCTCCGGTGCACCACCAGCTGTTCGATCGGCTCGGCCGCGTCCCGCTGGTGATGACGTCGGCGAACCGGGGCGGGTCACCGATCGTGTTCCGCGATGATGACCTCGGCTGGATCGACGGGCTGGCCGACGCCGTACTCACCCATGACCGTCCCATCCACGTGCCGTGCGAGGACTCGGTGGTGATGATCGACGACCGCGGCGCGCACCTGCCGTTGCGTCGCTCGCGCGGATACGCCCCGCTGCCGGTGTCGGTGCCCGGCCCGCTACCGGAGCGGGTCATTCTCGCCACCGGCGGCGACCTGAAAACCACCTTCTGTCTGGTTGGCGCGGACGGCCATGCCCACATGTCCTCCCATCTGGGCGATATGGCCGACCTGCGGACCCAGGGCTGCTTCGAAGCGGCGCTGGAGCATCTGGCGTTCATGACCGATCGCACCCCGGACGTGATCGCCTGTGACCTGCACCCCGGGTACGCCACCACCGCGTGGGCGCGGCGCTACGCCGAGGGCCGGCCCGTCATCGCCGTCCAGCACCATCACGCCCACGCCGTATCGCTGCTCGCCGAACACCGACGGCTGGGTACGCCGGTCATCGCGGTCGCCTACGACGGCACCGGCTACGGCACCGACGGCACCATCTGGGGCGGCGAGCTGCTGGCGATCACCGACGCCGCCCGCTTCACGCGGGTGGGCCACGTGCGGCATTTCGCGTTGCCCGGCGGTGACGGCGCGGTGCGCAATCCCGCTCGGATCGCCCTGGACCTGCTGCACCGTGCCGGCATCGAGTGGGCCGGCGACCTGCCGCCGGTGGCGGCGCTCGACGAGAACTCGCTGCACATCCTGCGCCAGCAGATCCCGCGCGGCCTCGGCTGTGTCCCCACGACCAGCATGGGGCGGCTCTTCGACGCGGTGTCCAGCCTGCTCGGCGTCTGCCAGGAGGTCAGCTACGAAGGCCAGGCCGCGGTGGAGCTCGAGCACCTGGCTCGACGGGGCGACCCGAGTCCGTTGGACTTCCGTGTCGCCGACGGTGTGCTGGACCCCGCGCCGGTGATCGCTGCGATCGTCGAGGGGCTGCGGCGCGGCACACCGGCTGCTGACCTGGCCGCCGGCTTCCATGACGCGGTGATCCGCGCGACCGCGACGGCAACCACCGAATGCGCTCGCGCGGCGGGGATTTCGGTCATCGGACTGACTGGCGGCGTGTTCGCCAATCGCCTTGTGCTGCAGGGCCTGCGGCAGGTGCTCACCGCGGGCGGCTTCGAGGTGCTCAGTCACCGGCTCGTGCCCTGCAATGACGGTGGGCTGGCGCTGGGCCAGGCGACCATCGCCGCCGCGACGCTCGCCGACGGGCCCGCCTCGGCTGTATCGGAAAGGAACGGCGTATGTGCCTCGGAATCCCCGGCAAGGTGATCGAAATCTGGGAGGAGGCCGGCACCCGGATGTCGACCGTCGACTTCGGCGGCACCACCAAAACCGTGTGCCTGGCATATCTGCCCGACATGGAGATCGGCGAATACACAATCGTCCATGCGGGTTTCGCGATCACCCGACTCGACGAGGCCTCGGCCAACGAAACGTTGCGGATGTTCCGAGAACTCGGCGTGCTCGACGAAGAACTCGGTGGCGCCGAGGGGCAGGGCAGGAGGGAGCCGGCATGAAGTATCTCGACGAGTTCCGCGATCCGGCCGCCGCCAGGACCCTCGTCGACGCGATCCGGCGCCAGGCCAGCCGCCCCTGGACGATCATGGAAGTGTGTGGCGGGCAGACGCATTCGATCATCCGGAACGGCATCGACCAGTTGCTCGACGGTGCGGTCGAGTTCATTCACGGTCCGGGGTGCCCGGTGTGCGTCACCCCGCTGGAGATGATCGATCGGGCATTGGAGGTTGCCGCCCGCGATGACGTCATCTTCTGTTCGTTCGGCGACATGCTCAGGGTGCCCGGTAGCCGCCACGACCTGTTCAGCGTGCGCGCCCGTGGTGGTGATGTCCGGATCGTCTACTCGCCCTTGGACGCCACCCGGATCGCCGCCGACAACCCCGACAAGCAGGTGGTGTTTTTCGGCGTCGGGTTCGAGACCACCGCCCCCGCCAATGCCATGGCGGTGCTGCACGCCCAACGTCTTGGCCTGACCAACTTTTCGGTGCTCATCTCGCACGTTCTGGTACCTCCCGCGATGACGGCCATTCTCAGCTCACCCACCAACCGAGTCCAGGGCTTCCTGGCCGCCGGCCACGTCTGCACCGTGATGGGCACCGCGGAATACGGGCCGCTCGTCGAGAAGTTTGGAGTGCCCATCGTGGTAACCGGATTCGAGCCGCTGGACCTGCTCGAAGGCGTGCGGCAGGTGGTCGATCAGCTCGAATCGGGTACCGCCGAACTGCGCAACGCCTATCCGCGGGCAGTCAGCGACGCCGGCAACACCGTGGCGCAGCAGACGCTCGCCGACGTGTTCACGGTGGTCGATCGGCAGTGGCGTGGCATCGGGATGATCCCGAGGTCGGGGTGGGCGCTCTCGCCGCGCTACGCCGAGTTCGACGCCGAACTCAAGTTCGGTGTCGGTCACCTGCACGTGCAGGAGTCGGCCGAATGCCACAGCGGCGAGGTGTTGCAGGGTCTGCTCAAGCCCAATCAATGCCCGGCATTCGGCACGACGTGCACGCCCCGTACCCCGCTGGGCGCCACCATGGTGTCCAGTGAGGGCGCGTGCGCGGCCTACTACCAGTTTCGGCGGTTGGGAACGTCGGCGCATGTCTGATTCGGCGGGCAGGAGCGAAGCGACCCGGGGCGTGGTTTCGGCCGCCGTCGATCCGTCGGATTGGGTGTGTCCGTTGCCATTACGGGAGACCAAGCGGATAGTGCTCGGGCACGGCGGTGGCGGGATCCTGTCCGAGGAGCTGATCGAGAACCTGTTCCTGCCGGCCTTCGGTTCGGATGGTGGGCCGGCTCGTGACTCCGCGGTGCTGGCCGTTGCCGGTGGGCGTATTGCACTGACCACAGATTCCTATGTCGTCAACCCGCTGTTCTTTCCGGGCGGCAATATCGGGGACCTGGCGGTCAATGGAACGATCAACGACCTCGCGATGAGCGGTGCTCAGCCGCTGGGGTTGACCGCCGGCTTCATCCTCGAGGAGGGTTTGGAGCTCGAGGTGCTCGGGTCCGTCGCCCAGACGATGGGCAAGGCGGCCGCCG
Organism: Mycobacterium sp. ELW1; assembly: GCF_008329905.1. Lineage (NCBI taxonomy): Bacteria > Bacillati > Actinomycetota > Actinomycetes > Mycobacteriales > Mycobacteriaceae > Mycobacterium > Mycobacterium sp. ELW1. Next base: position 4,124,933 of record NZ_CP032155.1, on the reverse strand, counting down.
ACGCGGGGGGCGCTGCGTGACGCGCGCTGTGGCCACGTCGCGCCAGACGATGGCAGGCGGCCGCCGCGGGGGTGAGCATCGTCACCGGCGATACCAAGGTCGTCGGAAGAGGCAGTGCGGATGGCCTTTTCATCAATACCGCCGGTGTCGGCGTGATACCCGACGGCGTCCGCATCGGGCCTGAGCAAGCGCGTCCGGGTGACCACGTGATCGTGTCCGGCAATCTCGGCGAGCATGGCGTGGCGATCATGAGTGTGCGCGAAGGAATCGACTTCGGGACGACGGTGGTCACCGACAGCGCGCCGCTACACCGATTGGTGGCGGCGATGCTGGCGGCGGTGCCCGACCCGAACGTCGTACACACCCTGCGTGATCCGACTCGCGGGGGGCTGGTCGCCTCGACCGTCGAGATCGCCCGCGCCGCCGGCGTCGGTATCGAACTCGACGAGCACCGGATTCCGATTCCTGATGCGGTGTCGTCGGCCTGCAGCTTCCTCGGGCTCGATCCGCTGCAGGTTGCCAACGAGGGCAAGTTGGTGGCTTTCGTCGACCCGGCGCACAGCGATGCCGTGTTGGCGGCAATACGATCCCGGCCCGACGGTGCGGGGGCGGTTGTCATCGGCCGGGTGGTGACGGACCATCCGGGCATGGTGGTCGGGCGCACCGCGTTCGGTACCACCCGGGTGATCGAACGTGAACTGGGCGAACAACTTCCGAGGATCTGCTGAGCCGGCTCCTCGACGGGGCGCGAGTTTTCGTTACGGCGTGTCAGCCCACAGCGGCGGGCGCGCGGCCGGGTGGTGCGGCTGCGATGTAGCCGTCCCCGCTGCGGCCGACCACGCGGTGCCTTCGCAGATCAGATCGTGGGGAACCGGGATCTGGGCGGGTAGCAGTTGTCCACCCGGGATGGCGTCGACGATGGCCTGGACCGGCAGCGGCGGCGCCAACGCGGCCGCGTCGGGCAACGTGGTGAGCGCCGCGGGAATCGGCGGTGCGGGCACGGGCGCGGCGGGTGCGGCAACGACCGGCACCGGCGCGCCGAGCGGCACCGGGGCGGGCGGCACCACAACCGGTGCTGCGGCGGGCGGAACGGCAGCCGGTGCCGGTAGCGCGGCCGCGGAGTCTTCGACCGGAGCGGCCAGGGGTGCCGCGACGGCCTCCGGGATCGGTGTGGCAGCAGCGGGCTCCGGGGTGAGCGAGAAGAGTTCCCCGGGGGCGGGGACCGCGGCGACATCCGGCGCGGCAGCGACGGGTGGGGTGATCGGCGCGGGCTCAGCGGCCGCAACCGGCGGTGTCGGGACGGCCTCGACGAGCGGTGCGGCTTGTGGGGCCGGGGCGGCCACCGGTGGCGCGGGCGAGATGTTCGCCACCGGAACGGCATCGGTGGCAGGTGCGGCGGCCGGCACCGGCGCGGCAGCCTCGATGGGAACGGCCGGAGCGGCCGGCATGGCGGCAGGTGCCGGCACCGCAGCCGGCAGGGGCGCCGCGACGGGGGCGGCGGCCGGCACCACGACCGGAGCGGGCGCTATGGGCACGGGCAGCGCGGCGGCGGGAACCACCGGCACCGCGACCGGGGGCGCGGGGGTCAGCGCGCTGTCTGTCACCGGCGCAGCGGCTACCGGCAACGCCGCAGCCGCAGGCGCGGCGGGAGCGGCAGCGGGAGCCGGCGTCAGTGCTTCGGCGTTCGGGAGTGCTTCACCTGCGGCCGAGGCCGCGGTGCCGAGCATGTCAGGCACGGCCGTCGGCGAGGAGGCGAGCTGTTCGATGATGCTGCCGCAGGGCACGCCCGGGCTGGGGTCAGCACCGGCAAGTGGGCTGGACACCCAGCCCAGCACGGTCGCGGCCGCGATACCGACCGACACGGCGCGCCCGTAGGTGCTCGGTGACAACGTTTCCCCGTCCGTGTCGATCGTGATTGGCCATCAAGACGGTAGCGGGTTGCACGGCCAAAACAAGGCCGTGTCGATTCCTTTATGAAACCGATAGCGGTCGGTCATCGGACGGCTGGACGCGGTCGTGGAATCAGTGTCGGGACATCGTCTTCGGAGGTTCTGGAAATTCGACGTCGGCTTCGTCGGCCACCGAGTCCGCGACCGGCACCGGTCACGATGACTGATTGGCCCGCGAAGTCGATCATGCCGTCACCCTTGTCAATTCGGTTCGGACAACCGCGACCCCGACACCGCGTCAGCAGGCAGTTGACTGCCCTTCGATCCAACTCTACGGTGGAACAGATATTTGGTCAACGACGTCAGGGTCGGTCCGGAGGGGCGGAGGTGCTCGGTGGTGGACGACGAGCGACTCGCCCCGCTGGCCCTCGTGGCATCGGCTCTGGCGGGACGCACCGTGGTGGTGGCGCCCGGTGAGCCCGGCTCGCCGTCGTGGACCGACGGCCAGCGCATCTTCGTCGATCCCGACGGCGACCGGCGCGCGATCATCGACGCCATCGCCGTCCAAGCATCGCTGATCGCGGCGGGCAGTCTCGATGCGGAGATCCTCCGAGCGCTGGGTCGCAAGACCCGGGTGGTCGCTCGGTACCTGGCCGTCGAGGGGCACCGCGCGGTGCTGGCCAACGCCGACGTGCTGCCGGGCGCGCCGGCGTGGCCGGCCGCCCCGGGCGTCTGCGGCGGCAGCCACTCGGCCGCGGAGTCGCTGGCGATCGCGAGAGGCTCGGCGCCGATCGCCGACGCGCCTGCGCATTTCGGCGAGATCCGGCCGAGACAGGTACTCGCGACGATGGGATCCCGGGTCGCGATGACCGACCGCGACTCGGTCGGTCACGTTCCGCGACGCGACGCCACGGCCGAGCGCGAGGAGCTCGAATCGACCACGGCGGCAGACGGTCCCGACCTGTTCAGCAGCCCGGTCGGTGGGGGCGGCTTCATCGGCAAATGGCTCAAGAAGATGCTGTCGTCCGCTCGTGCGGGCAGCTCCGGCGGCGGGCCGCCGGGTGCGGATACGCCGACGCATCGCGCCGCTGTGTCCACGCGCGGTGCCACTGCGGTCACGTCGACTGCGCCGGCCGCGACCGAGGGCGGCGCGGATGCCGGCGCGAACGGCCTGACCTATCCGGAGTGGGACGTCCACCACCAGCGATACCGCCCGAACTGGTGCACGGTCCGTGAGGTCGAACCGACGGTCGAGCCGGACGCTTCGGCCGCCATCTGCGATGCCGTAGCGTTTCGCCGGCCGCTCGCGCGCCTCGGCATGGGTTTACATCGCAGGCACCGACAGCCCCAGGGCGACGACATCGACATCGATGCCGCGGTGTCCGCGCGCGTGGAGGTGCGGGCCGGATCGGTGCCTGACGAATCGGTGTATCTGGACAGCCTGCGTCGCCGCCGCGACCTGTCGGTGTTGGTGCTGCTCGACGTATCGGGCTCGTCGGCCGCGGCCGGAACGGTGGGCCGGACAGTCCACGAGCAGCAACGCAGCGCCGCCGCCGATCTCGTTGTCGCGCTGCACGATCTCGGTGATCGCGTCGCGTTGTACGGCTACAACTCTCAGGGTCGAGCCGCCGTGAACATCACGCCGATCAAGCGGATGGACGACCATCTCGACAGCCACGTGCTGCGCACTCTGAACAGCGTGCAGCCGGGCGCGTATTCGCGACTCGGCGCCGCCATCCGGCACGGAGCACGGGTGCTCGAGGAGCGTGGCGGCACGTCGCGGCGCCTCCTCGTCGTGTTGTCGGACGGGCTTGCCTACGACCATGGTTACGAGCGCGACTACGGTGCAGCCGACGCGCGCCGCGCGCTCAATGAGGCGCGCCGCAGAGGTACCGGTTGCGTGTGCCTGACCGTGGGGGCACGCGTCGACTCGGCAGAGCTGCGCAACGTCTTCGGCACCGCCGCGTACGCGGTGGTGAGCCGTCCGGAGCAGCTTCCCGGCGTCGTCGGACCACTGTTCCGATCAGCCGTCCGCGCAGCCGAGCGTCGGCAGCGGGTGCCGGCGAAGCACGGTTGAAACAAACATCTGGTCCGCGATAGGCTGCCTACACCGCAGAATTGCGGGGAAGGACGATCGTCATGTCACAGCTCCCGGGCGAGCTCGAGCACAACAACGGTGCCAGCTGCCTTCACAGTGGGGAGCGCCCGTACTACCAGGCCCTCGGCAGCGAGGAAACGGTCTTCAAAGCGGCCTATCGGCAAGGGCTTTCGCTATTGCTCAAAGGCCCCACCGGCTGCGGAAAGACCCGGTTCGTCGAGGCGATGGCCCACGATCTCGGTCGCCCGCTGATCACCGTGGCGTGCCACGACGACCTGACCACCGCCGATCTGGTCGGCCGCTACCTGCTGCGCGGTGACGAAACCGTGTGGGTCGACGGGCCGTTGACCCGCGCTGTGCGTGAGGGTGCGATCTGCTACCTCGACGAGGTGGTCGAGGCCCGCCAGGACACGACGGTGGTCCTGCACCCACTCGCCGATTACCGCCGCCAGCTTCCCATCGAACGGCTCGGTGTGACGCTGGACGCCGCGCCCGGCTTCGGGCTGGTCGTCTCCTACAACCCCGGCTATCAGAGTGTGCTCAAGGATCTGAAGGACTCCACCCGTCAGCGCATGGTTGCCATCGATTTCAGTTTTCCCACAACCGAAGTCGAGGAAGAGATCGTGATCCGGGAGGCGGCGGTCGCCCGCTCGGTGGCAGCTGCACTGGTGCGTTTCGGCCAGGCGGTACGCCGCCTGGAAGCGGGCGGACTGCGAGAAGTGGCATCGACGCGGGTGCTGATCGCGGCGGGTCGGCTGGTCGCCGAGGGGTTGCCGATGCGCGACGCAGCGCTCGCCGCGATCGCGGGGCCGCTGACCGACGATGCGGTCGTCCGCCGCGGGCTTGCCGAAATGATCGACATCTACCTCGCCGCACCGGCCTGACCAGGAGACGTCAATGTCCTACGAGAGCACCGCAGAGCCGATCAAGGTCGGTTACCTGATGGACTTCACGCTGCCCCCCGGCTTCCAGGACGAGTTGCTGTCGTCCTTCACCCGATGCTTCGACCTGGTCTTCGAGGAGGCCATCGCCGAGGGTGTCCTCGACCGGCCGGTGCGGATGATCTACCGGGAAGTCGAGGGACTGCCCAAAGGCAGTGTGAAGGCCGTGATCGACGCCTACGCCGAACTCGTCGACGACGGTGCTCTGGTGGTGTTCGGGCCCAACATCACCGACAACTGTGTGCCGCTGCGCGAGGCGATCGAGGAACGTTTCAAGGTCCCTGCGATCAGCGTCACCGGAACCGACGACTGGCTGGGGGAGTGGACGTTCTCGTTTCCCCAAGGCTCGATGACCGACGAACCGATCTTCATCGCCGATCTCGCAGCCAAGCGGGGACTGACGAACATCGGTGTGCTGGTCGAACAAAGCCTGATCGGCGAAAGCTACCTGAAGAACCTCCGAAGTGCCTGCCGCCGCAAAGGTATTCGCATCGTCGCCGAGGCCGCTATCGCTCAGACAGCGCAGGATGTCGACGAGGCGGTCCGCGCGCTGCACGAAGCGAAAGCCAACGCCGTCGTACACCTTGGCTTCGGTTTCGGGATCGTCTTCGTCAATCCGGCGCTGGAGGCGCTCGGCTGGGATCCACCGCGGTTCACCACCACCGCTTTTCAGAACGCCTGGGTCAACCCGATCATGTGGCAGGCCTTCATGGGCTGGACCGGGGTCGACCAATACGACGAGGGCAATCCGATCGGGCAGGCATGGCTCGACCGGTACGCCGCCCGCTACGACGGTAGCAGGCCCGAATACTGCGTCACGGTGGTCAACCATGACGTCGCCGCAACGCTGGTACGGGCGTTTGCCGACTCACATCCGCTCAGCCCCCGGGGCGTGAAGGAGGCGCTGGAACGAGTGAAGATGATGCCGGCCGCCTCCGGTGCGCCGGGAACCCGTGTGTCGCTGGGCAAATGGACGCGTCGCGCGTGGATGGGGGCCGGTTACCTGGTGGCGCGCACCCTCGACGCCGACGGCGTCAACTCGCACCTGGTCGATCGCTTCGGCTCGGAGGACTGATCCCGATGGCAACGCAGGAATCCGCGCCCGCACCGCCACCGACGGAAACAGTTGGCGCCGGGCCGAACTGGGGTCGAGTGATCTCATTGATTGCCTGGCTCGGCTTTCTCGGCTTGTTCGCAGCGGTCGGGCGTACCCGCGTCGACCCGCGGGTAGCCAACCCGAACGTCGAGGGCCGACCCCGCCCTGTCGCGTTTCTGAACGCGTGGGACCACTGGCAGCTGGTGCCGCAGATCGGTGTCGCGCTCATGGTCGCGGTGCTCACCATCGTCTTCATCCGCGGCTGGCGCAAGAACCCGGGCAGCCCCGTGTTGCTCATGGTGCTGTGTACGACGCTGATCGTGTGGCAGGACCCGATCATGAACTGGTCGCCGTATGCGGTGTACAACCCGATCTTGGTGCACTGGCCGGAATCCTGGTACCTGATCATGATGTCGCCGACCGTCGAACCCTTCATCGTGTTCGGCTACGTCACGTTCTACTTCGGGCCGTACTTCCCGGCGATCTGGATTCTGCGCAAGCTGCAGGCCAAGTACGGTCCCGCATCGTACGTCAGCCGGCACCCGCTGATCAGCCTCGGCGCCCTGGTGCTGGTCATCGGGTTCATCTTCGACGCGATCCTGGAGATCAGCCTGGTCCGCACCGGGTTGTACATCTACTCTCAGGCGATCCCGTTCGGAACGTTGTTCGGCGGCAGCACATTCCAGTTCCCACTGCTGTGGGAGTCGTTGTCGGTGACATTCGTGATGATCCCGGCGGCGATCCTGGTCTACCGCGACGACACCGGGAAGTCGGTCGCGGAGAAGCTCGCCGCCAGGGCCAAGATCTTCCCGGCCAGGCCGGTTCTGGGCACCTTCCTGGTGATGTTCGCGATCATCAACGTCTCGTACTTCGCGTACGGCAGCTGGTTCTGGGTGATCAAGGCCAGCGGCGCCGCCACCTCTGTCGCCTGTCCGTGGCCCTACCCCGAGGCCAAGGTTTACGACCCGCAGGGCAACTACGAGAAGGCGGGAGCACAGGGCCCGTACTCGGTGGGCAAGTGGTCCACCTGGCAGCAGGGCCTGCCGGACGGCCGCCCCGATGTGACGCCCCCACCTGCCGGTGAAGGTGCCTGCGCGCTGCCGAATCCCGCTGACTGATAACCAATTTCAATCTAGGAGCCGGTATGGAACAACTCTTCGACGATCTCGACGACTTCGGTTCGTTCGACGAAGTCGTGTCCGGCAACGTGCGTGACCCGTTTCCGGAGCTGGCCCGGCTGCGTCGAGAACAGCCGGTCCAACGCATCGAAGGGTCGTCGATGCCCGGGGAAGCCGGCTTACCCGTTTTCATCGTGTACCGCTTCGAGGAAGCGCAGCAGATGCTGCGCGACAACGAGACATTCTCGTCGGCCGGTGTGATCGCCGCCTTCGGCCCGGTGCTCGGTGAGCGGGTGATGCTCGGCATGGACGAACCCGTACACGGGCGGTTGCGCGCGCTGATCTCGAAGGCCTTCTCCCAGAAGTCACTGGCCCGCTTCCAGGACGAACTGGTCGCGCGGGTGGGTAACGAGCTCATCGACGCCTTCGCGCCGAACGGCAAGGCGGATCTGGTGAAAGAGTTCACGTTCACCTATCCGAGCCGGATCATCGCCGGACTGCTGGGGCTGCCCGAGGAGGACTATCCCCAGTTTCAGCGCTGGTCGATCTCCCTGCTGAGCTGGATCATGAATCCTGAACGGGGACTGGCGGCTTCGGCAGCACTGGTGGAGTACTACCGGCCGATCCTCGAGGCACGACGCGCCGAGCCACGCGACGACCTGATCAGCCTGCTGGCCGCCGCCGAGATCGACGGATCGAAGCTGGCGGACGAGGAGATCTTCTCGTTTCTGCGACTCCTGCTGCCGGCGGGCGTGGAGACGACGTACCGGTCCCTCGGGAATCTGCTGTTCGCCTTGCTGTCCGACCCCGCTGAGCTCGATGCGGTGCGCAATGACCGGTCGCTGCTGCCTCAGGCCATCGAGGAGGGGGTGCGGTGGAATCCACCGCTGCTCACCATCACTCGGGTTGCCACCCGCGACACCGAACTGGGCGGGGTGTCGATTCCGGCGGGTGCGTCGGTGATGCCGATGCTGGGGGCGGCGAACCGGCAGGAGGACCGTTGGCCGGATCCCGACAGGTTCGACATCTTCCGCGAGCCGCGCAGTAGCCTCGGCTGGGGATACGGCGTGCACGTCTGCCTCGGCATGCACCTGGCCCGGCTCGAGATGCGCACCGCCGCCAACCTTCTGCTGGACCGCCTGCCCAATCTGCGGATGGATCCGGACGGGGACGATCCGCACATTCGCGGACAGATATTCCGGTCGCCGACGTCGTTGCCGGTGCTCTTCGATCCCCGTTAGCGAGCGAAAACCTACGACCGTGTGACGACGACGCCGCGAAGTGAGGTGTCGCGGATGCACAACAGCGAGGCGCGGGTGCCGATCTCGCGCAGGATGCTCTCGGGAATCCAGCCGACGCCGATGACCGAGCGCGCCAGCAGATCGTTGGACGGGCTGTCGATGCTGATCTCGCCGGAGTTGATGCCTTCGGAGAGCAAGGCTTTCATCTGACGCACCCGCTTGGTGAACAGCCATCCCGGGTTGGGCGTGTCCGGGGGAGACTGCCGCATCCACGCCAGCTGAATCCGGAACTCGTCGGCGAAGCGGTCCATCGCGTTGGTGTTGATCCAGCTGAGGGCGTCCAGCTTCTCGACACTGGAGGAGTCCGCCGCCAATACCTCTGACCACCCCATGGCGACCTTCTCGCCGAACGACTGCATGATCGACGCCAGCAGCTGGTCCTTGGACCCGATCAACCGGTACACCGTCCCGGTGCCCATGCCGGCCGCCGACGCGATGTCGCGGACGGTCGTGACCTCGTAGCCCTTCTTGCCGAATTCGGTTCTGGCGATGGCGCGTACGTGGGCCGCCTTGTCATCGGCCTCGGCGTCGGCGTCATCGGTCCAGGACCGGACGACGGCGTCGGCGGCCCGGAACGCCGCGGATCCGTCCAGTTGTTCGTCGGTCGGTGAGCCGGCGGCCAGGCCCTCGAGAAGGATTCGGCACAGCAGCGCCGCGGACTTGTCCGAGCTGGCGTTGCCGCGGATGACATCGAGCCCGATCTGCAGCATCGTCTGCACGATCCGCTCGGCCAGCACGGCCAGATCCACGTCGGACCTCAGGTAGCCGCTCCAGCGCGCCGCCCGAAGGGTTTCCAGCATCGCCTGCACCAGCGCGGTGGGGCGGCGCGCCGTCAGCGCGGTCAGCTCATGATTCGAACTCGGGCCTTCATAGAACGACATCTGCAAGGCGGCACGATGGGTGACCGAACAGTGCGCGATCGCCTTGCACAGGTCGGCGATCTGGTCGAAGGCCGGATGGAACTCGGGATCGTTGAGACGGCCCTGCGCCCCGTCGGCGATCCGGTCCAGGTCCTCGTGATAGCGGTGCAGCAACTCGACGAGGATCGCTTCTTTGGAATCGAAGTGGTGATACAGGCTGCCGGGAAGAATGCCCGCCGCGTCAGCGATCTCCTGCAGGGACGTGCGGAGGCCGGACGTCGCGATGATCGAGGCCGCGGTCTGCAATATCTCGGTGCGGCGCGTTCCGTCGTCGTAGGCATGGCTCCCACCCGCGTTCGGTGTCATGCGCGAGCGACCCACGACTCCTCCAATGGCCGGAACCCAATATTTGGTAGACGCTACCAGAGCCGAGTCGGCTGATAGGCCCGCCACCTGCGGATGTCGATCGAAAACGACCAATTACGGGAGACCCGTTTGGTTGGTGTCAGGTGTTGTCGGCGTTGCTGCGCGGGAAGCCGCCGCCCTGCGGGAAGAGCGGGAAGACCACGTCGTCGAGCTTCTCGGCATCACCGGCGGTGCGGTTGATCGTTGCGCCCCAGATGTTTCCGTCCGGGGCGACCTGCAGCGCCCAGGCGTGGCCGTGCGTGTCCTGACGCACCACCTCGGGCTCGCCGGTCACCGACCCGGTGCCTTTCGCCAGTCGCACCGCGACGGTTTGCTTGGCGTTCACCAGGTTCACCAGCACCGTGCCATCCAGCGCGGCGCAGCCCGCGACGCCGGGCCGGTCCGGCCACGTCCAGACCGTGGAGGTCTTGGCGTCCGGTGTGATGCGCTGCAGGCGGTCACCTGCCGCGGAACGATCGGTGATGTAGAGCGACTTGTCGGTGGGATCGATGCACATGCCGCCGGCCGGGCCCATCCCGGACAGTGCGGTGGTGGGCGGCGCGGGCTGCACGGTGGTCGGCTGTTCGAGGCGGATGACCTTGCCTGCCAACGACTTCGGATCCGCGGCCAGAGCCGGGTTGCCTGCGTCGCCGGTCTGCACGACGAGCGTCGTCGGGCTGGTGAAGATCAACGATCCGCTATTGCCGGTGGCGCCCTTGGGAATCCCGGTCAGGATGTCCTTGGGGATGTCGCCGTCGGCGACGCGGATCACCCGGTTGTCGGTGGGCGTGCTGATGTAGGCGTACATCAGCCGGTCCTGCGAGTAGGTGGGGGACAGCACGATGTCCATCAGCCCGCCGTCCCCACTGGGGTCGACCGGGATGACGGTGTGGATTTTCGGCTCCGCGCTCACCGACACGTCTTTGACGGCACCGGTGGTGCGTTCGGCCACCAGAGCGGTCTTGCTGTCCGGACCCATGATCAGCCCGCTGGTGCTCTCCAGGCAGCCCTGCATGACGCCGGGCGCGGGGCAGACCTTGGGGAAGGGCTTGGGCGGCAGCGGCGGTGGCGGCGGGGGTGGCGACGACTGGCCCGGGGCCAACTGCGGGGCCGTGGTGAAGGGCTGCGAAATATCGTTGTTGAACTTCGCGCAGCCCGCCGATGACCCGGCCACGACCGTCACTGCGCAGAGCCCGGCCAGCACTCCGCGAACCGACCGGCGTACCTGCATGCCCGCCAGGTTACGGATATCGCGTCGATGTTCGCCACGACGGCCCCGCAGTGACGCGAAATCCAGGCAATATTGGCCGCTAGAAGCGCCGCTCAAATCCCAGGTTTGCACCCCGGGTGGCCTTACTCTGACTCCCGTGACGAGTCAAGGCCCCGATCCGCACTGGCAGCGCCCCGACGATTCCTCGGCCCGGCCGACGTCGGCCAAGCTGGTCGACCCGGAGGACGATCTCCCCTCGGCCACCTACGGTGGCGACTTCGAGACCACGACGATTCCGCACTACACGTCGGGACTGCCGGGTTCGGCGCCGTCAACCGGCTACGGCCTGCTGCACGACCCCGAGCCGTTGCCCTATGTGCAGCCGCACATGGACCCGACACCCTCGCAGGCCACGCCGATGGAGATCGAACCCATCGACGCCGAAGAACGGGCGAAGGCCGCGGGTCGCCGCGGCACCCAGGACCTCGGCCTGTTGCTGTTGCGCGTCGTCATCGGTGCGGCGTTCATCGGACACGGACTGCAGAAGGCCTTCGGCTGGTGGGGCGGCCAGGGGCTGGACGGCTTCAAGACCGCGCTCGCCGACGCCGGATACCAGCACGCCAGCGTGCTCACCTATGCCGGTGCCGGCGCCCAGATCCTGGTGGGTGTCCTGCTGGTGCTCGGGCTGTTCACCCCGATCGCCGCCGCGGGCGGGATCGCCTACCTGGTGAACAGCCTGCTCACGATCATCTCGGCGCAGCGCCAGGACGGCTACCTGGCCGTATTGGGACCGGACGGCATCGAGTACCTGCTGGTGCTGATCGTCGCGACCTCGGCGGTCATCCTGGTCGGCCCCGGCCGCTACGGATTCGACGGCGGACGCGGCTGGGCCCGGCGCCCGTTCGTCGGGTCGTTCATCGCGTTGCTGCTCGGCATCGGTGGCGGCATCGCGGCGTGGGTGTTCCTGCACGGCAACAACCCACTGGCCTGATCACTCGTACGGCCCGTTCACTCGTACGGATTGGGCACGCGCCCGCCGCTGGCCTCGGCCAGCAGCGGCAGCGTTGTGAACGTCACCGCGGGCAGCAGTAGCTGCGAGCCGTCCCGCAAGTGCGCCCGGGCCCACGATGTGCGCTCGAATCCCAGACCGTCGACCTCATCCCAGCGCACCGTGCGGCTGCCGAACAGCGTGCGTGCCGTCAGAGTGGTGCGGTCAGCCACCGTGCGCAGACGCACGATCGCCACCGAGGCCAGGATGGGCAGCACCATGAACACCGCACCCCAGGTGGGGAACACGGTGATCATCACCAGCAGGCCCAGCGCCAGGAAGCCGGAGGCGAAATGCGCCATCGGCGACATCCGGATCACCACAGGTTTGGTGGGTGTGGTCGTCGAATCATCGGGTGCACGACGGGAGGCCATGGCTGTAATCATCCCACCAACCGGCGGCGGGGCTTCAGGGCCGCGTCGGGATTTGACGCTTGACCAGTGCGGAGGCTACCGTCGCAGGTTATGAAGACCGGCGGAATGCTCGTAGTAATTGGCCAGCGCGTTGGTGCCGCGCTTGCCCCGACACGGGCATAGCCACACGCACCAGCGCGCAACCCTCGTACAGCCGCCGAAGCTGACGGGGGTTTTTTCTTGCCCGAAGAAATGAACAGGACCGAAAAGGACGACATCGTGAGCGCACCCACGCGACCACCCGAGCCGTCGGCCACCGCCGACAGCCCAGGCGCAGCACATTCCGCCGGTAAGAACGGCACGACCGCCGCCAAGCGCGTCGCCCCGGAGCAGCTCACGGGCGCCCAGGCGGTAGTCCGCTCGCTGGAGGAGATCGGCGTCGAGACCATCTTCGGAATCCCGGGCGGCGCGGTGCTGCCGGTCTACGACCCGCTCTACGACTCCCAGAAACTGCGCCACGTGCTGGTCCGCCACGAACAGGGCGCCGGGCACGCCGCCAGCGGTTATGCGCACGCCACCGGCAAGGTCGGGGTCATGATGGCCACCTCGGGCCCCGGTGCCACCAACCTGGTCACCCCACTGGCCGACGCGCAGATGGACTCGATCCCGGTGGTCGCCATCACCGGGCAGGTCGGACGGACGCTGATCGGGACCGACGCGTTCCAGGAAGCGGACATTTCCGGCATCACGATGCCGATCACCAAGCACAATTTCCTGGTGCGCAACGGCGATGACATCCCGCGGGTGATCGCCGAGGCATTCCACATCGCGCAAAGCGGACGGCCGGGAGCGGTCCTCGTCGACATCCCGAAGGACATCCTGCAGGGACCGTGCATGTTCTCGTGGCCGCCGCAGATCGACCTGCCCGGCTACAAGCCCAACACCAAGCCGCACAGCCGGCAGATCCGCGAGGCCGCCAAGCTGATCGCCGCGGCGCACAAGCCGGTGCTCTATGTCGGCGGCGGCGTGATCCGCGGACAGGCCACCGACGAGTTGCGGATGCTGGCCGAGCTGACCGGCATCCCGGTGGTCACCACCCTGATGGCGCGCGGTGCGTTCCCGGACAGCCACCAGCAGAATCTGGGGATGCCGGGCATGCACGGCACCGTTGCCGCGGTGGCCGCCCTGCAAAAGAGCGATCTGCTGATCGCGTTGGGTGCACGCTTCGACGACCGGGTGACCGGCAAGCTGGATTCCTTTGCCCCCGAGGCGAAGGTGATCCACGTCGACATCGACCCCGCCGAGATCGGTAAGAACCGCAACGCCGACGTGCCGATCGTGGGCGACGTGAAGCTGGCGATCAGCGAGCTGATCGAGGCGCTGCGCAAGATCGGCACCTCGCCGCGAGACAACCAAACCGATTGGTGGGAGTACCTGAACGGGATTCAGGCGACCTACCCGCTGAGCTACGACCCGCAGCACGACGGCAGCCTCAGCCCGGAATACGTGATCTCCCAGTTGGGCAAGATCGCCGGGCCGGACGCCATCTACGTCGCGGGCGTCGGCCAGCACCAGATGTGGGCAGCGCAGTTCATCTCCTACGAAAACCCGCGCACCTGGCTGAATTCCGGCGGTCTGGGCACCATGGGCTACGCCGTCCCGGCGGCCATGGGCGCCAAAATGGCCCGCCCCGATGCCGAGGTGTGGGCGATCGACGGTGACGGCTGCTTCCAGATGACCAATCAGGAGCTGGCCACCTGCGCGGTCGAAGGGGTGCCGATCAAGGTGGCGCTGATCAACAACGGCAACCTGGGCATGGTCCGCCAGTGGCAGACCCTCTTCTACGAAGAGCGATACAGCCAGACCGATCTGGCCACCCACAGCCATCGCATCCCGGACTTCGTCAAGCTGGCCGAGGCATACGGGTGTGTCGGGTTGCGTTGCGAGCGTGAGGAAGACGTGGCCGACGTGATCAATCAGGCTCGGGCCATCAACGACCGGCCGGTGGTGATCGACTTCATCGTCGGCGCCGACGCCCAGGTGTGGCCGATGGTCGCGGCCGGATGCGGCAACGACGAGATCATGGCGGCGCGCAACATCCGCCCGCTGTTCGACGACAATGAGGAGGGACGGGCCTGATGGCGGGAAACACTGTCACCCACACCCTTTCGGTGTTGGTCGAAGACAAGCCCGGTGTGCTGGCCCGCGTGGCCGCACTGTTCTCCCGGCGCGGTTTCAACATCGAGTCGTTGGCTGTCGGAGCCACCGAGCAGAAGAACATGTCGCGGATGACGATTGTCGTCACCGCGGAGGAGACGCCGCTCGAGCAGATCACGAAGCAGCTCAACAAGCTGATCAACGTGATCAAGATCGTCGAGCAGGACGCCGAGAACTCGGTGCACCGTGAACTCGCGCTGATCAAGGTGCGCGCCGACGCCGGCACTCGCGGTCAGGTCATCGAGGCGGTGAACCTGTTCCGCGCCAAGGTGATCGACGTGTCCACCGAGTCGCTGACCATCGAGGCCACCGGCACCCAGGAGAAGATCGAGGCGTTCCTGCGGGTGCTTGAACCCTATGGCGTGCGCGAGATCGTGCAGTCCGGCGTGGTGTCACTGTCGCGTGGACCGCGCGGCATGACGAACGCCAAGTAACGACCCCACCGAAGAAAACAACAGAAGGAAAGTTCAATCGTGTCAGTTGAGATGTTCTACGACGATGACGCCGACCTGTCGATCATTCAGGGCCGCAAGGTCGGAGTGATCGGTTACGGCAGCCAGGGCCACGCGCACTCGCTGAGCCTGCGTGACTCGGGTGTGCAGGTCAAGGTCGGCCTCAAAGAGGGCTCCAAGTCTCGCGAGAAGGTCACCGAGCAGGGCCTCGAGGTCGACACTCCCGCCGAGGTCGCCAAGTGGGCCGATGTGATCATGCTGCTGGCCCCCGACACCGCGCAGGCCGAGATCTTCAAGAACGACATCGAGCCGAACCTCGAGGACGGCAACGCGCTGTTCTTCGGCCACGGCCTGAACATCCACTTCGGTCTGATCAAGCCGCCGGCCAACGTGACCATCGGCATGGTCGCCCCCAAGGGCCCCGGCCATCTGGTGCGCCGCCAGTTCGTCGACGGCAAGGGCGTGCCCTGCCTGATCGCCGTCGACCAGGACCCCAAGGGTGAAGGCCAGGCGCTGGCGCTGTCCTACGCCAAGGGCATCGGTGGCACCCGCGCGGGCGTCATCAAGACCGACTTCAAGGAAGAGACCGAGACCGACCTCTTCGGTGAGCAGGCCGTGTTGTGCGGTGGCACCGAGGAACTCGTCAAGGCCGGCTTCGAGGTCATGGTCGAGGCGGGCTACGCCCCCGAGATGGCGTACTTCGAGGTGCTGCACGAGCTCAAGCTGATCGTCGACCTGATGTACGAGGGCGGCATCGCCCGGATGAACTATTCGGTGTCCGACACCGCGGAGTTCGGTGGCTACATCTCCGGCCCGCGCGTCATCGATGCCGACACCAAGGAGCGGATGCGCGGCATCCTCAAGGACATCCAGGACGGCAGCTTCGTCAAGCGCCTGGTCGCCAACGTCGAGGGCGGCAACAAGGAACTCGAAGAGCTGCGCAAGAAGAACGCCGAGCACCCGATCGAGGTCACCGGCAAGAAGCTGCGCGACCTGATGAGCTGGGTCGACCGGCCCATCACCGAAACCGCCTAAGGTTCTTCGATTTTCGGCGCGTTAGCCGGTGCTCAGCACCGGTTAGCGCGCCGAATTCGCGTTCAGGGGCCGGGTGAACGGGTGGGCCCGCCACATCCGCGCCGTGATCGCGTGTACGCCGGCGGCAGCGTCACTTCGACCGGGGCGACGGATTTACCTAAATTGCAACAGTAAGGCATTCGGTCGTCTGCCCGGGTGTGCCCGGAGCGGGCGGCGACGTAACTCCCAAACGAGGCCGCGAAGAGGGCCACCGTTCGCAGTCGGGGCACCAGCCTTTCGGCCGGTGATCCGCAGATAGCAAATTGCTGTGCTGACGTGGCGGCTGGTTGTAGCGTCTGCGGTCAGGGTGGCTGTGGTCGGCCGTGCGGAGGGGGTCAGCTGTGACTGGTGCCGATGCTGTCGGGTCTGCTTCGGGCAGGCCCGCCGCGGCCAGAAGCCGTGACGGGCTCGGTTGTGTGCGCTACATCGGATGGGCAGGCGCGCTGACGGTGGCCTTCGGCGCAGCGGCGGTGACGTTGTCCGCAGCGGCGCAAGCCGACACCGGGTCGTCGGCGCCGAGCTCGACGGGTTCGGTCGCAGCGCCGGCGGCCCGTCCGTCCGTGGGGCACCGGCCGGTGCGCGCGAAGAACACCGTTCCCAGATCCACACTGACGGCTCAGCGGTCTGGTCAGGCTCGTTCCGCCGTGGCAGTCGGTCCCAGAGTGGCGGCCCACTCGCTGAGCGTGCCCAGCGTCGAGCAACTCATCAGCGGTCTGGTCGGCGACGGCACCGCCGCTCATCCCGACGCCGGGATCCTGATCGGCAACGGCTACAGCTGGACCTCGGAGACCTGCAACCAGGGTGCGGCGTGCGCTGGCGGACGGTCCGGTCTGTTGTGGGGCAACGGTGGTAGCGGCTATGCCGGGGGTAATGGCGGCTCGGCCGGTCTGCTGGGCTCCGGCGGTGCCGGCGGTGCGGGCATCGCCGGTGGTGCCGGTGGCGACGGCGGCCGGGGTGGGCTGCTCGCGGGCAACGGCGGTTCAGGTGGGGCCGGCGGGGCGGTCACCGGAACCGGGCTGGTGGCCGGTGCCGGTGGCGCCGGAGGTAGCACCGGTGTGTTGTCGATCCTGGGTGTCGCCGGAAACGGTGGTGGGGGCGGCGCGGCGGCAGGCAACTTCGGCGTCGGCGGCGCGGGCGGTGCCGGCGGCGACACGGGTCTGTTCTCGGTGTTCGGCCGCGCCGGTGCGGGCGGCGATGGCGGTGCGGCCACGGGCTACGCGGGAATCGGTGGCGCCGGTGGCGGCGGGGGTCATGCCGGCGGACTGTCGATCGGAGACGGCGGCGACGGCGGCTCCGGGGGTGCCGGGCCGCGAGCAGGTGGCGCTGCCGGTAGCGGCGGCGCGGCCGGGCTGTTCGGGGCCGGCGGAGCAGGTGGGGCCGGTGGCTGGGGCGTGGTCGGCGGCGCCGGCGGGGCCGGCGGAATGCTCTGGGGTGACGGCGGATCCGGCGGATCCGGGGGTGCCGGCGCGGCTGGTGGTGCCGGTGGCAGTGCGGTAGTGCTGGGCAACGGTGGTGCAGCCGGATCCGGGGGTGCCGGCGCGTCCGGTGGTGCCGGTGGTGCCGGTGGCCTGTTCGCCGGCAATGGGGGTGCCGGTGGCGCCGGTGGGGTGTCGGGCGCAGGCGGTGCCGGAGGCCGCGGCGGGCTGCTGGGCATGACCGGCCCAGCGGGGACCACAGGTGGCGCACCGGTGACCGCATTGACCTACAACCCCACCGCCGATTTCATGACGGTGGACTTCAACGTCAACGGCACACCCTTGACGAACGTCGAAATCGACACGGGCTCAGCGGGTCTCGTCATTCCGATCAACAAATTGGATCCGAACGATCTAGGCCCGACGCTCGGCGTCACCGGCATGATCCAGTACGCGGATTGGGGACGCTTCTACTACACCGTCTACACACCCACTCTCGATTTCGGCAACGGGATGGTGACCGCAGGCACCCCGGTCGCGGTCGTCGACCACATCGAGGAGCTGAACACGGACGGCCAATGGGTGCCGGTTCCGGAGTCGGACTGGGATAAGACGAAGTACGCCGATGCCCTCGCCCCGACGATGGGCGTCGCCCCCTACACCGGAGGCGACATCGCCAGCCCGGTGTTGACGCTTCCGGGCGGACTCGGCCAGGGCTTGTTGATCAACGAGCCCGGCGGCCAGGTCGCGTTCGGTGCCAACCCGTTGCCGGAAGTCACCCGCGTCCCGGGGTGGTTCTATTCCACGCTCTGGGTCAAGGTCACCTACGGCACGGAGTCGAAGACCACCCAGAGTGCCACCGCCACCATCGACAGCGGCGGTATCGGCGGCGGCGTTCCGGCGGCCATGCTGCCCCCAAACCTGGCCGGCATCGCCGAGTACGATTCGCTGACCGCCGGCACCGTCATCGAGGTCTTCACACCGGATGGTCAGACACTTCTCTACCGGACGACGGTCACCGAAGCCCAGGTCGCGCAAAAAGAGGCACCCCAAGTCTGGCCCGCCAGCCTCGGCTTCAACACCGGCATCATCCCGTTCCTGCAAGGGCCGATCTACTTCTCGTACACCCCTGCCTACGTACCGAATCCCGCCGAATTCTACGGCGGCACAGCGGTGTTCGACTTCGCGCCGGCATCGCTGCCGGGCGGGTAAGCGCCGCCGGTGCGATCCGGGTTCCCCGTCAGGGACGCAACGACGGCAGCGGCAGGCCGAATTCGCGCTTGAGCACCGTGCGAGCGGCGTAGTAGCCGCACATCCCGTGCACGCCGGTGCCCGGCGGAGTCGCCGACGAACTCAGATACGCCTTGGGGATCGGCGTGGTCCACGGATTCCAGCGCAGTGTCGGCCCGACCATCGCCGCGAACAACGTCGCCCCGCCGACGATGATGTCGCCGCCGACGTAGTTCGCGTTGTGCGCCGGCATCTGCGCCGCGGTCACACATCGCGACGCCAGCACCAGGTCCCGGAAACCGGGTGCGGCGTTCTCGAACAGCCTGATGACCGTCTCGGTGACGTCCTCGGTGGAGTTCGACGGAACGTGCGCGTAGGTCCACAGCGGCCGGCGTCCCGCGGAGTCGATCCGCGACGGGTCGGACAGGTGCGGCAGCGCCGCCAATGTCATCGGCCACTCGGCGTGCCGCCCCGAGGCGATCTCCTTCTCGCCGTACGCCATCTGCGCGCGGGTCCCACCCATGTGCACGGTGGGGGAGGTCGCCATCCGCTCGTCACGCCAGGGAATGTCGCCGGAGAGCACGAAGTCCACCTTGCAGACACCCGGTCCGAACTTGTAGCGCCGCAACGACTTTGCGTAGCCATCCGGCACGGCCGAGCCGTAGATGTCCAGCAGCGCGGTCGGCGCGGTGTCGTAGATCACCACACCCGGCGGTGGCGAGGTCACCGGCTCGCCGACCACCAGTTCGCCGCCGTGAGCCTGCAGATCGGCGAGCATCGCGTCGACGATCACCTGGCTGCCGCCGATCGGCACCGGCCAGCCCGCGGTGTGCGCCACCGTGCCGAGCATGATCCCGGCGCCACTGTTGACCGGCGACGGCATTGTCGAGATCGCATGGGTGCCAACGCCGGTGAACAACGCGCGGGCGTCCTCGCCACGCAGCACGCCCCACGCCGGGCTGCCCTGGGCGAGCACCCGCAACCCCGATCGGACGGTAGTGAGTAGATCGGGCGGCAGCGAGCGCTTGTCGCCGAGGAAGAAGCCGAGCACACCCTCGGGGTGGGAGGCCAGCGGACCGAACAACCGGCGCCACGAGCTGCCCTCGTCGAGTTCGGCGCAGGTGCGCTGCAAAGAGTGGTACGCGATTGCCGCGGGGCGGTTCGGCAGCGGGTTCGCGTAAGAGATCTCCGGGACCACCAGCTGGACGCCGCGCGCCGGGAGGTCGAACTCGGCGAAGAACGGCGAAGCCAGCGCCAGCGGGTGCACGGCCGAGCAGATGTCATGGCGGATGTCGGGATATTCCGGGTCGGCGGCGGTGCGGGCACCGCCGCCGAAGGTCGACTGGCCTTCGATGACGCGCACCGACAAGCCGGCTCGCGCGCAGATGACGGCGGCCGCCAACCCATTGGGACCACTACCGACGACGGTCACGTCCACCGCCTAAGTAGACCGCACCACGGCCGATGATCGTCCACCGGGCGACAACCACTAGGCTGACCGGCGTGAATCTGCCCGTTGTGTTGATCGCAGACAAGCTCGCCGAGTCGACCGTCGCCGCCCTGGGTGACCAGGTCGAGGTGCGTTGGGTCGACGGCCCGGACCGGCCGAAGCTGCTGGCCGCCGTCGCCGACGCCGATGCCCTGCTGGTGCGCTCGGCCACCACGGTGGACGCCGAGGTCATCGCCGCCGCGCCCAAGCTGAAGATCGTCGCCCGCGCCGGGGTCGGCCTGGACAACGTCGACGTCGACGCCGCCACCGCAGCGGGGGTGCTGGTCGTCAACGCGCCGACATCGAACATCCACAGCGCCGCCGAGCACGCACTGGCCCTGATGTTGTCGGCCGCGAGGCAGATCCCCGCCGCCGACGCGACGCTGCGGGAGCACACCTGGAAGCGGTCGTCGTTCTCCGGCACCGAGATCTTCGGCAAGACGGTCGGCGTGGTGGGCCTTGGCCGGATCGGACAGCTGGTGGCCCAGCGCCTGGCTGCCTTCGGCACCCATGTCATCGCCTACGACCCGTACGTGCCCGCGGCTCGCGCCGCCCAGCTCGGCATCGAGCTGATGTCGCTCGACGACCTGCTGGCGCGCGCCGACTTCATCTCCGTGCACCTGCCCAAGACGCCGGAGACCGCCGGTCTGCTCGGCAAGGAGGCGCTGGCGAAGACCAAGAAGGGCGTGGTCATCGTCAACGCGGCCCGGGGTGGTCTGATCGACGAGCAGGCCCTTGCTGATGCGATCACCAGCGGTCATGTTTTCGCGGCGGGCCTCGACGTCTTCAGCACCGAACCGTGCACCGACAGCCCGCTGTTCGAGCTGCCGCAGGTGGTCGTGACCCCGCACCTCGGTGCCTCCACCGCCGAGGCTCAGGACCGGGCCGGCACGGATGTGGCGGCGAGCGTGAAGCTGGCGCTGGCCGGTGAGTTCGTGCCGGATGCGGTGAACGTCGGCGGCGGCGCGGTCAGCGAAGAGGTCGCGCCCTGGCTGGATCTTGCCCGCAAGCTCGGCCTGCTCGTCGGGGTGCTCTCGACCGGTGCCGCGTCGAACCTGTCGGTCCGGGTCTCCGGTGAGATCGCCTCCGAAGATGTTGAGGTACTCAAACTTTCGGCGCTGCGTGGGTTCTTCTCAACGGTGACCGATCAGCAGGTGACGTTTGTCAACGCACCGAACCTGGCCGCCGAACGCGGCCTGCAGAGCGAACTGACGACAGCGAGCGAAAGCCCCAACCACCGCAGCCTGATCGACGTCCGGGTGGTCGGCCCCGACGGCACGGCCACCAACGTGTCCGGAACGTTGTCCGGGCCGCAGCAGGTCGAAAAGGTCGTCCAGATCAACGGGCGCAACTTCGATCTGCGCGCCGAGGGCGTGAACCTGGTGCTGCACTACTCGGATCAGCCTGGCGCGCTGGGCAAGATCGGCACGGTGCTCGGCAACGCCGACGTGAACATCCTGGCCGCCCAGCTGAGCCAGGACACCAGCGGCGAGGCCGCGACCCTGATGCTGCGGCTGGACCGCGATGTGTCCGACGATGTCCGGTCGGCGATCCGCACAGCCGTCGGCGCGACGACCCTGGAAGTGGTGGACCTGTCATGAAATTGGCGGTGATCGCGGGCGACGGTATCGGCCCGGAAGTGATCGGCGAAGCGCTCCAGGTGCTCGATGTGGTGCTGCCCGGCGTGGAGAAGACCGAGTACGACCTCGGTGCGCGTCGCTACCACGCCAGCGGTGAGCTGCTGACCGAAGAGACCATCGAGGAGTTGCGCGGCTACGACGCCATCCTGCTCGGCGCGATCGGCGACCCGTCGGTGCCCAGCGGTGTGCTGGAGCGCGGCCTGCTGCTCAAACTGCGGTTCGCTCTGGACCATCACGTGAACCTGCGGCCGGGTCGGCTGTATCCGGGTGTGGACAGTCCGCTGTCCGGGGTGACCGGTATCGATTTCGTCGTGGTGCGCGAAGGCACCGAGGGGCCGTACACCGGCAACGGCGGCGCGCTGCGCGTCGGAACCCCGCACGAGGTGGCCACCGAAGTCAGCGTGAACACCGCTTTCGGTGTCGAGCGCGTGGTGCGTGACGCGTTCGCCCGCGCGCAGTCCCGGCGCAAGCATCTGACGCTGGTGCACAAGACGAATGTGCTGACGTTCGCGGGCAGCCTGTGGTCGCGGGTAGTCGATGAAGTGGGCCGCGAATTCCCCGACGTGGACGTTGCGTACCAGCACATCGACGCCGCCACCATCCACATGGTCACCGATCCGGGACGGTTCGACGTCATCGTCACCGACAACCTCTTCGGCGACATCATCACCGATCTGTCGGCCGCCGTCTGCGGCGGAATCGGCCTGGCCGCGAGCGGCAATATCGACGCCACGCGCACCAATCCGTCGATGTTCGAACCGGTTCACGGCAGTGCGCCCGACATCGCGGGGCAGGGCATCGCAGACCCGACGGCCGCGGTGATGTCGGTGGCGCTGCTGCTCGGTCACGTCGGCGAGGACGCCGCGGCGGCCCGGGTCGACAAGGCTGTCGCCCACCACTTGGCCACGCGTGGCGATGCGACGTTGTCCACCCGCGAGGTCGGCGACCGGATCCGCGCGGCGCTTTAGTCCCGGCGCGGCAGATCCGTCGGTACCAAAGGCAGTGCCACCACCGGGAACAGCGCGCACACCGCGAATGCGACCGGGTAGCCCAGTACGCCGATCAGTGCGCCGAACAACGGCGGGGTGAGACCGGCGGCCAGCAGCTGGCTGGTGTTCTGCGTGCCCAGTGCGCGCCCGCTCCAGAACGGGCCGGCGATCTCCGCGATCGCCGTGAACGCCAAGCCGTTGTCGACGACGGTGATCACCGAGGCGACAACCATCACCGCGATGCTCAGCGGCGAGTGCAGGGCGTCGGTCAGCGCCAGCAGCGCCATCGATGCGGCCGCGGCCGCGGCGATCATCCGGATCGGGCGCAGCCGGGAGCCCATCCAGTCCGACCAGCGCCCGGCGGCGATGCGGCCCAACGCCCCGAGAACCTGGGCGACCATCACCAGCACGCCCGCGGATTCCGCCGACCAACCGCGATCGGCGATCAGCCACACCAGGGTGAACGTCCACACCACGCACTGCGGTACGACCAGCAGCACCGACACCGCGTGGATGCGCCACAGCACGGCGGAACCCCGGTAGGGGTTGGCCAGATGCTCGGCCGGCGCCTCGGCGCGCGGCGGCCGCGGTGGATCGGCCACGACGACGGCGCACGCCAGCGCCGCCACCCCGCACACGATCGCGGGGAACAACAGCGCCATCCCGACTCCGTGGGATTGGGCCAGGCGGGGAATGACCAACGCGCCGACGGCCACTCCCAGTGGTTGGGCGGTTTGACGAATGCCCATCACCAGTCCGCGCTGATGTGGCGGAAACCACCCGACCACCAACCGGCCGCTGGCCGAATTGCTGCTGGCCGCCGCCGTTCCGCCGAGGAACAGGAACACGCTCACCAGGATCAGCGAGTGCGATGCCGCTGCAGCCAGTGCCGCGGTGGCAGTCAGTGCCGAGCCGAGGCTCAGCACGAAGCGTTCACCGACGCGGTCCAGCACGTAACCCCAGAGGATCAGGGTCAGCACCATCCCGAAGCTGGGCATCGCCGACACCAGGCTGGCCTTGGCCAGGTCGAGGCCCATCGTGGTGTGCAGCGTGGGAATGAGGAAGGCGGCGCCGTTGATGAAGACGTTGGCGGACAGCGTTGCGAACAGCGCGATCACGAGCATCATCCATCGCCGCACGGTGCTGATCGTGTCGACGGCCATGCGTTCATGATTCCATTCGTTTCCCACAATGCTGAATCTGTTTCTCAAAATATGAGAGCACTGGGTGATAGCGGGAGTCGCCGGCGCGAGCACTAGGCTGTTCCCATGCGTTTGGGTCGAATTGCCAGCCCCGATGGGGTCGCCTTCGTCAGTATCGAGGGGGACCGCGGGAGCGAAATCGTTCGTGAAATCGCCGAACACCCGTTCGGCACGCCGACGTTCACCGGCCGGACGTGGCCGTTGGCTGATGTGCGCCTGCTGGCGCCGATCCTGGCCAGCAAGGTGGTCTGCATGGGCAAGAACTACGCGGCGCACATCGCGGAGATGGGCGGTGAGGCGCCGGAGGATCCGGTGATCTTCCTCAAGCCCAACACCGCGATCATCGGTCCTGGTGTGCCAATTCAGTTGCCTGCCAATGCTTCACCGGTACACCACGAGGGTGAACTCGCCGTGGTGATCGGCCGGCCTTGCAAAGACGTCCCCGCCGCCCGTGCCGCGGAGAACATCCTCGGCTACACCATCGCCAACGACGTGTCCGCCCGCGATCAGCAGAAGGCGGACGGCCAGTGGATGCGCGCGAAGGGCCACGACACGTTCTGTCCCGTCGGCCCGTGGATCGTGACCGACCTCGATCCCTCCGATCTGGAGATCCGCACCGAGGTCAACGGCGAGGTGCGCCAGCTGAGCCGAACCTCGATGATGATTCACGACATCGGCGCCATCATCGAGTGGATCTCGGCGGTGATGACGTTGCTGCCCGGTGATCTCATTCTCACCGGCACACCCGAAGGCGTCGGGCCGATCGAGAACGGCGACACCGTCAGCATCAGCGTCGAGGGCATCGGAACGTTGTCCAATCCCGTGATCCGAAAGGCCAATTGATGACCGCGGCCGCCAATGACACTGTGCGCGTACGGTTTTGCCCGTCGCCGACCGGGATCCCGCACGTCGGGATGGTGCGCACCGCGCTGTTCAATTGGGCCTACGCCCGGCACACCGGTGGCACGTTCGTGTTCCGCATCGAGGACACCGACGCCGCGCGCGACTCCGAGGAAAGCTATGCCGCATTGCTTGAAGCGTTGCGGTGGCTGGGTCTGGACTGGGACGAGGGCCCGGAGGTGGGCGGGCCGCACGAGCCGTACCGGCAGTCGCAACGCACCGAGCTCTACCGCGATGTGCTGGCGCGTCTGCTCGACTCCGGCGAGGCCTACCTGGCGTACTCCACGCCGGAGGAAGTCGAGGCCCGACACGTGGCGGCGGGCCGCAATCCCAAACTGGGCTATGACAATTACGACCGCGACCTGACCGACGAGCAGCGCGCCGCCTTCGCTGCCGAGGGGCGCAACGCGGTCATGCGGCTGCGGATGCCGGACGAGGACATCAGCTGGCACGACCTGGTTCGCGGCACCACCACGTTCGCCGCAGGCACGGTTCCCGACTTCGCTCTGACCCGGGCGACGGGAGAACCGTTGTACACCTTGGTCAATCCGGTCGACGACGCACTGATGAAGATCACCCACGTGCTGCGCGGTGAGGATCTGCTGCCCTCGACGCCGCGTCAGATCGCGCTGTACCAGGCGCTCATCCGTATCGGGGTGGCCGACCGGGTGCCCGAATTCGCGCACCTGCCACCGGTGTTGGGGGAGGGCACCAAGAAGCTGTCCAAGCGTGACCCGGAGTCCAACCTGTTCCTGCACCGCGATCGGGGATTCCTTCCCGAGGGGCTGCTGAACTATCTGGCGCTGTTGGGGTGGGGGATCGCCCAGGACCGGGACATCTTCACACTCGACGAGATGGTCGCCGCCTTCGACGTCGTCGACGTCAACTCCAACCCGGCACGCTTCGACCAGAAGAAGGCCGATGCGATCAACGCCGAGCACATTCGCCGTCTCGACGAGGCGGAGTTCGCCGCGCGGTTGCGCGCCTACTTCGACGCGCACGGCCACGACACCGGGCTCGACGACGCGGGTTTCGCCACCGCCGCGCAGCTGGTGCAGACCCGCATCGTGGTGCTCTCCGACGGGTGGTCACTGCTGAAGTTCTTCGACGACGACGCCTACGAGCTGGACCCCAAGGCGGCCGCCAAGGAACTCGGCCCCGAGGCGGCACCGGTGCTGGCCGCGGCGATCACCGCGCTCGACGCGGTGGCGCAGTGGTCGACGCCGGCCATCGAGGAGGCGCTGAAGGCCGCGCTGCTGGAGGGTCTCGAACTCAAGCCGCGCAAGGCGTTCGGCCCGATCCGGGTCGCTGTGACCGGATCCACGATCAGCCCGCCGCTGTTCGAGTCCCTGGAACTGCTCGGTCGTGACCGCAGCCTGCAGCGACTGCGGGGAGCGCACGAGCAGGCCGGGGGGCCCGAAAAAGACGGGTAAAATCTTTGATAGTCTGCTCGTCGGCCCGCAACCACGGCGGAGCGGCCTTCACTCCCTGGGAAACCAGGAAAAGGTCGCTTGACCAGCGGTTATAGGTCGGTGATGGGGTATGGTGTAATTGGCAACACTAGGGATTCTGATTCCCTCATTCTAGGTTCGAGTCCTGGTACCCCAGCAATTATGTCGGCAACGCCCTCTGGGCTATGCTGGCAAGCCGGTGCGCCGCACGGCGCGCCACGGATTTGGTTCTGGCCCCGTCGTCTAGCGGCCTAGGACGCCGCCCTCTCACGGCGGTAGCGTGGGTTCGAATCCCATCGGGGCTACCAAATCAAATCGCCCGGTCATCGACCGGGCGATTCGTCGTTTCTCCGCCGAATTAGTCCGCCGGCGCGGTCGAGCCCGCCAAGGGCATCGGGGGCAAGCCGAGCTTGCCGTGATCCCAGGATCGGGTGCGCTTGGCCACAATGCGCACCGCCACACGCTTGTTCATCATCATGTCGACGGCCGGCTTGAGGTCGTCGGTGTAGGGGCCGTTGTAGCGCTCCCACACGCTGACGCCGACTTTGAAGATGGTGTCGGGGTCCTCGACGATCTCGGCGACCCCCTCGAAGGAGACGCCGCGCAGGCTGTCATAGGTGTCGCCGTCCTCGATGAGGAAGCTCACCCGCGGGTCGCGACGCAGGTTCACGGCCTTCTGCGACTTGGCCTTCGTCTCAACCCAGATCTCGCCGTCGAGAACGCCGTACCACATGGCCACGAGATGCGGCTGGCCGTCGGGTCCGATCGTCGCCATGGTTCCGGTGCGACTGCGTGCGACGAAGTCGGCGACCTCGGCGTCCGACATGACGATCTGGTTGCGCTGATTGGTTCCCATGGCGTCAGTTTGTCAGGCCCTACGGCGCGGCTGTCGCGGGGATCACAATCGGCGGGTGAGTGCGTCGGCGGCGGCCAATAGATCGGCTGCCCAACGCGCGCCGGGCCTGCGGCCCATCCGGTCGATCGGACCGGACACCGAGACCGCTGCCACCACCGTGCCGGTGCGATCCCGTACGGGCGCCGACACACTGGCCACCCCGGGCTCGCGTTCGGCGGCGCTTTGCGCCCAGCCGCGACGGCGGACCTCGGCGAGGGTGCGTTCGGTGAATTTCGCCGTCGGGAGGACGGCCTGCTGGGTGGCGGTATCGCTGAAGGCCAGCAGAACCTTCGCGCCCGACCCTGCCGTCATCGGCAGGCGCGCCCCGACCGGCACGGTATCGCGAAGCCCGGCAGGGGGTTCCAGCGCAGCGACACAGATCCGCGTGGTGCCCTCGCGGCGGTAGAGCTGCACGCTCTCGCCGGTGATCTCCCGCAGCCGCGGCAAGACTGTGGCGCCAGCGGCGAGCAGCGGATCGTTGACGTGGGCGGCCAATTCGGAGATGGCGGGTCCGAGTCGCCACCGTCCCGCGGTGTCGCGAGCCAGTAAGCGGTGGACTTCCAGGCCTGCGGCAAGCCGGTGGGCGGTCGCACGGGGCAGGCCGGTGCGCTCACAGAGTTCGGCCAACCCGCAGGGGGACTCGGCGATTGAGTGCAGTACGCCCACGGCTTTGTCGAGCACGCCGATGCCGCTATCCTGTCTCATAGAGAGATACTAACGTCCCGAAATGTGAGATAGCCACTTTCGTGTTCCGGGAATCGAGAAGTGAAGTGAGAACCCATGGCTCAGTCCGACAAGCCCAGGACACTGCCCGAGAAGGTGTGGGACGACCACGTGGTGGTCGCCGGAACCGGCACCGGCTCATCACGTGAACCCGACCTGATCTACATCGACCTCCATCTCATCCACGAGGTGACCAGCCCGCAGGCTTTCGACGGGCTGCGACTCGCGGGACGTCCGGTGCACCGACCGGATCTCACGATCGCCACCGAGGACCACAACGTTCCGACGGTCGACATCGACAAGCCGATCGCCGACCCGATCTCCCGAACCCAAGTCGAGACCCTGCGCCACAACTGCGCCGAATTCGGAGTGCGGCTGCATCCGATGGGAGATGTCGAGCAGGGCATCGTTCACGTGATGGGTCCCCAGCTGGGACTGACCCAGCCCGGCATGACGATCGTGTGCGGGGACAGCCACACCTCCACTCACGGTGCGTTCGGCGCCATCGCGATGGGGATCGGCACGTCCGAGGTCGAGCATGTGCTTGCCACCCAGACACTTCCGCTGCGCCCGTTCAAGACGATGGCGGTCAATGTCGACGGTGAACTGCCACCCGGGGTGAGTGCCAAGGACATCATTCTGGCTGTGATCGCCAAGATCGGCACCGGCGGCGGTCAGGGTTATGTCATCGAATATCGGGGCAGCACCATCGAATCGCTGTCGATGGAAAGCCGGATGACGATCTGCAATATGAGCATCGAGGCCGGCGCGCGCGCCGGGTTGGTCGCGCCGGACGAGACGACCTATGAGTTCCTGCGGGGCCGTCCCTACGCGCCGACCGGCGCCGACTGGGACGCGGCCGTGACCGCGTGGGAGGCGCTGAAGACCGACGAGGGCGCCGAATTCGACGCCGAGGTCTACATCGACGCCACCACGCTGAGTCCCTTCGTCACGTGGGGCACGAATCCCGGCCAGGGTGTTCCGCTGGCCGCCTCGGTGCCCGATCCCGAGTTGATGACCAGCGATGCCGAGCGCCAGTCCGCCGAGAAGGCGTTGGCATACATGGACCTTCGGGCGGGCACTCCGATGCGTGAGGTCGGCGTGGACGCCGTCTTCGTCGGGTCGTGCACGAACGGGCGCATCGAAGATCTGCGGGTGGTGGCCGACGTGCTGCGTGGCCGCAAGGTCGCCGACGGGGTGCGCATGCTGATCGTTCCGGGGTCGATGCGGGTGCGCGCGCAGGCCGAAAGTGAAGGGCTGGGCGAGATCTTCACCGCCGCCGGCGCCGATTGGCGCCAGGCGGGCTGCTCGATGTGCCTGGGTATGAACCCTGATCAGTTGGCGCCGGGGGAGCGCTGCGCGTCGACGTCCAACCGGAATTTCGAAGGCCGGCAGGGCAAGGGCGGGCGGACGCACCTCGTTTCGCCCGCGGTCGCGGCGGCGACCGCAGTGCGCGGAACGCTGTCCTCGCCTGCCGATCTCGAAAAATAGACCTGCTAAGGAGAACACGATGGATGCATTTCACACCCACACCGGCATCGGTGTTCCGTTGCGACGGTCCAATGTCGACACCGACCAGATCATTCCGGCGGTGTATTTGAAGCGGGTCACCAGAACGGGTTTCGAGGATGGCTTGTTCGCCGCGTGGCGCAACGATCCTTCTTTCGTTCTGAATCTGAGCCCCTTCGACCGGGGTTCGGTTCTGGTGGCAGGACCGGACTTCGGCACCGGCTCGTCGCGCGAGCATGCGGTCTGGGCGCTCATGGACTTCGGATTCCGGGTCGTCATCTCATCCCGTTTCGCCGACATCTTTCGCGGCAACGCCGGCAAGGCCGGGCTGCTGGCCGCCGAAGTCGCTCAAGATGATGTTGAACTTTTGTGGAAGCTCATCGAGCAGAATCCGGGGCTGGAACTGACTGTGAATCTTCAAGATCGAAATATCACCGCGGGAACAGCCGTGGTGCCGTTCACGATTGACGATTACACGGCATGGAGACTGCTGGAAGGCCTCGACGATATCGGCCTTACGCTGCGGAAACGCGATGAAATCGCGGCCTTCGAGGAGGCCCGTCCGAGGTGGAAGCCGCGCATTACGACGCCCTCCTGAACGACGCGGGACGCCGAAATCCCGCGCCAAAACCGGGGTTCGGACGCCTTGAAATCACCGCCCTAGGGCGGCAAGCGGATTGCTGAAATCCTCCTAAGTAATGCCTGAAATTGGGCGTGGCTCTTGGAAATCTGCAGCTCTTGGGTTTACCGTGTTCTGCAGTCGGTCCAAAGTGGACCACTGGCTTCGGAGGAATTGAATGAACAAAGCAGAGCTCATCGACGTACTCACGGAGAAATTGGGCTCAGATCGTCGGCAGGCAACCCTGGCGGTGGAGAACGTCGTCGACACCATTGTGCGCGCGGTGCACAAGGGCGACAGCGTGACCATCACGGGCTTCGGCGTTTTCGAGCAGCGGCGTCGTGCCGCTCGTGTGGCGCGCAACCCGCGCACCGGCGAAACCGTCAAAGTGAAGCCGACTTCCGTTCCCGCTTTCCGTCCCGGCGCTCAATTCAAGGCCGTTGTCTCTGGTTCACAGAAGCTTCCTTCGGAGGGCCCCGCCGTCAAGCGCGGTGCTGTCGGCGGACCCGTCAAGAAGGCAGCGGCCAAGAAGGCCGTTCGCAAGGCGGTCGTGAAGAAGGCTGCTACCAAGGCTCCGGCCAAGAAGGCGGCTCCGGCCAAGAAGGCCGCACCGGCCAAGAAGGCTGCACCGGCCAAGAAGGCCGCACCGGCCAAGAAGGCCGCGCCCGCCAAGAAGGCTGCACCGGCTAAGAAGGCTCCGGCCAAGAAGGCCGCGCCCGCCAAGAAGGCTGCACCGGCCAAGAAGGCTCCGGCCAAGAAGGCCGCGCCCGCCAAGAAGGCCGCACCGGCCAAGAAGGCTGCACCGGCCAAGAAGGCTCCGGCCAAGAAGGGCCGTCGCTAAAAGCTGAAGTTGAATACGCCGCGGGCTCAACGCCCGCGGCGTATTCGCGTGTCAGGGGCGTGTTGCCAGTGGACTGTCGATGTAGTCGGCGGCCACGACCCGGTCGCCGGCCAGGGACAGCACCCAGGTGCTGCCCTTGCGGTTCCGTGACTTGTCCGGCTTGTCGGTACCGCGCCACCAGGCCAGCAGGTAGGGAATCACCTTGCCCTGCGTGCAGATGACCGGTGTTCCGCCTTGTGCGGCGATCTTGATGATGCGGTTGTGTGCGGCGTCCGGATCGGCGGCGTACGCCTCTTCGGTGAGGCTGGCCTCGGCGGAGATCGTCACGCCCAGTTCCTGCGCAAGCGGTTCGACCGTCTGAAAGCAGCGAGCCCGATCGGCCGCGTAGACGTCGGTTGCCCCGAACGTCATCAGCTGGCCGGCCAACGACTCCGCTTGTGCGCGACCGTTCTTGTCCAGCGGGCGGCTGCGGTCGTCGCCCTTGTAGCGGGACTTGATGCCCGCGGTTCCGTGCCGGACGATCAACACCGTCGTGGTGTCGGCCGGTTGTTTGGCGAACGCCTTCAGCACTTCCCGGTCGTGTGGGTAGGTAAGACGCTGCGCCGCGTCGGCGACCGGCAGCCACTCCAGCAGATCGACTTCGGCGTTGGGCGTGAATTCGCCGCCCAGCGCTCGTGCCGTCCAGTAGTGAACGATCTTGGTCCCCTGCGGGATCGGGTAGTGCGTCTGGATCAGGCGCCGGCCCAGCTGAGACCGCTGACCGGTTTCCTCCCAGATTTCGCGCACCGCGGCGATGGGTTCGTTTTCGCCCGGATCCACTTTGCCTTTGGGCAGCGACCAGTCGTCGTAGCGCGGCCGATGAATCACTGCGACGTGTAATTCGCCCGTGGCGGGATCGTGTCGCCACAGCGCGGCACCGGCGGCAATTACCCGACGCTTGAGCGTCTTGCCGTTCTTTGTCGCTGCCTTCTTCGTCGATTTGGTCCTCGAGCTGTCATTCGACGCTCTCTTGGCCACGTCAACTCCCGCAAATCAATTCGGGGCCCTGTGCGGGACCGGATCTGGTGGGTCGCAACGGGGAATGCACTCAGCGCTGCCGATGACGTTCCATCAGCCACACCTGGTGGTCCCGGACTTGCCTGCCGTCTTGCGGCGCCGCGGTCCAGTGACCCTCGGGTCCCAGCTCCCAGCATCGTGTCGAGGGATCCATCGCCGATTCGAAGATCTCGTCGAGATGTGCCGTGAGCCGGGGATCTTTCACCTGTGCCATCACCTCGACGCGCCGATCGAGATTGCGGTGCATCATGTCGGCGCTGCCGATGAAGAACTCGTTGATCGCGTTGAAATGGAAGATCCGTGAATGCTCCAGAAACCGGCCGAGAATCGAACGCACGACGATGTTCTCGGAGAAACCCTCGGCGCCCGGCTTGAGGGCGCAGATGCCGCGCACGACCACCTCGACGCGGACCCCGGCCTGCGATGCGCGGTAGAGCGCGTCGATGACCTGTTCGTCGACAAGGGCGTTGGCTTTCAGCCTGATCCGGCCGCTCTCGCCCTGGCGGTGCGCTTCGATCTCGCGTTCGATGCGCTCGATGATTCCCTTGCGCACCCCGTGCGGGGCCACCAGCAGGTTGCGATAGCTGACCTTGCGGGAGTAGCCGGTAAGGGAATTGAACAGATCCGTCAGGTCCGCGCCGATGTCGGGCGCGGCGGTGATCAAGCCGACGTCCTCATACAGTCGCGCGGTTTTCGGGTTGTAGTTGCCGGTGCCGATATGGCAGTAGCGACGGATGGTCGAGCCCTCGCGGCGCACCACCAGGCAGGTCTTGCAGTGGGTCTTCAACCCGATCAGGCCGTAAACGACATGCACGCCCGCATCTTCCAGCGTGCGGGCCCACTTGATGTTGGCCTGCTCGTCGAAACGCGCCTTCAATTCCACCAGGGCCACCACCTGCTTGCCCGCCTGGGCCGCGTCGATGAGCGCGTTGACGATGGGGGAGTCACCCGAGGTCCGGTACAGCGTCTGCTTGATGGCCAACACATTCGGGTCCGCGGCGGCCTGTTCGATGAAACGCTGCACACTGGTCGAGAACGAGTCATACGGATGATGCACCAGCACGTCACCGTCGCGCAGCGTGGAGAAGATGCTCTTGGGCGTCTCCCGTTCGGCGAACGCCGGATGGGTGGCCGGCACGAACGGGCGATCCTTGAGCGCCGGGCGGTCGACGCCGTACACCTGCCACAGCGACGAAAGATCCAGCAGCCCCGGTACCTGCACCACGTCACCCGGATGGACGTCGAGCTCCCGCAGCAGCAGTTCGAGCATGTGCTCGGTCATGTCGTCGGCGACCTCGAGGCGCACCGGAGACCCGAATCGCCGCCGCGCCAGTTCACGTTCGAGCGCCTGGAGCAGATCTTCGTCGCGGTCTTCCTCGACCTGCATGTCGGCGTTGCGCGTGATGCGGAAGACGTGATGCTCGACGATCTCCATGCCGGGGAACAGCACCGGCAGGAATGCCGCGATGAGTTCCTCGGTGGGCAGGAACCGGACGACGTCGCTATCTCCGTTGCCCCGCTTGAGCACAACGAACCGGTCGACGTTGTCGGGAACCTTGATGCGGGCGAAGTGTTCGCCACCGTCGTCGGGGGACTTCACGGTGATCGCCAAGTTGAGGCTCAGCCCGCTGACGAACGGGAACGGATGCGCGGGATCGACGGCGAGCGGTGTGAGAACGGGGAAGACCTGCTCGTGGAAGTACGTCGACAGCTCGCTGCGTTCGGCGTCGGTGAGGTCCGCCCACGTGACGATGTGAATTCCCTCGTCGGCCAAGGCCGGACGCACCGACTGGATGAAGACCTCGGCTTGGCGCAGCGAGATCTGGCGCGTGCGTTCGCCGATCCGGCGCAGTTGTTCGCGCGGAGACAGCCCGTCGGCCGAACGCACGGACAATCCCATCTCGTCGCGGCGCTTCAGCCCGGCCACCCGGACCATGTAGAACTCGTCGAGATTGGACGCGAAGATCGCCAGGAACTTCGCCCGCTCCAGCAGAGCGAGCGAGGTGTCAGCCGCCAGCGCCAGCACGCGGGCGTTGAAATCCAGCCAGCTCAGCTCGCGGTTGAGGTAACGGTCCTCGGGCAGTGCATTCTCGACGGCGGCAGCCGTGGCCGCCGGCGGGGCCTCCGGCGCTGCGTCGCCGGGCTGCCAGCCATCGTCCGTCGACCGCGCATCGGTTTCCATGTCCGTCACGCTTCCGATCATCCCCCATCCGCGGAGCGCGCGGACCGAGGCAGGCAGAAGTTGCTGGCCGTTCAGGCGTTGTTAACCGTCAGTGGTGGCTGATTGCCCTGGTCGTCGCCGCCCCGACACCCAGCAGCCGCGCTGCCTCCAGGTCGTCGATGGTGTCGATGTCGCAGCGCAGCCCCGGCCATGCGCCGGTCAGTTCGACGGCGCCCGAGTCGCGGTGCAGACGGGCCGAATCCCGGCCGAGCAATGGGTCCAACGGGACCCCGAACGCGAACAGCGCCGCGGTACCGGTGCCGGGACGGTCGGGGACGAAACTGCGCCGGTGCCCCCGGGCTTGGGCCGCCGCGTCGGTGAGTTCGTCAGTCTGCAGGGCGGGTAAATCTCCTTGCAGCACAACAGTATTGGCGGTCCTCTTGCTGACGGCAGACCAGGCGAATCGGACGGCGGTGTTCAACGGGTCGGGCTCGGTCGGCGGCGTCGCGTCGAACAGCACCTCCGCGCCGAGCTCACGGGCGGCGGCGGCCGCGGTGTCGTCGGGGGTGACCACGGTGATCGACGCGACGGCGCTGACCGCACGCGCCGCCGTGATGGTGTCGATCAGCATCGCGAGCACCACCTGCTCGCGGGTATCCGCCGAGAACACCGGACTGAGTCTGGTCTTGGCGGCCGCGAGGCGTTTCACCGCAATGATCACGCCGAGGTCCGCGCTCATGTTCACCATCCTTCCAGCGTCGTTCGGGTCGCCTGCATTCCTGGCCGGCGAGCGGTCGCGGCGGCGTGGGCTACGTTAATGACCATGACCAGCACGGTGGGCACCGCCGCGGTGATGGGCGCCGGCGCCTGGGGAACCGCACTGGCCAAAGTTCTCGCCGACGCCGGCTCCGAGGTCCGGTTGTGGTCTCGTCGCGCGGAAGTCGCCGAGGCGGTCA
Organism: Mycobacterium sp. ELW1; assembly: GCF_008329905.1. Lineage (NCBI taxonomy): Bacteria > Bacillati > Actinomycetota > Actinomycetes > Mycobacteriales > Mycobacteriaceae > Mycobacterium > Mycobacterium sp. ELW1. Next base: position 4,089,795 of record NZ_CP032155.1, on the reverse strand, counting down.
ACATCACACACGCCAACCCCGGATACCTCCCCGACATCACGCTGCCGAGCACGATCCGCGCCACCACCGATGCCGCCGAGGCCCTCGACGGGCTGACCACCGTGCTGCTCGCCGTGCCCGCGCAGACCTTGCGCACCAACCTCGAACAGTGGCGCGGCGTGATCGCCGACGGCGCAACCCTGGTCAGCCTGGCCAAGGGCATCGAGTTGGGCAGCCTGATGCGGATGAGTCAGGTCATCGTCCAGGTCACCGGCGTCGACCCCAGCCAGGTCGCCGTCGTCTCGGGCCCGAATCTGGCCGACGAGATCGCGCAGGGACAGCCCGCCGCGACGGTGGTGGCGTCCACCGACTCGGGCCGTGCGATCACGCTGCAGCGCTCGCTGAGCACGGGTTACTTCCGCCCGTACACGAACGCCGACGTCATCGGCACCGAGATCGGCGGTGCGTGCAAGAACGTCATCGCACTGGCCTGCGGCATGGCGGCCGGAGTGGGGTTGGGCGAGAACACCGCTGCGGCGATCATCACCCGCGGTTTGGCCGAGATCATGCGGTTGGGAATCGCCGTGGGCGCCAAGACCGCGACGCTGGCCGGTCTCGCCGGCGTGGGCGATCTGGTCGCCACCTGCACATCGCCGCACTCGCGCAACCGCAGTTTCGGTGAGCGACTCGGGCGCGGCGGCACCATGGAGGCCGCCCAATTGGCCGCCGGCGGGCATGTTGCCGAGGGCGTCACCTCGTGCGAATCGATCCTGGCGCTGGCATCCAGCTATGACGTGGAGATGCCGCTGACCGATGCGGTCCACCAGGTGTGTCACAAAGGATTGTCCGTCGACCAGGCGGTGGCGCTGTTGTTGGGCCGCAGCACCAAACCGGAATGACCGACCGCTACGGCGACTCGACCCGCGCCGTCAAAGCTGTGAGTTCCCTGCCGATTCCGGGGGATCCGGTTCAGCCGGGTCCGGTTCCGGCGTCGGCATACCACCTCGCCGCTGACGAGGGCAGCGAACAGAACACGTACGGCCGCGCCACCAACCCCACCTGGCGGCAGCTCGAATCAGCCTTGGCCGAGCTCGAAGGGGCCGACGCGGCATTGGCTTTCGGTTCCGGGATGGCGGCGATCACCGCTGCGCTGCGCGTGACGGCCAAACCCGGCTCGGTACTGGTGGTCCCGGCTGACGGTTACTACCAGGTGCGCCGCTACGCCGCTGAAAGCCTTGCCCCGCAAGGAATCACGGTTCATGAAGCCGACGCGGAGCAGATCTATGACGCCGCCGGCGGCGCCGATGTGGTGCTGGCCGAAACCCCGACCAACCCGGCGCTGGATGTCGTGGACCTGCGCCGGCTTGCCGAGATCTGCCGACACCGCGGCGCCCGGCTGCTGGTGGACAACACCACCGCCACCCCGCTGGGTCAGCACCCGTTGGCGCTGGGCGCTGATCTGGTGGTGGCCAGTGCCACCAAAGCCCTGTCGGGCCACAGCGATCTGCTGGCCGGTTATGTCGCAGGCGACGACCCCGACCTGATGGCCGCAGTGGAGCGGGAGCGGCTGCTGTCCGGGGCGATCCTGGGCTCGTTCGAAGCGTGGCTGGTGCTGCGCAGCCTCGGGAGCCTCGGCCTGCGCTTCGAACGGCAGTGCGGCAACGCCCTCGCACTGGCCACCGCGCTGCGCAGCCATCCGGGCGTCCGCTCGGTGCGCTACCCGGGGTTGCCCGACGACCCGTCCCACCCGGTGGCCGCCGCGCAGATGCGGCGGTTCGGGGGCTTGGTGTCGATCGAACTCGCCGACGCGGACGCCGTCCACGACGTGGTGCGGCGCAGCGAACTGCTGGTGGCCGCGACCAGCTTCGGCGGCATCCACACCAGCGTGGACCGTCGGGCCCGCTGGGGTGACCCGGTGGCCGGTGGCTTCGCCCGGATTTCGGCCGGCATCGAGGACACCGACGATCTGGTCGCTGACGTCCTCGCGGCCCTGGACGCCGGATAGTGCCTGCTCACAGCGTCAGATCGTGCTGGTAGCGCCCGGGCTGTAGCCTCTCTAGTTTGTGACTTCTCGTATCCGCGTTGCCGTCGTCTACGGGGGCCGCAGCTCCGAGCACGCCATTTCCTGCGTGTCGGCCGGAAGCATCCTGCGCAACCTCGACCCGGAACGCTTCGAGGTCGTCGCCGTGGGCATCACCCCGGAGGGCTCCTGGGTGCTCACCGACGGCAAGCCGGAAACCCTGGCCATCACCGACCGGCGACTGCCCGAGGTCAGGGGCGACTCCGGCACGGCGCTGGCGTTGCCCGCCGACCCGCAGCGGCACGGGGAGCTGGTGTCGTTGGGCCAGGCCGCCGGCGAGGTACTGACGGCGGTCGACGTCGTCTTCCCGATCCTGCACGGGCCCTACGGCGAAGACGGCACCATCCAGGGTCTGCTCGAATTGGCCGGCGTGCCGTATGTCGGTGCCGGCGTGCTGGCCAGCGCGGCCGGCATGGACAAGGAGTTCACCAAGAAGCTGCTGGCCGCCGACGGCCTTCCGATCGGCGACCACGTCGTGCTGCGCCCGCAGGAGAAGGCGCCCACGCTCGATGACATCATGCGCCTTGGCTTTCCGATGTTCGTCAAACCGGCCCGCGGTGGATCCTCGATCGGGGTGAATCGGGTCATGAGCCCCGACGAGCTACCGGCGGCGATCGCCGATGCCCGTACACACGATCCCAAGGTCATCATCGAAGCCGCGATCGAAGGCCGGGAGCTCGAGTGCGGTGTCCTCGAATTCCCGGACGGCTCAGTGCAAGCCAGCGCGATCGGGGAGATCCGGGTCGCCGGGATCGCGGGCCGCGAAGACGGCTTCTACGACTTCGCCACCAAATACCTGGACGACGGTGCCGAACTCGACGTGCCCGCGAAAGTCGACGAAGACGTGGCAGAGGAACTGCGGCACTTGGCAATTCGGGCCTTCAAAGCCCTGGACTGCCAGGGTCTGGCGCGGGTGGACTTCTTCCTGACCGACGACGGCCCGGTGGTCAACGAGATCAACACCATGCCCGGCTTCACCACGATCTCGATGTATCCGCGGATGTGGGCGGCCAGCGGGATCGACTACCCGACGCTGGTCGGCACCATGGTCGAGACGGCGTTGGCGCGCGGAACAGGTCTGCGCTGACTCAGCGGGGCGGGTTCGGATCGATCGGAACCGCGGGCAACGTTCGTGCGATCAGATCCGACAACGCCTGAATGGGTGTGGGGCCAGACTCTTTCGGCAGGGTGAGCGCCAGATAGACCGGGCGGTCCACGGTGACCCAGGTGCTGCGATCGGTCTGGGGATCGTCGAGCTGAAACCATTGGACCGCGTTGACCAGCTGGATGGGGGAGCCCACCATGAATTCCGCGGGCCGGTCGATGCCACACCGCAGGATGACCGGGTAGTTGTCGGCCGCTCCGCGCCACGCCGCCGCGCCGGGCGGCACCGGGTCGGCCGCTGCCACCCGGTGGAACTCGCCGAGATTCTCCGGCAATGCGCCCATCAGATCCCGGCAGCTGGGCGAATCCGCTTGGGGCGCTGGGGCGGCGGCGATGACCACCGGCTGGACCGGAGCCTTGCGGGTGGCCGCGATCGCGAGCACGGCACCGATCGCCACCACGGCCACGATGACCGCGGCGATCAGGAGGGCGCGAGGCGGTCCATCCGCCGTGCTGTCCTCGCTGGCGACGGGAAGCGGCTCAGTCGGCATCGGCAATGGGGCAGGTGAGGGTTCGGGTGATCCCGGCGATCTGCTGAACGCTGGGCACCACCGAGGCGGCCAGGTCATCGTCGGTGGCCGAGGCGACCCGGACCACCACGTCATAGGGACCCGTCACGTACTCGGCGGACAGTACGCCCGGCAGCGCGGCCACCTGCTTGGCGACTACCTCGGCGCGGCCGACCTCGGTCTGGATCAGCATGTACGCCTCCACCACCCGTCGACTCCTCTCGATGGCCGCCCGCATGCGGCGCCGCCCTAGACTGGCATGTCCGGGTGCCGGCAAGGCCCCAACGTACCGCAGGTTGCCGTGCCGATCAGCCTGGGCGACGGGAGGAGGGCAGACCTCGTGGCCGACGGTGACGAACCCACATTGCGCCAGCTCGGCGAGTTCCCGGTGATCGACCGGCTGGTGGCCGGCCGCCGTCAACCCGCGGTGGTCACAGTCGGGCCGGGAGACGACGCCGCGGTGGTGGCAATGCCCGACGGTCGGGTCGTCGTGAGCACCGACATGCTGGTCGAAGGACGTCACTTCCGGCTGGATTGGTCCTCGCCGCTGGAGGTCGGCCGAAAAGCCATCGCGCAGAACGCCGCCGACATCGAATCGATGGGCGCGCGGGTCAGCGCGTTCGTCGTCGCGTTCGGCGCCCCACCCGACACCCCGGCAGCGCGGGCGCAGGAGTTGGCCGACGGAATGTGGCTGGAGGCCGGTCCGCTGGGCGCCGGGATCGTCGGCGGCGATCTGGTCGCCAGCCCGCAATGGGTGATCTCGGTGACCGCGTTCGGCGATCTGGCCGGCCGCCCACCGGTGCTGCGCAGCGGAGCGCGAGCTGGGTCGGTGGTCGCCGTCAGCGGTGAGCTGGGCCGGTCTGCTGCCGGATATCTGCTCTTACACAAGGGGATTGCCGGTTTCAGCGAGCTGCGGGAGCGGCACCTGGTGCCGCAACCACCCTATGGGCAGGGGATCGCGGCAGCGGACGCCGGCGCGCAGGCGATGACCGACGTCTCCGACGGGCTGCTGGCCGATCTCGGCCACATGGCCCGCGACTCCGGGGTCCTCATCGATCTCGCCGCGGACGCGCTGCGACCCGACGTCGACGCCGTCACCGCCGCAGCCACGGCGGCCGGTACCGATCCCAGCGCGCTGGTGCTCTCCGGTGGCGAAGATCACGCCCTCGTCGCGTGTTTCCCCGCGGCCGTGCCGCCCGGCTGGCGGGTGATCGGCACCGTCCGAGACGGCGCCCCCGAGGTCCTGGTCGACGGGCTGCGATGGGCCGGCGCGGCGGGTTGGCAATCCTTCGACTGACGGCGCGCGTTAGGTTACGTCGGTGACGACCACCGCCCGGCCACTTGCCGAACTCGTCGACGAGGGCTGGGCGCAGGCGCTCGCCCCGGTCAGCGACCAGATCACCCAGATGGGCCAGTTCCTGCGCGATGAGATCGCCGCCGGACGGCACTATCTGCCCGCGGGCCAGAACGTGCTGCGCGCCTTCACCTTTCCGTTCGACGAGGTGCGGGTGCTGATCGTCGGCCAGGATCCATATCCCACACCCGGGCACGCGGTGGGCCTGAGCTTCTCGGTGGCCCCCGAGGTGCGGCCGCTGCCGCGCAGCCTGGCGAACATCTTCACTGAATACACCGCGGATCTCGGGTACCCGCAGCCGTCGAACGGTGACCTCACGCCGTGGTCGCAGCGCGGTGTCATGCTGCTGAACAGGGTGCTGACCGTACAGCCCGGCACGCCGGCATCGCATCGGGGGAAAGGCTGGGAGGCCGTCACCGAATGCGCGATCCGCGCTCTGGTGGCGCGTGATCAACCGATGGTGGCGATCCTGTGGGGACGTGATGCATCGACGCTCAAGCCGATGCTGGGGGACTCCCGAACCATCGAGTCGCCGCATCCGTCGCCGCTGTCGGCGTCACGCGGATTTTTCGGTTCACGACCGTTCAGCCGGGCCAACGAACTGCTCAACGGGATGGGTGCCGAGCCGATCGACTGGCAGCTGCCTTAACGCACGCCGAGATCGACGTTGTGCCGAGATCTACTCGATCTTTCGCGGCCAAACGTCGGTTTGGGCGCGCGGGCAGAGCGGAATTAACCGCGGCTGACCTTGCCGGCCTTCAGGCACGAGGTGCAGACGTTCACGCGGTGCTTGTTGCCACCGGGGCGGCTCACGGCGCGCACGGTCTGGATGTTCGGGTTCCAGCGACGGCTGGTCCGGCGATGGGAATGCGACACCGACTTGCCGAAGCCGGGGCCCTTTCCGCAGACGTCGCACACGGCAGCCATGTAGAACTCCTCTATCGAACGTGTTCCTGGGGGCCAACGACCGAAACGGGTGACCCGACAACCTGACTAGGATAGCCGTCCGGCGAACCGAACGCCAAAATGCGCTGCTGCCAGGCTCGGACGACGCCGTCCGTGCGGCGCTGACCTGCGGTGATCCCGCCATCCCACGGTCCTGGGCCGCGGCGGCATCGCGGTGTCGGGTGGACTGGATAGGCTGGCGCGACGACGCCGTGTGATGGCCAGGGATCGCGAGGAGGTGCCGATGCCGGACCGGCGGCTGGACGCATCTGCCCTGCGCGACTGGGCTTCTACCGCCGTCGGCGACCTGATCACCCACACCGACGAGATCAACCGGCTCAATGTGTTCCCGGTGGCCGACTCCGATACCGGGACCAACCTTCTGTTCACCATGCGGGCGGCGTTGACCGAGGCGGAGTCGGTGACCGGCTCGGGCGGCGTCGGCGAGCTCACCGCGGCCTTGGCCGAAGGTGCACTGCACGGCGCCCGGGGCAACTCCGGGGTGATCCTGTCGCAGATCTTGCGCGGATTGGCCGACGTCACCGCCGCGGCCGCCGCCGACACCGACGGTGACCTCGCCGACATCGACGCGGTACTGCTGGGCGCGGCCCTGCGGCACGCCGTCGGGCTGGTGGTGTCGTCGATGGGCGGGCAGCTGGTGGCCGGCACCATCGTGTCGGTGCTCCAGGCCGTCGCCGACACCGTTCAACAGTGGGCCGCCGATGGTGCGAGTCTTGCCGAATCGCTCACCGCAGGTGGCGAGGCCGCGGTCACCGCGTTGGACCGCACCCCTGAACAGCTCGACGCGCTGGCCGAGGCGGGGGTGGTCGACGCGGGCGGGCGCGGGTTCCTCGTTCTGATCGACGCCCTGACCGCCACCGTCACCGGGCACGCGCCCCACCGGCACGCCTACGAACCGGGGCCGCCGCTGATCGAGACCGCCACCGCGGAACCCGCGCCACCGCAATTCGAGGTGATGTATCTGCTCGCCGACTGCGATCCGGCGGCGCTCGATCCGCTGCGGACCCGGCTGGAGCAGCTCGGCGAGTCGGTCGCGATCGCCGCGTCGGCCGAACGCTATTCGGTACACGTCCACACCGACGACGCCGGCGCCGCAGTGGAGGCCGGGCTGGCGGCCGGCGCGGTGAGCCGAATCCAGATCTCGGTGTTGAGCACCGGGCCCGCCCGGGTTTCTCCGGGCAGCTGGAGTCGTGAGCGCGCGGTGCTGGCCGTCGTCGACGGTGACGGCGCCGCAGAGCTTTTCAGCCAGGAGGGCGCGTGTGTGCTGCGCCCGGATGCCGAGCTGGCTGATCCGGTCAACGGCGTGAGCGCCCGCGAGCTGCTGCGCGCGCTTGTGGATGCCGGGGCCGCTCAGGTGATGGTGCTGCCCAACGGCTACGTCGCTGCCGAGGAGTTGGTCGCCGGGTGCACGGCCGGAATCGGTTGGGGCATTGACGTTGTCGCGTTGCCGACCGGTTCGATGGTGCAGGGTCTGGCAGCGCTCGCAGTCCATGATCCGAGCCGGCAGGCCGTCGACGACGGGTACTCGATGGCCAGGGCGGCGGCCGCGGCCCGGCACGGTTCGGTGCGCACCGCCACCGAACAGGCGCTCACGTGGGCGGGCAGCTGCCAACCGGGTGACGGGCTGGGGATCGCCGGTGACGAAGTCCTGGTGGTCGCCGAGGATGTGACCGGTGCGGCCGCCGGACTGATCGACCTGCTGTTGGTGGCCGGCGGTGAGCTGGTGACCGTGTTGACCGGTGCCGGCACCGATCCGGCCGTCGCCCAGGCGCTGGCCGCACACATCCACCGGCGCCATCCCGGAATCGAATTCGCCACCTATGCCACCGGTCACCGCGGCGATGAGCTGTTGATCGGGGTGGAGTAGTCGTGGTCAGTCTCACCGACCGTCTCGACGGGATCGTTGGCGGCAAGGCCGCCGGCCTGCTCGACGATGTGTTCGGCATACGCACCGTCGACGACCTGCTGCGCCACTACCCGCGCAAGTACATCCACGGAATGTCGGTGTGGGGTGAGGACGAGGCGCCGCCGGAGGAGGGCGAGCACATCACGCTGGTCGGCGAGATCGAGAAGGCTGAGGTCCGCTGGACCAATCGCCAACCCAAGCGCGAGTATCTGGTGATCACCCTGGGGAAGGGCCGGCGCAAAGTCACCGCGACGTTCTTCAATGCGAAGTGGCTCAAGAAGGAATTGATCGAGGGCGTCCGCCTGATGCTGTCCGGCGAGGTCGGGTTCTTCAAGGGCAACATGCAGCTCACCCACCCGGACTTCCTGGCGCTGAACTCCCGCGGGGACGGGTGTTCGGAAGCAAGTCGCTCAAGACGATCGCCGACACCTCGACTTCGGAGGCCGGCGAATTGTCGATGGCGGCGTTCGAGCGTGACTTCTTCCCGATCTACCCCGCCAGCTCCAAGCTGCAGAGCTGGGACATCTACGCCTGCGTCCAGCAGGTACTCGCCGTGCTCGACCCCATACCCGATCCGTTACCCGAAAGCGTTGTGCGCCAGCGGGGTCTGATCTCCGAGGATGAAGCGTTGCGCGCCATCCACGTCGCCGAGCGGGAACCCGAGCGGGAGGCAGCCCGCGAGCGGCTGCGGTTCGACGAGGCCGTCGGCATGCAATGGGCGCTCGCGCAGCGCCGCCACGGCGAGCTCTCCGAATCCGGCCCCGTCGCGCCGCGCCGCGAGGACGGCTTGGCCGCCGCGCTGATCGAGCGACTGCCCTTCGCGCTGACCGCGGGCCAACGGGAGGTGCTCGACGTGGTCTCCGCCGAACTGGCCGCGAGCAAGCCGATGAATCGGTTGCTGCAGGGCGAGGTCGGCTCCGGTAAGACGATCGTGTCGGTGGTGGCCATGCTGCAGATGGTCGACGCGGGATACCAGTGCGCGTTGCTGGCACCGACGGAAGTCCTTGCCGCCCAACATGCCCAGTCGATCCGTAGCGTGCTCGGGCCGCTGGCGATGGCCGGCCAACTCGGCGGCGAGGACGGAGCGACCCGAATAGCCTTGCTGACCGGGTCGATGTCGGCGGCCCAGAAACGTCAAGTGCGCGACGAGGTGGCGTCTGGAGAGGCGGGCATCGTCGTCGGTACCCACGCGCTGTTGCAGGATGCCGTCGAATTCCACAAGCTGGGCTTCGTCGTCGTCGATGAACAACACCGGTTCGGCGTGGAGCAGCGAGACCGGTTGCGCGCCAAGGCCCCTGCGGGACTGACTCCGCATCTGCTGGTCATGACGGCCACGCCGATCCCGCGCACGGTCGCATTGACGGTATACGGCGACCTGGAAACCTCGACCCTGCGCGAACTTCCGCGCGGGCGCCAGCCGATCACCACCAACACGATCTTCATCAAGGACAAGCCGCAATGGCTGGCGCGGGCCTGGCAGCGGATCGTTGAGGAGGTCGGCGAAGGCCGGCAGGCCTACGTCGTGGCCTCCCGCATCGACGAGGACGACAAGGCGGCCGAGCAGGACGCGGGCCCGCCCGCCGAGACCGTCGTCAACCTGTTCAAGCATCTGGGGCACGGGCCACTCGCCGGGCTGCGATTGGGCCTGATGCACGGCAGGCTGGCCCCCGACGAGAAGGACGCGGTGATGGCCGCGTTCCGCGCGGGCGACATCGACGTCCTGGTGTGCACCACGGTCATCGAGGTGGGTGTCGACGTGCCGAACGCGACGGTGATGGTGGTGATGGACGCCGACCGGTTCGGCATCAGCCAGCTGCATCAGTTGCGCGGACGGATCGGACGCGGTTCGCACGCCAGCCTGTGCCTGCTGGCCACCAAGCTCCCGGAGGGATCCAAAGCCGGCGATCGGTTGACCGCGGTGGCCAGCACGCTGGACGGCTTCGAGCTGGCGGATCTGGATCTGCAGGAGCGCCGCGAGGGAGACGTGTTGGGGCTCAACCAATCCGGCCGCCCCATCACGCTGCGCTTCCTGTCTCTGGCCGAGCACCTCGAGGTCATCGTCGACGCGCGAGAGGTGGCCCAGTCGATCTATGCCCGCGATCCCGCGAACCCCGGCATGGCGGTCCTGGCCGGCCAGTTCACCGGCGGCGACCGGATCGACTACCTGGACAAGTCGTGAGACGGCGGCCCCTGATCTGGCTGGCGGTGATCGCGGCGCTGGCGGTGATCGTCTCCGTGCAGGTGACGTCCTCGACCAGTCATCCCGATGCGATGATCGCCCGCGCCGACGTGCCGACGGTGGCGCCGGGAACCGACGTGCTCGACGGCATCGTCGTCATCCCGCAGCGGCTGCGCGGCAACGACTACCGGCGCGCGGCATTCGGTGATGCGTGGGACGACAACAACTCCGCGCCGGGTGGACACAACGGCTGCGACACCCGTGACGACGTCCTGGACCGCGACCTCGTCGACAAGACCTTCGTGTTCACCAAACGCTGTCCGCAGGCGGTCGCCACCGGCGTACTGCACGACCCGTACACCAGCGCGACGATCCCGTTCACCCGCGGCGCGCAGGTCGGGGCCGCCGTGCAGATCGATCACCTGGTGCCGCTGGCGTACGCCTGGGACATGGGCGCGCGAAACTGGCCGGACGACATGCGGATTCGATTCGCCAACGATCCCGCCAACCTGCTGGCCGTCGACGGTCAGGTGAACCAGGACAAGGGCGACCAACCTCCCGGCAGCTGGATGCCGCCCAACCATGCGTTCTGGTGCCAGTACGCGATGCAGTTCATCGCGGTGCTGCGCGGTTACGCACTGCCGGTGGATCAGGCGTCGGCCGACGAATTGCGCTCGGCCGCAGGCACCTGCCCCACTCGCTAGCTGTACTCGGCTTAGACATTGGTGACGGATCGCTATTGCTGTAGGGAGGACCTCCGGGCTTAGTGGAGATGTCTGACGTCTTCACCAGTCCACGGAGGTCCTCGTGTCCCACGCTAATGCCCGTTTGACCGTTCATGGTCGTCTGCTGCTCGTTGAGCGGATCGTTGAGGGACACCGTCCGGTGTCTCATGTCGCCGCCGAACTGGGAGTTTCTCGCCAGTGCGCTCACCGGTGGGTTCGCCGGTTCCACGCTGAAGGCTTTGCCGGCCTGTCGGATCGGTCCTCACGACCGCGTCGATGCCCACGTCGCACACCATCTGTGGTTGAAGATGCGGTGATAGAGCTGCGCCGCACCAGCAGGCGGGGTCAGGACTGGATCGCCGCCGAGTTGGGTCTGCCGGCCCGGACGGTGTCGGCGATCTTGCGCCGTCGCCAGATGCCGTATCTGCGGGATTGTGACCCGCTGACCGGTGAGGTAATCCGGGCATCGAAGACAACCGCGGTGCGCTACGAGCGGGCGCACCCCGGCGAACTGATTCACATGGACGTCAAGAAGATTGGGCGCATCCCCGACGGGGGTGGCTGGAAGGCACACGGCAAAAAGATGGGCGACACCGCCGCCCGTAAGAACGCGCGCATCGGGTTCGACTACGTGCACTCCGCTGTCGACGACCATTCGCGGCTGGCGTACTCAGAGATCTTGCCCGACGAAAAGGGCGCGACCTGCGGTGGGTTTCTGGCCAGAGCCGCCGAGTACTTCAGAACCCACGGGATCTCGACCATCGAGCGAGTCATCACCGACAACCACTGGAGCTATCGGCGTTCCGCCGATGTCGCCGCAGTCATCGCAAACCTGGGCGCCAAACACGTCTTCATCAAGCCGCACTGCCCCTGGCAAAACGGAAAGGTGGAGCGCTACAACCGCACACTGCAGACCGAATGGGCCTACCGGCAGATATTCACCACCAACGCCGCCCGCACTGCCGCCCTTGCCCCGTGGCTCGAGGACTACAACAATCAACGACGCCACTCAGCTATCGGAGGCCAACCACCGATCAGCAGACTGACACCAACGTCCTAACCGAGTACAGCTAGCCGGCGGGGTCGGTTTCCCCCTCGGGATCGGGCTCACGCGGCCGTCACCGCAGGTCAAAAAACCGCACGATTCGTAGTATTCAAGCCCACACGCACAAAATGCGCATCGTGGATGCGGAATAAACTAGCGTCGGGTTCATGCAGCTCACAAGGTTTACCGACCTAGGTCTCCGGGCCATGATGCTGCTCGCCACCGGCCAAGCCCGCGAGCAGCGGGTCACCACCAGAACGGTCGCCGCCGCGGCCGGCGCATCGGAGAATCACGTCGCGAAGGCCGTCTCGCGGCTGACCGAGCTGGGGCTGGTCCATTCCCGCCGCGGCCGCACCGGCGGTCTCGAACTCACCGACGCCGGCCGCGAGGCATCGCTGGGCTGGCTGGTGCGCCGCCTGGAAGGTGATCGCGAAGTCGTCGATTGCACCGGCCAATCGGCCTGTCCGCTGATCGCGGGCTGCCGGCTCCGTCGTGTGCTCGCCGATGCCAAAGAGGCCTTCTACGCCGAACTCGATCGCCACACGATCGCCGATCTCGTCGGCAGCCAGCCGCTGCCCGTGATTCTGCAACTCACAACAGAAGGGAATCTGACATGACCACCACCGCAGTCGACGCGGCCGAGGTTCAGGAATTGGAGCCGGAGCACGCCGAGACGATCAAGGCGACACTGCCCCTCGTCGGCGCGCACGTCGACGAGATCACTTCGGTGTTCTATCGGCGGATGTTCGGTCGTCACCCGGAACTCCTGCGCAACCTGTTCAACCGCGGCAATCAGGCGCAGGGATCGCAGCAGCGGGCCCTGGCCGCCTCGATCGCGACTTTCGCTACGCACCTGGTCAATCCGGACCTGCCGCATCCGAGTGAACTGCTGTCTCGTATCGGCCACAAGCACGCGTCGCTGGGCGTCACCGCCGACCAGTACCCGATCGTGCACGAGCACCTGTTCGCTGCGATCGTCGAGGTGCTGGGCGCCGACACGGTGACTGCCGACGTCGCCGCGGCATGGGATCGGGTGTACTGGATCATGGCCGACACCCTGATTGCTCTGGAGCGCGATCTCTACGCCGGCGCGGGGGTGAAAACCGGTGACGTCTTCCGCCGGTTGCGGGTCACCGCCCGCGAAGACGACCCCTCCGGTGCCGTGCTGGTGACAGTGGGAGCCGACGGCTTGGCCGGATCTGGTGCCGCGCAATATGTTTCGGTTGGAGTGACGCTGCCGGACGGTGCGCGTCAACTGCGGCAGTACAGCCTGGTGAACGCTCCCGGTGCTTCCGAGTTGACCTTCGCGGTCAAGCCGGTCGACGCTGTCGGCCACAGCCCGGCAGGTGAGGTGTCGAACTGGATCCGCGACTGCGTCCGGGTCGGTGATCTGCTCGACGTCACGGTGCCGTTCGGCGATCTTCCCGAACCGCACAGTGCTGCGCCGGTGGTGCTCATCTCCGCGGGCATCGGCATCACTCCGATGGTCGGAATCCTGGAATACCTTGTCGGGCAGTCACATGCGGCGCGGGTGCAGGTCCTGCACGCCGACCGCAGCGCGGCAACCCACCCGCTGCGTAAACGGCACCGCGAACTCGTCGACATCCTGCCCGACGCCAGTCTGGATCTCTGGTACGCCGAGGGTGTCGACGGCGACAACCCCCGAATCCACGACGGGCTGATGAACCTCGACAACGTCGAAATCGCCGACGGCGCAGAGATCTACCTCTGCGGGAACGACGGTTTCGTGCAGGCGGTGCGCGCCCAGCTGACCGGCCGCGGCATCGCCACAGGTCGGGTGCACTGCGAGCTGTTCAGCCCGAACGACTGGCTGCTGGACGCCTGAGCGGCAGCGGGCTCGACGGCGGGGCCTAGGTTCCCGGATTCGGCAGGAACCGGGTCCCGTCGTCGAGACCGTTGAGGGTCTCCATCTCCGCCGCGGTGAGTTCGAAGTCGAACACATCCGCGTTCTCGGCGATCTGTGCCGGTGCGGCCGAGCGGGGAACGACGATATCGCCCTGCTGCAGGCTCCAGCGGATCAGCACCTGTGCCGGTGACTTCCCGTGCGCCGCAGCTACTTCGCCGATTGCGGGATTATTCGCCAGCTTGCCCTCATCGGCGGGGATGTAAGCCCCGGTGAGGATCGAGCGCTCGCTGTGTACCGCGCGCAACTCGGTCTGGTTGAGCAGGGGGTGCAGTTCGATCTGGTTGACCACCGGCGGGAAATAGCTCAGGTCGATGATGTCCGACAGGTTCTCGGGGGTGAAGTTCGCGACGCCGATCGACTTGATCAGACCGTCCTGGCGGGACCGCATGATGCCGCCCCAGGCGTCGATGTACTTGCCGTTCTGCTCCGCAGGCCAGTCCATCAGATACAGGTCCACATACTCCAGGCCCAGGCGTTCGAGGCTGGCCCTGACGGCGTCCTGGGACGACTGGAAACCCTGGTCCTCGGTGGCGAGCTTGGTGGCGACGAACAGTTCGTCGCGGGGGAGGCCCGACGCGGCGATGGCGCGCCCGACGGCCTCCTCGTTGCCCTTGGCGGTCTGGATCAGCCGATAACCCGCCTCCAGGGCGGTGGCCACCGCGCTTTCGGTCTCCTCGGCGGACAGCTCGGCGACGCCGAGGCCCAGCACGGGGAGGGTGTTGTCGTCGTTGAGCGTGACGGTGGGGATCGCGGCCGCCGGCATCGTGTCACCTGTCTGTGGAGTCCAATGAGCCGGGGACAGAACCCGTCGCAATCGGCTCCGGGGTCAACCGACTTCGGGTGACGATAGTACCCAGGGCGATATGTCGTTTGAGCAGGCCCGGCGCGCCGCCGCTGGGAGATGGTCGAATTGTCAGATTCGTCAACCGCCGACGCCGGCCAGGGCTGACGGGCCGCCGACAGTTGCGGTCCCGTACGCTGCGGCGATACCGGTACTGCGCACCAGAACCGAGGACTATCAATGACAGAGACCGTGTCCGGCACCGCGCGAAGCCGGTTCCTGCAGAGGGCGTTGCCGGTGGCCAACCGCGCCGGAGTCAAGGCCATCCCGCATCTGCCGAGCGCCGTGAAGAGATTGCTGTCGGGTGGGCGCGCGATCACGATCGACGGAAATACCCTCGATCCGTCGATCCAGATGATGCTGGCCGCCCAGCGCGCGGTCGGCATGAGCAGCCTCGCGGTGACCGGCGATCCGATCGCCACCCGCCGGCAGAACCGGGAAGCCACCGACAGCCTCGACGAGGCGAACGTCCACGTTGCTCAGATCTCCCCGCTGGACATTCCCGGTCCCGCAGGAATCATTCCGGCGCGGCACTATCGCCCCGCCGACGGCGACGGCGCGCCGCTGCTGGTCTTCTATCACGGCGGCGGATTCGTCTTCGGCGACCTCGAGACGCACGATTCGGCCTGCCGGTTGATCTGCCGCGACGCCGGCGTGCACGTTCTGTCCATCGATTACCGGCTGGCGCCCGAACACAAGGCGCCCGCCGCCGTCGACGACGCCTACGCCGCCTACCTGTGGGCGGTGTTGAACGCAGCCGAGCTGGGCGCCGACGCCGACCGCATCGCCGTGGGCGGTGACAGCGCCGGCGGCAACCTGGCCGCGGTGGTGACCCAGCTGGCCCGCGACGGCGGCGGCCGCCAGCCGAGCCTGCAGTGGCTGATCTACCCGGCCACCGACCTGCGCGGCGGAACTCGCTCGCGCACCTTGTTCGCCGACGGCTTCCTGCTGTCCAAACGCGATATGGACTGGTTCGCCGACGCCTACGTCGAGGGGTCCGGCGTCGATATCACCGATCCGCGAGTGTCGCCGTTGCTGGCCGACGATCTCAGCGGGCTCGCCCCGGCGCTGGTCATCACGGCGGGGTTCGATCCGCTGCGCGACGAAGGCGAACAGTACGCGGCAAAGCTGCAGGCAGCGGGCGTGGTGACCGACGTGCGGCAGATGGGCCCGATGACCCACGCATTCCTCAACCTGAATGCGCTGGGCGGCCAGGTCAGCCGGTGCAATGCCGAGATGATCTCGGCACTGCGCGCCCACCTCGCCCGCGCCTGAGACTCGGCGGTCAGACGCGCCGGTACTCTAGAGGCGCCAACACCGAGTCTTGACAGCGAGGATCAGCCGAGCAGTGGCCACCAACAAGAAATCCACCCCCCGCTACGACCTGAAAGCCCAGGACCGTAAGCGCAACCTGGCCATCCAGCTGGGGCTGACCGGCATCGTCGTGATCTTCGCCGTGGCCCTGGTGCTCTACATCGTGATGAGTCACGACAAGAAGACCGCTGCCGCCGGTGACGCGCACGCGGTGCGGATCGCGTCCAGCCAGCTGATCAAGAAGGACGGCACCGACGAGCCCAAGGCGGTTCTGTCGCTCTACGAAGACTTCCAGTGTCCGCACTGCCGTGATTTCGAAAAGGCCTACGGCCCGACCATCACCAAGCTTGTCGAGACTGGCGCCGTGGCCACCGACTACAACATGGTCGCGATCCTGAACTCGTCGGCGAACAGGAACTATTCGACGCGCGCTGCCAACGCGGCCTACTGCGTCGCAGACGAGAACAAGGACGCCTTCCTCCGATTCCACGGCGCGCTGTTCGCCCAGCAGCCCGAGGAGGGTTCGGGCGTCGCGCCGGACAACAACGCCCTGATCGAGACGGCCCGGCAAGCCGGTGCGGCCGGCGGCGTGCCGCAGTGCATCAACACCGGCAAGTACAGCGACATGGTCGAAGGTCTGGCCGCGGCATCGAAGATCACGGCGACGCCGACCATCCGGCTCAACGGCCAGGACATCAGCCCGGCTTCGCCCGAGGACCTGATCGCCAAGGTGACCGGCATCGTGGGCAACGTGCCAGGACTGAAATGAGCGTGGCGACCCCGGCTCCGGTCGAACCGACCGAACCCGTCGAGTCGAAAGACCCGTCGGGCGGGGTCGCGGTGCGGCCGGCCAGCGCCTGGTGGGTGCTGATCGCCGGCATAGTCGGTCTGGTCGCCTCGGCCACCCTGACGATCGAGAAGATCGAGATCCTGGTCAACCCGGCCTATGTGCCGAGTTGCAGCATCAACCCGGTGCTGTCGTGCGGATCGGTGATGATCACGCCGCAGGCGTCGGCCTTCGGCTTCCCGAACCCGCTGATCGGAATCGCCTCGTTCGCCGTCGTCGTGGTCACCGGCGTGCTCGCCGTGGCCAAGGTGCGGCTGCCGCGGTGGTACTGGCTGGGACTCACGGTGGGCACCGCGCTGGCCACGGTGTTCATCCACTGGCTGATCTTCCAGACGCTGTACCGCATCGGCGCACTGTGCCCGTACTGCATGGTGGTGTGGGCGGTCACCGTCCCGCTGTTGGTCGTGGTGTCCTCGATCGCTCTTCGTCCGCTCGCAGGCAACGTGGTCGCCCGGGTGATCTACACCTGGCGTTGGTCGATCGTGGCGTTGTGGTTCACCGCGGTGCTCTTGATGATCCTCGTCCGCTTCTGGAACTACTGGTCCACGCTCATCTAGTCGCCCGTCACAGGCGCGGTCACGCGGGTAGGGTATCTGAGTGATTTCCAAAGTCCTCGTGGCCAACCGCGGTGAGATTGCGATCCGAGCTTTCCGCGCCGCCTACGAAATGGGCATCGGCACGGTGGCGATTTTCCCGTACGAGGACCGCAATTCGTTGCACCGACTCAAGGCCGACGAGGCGTATCAGATCGGCGATGTCGGGCATCCGGTACGGGCATACCTGTCGGTCGACGAGATCGTCGCCACCGCCCAGGCGGCCGGTGCGGATGCGATCTATCCCGGTTACGGCTTCCTGTCGGAGAATCCCGAACTGGCGGCAGCCTGCGCGGCGTCGGGCATCACGTTCGTCGGCCCCGACTCCTCGATCCTCGAACTCACCGGCAACAAGGCGCGAGCGATCGCCGCCGCCCGTGAGGCGGGCCTGCCGGTGCTGACGTCGTCGGCGCCGTCGGCGTCGGTGGAGGAATTGGTCGCCGCGGCCCAGCAGATGGAATTCCCGCTGTTCGTCAAAGCCGTCGCCGGCGGCGGCGGGCGCGGTATGCGCCGGGTGACCGAGCCGTCGGCATTGCCGGAGTCCATCGAGGCCGCCAGTCGGGAGGCCGAGTCGGCGTTCGGTGATCCCACGGTGTTCCTCGAACAGGCTGTGGTGAATCCGCGTCACATCGAGGTGCAGATCCTCGCCGACACGCACGGCAACGTCATTCACCTCTACGAGCGCGACTGCAGTGTGCAGCGCCGCCATCAGAAGGTCATCGAACTGGCCCCGGCGCCCAACCTGGATCCCGCTCTGCGCGAGCGGATCTGCGCTGACGCCGTCGCCTTCGCCCGGCACATCGGCTACACCTGTGCGGGCACCGTCGAGTTCCTGCTCGACGAGCGCGGCCGGCATGTGTTCATCGAGATGAATCCCCGGATCCAGGTGGAGCACACCGTGACCGAGGAGATCACCGACGTCGACCTGGTGTCGGCTCAGCTGAGGATCGCCTCGGGGGAGACGCTGGCCGATCTGGGCCTGAGCCAGGACGCCATCGCGCCGCACGGCGCGGCGCTGCAATGCCGTATCACCACCGAGGATCCGGCCAACGGATTCCGCCCCGACACCGGGCGGATCACCACCTACCGCTCGCCGGGCGGAGCGGGGATCCGACTCGACGGCGGGACTCATCTGGGCGCTGAAGTCGCCGCGCATTTCGATTCGATGCTGGTCAAGCTGACCTGTCGTGGTCGCGATTTCCCCACCGCGGTGGCCCGGGCCAAGCGGGCGGTGGCCGAATTCCGGATCCGTGGTGTGTCGACGAATATCCCGTTCCTGCAAGCGGTTCTGGACGATCCGGATTTCCAGGCCGGGCGGATCACCACCTCGTTCATCGACGAGCGGCCCGAACTGTTGACGTCGCGTACCTCAGCGGACCGCGGAACCAAGATGCTGAAGTTCCTGGCCGAGGTGACCGTCAACTCGCCGTACCGGGACCGGCCCCGGTATTACCCGCAGGACAAACTGCCCGACATCGATATCGCGGCGAGCGCACCGCCGCCGGGCAGCAAGCAGCGCCTCGACGAACTGGGCCCCGAGGGTTTCGCCACGTGGCTCAAGGATTCTCCCGCGATCGGCGTGACCGATACGACGTTCCGCGACGCCCACCAGTCACTGCTGGCGACCCGCGTACGGTCCTCGGGGCTGCTCAAAGTCGCCCCGTACATCGCCCGGATGACGCCGGAGCTGTTGTCCATCGAATGCTGGGGTGGAGCGACTTATGATGTCGCGCTTCGGTTTTTGAAGGAAGACCCGTGGGAGCGGTTGGCCTCGCTGCGTGAGGCGATCCCCAACATCTGTCTGCAGATGCTGCTGCGCGGCCGCAACACGGTCGGCTACACGCCCTATCCGGAGACCGTGACGCACGCGTTCGTCGACGAGGCGGCCCGCACCGGTGTCGACATCTTCCGAATCTTCGACGCGCTCAACAACGTCGAGTCCATGCGGCCGGCCATCGATGCGGTGCGCTCGACCGGTACGGCGGTCGCCGAAGTGGCGATGTCCTACACCGGTGACCTGTCCAACCCGGCCGAAACGCTGTACACGCTGGACTACTGGCTGCGGCTGGCCGAGCAGATCGTCGACGCCGGCGCCCATGTGCTGGCGATCAAGGACATGGCCGGGCTGCTGCGCCCACCTGCGGCGCACACGCTGGTCTCCGCGCTGTGCAGCCGCTTCGACCTGCCGGTCCATGTGCACACCCACGACACCCCGGGCGGCCAGCTCGCCACGTACACCGCGGCCTGGCATGCCGGCGCCAGCGCGGTGGACGGGGCGGCGGCTCCGCTGTCGGGCACCACCAGCCAGCCCCCGCTGTCGGCGATCGTCGCCGCCGCGGCGCACACGCCGTACGACACCGGCATCAGCCTCGACGCGGTGTGCGACCTGGAGCCGTACTGGGAGTTGTTGCGCCGGGTATACGCCCCGTTCGAGGCCGGCCTGCCCGCGCCGACCGGCCGGGTGTATCACCACGAGATCCCCGGCGGTCAGCTCAGCAACCTGCGCACCCAGGCCATCGCACTGGGGCTGGGCGAACGTTTCGAGGACGTCGAGAACGCCTACGCGGGAGCCGACCGGATCCTGGGCCGCCTGGTGAAGGTGACGCCGTCGAGCAAGGTGGTCGGCGATCTGGCGCTGGCGTTGGTCGGTGCGGGCATCACTGCCGAGGAGTTCGCCGAAGACCCCGCGCGCCAGGACATCCCGGACTCGGTCATCGGGTTCCTGCGCGGCGAGCTGGGTGACCCGCCCGGGGGCTGGCCGGAACCGTTGCGCACCAAGGCGTTGGAAGGGCGTGGAGCCGCCAAGCCCGAACAGTCGCTGTCGGTCGAGGACGAGAAGCTGCTGGGAGAACCCGGCCCGGCCCGGCAGGCCGCACTGAACCGGCTGCTGTTCCCCGGACCCACCAACGAATTCGAGGCGCACCGCGAGGAATACGGCGACACCTCGGGACTGTCGGCCAACCAGTTCTGGTCCGGTCTGCGGCACGGCGACGAGCATCGAATCGAGCTCGAGCGCGGTGTCGAGCTGATCGTGGGGCTGGAGGCCATCTCCGAACCCGACGAACGAGGCATGCGCACCGTCATGTGCATCATCAACGGCCAGCTGCGCCCGGTGTTGGTGCGCGACACCAACATCGCCGAAACCGTGCCGGCCGCCGAGAAGGCCGACCGTAACAACCCCGATCACGTCGCCGCGCCTTTCGCCGGCGTTGTCACCGTCGGAGTCGCTGTCGACGAGAAGGTCAAAGCGGGCCAGACCATCGCCACCATCGAGGCGATGAAGATGGAGGCCGCCATCACCGCACCCAAGAGCGGCACCGTCACCCGTGTCGCCGTCAGTAGCACCGCGCAGGTCGAAGGCGGTGACCTGCTGGTGGTGATCGGTTCGGAGGGATTGACCGGGGGATCGGCCTGACCCGCATCGTCGGGGGCAGCGCGGGCGGCCGGCGCCTCGATGTGCCGCCCCGTGGCACCCGACCGACCACGGACCGGGTCCGGGAGGCATTGTTCAATGTCCTTGCCGCGCGGCGGGATTTCGACGGTCTGCGGGTGCTGGACCTCTACGCCGGTTCGGGGGCGCTCGGGCTGGAAGCGCTGTCGCGCGGTGCGGCCTCGGCGTTGTTCGTCGAAAGTGATTCGCGCGCAGCCGCTGTCATCAAACGAAACGTCGCGACGTTGGGGCTGCCGGGAGCGACGGTACGCCGCGGCGCGGTCGCCGCGGTGCTCGCCGGCGGCACCGACGTACCTGTGGACCTGGTGCTGGCCGATCCGCCGTACGAGGTGTCGAGCGCCGACATCGAGGCCCTGCTGGCAAGTTTGGGCCGACACGGCTGGGTCGCGCCGGGCAGCGTGGTGGTAGTCGAACGGGCCACGTCGTCGCCGGAACTGTCCTGGCCGGCGGGCTGGACGGCCTGGGACAACCGCCGGTACGGAGATACCCGGATTGAGATCGCGGCCTGCTAGCGTCATCCGCTATGAGTGGCGCGGTATGCCCGGGATCGTTCGATCCGGTGACGCGGGGTCATGTCGACATCTTCGAGCGGGCCGCAGCGCAATTCGACGAGGTGATCGTCGCCGTGCTGATCAATCCCAACAAGGCCGGCATGTTCGACATCGACGAGCGAATCGCGATGATCTCCGAAGCGACCGCCCATCTGCCGAACCTGCACGCCGAGTCGGGGCAGGGACTGGTCGTCGATTTCGTCAAGCAGCGCGGAATGACCGCGATCGTCAAGGGTCTGCGCACCGGAACAGATTTCGAGTACGAGCTGCAGATGGCCCAGATGAACAAGCACATCGCCGGGGTGGACACCTTCTTCGTGGCCACCACACCGCAGTATTCGTTCGTCTCCTCGTCGCTGGCCAAAGAGGTCGCGACATTCGGCGGTGACGTCTCGGCGCTGCTGCCGGAGTCGGTGAACCGCCGACTGCAGGCCAAGTTGGCCCAGCGCGCACGCTGACCACTGGGTTTGGTGTCGGGCCCGCCGGGTATCGCCTAGTTGGCGCACAGCCCTGCGCCGACAACCCACCAAACAGCGGAGGCATTGCTGTGGTCGAAACATTTGTGCAGTCCACGACGGACGTCGTCGACTTTCTCAAGCACCAGCACAACCTGATCAAGGACATGTTCGACGACGTGCTGTCCGCCTCGGAGTCCAAGGCCAGGGAGAAGGCGTTCGTCGATCTGCGGCAGCTTCTCGCCGTGCACGAAACCGCCGAGGAGATGGTGGTCCATCCGCGCGCGCGGCACGAGCTGACCGACGGTGACAACATCGTCGATGCCCGGCTCGCCGAGGAGCACGAGGCAAAGGAACAGCTGTCCGCCCTGGAAAAGATGGACTTCGATTCCCAGGAGTTCCTCGACGAGCTCGTGAAATTTCGCGATGCGGTGGTCGAGCACGCCGAACGCGAGGAGAACGAGGAGTTCAGCCAGCTGCAGGCCGAGCTGGACGATGCGGCGCTCGAGCGGATGGCCGGAGCTGTGCGCGCAGCCGAAGCGATCGCCCCGACCCGCCCGCACGCCGGAGTGGAGTCGGCCGTCCTGAATTTCGCCGTCGGTCCGTTCGCATCGATGCTCGATCGCGCCCGCGACGCGATCTCGGCAGCCATCAAGTAGCGCCGGATCCGCCCCGGCGGGGGTGCCGAGCCGACATAATCGTCGGCGAGACGCCCCTGACCGGTGCGGTTGCCAGAAATGTCTGCCCGACACACCGGGCCGCCACCGCAGTCACAGGCGTAACACCAGGCACACTGGTCACTACCAACTACGCCCAGGAGGGTGGCGCCGTGTACCGAGTTTTTGAAGCGCTCGATGAATTGAGCGCGATTGTCGAAGAGGCCCGCGGCGTTCCGATGACGGCTGGTTGCGTGGTGCCGCGCGGTGACGTGCTGGAGCTCCTCGACGACATCAAGGACGCCATCCCCGGTGAACTCGACGACGCCCAGGATGTGCTGGACGCCCGCGATTCATTGCTGCGGGAGGCCAAAGAGCACTCCGAGTCGATGGTGTCGAACTCCACCGCCGAGGCCGACTCCCTGCTGAGCCATGCCCGTGCCGAGGCCGACCGGCTGCTGGCCGACGCCAAGTCACAGGCCGACCGGATGGTCGCCGAGGCGCGTCAGCACAGCGAACGTATGGTCGCCGAGGCTCGCGACGAGTCCAGCCGCCTGGCGGCGACCGCCAAGCGTGAGTACGAAGCGGCCACCAGCAGGGCCAAGGCCGAGGCCGACCGGCTGGTGGAGAGCGGCAACCTCTCCTACGAGAAGGCTGTCCAGGAAGGCATCAAGGAGCAGCAGCGGCTGGTCTCGCAGACCGAGGTCGTCCAGGCGGCCAACGCCGAGTCGACCCGGCTGATCGACACCGCCCACGCCGAAGCCGACCGGCTGCGTGGCGAGTGCGACATCTACGTCGACAACAAGCTCGCCCAGTTCGAGGACTACCTCAACGGCACTCTGCGTTCGGTGAGCCGCGGGCGTCATCAACTGCGCACCGCCGCGGGCACCCACGACTACGCGCAGCGCTGAGCGTCCCGGCCCGCGCCTACTGGCGCAATCGCGCGGCGCCGGGTTTTAAGATCGGATCATGGCGACTTCACACAGTGCTCACACGAAGCGCAAACCCCGGTCGCCCCTCGTCCTCGACATCTCCCGCTTAGGGCGCCGTCCCGGCTCGATGCTCGAGTTACACGAAACGGTGGCCAGCCCGTCACGAATCGGGCTGGACCTGGTCGCCATCGAAGCCGGCGCGGACCTGACTCTGGATCTGCGACTGGAATCGGTGTCCGAGGGGGTCCTCGTCACCGGGACGGTGTACGCCCCGACCAGGGGTGAGTGCTCCCGCTGCCTGACTGAGGTCACCGGCGATGTCGAGATCTCACTCACCGAACTGTTCGCCTATCCCGACAGCACGACGGAATCCACCACCGAGGAAGACGAGGTCGGCCACGTCGTCGACCAGACCATCGACCTGGAACAACCGATCGTCGACGCCGTCGGACTGGCGCTGCCGTTCGCCCCGCTGTGCACCGAGGACTGCGCGGGGCTGTGCACGCAGTGCGGTGTCGCGCTGGCAGGCGAACCCGGCCATCACCACGACGTGATCGACCCACGGTTCGCCAAGCTGGCCGGCATGTTTCCCGCCGCGGATGCCGAC
Organism: Mycobacterium sp. ELW1; assembly: GCF_008329905.1. Taxonomy (NCBI): domain Bacteria; kingdom Bacillati; phylum Actinomycetota; class Actinomycetes; order Mycobacteriales; family Mycobacteriaceae; genus Mycobacterium; species Mycobacterium sp. ELW1. Next base: position 4,065,714 of record NZ_CP032155.1, on the reverse strand, counting down.
ACCCCCGAACCGGGGGCCGGCGCTTCGTGAGCCCGCCACGCGAAAACCTGCTCGCCGCACTCGGTGTCGACATGCCGGAAGACTTGCTGACGCTGGCGCTGACCCACCGCAGCTACGCCTACGAGCACGGTGGCCTGCCCACCAATGAACGCCTGGAGTTCCTCGGTGACGCGGTGCTCGGCCTGACGATCACCGACGAGCTGTTCCATCGCCACCCGGAACGCACCGAAGGTGACCTGGCCAAACTGCGTGCCAGCATCGTCAATACCCAGGCACTGGCCGACGTGGGACGGGGCCTGACCGATGAAGGCCTTGGCGCGCACCTGCTGCTGGGCCGCGGCGAGGTCAATACCGGCGGAGCCGACAAGTCCAGCATCCTGGCCGACGGCATGGAATCACTGCTGGGTGCGGTGTATCTGCACCACGGGATCGACGTTGCGCGCGACGTGATCCTGCGGCTCTTCGGCAATCTGCTGGACACCGCCCCGACGCTGGGTGCCGGCCTGGACTGGAAGACCAGCCTGCAGGAGCTCACCGCGTCACGCAGCCTGGGGCCGCCGTCCTATGTCGTCACCTCCACCGGGCCCGACCACGACAAGGAGTTCACCGCCGTCGTGCTGGTGATGGACACCGAGTACGGCAATGGCGTCGGCCGGTCGAAGAAGGAAGCCGAACAGAAGGCCGCCGCCGCGGCCTGGAACGCGCTGGACAACGCTTGAGCCGCCGTCGCATTCGGCGTTACCGCGATGCCTGAGCTGCCCGAGGTCGAGGTCGTGCGGCGCGGCCTGCAAGCCCACGTCGCCGGCAGGTCGATCTCCGCGGTGCGGGTGCATCATCCGCGGGCGGTGCGCAGGCACGAGGCCGGTGCGGCCGATCTGACCGCCCGGCTGCTCGACGCGCAGATCACCGGGACCGACCGGCGCGGAAAGTACTTGTGGCTCAACCTGAATGACGAAACCGCACTGGTGGTACACCTGGGCATGAGCGGCCAGATGCTGCTCGGGCCGGTGCCGAACACCAACCATCTGCGCATCGCGGCATTGCTCGATGACGGCACCGCACTGAGTTTCGTCGATCAGCGCACGTTCGGCGGGTGGCAGCTGGCCGACCTGGTCGACGTCGACGGCAGCCGGGTGCCCGAGCCGGTGGCGCACATCGCCCGCGATCCGCTGGACCCCCGGTTCGATCGCGACGCTGTCGTTACGGTGTTGCGCCGCAAGCACTCCGAGATCAAGCGGCAGCTGCTCGATCAGACGGTGGTGTCGGGTATCGGCAACATCTACGCCGACGAGTCGCTGTGGCGGGCCAAGATCAACGGCGCGCGGCTGGCCGAGAATCTCACCCGCCGTCAACTCGGCGAGCTGCTCGACGCTGCAGGAGAGGTGATGCGTGAAGCGCTCGGCCAGGGCGGCACCTCGTTCGACTCGTTGTACGTCAACGTCAATGGACAGTCCGGGTACTTCGATCGGTCGTTGAACGTCTACGGCCGCGAAGACCTTCCGTGCCCGCGCTGCGGCACCGCGATCCGGCGGGAGAAGTTCATGAACCGCTCATCGTTCTACTGCCCGCAGTGTCAACGAAGACCGGGCCAGCCCCGCCCCCGGCGTTGAACTGCCGAGATCGACGTTTTGCAGTGATTTACTCGTACTTTCCCGGCCAGATGTCGGTTTGGGCGGGAGAAGGAGACACGAACACATGACTGACCTGTGGGTGGAACGCACCGGCATCCGCCGCTACACCGGGCGCAGCAGCCGCGGCGCGGAGGTGCTGATCGGCTCGGAGACCGACGAGGGTGTCTTCACCCCCGGTGAGCTGCTCAAGATCGCACTGGCCGGGTGCAGCGGCCTGAGCAGCGATCAGCCGCTGCGCCGCCGGCTCGGCGACGACTATGCGGCCACGATCCGGGTGTCCGGGGCGGCCGACCGGGAGCAGGAGCGCTATCCGCTGCTCGAGGAGAAGCTGGAGATCGATCTGTCCGGGCTGTCCCAGGAGGAGATCGAGCGGCTGGTGCTGGTGGTCAACCGCGCGATCGACCAGGTGTGCACCGTGGGGCGCACCCTCAAATCCGGCACCGAGGTCCGCTTCGAGGTGGACGACGTTGACCGATCCTGACGTCCGCCTCACCGCCTGGGTGCACGGCCACGTGCAGGGCGTGGGTTTCCGCTGGTGGACCCGGTCTCGGGCACTGGAGCTGGGTGTGACCGGGTACGCGTCCAATCAGGCCGACGGCCGGGTTCTGGTCGTCGCGCAGGGCCCGCGTGACGCATGTGAACAGCTGTTACAGCTGCTCAATAGTGGGAAAACGCCGGGGCACGTCGACAAGGTTGTTGTCGATTGGTCACCGCGCGGCGAAGCCATCAGAGGCTTTAGCGAGCGGTAGTCTGGCACGCCGTGTACCTCAAGAGTCTGACCCTGAAGGGCTTCAAGTCCTTCGCTGCGGCGACGACTCTTCGCCTGGAGCCCGGCATCACCTGCGTGGTCGGCCCGAACGGTTCCGGCAAGTCCAATGTCGTCGACGCGCTGGCCTGGGTGATGGGCGAGCAGGGGGCGAAGACGCTGCGCGGCGGCAAGATGGAAGACGTCATTTTCGCCGGCACCTCCTCGCGGGCGCCGCTGGGTCGCGCCGAGGTGACGCTGACCATCGACAATTCCGACCACGCGCTGCCGATCGAGTACTCCGAGGTGTCGATCACCCGGCGGATGTTCCGCGACGGCGCCGGGGAGTACGAGATCAACGGCACCAGCTGCCGGTTGATGGACGTCCAGGAGCTGCTCAGCGACTCCGGCATCGGCCGGGAAATGCACGTCATCGTCGGTCAGGGCCGGCTGTCTCAGATCCTCGAGTCTCGCCCCGAAGACCGCCGGGCCTTCATCGAAGAGGCCGCTGGTGTGCTCAAGCACCGCAAGCGCAAGGAAAAGGCGGTCCGCAAGCTCGACTCGATGGCGGCCAACCTGGCCCGGCTCACCGACCTGACCACCGAGCTGCGCCGCCAGCTCAAGCCGCTGGGCCGACAGGCCGAGATGGCGCGGCGAGCCCAGACCATTCAGGCGGATCTGCGCGACGCGCGGCTGCGGCTGGCCGCCGACGACCTGGTCACCCGGCGGGCCGAGTTCGCCGGCGCCGACGACACCGAGACCACGTTGCGCCGCGAGCACGACGACGCCGCGAAACGCCTGGACGTCGCCACCACGGCGCTGGCCGCCCACGAGGCCGCGGTGGCCACGCTCTCCGAACGCACCGACGCCGCCCAGCAGGCTTGGTTCCGCCTGTCGGCGCTGGCCGAACGGGTCAGCGCCACCGTCCGGATCGCTTCTGAGCGAGCGCAATACCTCGAGACCGAGCCCACCGCGAGCACCGGCCCGGACCCCGACGAGCTGGACGCCGAGGCCGACGAGGTCGCCGCGCGGGAGCAGGAGCTGCTGGCCGAGCTGGCCGAAGCGCAATCGCGGCTCGAGTTCGCGCGTGCCGAGCTCGGGGAACGCGAACGCGCGGCCGCCGAAGCCGAACGCGCCCACATGGCCGCCGTGCGCGCCGAGGCCGACCGCCGGGAAGGTCTGGCCCGGCTGGCCGGTCAGGTAGAGACGGTGCGCGCCCGGGTCGAATCGATCGACGAGGGCGTCGCGAGGCTGACCACCGCGATCGAAGAGGCCGCCGCCCGCACCCAGCACGCCAGGGCCGAGTTCGAGACCGTGCAGGGCCGGGTGGGCGAACTGGATCAGGGCGAGGTCGGACTCGACGAGCAGCACGACCGCACGATCGCCGCGCTGCGGCAGGCCGACGAGCGGGTGGCCGAATTGCAGGCGGCCGAGCGCAGCGCCGAACGACAGGTGGCCTCGTTGCGGGCTCGTATCGACGCGCTGGCGGTCGGGCTGGAGCGCAAGGACGGCTCGGCCTGGCTGACCGAAAACCATGGCGGCACAGGACTTTTCGGGACGATTGCCAAACTGGTCAAGGTGCGCTCGGGTTACGAAGGGGCGTTGGCGGCGGTGCTGGGCGCCGCGGCCGACGCGGTGGCCGCTGAAAACTTCGACGCCGCCAGTTCGGCGGTGCGAGCGCTCAAGGACGCCGACGGCGGCCGGGCGGCGATCGTGTTGGGGGACTGGCCGATTGCGCCGCGCCAGACCGGTTCGCTGCCCGAGCGCGCGTTGTGGGCGCTGGATCTCATCGAGGCGCCGGGACGACTTCAGGGCGCCATGACGGCAATGCTCGCCGACGTGGCCGTCGTCGAGGATCTGGGTGCCGCGCTGGATCTGGTCGCGGCGCGGCCATCGCTGCGTGCGGTGACACTCGACGGTGACCTGGTTGGCGCGGGGTGGGTCAGCGGCGGCTCCGACCGCAAGCCCAGCACTCTGGAGATCGCCGGCGAAATCGACAAGGCCACACGCGAACTCGCGGCAGCCGAGACCCAGGTCGCCGAGCTGTCGGCCGCACTGGCCGGTGCGCTCACCGAACAGGGTGAGCGTCAGGACTCCGCTGAGCAGGCGCTGGCAGCGCTCAACGAATCCGATGCCGCGATCGCGGCGATCTACGAACAGCTCGGCAGGCTGGGGCAGGAAGCCCGTGCCGCCGAGTGGGAGTGGCGCCGCCAGCAGGCTCAGCGCGACGAGCTCGAGGCCGGGCGGCTGAAAACGGTGGAAGAGCTCACCGAGCTCGAGAACCGGTTGGCCGCAGCGCAGGACGGGGTCACCGAGGTCGAGGACACGCCCGAGGACCGCCAATACATGCAGTCCGCCGCCGAGGAAGCCCGTGCCATCGAGGTGGAGGTGCGGCTGGCGGTGCGTACCGCCGAGGAACGTGCGAATGCCGTTCGCGGACGGGCAGATTCGTTGCGACGCGCTGCTACGGCGGAGCGCGAGGCGCGGGTTCGCGCCCAGCGCGCCCGGGCAGCCCGCGAGCACGCCGCCGCGGTCGCTGCCGCGGTGGCCGAGGCCGGGCGCCGCGTGGCCGAGCACCTGTCCGGTGTCGTGGCAGCGGCGTCCCGGCGCCGCGATGCGCTGGCCGCCGAACGGCAGGAACGGGCCACCGCAATGACCGCCGCGCGTGAGGAAGTGACCGCGCTGAACACCCGGATCGCCGCGCTGACCGACTCGCTGCACCGCGACGAGGTGGCCAAGGCCCAAGCGTCGCTGCGCATCGAACAGCTCGAGCAGATGGTGCTGGAGCAGTTCGGTATGTCTGCCGACGATCTGATCGCCGAGTACGGCCCGGACGTGACGCTGCCACCGTCGGAGCTGGAGATGGCCGAATACGAACAGGCCAAGGAGCGTGGCGAGCAGGTCATGGCGCCGGCGCCGATGCGGTTCGACCGCCCGACTCAGGAACGGCGGGCCAAGCGGGCCGAACGTGAGCTGTCCGAACTCGGCCGGGTGAATCCGCTTGCGCTGGAAGAGTTTGCCGCGCTGGAGGAGCGCTACAACTTCCTGTCCACCCAGCTCGAAGACGTCAAAGCCGCCCGCAAGGACCTGCTCGACGTGATCGCCGACGTCGATGCGCGCATCCTGCAGGTGTTCGCCGAGGCGTACGCCGACGTCGAGCGCGAGTTCGAGCAGGTGTTCGCGACGCTGTTCCCGGGCGGTGAAGGCCGGTTGTTGCTGACCGACCCCAGCGACCTGCTGACCACCGGCGTGGAGGTGGAGGCCCGCCCACCGGGCAAGAAGGTCAAGCGCCTCTCGCTGCTCTCCGGCGGTGAGAAGTCGCTGACCGCGGTGGCCATGCTGGTGGCGATCTTCCGGGCCCGGCCGTCACCGTTCTATGTCATGGACGAGGTCGAGGCCGCCCTCGACGACGTGAATCTGCGCAGGCTGATCGGGCTGTTCGAGCAGCTCCGCTCCCAGTCACAGCTGATCGTCATCACTCACCAGAAGCCGACCATGGAGATCGCCGACGCGCTGTACGGCGTGACGATGCAGGGCGACGGCATCACCACGGTGATCTCGCAGCGAATGCGCGGCGAAGAGCTGGTCGCCAGCGCGGCGCCGTAACCGTCTGCGGCTCAGTCGGATTCGATGGTGAAGTGCTCACGCACGAGCTCGCGTGCCAGCGGGTAGTCCTCGACGCCGTCGGCGAGCAGGCCGGCCAGCTCGGCCACTGACGCGGGATCGGCGTCACGGGCCCGCAGCACGTCGTTGATCCACCACGCGGTCTCGGCGATCGGCCGAGGGTCACCGGTGAGCAGCGCCGCCGACAGTGCATGCAGGGCCTGGTTCAACGTGTCGCGGGTCAGATTGACGAAGACGGCGCTCGGCGGCGCGTCACGGGTCAGCGACCAACGCTCGCGCAAGGAGTCGACGATTCGGCGGTGGTGCAGATCCAACTGCGCCTGCTCGATGGCTGCGGCCGGTGAAATCTCCGGTAGCGCGCCGGCAACCGCGGGCAACCCGTCCATCTCTGCGACCGCGGCGTGTGCATTCGGTGCCCACGCGGTGGCGCCCAGCGCCCGGGCCCGCACGTCGTCGTAGCCGAACGCCGGACCCCCGACCAACGTCGGCACCCCGGCCGTGGTGGCCGCCTCGATGAAGCGGCGGGTGGTCGGCAAGGCGCCCAGCACCGAGCAGCTGATGGCGACCGCATCCTGGCCCTGGTCGACGAGATGCTGGCTCAGGCGCATCGGCGAGGTCGCCGCGCCCAGCACGGTGGTGTCCCAGCCGTGCGCGCGCAACGCGCAGGCGATGATCATGGCGGGCAGTTCATGGAATTCCCGCTCGGCGCAGGCCACCAGAACCGACCTGCCCCCCGCGGATTCCGCCTGCACGCGAACCGCGTGACGATAGGTTGTCCCGCAGCCGGTGCGCAGCCGGTCGGCCGCACGACATGACCTGCGCGGAGTTGCGCGCGGTCTGCCGTCGGACGGGTAGCCAGTCGAGTCGGCTGCTCCCGGCCCCCCAGCGGAATTCCGCTGACGTATTCGTCGACGGCGCCGGTGGCGGCAACCGAGATCGCAGTGGCGGCGTGCTCGTCGGCGACGGTCCATTCGGCACGCTGCCACCGCATCCCGACCTCGCGCTGCGATGCGGCTATGACGTCGGTCAGCACCGTCACGGGATCCACGCCGTCACTGAGTAATTCGGTGATCACGCCGGTCGCTCGCGCTCGGTTCCTGCTCGCCAACGCTTGCTGGTAATCCTCCAGCGGTGTCAGCTCCCGCATGTGACCGCCAGCAATGCCATGTCATCGTGCGGATCACCGTCCAAATACTCCAGGACGTCACGTTCCACCGCTTCGCAGATCGTCTCGCCGCCGGCTCCGGCGTAGGCGGGCAGCAGCTCGAACAACCGGTGCACGCCGTACAGACGCTCGTCGCGACGTGCCTCTTCGACGCCATCGGTGAACATCAACATGGTGTCGCCGCGATCCAATCGCACTGCGGCCGAGTGATAGTGCACGCCGAGCTTCACGCCGGCGGCGATCCCGGAGACCTCGATCTGTTCGATATCGCCGGTGGCCCGAACCACGATGGGGCCGGGGTGTCCGGCCGCGGCGACCTGCGCCTCGGCCCACTGGCCGTCCGGCCTTCCTCGCACGCGCGCGCACAGCGTGGTGACAAACCGCCCTACCGCCTGTTCGCACAGCACCGTGTTCAGCGTCTCCAGAATCCGATCGGGGCTCCGGTCGAAATGCGCTGAGGTACGGATGGTTTGGCGAGCCTGCAACGTCAGTGCGGCGGAGTCGACCCCCTTGCCGCACACGTCGCCCAGGGTCAGCACCCAGTCGTCTCCGCTGCCGACGACATCGTAGAAGTCGCCGCCGACCTCCAGATGCTCCGCGGCGGGCCGATAGCGTGCCGCGATCGAGAATCCGGTTGCCTGAGGAAGTTTCGGCGGGCGGAGGCTGCGCTGCATGGCAGCGGCCAGCTGCCCGCGTTCCTCGTAGAGCCGGGCCGAGTCCAGCGCCACAGCCGCGGTCGTGCTCACCCGCTCGGCTTCTTCGATGGTGTCCGCGTCGAACCGCCGCCCCGCCGTGCGAGCCAGAACGAACGCGCCCAATGTCGTCCCCCGCGCGGTCAGCGCCAAGGTCAACACGTCGACCGGACGCAATGCGGCGAGTTCCTCGGCGAGGGCACGGTGTCGCAGCCGGCTGCCGATATCGGCAAGCGACATCTCGTGACCGACATGGCGATGGAGTCGCTGGCCCGTGCGCAACACCTGATCCACACCACGCTCGGCCGGCGACGAGCGGGCGATCACGTCGGAGAACCCGACGTTGGCGCCGCCGTAGACCGTCAGCCCACCCGTCCGGTGATCGGGCATGGCCAGTACCGCCCAGTCCGCCAGTACAGGCTGGACCGCGTTGAGCAGGTTCAGGACGGTCCGCCGCAGATTCAGCGATCCGTTCATCGCAGTCTCGACATCGCGGTGCGCGACACCGGGCGCGGACTGGTTTGCCATCGCCTCCACGCTAGCGGGAATTCTGACCCCGGGGGGCAGGCCCGGCCGTCAGAGCGGGCCAAATGGGTGAGCTAATCTGTTCGCCGGGGTTCAAGCAGCAGCCTTCCGATAGTTGTCGCCCGCCGCGCGGGCACCGATCATCGAAGGGTGGCTTTGGACGCTTACGACTGCCGGCAGTACTGGCTGGGAAGAACCGCCGTCGTCAGTGCGTCCGGGGCACTCGATCTGCTGACGTCGCCGCGTCTCGAGCAACTCGTCACCAGCACACTCGAACAACGGCCGGCTGCCCTGATCATCGACCTGACCGATGTGAGCTTCCTCGGCTCGGCCGGCATGCAGGTCCTCGTCGACGCCTACGAGGCGGCCTCCCCGGACATCGGATTCGCGGTGGTCGCCGACGGTCCCGGCACCAGCCGGCCACTGAAGCTGATCGGCCTGACCGAGGTCTTCGATGTCGTCTCGTCCCTGCAGATCGCGGTCGACCGACTCAGTCGAGGCGCGTGAGGTCCAGCCGTTTCAGCGCGGCCACGTCGTCGGCCCCGCAGCCGTGTAGACAGACCCGCAGCTCTTCGACGAAGCCGTGCAGCGCATCCAGCGCGGCCGCCGGTGACTCGATGGCGGGGGCCAGCAGCGGGCGGGCCAGGGCCACCACATCGGCACCCAGCGCCAGCGCCTTGGCGGCATCGACCCCGGTGCGGATTCCGCCGGAGGCCATCAGCGGCATGCCTGGCAAGGTGGCCCGAACCTCGGTGAGTGCCTGCGCGGTCGGCACCCCCCATTCAGCGACGGCCGGGTAGCGCACCTCGCCGTAGCGCACCAGCTGTTCGACCCGGGCCCACGACGTTCCGCCGGCTCCGGCGACGTCCACCGCGGCGATCGGCAGCTCCCGCAGCCGCTCGGCGGCCGCGGCCCCGATCCCGTGGCCGACCTCCTTGACCACGATCGGGTAGGGCAGTGTCTCGGCCAGCCTGCGCAACCGCTCCAACGAGCCGCTGAAGTCGGTGTCGCCGTTGGCCTGCATCGCCTCCTGCAGCGGATTGGTGTGCACGGCAAGCGCGTCAGCGCCGATCCGGTCCAGTGCCGCGGCGATCTTGGGAAACGCCGCATCGGAGAGCTGAGCCAGCCCGATGTTGCCGATCAACAGGATGTCGGGGGCGAGGTCCCGGACCTCGAAGCTGGTGGCGACAGTGCCGTCGGCGTCGTCGTCGAGCATGATCCGCTGCGAACCGAGCATCATGCCGATCCCGAGCTTCTGGGCGGCTTCGGCGAGATTGCGGTTGATCGTGCGGGACAGCTCGGCCCCGCCGGTCATCGCTCCGATCAGGACCGGCGCGCGCAGCTGTGCGCCGAGGAAGCCGGTGCCGAGGTCGACGGTGCCGAGGTTGGTCTGGGTCAGGGCGTTGTAGGGGAGCCGGTAGCGCTCGAAGCCGGTGGTCACCGTCTCGTACTCCACCGGGCCGTGCAGGCAGGCATCGATGTGGCGCAGTTTGCGGCTCGCCATCCCATGTCCCGGGTCGCTTCGCTCTCCCCGGCCGCTGCCCGCTTCCGTCCCATCGGTAGTCACGAGGTACCCCGTACCCCAGGGGTGGCGCGGCCCACCGCCACGCCCTGAAACAATGGCACGGTGTCAGAGGGTCTCTGGATCGCTATCGCGGTCATCGCCGTCCTGCTCGTCGCTGCACTCATCATCGGTCTGGTCCGCTACCGGCGGCGCCAAATCAGTCTGCGCCGCAGCTCAGAGAGTCCCACACCAATTGACCGATCCGGCGGCTACAGCGCGTCGAGCGGCATTTCGTTCACACAATCGTCAGTAACGACGGCGCCCCCCAAAGCGCCGGCCACGCCGCCCACCATCGACACCACGGGCCTGCCCGGAGTCGGCGACGATGCCGCGCTGCCGCGGGACTCCGTCAAGCGCCCGATCGAAGATGTGCGGCTGCCCGAACCGCCGGTGGCGGAACCGCCGGCGACCGCGGAGCCGGTCGCCGAAGAGCCTGCCGTCGACGAGGCCCCCGCGCCCGCCGCAGTCACGCCGACCGCGCCCGATCTCAGCGGCATCGCGCCGACGGAAGGCCGCCTCGAGCGCCTCCGCGGGCGGCTCGCCAAGTCACAGAACGCGCTGGGCCGCAGCATGCTCGGTCTGCTCGGCGGCGGCGATCTCGACGAGGAGTCCTGGGAAGAGGTCGAGGACACCCTGCTGATCGCCGACCTGGGCCCGGTGGTGACCAGCTCGGTGATCGCACAGTTGCGCAGCCGGCTGGCCGCCACCACCGTGCGCACCGAGGCCGAAGCCCGTGCCGTTCTGCGGGACGTGCTGATCGCCGAACTCAACCCCGGGCTGGACCGCTCGATCAAGGCACTGCCGCACGCCGACAAGCCGTCGGTTCTGTTGGTCGTCGGCGTCAACGGAACGGGCAAGACGACCACGGTGGGCAAGCTGGCCCGCGTCCTGGTCGCCGACGGGCGCCGGGTTGTCCTGGGCGCGGCCGACACCTTCCGTGCGGCCGCCGCCGACCAGTTGCAGAGCTGGGCGTCACGGGTCGGTGCCGAAGTGGTCCGCGGCGCGGAGGGCGCCGACCCGGCGTCGGTGGCATTCGACTCGGTGGACAAAGGGATCGAAGCCGGCGCCGACGTCGTGGTCATCGACACCGCCGGGCGACTGCACACCAAGACCGGCCTGATGGACGAGCTCGGCAAGGTCAAGCGAGTGGTGAGCAAACGCGCGGCGGTCGACGAGGTGCTGCTGGTTCTCGACGCGACGATCGGCCAGAACGGTCTGGCGCAGGCCCGGGTCTTCGCCGAGGTCGTCGACATCACCGGGCTGGTGCTCACCAAACTCGACGGGACTGCCAAGGGCGGCATCGTCTTCCGGGTGCAGCAGGAGCTCGGGGTACCGGTTAAGCTCGTCGGATTGGGCGAAGGCCCCGACGATCTCGCTCCTTTCGAGCCGGCCGCGTTCGTCGACGCGCTGCTCGGGTAGCCCCGGAACCCGTTCTGAGCGGCACGAATTGCGGGATGTAACACCCGCGAAACGAAGACTGCCGATCCGTTCACATATGCGAAACACCTAGGCGTCTTAGCTGAAACAACCACTGCGCATTGTCTTGGCCTAGGTCAACGGTGCCTAACCGTGGCATGGGTGAAGGAGAAACTGCGAGTGGATGGATTTCCCGTAATGGGTGTGCCGGACACCGGCGACACAGCATGGATGCTTGCGAGCTCCGCGCTCGTGCTGCTGATGACGCCGGGCCTGGCCTTTTTCTATGGCGGCATGGTGCGTGCCAAGGGCGTGCTCAACATGATCATGATGAGCGTCAGTGCCATGGGCGTGGTCACGGTGCTGTGGGTGCTGTACGGCTACTCACTGGCATTCGGCAACGACAAGTTCAACCTGTTCGGTGACCCCAGCCAGTACTTCGGCCTCAAGGGGCTGATCGGCGGCACCTACCTGCAACTCAAGCCGGAGGATGCGGCCGTCTCGATCCCGCTGGCCGGAACCATTCCGCAGGTCGTCTTCGTGGCCTTCCAGCTCATGTTCGCGATCATCACGGTCGCCCTGATCTCCGGTGCGGTCGCCGATCGTCTCAAGTTCGGGGGCTGGCTCGTCTTCGCCGGCCTGTGGGCCACGTTCGTGTACTTCCCGGTCGCCCACTGGGTGTTCGCCTTCGACGGTGTCACCGGTGAGACGGGTGGCTGGATTGCCAACAAACTCAAGGCAATCGACTTCGCCGGTGGAACCGCGGTGCACATCAACTCCGGTACCGCGGGCCTGGTCCTGGCCATCATCCTGGGCAAGCGCCTCGGCTGGCCCGGCACCCCGATGCGGCCGCACAACCTGCCGTTCGTGATGCTCGGCGCCGGTCTGCTGTGGTTCGGCTGGTACGGCTTCAACGCGGGTTCCGCGGTGGGCTCCAACGGAATTGCCGGTGTCACCTTCCTCACGACCACGGTCGCGACGGGTGCCGCCATGCTGGGCTGGCTGCTCACCGAGCGGATTCGTGACGGTCACGCCACCACCCTGGGTGCGGCATCGGGCATCGTGGCCGGCCTGGTCGCGATCACCCCGTCCTGCTCGTCGGTGAATGTGGTTGGCGCGCTGGCGATCGGCGCGGGTGCGGGTATCGTCTGTGCTCTCGCGGTGGGCCTGAAGTACAAGCTGGGCTTCGACGACTCGCTCGACGTGGTCGGCGTGCACCTCGTCGGTGGTCTGTTCGGCACCCTGATGGTGGGCCTGGTGGCCACCGCGGAGGCGCCGGCGGCGGTTTCCGGTCTGTTCTACGGCGGTGGCTTCGATCAGTTGATCAAGCAGGCAATCGGTGCCTTCGCGGTTCTGGGGTACTCCGCCATCGGGACAGCTATCTTGGCCTTGATCGTCAAGTACACCATCGGACTGCGGCTTGATCGCGAGGAAGAGGCGTCCGGCATCGACGAAGCCGAACACGCGGAGACCGCGTACGACTTCGCAGCGGCCGGCACGAGCTCGGTTCTCGGACGTCACGGCGCGGAGGAATGAGGGAAATGAAGCTGATTACTGCGATCGTCAAGCCGTTCACGCTGGAAGACGTCAAGACCGGTCTGGAGCAGACGGGCATCCTCGGGATGACTGTCAGCGAGGTCCAGGGTTACGGACGTCAGAAGGGTCACACCGAGGTGTACCGAGGCGCGGAGTACTCCGTGGACTTCGTGCCCAAGGTGCGTGTGGAGGTCATTGTCGATGACTCCGCGGTCGACAAGGTCGTGGACGTCATCGTGCAGGCCGCACGAACCGGCAAAATCGGCGACGGCAAAGTGTGGGTCAGTCCGGTGGAGACCGTCGTTCGGGTCCGCACCGGTGAGCGGGGGTCCGACGCTCTCTGACGCAGACGTTGTGAGGTTCGCTGCGGCCGCACCGAATAAGCGTTAGTCGAGCGTCGGCCGTTGGAGGACTGAGATGACAAAGCAATCAAGAGATTCCGCCGCCGGCGCCCCCCGATGGGAGGCACCGGCGGCGGGTTCGTCGAAACCCGCGAAAGATCTGGCCGCCGCGAACAAGCAACTGCTGGAAGGTGGTCAGCGCCATCTGGATTCGGCGGCACTGCGCGACGCGCTGTTGGATCTGCACGAATTCTGGCTGAGTACCAAGGCCACCGAGATCGGTATCACAGCCACCAGTGGGTTCGCGATCGTCGCCACCGGCGGCCTGGGCCGCCGCGAGTTCGTGCCGTACTCCGACCTCGACCTCATGCTGCTGCACGACAATATGCCGGCCGACATCGTGACCCAGGTGGCCGAACTGCTGTGGTACCCCTTGTGGGACGCCAACATTCGCCTGGACCACAGTGTTCGCACCGTGCCCGAGGCGCTCGCGGTGGCCAACGAGGACATCTCGGCAGGGCTCGCGATGCTGGAGGCACGGCATATCGCCGGGGATGCCGAACTGTCCCAGCTGTTGATCGGCGGGGCACGGCGGCAGTGGCGCACCGGAATCGGCTCCCGGTTCGAAGAGCTCGTCGAGCTCACCCAGGCGCGCTGGCAGCGCAGCGGACAGATCGCGCACCGCGCCGAACCGGATCTCAAATGCGGCCGGGGCGGGCTGCGCGACGTCCAGCTGCTCAACGCGCTGGCGATCGCCCAACTGGCGGACGTGTACCCGAGCAACTCGCTGGTGTCGCCGACCGGCTCACTCGGCGGCGCGCATCTGGCGCTGCTCAACGTCCGCACCGAACTACACCGGTCGTCCAAGCGCGGCCGTGACCAACTGCTGGCCCAGTTCGCCGACGAGATCGGCGCCGCCCTGCGCATCGGCGACCGCTTCGACCTTGCCCGGGTGCTCTCCGACGCCGCCCGCACCATCAGCTACTACGTGGATGCCGGGTTGCGCACCGCGGCCAATGCCCTTCCCAAACGTGGTCTTTCGGTGCTGCGACGGCCGACCCGTCGCCCGCTGGACGAGGGGTGGTGGAATTCGCCGGCGAGGTGATCCTGGCCCGCGATGCCCGCCCGGAGCGCGATCCCGGCTTGATTCTGCGGGTCGCGGCGGCCTCGGCGACCACCGGACTGCCGATGTCCGCGTCGACGCTGAACAGACTCGCCGCCTCCGCTCCCGAACTGCGCACGCCGTGGCCGCGCGACGCGCTCAAGGACCTGCTGGTGCTGCTGGCCGCGGGCCCGACGACGGTGGCCACCATCGAGGCGCTGGACCGCACCGGGTTGTGGGGACGGTTGTTCCCCGAGTGGGGCGCGGTGCGCGATCTGCCGCCCCGCGACGTCGTGCACATCTGGACCGTCGATCGGCATCTTGTCGAGACGGTCTCGCGGGCAAGCACATTCACCACGCGGGTGTCCCGTCCCGACCTGCTGGTGCTGGGTGCACTGCTGCACGACATCGGCAAGGGCCGCGGCGGGGACCACAGTGTGATCGGTGCCGAACTGGCTGTGCAGGTCGGCACCCGGCTGGGTATGTGGCCGTCCGACATCGACGTGCTGTCGGCGATCGTGCGCTACCACCTGCTGCTGCCCGACGTCGCGACGCGCCGGGACCTGCAGGATCCCAAGACCATTTCCCGTGTGATCGACGCACTCGGTGGCGACCCGGTGCTGCTCGAGTTGCTCGATGCGCTGGCCGAGGCGGATTCGCTGGCGACCGGGCCCGGAGTGTGGGGGGATTGGAAGGCCTCGCTGATCGGCGACCTGGTCCGGCGTTGCCGGCTGATGTTGGCAGGCGAGCCGCAACCACACGCGGATCCGATTGATCCACAACATCTTTCACTGGCGGCCGACGGCGGTGTACACGTCGAGATGACGCCGGGCGACAGTGCGCACACCTTCAACGTCGCGATGATCGCACCGGACCGGCGCGGCTTGTTGTCCAAGGCGGCCGGGGTGCTGGCGCTCAACTCGCTGCGGGTGCATTCGGCGTCGGTCAACAGCACCGGCGGTGCCGCGATCAACACCTTCGTGGTGTCACCGCACTTCGGTGCGCCGCCCGCCGCCGAGCTTCTCCGGCAGCAGTTCATCCTCGCCCTCAGCGGCGAACTCGACGTGATGTCCGCTCTGGAGAAGCGCGATGCCGACGCCGCGCAGTACGGCACCGGCCGGGTGGGCGAGCACAAGCCGGCCGTGCCGATCAACGCCGTGCCGGCCCCGCCGCGCATCCTGTGGCACGACGGCAGCGGGGAGGGCAGGCTGATCGTCGAGATCCGCACCACCGACCGCACCGGACTGCTCGCGACGCTCACCGGCGTGCTGGAACGGACCGGCGCGGACATTGCCTGGGCCAAGATCACGACGCTGGGATCGTCGGTGGTCGACGCCTTCGGCATCTCGGTCCCGGCGTCGGTTTCCGTCGACGAGGCGCGCAGGCAGTTGGAGAGCGACCTCTATGCGGTGCTTCCGGCTCCGCCGCCCGCGAAGCCCGCCGAGGCGGCCGGTTAACCGTCAGCGCTTCTGCGGGATCAACCCGAGCGTGCCGTTACCCGCTGTGGTGCCAAGGGAATACACGACGTCGTAGGTGTAGAACAGCGAGATGCCGGTGTTCAGGTAGTACACCTCGGTGGTGTCGACGACCTCGTCCGCGGTCGGATTCTGCACTTTGACCTTGCCCGCGTTCTGGGCGTCGGTCGTGACGAACTGGAAGTAGCGGACCGGGGTCTGTCCCGTGGTGTTCCCCGAAAGCCAGAACAACATGTCGTTTTTCAGCTTGGAGACCGTCTCTGTCCCGCTGCTGTCCCCTTCGATGATCGAGTCGTATCTCGTCGGATAGGGGTCGGGGCTCAGGTTCGTGTTGTGAAGCGTGGTGGTGGCACCGGTGTCCGGGGTGATGCCCACATTCGGAGTGTTGATCAACAAGGTGCCACTCTTGTCGATGATGTTGATCGTCGCGTTGAACAACTGCAATCCGTAGAAGTGCAGCCCGCTGTTCTTGAACGTGTCCGTGCCCGCTTTGTCGTCGGGCAGCATGGGAAAGTACATGCCCTGCGAGTTCGCAATGTCGCTGTTGGTCAACCCGATCTGCATCCACGCTTCGCCGGTGTCGGGATCCACGTGCACGAGGTAGCCGGGCTTGACGCCCCAGCCGAAGGTCAGTTGGGCGATGACCTGGTTGATCCCGTTGGCCGAAAATGTCGGGGCCATACCGAAGTCGCCGTAGAACGCATTGTCGATGGGCGCAGGCGAATCAGGCTTCGGCAGACCCTCTGGCGTCCACAGTGTGTCACCGGACTTGCTGTTCGTGATCGAATCCATCTGTCCGACAACGACTTGACCACTCGTGACCAGAGGTGTGGAGTTGCCGATGGAATACAGTGACACTGTTCCTGTCGCCGCGAAACCGCTGTACTGCAGACCACTGTCGAACGTGTCCTGCACCTGTTGCGTGGAGGTGGTGACATTGCTGCCCCACCATGGCGATCGCGTGGGGTCAGCGGAGGCGTAGGCCGCGTAGAAGCCACCCGCGCCGGTGTCGAACTCGAACAGCTGGGGCGGTGCTCCGTACCCGAGCGAGACGTAGATGCCGAGTTTCTGGGTGCCGGCGTTGTCGATGCTCTGGAAGTACAGCGGCACCTTGATGGGCCTGGTGATCACTCCCACGCTGGCCGGGAACAGAGTGCGCCGGATCAGGTACACGCCGTCTTGCAGGACCCTGTTGAGCGGCGTGGCCGGCTGGTTGGCGAGCCGGTTGGCGGCACCGGCCAGAAACTCTTGCAGCGCATCGGAAATCGACTGGAGTCCTTGCGGGACGGCCAACCGTTGAGCGCTCGTCGCCGTGGCGGTGGCGGTGGCGGTGGCGCTCGCGGACGCGAGAGCCGGCGCCGGGGAGGTGGTGCGCCCTGCCGTGCGGGTGGTCGTCACGCGCGCTGAGACCGCGGCGGGGACGCCCCGGGTGGTCTGGGCCGCGCTGCGCCGTGGCGCGGCGGGTGCGCTTCGACCGGTGCTTGCCTTGCCGGCGTGCCGATCAACGGAGTCGCGCGCCGACGAGCTGTGGCTGGTGGAGGTATCCGACGACGACGGGTTGCCACCCGTGTCAGCGGCGGCGATGCCCGGCGCGGCCATCAGCGCCACACCGATTCCCGCCGCGGCGGTCCCCAACTGGAGCCACCGCACCACCGGCAATATCGTGCGCGAAGAACGTGAAGACTTAGCCACCCCGACCTCCAGACCCGACTCTGGAAGCACATCCGCTGTGCTTGGACCAGGGATACCACACGCACGCCGGCGACACCGGATTTTGCCGCAGTTCATCGAGCAGTCATCGCCCCCGCGGTCGACCGCCCGATCAGGACCACGGTGGCGATCTCGGCTCCGAGCTGCGCCAGATAGGCTTGACCCGTGTTTGAATCCCTGTCCGACCGGTTGACCGGTGCGCTCTCGGGCCTGCGCGGCAAAGGTCGGCTGACCGACGCCGATATCGACGCCACTACACGCGAGATCAGGCTTGCGCTCCTGGAGGCCGACGTCTCGCTGCCGGTCGTGCGCGCTTTCGTCAACCGCATCAAGGAGCGGGCGCGCGGCGCCGAGGTCTCCGGTGCGCTCAACCCAGCCCAGCAGGTCGTCAAGATCGTCAACGAGGAGCTCATCGGCATCCTCGGCGGGGAAACCCGGCAGCTGGCTTTCGCCAAGAACCCGCCGACGGTCATCATGCTGGCCGGCCTGCAGGGCGCCGGTAAGACCACGCTGGCCGGCAAGCTGGCCAAATGGCTCAAGGGCCAGGGCCACACCCCGCTGCTGGTGGCCTGCGATCTGCAGCGCCCCGGCGCGGTCAACCAGCTCAAGATCGTCGGCGAGCGCGCCGGCGTCAACGTCTTCGCCCCCCATCCGGGCACCGCACCCGACGCCGCCGATACCGAGGGCGCCGGCCCGGGTGATCCGGTCGCTGTCGCCGCCGCCGGCCTGGCCGAGGCGCAAAGCAAGCACTTCGACGTCGTTATCGTCGACACCGCCGGCCGGTTGGGCATCGACGAGGTGCTCATGGAGCAGGCCTCCGCGATCCGCGACGCCGTGCACCCCGACGAGACCCTGTTCGTCCTCGACGCGATGATCGGTCAGGACGCGGTGGCCACCGCCGAAGCGTTCGGTTCGGGTGTCGGGTTCACCGGCGTGGTGCTGACCAAGCTCGACGGCGACGCCCGCGGTGGCGCGGCCCTGTCGGTCCGCGAGGTGACCGGCGTGCCGATTCTGTTCGCGTCGACCGGTGAGAAGCTCGAGGACTTCGACGTCTTCCACCCCGACCGGATGGCCAGCCGCATCCTGGGCATGGGCGATGTGCTGAGCCTGATCGAGCAGGCCGAGCAGGTCTTCGATCAGCAGAAGGCCGAGGAGGCCGCCGCCAAGATCGGCTCCGGCGAGCTGACGCTGGAGGACTTCCTCGAGCAGATGCTGATGATCCGCAAGATGGGCCCGATCGGCAACCTGCTGGGCATGCTGCCCGGCGCAGGCCAGATGAAGGACGCGCTGGCCACCGTCGACGACAAACAGCTCGACCGGCTGCAAGCGATCATCCGCGGCATGACGCCGCAGGAGCGGGCCGACCCGAAGATCATCAATGCCTCACGCCGACTGCGCATCGCCAACGGATCCGGCGTCACGGTGTCCGAGGTCAACCAACTCGTCGACCGCTTCTTCGAGGCGCGCAAGATGATGTCGCAAATGGCCGGCGCGATGGGCATGCCGTTCGGTCGGCGCTCGTCGAAGAAACAGACCAAGGGCAAGAACAAGCAGGCGGGCAAGAAGAAGGGCGGACGCGGGCCGACGCCGCCCAAGACCAATCCGTTGCTCGCCGGCGCCATGCCCGGCGGTTTCCCGGACCTGTCCGGAATGCCCGAAGGCCTCAACGAATTGCCGCCGGGGCTGGCCGATTTCGATCTGTCCAAGCTGAAGTTCCCGGGCAAGAACTAGCGTGGTGGCCCTTCACGTCCGGGGCCGTGGCCTGCCCGACGGCGAGGTCGTGGAGTGGTGGATCGTCGACGGCATCCTGCGTGCCGAGCCGGTCGCCGAGGCCGAGACCGTATTCGACGGCGGCTGGATCCTGCCCGGCCTGGTCGACGCTCACTGCCATGTGGGGCTCGGAGACGACGGCGCGATCCCGCTGGACGAGGCGATCGCCCAGGCCGAGCGCGAGCGTGAGGTCGGCGCACTGTTGCTGCGCGACTGCGGATCGCCGACCGACACCCGCAGCCTCGACGATCATCACGACCTGCCGCGGATCATCCGGGCCGGCCGACATCTGGCCCGCCCCAAGCGTTATTCGCGGGGCTTCGCCATCGAACTCGAGGACGAGTGGCAGCTGCCCGAGGCGCTGGCCGCTCAGGCCCGCGCCGGCGACGGGTGGGTCAAGCTGGTCGGCGACTGGATCGACCGCTCGGTGGGCGACCTGGCGCCGCTGTGGTCCGACGACGTGCTGCGCGCGGCGATCGCCGCCGTCCACGACGAGGGCGCTCGGGTTACGGCGCATGTGTTCAGCGAGGACGCGTTGCCGGGACTGATCGGTGCGGGCATCGACTGTATCGAGCACGGCACCGGGCTGACCGACGACACCATCGCGATGATGGTCGAGCACGGCACCGCGCTGGTACCCACGCTGATCAATATCGAGAACTTCCCCGGATTCGCCGACGCCGCAAGCAAATACCCCACCTACGCCGCCCACATGCGCGACCTCTACGCCAGCTGTTACCCGAGGGTGGCCGCGGCCAGGGAAGCCGGCGTGCCGATCTATGCGGGCAGCGACGCCGGCAGCACGATCGTGCACGGCCGGATCGCCGACGAGGTCGAAGCCCTCACACGCATCGGGATGAACCCGACCGACGCACTCGGCGCGGCGTGCTGGGATGCGCGCCGGTGGCTGGGCCGGCCGGTTCTCGACGACGGCGCGCCCGCGGACCTGGTGTGCTACACCGAGGACCCGCGCGGCGGCGCCGACATCTTGTCCAACCCCGATCGAGTGATCCTGCGCGGCAGGGTTTTCTAGGTCAGGCGGCGATGGACAGGGTCACGGTCGCGGCGGGCAACGACGCGTCGGACACGGCCTTCTGAGCGGTGACGAGCCCGAAATTATCTGCGCCCCACGAATCCATGAATGCCTTGATGGGGATGCCAACACTGCCCTTGCTCAGATTGCCGTCGTTGAGGTAGACGAGTCCGGCCTTGATGTCGACGCCGGTCACCACGACCATGTGATTGGTTTCGGTTGCGATGGTGTCGCTGACTTGCCCATTGGCTGCCTTGACGATGGAATCTGCATCGACATCGACCATGACCGCCTTACCCTCGGCGAGGGCGGCCGAGAGGGCAGTCAGTGCCCGGTTTCCGTCCGCTGCCTTGACCTCCGCCGCCTCTTTCCGCGATTGGCCGCCCCGCGGCGCGGTCTTGTACGTCGTATAGGTCCCGTCGATACCGAACTGCTTCAACAGGGCTACGCCATCAGTGATCGTCAGCCCAGCGAACTTGGTTTCTGCCTGGGTACCCAGGTACATCTTTCGCGGCGGGTTCGACACACTGGTCGTGTTCTTCGCCAGCGTGATCATGTACTGCTCGGTCAGCACATTCCCGGTCAGCTGGCCGATGATCCCCGCGTCGGCGACCAGGACACAGCTGTTGTCGACCTGCTGGTCCTGGTACCACTTCGCGTTCGCGTCGGGAGTCCCGTACTGGCCGGTGCCGGTGACCGCGATCGTGATCGTCTTTTCGACGGTGTCCGGTTTGGCCGCTCCCAGGGCGACCGCCATCGAGTGCAGCGCGAGTTGGAGTTGGCCCAGCACGCCGGGCAGCTTGGCGGCGCCCCCGTTGCTGACCGCGACCGTGAACTGATCGGTGATGCCCGGCGTGATGAGGTCGTTGCGGGCGACGTAGCTGTAATTGCCGGTGTTCGGGTCAAAACTCAGTTCGCCGTACTTGGGTTGCTGGGTGACCTTGTAGGTCAGGCCGAGGCCGTTGTTGCTGGCCCCGTTGATGGCGCCCGTGATCTCTTTGTTGTCACCGGTTTGCGTGTTTTGGGTGGGATGGGCCGATGGCGCTCTGTTGAAGAACGTGTATCGGAGCACCGCCTCCGGTGTCGGCAGCTGCGGTACCGCGGAGGCTTTGGTCTTGGGCGCGACGGTGTCCGGAACCAGCGACAGGGACGCCCGAGATGTCGGCGTGGTTGCGGCGGCGCTGGTGGGGCGGGTCTTCGGTGCGAGGTTGGCAGCCGTTCTGCGCGACGAGCCCGTCGAATCATGCTTTGTCGCAGGGGAGTTCGATGCGCCCGAGCTGGCGTGCGACGCTGAGCCGGACGACCCGGTGTCGGCGTAGGCCACTGCGGTGCCACTGACCACCGCCGCGCCGAGGCCCGCGGCCATCGTGGCTGCGGCGAGCCACGCCGCGAATTTGTGTGCGGCCCTGCGCCTGCGCGTCTGACCCGTGTTGAAATCCATCAACGATCCCCGTCCCGAAACCAACGCTGATAAGAACGGCCGACATCGGCCGACCTGAGAGTAGAGCTAATTAGCTCGCAAGGTCGTCAATTCGGCAATATCAGTGAATTGTTGATCTTTCCGATATCAAGTGGATAGCGCCGCGTTTGCGGTGATTCACGCGGGATAGTGGCTGAAGCCCCAGTCGAGCAGTTGGGCGGCCTGGTTCCACAGGTCGTCATCGCCGTACATCTCCACCACGATCAGCCGGTGCCCGCCGCGCTGCGCCATTCCGACATAGGTCTCGCGGGCCAGATCGGTGTAGCCGCTCTTTCCGCCGATGAAGCCGGCGTAGCTGCGCAGCAGGCGGTCCTGGTTCTTGATCTCCCGGTACCCCGACCGGTCGGGGAATTGCGCCGAGGTCTGGTGGACGATCTGCACAAACAGGGGATAGCGCAACGCTTCCCGGTAGATCAACGCCAGGTCGTG
This sequence comes from Mycobacterium sp. ELW1, assembly GCF_008329905.1. Taxonomy (NCBI): domain Bacteria; kingdom Bacillati; phylum Actinomycetota; class Actinomycetes; order Mycobacteriales; family Mycobacteriaceae; genus Mycobacterium; species Mycobacterium sp. ELW1. The sequence continues at coordinate 4,043,476 of NZ_CP032155.1, read as the reverse complement.
CGGTGAGGTCACCGACTCCCAGCCCGGCCCGTCCAACCCCGACGGCGATCCGGCCCTGGTGCTGCGGGCGCCCAGTTGGTAGGCCTTGGCATTCATCTTCTGCACTGCCGCACGCTGTCCGCCGAGCATGTCGGCGAGCAGATTGGCGGCGTCGTTGCCCGACACCAGCAGCAGCCCGTCGAGCAGTTGGCGCGCGGTGTAGATCTGGCCGGGCACCAGCCCCACGCACGAGCATTCGACTTGGGTATTGGCCGCCGTCGCCCGGATCACGGCGTTGGGCGACAACTGGTCGAGCACGACCATCGCGAGCAGCGGCTTGATGGTGCTGGCCGGCGCGTGCGCGCTATAGGGTTCCCGGCTGCCCAGGATCTGGCCGGTGTCGAGGTCGGCGACCAGCCAGGCCCGCGCCGGACCGTCGGGCGGAGCGGTCACCGCACCGGCCGGCTGCGGGGTGGGCGCGGCCGCGACCGGCGCCACCAGCACAAGAGACATGGCGATGCTCAACATCGCGACGAATGGGCGGGCCGGCATGAGCCGAAACTAACCAGACTGCACCTCGGCAACGACGCGAGCGAGTCTCGAATGTATTGCGATGACGGTCGACGGGTTTAGCGTCCGGCGACGAACGCACCGATTAATTGGGGAGATGCCGGTTAAAGCGGGTATTGGATTGGTGAGTCACAGTAAAATTTTTCGAACAAATGCCGGGGTGTTGGCACTGATCAGGTGGGGAGAGACATGAAAATCGCGAAAATGGCCGGAGTGGGCGCCACGGTTGTCGCATTGGGCCTTGCCGGTGTCTGCGCCGCACCGGCGTGGGCGACGGACAGCGTGCGGGTGTTCGGCGAGCAGGAGACGTTGAACGGGCCCAATGGCCTGCCCTACATCGGCTACGCCGTGGGCAAGCTCAAGCCCAGTTCGGACCCGGTGCCACACAATGGCACGTTGTATTCGGCCAAACTGACCATCGACGGGATGGGTGGCAATTATCCGCCGTTCATCGAGCGCTTCGGTGCCCGCGCTGAGTCCGGCGATTTCTACCCCGCTATTTGGGGCGCGTCGAATGGCGGAAGACTGTACTTCGACGTTGTTGGCGACATCCCGAACAGCGTTGTCTTCAACGACGGCACTCGTGACCTCCTGGCCTGGGTACCGGGTGACCCGGGCAGCACCGCGGCGCCGGTCGTCGTGCCGGATTCCGACGAGAATTTCCAGGTCGTGCCGGACAGCCAGGCCCCAGCCGGCGCCCCGCCGTCGGGCGACAACTCGGCCATCGTGGCGACCCCGAACGACCTGGCCACCTCGCCGTATCAAATCACCGAAGGTGAGGCGGCTCAGCCGGGCTTCAACTCGGGCGGCGGACGCCGCTAGCCGGGCGGACTACAGCGCGGCGACGCTCTCGGAAGGGTTTTGGGCGAAGCCCCAATCCAGCAGCGCCGCCGCTTGATCCCAGTACGTCGGGCCACCTTCGTGGATCAGCCCGTACATCATCGCGATCACCAGGCGGCGGCCGCCGCGGTCGGCGGCGCCGACAAACGTCTTGCGGGCGGCGTCGGTGAAGCCGGTCTTGCCGCCGATCGCACCGGGATAGCGGGCCAGCAGCTCGTCCTGATTCACCAGTGGCTTGTCTCCGGTCTCGCCGGGGAACATCGCGACCGGCTGGGCGGTGATCTGTGCGAACACCGGATTGGCCATCGCGGCGCGGAAGATCGCGGCGAGGTCGTGCGGAGTGGTCCAGCCCGGACCACCCGCTCCGTCCAGACCGGACGGTGTGGTCGCGTGGGTGTTGGTCGCCCCGATCGCGACGGCCTTGGCGTTCATCTTGTCGACCGCCTCCTGGTAGCCACCGAGCATGTCGGCCAGGGTGTTGGCGGCGTCGTTGCCCGACACCAGCAGCAGCCCGTCGAGCAGCTGGCGGGCGGTGTAGCTGCGACCGGGTCGCACACCGGCGCAGTTGCATTCGACGAGGGTGTCGGAGTTGGTGGCCACCACCGTCGCATTCAGGTCGGGCAGTTCGTCCAGAGCCGTCAGGGCCAGCAGTGTCTTGATCGTGCTGGCCGGTGGATGCGCGGCGTACATGTCGCGACCGGCCAGCACCTGGCCGGTGTCCATGTCGGCGACGATCCACGCGGGCGCGGGTCCGTCGGGGACCGGCACCGAGCCGGGTGGCTGATCGATGGTGTCCGCGTTGGCAATCCCTGCCGTCGCCGTCAATACCGTGAGCGCCGTCGTCAGGCTCGCGAGAAGTCTGCGCATGGGCCCTGAGCCTAACCCGCTCGGTCAGTAGACGTCGCGCACGTACCGATGAGCTTTGATCAGCTCGTTGACGTAGGAGTGCGCGGCGGCGGCGTCCATGTCACCGGCCTCGGCGACGATCTCGTGCAGGGCCGCGTCGACGTCCTTGGCCATTCGCTCGGCGTCACCGCAGACATAGAGATGCGCGCCGCCGTCGAGCCACGCGAACAACTCTCGCGCGTTGTCTTTCATGCGGTGCTGGACGTAGGTTTTCGGCCCGGTGCTTTCTCGCGAGAAGGCCAGGTCGAGTCGGGTCAGTGTGCCGGACTCGTGGAATCGCGTCAGCTCGTCGCCATACAGGAAGTCGGTGTGGCGCCGCCGGTCGCCGAAGAACAGCCAGGATCTGCCCGGCGCAGCGGTCGCCTGGCGTTCATGCAGGAACGCGCGGAACGGCGCGATGCCGGTTCCGGGCCCGACCATGATGATCGGTACCTCCGGGGCCGGCAGCCGGAAATTGTGGTTGGGCCGCAGGTGAATTCGCACCGACTGCCCACTGGCTACCTTGTCGGCCAGAAATGTGGACGCCACGCCACCGCGGGCGCGATCTCGGCAGTGGTAGCGCACGGTCGCCACTGTCAGGTGCAGCCGGTCCGGATGGGCCAATGGACTCGACGCGATCGAATAGTCGCGAAACTGTAAGGGCCGCAACGTTTCCAGTACTTCGTCAACCGACAGTTCGGCGAGGTGGAGCAGGTCGAGAACGTCGCGGCCGTACAACCACGACGACACCACCGCGGGATCGGGGGAGCGCAGCGCCGTGGCGGCCTCGGTGTCGCCGGTACGGGTGGCGACCAGCGCCTGCAATGCCCGCGATGGAGCGCAGATGTCGAGGTGGCCGGCGAGCAGTTCGCCCAGGGGCCGATCACTTCCCGCGGCGACGTAGGTGCCGTCGACGCCGAGCTTGGCCAGCACAGCCTCGACGAGTCCGGGATTGTTGACCGGATGCACGGCCACCGAATCGCCGGCCTGGTAGGTGATTCCGGAATCCGCGAGATCCAGCTCGATGTGGCGGACCTCCTTGTCGGACCCGGGTGCCGTGAGCAGGCGATTCACCAGGGCGGTCGAGGTGAAGGGATTCGCGTCGGTCCACGGGCTGGCGTCGTGACGGCGGTGCGGCGTCGTCTTCGGGGCGGTCGGTTCCGCGGAGGCGGGTGCGGCGGCGGCCGCCTCGATGAGGATCTTGGCGACGTCGGCGATCCACTCGCGGGCCTCGCCCTCCCGGTAGCAGTCGTATTCGACGCGCTCGGCCAGCGCGTGGGCGCCCAGCTCGGCGAGCCGGGCGTCGATGATCCGGCCGGCGTTGCAGAACAAGTCGTAGGAACTGTCGCCCAGCGCCAGAACCGCGTAGCCCAGGCCGTCGAGCCGGGTGTCGGATGCCGCCAGCTCCTCCCAGAACACGGTGCCGTTGTCGGGGACCTCGCCCTCACCGAACGTCGAGGCCACCACGATGACGTGCGTCGCGGCCCGGACCTCGTCGAGGGCGACGTCATTGAGCTCGGTCTCGGTGGCGTCGATACCGGCTTCCTTGACCGCGTCGGCCAGCTGCATGGCGATGTACTCGGCGGTGCCCATGTCGCTGGCGTAGCCGATGATCAGCGAGAAACCGGGACGCTCCACCACACTTGCTCCGATCTGATTTGGTTAGGCAAACCTTAGTAGAAAGTGTCCCGCAGGTGTGGACCACGCCGGCCGCGCCCACCGATCAGGTGTTGAATCACGCGCATGCTGAGCCTTGAAGAGATGTCGGATCGGATGGAGATCCAGCAGCTGCTGGTCGACTACTCGACGGCGATCGACAGCCGCCGCTTCGACGACCTGGACCGTGTTTTCACCCCGGACGCCCACATCGACTACACCGAGCTGGGTGGGATCGCGGGCACCTTTCCCGACGTCAAGGCCTGGCTGGCCGAGGTACTGCCGAATTTCCCGGCCTACTTCCACATGCTCGGAAACTTCGACATCCGCCTCGACGGCGACACCGCGACGTCGCGGACGATCCTGTTCAATCCGATGGCGCTCGGCGACGACGGCCAGATCATGTTCTGCGGGCTCTGGTACGACGACGCGTTCGTCCGTACCCCCGACGGCTGGCGGATGACGCGGCGCGTCGAGCAGAAGTGCATCCAGAAGATCGTCTGATCCGGCCGGCGGCAGGTCGCGCGATTAACACCTGACCAGGGCCGTCTGGCACAATCGGTGGCTGTCCGACCGCGGCTTCCGTTATGGATGGGCCGCCGGCTGGTCACGCACGCGAGGCAAAACCGGATCCGGCAATCCGCCGGCATCGCTGAATTGCAGCGTGATACCCACAGGAGTTAGTTCATGGCTGTCAAGATCAAGCTCACCCGGCTTGGCAAGATCCGCAACCCCCAGTACCGCATCGCTGTCGCCGACGCGCGCACCCGCCGCGACGGCCGCTCGATCGAGGTCATCGGCCGCTACCACCCGAAGGAAGAGCCGAGCCTGATCGAGATCGACTCCGAGCGCGCGCAGTACTGGCTGTCTGTTGGCGCCCAGCCCACCGAGCCGGTGCTCAACCTGCTGAAGATCACCGGTGACTGGCAGAAGTTCAAGGGCCTGCCCGGTGCCGAGGGCACGCTGAAGGTCAAGGAGCCCAAGCCCAGCAAGCTGGACCTGTTCAATGCCGCGCTGGCCGAGGCCGATGGCGCCCCCGGTGGCGAGGCCACCCAGGCCAAGAAGAAGAAGGCCCCGGCCAAGAAGGCTGAGGCCGCTGAGGCCGAGCCCGCCGCTGAGCCGGCCGCCGAGGCTGCCGAGTCCACTGAGGCCGCCGCAGAATGAGTTCGGTCGTCGTCGACGCCGTGGAGCATCTGGTCCGCGGGATCGTCGACAATCCTGACGATGTCCGCGTCGACATGGTCACCAACCGGCGGGGACGCACGGTTGAGGTCCATGTCCACCCCGAGGACCTCGGCAAGGTGATCGGCCGCGGCGGTCGCACCGCGACTGCGTTGCGCACCCTGGTCGCCGGTATCGGTGGCCGAGGGATCCGCGTCGACGTGGTGGACACCGACCAGTAGCGACCATGGAACTCGTCGCCGGGCGGGTGGCCAAGGCTCACGGCATCACCGGGGAACTGGTGGTCGACGTCCGCACGGATGACCCCGAAGAGCGGTTCGCGGTCGGAAACCGGTTGCGGCTGCGGCCATCTCGCGGTGACGGCGGCCAAGACGTCGTCGTCGAGTCGGCCCGGCCGCACGGCGGGCGTCTGTTGGTACGGCTGCGCGGGGTGTCCGACCGCAATGCCGCCGACGCATTGCGCGGCCACCTGTTCGTCGTCGACTCCGCGGAACTGCCTCCCATCGAGGACCCCGACGAGTTCTATGACCATCAGCTCGAAGGGCTGACGGTACGGACCGTGGACGGCCGCGTCGTCGGCTCGATCGCCGAAGTGCTGCACACCGCAGGCGCGGAACTGCTGGCGGTGCGCGGCGCCGACGGCGCCGAAGTGCTGGTGCCATTCGTCGGAGCGATCGTGGTGTCGGTGTCTCTGGCCGACGGGATCGTCGAAATCGATCCTCCCGAAGGGCTTTTGGATCTGGACGGCTTGGACTGAGATGCGCAGCGATGAAGGTTGACGTCATCTCGATCTTCCCCGAGTATCTCGACCCGGTACGACAGTCGTTGCCCGGCAAGGCCATCGAGTCCGGCATCGTGGACTTCGCCGTGCACGATCTGCGTCGCTGGACCCACGACGTCCACCACTCGGTGGACGACGCCCCGTACGGCGGCGGCCCCGGCATGGTGATGAAAGCCCCGGTCTGGGGTGAGGCGCTCGACGAGATCTGCACCGAGGACACCGTTCTCGTGATCCCGACGCCGGCCGGACGGCTGTTCACCCAGAACGACGCCCAAGCATGGACGGGGGAGCGGCATCTGGTGTTCGCCTGTGGCCGTTACGAAGGCATCGACCAGCGGGTCGCCGAGGACGCGCGGCGGCGGATGCGGGTCGAGGAGGTCTCGATTGGGGACTACGTGCTGGCCGGTGGCGAGGTCGCGGCGCTGGTGATGATCGAAGCGGTGGTCCGGTTGCTACCCAACGTGATGGGCAATCCGCGCTCGCACCAGGATGATTCGCACTCGCCGGAAAAAGACGGACTGCTCGAAGGCCCGAGCTACACGCGTCCGCCGACTTGGCGCGAGCTGCCCGTCCCGGACGTACTGCTGTCCGGCGACCACGCCAAAGTGGCGGCATGGCGCCACGAGCAGGCGCTGCAGCGGACGCGCGAGCGCCGGCCGGACCTGCTCGGTGGTTCGGGGATCGGTGACTGAGAGCACGGCGCGGCGCAGCTTAGCCACGGTCGCGGAAGGGTATTGAGGAAAGCGTGACTCGTCCATCCACCGGCGCTCCGCCAGCACCGGCGGCTGCGCAGGTGACGGGCCGGCAGCGCAACTTCGTCTTCCTCGCTGTGGTGCTCGGCATGCTGCTGGCCGCCCTCGACCAGACCATCGTCGCGACCGCACTGCCCACGGTCGTCGCCGATCTCGGCGGAGCCGGCCACCAGTCGTGGGTCGTCACCAGTTACCTGCTGGCGTCGACGATCGTGACGGCAGTCGTCGGCAAGCTCGGCGACACGTTCGGCCGCAAACCGGTATTCCAGGCGGCCGTGCTGTTCTTCCTGGCCGGGTCGGTGCTGTGCGGTCTGGCCGGATCGATGTCGATGCTGGTCGCCTCCCGCGCGCTGCAGGGCATCGGCGGCGGTGCGATCACCGTGACCGCGGTCGCGGTCATCGGCGAAGTGATCCCGCTGCGCGAACGCGGCCGCTACCAGGGCGCCCTGGGCGCGGTGTTCGGCGTCACCACCGTCGTGGGCCCGTTGTTGGGCGGGCTGTTCACCGACCACCTCGGGTGGCGGTGGGCGTTCTGGGTCAACGTGCCGGTCGCGGTGGTGGTCCTCGCGGTGGCGGCGGTGGCGATTCCGGCGCTGGGCCGTACCTCCCGACCGGTCATCGACTATCCCGGCATCGTGCTGGTCGGTCTCGGCGCGGCCGGCCTGACCCTGGCCACCAGCTGGGGTGGCACCACCTATCCGTGGGGATCGCCGACGATCATCGGTCTGTTCGTCGGCTCGGTGGCGATCCTGGTGGCGTTCGTGTTCGTCGAAAAGCGGGCGGCCGAGCCGATTCTGCCGATCCGGCTGTTCGCCGACCCGGTGTTCACCGTGTGTTGCGTGCTGTCGTTCGTCGTCGGATTCGCGATGCTCGGGGCGCTGACGTTCCTGCCGACCTACATGCAGTTCGTCGACGGGGTGTCGGCCACCGTGTCCGGCCTGCACACCCTGCCGATGGTCGCCGGTCTGCTGGCCACCTCGCTGACCTCTGGTGTGATCGTCGGCCGCACCGGGCGCTACAAGATCTTCCCGATTATGGGCACCGCGACCATGGCGGTCGGCTTCATCCTGCTGTCGCTGATGGATGCGCACACCTCGACGCTCGTGCAGTCGCTGGATCTGCTGGTCCTCGGCGCCGGGATCGGGCTGAGCATGCAGGTGCTGATCTTGACCGTGCAGAACACCGTCGACTTCACCGACCTGGGCGTGGCCACCTCGGGAGTCACCTTCTTCCGCACCATCGGAAGTTCGTTCGGCGCCGCGATCTTCGGCTCGCTGTTCAGTAACTTCCTGGCCGAGCGGCTGCCTGCGGCGTTGGCCACCAGCGGTGCCTCGGCCGAGGTCGCGCAGTCCCCGCAGGCGCTGCACAAGCTCTCGCCCGCAGCGGCCGCGCCGATCGTCGACGCCTACGCCGACTCGCTGAGCAAGGTGTTCCTGTTCGCGGCGCCGGTCGCGATCGTCGGGTTCGTACTCGCGCTGTTCCTCAAGCAGGTACCGCTGCGCGACGCGGCCGCCACCGGCAGCACCGACCTTGGCGAGGGCTTCGGCATGCCGACCACCGAACCGGCCGAGAAAGTGCTGGAGGTCGCGGTCAGCCGACTGCTGCGGGAAAGCCGCGGCCAGCACCTACCGGCGCTGGCTCGAGCCGGCGGCACCCGCCTCGATGTTCCGTTGATGTGGGCCGCGCTGCGGATTTACCGGCACGCGCAGGTGGCCGGCACAGCGGACCTCAGCGCCGTGGCCGCCCACCACCGGGTGCCGGTCGAGATCCTGGAGCCGACGTTCGACCGGCTGGTCGCGAACGGCTACGCCCAGCGCAGCGGCGATCAGCTGTGGCTGACCCCGGCCGGCGCCGCGGAAGTGAACCACGCCCGCAACATGCTGGCGAGTTGGATCACCGACACTCTCACCCGCTCGCCCGAATTCGACGGCCGGCCCGACCGTATGCAGGTGCAGGGCGCGATCGAGCGGATCGCTCGGAGGGTGCTCGAGCAGAACGACGACGAGAGCGATCAGGCCACCCGTCCGCTGGTGCTCGGTCCGCGACGCGCTGCCAGCCCGACCGCACCGACGACCCGGCTCGCCAGCCCGATGGCGAACTCAACAGCCGTGGCAGCGACCGTCGGCAATGAACCGACCCGGCCATTCCGGACCCGCGCCGAATTCCGTCAGCCCCCGCCGGGACCGCCGGCACCGCACGGGCCGCCGCGTCGCTAGGCGCGGTGCGGGATCAGATCCGCCCGCCGGGGAACATCGTCTTGACGGCTTGCGTCATGGTGTTGCGCGCAGTCGCATCGTCGACCGGCTGCAGTGAGGCCACGGCCAGCACGAAGCGCCGGTCCGGTCCGATCACCCCGGTGGACATGTGCAGCCAGTTGCCGCCGTTCCAGCAGCACATCCAACCTTGTTTGACCGCAACGGGTTCGGCGAACAGCCCGTCGGGGATGCCGAACCGCTGCGGGTAGCCGTCGACCCCGGCGGGGGTCGACGCCGAGAGGTCGCCGAGGATGACCGCAGCCTGTGAGGCAGGCAGTCCGCCCGCACCGTCGAGCAGCATGTCGTAGTACCGCACCAGGTCGGCGGTGGTGCTCATGGTGTTCCACCAGTTGCCGTCGTACGGCGCGCTGGTCGATGTCAGCCCGTATCGCGCGGTGACCCTGCTGATGATCGCGCTGCCGCCACCTTCGCCCCAGAACACTTCGGCGGCGCTGTCGTCGGAGGACCGCAGCATGGCGTCGAAGGACTGCTGCTCTGCCGGGGTTAGCTGGCGCTGGCCCTTGGCCACCTGCAGCAGCAGATCGTCGGCGATGAACAGTTTGCTCACCGACGCGACCGGGAACGGGGCGTCGTCACCGCCCTTGAGGGTCCGTCCGGTGGTGCGGTCGAGCAAGGTGAAACTGATGTCGGCGCCGTCCTGCGCGGCCTCCGACGCCGCTTCTCTGGCGCGCACATCCAGATTGGTGGAGGCGTCCGGCGGCGCGTCGGGCAGCGGGGCAAGGGCGGGGGCCTGCGCGATGGCGTTCGGGTCGGCGGACAGCAGGTTCACCGGGCGGGCCGCTGTGTCGCTCGGACCGGCGTTCACCTGAGCGGACGACGCGGCTACCAGCACGCCGATCACGGCCGCCGCGGTGCCGGTGACCAGCATCGACAGATGCCGTCGCATGTCCATCTCCTCGGGGGCCGGTAGAAGCTGAGATCCGGGGTGCCGCGTTGCCGCCCGACCTTAGTCCAGGTTAACGGTACCTTTTCTACACCGCGCGTCTAGTTCGTCGACAGATCAGCGGGCCCTCGGCGGGTCGCGCGATTTCACTGCTCGCGGTGCATCTGGCACAATTGAGCAGTTGCCGCGCGGGCTGGGACTTTTCCGCCTGCTGCGCCAAACATCACGTGCCCGAATCCATCGGCCCGGCGATCGCCAGCGCTTTCCGCGCAGGCAGGTGGCTGCGCCGCGAACCGCAAGGAAGTGTCACCGATGAACACGCTGGACTTCGTCGACCAGGCGTCGCTGCGCGACGACATCCCGACCTTCAGCCCCGGGGACACCATCAATGTCCACGTGAAGGTCATCGAGGGCAACAAGCAGCGCGTTCAGGTCTTCAAGGGTGTTGTGCTCCGTCGTTCGGGCGGTGGCATTCGCGAGACCTTCACCGTGCGCAAGGAAAGCTACGGCGTCGGTGTCGAGCGCACCTTCCCGGTGCATTCGCCCAACATCGATCACATCGAGGTGCTGACCCGCGGTGACGTGCGGCGCGCCAAGCTGTACTACCTGCGCGAGCTGCGGGGCAAGAAGGCCAAGATCAAGGAGAAGCGCTGAGCTTCGACGTGTTGGAGTCACTGACCGGTCAGCCGGTCTGACTACGCTGACGACGTGACCGACAACACGGGCTCGAACGACTCCACGCCGGACAACCTCACCGCGACGGACGGGGCGGACGACAGTCCCGCCGACGCGGCCCCGGAAACCGGGGAGAAGAAGAAGTCTGCGCTGCGCGAAGGCGCGATCCTCGTTGCCATCGCCATAGTCCTGTACTACGTGATGCTGACGTTCATCGCGCGTCCGTACCTGATTCCGTCGGAATCGATGGAGCCGACGCTGCACGGCTGCGCCGGCTGCGTCGGCGACCGGATCATGGTCGACAAGGTCACGTATCGGTTCGGTGACCCGCGGCCCGGTGACGTCATCGTCTTCAAGGGCCCGCCGAACTGGAACGTCGGATACAAATCCATCCGGTCCACCAACACCGCGGTCCGCTACATCGAGAACGCGCTGTCTGTGGTCGGTTTCGTGCCGCCCGACGAGAACGACTTGGTCAAGCGGGTCATCGCCACCGGCGGCCAGACGGTGCAATGCCGTGCCGACACCGGGCTGACTGTCGACGGCAAGCTGCTGAACGAGCCCTACCTGAACGCGCAGACGATGATGGCCGACCCGGCCGTCTATCCCTGCCTGGGGAATGAGTTCGGTCCAGTCAAGGTGCCCGAGGGCCGACTGTGGGTGATGGGCGACAACCGCACGCATTCGGCCGACTCGCGCGCCCACTGCACCAGCACGCCCGCCGACGCCCAGAAGGGCATCCTGTGCACGGGTGATCCCATGGCCGGCACCGTGCCGGTGAGCAACGTCATCGGCAAGGCCCGGTTCATCGCATGGCCGCCGTCGCGCTGGGGTGGTGTGTCCTCGGTCAACCCGCAGCAGGGCTGACCGTGCCGGAGATGACGTGGCCGCCGCGGACGGTGATCCGCAAATCGTCGGGACTGCGCACCCTCGAATCTGCTTTGTACCGAAGCGGTTTGGGGCCGGTCGCCGGAGTCGACGAAGTCGGCCGGGGCGCGTGCGCCGGCCCGCTCGTGGTGGCGGCCTGTGTACTGGGGCCGAACCGGATGGAGAGCCTTTCAGCCCTCGACGACTCCAAGAAGCTCACCGAGAAGGCGCGCGAGGAGCTGTTCCCGTTGATCCGCCGCTACGCGCTGGCCTATCACGTGGTGTTCATCCCGGCTCCCGAGGTCGACCGCCGCGGTGTGCACGTGGCCAACATCGAGGGGATGCGGCGCGCGGTGGCGGGGCTGTCGGTGCGGCCGGGGTATGTGCTGTCCGACGGGTTCCGGGTGCCGGGACTGCCGATGCCGTCGTTGCCGGTGATCGGCGGGGACGCCGCGGCGGCCTGTATCGCGGCGGCCAGCGTGCTGGCGAAGGTCAGCCGCGATCGGCTGATGGTGGCGATGGACGACGAACACCCGGGTTACGGTTTCGCGGACCACAAGGGGTACAGCACCCCGGCGCACAGCGCGGCGCTGACCAGCCTCGGTCCGTGCCGTCAGCACCGGTTTTCCTACATCAATGTCCGGCGGGTGGCACGTGCCGGTGGTACCGAGATGGTGATGGAGTGCCCACCGCTGCAGCGCGACGATCAGGTGTGAGTCAAGATGGATAGCACCACGACAAGACAAAGAGGACAGCTGAACCGATGAGTGCCGAAGATCTCGAAAAATACGAGACCGAGATGGAGCTCTCGCTGTACCGCGAATACAAGGACATCGTGGGGCAGTTCAGCTACGTCGTGGAGACCGAGCGCCGGTTCTACCTGGCCAACAGCGTGGAGCTGGTGCCGCGCAACACCGACGGTGAGGTCTACTTCGAGCTGCGCCTGTCCGATGCGTGGGTGTGGGACATGTACCGCCCGGCACGGTTCGTCAAACAGGTCCGGGTTATCACGTTCAAGGACGTCAACATCGAAGAGGTCGAGAAGCCCGAGCTGCGGCTGCCCGAATAGGTCAGCGGTCGGCACGCCATGTTTGCGCACGCTTTTCCTGCCTTCTTCGTCGACCAGAGATATTGACGCTGGCTTTCACGACATCCGGTACAGCGCAAGGTATTTGCCTGCGCATCGACTGTCACCGATGCGGCTGTTCTCGGAAATCACCTTCTGGCCGCGAATTGCTGACGTACGCTTTTCGGTAATTCGCATCGCGACAAGCGGCAGGTGCGGCCATCGGTGTCGTCGTGTCGGGATGTTCGTCGAATCAGCCCCAGACGGAGCCGGCGACGGCCGAGAGTTCCGCGGCCTCGAGTGTCGTCGCGGCAGGTCCGGACAAGCCCGCCCACCTCACGGAGGGCGACGGCACCGCCAACACCATCACCTTCGACTTCATCTACCCGGATGGGGATCAACATTGGACCGATGAAGCCAAAGCGTCATTGAACGACGCCGCCAACGCCATCGCCGCATACATCGTGGCTCCCACACCGGTCACCCTCACCTACAAGATCGCGGACGACAACGAGCCCAACCATCTGGCGCAGGCGAGCAGCGACCGGGTCGATGACGAGTCGGCCGGCTACTTCCGCACGGTGGTGCAGCAGAAGCTGATCACCGGTGAGGACGCCAACGGTGACAAGCCCGACGGCGATATCGACGTGAACTGGAACGCCAACTGGGCGTTGGGCGATGACGTCACCAAGGGGGACGACGACGGCGGCACCCAGAGCCCGGACGACTTCAAGGCGACGATCATGCACGAGTTGGTGCACACGCTGGGCTTCGACACCGGCATCTCGGGCCCGGGTTCGCCGCAGATGAAGAATCACCCGACTTTCGACAGTTTCGTCGTCACCGGCGACGGGGCAAAGGTGATCAACGACGACTACACGTTCAACGCCGCGTTCGACCCCAACCTCACCGGCGGTGACGGCGGTCTGTTCTTCGGCGGGCCGCACGCGATGGCGGCCTACGACGGTAAGCCGGTGCCTCTGCTGACCGACCCCACGTGGAATGTCAGCAATATCGCGCACCTGAACGGCCACGTCTTCACCGGTGAGAACAAGAAAATGATGAACCCCGGTGATGATGGCGACGGCGCGGAAGTGCGGACCCTGAGCCCGGTCGAACTCGGCATCCTCGAGGACCTGGGCTACACAGTGGCGCAGCGCTAGCTGTACTGACCACGGACGTTAAGTACGGCGTGGCGTAGTGACATGACGAAGACCTCCGAGTGAAGTGCGAGCTGCTTAAGGAACGCACCAACTCACTCCGGAGGTCTTCATGGTCCACCGTAATGCCCCCTTGTCCGAAACCGGTCGTCTGCGGCTGGCACGTTGCGTTGTCGAGGATGGCTGGACGCTGCGACGGGCGGCCGAGCGGTTCCAGGTTGCGGTCACTACCGCTGCGCGCTGGGCCCGCCGCTACCGCGAACTAGGCGAAGCCGGCATGGCCGACCGCAGCTCACGCCCACATCACAGCCCTAATCAAACCCCCACACGCACCGAGCGGCGCATCATTAAAGTCCGAGTACTTCGACGTTGGGGACCGGCTCGCATTGCTTATCTGCTGGGACTGAATGTCTCGACTGTCCACAACGTGTTGAGGCGCTACGGCCTAGCCAAGCTGCGGTGGCTGGACCGGCCCACCGGGCGAGTTATCCGGCGGATGGAGTCAGCCAGCCCCGGCGACCTGGTGCATGTCGATGTCAAGAAGGTAGGCAAGATCCCGGCTGGCGGCGGATGGCGCATGTTGGGCCGCAGCGCAGGAAATCATCACTCCCGCAAGGACAGAAGCATAGGAACTGGCAGCGACCGTTCCGGGCGGCGTGGTTATCACTTCTTGCACACCGCCATCGACGCTCACTCCCGGCTGGCCTACTCCGAACTGCTAATCGACGAACGCAAAGACACAGCTGCTGACTTCTGGCAAAGGGCTAACGAATGGTTCAACGCATGCGGCTTCACCGTACGGAAAGTGTTGACAGACAACGGCTCCTGTTACCGATCCCACTCATTCCGAGATGCACTCGGGCAGATCGAACATCGTCGAACCAAACCCTATCGACCCCAGACGAACGGCAAGGTGGAGCGATTCCACCGAACCCTTGCCGATGAATGGGCATATGCGCGGCTCTACACCAGCGACGCCGAACGGTGCGCGGAGTTCCCTCGCTGGCTGCATACCTACAATCACCATCGCGGCCACACCGCACTCGGCGGCCAACCACCCGCCACCCGCGTACCTAACCTCTCAGGTCAGTACAGCTAGCTCTCGTCAGCGCAGCGATGCGTCGATGGCGCTGGGGGACAAGATCTTTTCCAAGACCAGCATCGCGCTGCCGATGTTGCCTGCCCGGTCGCCGTACGTCGACGGGAGGACCTGAAGGTGCCGGGTAGCCAGTGCAGTTGCGTTGCCGTACAACGTTTCTCGTAGCCCGGCGACGAAGACGTCGTACGCGCCCGACATGTCGCCGCCGACGACGAGAACTTCGGGGTTGAGCAGGTTCACCGCGGCGGCGATCACCTCACCCACGTGGCGGCCACTTTCGCGCAGCAGCCGACGCGCCTCGCCGTCGCCGTGGTTGGCCAGTTCGACGACGTCGCGGATGTGGTGGACCGGCCTGCCCTGCTCCTGCAGCGTGCGCACCAATGCCCAGCCACCGGCGATCGCCTCCAAGCATCCGGTGTCGCCGCAGCGGCACGGCATGCCCGCGGCTGCGACGGTCTTGTTGTGACCGAACTCGCCGGCCGCGCCGACAGCGCCGCGCTGGAGTGCACCGCCGCACACGATTCCCGCGCCGAGCCCGGTGGACGCCTTGATGAGCAGCAGATCGTCGTGAATTCTCAGGGGCCCGCGGAGTTCCGAGAGGGCCTGCACGTTCGTGTCGTTGTCGAGCACGATCGGCGCCGCCGTCAGCTTCCGGAAGTACGGCTCCAACGGAACACCGTCCCAACCGCTCATCACCGGAGATGCCAGGCTGCAGCCGCGCTGCTGGTCGACCGTGCCGGGTAGCGACACCCCGACGCCGAGCACGTCGCCCGCGGACCTGCCACTCTCGTCGAGCAGTACCTCGAGGCGTTTGACCAAGTCGGGCATCAGATCATCGGGGCCGATGCGGATCTCGGAGTCCATATCGGCCAGGGCGTGAATGTCGCCGGCCAGGTTGCACACCGCGAGCCGGGTGCGGCTGCGGCCGACGGCCGCCGACAGGACCACCCCCGCTTCGGCGTTGAACCGCACCAGCGCCGGTGGGCGACCGCCGGTCGACGGTCCCTCCTCGCCTTCGGAAACCAGCCCGCGGCGGGCCAGGGCGGCGATACGGCTGCCGACAGCCGTCCTGGAGAGCCCGGTGAGCTCCCGGACTTCGGTTCGGGTGGTGGCGGTACCGGCACGTATCAGCGCAAAAACGTCCCCCGTCGTCGCGGGGGCAGCGGAACGCCTGGTTACCGGCATCTTTCCATTGAACCAAGATCAATCAGTGAGGCAAAGCAATAGATATACCCATCACTTTGACCACATTTAGACAAAAGTCGGTTGGTTGTGTGGTTTAAGTGGCGGTAGGGTCGGGGGACAGGGACCGAGCGCTGCACCGCGGCAGCATCCGCCACCGCACAGAAAGTCGATAGCACCCGTGACCCTCACGCTCCGACCCGCCGCACCGGCGGCGTCTCCCGCGCTCTGCCCGACCAGGACCGGGCTGGGCATTCTTGCCCTGGCACTCGGTGCCTTCGGCATCGGCACCAACGAATTCGTCGCGATGGGCCTGCTGCCCGAGATCGCCGGCGGCCTGCGGATCTCTGAACCGACCGCGGGCCACATCATCTCCGCCTACGCGCTCGGCGTCGTGGTCGGTGCCCCGGTCATCGCCGCGCTGACCGCGAAATTCAATCGCAAGGTCGTGTTGATGACCCTGATGGCGTTGTTCGCCGTCGGCAACGTGCTGACCGTGCTGGCGCCCAGCTATGGAGTCCTGATCGCCGCCCGCTTCCTCGCGGGCCTTCCACACGGCGCATTCTTCGGTGTCGCGGCACTGGTGGCTGCGCAATTGCTCGGGCCGGAGCGGCGGGCCAAGGCGGTCGCGCAGGTGATGACCGGCCTGACCGTGGCGACCGTGATCGGAGTGCCGCTGGCCTCCTGGCTCGGCCAGTTGCTCGGCTGGCGAAGTGCTTTCGCGCTCGTCGTCGGCATCGGACTGGTGACGTTGGCCGCGATCTGGATGTGGCTTCCCGACCTGGCCGCGACCAGCAGCACCAGCCCCCGGGCCGAACTCGGCGCGCTGCGACGCCCGCAGGTCTGGTTGGCGCTGGCGATCGGCATGGTGGGCTTCGGTGGCATGTTCGCCGTCTACACCTACATCGCAACCACGCTGACCGATGTCACTGGTGTCTCCCGCTCGTGGGTTCCCTTGGGGCTGATGGTTTTCGGGGCCGGCATGGTGGTCGGAAACCTGGCCGGGGGCCGGATGGCCGACCGCTCGGTGATCCGCGGACTGTATGTGTCGATGACGGCGCTTGCGGTGGTGCTCGCGGCTTTCGTGGCCGGCGCGCACAACCCGTTCACGGCGATGCTGCTGCTGTTCGGCATCGGTGCCAGCGGGGCGGCGATCGCGCCCGCGCTGCAAACCCGGCTGATGGATGTCGCCGCCGAGGCGCAGACGCTGGCCGCCGCGCTGAATCATTCGGCTTTGAACATCGCCAACGCGTCGGGGGCGTGGATCGGCGGGCTGGTGATCGCCGCGGGGTATGGCTACACCGCACCGGCTGCCGCGGGTGCGGCGCTGGCGGTCGTCGGCCTGGTGGTGTTGAGCGTCTCGGTGGCTCTGCAGCGTCGATCTGCGGCGGTGTCCTCGTGATCCGCGCGATGCTGGCATTCCTCCTGAGACGGCGGGCACCGATGTGCGTAGATCTGTATCTGCCTGCGCGGCAACGGGTGACGATCGTCGTAGGGCAGCGGGACACCCGCCGGGAGGCAAGCTGATGGCTGAGCACGTGATATTTCGCCACGACCCCGACCACCAGCCTCAGCTGGCGTTCCGTGGCGTGCCCAGCGGCTGCGCCGGCGAAGCCAACACGCTGGCCGAGGCCCGTGCGTCCTACCGGATGTGCCTGTGCGAGCGGCTACACGTGGACCGCCGCGAGCTGCCACCGGTCGTCGAGCACATCGAGGGACTGGTCGGCGGCATCTGGGTGCGGACCAGAGTCGGTGCAGTACATCGGGATACGTCGAATGATCGGATGCTGCTGCAGATCCTGCTGACGGAGCAGACCGGGCTGCGCGAGGAAGTGGCGCGGCTGGCCGCGCTGGGCGCCGAGCCCGTCGTCGTGCTGGCCGAACCCGACTATGCGCTCGAAACACTGCTGGACCAGATGTCGACGCGGGACGCCCTTGTGGTCGCTTATTCCGATGACAACGGCTCAGTGGGGTGGAGCGTGCTCTACGGCTCGGGATCCTCTGGTAGCCACGGTGTTCCGCCCGCGATGGATGACGAAGCCCTTCGGGCGACGCCGGTGGTGACGTTCACGCAGGCGTGCACCAGCGTCGGCCGGGTGGTGCAACGTCGGGCCGCTGCGGATATCGCGTCATGACCACCTTGCTCGAACGTGGGGTTGGCGACGCCTTATCGGGTAACACTGTTGTGCAGGACGTCCCCGAAGGGAGGACCGTGCGAACGACACCGGAATGCTGGCTTACCGATATGGACGGTGTGCTGGTGCGCGAGGAGCATGCGTTGCCCGGGGCCGCCGAGTTCTTGGCGTGCCTGATCGACAAGCGGCGGCGATTTTTGGTGCTGACCAACAATTCGATCTACACACCGCGTGACCTGGCGGCGCGGCTGGCGCGTTCGGGACTGGAGGTGCCCGAAGAGGCCATCTGGACCTCGGCCATGGCCACCGCGGCTTTCCTGAACGATCAACTGCCCGGCGGATCGGCATACGTCATCGGCGAGGCAGGACTGACCACAGCTCTGCACGAGGCGGGGTACACGCTGACCGATACCGATCCGGATTTCGTGGTGCTCGGCGAGACGCGCACCTACTCCTTCGAGGCGATCACCAAGGCAGTCCGGCTGATCGGGCAGGGTGCGCGCTTCATCGCCACCAACCCCGACGTGACCGGGCCGTCGGCTGAAGGGCCCATGCCGGCCACGGGGTCGGTGGCCGCGATGATCACCAAGGCCACCGGTCGCGAACCGTATTTCGTGGGCAAGCCCAACCCGATGATGTTCCGCAGCGCGCTGAACCGGATCGAGGCGCACTCGGAGAGCACGGTGATGGTCGGCGACCGGATGGACACCGACGTGGTGGCCGGGATCGAGGCGGGACTGGAAACGATCCTGGTGCTGACGGGCTCGACGACGGTTCAGGACATCGAGCGCTACCCGTTCCGGCCGGCGCGCGTATTGCCGTCGATCGCGGAGGCGATCGAGCTGATCTGAGCTGCCGAGTCTCGTGGTGCAGCACTAGTTCCGGTCGGCGACTACCCGCTGGACCTCAGCGAAGGTCAGCCTGTGGATGAGCGCGGATCTGGGGACAACTAGGCGGTTTCGGCGAGTATTCGGTCGGTGAGCGTCGGTGAGCGTCGGTGGCTGTCGGCCGCGTGCCCGACGCTGCATCCATGACGACGATGAGCCGCAACCAGCTCGGTGCGCTGGGGGAGCAGCTGGCGGTCGAGCATCTGGAGTCGCTGGGCTTGCGGATCGTGGTTCGCAATTGGCGCTGCCGCTACGGCGAACTAGACGTGATCGCGGCCGCCTCCGACGGCACGGTCGTGTTCGTGGAGGTGAAGACCCGCACCACGGACGGGTTCGGCGGCGTGGAGTACGCCGTCACACCGGCCAAGGTCCGGCGGATCCGCCGGCTGGTCGGGATCTGGCTGGCCGGCCAAGACCGGAGCTGGGCCGCCGTCCGCATCGACGTGATCGGTGTGCGCATCGGTCGGCAGCGCACACCAGAGATAACCCACCTGCGTGGAGTCGGCTGATGGCGTTGGGGCGGGCCTACTCTGTCGCGGTGCGGGGCCTCGACGGCGAGATCGTCGAGATCGAGGCCGACATCACCGCGGGGCTCCCCGGGGTGTACCTGGTGGGGCTGCCCGACGCTGCGCTCCGCGAGTCCCGGGACCGGGTACGGGCGGCAATCACCAACTGCGGCAACGAGTGGCCGATGTCGCGACTGACGTTGGCGCTGTCGCCGGCGACGTTGGCCAAGGCCGGCTCGCTGTACGACATCGCGATCGCCGCCGCGGTGCTCTCCGCAAGCCATAAGAAGCCGTGGGATCGGTTGGAGAAGTCGGTGCTGCTGGGCGAGCTGGCTCTCGACGGCCGGATCCGGTCGGTGCGCGGCGTGCTCCCGGCCGTCCTGGCGGCCAAACGACAAGGCTGGCCCACCGTGGTGGTGCCGGTTGCCAACCTCGCTGAAGCGAGCCTGGTCGACGGCATCGAAGTCCTTGGCGCCCAGACACTGCGGCAGCTGCAAGGCTGGTTGACGGGAAAGGCCGCCCTCGCCGATCGCGTGGACACACCGGCGCCGCACGCCGACTCGGTTGCCGACCTGGCTGACGTGGTGGGCCAGACGCACGCCCGGTTCGCTGTCGAGGTGGCCGCCGCAGGTGCGCATCACCTTATGCTCACCGGACCGCCGGGTGTGGGGAAAACCATGCTGGCCCAACGGCTTCCCGGGCTGCTACCGGAACTGACCGAACGTGAGGCGCTGGAGGTGACGGCGATCCATTCGGTGGTCGGAATGTTGTCCGAGACCACCCCGCTGATCACTCGCCCGCCGTTCATCGCGCCGCATCACTCGTCGAGTGTGGCCGCCCTGGTCGGTGGCGGCTCGGGCATGGCTCGTCCCGGTGCCGTCAGTCGCGCACATCGGGGTGTGCTCTTCCTCGACGAATGCGCCGAGATTCGAGTCAGCGTCCTCGAATCCCTGCGAACCCCGTTGGAAGACGGTGAGATTCGGCTTGCCCGCCGTGACGGGGTGGCGTGCTACCCCGCGCGGTTTCAGCTCGTGATGGCGGCCAACCCGTGCGCCTGCGCACAGACCGACCCGAAAGACTGCATCTGCACGTCAGTGGAGAAGCGTCGTTATCTCGGCAAGCTGTCCGGGCCACTGATGGATCGAGTGGACCTGCGGGTCGAAATGCACATGGTGCGTGCCGGTGCGTTCGCACCGGATGCGGCGGAACCCACTGCCGCTGTGCGAGATCGGGTTGCCCAGGCACGCGCGGCAGCTGCCGAACGGTGGCGCCGATACGGTTTCACCACCAACGCCGAAGTCACCGGGTCGGTGCTGCGCCGGAAGTTCCGGCTCGACGCCACCGCGATGGCGCCGCTGAAGACCGCACTCGAACGCGGGGTGCTCAGCATCCGGGGCGTCGACCGCTCACTGCGGGTCGCGTGGACCTTGGCGGATCTGGCCGGACGCACTGCACCGAACATCGATGACGTGGCGGTGGCATTGAGCTTCCGTCAGGGAGGAGCAAAGCCGTGACGGACGACGCCAGGACGCTGTCATGGGCGTACCTGTCCAGGGTCGCCGAACCACCCTGTGACGAGATCGCCGCGCTGGTCGGCGACGTCGGCCCGGTGGATGCCGCCCGCCGCGTCGCCGGGGGCGAGGTCAGTGATGCGTTACGGGAGCGAACCGCCGCCCGGCGCGACATCAATGCAGCTGAGGCAGACCTGGCTCTGCTCGAGCGGCGCGGCGGCCGCCTGATCACGCCCGACGACGACGAGTGGCCAACCCTGGCATTCGCAGGCTTCGGCGGATCCGCGGTGCGGGAAAGGCCGCACGGGCGACCACCGATCGCGATGTGGGCGATCGGCCCGGCCCGGCTCGACGAGGTCGCGGAGCGGGCCGCGGCCATCGTGGGGACGCGGGCGGCGTCTGCGTACGGCGAACACGTCGCCGCCGACCTGGCCGCGGGATTGGCCGAGCAGGACGTCACCGTGGTCTCGGGCGGCGCATACGGCATCGACGGCGTGGCGCACCGAGCCGTGCTCGCAGCCGAGGGGCAGACGGTGGCGGTGCTGGCCGGCGGCATCGACGTGCTCTACCCGGCCGGCCATTCGTCGCTGCTGCACCGGATCGGTAATTCCGGCCTGCTGCTCACGGAATACCCGCCGGGCGTGCGCCCCGCGCGGCACCGCTTCCTCACCCGCAATCGGCTGGTGGCGGCGCTGGGTACGGCCACCGTGGTGGTGGAGGCCGGTGTTCGCAGCGGGGCGGCGAACACCGCCGCGTGGGCACGGGCGCTCGGCCGGGTGGTGTGTGCCGTGCCCGGGCCGGTGACCTCGGCGGCGTCGATCGGCTGCCACACCTTGCTGCGCAACGGTGCCGAGCTGGTGACGCGAGCCGAAGAGGTCGTCGAATTGGTAGGTCGGGCGGGCGAATTCGCCGACGAGCAGCCGCGTCCGGTTGGCCCACTCGATGGCCTGAGCGCCCCTGAGAAGCAGGTGTACGAGGCGCTGCCGGCCCGCGGACTGCTCAGCGCCGATGACATCGCGGTGGCATCCGGCCTGGCGCCTACCGCGGTGCTCGGTCCGCTGGCGATGTTGGAGATCGCCGGGTTGGCCCGCCGCGAGGACGGCTGCTGGCGGCTGACGCGCAGGCCGGCCTGAGAATGTAGACGGCCGCAACACACGCTCGAAACGTATAGTCGAGCCGGTTGGCTATCGATTTTCGTCGGGAGGCGATGTGGCGGGTCGACCACTACACACATTTCAGGTCATCGGCACCGAGCAGCTCGCGCCGCACATGGTGCGCGTCGTCCTCGGCGGCACCGGGTTCGACACGTTCACACCCGGTGAGTTCACCGACTCCTACGTCAAGTTCGTCTTCGTGCGCGACGACATCGACGTCGCGTCGCTGCCGCGCCCGCTGACGCTGGACAGCTTCCACGAGTTGCCGGCCGAGCATCAGCCCATCGTGCGCACCTATACGGTGCGCCGGGTCGACCCGCAGGCCCGCCAGATCACCGTCGACTTCGTGGTCCACGGCGAGCACGGTGTGGCCGGACCCTGGGCGGCGGCCGCCAAACCCGGTGACACCATCTACCTGATGGGGCCCGGCGGGGCATACGCACCCGACCCGGCCGCCGACTGGCATCTGTTCGCCGGCGACGAGGCAGGACTTCCCGCCATCAGCGCAGCCCTGGAAGCGTTGCCGCCCAACGCTGTTGGCAAGGCATTCATCGAAGTTGCCGGGCCCGAGGATGAAGTCGAGCTCGACGCGCCGGAATCCGTGGCCATCAACTGGATCTACCGCGGCGGGCGCGCCGACCTCGTCGGCGACGACCGGGCCGGTGACAACGCACCGCTGATCGAGGCCGTCACCACCACTTTGTGGCTACCGGGCCAGGTCCAGGTCTTCATCCACGGTGAAGCCCAAGCCGTCATGCACAATCTGCGCCCCTACATCCGCAAGGAGCGCGGCGTCGACGCCAAGTGGACCTCCATCTCCGGCTATTGGCGGCGCGGCCGCACCGAAGAGACGTTCAAACAGTGGAAGCGTGAACTCGCCGAGGCCGAAGCCGGGGAGGGCTAAGCCGGGGCGAGCACCTCGGTGTCATCCCCGGGTGCGGACTTGGCAGCTTGCTCGGGAGGGACCGCGCGCATCCGTTCGCTGTAGGCCGGCCGTTGACGCACCCGCAGGGGCCACCAGAACCACGGCCCGAGGATCGCGGCGATCGATGGTGTCATCAAGGACCGGACGATCAATGTGTCGAGTAACAGACCGATCCCGATCGTCATCCCGCCCTGACCGACGTTCAGCAAGTCACCGGAGATCATCGAACCCATCGTGAAGGCGAACACCAGTCCTGCTGCCGTCACCACGGTGCCGGTGCTGCCCATGGACCGGATGATGCCGGTGTTGATTCCC
This sequence comes from Mycobacterium sp. ELW1, assembly GCF_008329905.1. Lineage (NCBI taxonomy): Bacteria > Bacillati > Actinomycetota > Actinomycetes > Mycobacteriales > Mycobacteriaceae > Mycobacterium > Mycobacterium sp. ELW1. The sequence goes on along the minus strand of NZ_CP032155.1, from coordinate 4,020,190 downwards.
GCGCCGATCTCCTCCTTGAACCGCGACACCAACAGCAGGTTGTAGTCGCTGCCGACGGCCATCAGGATGATCACCGCGAATGCCAGCACGATCCAGTTCAATTCGATGCCCACGATCCGTTCGAAGATGAACACCGACAGGCCGAACGCGGCACCCAGCGAGATCACGACCGTCCCGACGATCACCATCGACGCCACCAGTGCGCGCGTGATGATCAGCATCACGATGAAGATCAGTGTCAGAGCGGCGAACGCGGCGATCATCGTGTCGTATTTGGCACCGGCCTGCACGTCGCGGTAGGTGGCGGCGGTGCCGGTCAGGTAGACGTCCGCGTTGGCCAGCGCGGTGCCCTTGATCGCCTCGTGTGCTGCGGTCAGCTGATCGTCGACCACCGAGATGCCGGCTTCCGATGCGGGATTCACATCGTGGGTGACGATCAGCCGGGCCGCTTTGCCGTCCGGTGAGAGGAACAGTTTGAGCCCCTTCTGGAAGTCGGGGTTGGCGAACACCTCCGGCGGCAGGTAGAAGTAGTCGTCACTCTTGGATGCGTCGAACGCCTCACCCATCGCGGTGGCCGTGTCGGTCATCTGCTGCATCTGCTGGATGAGCCCGTCGAAACTGCTGTGGATGGTCTGCAGGGTGTGCTGCATCGTCGTGGCGGTCGCGATGATCGGGCCGAACTGCTGCACCATCTGCGGCGCCAGCGCGTCGATGCTGTCCATGCCGTTGACCATCTTGTCCATCCCGTCGACCATCGCGGTCATGTCGGTCTGCAGCGAGGCCATGTTATCGCTGAACGTGTTGACGCCGTCCATGGCGTCGAACGCCGAGCGCACCGCAATGCAGGCCGGGATGTTGAAACAGTTTGGCTCCCAGTAGAAGTAATTACGGAACGGCCGCACCTCGTCGTCGAAATTGGCGATGTTATCCCGCATCTGGTCCAGCGTTGCCTTCATGGTGTCCATGTCGGCGACGCTGCGGTGCGCTGACTCCACCATGCCGTGGCCTGCGCCGACGGTGGTGTGCATGGCATCGGAGAACTTCACCATCAACGCCTGCAGCTGTGTCATCGAGCCGATCATCGCGCCCATGTCGTCACTCATCTTGCTGATATCACCGACGCGCTGCTTCAAGAACTGCAGGTTCTGGGTGATCGGTACCGAGGACATGCTGATCTGGTACGGGATGGAGCTGTGGGCGATGGGGGAGCCCAGCGGCCGGGTGATGCTCTGCACCATCGCGATGCCCTTGATCCTGAACAGCGCCTTGGCAATCCGGTCGAGCACGATCATGTCGGTGGGGTTGCGCATGTCGTGGTCCGACTCGATGGTCATGATGTCGGGGTTGAGTCGCGCTGTGCTGAAGTGCTTTTCGGCCGCCGTGTACCCGACGTTGGCCGGCACGTCTGACGGAATGTAACGGCGGTCGTCGTAGCTCGTCTTGTAGCCGATCATGGCCAGCAGGCCGAGCAGCACGACGCTGGTTGCCGCGGCCAGAATGGGTTTGGGCCAGCGGACTGTTGCGGTGCCGACCTTGCGCCACCCCCTGGTCTTCATCATCCGCTTGGGATCGAGCAGGCCGAATCGGCTGGCGACGACCAGGATGGCCGGGGCGACGGTCAATGCGGCGGCGACGACGATGACCAGGGCCAGGGCTGACGGGTAGGCCAGCGAATTGAAGTAGGACAGCCGGGTCAGCCGCAACGTCAGCATGGCGCCCGCGATGGTCAGCCCGGAGCCGAGGATGACATGGCCGACGCCGTGGAATGCGCTGTAATAGGCCGATTCCGGATCCTCGCCGTTCTGTCGGGCTTCGTGGTATCGACCGATCAGGAAGATCGCGTAATCGGTGCCCGCGGCGATCGACAATGCCGTCATCAGCGGAACCGAAAACGTCGAGAAGTCCATGATTCCGAGGTGGCCGATCACCGCGACCGCCCCGCGGGCGGCACCCATCTCGATGCCGACGATCGCCAGTATGAGCAGCACCGTGCTCACCGATCGGTAGACCAGCGCCAGCATGATCGTGATGACGATCATCGTCACCACGGTCATCTTGATCATGCCGCGGTCACTGGCCTCGAGTGAATCCGTGGTCAACGGCGCAGGCCCGGTGACGTAGGCGTGTAGCCCTGCCGGAGGCGGGGTTTCGTCGATGATCGTGCGCACAGCATCCACCGAGTGGTTGCCCTCGGTGCTGCCCTGGTCACCGGCCAGGTTCAGCTGGACGTAGGCGGCCTTGCCGTCACTGCTCTGGACGCCCGCGGCGGTGATCATGTCGCCCCAGAAGTCCTGAACGTGCTGTACGTGCTTCTTATCGGCGTTGAACTTCTCGACGAGCGTCTCGTAGTAGCGGTGCGCCGCGTCGCCCAGGGGTTGATCGCCGACGAGCACCACCATGGCGATGCTGTCGGAACTGGACTCCTGAAATTTCGCCCCCATCCGCTTGGCGGCGATCACCGCCGGCGCGTCCTGCGGCGACATCGACACGGCGTTGGCCATGCCGACCTTCTCCACCTGGGGGACAAGCAGATTCACCGCCGCGGTGAATGCCACCCAGACCAGGATGATCGGAACCGCGAGCGCCCGGATGGTGCGGGGGATCCGGGTCCGAGTTTCCTTGGTGTGCGCGCTCACGCGGCTTTGTCCAGACAGAAGGCTTGCGCGTCGCGGCCGTCGGCGAAGTTCTCGGCGACGAGTCTGTCGTCGACCAGGATGCGGCAGCCCAGTCTGTCGGTGTCGCCTTGGGCGACCACAGTGGCCAATACGCCGGGGTCGGTGGTGCTCACCGTCACCGACCAGGGCAACTCGGTGAAGGCCGCCTCTATCGTTCTGCCATTGACGTCGAGGTAGCTGATTCGCCCGGATGCCTCTGCGGGACCGACGATCTCATAGGTCACCCGCTTGGTGTTGATGGGCGTGATGGCGTCTGCCGGCATCGCGGCGGCGAGGTAGGGCTTGTCGGAGTCGAAGAACGTTCGAAGCCGGCCGACCACACCGACCGCGGCGAGCAGGGCGATGACGACGATCGCTGCCACCCAGAACCGTTTCAGCAAGCCAAGCATTGGCGGCATCTCCTACTCGTGTGACGCGACTCAAGCCGCAGCCGGTGGACGACGACGATCTAGTAATACCATAGGGGGTATGGTATATAGAAATGGTGGGAACCGTGAAAGACGACGTCGTCGGCGTCGAGAAAGATCAGCAGCCGCAATGTGATGCGGCTGTCGCTGCAACCCTGACTCGGCTGCGCCGCGTGCACGGTCAACTCGGCGGCGTGATCGGGATGATCGAAGAGGGTCGCGGGTGCAAGGACGTCGTCACTCAGCTCGCCGCGGTGTCAAAGGCCTTGGACCGTGCGGGTTTCACGATCATCGCGACCGGTCTGCGTGAATGTACCGACCCGTCCGGCGGCGGGGGCTCCGCCACGGGAAAGCTGACGATCGACGAGTTGGAGAGATTGTTCTTGAGCCTGGCCTGACGCCGGCTCTTCCGGAAAGGAGATCACGATGTGCCGAGCTGTGAATTGTCGGGTGTGCGGGAAGACGACGTGGTCGGGCTGTGGCATGCACGTCGACGCCGTACGTCGCGGCGTGCCTGCCGGGCAGTGGTGCTCGGGTCACGCGCAGAGCGAGGCGCCGCCGTCGCGCTGGAACCCCTTCAAGCGGTCCTGACGCAACGGAATAGTCACGACGGCGGGACACGCCGCGCGTCCGTGCGCGCCCCGCTGTGCGGGGATGCGAATGTAGGGGAGTGGACCCGAGTGATTACGCGGCGATCCTTGACGACTACGCCGAGTACCTCGCGCTGGAGCGTTCCCGCTCCGAGCACACCCAGCGGGCCTACCTCACCGACCTGAAATCGCTGTTCGCCTTCCTCGACGAGCGCGCCCCCGGCGCCGGGCTGGGCGGTCTGACCCTGCCGATCCTGCGCTCCTGGCTGGCCGCGCAATCCGCCGCCGGAGCGGCCCGCACGACCCTCGCCCGGCGCACCTCGGCAGTCAAGACGTTCACCGCCTGGGCCGCCCGCCGCGGCCTGCTCGCCGACGACCCCGCGGTTCGGCTCCAGCTGCCCAAGGCCCGTCGCACCCTGCCCGCGGTACTGCGCCAGGATCAGGCACTGGCCGCCATGGCCGCCGCCGACCTCGGCGCCGAGCAGGGCGATCCGCTGGCGCTGCGGGACCGGCTCATCGTCGAGTTGCTCTACGCCACCGGCATCCGCGTCAGCGAGCTGTGCGGCCTGGACATCGACGATGTCGACACCGGCCGGCGGGTGCTGCGCGTTCTGGGCAAGGGCAACAAACAACGCACGGTCCCGTTCGGGGCGCCGGCGCTGGCCGCGCTCACCGCCTGGCTGACCGACGGCCGACCCGAACTGGCCACCCCCGACTCCGGTCCCGCGCTGCTACTCGGGACGCGCGGCAAGCGACTCGACCCCCGTCAGGCCCGCACGGTCGTGCACCAAACAATGTCGGCGGTCGACGGGGCGCCCGACATCGGACCGCATGGCCTGCGGCACAGCGCGGCCACCCATCTACTCGAAGGCGGCGCCGATTTGCGCATCGTCCAGGAGATCTTGGGGCACTCGACGCTGGCCACCACGCAGCTCTACACCCATGTGACGGTCGCGCGCCTGCGCGCCGTGCACGATCAGGCGCACCCGCGCGCCTGAAAATTTAAGTGCCGCAGAATGTTTGAAAGCAGCGGCCGAAGTCTTCCGGAGCGGGCTCGGCGTAGCGCTCGAACCCCGCGCGTTCGTCGTACGGCGAGCTGATCGCGACCAGCAATCGGGTGAACGGCTCCAAATCGCCCGCCGCGGCAGCGGTCAGCGCCTCTTCGACGAGGTGATTGCGGGGAATGTAGACCGGATTGGCCCGACTCATCGCCTCGACATCCGGGCTCAGGGTGCGCCACCGGGTCGCCCACTCCTCGAACGGTGGCTCGATGACACCCTCGCCGAGCCGACGGAAGAACGAGGTGTAGTCGACGCGCTCGCCCTCGAGTAGCTCCACCAGATCCTCGGTGAGTTGTCGTGCCGCTGCGTCCTCGACCGCGTCACCGAGTCCGAGCTTCCGGCGCATGCCCGCCAACCACGCCGCCGAGTACCGCGGTGCGAACTGCTGAAGCGACTCGGTGGCCAGCTCGACAGCGCGGTCCTGATCCTCATCGATCAACCCGAGCAACGCTTCGGCGAAGCGGGCGAGATTCCAGGTGGCGACGGACGGCTGGTTGCCGTAGGCGTAGCGGCCCCACGAGTCGATCGAACTGAACACCGTCTTGGGGTCGAACACGTCCATGAATGCGCATGGCCCGTAGTCGATGGTCTCACCCGAGATCGTCATGTTGTCGGTGTTCATCACGCCATGGATGAACCCGACCAACATCCACTGCGCGACGAGGTGGGCCTGAGCGGCGATCACCGAGTCGAGCAGCGCCAGATACGGATTGCCGGCCTCGGCGGCGGCGGGGTGGTGCCTGCTGATCGCGTGGTCGGCGAGTCGCCGCAACACCTCGAGTTCGCCTGCGGCTCCGACATATTGGAAGCTGCCGACGCGTAGATGACTCGACGCGACACGGGCGAGGACAGCGCCGTCCAGCGGGGTCTCGCGCTGGACGGTGCGCCCGGTGGCCACGACCGACAGCGAGCGGGTGGTCGGAATGCCCAGCGCGTGCATCGCCTCGCTGATCAGGTATTCGCGCAGCATCGGACCGACCGCCGCCAGGCCGTCGCCGCCGCGGGCGAACGGCGTGCGCCCCGATCCCTTCAGGTGAAGATCGTGGGTCTGCCCGTGTGCGTCGACGAGCTCACCGAGCAGTAGAGCGCGGCCATCCCCGAGGCGCGGCACCCACCCGCCGAACTGGTGGCCGGCATACCCCTGCGCGACGGGTTCGGCGTCCGCGGGTAGCCGGGTGCCGACAAGCAGCCCGATCCCGTCGGGGGTGCGCAGCCACTCGGGATCCAGGCCCAACTCGGCGGCCAGCGACTCGTTGAGCACGAGCAGTCGTGGATCGGGTGCGGCTTCGGCCTGCCAGCGCAGCGCGATTTCGGGCAGCTCGGCGGCGAATCGATGGCCGAGGACGACAGTGGTGTCGGGCGCGATGCTCATTGCCGACCAGCCTACGGACGCCGAAGTTGGGTTCGGTAGCGAAAGCGGCGTTGTCAGCTTCGCTACATGCACAAGATCGCGATGCTCACGTTGGCCGCAGCGGCCGCCGCCGGCATCCTGGCGCCGAGCGCCCACGCCGCTCACTCCAAAGTCCAGTTCCTGACTCCGTCCGGAGACATCGGCTGCCTGCTGGGGACCGCCCGCGATGGATCGGCCTTCGCGTGGTGCAAGACGAGAACACACACCTGGTCCGCGCGGGAGTCCGACACCTGCCCGCGGGCGAACATCCCCGGCGCGGTCGGCGAACCGGGCGGTGAGGACGTGCAGCTCGCCGAGGGCCACGTCCCCTGCCTCGGCTTCGTGATGAGCCGGCTCTTCTTCGGCGGGCAGTACGCACCCCCGACCTTGGCCGCCGGCGCCCGGCGATCCGTCGGCAGCATCACCTGCTCGGTCGAACTCACCGGGGTCAGCTGCGCCGACGCCACGACCGGGAACGCGTTCCGGGTGTCGCGCGAGGACTACTCGCTGACCGCGTCAGCGGCTTGAGCCGGACCGGCGTGCCGGCCAGCAGGCCCAGCGGATCGATGTAGTCGGCTCGCGACGCCGGCCCCCACATCGCACCCCAATGCAGGCACGCCGGTGCCGGGCAGCCCGCATGCCCGGGCAGCAGCCGGCCCACCGCCGTCGACCCGTCGACCAACTGGCCGACCCCCACGACGGCCTCGACCGGTTCGTAGCTGGTGCGCAGTCCGCCGGGATGCGCCAGCGACACCACCGGTCGCCCGGCCAGCGTTCCGGCGAACACCACCGTCGCCGGACCTGCGGCGTAAACCGGCTGGTCAGGCACCCCGGCCAGGTCCACACCGCGGTGGCCGCGCTGCCAGTCCGGTGACGGTGCATCGAAGGCCCTGGTCACCGCCGGCTGCGGCCGCAGCGGCCACAGCAGCCGTCCCGCGTGGGCGCGGCCGGTGCCCGCGCACACCAGCAACGCCGCCACCACCACCGCTACGACCCGCATCGCTCCAGTTCAGCGCGATATACGCTGAGGCGAAAGTCGCCGGTAGCCACACTGTGGACGGGCGTGGCGCTGTGGACAAAGCACCCCTTCGAGCGGTGTAAACTTTCCCCTGCAACTCGCGCGAGCGGGTTGACTTCGCGCGCCTGTTCAGCAAGTTCGCCACGTCGACACTTGCACCACGCATGCCGGTTGGTCTCGTCCGAGGATTCACAACGACGAGTCGGCACGCCTCAGGCGCCAGGGCTTGGCTTCACCCGAAGCCGGGCGACAACCGACAACACATAAGGAATGGCCGACCCATGGCTGTTGTAACCATGAAGCAGCTGCTTGACAGCGGCGCGCACTTCGGGCATCAGACCCGACGCTGGAACCCCAAGATGAAGCGGTTCATCTTCACCGACCGCAACGGCATCTACATCATCGATCTGCAGCAGACGCTGACTTACATCGATCAGGCCTACGAGTTCGTCAAGGAGACCGTCGCCCACGGCGGCACGATCCTGTTCGTCGGCACCAAGAAGCAGGCCCAGGAGTCCATCGCCGAAGAGGCGACACGCGTCGGCATGCCGTACGTGAACCAGCGCTGGCTGGGTGGCATGCTCACCAACTTCCAGACCGTCCACAAGCGCCTTCAGCGGATGAAGGAGCTCGAGGCCATGGAGCAGACCGGTGGTTTCGAGGGTCGCACCAAGAAGGAAATCTTGATGCTGACCCGCGAGAAGACCAAGCTCGAGCGCAGCCTCGGCGGTATCCGGGACATGGCCAAGGTGCCGTCTGCGGTGTGGGTCGTCGACACCAACAAGGAACACCTCGCCATCAGCGAGGCCATCAAGCTCGGTATCCCGGTCATCGCGATCCTGGACACCAACTGCGACCCCGATCAGGTCAACTACCCGATCCCGGGCAACGACGACGCGATCCGCTCCGCGGCGCTGCTGACCAAGGTGATCGCCTCCGCGGTTGCCGAGGGCCTGCAGGCACGCTCCGGCGGTTCGGGCGACAAGGCTGACTCCGGTTCCGGGGCCGCGGCCGAGCCGCTCGCCGAGTGGGAGCAGGAGCTGCTCGCCAGCGCAACCGCATCGGCCCCCAGCGACGCCGGGCCGGTCGCCACCGAAACCACCACTGAAGGTTCTTAGTTCTTAGGGAAGGGCCACATGGCTAACTACACCGCTGCCGACGTCAAGCGGCTTCGGGAGCTCACCGGTGCGGGCATGCTCGACTGCAAGAACGCCCTGGCGGAGAGCGACGGCGACTTCGACAAGGCTGTCGAGGCGCTGCGCATCAAGGGTGCCAAGGACGTCGGCAAGCGCGCTGAGCGCGCCACCGCCGAAGGCCTGGTCGCCGCCAAGGGCGGGGCGATGATCGAGCTCAACTCCGAGACCGACTTCGTCGCCAAGAACGCCGAGTTCCAGAAACTGGCCAACGACGTCGTCGCTGCCGCGGCGGAGTCGAAGGCCGCCGACGTGGAGGCACTCAAGGCTGCCAAGATCGGCGACAAGACCGTCGAGGAAGCCGTCGCGGAACTCTCGGCCAAGATCGGCGAGAAGCTCGAACTGCGCCGCGCGGCGTACTTCGACGGCAACGTCGAGGCCTACCTGCACAAGCGTGCCGCCGACCTGCCGCCCGCGGTGGGTGTGCTGGTCGAGTACACCGGCGACGATAAAGAAGCAGCGCACTCGGTGGCGCTGCAGATCGCCGCGCTGAAGGCCAAGTACCTGACCCGTGACGACGTCCCCGCCGACATCGTGGCCAACGAGCGCCACATCGCGGAGGAGACCGCCAAGGCCGAGGGTAAGCCCGAGCAGGCGCTGCCCAAGATCATCGAAGGCAGGGTCACCGGCTTCTACAAGGACGTCGTGCTGCTCGACCAGCCGTCGGTGTCCGACAGCAAGAAGACGGTCAAGGCACTGCTCGACGAGGCCGGCGTGACCGTGACCCGGTTCGTCCGGTTCGAGGTCGGCCAGGCCTAGCTCGACACCAAAACTTGGGCGGAACACCAACCGCCCACTGGAAAACCCCGCGCCACATCCGGCGATCCCGGAGGCGCGGGGTTTTGCCATGTCGGGATCACTGTTATTGAACACGTGCCTGCTAGCGTCGGCGGAATGCAACATGTGAACGCCTACCGCGATGACGCGCTCGGCACGATGGACGCTGTCGCCCTGGTCGACGCCCTCCGCACCGGCAAGGTGTCCCGTCCTGAGCTCGTGGAGGCCGCTATCGCGCGCACCGAGGCGGTCAACCCGATGCTCAACGGTTTGGCCCACCAGACCTTCGAGCGGGCACTGGCCCGCGCCTACGCCGGCGGCCGCGGCTACTTCGACGGGGTGCCGACGTTCATCAAGGACAACATCGACGTCGAGGGCATGCCGACGATGCAGGGCACCGACGCCTGGGAGCCCCGGCCCCAGCCCGCGCACGGCGAGTTCGCCAGCCTCTTTCTGGCCACCGGGCTGGTGCCGTTGGGCAAGACCCAGCTCTCGGAGTTCGGGTTCAGCGCCTCTGCCGAACATCCGCGGCTGGGCGCCGTCCGCAATCCCTGGGACACCGACTTCACCGCCGGGGCGTCGTCGTCGGGCTCCGGCGCGTTTGTCGCGGCCGGCGTGGTGCCCATCGCCCACGCCAACGACGGCGGCGGCTCCATCCGCATCCCCGCCGCCTGCAACGGGCTGGTGGGTCTCAAGCCTTCGCGCGGCCGGCTGCCGCTGGACAAGATGACCCGACAGATGCCGGTGCGCATCGTCAACGACGGGGTGCTGACCCGCACTGTGCGCGACACCGCGGCGTTCTACCGGGAAGCCGAGCGGGTCTGGCGCGACCGCAGGCTGCCACCGATCGGCGCGGTGACGGGGCCCGGCGCTGCCCGGCTGCGCGTCGCGGTCGTCACCCAATCGGTGAATCGCCAGGCCGCACCCAGTATCCGCGACCACACGCTGGCGACCGCCGAATTGCTTGCCGGCCTTGGTCATAGCGTCGAATACCTCGATCAGCCGCCGGTGCCGCGCTACTTTTTGGACGACTTCCTTTTGTACTGGGCGTTTTTGGCGATGACGTTGGTGCGCACCGGGCAGCGGACGTTCGGTCAGAGTTTCGACAAGACGAAGCTGGACAACCTCACCCTGGGGCTCGACCGGCACGCCAGTCGCAACCTGCACAAGTTGCCGATCGCCATCACGCGGTTGCGCAGACTGCGGCGAGTCACCGCCCGGCTCTATGAGACCTACGATGTGATCCTGATGCCCACGCTCGCCGAGGAGACGCCCCGCATCGGTCATCTGGATCCCACGGCCGACTTCCAGCAGATCATGGACCGACTGATCGACTGGGTGGCGTTCACCCCGCTGCAGAACGCGACCGGCGAGCCGGCAATCTCCTTGCCGCTGGCGCAATCCGCGTCGGGGATGCCGGTGGGCATGATGCTGGCCGGACCGCTCGGCCACGAACGCCGACTCCTGGAGCTCGCCTACGAGCTCGAGGCGGCCCAGCCGTGGCCGCGCATCGACACCGCGGGTCAACAGCCGCTGTCGCAGTAGTTGCCGCAGACACCTTGATTTAACAGCCGGGGTGCTCGCGTAACTCGAGGGACATCAGCGGATTCGGTGGCCGAAACAGTCCAGGCCGAATATTTTCGGTGTGGAAACCTCTGCGTCCACAACGATTTCGCGGCCATCGGTGATCGCCACAACATCTGGAAACAAGACGTTCGTGCGTCTGCTCCGGTTTGCTTGGGCGAACATCCGCCGGCGGCCCGAACGGTTTGTGCTGTCGGTTCTCGGTATCGCACTGGCGATCACCTGCGTGACGGTGGTGCGCACGATCTCGTCGAGCTTCGCCATCACCGGCGCCGATTCGGTGACCGACGTGCTCGGTGGTGCTCAACTGTGGGCGGTGCCTGCCGCGGGCGTGCACTACGACAGCTCGGTACAGGCGCTTGTCGCCGATGGTCCGATACCGGTGATCGACGCCCCTGGGGGGTGGCGTGCGATCAAGACTCTCTCGGGAACCACCGACATCGGCGGGACGCCGGTTTCACTGCGCGGCGGTGACGAAATCCCGGACGGGCAAGCGGTTTTGGGATCCGGTGTCGCGCAGCGATTGGGTGTACACGACGGTGACCGGATCAGCGTCGGCTCGCAGAGCCTCGCTGTGGTGGTGCGCGGCGCGGGAGAATCGGTCACCGTGCCGACTCCACTGGCACGCACGGTGGTGGGCGACAACGGGTGGTGGACGGTGTACGCGCCGACCGGCCAGGAGAAGAGCCGCAGCCTCGGCAGCACATTCGGTGACGCGGTAGGTCTGCGGTCCACCTCCGACCCATCCGTCAAACCCGATCCCGGCGGCCCGGGACTGATCTACGACACGGTGGGCGGTACCGGCCCGCTGACGTTCGATCAGAAGTTCTCGGCGTTGTTCTCCGGCAAGGTCACCAGTTCGACACTGGGCATCATCTCGATCATCGGACTGGTGCTGGGCTTCATCATCGCGGTGTCGTCGTTCCTGGCGGCCGTGCAGGAACGCCGCCGTGAATTCGGCATCATGTCCAGCATCGGCCTGGCCGACGAGGTGCTCTATTTCTTCCTGGTGGAATCCGCCGTCGTGTTCATGGCTGCCTACCTGGTGGGCGTGCTGACCGCGGGAGTCGCTGTGTGGCTGGTGATTCCGGGCATCGCCACTCCGGTCGCCTGGCTGCAGGCGACCGGAATGGTGGCGGGCTTCCTGCCCGCGATGGCGATCGTCGGTGCGCTGATACCGGTGCATCGCCTACTGCAGAACCGTCCGGTCGACCTGCTCGGAGCGCGCTGATGATGATGTTCGGACTTTCCTACGGCTGGCTGGCGGCGCGGCGCCGGGTCCGCGAGATGATGCTACCGATCGTCACCACCGCCACGGGTGCCTTCCTCGTCGTCATCGTCTTCGGAATGTCCGCCGGCATCCAGGAACAGTCGGCGTCGCTGGGCCATGCAGGAGAAATCGGCCGGGCCGTCATCCTGATCGCGATCACCGTGCTGCTGGTGGGTGTCGTGGAAGTGGCGGTGGCGACCACCCGCACGATCGCGCACCGCACCCGCGAGCTCGGGGTGCTCGGCGCCACCGGAGTGCCGCGCCGTCCCGTCATCGCCGCACTGCTCGTCGAGCCTGCGGTCGCGGCCACGCTCGGAGCGATCTTCGGTGTGGTGCTTGCGATCGTCGCCGCCGTCGCACTCGGCATGCTCGGTCTGGTGCCCACCGGGGTGTCGGCGGCCGGTCTTGGATTCGGTGCGGCGATCGCGGTCGCCGTCAGCATTGCCGCCGCCCTGGCGACCAGCGTCATACCCACCTGGAACGCGGCGTCGCGTCCCCCCGTGCACTCCTTGTCGACCGGAGGTTAGACATGACCGCAGTCGAAGACGCCATCCCCGACGTCACATCGGCACCCGAGCCGTCGCCGGTGATCGAGATCAGTGACGTGTGGAAGTTGCACAAGCTCGGCGACGAAGTCGTCAAAGCCCTGATCTCCGCCGAGTTGACCGTGATGCCAGGCGAATTCGTCTGCCTGATGGGTCCGAGCGGGAGCGGCAAATCAACGCTGCTGAACATCATCGGCGGCCTGGACCGGCCGACAAAAGGGTCGGTACTGATCGCAGGCCGGGACACCGCCAGGTTGACCGAAAGCCAGTTCGCCGCACTGCGTCACGACACCATCGGGTTCATCTTCCAGAGCTACAACCTGATCCCGTTCCTGTCCGCGGTGGAGAACGTCGAACTGCCGCTGATGTTCGAGCCGTACGACCGTAAGGCGTTGCGGCAGCGCGCACTCGACCTGCTCGACCTGGTCGGGCTGAGCCACCGGGTGCACCACCAGCCGACCAAGATGTCGGGCGGCGAGCAGCAGCGCACCGCGATCGCGCGGTCGCTGATCAGCAACCCGACGCTGGTGCTGGCCGACGAGCCGACTGCAAATCTGGACCACCGTACGGGGGAGACGGTGGTGCGCATGCTGCGCGACCTGTGCTCAACGCTGGGCGTGACGGTCGTTGCCAGCACCCACGATCCCACGGTGGCCGATGAAGCGAGCCGTGTCGTCCGGATGAGAGACGGACAAATCATCAATTGATCCAACTCCGATGGGGAGTTACGTATGACGCAACAAATAGACGCGCCGGCTTCGGCTGGGCGTGACAAGCTGCTGACCACAGAGCTCGTTCCCGAGCAGGTACTGCCGAAGGTGATGACCACCTTCGGTCTGACCGCCACCTACGTCTTCATCATCTGCTGGATCACCGGTTCGTCGATCATGGCCGCCGGCGGCTGGACCGCGATCCCGATGTGGATTCTCGGCATCCTCACGTTCCTGATTCCAGCGGGCATGGCGGTCGCCGAACTCGGCAACCTGTGGCCCGGTGAAGGTGGTGTCTATATCTGGGCGACCCGAACCATGGGCGAGACATGGGGATTCATCGGCGGCTACCTGTCGTGGATTCCGGTGGTGCTCAACTCCGCGTCCTCACCGGCGATCATCCTGCAGTTCCTGCTGCTGGCATTCCACGCCGAATTGGGCCTGACACTCACGATCATCATTCAGGTGGCGCTGCTGTGGGCCGTCATCGGTCTGGCCCTGGCCAAACTCGCTGCCAACCAACGCATCATGAACACCGTCTTCGTCATCTACTGGGCACTGACCGCCGTCATCTTCATCGCCGGTGTCGTCTACGCGTTCCGCAACGGGTCGGCTCAGCCGTTCACTGCGCACGCCGCCCTGGTACCCGATTTCGCCGGTGCGGGTTTCCTGTACGGCACGGTGCTGCTCTACCTGGTCGGTGTCGAGACGCCCTACAACATGGGCGCGGAGTTCCTCTCGGTGCGCAAGTCCGGTCCGAAGATGGTGGTCTACGGGTCGATCGCGTTGATCCTGATCTATCTGCTGACCACCTTGGGCACCGTCATGGTGTTGCCTGCCGACCAGGTCGACCCGGTCACCGGCGTCATCGGCATGCTGGGCACCGCCGCACCCAAGGGCGTGATGGAAGTCGCGGCCGTGGTGCTGGCCTGCATCGTGTTCGTCGCGCTGATGAGCTATCAGGTGACCTATTCGCGGCTGATCTTCGTCTCCGGCCTGGAGCGTCACCTGCCGCGAATCTTCACCCACCTCAACCCGCGCACGCGTAACCCCGTCACCGCCGTGCTGATCCAGGGCGTGCTGTCGTCGCTGCTGATCGTCGGGTTGTACTCGCAGAGCAGCATGGCCAACGTCACCGTGTTCTTGCAGGGCGGTCTGTCCATCGCCTGGCTGATCTCCGGGTTCTTCTTCCTGTTCCCGGTCATCCTGGCGCGCAAGAAGTACGCCGATCGCTATGCCGCCGAGAAGTTCTGGCGGATTCCCGGCGGCACGGTGGGCGTCTGGATCACGGTGACCATCGGCACGCTGGGCACGCTGGGCGGCATCTACTACTCGTTCGCCAAGTCGTGGATCAAGGACGTCCCCGACAGCACCTGGATGATGTGGACCGGCAGCATCGCGGTCGGCATGTTCGCCCTGGGCGTCATCGTCTACATCTTCGGCCGGCGCTCGGCGCACAAGATGACCAAAGAGGACGCACTGGCGCATCTGGCCGTCCTCGATCTCAAGAAGTCCGAAACACCGAGCCCTGAGGCGGTTTGACCGACCATGACCATGGACAGCACCGTGCTGAGCACGGGAACGACCGATGACCGAGCCTGTTACCCGCTCGACCCGCTCAGCGGCGCCGAGATCGAGATGGCGGCCTCGATCGTCAAAGAGTCCGACTATGCAACTCCGACACTGAAATTCGTGATGATCCAGCTCGCCGAGCCGGACAAGAACGCGCGGCTGACGTTCGAGTCGGTGACCGATGTCCCGCGGCGGGCGTCCTGCACGATGTACGACGGGGCAGCCAAGATGATCTACGAGTCCGTCGTCGACATCGGCGCCCGGGTGGTGGAGTCCTGGACGGCGATTCCCGGCCGCTTCCCGTCGTATCTGGTCGAGCACATGACCGGCGTGGAGGAAGTGGTCCGTGCGGACCCGCGTTGGCAGGAGGCGATGCGCAAGCGCGGCATCACCGATTTCGACCTGGCGATGATCGATCCGTGGCCGGCCGGCTATTACGGCGCGCAGGATCACTACGAGAATTCGCCGCTGATCTGTCGCCCGTTGACGTTCATGCGGGCGGCGCCGTCGGAGCACGGATACGCGCGTCCGGTGGAGGGGGTGATCGTGACCTTCGACCTCGACTCCATGACGGTGCTCGACGTCGAAGACCACGGCGTGGTGCCGTTGCCCCCCAAGGCGGGCAACTACTCGGCGAAGTTCATGTTCGACGCCGACAACCGGCCGGCCTTCACCGAGTTCCGGGACGACGTCAAGACCATCGAGATCACCCAGCCGGACGGGCCGAGTTTCACCGTCGACGGGTGGAAGGTCGAGTGGCAGAAGTGGTCGCTACGAGTGGGATTCAACCCCCGCGAGGGCCTGACGCTGCACGAGATCACCTACAACGACCGGGGTACGGTCCGGCCGATCATGTACCGGGCCGCGCTCTCGGAGATGGTGGTGCCGTACGGGGATACCTCACCGACACACTGGAACAAGAACGTGTTCGACATGGGTGAGGTCGGCATGGGCTTCTCGGCGAACCCACTGACCCTGGGCTGCGACTGCCTTGGCGAGATCTTCTACTTCGACGGTATGGTGCACGACTCCGACGGCAACGCGGTCACCATCCCGAACGCGATCTGCATGCACGAGGAGGACTACGGAATCTCCTGGAAGCACACCGACTTTCGCACGGGCGAGGTCGAGGTGCGTCGGTCGCGCCGGCTGGTGATCTCGATGATTTGCACCGTCGGCAACTACGAGTACGGGTTCTTCTGGTACCTGTACAACGACGCGTCGATCGAGATGGAGGTCAAGCTCTCCGGGGTGCTCACCACGGGTGCGGTCGAAGACGGGGAGTCGCCCCGTTGGGGCAAGCTCGTCGCCCCCGGCATCTACGGCCCCAACCACCAGCACTTCTTCAACTTCCGGCTCGACATGAGCGTTGATGGGCCGAACAACAGTGTGTACGAGGTGGATTCGGTGGTGGAGCCGGACCCCGCGCTCAACCCGCACCACAACGCCTGGATCACCAAGGACACGTTGGTGGCGTCAGAAGCCGAGGGTGCCAGGGACTGGAACTGGGGCACCGGCCGGTACTGGAAGGTGACCAACCCGTCGAAGAAGAACGAACTCGGCAGCCCGGTGGGCTACAAGCTGGTGCCGCGCGAGATCGTTCCGGTGATGGTGCAGGAGGGTTCCTACATCTACGACCGGGCGAAGTTCGTCCAGCACAACCTGTGGGTGACCAAGTACGACCCGGCGGAGAAGTTCGCCGCGGGGGACTACATGTACCAGTGCGCCGAGGCGCAGGGGCTGCCGCAGTACGTGGCCGACGACGCTCCGCTGGAGGACACCGATGTGGTGCTCTGGTACACCCTCGGCGCGCACCACATCGTGCGGCCGGAGGACTGGCCGGTGATGCCGTGTGCGTATGCGGGATTCCACCTGAAGCCGATCGGGTTCTTCGACGGCAATCCCGCGCTCGACCTGCCACCGTCACCGCCGAAGGCCTGCCACGCAAATCACTGACCGCCAACGGTGCTGCACCACAACGTAATCGGTGGCGGCTTCTAGTCCGGGGGACCGAGGGCGGCGAGAATCGCACGGAATTCTCGCCGCTGCTCGGCGGACAGGCCCGCCATCAGCCGCTGCTCGGCGGCGCGCACACCCGTCTCGGTGCTGCCCAGCAGCTCGGCACCCGCGCGGGTCAGTTTGGCCGGCAACGAGCGGCCCGAGGCCACGGTGTCGGGGCGGGTGACCAGCCCGCGTTCTTCCAGGCTGCGCAGCACCATGTTCATCGCCTGTGGTGAGACGCCGGTGTCGCGGGCCAGTTCCGCGTTGGAGCGGTCGGGGAAGCGGGACAGAATTCGCATGCAGATGTATTGCGGGAACGACAGGCCGGCCGGTTCGAGCGCGGTGGCGCTCACTTCGGCGCGCAGCGCCGAGGCCACCCGGTGCATCAGGTAGCCGAGCGTCTCGTCGTGGCCTCCACCCATGTCAATGATATTGACATATATCAACGTGGTTGATAGTCCTGGAGGTATGAGTACAGAAGATCTCTTTGATTCGGCCTACCGTCAGGCGGCTCCCGGGTTCGCGGGTTTTCGTCCGCCGTGGAGTATCGACGAGCCCCAGCCCGAAATCGCGGCACTGATCGAACAGGGCAAGTTCCATGGTGATGTCCTCGACGCCGGCTGCGGGGAGGCGGCCGTCTCGATCTACCTCGCCGAGCGCGGTTTCACCACCGTCGGCCTGGACCTGTCGCCCGCGGCCATCGAGCTCGCCCGGGCTGAGGCGGCCAAGCGCGGCCTGAGCAACGCGAGCTTCGACGTCGCCGACATCAGTGACTTCGGCGGCTACGACGGCAGATTCGGCACCATCGTCGACTCCACCCTGTTCCACTCGATGCCGGTTGAGTTGCGTGACGGCTATCAGCGCTCCATCGTGCGTGCGGCCGCACCGGGGGCGTCGTACTTCGTCCTGGTTTTCGATGCCGCGACCATGCCCGCCAACGGGCCCGCGCATCCCGTGACCGCCGACGAGTTGCGTGCCGCGGTCGAGCCGTACTGGGTGATCGACGAGATCCGGCCGGCGCGCATTCACGCGAACGTGCCGGAGGAGATGGCGCACATGGTGGAGTTCGCGGGCGGTGACCTGCGCGAGGAGGCCAAGGGCCGCAAGTCGATGCCGGCCTGGTTGCTCTCGGCGCACCTGGGCTGATTGCTGCCGTCAGGGCACGCCGTATCGTAGGCTCACCGCATGGAACTACTACGCCACGTAGTTGTGCTGGTGCACATCGTCGGGTTCGCGATGACGTTCGGCGCCTGGGCGGCCGAGGGGGCCGCCCGGAGGTTTCGTACCACCCGGTTGATGGACTATGGGCTGCTGGTGTCACTGCTGACCGGGCTGGCGCTGGCCGCACCGTGGCCCGCCGGAACCGTCCTCAACTACCCCAAGATCGGGGTCAAGCTGGCCATCCTGGTGGTGATCGGCGGCCTGCTCGGTATGGGCAACGCCCGGCAGCGGCGCACCGGCGAGCCCGTCCCGCGCCCGGTTTTCCTCTCGGTGGGGGTCTTATCGCTGGCGGCAGCGGGTATCGCTGTGCTGTGGTGACGTGCGCATCAGGTGTGAACCCGAGAAATCGGCATGTTCGGCGATGAGGCAGGATGGAAGTGCCGTCCCGAATGTCGCCGGGATGGCACTCTCATGCCAGGAGCCCGACTAGTCCGAGGAGTCTGATGGGGGAGACGGCCGACAGCAACGGTGCCGGCACGAGGGAATTGCGTCCGCATTTCAACAGGGTGGTACTCAAGCTCGGCGGGGAGATGTTCGGCGGCGGATCGGTCGGGCTCGATCCTGACGTCGTCGCCCAGGTGGCCCGCCAGATCGCCGAGGTGGTCCGCAGTGGCGTCCAGGTCGCCGTCGTCATTGGCGGCGGGAACTTCTTCCGCGGTGCGCAGTTGCAGCAGCGCGGGATGGAGCGCACCCGCTCCGATTACATGGGCATGCTCGGCACGGTGATGAACAGCCTTGCGCTGCAAGATTTCCTGGAGAAGGAAGGCATCGTCACCCGGGTCCAGACCGCCATCACCATGGGGCAGGTCGCGGAGCCCTACATTCCGCTGCGCGCGGTGCGGCACCTGGAGAAGGGCCGCGTCGTCATCTTCGGCGCCGGCATGGGCCTGCCGTATTTCTCCACCGATACCACCGCCGCGCAGCGTGCCCTGGAGATCCGTGCGGACATCGTGCTGATGGCCAAGGCGGTCGACGGTGTGTTCACCGCCGACCCGCGGGAGGATCCGAACGCCGAGATGCTCACCGAGATCAGCCACCGCGAAGTGCTCGACCGCGGGCTTCAGGTCGCCGACGCCACGGCGTTCAGTTTGTGCATGGACAACGGAATGCCGATCCTGGTCTTCAACCTGCTCACCGACGGGAATATCGCCCGAGCGGTCGCAGGTGAGAAGATCGGAACTCTGGTCAGCGGTTGAGAGGACCACTACATGATTGAAGAGGCTCTCTTCGATGCCGAAGAGAAGATGGAGAAGGCCGTCGCGGTCGCCCGCGACGACTTGGCGTCCATCCGGACCGGACGGGCCAACCCGGGAATGTTCTCGCGCGTCGTCGTCGACTACTACGGGTCGCCGACGCCGATCACGCAGCTGTGCAGCGTCAACGTGCCCGAGGCGCGGATGGTCGTCATCAAGCCCTACGAGGCGTCGCAGCTTCGGGCGATCGAAGACGCGATCCGTCACTCCGATCTCGGTGTGAACCCCACCAACGACGGCAACATCATCCGGGTGTCGATCCCGCAGCTGACCGAGGAACGCCGCCGCGATCTGGTCAAGCAGGCCAAGTCCAAGGGCGAGGACGCCAAGGTGTCGGTGCGCAACGTGCGCCGTCGCGCCATGGAGGAACTGCACCGAATCCGCAAGGACGGCGAAGCCGGCGAGGACGAGGTCGGGCGCGCCGAGAAGGATCTGGACAAGTCCACCGCCACCTACGTCGGCCAGATCGACGAGTTGGTCAAGCACAAGGAAGGCGAATTGCTGGAGGTGTAGCCACCTTTCAGCAACGCATCGAAGTGGCGGAAACCGATACCGGCGGCGCGGCCGCGCAGCCAGCGCCCAAGAGCTCGCGCGCAGGGCGTGATCTGCCCGCCGCCATCGCCGTCGGCGCCGTGCTCGGCGCGATGGCGATCGGCAGCCTGCTGTTCGCCCCGAAGTGGTGGATGCCGCTGCTGGCCATCGCGATGGCGATCGCCACGCATGAGGTGGTCCGCCGGCTTCGCGAGCACGGGTATGTGATGCCCGTCGTGCCGCTGCTGGTCGGCGGGCAGGCGATGATCTGGCTGGCCTGGCCGTGGGGCGTGGCGGGAACGCTGGGCGCCTACGGCGGCACGATCGTCGTCGCCATGGTGTGGCGCCTGCTCGGCCAGGGGCTGCGCGAGCAGCCCGTCAACTACCTTCGCGACATCGCCGCCTCGGTGCTGCTGGCCACCTGGGTGCCGTTGTTCGCGAGTTTCACCGCACTGCTGATCTTCCAGGACAACGGCGGCGCCCGGGTCTTCACCGTGATCGCCACCGTCGTGTTCGCCGATATCGGCGGTTACACGGCCGGCGTGCTGTTCGGCAAGCACCTGCTGGCCCCGGCGATCAGCCCCAAGAAATCCTGGGAAGGGCTGGGCGGCTCACTGCTGTTCGGCATCACCGCGGCCGTGCTTTCGGTCACGTTCCTGCTGCACAAACCGGCCTGGGTCGGCCTGCCGCTCGGGCTGATGCTGGTGATCACCGGCGTGCTCGGCGACCTGGTCGAATCCCAGGTCAAACGCGACCTCGGCATCAAGGACATGGGCACGCTGCTGCCGGGCCACGGCGGGATCATGGACCGCATCGACGCGATGCTGCCGTCGGCGGTCGCCGGCTGGATAGTCCTGACTCTGCTGGCCTGACCGCCATACTGGAGCCAATGAAACAAGAGCTCGTCTTTGAGGCGCCGCGGCGTGGGTTACCGCCGCGGCATCTCGCCGACCTGGACGCCGACGCCCGCGCGGCCGCGGTGGCCGAACTCGGGCTGCCGGCATTCCGGGCCAAGCAGCTCGCGCAGCAGTACTACGGGCGGTTGCTCGCCGACCCGCAGCAGATGACCGATCTGCCCGCGGCGGTCCGCGACGCCGTCGCCGATGCGCTGTTCCCGAAGCTGCTCTCGGTGGCCAAAGAGATCGAGTGCGACGCGGGCGAGACCCGAAAGACGTTGTGGCGCGCCCACGATGGCACCACCTTCGAGTCGGTGCTGATGCGCTACCCGAACCGCAACACGGTGTGCATCTCGTCGCAGGCCGGCTGCGGCATGGCGTGCCCGTTCTGCGCGACCGGACAGGGCGGGTTGACCCGCAATCTGAGCACCGCCGAGATCCTGGAGCAGGTTCGGGCGGCGGCGGTGACGTCGCGCGACGAATTCGGCGAGCGCCTGTCGAATGTGGTGTTCATGGGGATGGGCGAGCCGCTGGCCAACTATGCGCGGGTGCTTGCCACCGTGCAGCGCATCACCGCGGCGCCTCCGGAGGGCTTCGGGATCTCCGCGCGGTCGGTCACGGTGTCGACCGTCGGGCTGGCACCGGCGATGCGCAAGCTCGCCGACGAACACCTCGGTGTGACGCTGGCCCTGTCACTGCACACCCCGGATGACGAGCTGCGCGACACCCTGGTGCCGGTGAACCTGCGATGGAAGGTGCGCGAAGTCCTTGACGCCGCGCGGTACTACGCCGACCAGACCGGCCGGCGGGTGTCGATCGAGTACGCGTTGATCCGCGACGTCAACGATCAGGCCTGGCGCGCTGATCTACTCGGCAAGAAGCTGCATCAGGCCCTCGGTCCGTTGGTGCATGTGAACCTGATCCCGCTCAACCCGACGCCGGGCAGTGAGTGGGATGCCAGCCCCAAACCGGTGGAACGCGAGTTCGTCCGCCGGGTGAAGGCGCAAGGGGTCTCGTGCACCGTGCGGGACACCCGCGGGCGTGAGATCGCGGCGGCGTGCGGTCAGCTCGCCGCGAGCGGGTAGCTAGCGGATCCAGCCGCGGCGACGACCCCACCAGTCGCGCACGGTCGCGCCGAACACCAGCACCGCGAACACGATCAGCACGTAATCCTCGACGTGGCCGACGTGGTTACCCTTCAGCATCGCCAGCAGGAAGACCGTGACGAAGATGCCGAGAGCGTGCCAGGTGCGCGGGTTGATCTTGCTCCAGCCCCAGGCAGCTGAGGGTACGTCGGCCGGATCGACCTCTGAATAGCGCTCCACCTCGGTGCTGACCATTGCGGCTCCTGTCACTCGGCAATTGCGGTAATTCTGGCACACCGCTTCACCGCGAGCTCAGCCGATCTGGCTGTAGCGCCGCAACGCGTCGACCCGCTCGGCGGAGTGGTCGACGATCGGCTCCGGATAACCGGGCGGCGGGCCGCCCTTGAGCTTGTGGACGTCATCGACATCGGCCAACTCGGGCACCCAGCGCCGGATGTACTCGCCGTCGGGGTCGAACTTCTGGCCCTGGGTGGTCGGGTTGAACACCCGGAAGTAGGGGGCCGCGTCGGTTCCCGAGCCGGCGCACCACTGCCAGCCGTGCTGATTGTTGGCCATGTCGCCGTCGACCAGCTGCTCGAGGAACCACTGCGCACCCCACTGCCACGGCAGATGCAGGTCCTTGACCAGGAAAGACGCCACGATCATCCGCACCCGGTTGTGCATGAATCCCGAGTCGCGCAGCTGGCGCATCCCGGCGTCGACAATCGGGAAGCCGGTGCGGCCCTCCTTCCAGGCTTCGAAGGCCTTCGTCGACTCCGGGCCGGTGTCCACCTCGATGGCGTCGAAATTGCGGTTCCAGTTCCACCACGCGCTGTCCGGCCACTGGTCGAGCACCGAGGCGTAGAAGTCCCGGAACGCCAGCTCCCGCAGATACGAGGCCGGGCCCTTGGCGCGGAAGTCCAGATCGGCGGCCATCGTCCTCGGGTGGATCGTGCCGAACTTCAGATGCGCCGACATGCGGCTGGTCGCCGCCTTGTCCGGCCGGTTGCGGTCCTCGTCGTAGTCGGAGAGATGGGAGTGGACGAACTCTTTCCACCCGGCCAGCGCCGCCGCCTCACCGGCCTCGAGGTCCAGATCGGCGCCCGGGTCGGGGGCCTCTACCCGTAGCTTCGCCGGCAGGTCCGCCGGATCGATCCATTTCACCGACGCCGTCGCCGAGGCGGCCGGCCCGCGCCAGCCGACTTCCCGCCACCGGGCGAGGAACGGGGTGAAGACCTTGTACGGGGTGCCGTCGTCCTTGGTGACACGACCCGGCGTGACGAGGTAGGGCGATCCGGTGGCCTGCAGCGTCGCCCCCGTCTCGGCGAGTGCGGCCTTGACCGCCGCGTCGCGCCGCACCCCGAACGGAGTGAAGTCGGCCGAGATGTGTACTTCGGTGGCATTGATCTGCTTGCACAGCAACGGAATTCGTTCCTCGGGCCGCCCGCGGGTGATCAGCAGGCGGCCGTCGAGGGAGTCGGCGAGCGTACGCAACGAGTCCCCGAGGAATTGCAGTCGACGTGGGCCTGATGATTTCTCCAGGCGAGGGTCCAGCACGAAGCAGGCGAGCACGTCCGCGCCGTCGGCGGCAGCCTCCAACAGCGGGGGCAGATCGTTCAGGCGCAGGTCGCGGCGGAACCACAGCAGTGCGGGCATGTTTCTATGCTGCCCTTTCCGTGCCGAAGGTATGCGCGACGCGGCCCGCGCCCGCGGGGTGACCCGCACGCCGCCGACGCGCTCGATGACCGAGCCGGCCGGCGTGCGGGTCCCGCTTGTCTACTGCGCCGGCGGCATCAGGACCGTGTCGATGAGGTACACCGTGGCGTTGGCGGTGCGCACGCCGCCGCACACCACGTTGGCCCCGTTGACCTGCAGGTGATCGCCCGAGCCGGTGACCGTTACGTCCGCGCCCTGGACCGTCTTGTGCGTCCCCACCACCTTGTCGGGTGTGGCCTGACCCGGGACCACGTGATAGGTCAGGATCGAGGTCAGCAGATCCTTGTTGGTCTTGAGCTGGTCGATCGTGGCCGGGTCGATCTTCGCGAACGCGGCGTCCGTCGGCGCGAACACGGTGAACTGTCCGCCGTTGAGGGTGTCGACCAGATTGACCTCAGGGTTGAACTTGCCGGACAACGCAGCCGTCAGGGTGGTCAGCATCGGATTGTTGGATGCGGCTGTGGCCACCGGGGCCATCGACATACCGCTCACCGAACCCGGCCCGGTGGGCACCTGCTCGGCATACGCCGCGCAGCCGGGGCCAACCGGTCCCGAGTGGTTGTCGGCGGCGGCGACGGGAGCCAACCCGACCGAGAAAACCGCGGCCATGGTGAGGCCGGCCATCGAAGCCACCTTCGTGGATACTTTCATCGACATTCGATCATTCCTTTCGTAATACGTTGCGCCGGAAGAGGTCAGCGCACCGTTGAGATGTGTTGCGAGTTGTCGTGCGATGAGCGGAGCGCGCCGAGTTACTGGGCGGGCGGCATCAACACCGTGTCGATCAGGTAGACGGTGGCGTTGGCCGTCTGCACACCGCCGCAGACGACGTTGGCGTCGTTGACCTTCAGTGCGTCACCCGAGCCGGTCACCGTCACCTCTGCGCCCTGGACGGTCTTGTGCTGGCCGACGACCTGAGCGGGGCTGGCCTGCGCCGGAACCACGTGGTAGGTCAGGATCGACGTCAACAGGTTCGAGTCCGTCTTGAGCTTCTCGACGGTGGCGGGATCGAGCTTGGCGAAGGCGTCGTCGGTCGGGGCGAAGACCGTGAACTGACCGCTGTCGAGAGTCTGGACGAGGTTGACGTTCGGATTGAGCTTGCCCGACAGCGCGGAGGTCAGCGTCTTCAGCAGCGGGTTGTTACTGGCTGCCACCGTCACCGGGTCCTTCGACATGCCGGACACCGAACCTGGTCCGGTGGGGACCTGCTCGGCGTAGCTCGCGCACCCGGGGCCGACGAGAGTGCCGGCGGGAGCGGCCGCCGCCGAGGTGGTGGTCGTGGTTGTGGTGGTCGCCGCAGGCGAGGTGCTCGACGACGAGGACTCCGCGGTCGTACTGGTCGAGGAACAGCCTGCGAAGAGCACGGCCGCCGCCGTCAGTCCGACAGCGCTCAGAACGGTGCGATGAAATGCCATAGGTGACTCCCTTGTCGTGTGAATCGTTTCCAGTCGGTCCGACCGGTCTTGATCGGCAATGCACAGGCAATTCGGCACGCGCCGCGTTCCGGACGGGTGCACCCGGGGTGGGGTCACAAACGCGTCACATCTCAGCGGGCACGAATCGGCGGCGATGCCGGCATTGCGGTCCGCACGCGGCACAATTGAGAGGTGAGCGCCGCCAATCGTCTCCGGGTCCTGATTTTGGGCAGCACCGGTTCCATCGGAACCCAGGCGCTGGAGGTCATCGCCGAGAATCCGGACCGGTTCGAAGTCGTCGGCCTGGCCGCCGGTGGCGGTAACCCCGAGCTGTTGGCCCGGCAGCGGGCCGAGACCGGCGTGACCAGCATCGCCGTCGCCGACCCGGTCGCAGCGGACAAGGTCGGCGAGGTCACCTACAGCGGGCCCGACGCGGTTACCCGGCTGGTCGAGAACACGCAGGCCGACGTCGTGCTCAACGCTCTGGTCGGGGCCCTGGGGCTGGAACCGACCCTGGCCGCGCTGGCCTCCGGCGCCCGCCTGGCCCTGGCCAACAAGGAATCGCTGGTCGCCGGGGGACCGCTGGTGGTCAAGGCAGCCAGTCCTGGACAGATCGTGCCCGTCGACTCCGAGCACTCGGCGCTGGCCCAGTGCCTGCGCTCGGGCACCCCCGACGAGGTCGCCGCATTGGTGCTCACTGCTTCCGGCGGTCCGTTCCGCGGCTGGTCGGCGGCCCAGCTCGAGCCCGTCACGCCCGAGCAGGCCGGCGCCCATCCCACCTGGAACATGGGCCCGATGAACACGCTGAACTCGGCGTCGCTGGTCAACAAGGGTCTGGAGCTGATCGAGACGCACCTGCTGTTCGGTGTTCCCTACGAGCGCATCGAAGTCGTGGTGCACCCGCAGTCGATCGTGCACTCGATGGTGACGTTCACCGACGGCTCGACGATCGCCCAGGCCAGCCCGCCGGACATGAAACTGCCGATCTCGCTCGCGCTGGGCTGGCCCGACCGGGTGCCCGCCGCGGCCGCGGCCTGTGACTTCACCACGGCCTCCACCTGGGAGTTCGAGCCGCTGGACGCCTCGGTGTTTCCCGCCGTCGATCTGGCTCGCGAGGCAGGCCAGGCCGGCGGCTGTCTGACCGCGGTCTACAACGCCGCCAACGAAGAGGCCGCCGAGGCCTTCCTGGCCGGAAAGATCCGGTTCCCGGCCATCGTGCGAACAATCGCCGACGTGCTGCACGCCGCGGACCAGTGGGCCGCCGAACCCGCTACCGTGGAAGAAGTACTTGACGCGCAGCGCTGGGCACGGCAACGGGCCCGCGAGGCCGTCACACAGGAGGTCGCTTCAATCCGATGATGTTCGTTATCGGCATTGTGCTGTTCGCACTCTGCATCCTCATCTCCGTGGCGCTGCACGAGTGCGGTCACATGTGGGTGGCCCGCGCCACCGGGATGAAGGTGCGCCGCTACTTCGTGGGCTTCGGGCCGACCCTGTGGTCGACGCACCGGCCCAACAAGCTCGGCTCCACCGAGTACGGCGTCAAGGCCGTCCCGCTCGGTGGCTTCTGCGATATCGCCGGCATGACGTCGGTGGAGGAACTCGCGCCCGAAGACCGTCCCTACGCGATGTTCAGGCAGGACACCTGGAAGCGGGTGGCGGTGCTGTTCGCCGGGCCGGCGATGAACTTCATCATCGGTCTGGTGCTGATCTACGGGATCGCCGTTGTGTGGGGTTTGCCCAACCTGCATCAACCGACCAATGCGATGGTCGGTGAAACCGCTTGTGT
Source organism: Mycobacterium sp. ELW1 (assembly GCF_008329905.1). Classification (NCBI taxonomy): domain Bacteria; kingdom Bacillati; phylum Actinomycetota; class Actinomycetes; order Mycobacteriales; family Mycobacteriaceae; genus Mycobacterium; species Mycobacterium sp. ELW1. The sequence goes on along the minus strand of NZ_CP032155.1, from coordinate 3,993,491 downwards.
GGCACCACAAGTCAGCAAAGACAAGGCGGGGGACTGCACCGGGCCCGGCCCGGCCGCGCTGGCCGGCATCAAGAAGGGCGACGTCATCACCAAAGTCGGTGATTCGCGCGTCGGAACCTTCGACGAACTCGTCGCCGCCGTGCGCAAGGTGAACGGTCCCACCGTGTTCACCGTCGATCGTGTCGAGAACGGGCAGTCTCGCGAATTCACCACCACCGTGGACGTCACCGCGACCCAGCGGTGGACGTCGAAGGACGCGACCGCGCCCACTACGGTCGGTGCGATCGGCGTCGCGCCCGAGGTATTCGGGCCCACGCAGTACAACCCGCTGTCGGCGGTCCCTGCGACATTCGCGTTCACCGGTGACCTGGCCGTCGAACTGGGCAAGTCGCTGGCCAAGATCCCGACCAAGGTCGGCGCGCTGGTGCACTCCATCGGCGGCGGCGAGCGTGACCCCGAGACCCCGATCAGCGTGGTGGGCGCCAGCATCATCGGCGGCGACACCGTCGATCACGGTCTGTGGGTGGCGTTCTGGTTCTTCCTGGCCCAGCTGAACTTCGTGCTCGGCGCGATCAACCTCGTTCCGCTGTTGCCGTTCGACGGCGGTCACATCGCGATCGCGGTGTTCGAGAAGATCCGCAACCTGCTCCGGTCGGCGCGCGGCAAAGTCGCCGCGGCGCCGGTCAATTACCTGAAGCTGATGCCCGCCACCTACGTGATCCTCGTCGTGGTGGTCGGCTACATGCTGTTGACCGTCACTGCCGACCTGGTCAACCCGATTCGACTGTTCCAGTAGTCGCCCTGAAGTTTGGAGACGAAGACGTGACTTCCATCGGCCTCGGTATGCCGGCCCCGCCCGCACCCGTTCTGGCGCCACGCCGCACGACCCGTCAGCTGATGGTGCGCGATGTCGGCGTCGGCAGCGACTACCCGATTTCGGTGCAGTCGATGTGCACCACCAAGACTCACGACGTCAACACGACGCTGCAGCAGATCGCCGAGCTGACCGCCGCCGGCTGCGACATGGTGCGGGTGGCGTGTCCGCGCCAGGAAGACGCCGACGCGCTGGCCGAGATCGCCAAGCACAGCAACATCCCGGTGATCGCCGACATCCACTTCCAGCCGAAGTACATCTTCGCCGCGATCGACGCCGGCTGCGCGGCCGTGCGTGTCAACCCCGGCAACATCAAGGAGTTCGACGGCCGGGTCGGCGAGGTCGCCAAGGCGGCGGGCGCCGCCGGCATTCCGATCCGCATCGGGGTCAACGCCGGCTCCCTGGACAAGCGGTTCATGGAGAAGTACGGCAAGGCCACCCCGGAAGCCCTCGTCGAGTCCGCGCTGTGGGAAGCCTCGCTGTTCGAGGAGCACGGCTTCGGCGACATCAAGATCAGCGTCAAGCACAACGATCCGGTCGTGATGGTGGCCGCCTACGAGCAGCTGGCCGAAAAGTGTGACTACCCACTGCATCTCGGCGTCACCGAGGCGGGGCCGGCGTTCCAGGGCACCATCAAGTCCGCGGTCGCGTTCGGCGCGCTGCTGTCCCGCGGGATCGGCGACACCATCCGTGTCTCGCTGTCGGCCCCTCCGGTGGAAGAGGTCAAGGTCGGCATCCAGATCCTGGAGTCGCTGAATCTGCGGCCCCGCGGTCTCGAGATCGTGTCCTGCCCGTCGTGCGGGCGGGCCCAGGTCGATGTCTACACGCTGGCCAACGCGGTGTCGGCCGGCCTGGACGGACTCGACGTGCCGCTGCGGGTGGCCGTCATGGGATGCGTCGTCAACGGTCCGGGGGAGGCGCGTGAAGCCGATCTCGGCGTGGCGTCGGGCAACGGCAAGGGTCAGATTTTCGTCAAGGGCGAAGTGATCAAGACCGTGCCCGAGGCGCTGATCGTCGAGACGCTGATTGAAGAGGCGATGAGACTGGCCGCCGAGATCGGCGACGCCCAGCGTGACAGCGGCACATCTGCCAGCGGTTCGCCTGTCGTGACCGTAAGCTGATGGCGTAACCCGCCGGGGTGTCACACCGCAGAAAGTAAGGCCCATGTCGGCTCCGCCACTGTTTCGTCTGGTCGACGAGCGACGGGTATCGGTGGTGCGCGACGCCGCGGCGGTGGGCCGGGTGCTGGCCGACGATCCGGTCGGCTTGTGCATGGTCGCCGCGCGGGTCGCCGACCACGGCGTCGAGCCGCAGGCGATCGGTGGCGAGCTCTGGACACGCAGGCGCGCTGAGGAATCCCTCTGCTACGCCGGGGCGAATTTGATTCCGCTGCGCGGTGCGCAACCCGATCTGTATGCGTTCGCCGACAAGGCGATGAGCACCGCGCGGCGCTGCTCGTCTCTGGTCGGCCGGGCCGAACTGGTGCTGCCGCTCTGGGACCGTCTGCAGCACGCCTGGGGGCCCGCGCGCGATGTGCGCGACCACCAACCGCTCATGGCTCTGGGTGTGTCGCCGTCCGCACGGATCGACCCGGCGGTGCGACGCGTGCGGGTCGACGAACTCGACGCCTACCTGGTCGCCGCGATCGACATGTTCATCGGCGAGGTCGGTATCGATCCGCGGATCGGCGACGGTGGCCGGGGTTATCGCCGCCGGGTCGCCAGCCTGATCGCGGCCGGCCGGGCCTATGCGCGTTTCGAGCATGGGCAGGTGGTGTTCAAGGCTGAGGTGGGTTCGCAGTCTCCGGTGGTCGGCCAAATCCAGGGCGTGTGGGTGCATCCGGAGTGGCGCGGCCACGGGCTCGGCACCTCGGGCACCGCGGCGGTCGCCGCCGCGGTGGTCAACGGCGGGCGCATTGCGAGCCTGTACGTCAACAGCTTCAACGCGGTCGCCCGTGCGGCGTATGCGCGCGTGGGTTTCGCCGAGGTCGGGATGTTCGCGACCGTCCTGCTCGACTGAGTTTCGTCATACTCACATTTGCTCGATCTGATCGCACGTCGCCGTCATTGCCGTCGTCCGCGTCAAACCCGGACCGAAATCCGCTGCGGCACATGCCAAGCCGTCATCGCACAACCCGGGTCAAGGAGTATTCGGGCGTCGATCCTGTGACCGACCCGAGGCGGGTGTGGGCGAACGGATTACGCGAGTCGGGTTCTGCGGGCGTCAATTCGCGCTATGTTTGTTGCGCGACAAAGTCGCGCCAGCCGAGGCCGGTATCGGGGTGACCGCCGTGGTGGTGCCTGTGCCGCCGGCAGGGTAGGGGGAAACATGGGGCGAGAATCTTTCACGCCGGCCATCTGTGCGGGGTGGACCGGCGGCGCAGTCGCCGCCCTCGGAATCGGTGCGGCAATCCTGTCCGGTGCCGGCGCCGCCGCGGCTGACACCTCATCAGGATCGGGCACGTCGCCGTCAGCACACTCGGCTCCGCGGAGTTCGGCAGGCCCGGCTGCCGGAGCGCACTCGGCTCGGCCGGCGAAGCCTGCCACTTCCGCCACGTCGACCACGCGATCCGCCACCGTGCCGGCCACCCGCAGCGCGGGGGTGCTGACATCGTCGGCGATCACTGCCACGCCGACCGACTCGCCAGCCGTGAGCAGGACGTCGGCCGCCAAGTCTGCGGTACCCAACCCGATGGCCATGGTGACGTCTGCGTTGCACTCCTTCTTCCGCCAGGTCCAGACCGCGTTGACCGCGGCGACCAGGACCGCGGCCCCGTCGACAGGCACGACGGCGCCACGCACCGGTCCCAGTACGTGGGGGGCGCCGACCCGCACGGTGAATTTCACCGACGCCTCGGTTCTGTCCCAGTTCGTCGTCTACACCGGCACCCATCCGGAGGGCACCCGCACGCCGAGCGCGCTGTCGTTCTCGAACGGCACGATGACCATCACCGGCGACGCGCAGGGCAACGACGAGGGCATCGCGTGGACGCCCGGCCAGAAGTACGGCGGTTGGGAAGTTCGCCTTCGGGTGCCGGCCGGCGCCGCCAACTACGATCCCGTCCTGCTGCTGTGGCCGGACGCCGAGAACTGGCCCAAGGGCGGCGAGGTCGACTTCATGGAGATGTGGGACGACCCGACCCGCCAGACGGTGAATTCCGTTCTGCACTATGGGCCGTCGAACAAGCAGATCAAAGCCAGCGTGGCGGTCGACGCCACGCAGTGGCACACCTACGCGGTGAAGTGGACGCCGACGCAGATCACCACCTACGTCGACGGTGTACCGCTGTTCACCTCGACCAACAAGTCGCAATTCCCGCCCGGCGCCATGCACCTGTGCATCCAGCTCGACACCATGGGTCCCGACATCGCCGCGGGTGCCCAGATGGAAGTCGCCTGGGCCAAGCAGTACTCGCTTACCGCGGTCACCTGAGATCCCGGCTGCCGCCCGCGCGCCCGACTTCCGACTGGGGAGTCGGGCGTCGGTGTGTTTGCGGCCTTTTCCGGTCACGGCCTCATAACATTTGCCCCAATGGCTACTTGCACCTCATTAGCAACACGAGTAACAGGCGTCATCTCGGTTTTGGCGGTGGTGGCGGCGTCGGCGACCCTGTCGGCGTGCACCCCGCGCCCCGATGGGCCGGGCCCGGCGGCGGAGAAGTTCTTCGCCGACCTCACCAAGGGGGACACCGCGTCGGCCGCCCAGCTTTCTGACCGCCCGGCCGACGCGCAGGCCGCGCTGAACGAGGCGTGGGCTGGCCTGCAGGCCACCCACCTCGACGCCCAGATCCTCGGCTCGCGCTACACCGAGGACACCGGCAGTGTGAACTACCGCTTCACCTGGCAGCTGCCCAAGAAACGAACCTGGACCTACGACGGCGTGCTGCAGATGATCCGCGACGAGGGCAATTGGCACGTCCGCTGGACCCCGGCCGGGTTGCATCCGAAACTTGGTGAGCACCAGCACTTCTCGCTGCGGTCCGATCCGCCGCGGCGGGCGTCGGTCAATGAACTCGGCGGCACCGACGTGCTCGCTCCGGCCAACCTCTACCGCTACCAGCTCGACGCCGCCAAGGCCGGCTCCGCGCTGATGTCCACCTCGCGGGTGGTCGCCGACCAGCTGCGCCAGTTCGACAACACCCTGGACCCGCAGCGGCTCGCCGAGCAGGCCAGTTCGTCGAGCGCCCCGCTGGACCTGGTCACCCTGAAGCCGGTGGACCACGACAAGGTCGGCCAGGCGCTGGACATGCTGCCCGGCGTCGTCGTCACTCCGCAGGCCGACCTGCTGCCCACCGATGAGCGATTCGCCCCGGCCGTCATGGGCCAGGTGAAGAAGGCGGTGATCGACGAACTCGACGGCGAGGCCGGCTGGAGAGTCGTCAGCGTCAACCAGAACGGCGCCGACATCGACGTGCTGCACGAGGTGGCGCCCACCCCGGCCCCGTCGATCTCGATCACCCTGGATCGGTCCGTGCAGAACGCCGCCCAGCACGCCGTCGACACCCAGGGCCGCAAGGCAATGCTGGTGGTGATCAGGCCGTCGACCGGCGAGATCCTCGGTGTCGCGCAGAACGCGGCGGCCGACGCCGACGGGCCGGCGGCCACCACCGGCCTCTATCCGCCCGGCTCGACCTTCAAGATCGTCACCGCCGGCGCGGCCATCGACCGCAACATGGCCACCCCCAACACGCTGCTCGGCTGCCCGGGCGAGATCGACATCGGCCACCGGACGGTGCCGAACTACAACAAGTTCGACCTGGGCACGGTCCCGTTGTCGAAGGCGTTCGCCAACTCCTGCAACACCACGTTCGCCGAACTGGCCAGCCGGATGCCCCCGACGGCGCTGACCGTGGCGGCCTCGCAGTACGGCATCGGCCCGGACTACACCATCGACGGGTTGACCACGGTGACCGGCACGGTGCCGCCGACGGTGAACCTGGCCGAACGTACCGAGGACGGATTCGGCCAGGGCAAGGTCCTGGTCACGCCGTTCGGGATGGCGCTGGTGGCCGCGACTGTGGCCGCGGGCAAGACGCCGACCCCGCACCTGATCGTGGGTAGCCAGACCTCCGAGACCGGTGATCATCCGCCGATCTCCCCGGCGATGCTCGACGGTCTGCGCCCGATGATGCGCCTGGTGGTCACCAACGGCACCGCCAAGGACATCAACGACGCGGGCGACGTGCGGGGTAAAACGGGCGAGGCCGAGTTCGCGGGTGGCTCGCACGCCTGGTTCGCCGGCTATCGCGGCGATATGGCGTTCGCGGCGCTGATCGTGGGCGGCGGAAGTTCGGAGTATGCGGTCCGGATGGTCAAGATGATGCTGCAGGAGCTTCCCGCCGATTATCTGGCCTGACCGGCGGCCTCAGAACGTCGGCAGGTACGACAGGCTCTCGTTCCAGAAGTCGTCGTCACCGTAGGTGCGCAGATACTTGGACCGCCGCAACGCCCTTGCAGTGTTCAGGTCGAAGACACCGACTTCGGAGTGGTGTTGATCGCTCGCGACGATCGCCGTGTCGCCACGCTCGAGCCGCCGGACCATGTGCTCGCGCGGACACGTGTCGACATCGTTCCCGACTTGATATTGAACCGCCACCAGATGGCGATAATCGTCGCTCTCGGCGGGCGACATACGCCGGGCAATTATTTGATAGCGCATCAAAACACCTCTAATTATGCAGCTAGACAGCGTGCAGATCAGTTTACCTCGGTTTGCCAAAAATGCACGGTCGGGTAAGAAGTTTCTGCGAGTCGGTGCCTGATCGGGACCCCCTGGCACCCGGTGTTTAGATGAGGCGTGGCCAACCGGATTCAGAGTCTGCTGGGCGTTGCCTATCCCGTCGTCCAGGCCCCGATGACCTACATCGCGCGGGCGTCGCTGGCCGCTGCGGTGTCCGAGGCCGGGGGACTCGGAGTGATCGAAACCCTCACTCCGGAAGGTCGCGCCGACCTGCTGCGCGTACGTGATCTGACCGACCGGCCGGTGGCCGCCAACCTGATGATCCAGGGCTGGAAACGGGACCCGTCGATCGTCGATGTGCTGGCGGAGGCGAACATCTGCCACGTCTTCACCTCGGCGGGCGACCCGGCGGTGTTCACCGCGCGGCTGCACGACGCGGGGATGACGGTGGTGCACGTCGTGGGATCGCTGCGGGGCGCCCACAAAGCCGTCGACGCCGGAGTGGATGCGCTGGTGGTCGAGGGCGTCGAGGGTGGGGGATTCAAATCGGCGCTCGGGGCGTCCACCTTGGTGCTGCTGCCGCTGATCGCCGATCAGGTCGACCTGCCCCTGATCGCGGCGGGCGGAATCTGCGACGCCCGGTCAGCCGCCGCGGCGGTGGTGTTGGGGGCCGAGGGCGTCCAGATGGGCACCCGCATGCTGGCCAGCCGAGAGGCGGCGGTGCACGCCAACTTCAAGGACGCCATCGTCGCAGCCGACGATTCCGGGACGATCCTGCTCGACCTTCCCGGCAATCCCACGATGCGGGTGTTGCACGTCGGGCTGGCCCGTCGGGTGTCGACCGAGGGGGCCACCGCGCCGCTGATCAGCGGCGTCACCGAGCTCTATTTCGACGGCGACATGGAGGCCAGCGTGGCCAACACCGGCCAGGTCTCCTCGCGCATCGGCGAGGTCTTGCCGGTCGCCGACATCGTCCGCGAGACCTGGCTCGGCGCGCAGGATGTGCTCACCGGGGCCGCGGCGCGGCTCTGAGTCAGCCGGCGACGATGTTGCCGTCCGCGACCTTCACCGCGACCTGGGTCAACGGCGTCACGGCGGGACCGCGCAGCACCGCGCCGTCCAGGCCGAACCTGCTGCCGTGGCACGGGCAGTCGAGCGCGCCGTCGGTCACCGTGGACAGCTTGCAGCCGGCGTGCGTGCACCGGGCCACGAATCCCTCGAAGACGCCCGCGGTGGGTTGGGTGACGACGGTGTCGCCGATCACCTTCCCGGAGCCCACCGGGATGTCGGTGGTGGCCGCCAGCACCTGGCCCGGGGCAGTGGTCGTCGGCGGAGACACCAGTTCACCGGTATTGGAATTGCAGGCCGCGATCGGGGCGACGGCTGCCCCGATCAGGACTGTTCGGCGCGGCAGCCCAGAGATCGACGCACTCATCGGCCCAGGCTAGTCGAGGTCGAGCAGGTACCGTGGATAAGCCATGACCGGAACCGAACACACCCCTGGACTGCGGGTTTCCGACGCCGACCGCAACGGAACGCTGCGGCGGCTGCACAACGCCGTCGCGCTCGGGCTGATCGACATCGGCGAATTCGAGGAGCGCTCGGCGCAGGTGTCGGCGGCGCGGATGCACTCCGATCTCGAGGTCTTGGTCGACGATCTGCCGGGGCCCGGTGCCATCGTCACCTCCGCCGCCGACCGGGTCGAACTGCGCGGCTGGATGGGCTCGCTGCGGCGGCAGGGCGAGTGGACGGTGCCGACCCGGCTGGCGCTGGTGCGCCGCCTGGGTTCGGTCGACCTCGACCTGACCACCGCCCGGTTCGCCGGACCCGTCGTCGTGATCGAGCTCGACATGGTGCGCGGGTCGTTGGATTTGCGGCTGCCCGACGGCGCCAGCGCCTCCATCGACGACGTCACCGTGTACGCCGGCAGCGCCCGCGATCGCCGCAAGGACGCCCCGGCCGAAGGCACCCCGCACGTCGTGCTCACCGGCCGGGTGGTCATGGGGTCGGTCAACGTTCGCGGCCCCAAGCGTCCGCTGCTACGGCGCCATTAGGCTGGCAACATGCCCGTACGTACCGCACTCCGGCCCGGAACCGTTGCACCGGAACTGCCTGTCCCGAAGGCGATCGAGCGACCGGAATACGTCGGTAAGTCGACGGTCGCCGAAGGCAGCGAGCCCTGGGTTCAAACGCCCGAGGTGATCGAGAAGATGCGCATCGCCGGGCGGATCGCCGCGGGCGCGCTGGCCGAGGCGGGTAAGGCCGTCGCGCCGGGAATCACCACCGACGAGCTGGACCGCATCGCCCACGACTACATGATCGATCACGGCGCCTACCCCTCGACATTGCACTACAAGGGATTTCCGAAGTCGTGCTGTACGTCGCTGAACGAGATCATCTGCCACGGCATCCCCGACTCTACGGTCGTCGAGGACGGCGACATCGTGAACATCGACGTGACGGCCTACATCAACGGTGTGCACGGTGACACCAACGCCACCTTCCTGGCCGGTGAGGTCAGCGAGGAGCACCGCCTGCTGGTCGAGCGCACGCACGAGGCGACGATGCGCGCGATCAAGGCCGTCAAGCCCGGTCGGGCCCTGTCGGTGGTCGGCCGGGTCATCGAGGCGTACGCAAACCGGTTCGGCTACAACGTTGTTCGCGACTTCACCGGTCACGGAATCGGCACCACGTTCCACAACGGACTGGTGGTGTTGCACTACGACCAGCCTGAGGTGGAGACCGTGCTGGAGCCGGGGATGACGTTCACCATCGAACCGATGATCAACCTCGGGGCGCTGGACTACGAGATCTGGGACGACGGCTGGACGGTCGCCACCAAGGATCGCAAGTGGACCGCGCAGTTCGAGCACACGCTGGTCGTCACCGAAGACGGCGCGGAAATTCTGACGCTGGCGCCGTAATCGTGGCGAGTGTGCGTCCTCGTACGCGATCAGCGGCGTGTTGCGGACGAAACCGCACGCTCGGCGCCACGACGTGAGCGGCGGCGCGCTGCTGATCGCCGGCACCACATCGGATGCCGGCAAGTCGATGGTCGTCGCCGGACTGTGCCGACTGTTGGTGCGCAAGGGAATTCGCGTGGCGCCGTTCAAGGCGCAGAACATGAGCAACAACTCGGTGGTCACCGTCGAGGGGGGCGAGATCGGCCGGGCCCAGGGTATGCAGGCGCGGGCGGCGGGACTGGCGCCCACTACCCGGTTCAACCCGGTGCTGCTCAAACCCGGCAGTGACCGCACCTCCCAGTTGGTGGTCAGGGGCCACCCGGTCGGCACGGTCGGCGCGGCCGACTACATCCAGCATCGCGACCGGCTCGCCGGGGTGGTCGCCGACGAACTGGCGTCGCTGCGCGCGGAGTTCGACGTCGTGCTGTGCGAAGGCGCGGGATCGCCGGCCGAAATCAACTTGCGGGCAACCGATCTGGCCAACATGGGGTTGGCCCGGGCGGCCGACCTGCCGGTCGTGATCGTCGGCGACATCGACCGCGGTGGTCTGCTGGCTCACCTGTTCGGCACCGTCGCCGTGCTGTCGCCGCAAGACCAGGCGCTGATCGCGGGCTTCATCGTCAACAAGTTCCGCGGGGATCCGGCGCTCTTGGCCCCCGGCCTCGACCAGCTCGCCGAGCTCACCGGTCGGCCCACCTACGGCATCGTGCCGTACAGCGACGGGCTGTGGCTCGACGCCGAGGATTCGGTATCGGTGGTGGCCGGGCATGTGGTCGGTGTTCCGGCTCCGCCGCGCGGTGAACAGCGGCTGCGCGTCGCGGCGATCCGGCTGCCGCGCATCTCCAATTCCACCGACGTCGAAGCACTGGCCTGCGAACCGGGTGTGCTGGTCCGGTGGGTCAGCGAGCCTGCGGAGCTGTCCGACGCCGACGTCGTCGTCATCCCCGGAAGCAAGGCGACCGTCGCCGACCTCGGCTGGCTGCGGGAGCGGGGCCTCGCCGATGCGGTCACCGCGCATGCCAACTCCGGTCGCCCGGTGCTCGGCATCTGCGGCGGCTTTCAGATGCTGGCACGGCGCATCGGTGACACCGTGGAAACCCGGACGGGTGACGTCGAGGGGTTGGGACTGCTCGATGCCGAGATCGACTTCGCGCCCGAGAAGGTGCTGCGGCACTGGGAGAGTCCGTTGAGTGGCTACGAAATCCACCACGGTCGGGTTTCCAGGTGTGGCGAGGACAGCTGGTTCGACGCCGACGGCGCCGTCCAGGGTTACCTGCGAGGCGCGGTGTTCGGCACCCACTGGCACGGCCTACTGGACAACGACGAGTTCCGGCGGGGGTGGCTCGCCACCGTCGCGGCGGCGGCGGGCCGGTCCGGTTTCGAGGTCGCGACCGATGTCAGCGTGCCGGGGCGCCGGGATGCCCAACTCGATCTGATGGCGGATCTGCTGGTCGCCCACCTTGATATCGATGCGCTGTTGTCCCTGATCAGCGGCGGTGTGCCGGTGCGTCCGACGGTGAGCACCCGATTGGGTCGGTAGCCTGACACTCATGTCGGCTCGGGCGGTTCTGGTCACCCTGTCGGTGGCTGCGGTCCTGGTCACCGGTTGCGGGTCGACGGTGTCGGGAACCGCGACATGGCCGGGCGCCACGCTGGAGAAGGCCACGCTGGCGCCGGCCGATTTCCCGCCCGGCGTGCAGTACGACCGCATCGTCGAGCAGCTCGGTCAACCTGACAACACCGGTAGTCCGCCGTCGATGCGTTCGCGACCGGAGGGCTGCGCGAACGCCCTGACCAATGTGATCGCCGACTCGGCCGAACGCGGGCCGGGCAGCGCGGCCAAGTACGCGGCCACCTACAACGGCACACGCATCGTGATGACGGTCCTGTCGTGGCCCCTGGATCTGGACAAGCTCGAGGCGGCGGCAGGCCGCTGCGCCCAGTTCGAGACCTACTTCGACACCCGGAGCAAGGGCATCCCGATCACCACCACGGAGCTTCCCGGCTTGAGTGACGATGCGCTGGCGTATCAGCAAACGATGCAGCTGATGGGTTCGGCCAGTAGTGTTTACATGGCGTTCCAGAATGTGGGCCGGTATGGAGTTTTCGGAATCGCTTTTCCCACATCTGATCCCAGCATCGCTGCCAAAGCGTCACTGCCGCAGACGTTCCTGGACGTGTTCAACAAGCAAGCTGTGAAGATCCGTAACGCGATCTGAGGAGATGAGGAACCCTGCGGAAACTGCCTCGGGAACGCCACTTTCGCAGTAACGTGGCGAAATGCCTTCGACGATGGTGACTGTCGATGGGTTCCCCGTGCCGGTCAGCGTGACCGGTCCGGAGAAGGGCCCCTATGTCGTGTTGCTGGGTGCAGCCCAGCATGCACCGGCTGCCTACGACGGGGTCTGTCAGCGCCTGCACACGGCGTCGGTACGCACGGTCGTCATCGGCGCCGACCCGCGGCTACATCCGAAAGCGGTCATCGGCATTCTCGACGCCCTTGACGTCCGGTGGGGAATCCTGGTGGGGGATCGCGCGGGCGCCGAGCTCGCGTGGGAATTGGCCGCCACCCGGCTCGACCGGTTCACCGGCCTGGTCGTGATCGACCGCGGACATCCGCGCGTCCCCGATCAGAACGGTGTGGTCCGCGATGAGGACTGCCCGCCGGTGGAGATCAACACCACCGCGCTGGTCAGTACCCCCGCCGCCCGCGCACTGGCCAGGGCCAGTCAGCGCTACGTGTACAGCGACTATCGATTGGTGGAGTTCACCGGCAGGCGCAACGCCGCCGAGTCCACCGCGCAGCTGGCCGCGGAGATCGTGTTGCGCACCAGCACCTGGTGAGTTCAGCGCTGGGGCTCTTCCGGAGTCCACGCCTGCGGTAGACCCGGCTGTCCGGGGAACAGGAAGTCGACGAAAGCCTGTGCGGTGGGCTGTGGCTGGTGATTGGCCAGCCCGGGCCGCTCGTTGGCTTCGATGAACACATACTCGTCGCGGGTCACGTCGGGCACCAGGAGATCGATGCCGGTGACCGGGATGCCGATGGCCTCTGCCGCTACCACGGCGACCCGGCACAGCTCGGGATGAACGATGGCCGTCACATCGTGAATGGTGCCGCCCTGGTGCAGGTTCGCGGTCTTGCGTACCCGCAGCCGCTCGCTTTCGGGAAGGACGTCGTCGAACGACCAACCGCCCTCGGCCACAGTCGCTTCGGTGACGTCGTCGAGGGGGATACGCGATTCGCCGCCGGTGGCCGCGGCGCGGCGGCGGCTCTGGGTCTCGATGAGTTCCCGGACGGTGTGTTTGCCGGTGCCGATGATCTCGGCCGGTTTGCGCAGAGCCGCGGCGACGACCTTGCCGTCGATGACCACCAGGCGGAGATCGTCACCGCAGGCGCGCTGTTCGATCAGCACCTCGGGGTGCTGTTCACGGGCCCGGGCCAGGGCGGCGTCCAACGCCTCGGGGCTGTCGATCCCGACGGTGATGCCTTTGCCCTGCTCGCCACGGGTCGGTTTGACGACGACGTCGCCGACCTCGGCCAGGAAGGTGTGATCGTCGTGATCGAAGGTGGCCAGGCGGCCCCGCGGCACGATGATGCCGGCTTCGGAGACGATGCGACGGGTCAGTCGCTTATCGTCGCAGCGGCTCATCGCGACCGCAGAGGTGTATTCGCTCAACGACTCTCGCGTCACCACGCTGCGGCCGCCGTAGGACAATCGCATCTCACCGGTCTCCGCGTCGAGGACCTCGATACGGATTCCGCGGCGCATGGCCTCGTCGGCGATGATGCGCGCGTACGGGTTCAGATCGTCGACCGTCTCGGACGCCGGGGTGAACAGCGGCTCGTTGATCGCGTTCTTGCGCTTGACGGCCAGCACCGGAACGCGCTGGAAGCCGAGCTTCTCGTACAGCGCGATCGCGGCGTCGTTGTCGTAGGCCACCGAGAGGTCCAGGTAGGCACGGCCGCGCCCGCGGAAGATGGCGGCCAGCGTGCGGGTCAGCGATGCGCCGATGCCGGGCAGGCTGGCAGTCGGGTCGACCGCCAGTGACCACAGGCTGGATCCGTCCTCGGGGTCGTTGAACAGCCGTTTGTGGTCGACGCCGGTGACCGTGCCGACCACCGACCCGTCGTCGTCGCGCACTGCGACGAGATACTCCACCGCGTCGGAGTGCAGATGGTTGTTCCAGATCAGTTCGGTAGGGGCCGGCACCATGCCGCAGCGCACGTACACCCGGTTCATCTCGTCGGCTTCGCCCTGATCGCGCAGTGGGCGCACACTGAACCCGGCCGGCGTCGGCACCTCGGGGTCGTCGGGGTGCAGCCGCCAGCGGTAGGTGTGGCTGGGGTCGATGAACAGCTCAGCCGGCGACTTGGCCACCAGCACATGCGATTCGCGGGCGTAGATGCAGATGTCGCGCCGGCCCTGCTCCTCCTGCTGCAGCACCGCGGCCAGCTTGTCGGGGCTCTCGAAGGTCTGCCCGAAAATCAGTCGGCCCCAACCCAATTCGAGCACCACATCGTCGGACATCTCGCGGACCAGGTCTTCGGGCGAGGCCTCGTGCAGGCTCATCGTGATGGCCTCGGTGTGCGACGAGGTGCTCATGCGGCCGGCCCCGTGATGCCGTGCTGCTGCAGCCATAGCTCGAGGAGTCCGATCTGCCAGAGTTCATTGCCGCGCAGCGGGGTCAGCCGCCCGTTGGGATCGGCCAGCAACCGCTCCACTGCCTCGGGCCGGAACAGGCCGCGCTCCTTGGCCGCCGGCGCGTACAACGCGTCACGGACCATCTCCAGATACGGCCCTTCCAGATGGGTGAGCGCGGGCACCGGGAAATAGCCCTTCGGCCGGTCGATCACTTCGGCTGGAATAACTTGGCGGGCAGCCTCTTTCAGCACGCCTTTGCCGCCGTGGGCGGTTTTGAGCTCGGGCGGGCAGGTTGCCGCGAGCTCCACCAGATCGTGGTCGAGGAAGGGCACCCGGCCCTCCAGCCCCCACGCCATCGTCATGTTGTCGACGCGCTTGACCGGATCGTCGACCAGCATCACGGTGGTGTCCAGCCGCAAGGCGCGGTCCACGCCGGTCTGCGCGCCGGGCCGGGCGAAGTGCTCGGCGACGAATGACAGGCTGGGATCCTCCCGGCCGGTGAGCCGGTCGTCGGCGAGCAGTGCGGCCACGCCGTCGTGGTCGCGATCGAAGAACGCTCCGCGGTATCGCGCCAGGGAACCGTCGACGCTGGCCGCGTCCGGCTCGGCCATCGGGGTGCGCCAGGGGAACCGTCGACGCTGGCCGCGTCCGGCTCGGCCATCGGGGATACCAGTGGTAGCCGGCGAACACCTCGTCCGCGCCCTGACCGGACTGAACCACCTTGACGTGCTTGGCGACTTCCTGGCTCAGCAGATAAAACGCGACGCAGTCGTGGGACACCATCGGCTCGCTCATCGCGCCGATCGCGCCCTGCAGCGCGGGCAGCATCCGGGCGGTGTCTATGCGGATCTGATGGTGGTCGGTGCCGAACCGCTCGGCCACGATGTCGGAGTAGACGAATTCGTCACCCTTGACGCCGCCGACCGATTCGAAGCCGATGGAGAAGGTCGACAGTCCCTGCTGGCCCGCTTCGGCGAGCAGGCCGACGATCAAGCTGGAGTCCACCCCGCCCGAGAGCAGGCAGCCGACGGGCACGTCGGCGACCAGGCGGCGCTTGACGGCGGCCCGCAACGAGTCGAGAACCGCGTCCTCCCAATCGCGTTCGCTCCAGTCGGACCGGTCCGCGCGACGGCTGAAATCCGGTTCCCAGTAGGTGATCTCGCGTCGCGTGCCGTCGGGTTCGATGGCCAGCAGGGTGCCGGGGGAGAGCTTGCGGACGCCACACAGGATGGTGCGCGGTGCCGGGACCACCGAATGGAAGGTCAGGTAGTGGTGCAGCGCGATCGGGTCGATGCGGGTGTCGACGCCACCGCCGGCGAGCAGGGCGGGCAGTGATGACGCGAACCGGATGCGGCGGGAATCCTCGCTGATGTACAGCGGTTTGATGCCGAGTCGGTCGCGACCGAGCAGTACGCGGCCGCTGTCACGTTCGGTGATCGCGAAGGCGAACATCCCGTACAAGCGGTCGACGAACCGGTCACCCCAGTGGTGGTAGGCCTTGAGCAACACCTCGGTGTCACTGTGGGAGAAGAACCGGTAGCCGTGACCGGCGAGTTCGTCGCGCAGGGCCTCGTAGTTGTAGATGCAGCCATTCCAGGCGATGGTCAGTCCGAGCTCGGCATCGACCATGGGCTGAGCCCCGGCTTCGGAGAGATCGATGATCTTCAGCCGGCGATGGCCGAGCGCCACCCGGCCCTGTGACCACACACCCGACGCGTCCGGCCCACGGGGCTCCATCGTCTCCGCCATCGCAGCCACCGCGGCCACATCGGGGGCCTGATTGTCGAGACGGACTTCACCTGCCGCTCCACACATCGTTCCCGACCAATCCCGTCTGTTTCGCTGTCCTCGGCTTCCACTTACCCGCGGCGAACGAGTCTTAACCCGGGCCGAGACGGTGCTCACACCAGACGGAGGCTCAGACAAGGCAGGGCTCCACACAAACCGCGCCCCTCGGCCTGGGCACGAGGGGCGCGGGGCCCGCCTCACGGAGGGCCTGGGGTGTTGGTCTCCTGCGTGTTAGGAAACCCCCTCCAGCTGTTCGCCCGATGCGTCCACCTGCTTGATCGGGCCGGTGAACCAGTTCTTCACCGATGCGTGCCAGTAGATGAAGAGCAGGATCAGCACGCCGCCAACCACCAGGGGCGTGTAGTTGACGAACTTCCACTCGAAGCTGGCGTCCCACGGCGCGCCGCCGATCGACGTGGGGAACATCGCGATGATCGAGGTGATGACGATCTCGGCCAACGCCAGCGGCGCCATCCACTTGTGGTGGCCCCGCAGATTCCATTTGCCCAGCGGGAAGGAATCGCCGGCCTTCCAGCGGAAGTAGATCGGCACCGCGAAGCACAGGTACAGACCCACCACGCCGATCGACACCACGGCGAAGAAGGCGATCGGCACCGGGGCGCCGTTGATGTCGACTTCGACCAGCGCGGGCAGGGTCAGGATCGCCGCAATCGCGGCGGTCACGATCACCGCGTTGGCGGGCACCTTCCTGCTGCTGAGCTTCGACCAGAGCTGATGTCCCGGCACCGCACGGTCACGGCTGAACGCGAACAGCATCCGCGAGGCACTGGTCTGGCACGCGGTGGTGCAGAACAGCTGGCCGGCCGTCGAGATCAGCAGCACGATGGCGACCCACTTGGAGTCCATCGCCTGGCTGAAGATCGTCGCGACGGCACCACCGCCCTTGGTCACGCCGTCGACGTCCTGAACGGCGAACAGGAAGGTCAGCAGCAGGATCCAGCCGCCGATCGCCGAGTAGAAGATCGACCGCCAGATGCCCTTGGCGGCACCGTCAGCGGCGCTCTTGGTCTCCTCGGACAGGTGAGCAGAGGCGTCGTAGCCGGTGATCGTGTACTGGGTCAGGATCGCCGACATCGGCAGCACGAACAGCAGGAAGCCGAAGCCCGAGGTCGATCCGCCGAAGAAGCCGGTGTTGTTGACGGTCGTGGCGAACACCGTGGAGAAGCTGGCGTGCTGCGCGGGGATCAGCCACAGGATGACGATGACAGCCGCAGCGCCGATGACATGCCACCACACCGAGATGTTGTTGATGACGGCGAGCAGGTGGGACGAGAAGATGTTGATCGTCGCGACGATCACCAGGATGACCAGGAACATGATGAATGTCCGGGTCAGGCTGTAGCCGGCCAGCCAGCTCTCGCTGAACGTGCCCAGTGTCAGGTCGAGGAACGTCGCCGACCCGTAGGCCACCGACGCCAGGATGGCGATCAGTCCGACCAGGTTCAGCCAGCCGGTGTAGTAGCCGGCTTTGGGACCGCCGAGTTTGGCTGCCCACCAATAGATTCCGCCGGATGTCGGGAACGCCGACACCAACTCCGACATACAGAGTCCGATGAGCAGGATGAACGCCGACAGAATCGGCCAGCCCCAGGCGATGGCGGCGGGCCCACCGTTGTTCCAGCCGAGGCCGAACGAGGTGAAGCAGCCGGCCAGGATCGAGATGATCGAGAACGAGATGGCGAAATTGCTGAAGCCGGACCAGGACCGGTGCAGCTCCTGGGTATACCCGAGGCTGGCGAGGTGCTTTTCGTCGTCGTCGAGTAGTTCGTGACCCTCTGGCACGGTGTCTCCTTCTGGGCGTGATGACGAAGAGGCGCCCACCGGCGCTCTCCTGAGTAGGGACAATAGAGTGCTATTGGTCTGGTGTCCTACCTTTGGAGTGACGTTTATGTAAACCTGGACGACGACGCCGCCGCGCCGGCGGCATCCAATGGTTGACTTTCCGTCGAATCAACCCGATCCCGGGCTATCGAGAGGGGCACGCGTGACGCCTGATGGTGCAAGCCGCCGCCGGCCAGGTCTGTTGCTGCAGGCCGAACTGGAAACCATGGTGGCCGCCGGTGAGATCGACACGGTGATCGTGGCCTTTGCCGACATGCAGGGCCGGCTGACCGGCAAGCGGATCTCGGCCGAACTGTTCGTCGACGATGTCGCCGCGCACGGCGCCGAGTGCTGCAACTACCTGCTCGCGGTGGACGTCGACAACAACACCGTCGGCGGCTACGCGATCTCGAGCTGGGAAACCGGCTACGGCGACATGGTGATGACCCCGGATTTCAGCACGCTGCGCCGCATTCCGTGGCTGCCGGCCACCGCGCTGGTGATGGCCGACCTGTCCTGGACCGATGGCACGCCGGTGAGCCAGGCGCCGCGCAGCATCCTGCGCAAGCAGCTCGACCGGCTCGCCGAGCGCGATATGTGTGCGGTCGCCGCGACCGAGCTCGAATTCATGGCGTTCGACACGACTTACCGCGACGCCTGGAAGTCCGGTTACCGCAACATCACTCCGGCCACCGACTACAACATCGACTACGCGATGCTGGCGTCGACCCGGATGGAGCCGCTGCTGCGCGACATCCGTAACGGGATGGCCGGTGCCGGCATGTACTGCGAGGGCGTCAAGGGCGAATGCAACCTGGGCCAGCAGGAGATCGGGTTCCGGTACGCCGACGCGCTGGTCACCTGCGACAACCACACGATCTACAAGAACGGCGCGAAAGAGATCGCCGATCAGCACGGCAAGAGCCTGACGTTCATGGCGAAATTCGATGAGCGGGAAGGGAACAGCTGCCACATTCACATCTCCTTCCGTGGTACCGACGGCTCGGCGGTGTTCGCTGATGACTCCGACGAACTCGGCATGTCGCCGATGTTCCGTAGCTTCATCGCCGGCCAGGTCGCCACGCTGCGCGAGCTGACGCTGTTCTATGCACCGAACATCAACTCCTACAAGCGGTTTGTCGACGGCAGCTTCGCTCCGACCGCGATCGCGTGGGGTATGGACAACCGCACCTGCGCGTTGCGGGTGGTGGGCCACGGGTCCGGGATGCGGATGGAGTGTCGGGCACCCGGCGGTGACGTCAACCAGTACCTCGCGGTGGCGGCACTGATCGCCGGTGGCTTGCACGGCATCGACAACGGGCTGGAGCTGCCCGATGCGGTCGACGGCAACGCCTACACCAGTGGCGCCGAGCGGCTGCCGACCACGCTGGCCGAGGCCGCTGCGCTGTTCGAGGGTTCGACCGTGGCGCGCGAGGTGTTCGGTGACGAGGTCGTCGAGCACTACCTGAACAACGCCCGCGTCGAGTTGGCGGCGTTCAACTCCGCGGTCACCGACTGGGAGAGGGTGCGCGGTTTTGAGCGGCTCTGACAGGGAGGCCAGGCTCCGCCCCGTCGTGGGCCTCACGACGTATCTCCAGCAGGCCCAGACCGGTGTCTGGGATGTGCACGCCAGCTTCCTGCCCGGCATCTACATCGAAGGCGTCACGCTGGCCGGGGGTATCGCCACGCTGCTTCCGCCGCAGCCGGTCGACGCCGGCATCGTCGAGCAGATCCTCGACGGCATCGACGGTCTGATCATCACCGGCGGCAGGGATGTCGATCCGTCCGCGTACGGTCACGACGCGCACCCCGCCACGGACGAACCGGACCGCGTCCGCGACGCGTGGGAACTCATGCTGGTTGCCGCGGCGATACGCCGGCACCTGCCGGTGCTCGGCATCTGCCGCGGGGCGCAGGTGCTCAACGTCGCGCTGGGCGGCACCCTGCACCAGCACCTGCCCGACGTCGTCGGGCACACCCGTCATCAGCAGGGCAACGCGGTGTTCACCACCTCGTCGATCCGCACCGTGGCGGGTAGCCGGCTGGCCGGCCTGATCGGCGAGAGCACGAATGCGCAGTGCTACCACCACCAGGCCATCGACCGGCTCGGTGACGGACTGATGATCAGCGCGTTTGACGATGAGGGCGTCATCGAGGCCGTCGAGCTGCCGGGCGACGAATTCGTCCTGGCCGTGCAATGGCATCCCGAGGAAACCCTGGACGATCTTCGCGTGTTCGCCGGCCTGGTCGAGGCGGCCCGGGCCTACACAACGGAAAGAGTGAATTGAGTACAACCGAACTGGTCAATCCGGCCACGGAAGAGTCGCTGCGCACGGTCGAGCTGACCGACGTCGCCGGCGTCGATGACGCCGTTGCGCGCGCCAAGGTCGCGCAAAAGGTCTGGGCCGCAAAGGCACCCGCCGAACGGGCGGCCGCATTGCGGGCGTTCGCCGCCGCGGTGGAGGCGCATGTCGGGGAGCTGGCCGCCCTGGAGGTGGCCAACTCCGGTCATCCGATCGGCGCGGCCGAGTGGGAGGCCGGCCATGTGCGCGACGTGCTGCAGTTCTATTCGGCCACCCCGGAGCGCTTGTCGGGCAAGCAGATTCCGGTGGCCGGTGGCCTGGATGTGACGTTCAACGAGCCGATGGGTGTGATCGGGGTGATCACGCCGTGGAATTTCCCGATGCCGATCGCGGCGTGGGGTTTCGCGCCCGCCCTGGCCGCAGGTAATGCGGTGGTGCTCAAACCGGCCGAGTGGACGCCGCTGACCTCGATGCGGCTCGGTGAGCTTGCTCTGGAAGCCGGTCTGCCCAAGGACCTGTTCCAGGTGCTGCCCGGGCGCGGTTCGGTGGTCGGCGAGCGGTTCATCAGCCACCCCGATGTCCGCAAGATCGTGTTCACCGGCTCGACGGAGGTCGGGACCAAGGTGATGGCCGGGGCGGCCAACCAGGTCAAGCGGGTCACCCTGGAGCTCGGCGGCAAGAGCGCCAACATCGTGTTCGCCGACTGCGATCTGGAGAAGGCCGCGGCCACCGCGCCCTACGGCGTGTTCGACAATGCCGGGCAGGACTGCTGTGCGCGCAGCCGGATTCTTGTGCAGCGCAGCGTGTTCGACAAGTTCATGGAGCTGCTCGAACCAGCTGTCAAGGGCCTGGTCGTCGGTGATCCCGCGGCCCGGGAGACCGAGATGGGACCGCTGGTGTCGCGCAAGCACTTCGAGTCGGTGGCCGCCTACGTACCCGATGACAGATGCGTCGCGTTTCGCGGCTCGGCGCCCAGTGGGCCCGGTTTCTGGTTTCCGCCGACCGTGCTCACCCCGCAACGCACCGATCGCACCGTCACCGAGGAGATCTTCGGACCGGTCGTCGCGGTGCTGCCGTTCGACGACGAGGCCGACGCCATCGCCCTGGCGAATGACACCGAATACGGTCTGTCCGGGTCGATCTGGACCGACAACCTGTCGCGGGCGGTGCGGGTGTCCCGCGCGGTCGAGGCAGGCAACCTGAGCGTGAACTCGCATTCGTCGGTCCGGTACAACACCCCGTTCGGCGGGTTCAAACAATCCGGGCTCGGTCGCGAACTCGGCCCGGACGCACCCCTGCACTTCACCGAAACCAAGAACGTCTTTTTTGCAGTAGAGGAGAGCTAGATGGATCTGTCCCAGCGACTCAAGGACAAGGTCGCCGTCGTCACGGGTGGCGCGAGCGGTATCGGACTCGCAGCCGTCAAACGGATGCGGGACGAGGGCGCGATCGTCGTCATCGGGGATCTCGACGAGACGACCGGCAAGACCGTGGCCAACGACTTGAACGTGACGTTCGTCCAGGTCGACGTGTCCGATCAGGTCGCGGTGGACAAGTTGTTCGACACCGCTTTCGAGCTGCACGGCGGCGTCGACATCGCGTTCAACAACGCGGGTATCAGCCCGCCTGACGATGACCTCATCGAGAACACCGGCATCGACGCCTGGGACCGGGTGCAGGACGTCAACCTGAAGTCGGTCTTCTTCTGCTGCAAGGCCGCGCTACGGCACATGGTGCCCGCGCAGCGCGGCTCGATCATCAACACCGCCTCGTTCGTGGCGGTCAACGGTTCGGCCACCTCCCAGATCTCCTACACCGCGTCCAAGGGCGGTGTGCTGGCGATGTCGCGCGAACTCGGAATCCAGTACGCGCGCCAGGGAATTCGGGTCAACGCGCTGTGCCCCGGCCCGGTGAACACCCCGCTGCTGCGGGAGTTGTTCGCCAAGGATCCGGAGCGGGCCGCCCGCCGACTGGTGCACGTGCCGATGGGCCGGTTCGCCGAGCCGGAGGAACTGGCCGCCGCGGTGGCATTCCTGGCCAGCGACGACTCCTCGTTCATCACCGGCTCCAGCTTCCTGGTCGACGGCGGCATCACCGGCCACTACGTCACCCCGCTGTAAACCATGACAGCCGTACCGGAACCGCAGCAGGCCCACGAGGCACTGCTGCGTCCGGTGCGCCTGGGCAACGCCTTCGAGGACACCGTCGGCCGGCTGCTGCAGACCATCAAGCTCGGCGTGCTCACCCCGGGTGACTCGCTGCCCCCGGAACGGGAACTCGCCACCCGGCTCGGCGTCAGCCGCGACACCGTCCGGGAGGCGATCAAGTCGCTGGCCGACGCTGGTTACCTGGTGTCGCGGCGCGGCCGTTACGGCGGCACCTTCCTGTCCGAGTCGCTACCCGCCCCCACCGAAGGCCGGGTGCGGTTCAGCCGCGCCGACATCGACGATGCGCTGCGGCTGCGCGAGATCCTCGAGGTCGGCGCAGCCCGGATGGCCGCGACCCGGACGCTGACCGCGGCCGAGCGGGAAGGGCTGTGGTCCCGGTTGACCGATGTGCGTTGCTCGTGCGCCGAGGACTATCGGCGGCTGGACTCCCGGCTGCATCTGGCCATCGCGGAGGCCGCCGGATCGGCATCGCTGGTGCCGCTGGTAGCCGAGAACCGGATGCGGCTGAACGCGCTGTTGGATCAGATTCCGTTGCTGCGGCGCAACATTGCGCATTCCGACGAACAGCACGAGGCCATCGTCATCGCCATCCTCGCCGGCGATCCGGATGCCGCCGGAGCGGCGATGCAGGCCCACATCGCCGGATCGGCAGCGCTGTTGCACGGCTTCCTGGACTGAATTCGCCCGCGGCGTTATTGCCATTTCCGCTTCTGTCGCAACGCGTGCGCGCATCCTGTGCCCATGGCCGTTGTGAAGGAGATCTGCAATGGGTACCAGACCAGAAGACGATGATTCCGCCGATCGGGCGCTGAAGGCCAAGCATCGTGCCCTGTGGGCGTCCGGTGACTACCCGACGGTGGCCGCCGAGTTGGTCGCCGCACTCGGCCCAGAGCTCGTCGACGCTGTCGGCATCCGGCCCGATCACGTGGTGCTGGACGTGGCCGCCGGCGCCGGCAACGCCTCGATTCCGGCCGCCGAAGCCGGCGCGCGAGTGACCGCCAGTGACCTCACTCCGGAGCTCTTCGACGCCGGCCGCCGGATCGCCGCCGCGCGCGGTGTCGAGCTGGAGTGGGTGGAGGCCGACGCGGAGGCGCTTCCGTTCGCCGACAACCACTTCGATGTCGTCCTGTCTTGTTTGGGCGCGATGTTCGCCCCGCATCACCAGGCGGCCGCCGACGAGTTGGTGCGGGTGTGCCGGCCGGGTGGGTCGATCGGGATGATCAACTGGACGCCGCAAGGATTCATCGGCCAGTTGTTCGCCACCATGAAGCCCTATGCCGCGCCGCCGCCCCCGGGCGCCTCGCCCGCACCGCTGTGGGGTGACGAGAACCATGTACGAGAGTTGTTCGGCGACAAGGTCACCGACCTCACCATGGAACGCAGGACCCTTCAGATGGCGCACAGCCCCAGCCCGCTGGAGTTCCGGGAATACTGGAAACGCAACTACGGACCCACAATCGCCGTGTACAGCTTGACTGCGGACCGCCCCGACCAGGTGGCGAGCCTCGACCGCGACTTCCTGGCGTTCCTCGAGCAGTGGAACCAGTCGGATCAGCCCGGCCGCACTGCCTACTCGGCCGAGTATCTGGTGGTGACGGCGACGAAGCGTTAAGTCGCCTCCTGGAGGGTCACGATCACCTTGACGTCGTCGGATTCGGCGGTGAATGCCTTCGTCGCGTCGGCAAGAAGGACACGCCGGGTTATCAAGCTGGCCAACCAATTCGGATCGGCCTTGGCCAACGCTTCGGCGGCCTGCCGGTAGTGACGCAGGTTCGCATTGACCGAACCCACCACCGCATCGTTCTGAAGAACGATGTCGCGATTGAGGCCGCCGGCATCCACGGTGAAGGCCCGACCCTTCGGGGAGACACCCGTCAGCGCGACGATGCCGTACGAGCCGGTGACGCTCATGGCGTCGAAGACCAGCGATCCGACGCCGGTGGCTTCGATCACGATGTCCGGACCAATCGCTCCGAGGGCGTCCTCGACGCTGCCGTGGTGGTAGGTGGCGTGCAAGGCGTTGACGATGTCTGGTTTCGGCCCCGCGGTGACCCGGTCGAGCACGTGAACGTCGAGACCGTGCTGGACGCCGACCAGTGCGGCGAGAAGCCCGATCGGGCCCGCGCCGGTAATCAGTGCGGTGCGCGGCTCGAACCAGGCTCGCTGCCCCACGCGGTACACCTGTTCCCAGGCTTTGGCCACGACGGTGGTGGGCTCCATCAACACGCCGACGTCGGCAAGCCCGTCGTCGAGTTTGACCGCATAGTCGTTTTCCACACACCAGCGTTCGCTGCCGTATCCGTCCAACTCCTTGATGCCGCGCTCGGTGTATCGACCGTTGCGGCACATGTCGAACTCGCCATGGGCACACGCGCCACAGGGCACCGGATCGGGCCTGCGCACCACCCCTACCACCAGATCGCCTTCGGCGAAGTCGCTGCCCGGGGGAGCGGTCAGCACCCGGCCCAGGGATTCGTGACCCAACACCAACCGGTCACGCCCGGGTGGGGGCCAGCCGTAGTCACCGGCGGCAATCTCCTTATCGGTTCCGCACACACCGACGGCCAGGCCGGCTACCAGCAATTCACCTGGCCCAACCTGGGGTTCGTCGATATCTTCGACAGCTAGGGAATCGGCTTGTCCGGGTTGCACAGTCAACGCGCGCATACTCGTGGCTTACCCAACAGTCTGTGTGCTCATCCCCTTGTTGCCGATCAATGATTGCTGTCAGGCAACAGTTAATTGGTGATGGACGCCAACCCGACGATGCCGGCGATGTACAAAACGACCACGGCGAGGGAATCCAGCCCCATCCGCAGCCATTGGCGCTGCGGGCGGAAAATCAGTCCCGCCATGTAGACCACGGTGAGCAGGCCGGCCAGCGCGGTCAGATAGATGTCGGTGTGATGGGCGGTCGGCAGGACGGCGTCACCGGACAGCAGGGTCGCGAGCAGGAACAGCACGGGCAGAAAGGCGTTGCCGCCGAAGATGTCACTCATCGCCAGCTTGTAATCACCCATCCGGGTCGACGCCAGGCCGGTCGACAGCTCGGGCAGCGACGTTGCGGCGGCCAGCACCGTGGCACCGAACAGCACCCCCGACATTCCCCAGCGGCCGAATACCTCCTCACCACTGCGTTCGATCAGAACGCCGGCGATCAGCGTGGCCAGAGCCGCGACGCCGAACACGGCGACTGCGCGACCGGTGCCCATACCCCGTTGCGCAGCGGTCTTTTCGTTGGCCGCGGTGGAGTGGCCCGGTGGCTTGTCCTGGCTGCCTGGCGCATGACCTTCTTGGTGCCACGGCAGGCCTCGACGGGCGCGGCGGACCAGGTACAGGCCGATCGCCCAAACGACGACGATCAGGACGGCGCCGGGAGTCAGCCGCCAGGCGATCAGCGAACCGGGCAGTTGTGTCGACATCACCACGATCACCAGCAGCGCCACCACGAGACCGGCCTCCAGCACCAGGGTCAGAGAGGCCGCGAGGTAGGTCAACGGCTTACGCGGACGCGTGCCGGCGGCGTCGAGGATGGCCAGCACGACGGTCTGGATCGCGATTCCACCGAGGATGTTGCCCACCGCCACATCGATGTGATGGGACAGTGCGGCGCTGGCCGTGATGGCGATCTCCGGCAGGTTGGTCGCAATCGCGAGCAGTATGACGCCGGCGAACGCCGAGCCGAGATTCCACCGCTGCGAGAGCACATCGGTCATCTGGGACAACTTGATTCCCGCGAACCAAATGACGACGGCGCAGGCGGCGAAGACGGCGACCAGCACTGCCGATGGCAAAGATGTCATGGCGATATGTTCCCGCCGGACGCAATGCTAACCAGAGGGCAACAGTTGTCCGACGACAAACAATCGGCGCGGGCGTCGAGCCGCTCAGCCGACCTGATCGTCGCGGCCGGCGGCGCCGAGCAGATCCTCGCGTGCTCGCGCGACCCGGGAGCGGATGGTGCCCACCGGGCATCCGCAGACCTCGGCGGCTTCGGAGTAGGACAACCCCAGCACCTGGGTCAGCATCAGCGCGTTGCGGCGGTCGGTGTCCAAGCCGTCGAGCAGCATCCGGATTTCGGTGATGTCCTCGAATCGGCCGGCGCTGCGCCGGGCGTCGAGCACCTGCTCCAGATCGATCGCAGAGGTCGTGCGTGGTCGTGCCTGATTACGGCGGATCTGGTCGACGACGACACGGCGGGCGATCGACAGCAGCCAGGTCCGGGCCGAGGACCGGCCGGAGAACCGGGGGAGTGCGCCCAACGCCCGCAGGAACGTCTCCTGCGTCAGGTCGTCGGCGTGACCGGGATCACCGAGGAAGGCGACCGCACGCCACACATCTCGCTGAGTGGCCCTGATGAACGCCTCGAGTGCGGCCGCATCGCCCCGGCCCGCGGCCAGGGCCAGCGCAGTCACGGGGTCGTCGTCGCGTTCGGCCACGCTCAGTGAGACTAGGGGATCACCATGGCCGGCACATTCCCGGCCTGTTGCCTGCGCGTATTTTGGGAGGCCGGGGAACCCGACGGCCATGGCAGCCGACTCATCCCTCGGGTCCGCAACACAGCCAAGGAGGGCGATGACGGTATCGGTCGTGGGCGGTCCAACCGCTCCGAACGTGTCCGGCGCCGCGCACCGGGTCGAACTCGACGTCTCCGGGATGTCCTGCGCGGCGTGCGCGGCCCGAGTCGAGACCAAGCTCAACAAGGTCGACGGCGTGCGCGCCTCGGTCAACTACGCCACCCGGGTGGCCAGTGTCGATGCGCCCGAATCGGTGGCCGTCGAGGACCTGTGCGACGTGATCCGCAAGGCCGGGTACGACGCCGCCCCGCGCTCCACCTCGGCCGCCGAGACGGTGGATCCCGACGACAAGCTGGCCCGCAGCCTGCTGCGGCGGCTGGCGATCGCCGCCGTGCTGTTCGTGCCGCTGGCCGACCTGTCGGTGATGTTCGCGGTCGTGCCCAGTACCCGGTTCGCCGGCTGGGGCTGGCTGCTCACCGCGCTGGCGGCGCCGATCGTCACATGGGCGGCCTGGCCGTTCCACCGGGTCGCCCTGCGCAACGCCCGCCACGGCACCGCGTCGATGGAGACGCTGATCTCCGTCGGGGTCACCGCGGCCACACTGTGGTCGCTCTACACGATCTTCATCGGGCATCGCGAACGACGCAGTGACGGCATCTGGCAGGCGCTGCTGAGCAGCGATTCGATCTACCTGGAGGTGGCCGCCGGCGTCACCGTCTTCATCCTGGCCGGGCGCTACTTCGAGGCGCGGGCGAAGTCGCGGGCCGGCAGCGCGTTGCGCGCGCTGGCCGCGCTGAGCGCCAAGAACGTGACGGTGCTGCTGGCCGACGGCAGCGAAATGGTGCTGCCGGCAGACGAACTCAAAGAGCAGCAGAAATTCGTGGTGCGCCCCGGCGAGACGATCGCCGCCGACGGGTTGGTGATCGAGGGTGACGCCGCCATCGACATGAGTGCGATGACGGGCGAAGCCAAGCCGGCGCGTGCCCATCCCGGTGGGCCGGTGGTCGGCGGAACGGTGGTGCTCGACGGCCGGCTGATCGTCGAGGCGGCTGCCGTGGGCGCCGACACCCAGTTCGCCGGGATGGTGCGGCTGGTCGAAGAAGCGCAAGCCCAGAAGGCCGATGCGCAACGGCTGGCCGACCGGATCGCCGGAGTGTTCGTGCCGGTGGTGTTCGGAATCGCGGCGCTGACGGCGACGGGCTGGTGGCTGGCGGGGGCCGACGCCGACCGGGTGTTCTCGGCGGCGCTGGCGGTGCTGGTGATCGCGTGTCCGTGTGCGCTGGGACTGGCGACCCCGACCGCGATGATGGTGGCCTCCGGACGCGGCGCGCAGCTCGGCATCTTCCTCAAGGGCTACCGTGCGCTCGAAGCCATCCGCGCGGTGGACACCGTGGTGTTCGACAAGACCGGCACGCTGACCACCGGGCACCTGGCGGTCACGGAGGTGACGGTGGCCGACGGCGCGCAATCCGACGAGGTTCTGGCGCTCGCCGCGGCGGTCGAGGTGGCCTCCGAACATGCTGTGGCGGTGGCCATCACGACCGCCACCGACGAGCGCCGGCCGGTGGAGGACTTCCGCGCCCACCCCGGCCGCGGGGTCGTCGGAACGGTGTCCGGGCACGACGTGACAGTGGGCCGCCCGTCGTGGGTCGCCGGCCAGGCGGATGTCCCCGAGTCGGTGCAGGCGGCGCGGCGCCGCGGTGAATCTCGCGGCGAGACAGTCGTATTCGTTGCTGTCGACGGACAGGTGTGCGGGGCCGTGGCGGTCGCCGACGCGGTGAAGGAATCGGCCGCCGATGCGGTGGCCGCGCTGCACCGCCGGGGGATGCGCACGGTGCTGCTCACCGGCGACAATGCCGCCGCCGCGGGTGCGGTGGCCGCGCAGGTCGGCATCGAGGAGGTCATCGCCGACGTGCTGCCCGAAGGCAAGGTCGACGTGATCGAGCAACTGCGCGAGCACGGCCGGGTGGTCGCCATGGTCGGTGACGGCATCAACGACGGACCCGCGCTGGCATCGGCAGATCTGGGCCTGGCCATCGGGCGCGGCACCGACGTGGCGATCGGCGCCGCCGACATCATCCTGGTGCGCGACGATCTCGACATCGTCCCGCAGGCACTCGACCTGGCCCGTGCGACCATGCGCACGATTCGGACGAACCTGTTCTGGGCATTCGGCTACAACGTGGCGGCCATCCCGATCGCCGCCGCCGGATTCCTCAATCCGCTCATCGCCGGTGCGGCGATGGCGTTCTCGTCGTTCTTCGTCGTCTCGAACAGCCTGCGGCTGCGCAACTTCGACTCCCGATAGCCACCGGAAGGCAGATCTCCATGTCCCACACGTTCAAGGTCACCGGCTTGCACTGCCAGAGTTGTGTTCGGGTGGTGACCGGTGCGCTGGCCGCGCTGCCGACGGTCAGTGCCGTCGACATCGACCTCGACCCCGACGGTGCATCGACCGTGCGAGTCGACTCCGACGGTGACGTCAGTGTCGAGCAGGTACGCGAAGCACTCGCCGACGAGGGCGACTACGTCGTCGTCGGCTGAGATCTATAGCGCCCGAGGATGACTCAGTGAATCCTGCACCGATGTTGTGGCTGGCGCTAGATCTGACGGGCACCTTCGTGTTCGCGCTCAACGGAGCGCTGACCGCGGTGCGTGCCGCGCGCCTGGACATCGTCGGTGTGGTCACTCTCGGCATGATGACCGCGCTGGGCGGCGGCGTCATCCGCGATGTGATCATCGGAGACATCCCGCCCGCCACATTCCGAGACTGGCGATACTTTGCGCTCGCCATTGCCGGTGGCCTGCTGGCCTTTGCGCTCAGCAAGTTACTGAGCCGGTTGGAGGCGGCGATCACGGTGTTCGATGCGGTGGGCCTGAGCGTCTTCGCGGTCATCGGAACCAGTAAGGCGGCGGCTTTCGGTCTGGGCATCGCACCGTCGTTGCTGCTGGGTGTGACCACTGCGGTGGGTGGCGGCACCATTCGCGACGTCCTGATCGGGCGGATTCCCACGGTTCTGCGTAGCGAGTTGTATGCGATTCCGGCGCTGGCGGCAGCGGCGATCACGATCGGGGCCATCCGGCTGGATGTCTACGGTCTCGCGGCCGCCTCGGTGGCCGCGGCGGTCTGCTTCGCCATCCGGATGCTCGGCGTTCGGTTCGGCCTGAATGCTCCAGGGCCACTCGGCGCGGAGCGCCACCCCGAACGCTGAGGGTCAGCGGGCCAGCCAGGCCAACGCCGCTACGACGAGGGCCTGGGTGCCGGTGTCCAGGGTCGGCTGGATGACCGGTGCGAAAGCCGGTGAGTGGTTGACGGGAATGTCCTGGCTGACCCGCCCGGCCTCGGCCGCCGCGCGGTAGTGCTGCTCGTCGATTCCGCCGAAACCCCAATACGTGTACGGCACACCGAGTGCGGTGGGGATGTCACTGAAATCCTCACTCGCCGACCCCTGCGGCATGGGTTGAAGGCGTTCGCCGAAATATCGCACGAACGCGTCATTCACCCGGTCGGTGACATCATCGTCATTGACGGTGAGGGGAAACGAGTCGTAGAGCTCGAATTCCGGCTCTCGGGGCGAATCGGACGCCTGACACTCGGCCACGACGATGCGCCGTATCGCGTTGAGTACCGCGCTGCGCGCCGACTCGTCGAACGTGCGCAGATTGAGTTCGAGGACGGCACGATCGCCGATCACATTGCTCTTCGTCCCTGCTCGAATGCTGCCGACGGTCAGGACGACGGTGTCGGCGGGAGCGATCTCTCGAGAGACGATCGTCTGCAGGCGGATCACGATCATCGCCGCCAGGACCACCGGGTCGACCGCCGCCTGAGGCATCGAACCGTGCGCACCGCGGCCGAACACCGTGATCCGCATGCTGTCGGCCGCTGCCAGGAACGGACCGCGGTGCGTTCCGACCATGCCGGCCGGTATGGGAAACACATGTTGCGCCAGAGCGACGTCGACGGCCGGAAGAGCCTCGCGCAGGCCGTCATCGACCATTCCGCGCGCGCCATCGCCGACTTCTTCAGCCGGTTGGAACAGGGCGACGACCGTCCCGCGCCACTGGTCGGTCGCGTGGGCGAGCAATGCCGCGGCGCCGAGCAGACACGTGACGTGAATGTCGTGTCCGCAGGCGTGCATCACAGGAACGTCGTGACCGGCGTTGTCGGTCGCGTGCACCGTACTGGCGTAGGCCAGACCGGTTGCCTCCGCCACGGGCAACGCGTCCATGTCGGCACGTATCAAGACTGTCGGGCCGGTGCCGGACCGGAGGATGCCCACCACCCCCGTGCCGCCGATACCCTCGTGCACCTCGAATCCCGACTCGCGTAGCTTGTCGGCGACCAGGCCGGCGGTCCGGTGTTCCTGGTGGGAGAGCTCTGGATGCTGGTGCAGGTCGCGATAGAGATCTTCCTGCCATACCCGGACGGTGGGTAGCGCGGCGAGAATGGCGGCGTCGTGACCAGCCGTCGAATCTGTGGGCGACACCTCAGTCATTCGCCGCTCCTTCTGTCCGCGGTGAGTTACGCAGTACCCAACGTACGACACGGATCATGCGATATGCCGCGATCCATCGATCATGCTGGCCAGCAACGCATTACGTGCCACACAAATCCACCATGCCGGACTCCGATAACCTTGGAGCGTGCCGGGCGCTCACTCGGCGGACATCGAGACGAGAAAGCGAGCAATGCCCAATCTGTTCGAAGTCCCGATCACAACGGACCTGTTGCGAGGAGCATGTGAGCTCGAGTCCACGAGCCATGGTCTGCTGCCGCACCGGCTGCCCGGCTGGGCCAGAGCGCAATGCGCCGACCCGCAACTGGCGATGGCCGAAGCGCAGCCGGCCGGTTGCCGATTGGTGTTCGAAACCCGCTCTACCGAAATCGAACTGGACGCGCTACGCACCCGTCCCGCCTATGTGGGAATGCCCATGCGACCCGACGGCGTCTACGACCTGCTGATCGACGGCGAGTTGACGGCGCAGGCCAGCCTGACCGGCGGCAACGTGCTGATGAAGGATGCCGCCGCCGGTACCGAGGAACTCGTGGCCGGGCCGCCCGGAACGATTCGCTTCACCGGCCTACCGGACCGGCGCAAGTCCGTCGAAATGTGGTTGCCGCACAACGAGATCACCGAACTGATCGCATTGAGCAGCGACCACCCGCTGGAGCCCAGCCCGATCGCGCGGCCGGTGTGGCTGCACCACGGCAGTTCCATCAGTCACGGCTCCAACGCCGTGCACCCCACCGGCACCTGGCCCGCTGTTGCGGCCGCCGGTGCCGGCGTGGAGCTGATCAATCTCGGAATGGGCGGGGCGGCGATGCTCGATCCCTTCACCGCCCGCACGATGCGCGACATCCCGGCCGACCTGATCAGCGTCAAGATCGGAATCAACATCGTCAACGCCGACCTGATGCGCCTGCGCGCATTCGGTCCGGCCGTCCACGGCTTCCTCGACACCATCCGCGATGGACATCCCGTCACGCCGATCGTAGTCGTCTCCGCGGTGCACTGTCCGATCCACGAGGACACGCCGGGACCGTTAGCCCCCGACTTCAGCGGGGGGACACTGGCATTCGCCGCCACCGGAAACCCGACGGAGGTGTCGGCGGGAAAGCTCACGCTGCGGGTCATTCGCGACGAGCTCGCGCGCATCGTCAGCCACCGCGCGGTCACCGATCCGAACCTGCGCTACGTCGACGGCCTGGACCTGTACGGTCCCGCGGACTCCGACGAATTCCCGCTGCCCGACCGTCTGCACCCCGGTCCGCAGGCCCACGAACGCATGGGCCGGCGCTTCGCCGCGGTCATCCGCGAGACGATCACGTCCTAGCGGGAACCCTTGTCGCGCAACACAGGGCGGGCAGGGCCGGTCGCGGGCTACCACCTCGGGGTTGAGGGTCTGGCGATGTGCTGCATCGACTCGTCGACCGCGACCGACCTGCCACCAATTCACCCTATCATCTGAACACCTGAACAGATAAGTTGATGGCATGACTGATTACTCATTGCCTGACTTGGACTACGACTACAGCGCGCTCGAGCCCCATATTTCCGGCGAGATCAACGAGATTCACCACAGCAAGCACCACGCGACCTACGTCAAAGGCGTCAACGACGCGTTGGCCAAACTGGAGGAAGCTCGTGCCACCGCCGACCACGCCGCGATCTTCCTCAACGAGAAGAACCTGGCTTTTCATCTCGGCGGTCACCTCAACCACTCGATCTGGTGGAAGAACCTGTCGCCGGACGGAGGTGACAAGCCGACCGGTGAGCTGGCGGCTGCCATCGACGACGCGTTCGGGTCGTTCGATGCGTTCCGCTCTCAATTCGCCGCTACCGCCAACGGTTTACAGGGTTCCGGTTGGGCGGTGCTGGGTTACGAGCCGCTCGCCGGCAGATTGCTGACCTTCCAGCTCTACGACCAACAGGCGAACGTGCCGCCGGGGATCGTGCCACTGCTGCAGGTCGACATGTGGGAGCACGCCTATTACCTGCAGTACAAGAACGTCAAGGCCGACTACGTCACGGCATTCTGGAATGTCGTGAACTGGGCCGACGTTCAGGACCGGTTCACCGCCGCGACCGGCAGACCGCTCGGCGGCCTTGCCTGACAGGGTGATTCAGCGCCGGTTCTTGGCCAGCTCCCGCAGCATCGCGTTGTAGGCGTCGAGATCGTCGTCGTAGTGGGCGTCGGCGTGCCGGTCGGTGCGGGTGGCGGTCCGGCGGTCTTGGCGTGCCCATTGGACCACCAGGGACACCACGACGACGATCACCGGGAGTTCGCTGGAGCCCCAGGCGATGGCCCCGCCGAGATGCTGGTCGTCGCCCAGGCTCGCCAGCCACGGCAGGTGCAGACTGCGGTAGAACGTGCCGCCGAGCGCCGAGGTCATGGTCATGGTCGCGATCCCGAAGAACGCGTGAAACGGCATCACCGCGAACAGCAAGCCCAGTCGCCCGATGAACGGCAACCGCTTCGGGCCCGGGTCGATGCCGATGATCCCCCAGAAGAACAGGTACCCGGTGATCAAAAAGTGCAGGGTCATGAACTCGTGACCCCAGTGGTAGCGCACCAGGGTGTCGAAGATCGGGGTGAAGTACACCGCGTACAGCGACCCGACGAACAAGACGAAAGCCGTTGCGGGATGGGACAGGAACCGTGACACCGGTGAATGCACCAGCCACAGCAGCCATTCCCGTGGCCCCGGCGGCCGGCCGGCGCCGGCCACCGGCAGCGCGCGCAACGCCAGGGTGATCGGTGCGCCCAGCACCAGGAACACCGGGATGAACATGTTCAGCGCCATGTGCTCGGCCATGTGCACGCTGAACATCGCCGAGCCGTAGGCGCGCACCCCGGAGCTGGTGGCGAACAGCAGCGCGGCGCAACCCAGCAGCCAGGCCACCAACCGGCCGGGCGGCCAGGCGTCGCCGCGCCGGCGCAGCCGGACGTACCCGATCACGTAGCCGAGCGCCAAGACCACCGCCGCAACGCCGAGCAGCACGTCGAAACGCCAGACCGTCAGCAGCCGAAGCGCAGTCGGCGGGTCGGGGAGCGGGTAGCCGAGGAAGACGTCCCACGCGGTGAACTGGTGGGCCAGCAGCCGGGGCGCGGTCTGAACCGCCATCGCCGACACAGCGGCGACCGCCAGGACACCGGCCACCGCGCCGGTCACGGCGCTCCTGGCGCCGATCACCAGGCTCACGAGCAGGGCGACCGCGGCCAGCGCACCGAATCGTCCATAGTCCGACGCCAATCCGGCCGGCGCCGCCAGCAGGAACCACAGCACCGCCCCGTACATCAGCGCCACCGCGCCGGCCACCCGCTCGGTGAGCAGAATCCGGCTGCGCAGTTCGGCTTTCGGCGGGGCCAGCGCCGCACTCACCGCCACACCGGTCAGCACAGCCAGAGCGGCAGCGAAGACGATCACGGCGCTGGTTGCGTAGTCGTGGTCGGGCCCCTGGCCGGCGTTGCCGCTGACCGGCAGCGCGATCACCCCGATGAACGTGGGAATCAGCAGCACGGCGTGCCACGACCAGCGCACGGTGGCCCGCAGACTGACGGTCACCGTGGCCGCGACGACGGCGACGGCGATCCAGCCGCGGCCCATTTCCGATGCGCCGAGCGCACTTCCGAGACCGCCGCCGGCGATCAGCCGGGTGACCGGCACCCCGGCCGCGTTGGCGGCCTGGACCGGAATCATCGCCAGCGCCGTGACCAACCAGACCGGTGCGATGCGTTCGGCCAGCAGATGCACCCGGAACGACGCGGGGTCGATCACGCCACGGTCGTCGGGCTCGGCGGTGATGACGACGAACACCAGCGCGCCCAGACAGATCGCCGCGGCCAGCGTCGCGGTGAAGTAACCGATCAGCCCGGCGGCGCTGGTCGCCAGGCCGGGGTAGGAGTCGCCGGTCGCGGTGAAGCGACGATCACCGGATGCCACCGCGTAGGCGACGAGAGCTGCGAGCAGGCCCAGGTAGCCGCCCAGCATCCACCGACCCGGTGAACGGGTGTCTGTGTGGGTGGCGTCCATCGTCGCGAGTCTACGACTGGCCGTCGTAGTCAAGTCGCCGTGGTGGGAACTTTCTGGTGCGATGAATCGACCATTGCTGACGTGCGGAGCGGAGGAGGAGTGACCGGTGATTGCTGACCTGACGCTGCGCTGGGTCGTCACGCTGCTGTTCGTGCTCGCGGCGGCGGAATGCCTCTCGACCCTCGTCGTCGGTGACCGGCGCCCGGCGGCCGTCGTCAGCCAACTGCTGCACGTCGTCATGGCGGTGGCGATGGCGGTGATGGCCTGGCCGTGGGGCGCAGCGCTGCCGACAGTCGCACCGATGGTGTTCTTCCTGCTCGCTACCGTCTGGTTCGTCGCTGTCACGGCGAGCCCGATCTGCGCCGGTCACCGGATCGCGGGTGTGTATCACGCACTGATGATGCTGGCGATGGCCTGGATGTATGCCGTGATGAACGGCCGGCTGCTGCCGGGGCAGGCGTCCTATGCCGGGGACCCGGCGTCGACGTCCGGGTCGTCCGGCCATGCCGGTCACGCAGGGATGAACATGCCCGGCATGGACATGTCCGGGACCGCGGCCGCGGCGGACAGCTCCGGCGGCGGATACCCGCCCTACATCGACACGCTGAACTGGATCTGCACGATTGGGTTCGCGGGCGCCGCGGTGTTCTGGCTGTATCGCTACCTGGCGGTGCGGATGGACCGCGAACCCGCTGCGACGGCGCGGCCACTCGGCATCCTGTGTCAGTCGATGATGGCCGCCGGGATGGCGATCATGTTCGGCGTCATGCTCTGACCTTGTGCGCCGAGAAGATCACGCAGCCCCGTCGGTGGGGTAGAGGTGCCCGCGGCGGCGCCCGCGAGAGGCGTTGTCGGGCAACACCACATCGGCGGTGACGCCCACGCTGTCGGATCGAGGCTCGGGACCCGGCGCCTGAGTCGTGCGCCACACGAGCAGCGCCACGACAGTGCCGGCCAGCACCGGGAGGTGGGAGAGCACCCGGTCGAGGCTCACCGCACCGGATACCGCATCGCTGACCACGTAGGCGATGAGGATTGCGGTGAACACCGACAGCACCCCGGCCAGGCCGGCGGCCGCGGTCGGTCGCGCCGCCGCGACGATCATCACCACACCCAACGCCGCCGACCACGCGGTGGACTCGTTGAGCAGATGCCCGCCCATCATGGCGTGGTGAGCCGCCCCGGACGTGCCGACGTCGAGACCCAGCGCCTGGGCCGCCGCGAGCGCGATCTGCACCACCCCGACCGCCGCCAGCGTCCACCGGAGCAAGATGCCGGCCGGCGGTCGGACCGCCCGCGGCGGCGGATTCGGCGCAGCGACAGCCGCCACCTGGGACCGGCCGGCCAGCCGGCGCAGCTGCTGCGTCTGCTCGACGGCCCGGGCGTACCACGCCCCGCACTGGTCACAGGTGGTGAGATGCTCGTCGACCCGGGCCGCGGGAACGGGTTCACGTTCGCCGTCGATCCGGGCTGACAACGCCTCCCGGGCGACATCGCAGTCCACGGATCAATAGTCGCGTACGGAGGCCGGATTGTTCCAGCGTCCCGGGCCCAGCCCGCCTGCTGGGCTAGATTCCTAGTCATGGATGCCCCGGGCGATACGGCGAAGGTCGAGCTTGCCTCGTCCGCGCTGGCCGATGTGGACATCCACAGTTGGACGCAACGCTTCGATTTGTTGTCCGACCCGCACCGGCTGGAGATCCTCCTCGGGCTGCACCGGGCGCCCGGCATCTGCGTCGGTGATCTCGCCGCCGCCGTCGGCCGGTCGGAAAATGCTGTCTCACAGGCACTTCGGGTGCTGCGTCAGCAGGGCTGGGTCACCTCGACGCGAGTGGGGCGTCAGGTGAGCTACCGGCTGGAGGATCACACCGTGCACGATCTGCTGCACTGGATCGGCGCCGCCCACTCCGAGTGAGTAGAACTCTTCACTCCATTATCTGTACAGGTAGACAGATATCTCGCCGGCCGATTAGGGTTGACCGTTGGGGACGGACCCGACCGCGAGGAGACACGTTGAGCGTCCAGATCACGGCCATGCATATGAGCGACGGCCTGGTCAACGCGCCCACCTCGGTGCTGTTCGGGGTCCTGGCGATCGCTGCGGTGGCGTTGTGCGGCTGGCGGGCGCGCACCGAGCTCGACGAGCGCACCGTCCCGCTGGCCGGACTGGTCGCCGCCTTCATCTTCGCGGTCCAGATGATCAACTTCCCGATACTGCCCGGCGTGAGCGGGCATCTTCTCGGTGGCGCGCTCGCCGCGATCCTGGTCGGCCCGTACACCGGCGTGCTGTGCATCACGATCGTGCTAGTGGTGCAGTCCCTGTTGTTCGCCGACGGCGGGGTGACCGCACTGGGGATGAACATCACCAACATGGCGGTGATCGGTGTCGCCGCCGGATACGCCGCCGCGCGGGTGCTCTACGCGCTGGTGCGCCGGCGTCGTCCCGGCTCGGTGCCGGCGCTCGGCGTCGTGGGTTTCCTCTCAGCGCTGGTCGGGACGGTCTGCGCGGCAATGGGATTCGTAGCCGAATATGCGATCGGGGGCTCCGCGCCGACGTCACTGGGCACGGTCGCTGCCTACATGGGTGGCACCCACATCCTGATCGGCATCGGGGAGGGGCTGATCACGGCGGTGACGGTGATGGCCGTCGCCCGGTCCCGTCCCGACCTGGTCTATCTGCTGCGCCGTGACCGTGAGCGTCTGACGGTGCCGGCGTGAGCGCGCAGGCGGGTGCCCGGCGCTGGCAGTTCTGGGTCGGCTTCGGGGTGGCGATCCTGCTGATCGCCGGTGTGGTGTCCTATTTCGCCAGCAAGAGCCCGGACGGGCTGGACTCGGCCACCCTGCAGGGCTGTCAGGTCGTCGACACCGACCACGGTGAACAGCTGACCGGCCAGTGCATTGCCCAGCACGCGACCGCACACCCGATGTCGGCGTCGCCGCTGGCCGACTACACGATCTTCGGCCAACCCGCGACGAGCGGACTCGCAGGCGTCATCGGTGCCGTCGTCGTTCTGGTCCTCGCGTTCGGCGGATTCTGGCTGATCGCCCGCAGTCGCCGCGCGAAGGACTGAGATGGGAGCCGGGCACTCCCACCCGCTATACCGGGACGGCGAATCAGTGGTGCACCGCGCACCCGCGGAAGTGAAGATCGCCGGACTCGTGTTGTTCGTCCTCGCGGTGGTGGCCACCCCGCGGGAGATGATCTGGCCGTTCGCCGCCTACGCCGTGATCGTGCTGGTGGTCTGGCGGGTGGCCACGATCCCGCTGCGATGGATTCTGCCGCGGATGCTGATAGAAGCGCCGTTCATCGTGCTGGCCGTGTTGCTGCCGTTCGCCGAAGGCGGCGAACGGGTCGCGGTGGCCGGAGTGCAGCTGTCGGTTGCCGGGTTGTGGGCCGCGTGGGGGATCGTCGTCAAAGGCACGCTCGGCGTGGC
Source organism: Mycobacterium sp. ELW1 (assembly GCF_008329905.1). Taxonomy (NCBI): domain Bacteria; kingdom Bacillati; phylum Actinomycetota; class Actinomycetes; order Mycobacteriales; family Mycobacteriaceae; genus Mycobacterium; species Mycobacterium sp. ELW1. The sequence continues at coordinate 3,954,741 of NZ_CP032155.1, read as the reverse complement.
CGCCTCGCTCACCGTCGCCGCCACCACGTCGGCGCGCGAACTGCCGTTGGCGCTGAGCCGGCTTGGGGTGCCCGGGCTGGTGACCTCGATGCTCGTGTTGATGATCCGCTACATCGACCTGCTGTCGGCGGAAGTCAGCCGGATGCGGATGGCACGGATCTCCCGCGGCGATTCCCCGCGCGCCCTCCATCAGATCAGTGCGATCGCGAAAGGCGTTGGGGCGCTGTTCCTCCGCTCCTATGAACGGGGTGAGCGCGTGTACCTGGCGATGACGTCACGCGGCTTCGACGGCAAGGTGCCCGAATTGGCGATCGTCGGGGCCGGCCCGCGGGCCTCGGGGGCGCAGTGGGCGTACGCGCTGACGCCGGCGGTGGCGGCGGCCGCGGTGGCGGCCTCGGCCTGGGTGCTGCGATGAGTACGCCGGCGGTCCGCGTCGAGGGTCTGCACTACCGATATCCCGACGGCCGCGTGGCGCTCGACGGTGTCGATCTGCGCATCGCGCCCGGCGAACGGGTGGCCATCCTCGGCCCCAACGGGGCGGGTAAGACCACGCTCATGCTGCATCTCAACGGCGTACTCACCGCCACGTCGGGCACCGTCGAGATCAGCGGAATCACGTTGACCCGCAAGAGCCTTCGCGACATTCGGCGCCGAGTTGGGCTGGTTTTCCAGGATCCCGACGATCAGCTCTTCATGCCCACGGTTGCCCAGGACGTCGCGTTCGGCCCGGCGAACTTCGGGCTCACCGGCGACGCGCTGGCCACCCGGGTGGCCGCTGCGCTGGAGGTCGTGTCGATGACCGAGCACGCCGACCGCAGTCCCGGCCACCTGTCCGGCGGGCAGCGCCGCCGCGCCGCACTGGCCACCGTCCTGGCCTGCGAGCCAGAGATACTGGTGCTCGACGAGCCCTCGGCGAACCTCGATCCGGTCGCCCGCCGGGAACTGGCCGAGACGCTGGCGACGTTGCCGGCGACGATGGTCATCGTCACCCACGACTTGCCCTATGCCGCGCAGCTGTGCGACCGGGCGATCGTGCTCGACGGGGGCGCGGTGGTCGCCGACGACACCGTCACCGCGGTGCTGTCCAACGCCGAACTCCTGGCTGCCCATCGGCTCGAATTGCCCTGGGGTTTCGTGGTTCCCGCCCGCTGAGAATTCTCAGTCGGCGAGCGACAGAACGACCGGGCCGCCACGTGCGTCGACACCGTCCAGGATCCTGGACGGGACTCGGAACACTCGCCCGGGAGATGCGGGCCAGGGCAGGGTCGTGCGGCCGATGACGGCACCATCTTGGCGGGCAACGACTTTGGGAATGCGTACCAGCCGATCAGTCCACAACAGGAGTCGGTGCCGGGCGGGCGCCGGGTCGCCGGGACGCAGCAGGTTGGGGGCCACCCAGCGCAACGGTGCCTCGGCCTGGATCGGAACTCCCGCATCGGCGGGCCGGTGTCCCGCGAGGTGGGCGCGGACCTGGCCGGCGACGTGGCGACCGTCGAGCGCGGCGATGTCGGCGGTGTCGACGGGGTGCAGCAGGTTGCCGATGGCGAAGACCCCGGGTCGGCTGGTGCGCAGCGCGGTGTCCACGACCGGACCGAGCGTTCCGGGATCGATGTCGAGGCCGGTGCTGCGGGCGAGCTCGTGATCGGGAATCCAATCGCCGGTCAAGACGACGGTGTCGCAGTCGACGATTCGGCGGTCGCCGGTGTCGAGATTCTCTACCTCGACGCCGGTGACCGCCGGCTTGCCGATGATCCGAACCACTCGGGTGCGGGTAGCGATCTGCAGTCGCATCACCGGCGAGCGGCCGGCGAGGTTGAATACGCCATAGGATTCCGGCGAGGGGTATTCGGTTGTCATCAAGACGGTGTGGCAGCCGACGTGTTTGAGGGTGAGCACCGCCGAGTAGCTGACCAGCTCGGCGCCGACCACGACGGCACGCCGACCGACGGTGCGATGCTTCAGATGCACCGCGTTCTGCAACAGGCCGGTGGTGTAGACGCCCGCCCCGCGATCCCCGGGAATCAACCGGGCCGCGCGGGGGCGTTCACGGGCGCCGGTGGCCAGGACGACGGCCCTGGCGGTGAGCTCGTAGCGGCCCTGCGGAGAGGTGATCTCGAGAGTCTGATCGTCGGCCCAGCCGGTGACCATGGCGCTGGTGCGTATCGCCGCGCCGGCGGCCCGGGCATCCCGGGTGAGCCGCGCAGCGTAGGCGGGCCCGCTGATGAACGTCTTGCGGTCACGCATTCCGTAGCCCGGGTGATCGCTATGCCGCGGGATCCCGCCGGCTTCCGATTCACGTTCCAGTACAACGACATTCAGCATGCTGTTGCGCGCCAGGTCGGCGGCGGCGGTCAGTCCGGCGGGGCCGGCGCCGACGATTGCGACGTCGACCGTTTCGGTGGCGGTCATCGCCTGCTCTCCTGGTGGGTCTCACGGTCGAACAACGACTGAACTTCGGCACCGCAGAAGAACGCCTGGCAGCGGCCGTTCATCACGCGGGTGCGTCGCCGCAGTCCTTCCACGGTGGTGGGCGGGATCACCGAATGGCAGGCATCGCGAATCTCACCTTCGGTGACGCGTTCGCAGAAGCACACGACGCGCCCGTAGGCGGGGTCGGCGGCGATGGCGTCGGGCAGCTGGAAGGGGCGGGGGAATGCCTCGCCCAGATTCGGCATCTGCGGGGGAGCAGGCAGCTCCGTGTTCGGTATCAACGACAGTCCGGCGTCGGCAAGCTGATCGCGGACGTATTCGGCTATTGCCATACCGGCGGTCAGGCCGGTGGAGCGGATGCCGCCGACGAGCAGGTAGCGCTGAGCAGGGTCGGCCTCGATCAGATAGTCACCGTTGTCGATGGCCGCGCGGAGTCCGGAGTAGGTGGCGGTGACTTCTTCATCGAGAAGGCGTGGCATCAGAGCCTTGCCCTTGCCCAGCAGGAAATCGAAGCCGGCTTCGGAGGTGCCGGTGGCGGTGCGCTCCTGCAGGTCCTCGGAGGTGGGTCCGAGCATGACGTTGCCGTAGATGGTCGGACTGACGAGCACGCCCTTGCCCCGCGCGGTCGGCACCGGCAAGACGATCTTGTCCACCAGAGCACGGGCGAGCTTGTCGTACACGATGAGTTCGCCGCGGCGCGGGGTGACCGTGAACCGCTGATAGCCGAACAGGGCGTCGACGAGATCGGCGCCGAGTCCCGCTGCGTTGACGATCCAGCGCGCGGTGACCTCTCCGCCGCTGGTGTGAACAGCGGTGGCATCCGCTCCGATGTCGACGCCGTCGACGCGGTGGTCGGTCAGCAACACGGCGCCGCGGTTGACGGCATCGGTGGCCAGTGCGAGGTTCACCGTCCAGGTGCAGATGATCGATTCGTCGGGGACGGTCAAGCCGCCGAGTGCGCCCGGTCCGAGGTTCGGGATATCGGCGTACACCGCTGCAGCGTCGATGATCTCGCAGTCGTGGTAGCCGTTGTCTTCGGCTTTCTTCTTCAAGCCGGGCAGGGCGTCGAGTTGCTCCTGGTCCCAGGCCACCAGGATGGCGCCGGTGTGTTCGACCGGGATGCCGGTGTGCGTCGCGTAGTCGGAGAGCAGGTGGTAGCCGCGGTGCACCATCGCCGACTCGAGTGTGCCGGGCTTCGCATCGAACCCGGTGTGCAGGATCGCGGTGTTGGCCTTGCTGGTGCCGTCGCCGACGTCGCTGCGGGCTTCGATGAGCGCGACCGAGAGCTGGTGGCCGGACAGTTCACGGGCAATCGCCGATCCGACGATGCCCGCGCCTATGACGACGACGTCGTAGGCGGTGGCGGTGGTCATCACATCTCCTGGGAGGGGTAGCTGGTGGCGGCGAGTTCACGCCACTGATCACGAAATTCGGTGGCCCGCTGTGCCGTCCAGCTCGGTTCGTAGGTCGCCGCAGGTGTCCAGTCCGGAACGACGTCGGACAGCGACTGATTCGGATGCCGGCTCAGCCGTGCGAGAGCCGCCGCGCCGAGCGCGGTGGCGTGGGCGGACGGGTAGACCTCGATGGGCACCTGCAGGATGTCGGCACAGGTCTGCATGAGGACGGTGGACTGGGTCAGGCCACCGTCGGCGCGCAGTGTGGTCAGCGGCGTCGGGGTGTCGGCGTTGATGGCGGTGACCAGTTCGGCTATCTGGGCGGCGATGCCCTGCAGTACGGCCAGCACCAGGTGCCCGCGGTCAGTCGACAACGTCATCCCCGAAATGATGGCCTTCGCTTGAGATTTCCACCACGGTGCGGCCAGCCCTGCCAGTGCGGGCACGCACAGCACCCCGTTGCTGTCCGGGGCCGCAATGCCGTCCATCTCCTCGGCGCCGCCGATGATGCCGAGCGAGCTGAGCCACCGCACCGCGGAGGCTGCGGTGTAGACCTGGCCGTCGACGCAGAACATGTCGTGGCCGCCGATCCGCCACGCCACCGAGGAGGTCAACCCGGTGGTCGAGTGCACGCCGGTGGTCCCGGTGTTGGCCAGCAGGAATGCACCGGTCCCGAAGGTGCATTTGGCCATGCCCGGCTCGAAGCAGGCCTCGGCCAGCAGGGCTGCCTGCTGATCGACGACGATCCCGCCCACCGGAACTTCACCGCCGAATACCGTTGTCGCGCCGACGGTTTCGTCGTTGCCGACGATGTCGGGGAGTCGTTCACCGTCGAGCCCGAACAGCGCCAGCAACTCGCGGCTCCATTCCTTGGCGCCCAGATCGACGACCAGTGAGCGGCTCGCGGTGGTGGCGTCGGTGACGAACGCTCCGGTCAGCTGGTGCAGCAGCCAGGTGTCCGATGTGGTGACCACGCCGGCGGTTTCGACATTGCGGCGCAGCCAGGCCATCTTCGGTGCCGAGAAGTACGGGTCGAGCACCAGCCCGGTGCGCGCGGCCAGCATCTCGCCCTTCTCGCTCATGGCCGCGCACAGCGATTCGGCACGGCGGTCCTGCCACACGATCGCGGGCGTCAGGGCACGGCCGGTATCGGGATCCCAGGCCAGGACGGTCTCGCCTTGATTGGCCAACGAGACCGCGTCGATCGGGCGGTTCGCCTGCGTCACCGCCGCGCGCCCGGCGGTCAGGACCGACTCGAGCAATTCGTCCGGGCTCTGTTCGACGCCACCGCCCTCGAGATACCGCGGATGGACGGCGACCTCGGCCAGCCCCACCACGCCTTCGTCGGGGTCGACGACGATGGCCTTGGTGCCGGACGTGCCCTGGTCGATGGCCAGGACGGTCATCGTGGCACGTCCTCGGCGACGTCTCGTGCGTTGGCCGCCTGGTCGAGTTCGGTATCGATGGAACGTAATTCGGGCATTTTCAGCCCGTCGCGTCCGCGGGTGACCAACAGGTAGCCCAGATAGACCCCACCGATGGCCACCATCACCAGGACGTAGAGCCACGGCTGCCGGAACGATGCGTCGCGGAACAACGACAGCGCGAACACCAGCCATGCCACCGCCACGACGATGATCGGGACCTCCCACCGGCCGAGGCTGAACGCGGCGCTCTGCGGCAGCTGACGCCGCTTGGCGATGTAGAGCGCCACGGTGATGGCGTAGATGACGGCCGGCAGCAGGGTCGCCGCGGAGAACAGGATGAACAGTGCGTCGGTACTGGTGGAGAAGACGCCGAGGATCACCGCCGAGATGGTGGTCATCGCGATGGTGGCATTCAGCGGGGTCTTGGTGCGGGGGGACACCTTGTGCAGCGCCTGCCAACCGGGGAAGCGCTGATCACGAGACATCGCCCAGGTCAGTCGGACACCGCTCATCACGATCACCAGACCGCAGGCGAAGATCGCAATCGCGACCAGGATCAGCAGGGCAGTGCCGACGAACGAGCCGAGGATGTCTCGGATGACGTCGGCGATCGGAGTTCCCGACTCGGCCAGAGCCGTCGGATCGTTGACGGCGGCGGTCACCACCAGCAGGAACAGAAAGCCCAGCACACCGGAGGCCAGTACGGCCTGCCACATCGCCCGTGGCACAACAACTTCCGGTCGCTTGGTCTCCTCGGCCAGGTTCGCCGCGGATTCGAAGCCGACGATGGTGAACGCACCGAGCAGGAAGCCCAGCATCCAGGGGCCTGCGGCGGTTGCCGTACCGAAGTTCCAGTAGCCCTCGGCAGGAATGTCGCCGCGGGAGAACAAGTTGCCCGCCGACAGTTTGTGGGTGACCACACCCACGATGAACAGCAGGACGACCAGCGCCACCATGCCGATCAGTTCAGCACTGACCGCGAAGTTGTTCACCCGTTCGGTCCACTTGGTCGACACCGCGACCAGAAGACCCTGCAACAGCAGGATGCCGGCGGTGATCAGGAACGACGTCAGTGCCGTGCCGGTGAAGTCGAACAACGCCGGGACGACGGTCGCGGCGACGGTGTAGTCCACCGCGACGGCGACGATCGCGAGGAAGGTGAACGAGATCCAGCCCGTGATCCACCCCAGGATGGGGTTGGCCAGCCGCGAAACCCATTGATAGGCGTAGCCGGTCACCGGGATCCGGGCGGCCAGCGCGCCGAGCAGCAGGGCGACCGCCAGCTGGCCGACGATCACGATGGGCCACGTCCAGATGCCCAGTGGGCCGGAACTTTTCAGAACGCTGCCGTAGGTGGTGAAGATACCGGTGGCAATCGAGACGAAGGCGAATGCCACTGCGAAGGAGGCGAATCGCCCGGTGGAGCGCTCCAGGGTGTCGGTGTAGGTGCCCTCGGGAATGACCTGCGAGATGCCCTGGGAAACGATTCCGCCGGGTGGCGGTGTGGAAGAATGTGTCACTGGATCGGTCTTTCTGACTCTGAGTGTTTCGGATATGAGGTTCGGTCCCGCGGGCGGCGCTGCAACGCCGCCCGCACCCATGTGGGGGGAGCGATTCAGGCAGTGGCTGCGGCCGGCGGCCGCGCTGACAAGACCACACCTCCCGTCTCGTCGAAGGCTGCCGCAACAGCCGCATCGGTGCTTTGGTCGGTGATCAGGCCCTCGACCTCGCTGAGCGCACACACGCGGTGCGGCGCGACCTGGCCGAGCTTGGAGGAGTCGGCCAATATGTAGCTCCGCGCGCTGTTGGCGATGATGGTGCGCCGGACGTCGATCTCGTCGAGATGGAAATCGGTCAGACCCGAGCGGGCGTCGACTCCGCCGGAGCCGATCAGGGCGATATCGGGGTAGATGTCCGCGAAAAATGCCTTCGTATGGGCGTTCGAGCACGCGAGGTCGCCGGGCCGGACCCGACCGCCGGCCAGCAGTACCTGGATGCCGGGGCGGTCGGCCAATTCGACGGCCACCGGCAGTGACGGCGTGACGATCGTGCCGGTGAATCCGCGCGGGATCGCCCGGGCGACGGCGACCGCGGTCGTGCCGATGTCCAGGACCACGGTCTGACCGTTCTCCAACAGTCCCACAGCGACTTTCGCGATTTGGGCCTTCGCCTGATGCCGGATGACCGAACGTTCGGTGAACGACGGCTCCATCGCTCGGCGCTGGTCGACCGCGGCCGCACCGCCATGAACCCGGCGGATTACGCCACGCTCCTCCAACAGCGCGAGATCGCGGCGCACGGTCTCCGCCGAGACGCCCAGTCGGCGGACCAGGTCGTCGGTGCTGACGGCCTGGCCGGAGCTGCTGACGGCCTCCACGATGGCTTCTTGCCGTGCGACCGGGAGCATCTCAGCTGACCGGTTTTGTGGATTTTTGACCGCACATGACTGCAAGTGTGGAGTGTTGTGTGCATCACGTCAAGCCGAGCGCGCGACGCAGTGGTGCCTCAGTGCCGGCGCGACGGCGGCCAGGGCGGCTCACCACACAACGCCAGCAGCGCGTTCTCGATCACCTCGGGCAGGGCCGGATGGATCCAGTACTGGCCACGGCCCATCTCCTGACCGGGCAATCCAAAACTCATCGCCTGGATCAGCGGCTGGATCAACGAGGAGGCCTGGTGCCCCATGATGTGGGCGCCCAGGATCTTGCCGCTGTCCTGCTCGACGATGATCTTGGCGAAACCCGTGTTGTCCTCCATTGCCCAGCCGTACGCCACGTCGGAGTAGTCCTGCACCTTGACGCTGATCTTGTATCCGGCTGCGCGGGCTTCGTTTTCGGTCAGTCCGACCGAGGCGATCTGGGGATCGGTGAACACCGCCGACGGCACAAAGCGGTGATCGGAGTACATCAACGCATCGGTGTCGTCCCAGTCCTGCAGCAGGTTGTGCCGCACCACCCGGGCCTCGTGGTTGGCGACGTGCTTGAGCTGATAGTGCGACGACACGTCACCGAGCGCGAAAATGCCTCGCGCCGTTGTGCGTTGGTAGTCGTCGACCTTGACCAGGCCGTCCTCGTCGATCTCCACACCGGCCAGGTGCAGGTCCATCAGATCGCCGTTCGGCTGGCGGCCGGTGGCCACCAGCACGGCGTCGGCGTGCAACTGCGATCCGTCGTCGAGTTCGACCACGGTCTGGGACCCGTCCACATGCGCACCGGTCATGTTGCGGTGGCTGCGGATCTCCCACTTCTTGCCTGCGATGTCGGTGTAGCGCTCGCAGATCGTGTCGTCGCAGTGCGACAGCATCGCGGCGCCGCGGATGACGATGGTCACCCGACTGCCCAATGCCGAGAAGACGTGCGCGAATTCGGCCGCGACGAACCCGCCACCGATGATCACCAGATGGTCGGGTAGCTCGGGGATACGCATGATCGTGTCGCTGGTGTGGACGTCGACGCCGCAACCGGCGATCGCGTCGGGCACCATCGCCCTCGCGCCCGCGGCGATCACCACCTGCGAGGCGGTGAACTCGTCACCGGCGTCGGTCCGCAGCCGGTAGCCGTCACCCTCGCGCCCGGTGAATCGGGTGTGGCTGTCGTACACCGTCACGTCCGGCGAGGAGCGCCGATAGTTCTCACCGCCCGCCGCCAGCGGATCGATCCGGCCGAACACCCGCGAGACGATATCGGTCCAGCGCACGCCGTCGATGTGGGCGTCGACGCCGAATCGGGCGGCGTCGCGGACGGTCTGGGCCACCTCGGCGGCGTAGACGAACATCTTGGTGGGGATGCACCCCACATTCAGACAGGTGCCGCCGAACACACCTTGCTCGCAGATCGCGATCTTCTTGCCGCTGAACCGTTCGTCGATGATCGTGTTGCCCGAACCGGTCCCGATGATCGCAATGTCGAAGTGCTCCAACAACTTCCCCTTATCCCTGACCTGCGGCCGACGCGGCGGTGTGGTGCGCGCGGTAGAAGTCCAGCCAGCCCGACAGCTCGTCGTAGGCTGCGGCGCGTGGCTCGGCCAGCGACAGGAACACGTCATGCTTGGCGTCGCGGATCGGCACCACCGTCGTGCGGTTGCCGATACAGCCCGCCCAGCGCGCGATCTGCGTGACGTCGAGCACCGCGTCGCCGCGCTGCATGCTCGCCGCGTCCGCGCTCTCGGTGACGCTGTGATCGGAGCGCAGGATCAGGTTCGGCACGCCGACATCCAGACCGCGGTGCAACGTGGCGTGACCGCGGCGGATCGCGTGGATCCAGCCGAACGTCACCGGGAAGCCGCCCAGCGGTTTCCACTCCAGGTTGTAGTCGAACTCACCGTGGTAGTCGCGGTGCAGTGTCAACCCGTAGCCGCCCTTGCTGGTGCTGCGCACCACCCGCGTCTTGCGAACCCGCGACATCGCGCCGATGGCCGTCGAGGTCAGCCGGGTGCGCAGGATCGCGGGTCCGTGCAGATCCAGCCACGGGCTGTTCAGCACGAGGCCGCCGATGGACAGCGCCGCGGTCGCGGAGCGCCGCCGCACCCGGTTGAGCCACAGCGACACGATCAGCCCGCCGGCCGAGTGGCCGTAGACCAGGATCGTCGTGCCGGGGTTCTCGGTCGCGATCACCGCCACCGCACGCTCCAGTTCCCGGTCGTAGCGGGCCAGGTCGGTGGTGAAGTGCGGGGTCTGGCCGTCGCGCCAGGACCGGCCGCACTTGTGTTGATCCAGCGCGTAGAACCGGAACCCGGCGCCGGTGAAGTGGTCGGCCAGGTCGGTGTTGAAGAAATAGTCGGTGAATCCGTGCACCGCCAGCACGGTGTGGCGGGCCGGCTCGCCGTCCGAACGACGCACCAGAGTGGCGAACAGATCGCCCTCACCGTCGGGGTCGGGCCCCAACGCCATCGTTGCCTGTTGGTAGCCGGAGAGGACGTCGTCAACCCAGTCGGCCTGCCGTGGCGTCACAGCCCCTACCCTAGCTGTGAGCAGTGCGGGGTGTGGTGCTGGCGACTCTCGCGAATAAGTCGGTGTCGGGCGGGATAACCTGACTGTCTATACAGCTGTCACAAGTAAAGGACGACGATCCGGTGTCAGATACCACCAAGACCGATGTCGTACTGGTCGGCGCGGGAATCATGAGCGCGACGCTGGGCGCCCTGCTGCGGCTGGTCCAGCCGGACTGGTCGATCACGCTGGTCGAACGCCTCGACGCCGCGGCCGCCGAGAGCTCCGACCCGTGGAACAACGCGGGCACCGGGCACTCCGCGCTGTGCGAACTGAACTACACGCCGGAAAAGGCCGACGGCACCATCGACATCGCCAAGGCCATCACCGTCAACGAGCAGTTCCAGGTCACCCGCCAGTTCTGGAGCTACGCCCACGAACACGGCATCCTGCCCGATGTTCGCAGCTTCCTGAATCCCATCCCGCACGTCAGCTTCGTGCAGGGCGCCGAACACGTCGACTACCTCCGCCGCCGCCGCGAGACCCTGGTGCGCAACCCGTTGTTCGCCACGATGGAGTTCATCGACGACCGCGACGAGTTCACCCGCCGACTGCCGTTGATGGCCAAGGGTCGCGACTTCTCCGAGCCGGTCGGCCTGAACTGGACCCAGGACGGCACCGACGTCGACTTCGGCTCGCTGACCCGTCAGCTGCTCTCCTTCGGCACCGAGCGCGGCATGAGCACATTGTTCGGTCACGACGTCCTCGATCTGCACAAGGAGTCCGGCGGCGGCTGGACGGTCAAGATCCACAACCGTCGCACCGGGCAGAAACGCAAACTGTCGGCCAAGTTCGTGTTCGTCGGAGCCGGCGGCGGCGCTCTTCCGCTGCTGCAGAAGGCCGGGATCTCCGAGGCCAAGGGCTTCGGTGGTTTCCCGGTCAGCGGCCAGTGGCTGCGCACCGGCGACCCGGAACTAGCCGCCGCGCACCAGGCCAAGGTGTACGGTCTGCCTCCGCTGGGCGCTCCGCCGATGTCGGTGCCGCACTTGGACACCCGCGTGATCAACGGGCGCTCCTGGCTGCTGTTCGGCCCGTTCGCCGGGTGGTCGCCGAAATTCCTCAAGGAAGGAAAGGTCACCGACCTGCCGCTGTCGGTGAAGCCCAACAACCTCGCCTCGATGATCGGCGTGGGGCTCACCGAGATGGGCCTGCTGAAGTACCTGATCGGCCAGCTGGCCCTCAGCGAAGCCGACCGGGTCGACAATCTCCGCGAATTCGCCCCCACCGCAAGGGATTCCGACTGGGAGCTGGATATCGCCGGCCAGCGGGTGCAGGTGATCCGCCGCGATTCCAAGAAGCTCGGTGTGCTGGAGTTCGGCACCACCGTGCTGGCGGCGGCCGACGGTTCGATCGCCGGCCTGCTCGGCGCCTCCCCGGGTGCCTCCACCGCGGTCCCGGCGATGATCGAGGTTCTCGAACGTTGCTTCGCCGACCGCTACCAGGGCTGGCTGCCCAAGCTCAAGGAGATGGTGCCGTCGCTGGGCGTCAAGCTCTCGGAGAATCCGGACCTGTTCGCCGAGGTGTGGGCGCACGGCACCAAGGTGCTCGGGTTGGAGAGCGGAACCCACGCCGGCCGCGCCGCACGTGCCGCCGGCCCCGACAGCACTGCGGTCGCGTCAGATTCCGGTGATCCGGAACCCGCGGGAGTGGTGTGACGGTCGCCTTGCGCCGGTCCTGGGCCAAGGACCTCGACGCGGCCACCCTCTACGAGCTGCTGAAGCTCCGGGTCGAGGTGTTCGTCGTCGAACAGGCCTGTCCCTACCCGGAACTCGACGGCCGCGACCTGCTGGCCGAGACCCGGCATTTCTGGTTGGAGCAACCCGACGGCACCGTGATCGCCACCCTGCGACTCATGGAGGAGCACGGCGGGGGAGAGAAGGCGTTCCGCATCGGCCGGGTGTGCACCCAGCGCGCGGCCCGCGGCCAGGGCCACACCAGCCGGCTGATGCAGGCCGCGCTGGCCGATGTCGGTGATCACGCCTGCCGGATCAACGCCCAGACCTACCTGGTCGACATGTACGGCAACCACGGATTCGTGGTCGACGGTGCCGAGTTCGTCGAGGACGGGATCCCGCACGTTCCGATGTTGCGCCCAGCCGCCCCGATTTTGACCGAAAAGCCATGAGCACCCCCGCCTTTCCGTTCAGTGCGATCGTCGGGCACGACCAGCTGCGCCTGGCGCTGATCCTCTGTTCCGTTCGGCCCGAGATCGGCGGGGTGCTGATCCGGGGCGAGAAGGGCACCGCGAAGTCGACGGCGGTGCGGGCGTTGGCCGCGGTCCTGGCCGAGGTGGATGCCGGTGCCCGCCTGGTCGAGTTGCCGATCGGGGCGACCGAGGACCGAGTGGTCGGATCGCTGGACCTGCAGAAGGTGCTGCGCGACGGCGAGCACGCCTTCTCACCGGGCCTGCTGGCCCGCGCCCACGGCGGCGTCCTCTATGTCGACGAGGTCAACCTGCTGCACGACCACCTCGTCGACATCATGCTCGACGCCGCCGCGATGGGCCGCGTGCACATCGAACGCGACGGCATCTCCCACTCCCACGAGTCGCGATTCGTGCTCATCGGGACCATGAATCCCGAAGAGGGCGAACTGCGTCCGCAACTTCTGGACCGCTTCGGGTTGACCGTCGACGTACACGCCTCCCGGGATGTCTCGGTGCGCAGCGAGGTGATTCGCCAGCGGCTCGCCTACGAGGCCGATCCCACCGCATTCGCCACTCTGCACGCCGGTCAGGACAGCGAGCTGGCCGCCCGGATCGCCGCCGCCCGAGCACGGGTGGCCGCGGTGGTGTTGCCCGATGCCGAACTGAACCGGATCGCGGCGCTGTGCGCGGCGTTCGACGTCGACGGCATGCGGGCTGACCTGGTGGTGGCACGCACCGCGGTGGCACATGCGGCCTGGCGTGGAGCCGACGTCGTGGAGCAGCAAGACATTCGGGTGGCTGCCGAGCTGGCGTTGCCGCATCGCCGCCGCCGCGACCCGTTCGACGACCCGGGCCTGGATCCGGCGCAGCTCGACGAAGCGTTGGCCGCCACCGACCCCAGTCCCGAGCCGGAGCCCGACCCGGATCCGCCCGGTGGCGGGCAATCCGTCGATGGTTCGTCGCAATCGTCTGCACCGCAAGGTAATTCCTCGTCGGCGCCGAAGCCTTCTGCGCCGCCCGCGGCGACGTTTCGGACCCGGGCGCTGACCGTGCCCGGTGTGGGGGAGGGCAACCCGGGTAGGCGCTCGCGGGCCCGTAACCGCTCCGGAGCCGTCGTCACCGCCACTGATGCTCCCGGGCAGGGGCACGGCCTGCACCTGTTCGCCACCGTGCTGACCGCCGCGGGCAACCGCCGGCTGCGTCCGCAACCCGAGGACATCCGCCGCGCCATCCGGGTCGGCCGGGAAGGCAACCTGGTGATCTTCGTCGTCGACGCCTCCGGGTCGATGGCGGCGCGGGACCGGATGTCGGCAGTGTCCGGTGCGGCGCTGTCGCTGCTGCGGGACGCCTACCAACGCCGAGACAAGGTCGCCGTCATCACCTTCCGGCAGGACGGCGCACGGGAACTGCTGCCCCCGACGACGTCCGCGCACATCGCCTCGCGGCGGCTGACCCGGTTCGACACCGGCGGCACCACGCCGCTGGCACAAGGACTGCTGGCAGCGCGTGACGTCGTGGTCCGCGAACGAGTGCGGGACCGCACCCGCCGCCCGCTGGTGGTGGTCCTCACCGACGGTCGGGCCACCGGTGGACCGGATCCGTTGGGCCGCAGCCGTTCCGCGGCTCGCCGACTGGTCGCCGAGGGCGCGTCCGCGGTGGTGGTGGACTGCGAGACGTCGTATGTGCGGCTGGGGTTGGCCGCTGATCTGGCCGAGCATCTGGAAGCCCCGCTGCTGCAACTGGAGCAGCTGCGCGCAGACTATCTGGCACAGGCCGTGCGCCGCGCTGCCTGAACGTCGAAAGGTCAACGTCCATGCCGCAGGGTCAGCCGCTCACCGTGCCGAACGACGGGCTGACCACCCGGGCCCGCCGCAACACCCCGGTGCTGGCCGTGCACACCGGGCCGGGCAAGGGTAAATCCACCGCGGCGTTCGGAATGGCATTGCGCGCGTGGAACGCCGGAATGAGCGTGGCGGTCTTCCAATTCGTCAAGAGTGCCAAATGGAAGGTCGGTGAGGAGTCGGCGTTCGCCGAACTCGGCCGGCTGCACGACGAGCAGGGACTCGGCGGCGCGGTGGAATGGCACAAGATGGGCTCGGGCTGGTCCTGGACCCGGAAAGCCGGCACCGCCGACGATCACGCCGGGGCAGCCGCCGAGGGCTGGACCGAAATCGCCCGACGCCTTGCCGAACAACGACACGACTTCTACGTCCTCGACGAGTTCACCTATCCGCTCAAATGGGGCTGGGTTGCCGTAGAAGACGTAGTCGAGGTGCTCCTCAACCGGCCGGGTGGCCAGCACGTGGTGATCACCGGTCGTGATGCGCCGCAGCGGCTTATCGACGCCGCCGACCTGGTGACCGAGATGGCATGCGTCAAACATCCGATGGACGCCGGCCGTAAGGGCCAGCGCGGCATCGAGTGGTGAGCATGACCAGCATTCCCGCCGTCATCATCGGCGCGCCCGCGTCGGGCAGCGGAAAGACCACCGTCGCAACCGGATTGATCGGCGCACTGCGGGCGGCCGGTCACCGGCCCGCCCCGTTCAAAGTAGGGCCGGACTTCATCGACCCCGGGTATCACGCCGTGGCCGCCGGCCGGCCGGGCCGCAACCTCGACCCGGTTCTGGTGCCCGAGGAGCTGATCGGCCCGCTGTACCGGCACGGCAGCCGCGATGCCGACATCGCCGTGATTGAAGGCGTGATGGGCCTTTTCGACGGCCGCATCGACGAGCACCCGGTCACACCCGCGCGCGGTTCCACCGCCCACGTCGCCCAACTGCTCGGCGCTCCCGTCGTCCTGGTGGTCGACGCTCGCGGCCAGTCGCAGAGCATCGCCGCGGTGCTGCAGGGCTTCTCCACCTTTCACCCCGGTGTGCACATCGGCGGGGTGATTCTCAACCGGGTCGGTACCAACCGCCACGAACAGGTGTTGCGCCAAGCCTGCGAGGCGGTCGGGGTACCGGTGCTGGGCTCGATCCCGCGCCACGACGAGTTGGCGGTGCCGTCACGGCATCTGGGGTTGATCACGGCCGTCGAGCACGGCGAGCAGGCCCGCGCCGCGGTGTCGGCGATGACCGAACTGGTTGCCCGCCATGTGGATCTGCCCGCCGTCGTCACACTCGGCGCCTCGCGGGTTCCGGTGCCGGCGTGGACACCCGAGGACGTGGTCGGGGACCCGAGCGAGGGGCGTCCGGTGGTCGCGATGGCCGCGGGCAAGGCCTTCAGCTTCGGCTACGCCGAACATCGCGAGCTGCTGCGGGCCGCCGGCGCGCAGGTCGTCGAATTCGATCCGCTCAGCGACAGCCTGCCCGCGCGGACCGCGGCACTGATCCTGCCGGGCGGCTTTCCCGAGCAGCATCTGGCCGACCTGTCGGCGAATTCCGAACTGCGCGCCCAGATCCACGAGCTGGCCCGCCACGCCCCCGTGCAGGCCGAATGCGGCGGCCTGGCCTATCTGATGGACGATCTGGACGGTCACCCGATGTGCGGCGTGCTGGCCGGCTCTGCCCGGTTCACCCCGCGGCTGACACTGGGCTACCGGGAGGCCGTCGCGGTCTGCGACTCATCGCTGTATCCCGCGGGTCAACGCGTCGTCGGCCACGAATTCCACCGCACCACAGCAGAATTCACTCAAGCGCCCGAGTCGGCCTGGGCCTTCCGGAACCTTGGCGGCCAGCCCGTGCGGGAGGGCGCGATCCACGCCGGGGTGCACGCGTCGTATCTGCACACCCACCCGGTGGGCCAACCGCACTCGGTCGCTCGATTTGTCGCGCACGCAACCTTGACTAGGCTGCCCCGGTGACCGAGAACGCCTACCTCGTCGGCTTACGCCTGGGCGGCAAGAAGGTCGTCGTGATCGGCGGCGGAACAGTGGCCCAGCGGCGGATTCCGCTCCTGATGGCCCGCGACGCCGATGTGCACGTGATCGCGCGGGCCGCGACGCCGGCCGTCGAGGTACTGACCACCACGGACCCCGGCATCACACTGGAATTGCGGGACTACCGCGACGGTGACCTCGAGGGCGCCTGGTACGCCATCGCCGCGACCGACGACGCGAACGTCAACGCCGCCATCGTCGCCGAGGCCGACCGCAGGCAGATTTTCTGTGTGCGCGCCGACATCGCCCGCGAAGGCAGCGCGGTCACCCCGGCCTCGTTCGACCACGACGGGCTTCTCGTGGGTGTGCTGGCCGGTGGGGAGCACCGCCGGTCGGCGGCGATCCGCACGGCCATCCGCGAAGCCTTCCAGCAGGGACTGATCACCACCGACGCTCCCGACGACGTCACGCCCGGCAGCGTCGCCCTGGTCGGCGGCGGTCCCGGTGACCCCGAGCTGATCACCGTGCGCGGCCGGCGGCTGCTTGCCCGGGCCGACGTCGTCGTCGCCGACCGGTTGGCTCCGCCGGAACTGCTCGCCGAACTCGGCCCGCACGTCGAGGTCATCGACGCCGCGAAGATCCCGTACGGCCGGGCGATGGCGCAGGAGGCGATAAACAAAATCCTTATAGATCGCGCCCGGGAGGGGCGGTTCGTGGTGCGCTTCAAGGGCGGCGATCCGTTCGTGTTCGCCCGCGGATATGAGGAAGTTCTCGCCTGCGCCGAGGCCGGTATCCCGGTCACAGTCGTACCCGGTGTGACCAGTGCCATATCGGTGCCGGCCATGGCTGGTGTTCCCGTCACCCACCGCGCCGTCAATCACGAATTCGTGGTGGTCAGCGGCCATTTGGCACCCGACCATCCGGAATCGTTAGTGAATTGGAATGCGCTGGCGCAATTGTCGGGAACGCTAGTTTTGTTGATGGCGGTCGAACGCATCGAGTTGTTTGCCCAAGCACTGATGTCGGGCGGCCGACCTGCGGAAACACCGGTATTGGTGGTGCAACACGGCACCACGGCCGCCGAACGCGTACTCCGGACCACACTGCGCGATGCGCCGGATCGGATTCGAGCCGACGGTATTAGGCCCCCGGCAATCATCGTCATCGGCCCCGTTGCGGGCCTTCCCGGAGCTTTCGGCCTTTAAAGATTCCTTAAGATTACTGTAGGGTAGCTCGGTATGACGGCCCTCAACGACGCTGCGCGGGCGACCGCCAACAGTTCTGAGCGCGCGGTCCCTATGCGCCTCGAGCCGGCAGCTCTAGCGAAGACCAACAAGTACATCCCCAGCTGGTTACCGTCTCGGCGGTTCTTCGCCGCGGTGACCGCCATCGGTGGCATGCAGCTGCTGGCCACGATGGACAGTACGGTCGCGATCGTCGCGCTGCCCAAGATCCAGGACGAACTGGCGCTGTCCGATGCCGGCCGTAGCTGGGTCATCACCGCCTATGTGCTGACCTTCGGCGGGCTGATGCTGCTCGGCGGTCGACTGGGCGACACCATCGGCCGCAAGCGCACCTTCATCGTCGGCGTCGCGCTGTTCACTATCGCGTCCGTCCTGTGCGGTGTCGCGTGGGACGAGGCGACGCTGGTGATCGCACGGCTGCTCCAAGGTGTCGGTGCCGCGATCGCCTCACCGACCGGGCTGGCCCTGGTGGCCACCACCTTCCCGAAAGGCCCGGCGCGCAACGCGGCGACCGCGGTGTTCGCAGCGATGACGGGCATCGGCTCGGTGATGGGCCTGGTGGTCGGCGGCGCGCTGGTCGAGGCGTCCTGGCGGCTGGCGTTCCTGGTGAACGTGCCGATCGGCCTGCTGATGATCTACCTGGCTCGAAGGACCCTGCGCGAGACCCACCGCGAGCGCATGAAGATGGATGCCGCAGGCGCGCTGCTGGCCACGGTGGGCTGCACCGCGGCGGTCTTCGGCTTCGCCCAGGCGCCCGAGAACGGTTGGCAGTCACCCATCACCCTGGCCTCCGGCGTGGCGGCCGTGCTGGCCTTCGTCGCGTTCGCGTTCGTCGAACGGCGCGCGGTCAACCCCGTGGTGCCGTTCACCTTGTTCCGCGACCGCAACCGGCTGGCCACCTTCGCCGCAGTGTTCCTGGCCGGCGGCGTGATGTTCACGCTGACCGTGCTGATCGGCCTGTATGTGCAGGACATCATGGGCTACAGCGCACTGAAGGCCGGGATCGGCTTCATTCCGTTCGTGATCGCCCTCGGCATCGGTCTCGGCGCATCCTCGCAGTTGGTTTCCCGCTTCCCGCCGCGGATCCTCGTGATTGCCGGTGGTGTGCTGGTGCTGGCCGCGATGCTCTACGGCTCCACGCTCAACGGCGGTATCCCGTACTTCCCGAACCTGGTCCTGCCGATCACCGTCGGCGGCTTCGGCATCGGCATGATCGTCGTGCCGCTGACCGTCTCGGCCATCGCGGGTGTCGGCTTCGATCAGATCGGCCCTGTGTCGGCGATCGCGCTGATGCTGCAGAACCTCGGCGGACCCGTCGTGCTCGCCATCGTCCAGGCCGTGATCACCTCGCGCACCCTGTACTTGGGCGGCACCACCGGTCCGGTGAAGAAGATGAACGAGGTGCAGCTGCACGCCCTGGACCAGGGCTACACCTACGGCTTGCTGTGGGTCGCCGCCGTCGCGGTGATCGTCGGCGCCGTCGCGCTGTTCATCGGCTACACCGCTGAGCAGGTCGCGCACGCCCAGGAAGTCAAGGAAGCGATCGACGCCGGAGAGCTGTAACTCCGCGAGGGTTCACCAACGTCCGCCGTGGCGGACAGTAGGGTAGTAACCCATGTCTGGTGTGAGTGGTCGTCAGCCGACCACCAGACCACTTTCCTCCAGAGTGCTGGGGCTGGCGATCGTCGCGATCACCGGTATGCAGCTGATGTCCACGCTGGACGGCACGATCGTGATCGTCGCGCTGCCGCGGATGCAGGCCGAGCTCGGCCTGTCGGATGCCTCCAAGAGCTGGGTGATCACCGCCTACGTGCTGGCCTTCGGTGGCCTGCTGCTGCTCGGTGGTCGTGTCGGCGACGCCGTCGGCCACAAACGCGCATTCATCTCCGGCGTCGGGGTGTTCACCATCGCATCACTGGCCTGCGGTCTGGCCAACGACCAGTGGACGCTGATCGTGGCGCGCGCCGTGCAGGGGATGGGCGCCGCGGTGGCCGCACCGACGGGCCTGGCGCTGATCGCCACCACCTACGCCGTCGGGCATGCCCGCAATCAGGCGCTCGCCGTCTCGGCCGCCATGCAGGGCCTGGGGTCGGTGCTCGGTCTCGTCGCCGGCGGTGCGGTGACCGGCCTGTCCTGGCGGCTGGCCTTCCTGGTCAATGTCCCGATCGGAATCTTCATCATCGTCGTGGGTCTGACCCGGCTCGAGGAGACCCGGCACGAAAGACTCAAGCTCGACATCACCGGCGCGCTGCTGGCCACGCTGGCGTGCACCTCGGCCGTGCTGGTCTTCACCCAGGGCCCGCCGCGCGGCTGGATTGATCCGTGGGTGATCGGGGCGGGTGTGGCCGCGGCGGTGTTCTTCATCTCGTTCCTGATCGTCGAGCGCGGTGCCGACAACCCGCTGGTGCCATTCTCGATCTTCGACAATCGCAGCCGCGTCGCGTCTTTCGCGGCGTACTTCATGGCCGGCGGCGTGATGCTCACGCTGAGCGTGATGATCGGCCTGCTGGTCCAGGATGTGCTCGGCTACTCGCCGTTGCGCGCGGGGATCTGCTTCATGCCGTTCGCTGCGGCGTTCGTGGTGGGCAATGTCGCGGCCACCAAACTGGCGCTGCGGATCGCGCCGCGGTGGGTGATCCTGGGCGGTGGTCTGCTGGTGCTGGCGGCGATGCTCTACGGGTCGACGTTGAATCGGTCGATCCCGTATTTCCCCGACCTGTTCGTCCCGATCGTCGTCGGTGGTCTTGGCATCGGGATCATCTCGGTGATCTTGCCGCTGTGCACGCTTGCCGGAGTCGGACCGCGCGAGATCGGTCCCGTCTCATCGGTCACGTTGATGGTCTTCAACCTGGGTGGTCCGCTGGTCCTGGTGATCGTCCAGGCGGTGCAGACGTCGCGAACGCTGTACCTGGGCGGGACGACGGGGCCGGTCAAGTACATGACGCCCGCCCAGCTCGATGCGCTGGGCCAGGGCTATACGTATTCGCTGCTGTGGGTGGCCGGCATCGCCGTGCTGGTGGGGGTGGCCGCGCTGGGCATCGGGTTCTCGACCCGCGACATCGCCGCCGCCCAGCACACCCGTGAGGCCGTCGAGGCCGGCGAGCTCTAGGACCGTCGCCTCACACCGCAGCCGGCGCCGGGGTGAACTGATGCTTACCCGACCGGTACGGCGCGGTAACTGCCCGGGGCCCAACGCGGGCCAGGCTGTGCCGATGAGCGTGTTGGCCGTTTCGCACGAGGACCTCGGGGCCGGATC
The DNA here is from genome assembly GCF_008329905.1 of Mycobacterium sp. ELW1. Classification (NCBI taxonomy): domain Bacteria; kingdom Bacillati; phylum Actinomycetota; class Actinomycetes; order Mycobacteriales; family Mycobacteriaceae; genus Mycobacterium; species Mycobacterium sp. ELW1. The sequence continues at coordinate 3,934,038 of NZ_CP032155.1, read as the reverse complement.
TGCCGGGTCGGCACATCCCGGCGATCAGGCGCAGGCGCGGGTGTTCGAGCAGATGCTGCTGCGTGAGCTGGACGAACTCGGCAGCCAGGCCGCGCGTATCCGGACCGCGCGGAGCAATCACAGTGAGATCCGGCTGCGTCACGACCTGCAACGGTTCAACGCACGGATCAACGAGGTGCGTCGACTCCTCGACGCGCTGGAGCGCCGCTTCGACCTCTAGGGCCTGCGCGCGCTTAAGATTCGATAGCCGCCGTAAACCGCTGCTGCGACAAGGAAATTCACGAAATACGCCAGATCGGCGCCGTGCAGGGCCGTCGCCACGGGGCCGACGATCAGATTTGTGTGCATGAACGGAACCGCCGCCGCGAACGCCACGAAGAACGCCGCCAACGCGACGACCGCATCGGTGCGGGGGGTGACCTCGTCGGCCGGGTTCACGACGTCACGACCGGCGCTGCGGAACCGCCAATCGATCGCCACGATCGCCACGAACGCCGGAATCCAGTAGCTGACGAACAACAGCACACCCTGGAAGCGCGATGCCAGGTCACCGGAGTGCAGCCACATGATCAGCGCGAACGCGATCACCACCACCACCACCGCCGACACCGGCCGGCGCACCCGCACCCCGACGGTCTGCAACGCCAGCGAGCCGCTGTAGTCGTTCATCGCATTGGAGGCCACCGACCCCAGCGCGATCACCAGCAGCGCCACCGCGCCCAGCACGCCGCCGCCCATGATGTCGCGCACGCCCTGCGCGGTCTGGTCGGTGAGCGTGCCCGCCGCGGCCACCCCGATCGCCTGCACGGCGATGTAGGCCACCGCCAGACCGCCGAAGGTGTAGCCGAACACGGCCGTGCGGGAGGTGGTGACGGGCAGATACCGGCTGTAGTCCGAGGCGTAGCTGGCCCACGAGATCGCCAGGCTCAGCGCGATGGTGACCTCCAGAGCGAATGCTCCGGCCAGGTCCGCGCCGCCCAGGGTGGGCAATGAGATCACCTGATGACCGCTGATCAGCTTCCACGCGAACACCGCGAACGTAACGATCAGCACGACCGTCATCACCGCCTGCACCCGGTGGATGACCTCGTAGCCGAAGACGCCGACCGCACCCTGGGCCGCCAGCACGATCACCACCGCCAACCAGAACGGCATGCCCAGAAGTTCGGCGAGCGCCTCACCGCCGAACAACCCGACCAGGCCGTCCCAGGCGATCGACGACAACCACTGGATCACCGCCACCACGCCGACGGTGCCGCCAAATGCCATGCGCGCGTTGGGAAGTTGCGCGGTACCGGTGCGAGGCCCCCAGGTGGACAGGTACGCGACGGCCAGCGAGCCGATCACCGTGCCGATCACCATCGCCAGCAGGCCCAGCCAGAAGCCCAGCCCGAGCACCACGGCCAGCGTGCCGGTGAACACCACCGTCATGTTCACCTGCGGGGCGAACCACACGGTGAACAGCCGGCGCGCGCCGCCGTACCGGTTGCCGGGCGGGATGGGGGCGATCCCGTGGGTTTCGACTGCCATGTCACCGACGTGGGACGGCATCCGGCCGGCGTACGTCTGGGCGGCCAGCGAAGACCCGGCAGAACCTGTGGGCGACGATTCGGTTGTCACTCACCCACCCTAGAGGCCGCCGGGCTCACACCTCGATGGGTGGGTGCAACCGCTCCATCGTGTATTGGCGGTTTCGCCGGGCGGCCCAGGCGGTGGCCGTCAGCGATGCGGCGAGGACGCCGGACAGTACCGCCACCGCGATCCACAATCGGTGGTCTATCCCACCGTTGATGAGTTGTCGTAGACCGTTGACGGCGTAGGTCATCGGGTCTGCCGGGTGGATCACCTGGAAGGGTTTGGCGGTGGTCTCCACCGGATAGATGCCACCGGCCGACACCAGCTGCAGCATCAGGAACGCCAGCGTGACCACGCGCCCGACCGCCACCCCGAACACGGCGTTGAACGCCTGGATGATGCCGAGGAATGCGGCGATGACCAGGATCAGGAACGCCACCGTCGCCAGCGGATAGCGGGCCTTCAGCCCGACGCCGTAGTGCACCACGACGTACATGACCAACACCTGGCTCACCGCGACCAGAAGGGCGGGCCAGTACGACGCCAGTACCACGCGCAGCGCGCCGAGCCCGTTGATGATCGGCCGGGACTGCAACGGCGTCAGAAGCATCCAGATGATGAGCGCCCCGATGAACAGCGCCAGCGGCAGGAAGAACGGGGCGAATCCGGTGCCGAAGGTGGCCGCCGGGTTGTGCGTGACCATGTCCAGATTCACCGGGGAGGCAACGGTTTTGGCGACCACTTGGCGCTGCTGCGGCGTCCACGACGGAACCTGCGTCGAGCCGTCGCGTAGCTTGCCGGCCAGCTCCTGACTGCCGTCACGTAACTGGCCGGTGCCGTCGGCCAGTCGCTGTGCGCCCGCCGCCAGCTGACGGCTGCCGTCGGTCAGAGCCACCAGCCCCGCGCTGAGCCGCTGGGTGCCGGAATCGAGCTGCTGGACGCCGCTGCGCAGCTTCAGGACATCAGCGCGCAGCGTGCCGTCGACCGCCGCGGTGAGGAAGGTCCGCAACTTGCTCTTGGGGTCGCCCAGCTCGGTTTCGAGTTGGGCGGCGCTGTCCCGCAGTCGGGCGAGCCCGTCGTCGGTCGCGGGATCGATACCTTGTGCCCGAAGCAGGCGCTGGGCGCCGGCGAGGACTGTCCCGACATCGCGCACCGTGGGGTCCGGATTGTTCGACAACGTGGCCACCGCCTGATCGACGAGGGCTGCGGCCTGCCGCTGGTCGATGTTCAACGCCGCGATTCGGTCGGAGGTCGAGCGCACCGCTCCGCTGAGGTGTTCGGCGACCGCGCCGACCTCGGCCGGATCCAGTCCCAGCCCGTCGACCCGCTCCAGCACGTGCACCAGCGGATCAGTCGCCGTGGTGACAGAAGCATTCAATTGCTTTGTACCGGTGGCCAATTGGGCTGCACCATCTCGAGCGGTGGCCATGCTGGTGGCCAGGGTGGTCGATCCGGCGGCGAGCTGATGGGCGCCGGCGTCGGCGGTGTCCAATCCGGACGCCAGCCGGTCGGCGCCGTCGGCAGCGGCCTTGAGGCCGGCGCCGGCGTCGGTGAGCCCGGTCAGCACCGTGCCGACAGTCTGTTCGCCGACGCTGGAGTTGACCTGATTGATGACCTCCCGCGCGGCGTTTTGACCGATGATCGAGCCGAGGTAGTTGTTGGCGTCGTTGAAGGTGAACTTCAGGCTGGCCTGGGTGGGCTCATTGCCGGAGGGCGAGGCGATGTCGGCGCTGAATTCGGCCGGAATCGTGATCGTGAAGTAGTAGGTGCCGTCGGCGAGTCCGCGGGCGGCGTCGGCGGCCGACGTCTCGTGCAGCTGCAGCTGGCCGGAATCCTTGAGCGCCTTGGCCACCTGGTCTCCGGCCCGCAGGGGTTTGCCCTGAGCTTGGGCGCCGCGGTCCTCGTTGACCAGGGCGGCGGGAACCTTGTCGACCGCGGCGAACGGGTTCCAGAATGCCCACAGATACATCGCGCCGTACAGCAGCGGCATCAGGATGATGGTGATCAGGGCGATGCGGGGCAGGACGCCCCGGGAGTATCGCTTGAGGTCGGTGCCCAGTGACATTCCGGCGAGCATGGTCAACCCGTCCCTTTCTGGGATTCCGACAATTCGGCGCGGTCGGCGTTGGCGACCGGAATCTGTGACCGGACGTCGTGGCCGGTCACCCCGTTCACCGTCGCGGTGACGATAGTCTGTTCGCGGCCGAGGTCGACCAGCCGCTCGATGAGCAGGTCCCGGTTGAGGTCGCTGGTGACGAAATCGAGGTTGCCGACGACCAGCAACGGCGGGCGTTTGGTGTTGGCCAGGGCGATACGAAGCAGCAGCCGGTCGAGCTCGGAGAGCTCCTCGAAGTACTCGTCGAGGGGAGGCAACGGATGCGGACCGAATACCGGCGCGCAGATGGCGGTCAGTGCGGCCATGTCGGCCTTGCGCACGAGGCGATACCACCGTGCGTCCCAACGCAATTGTTCAGTGATCAGATCGCGGACGGTGACGGACTCGGGAACCGTGTCGAGTTCGTCGATCCCCGCGAGGGCGGACTTGGCGAAGATGCTGCGGATGTCGCTGTCGCCGAAGACGGTCAGCTCGCCGGACTGGGGTGCCATCCGTCCGGCAATCGTCATCAGCAGCGCCGTGCGTCCCGAGCCCGCCGGACAGATCAGGACGTTGGCGCCGCCGGCCGGGATCTCGAGGTCGACGGGACCGTAGACCGGCCCCCACGGTCCACGCACCCTGATCCCACGGGCGACGACAGCGGGTGGACCGGAGTCGTCGTTGCTGTCGGGCTGTTCCGGTAACACTGCGCACCTCCCGCGTCGTGCGTGCCCGCACATCAGAACACGCCGTGGCGGTGGCGCGCGCGGGAAATTATGCATGCCGCGGGCGCGACCGGCGAGATCGCTAGGCTGACCTTTGTGAGCCCGTCGGACCGACCGAGTCGCCACGAAATCTCCGACGCGGTCACCGGCCTGGGCTGGGGGCTGGTGCTCGGGGCGATCTACACCGAGGTGGCGGTGTCGTCGCTGGCTGACGCCGGTGAGACGGCCGCGCTGGTGGTGGCCGCTGTCGGCGCGGGTGGCCAGGGCCACGTGGGCATCGACATCAGGGACGATCGGGTGGTGGTGCGGCTGCAGTCGGCATCCGTCGGGGCGGTCACGGATGTGGATATCGCTCTGGCACAAGCCATTTCATCGGCATTGTCGGAACGAGACCTGCACCTTTCGCCGGGCTCGGTGCAGGCGCTCGAGATCGCCATCGATGCACTGGACATCGACGCTGTCCGGCCGTTCTGGCAGGCGATCACCGGCTACGTCGACGAGGCCGGGCCGTCGGACCTGACCGACGGTCTGATCGACCCGGCCGGGCGCGGTCCGGCGATCTGGTTTCAGCAGATGGACGCGCCGCGGCCACAACGCAACCGCATCCACCTCGACATCGACGTGCCGCACGACATGGCGTCGATGCGCATCGCCGCGGCGATCGCCGCGGGCGGAACGCTTCTGTCCGATGCCCAGGCGCCGGCGTTCTGGGTGCTGGCCGATCCCGAGGGCAACGAAGCCTGCATCTGCACCTGGCAGGGCCGCGACTGAGGGCAACCGGAGTCCTCGGCTCGTCGCGCACGCGCTCATCGCTAGGCTTGCCCACTGTGATCACCCGCATGTCCGAGCTGTTCTTGCGCACCCTGCGTGACGACCCAGCAGACGCCGAAGTGCCCAGCCACAAACTGTTGATCCGCGCCGGTTACGTCCGGCCGGTGGGACCGGGGCTGTACACCTGGCTGCCGCTGGGCCTGCGGGTGCTGCGCAAGATCGAGAAGATCGTGCGTGAGGAGATGGTCGCGATCGGCGGCCAGGAGATCCTGTTCCCGGCGCTGCTGCCGAAGGCGCCCTACGAAACCACCAACCGGTGGACCGAATACGGCGACGGGGTGTTCCGGCTCAAGGACCGCCGCGGCAACGACTACATGCTGGGGCCCACCCACGAAGAGTTCTTCACCCTGACGGTGAAGGGGGAGTACAGCTCCTACAAGGACTTCCCGCTGCTGATGTTCCAGATCCAGACCAAGTACCGCGACGAGGCCCGCCCGCGGGCCGGGATCCTGCGCGGGCGCGAGTTCATCATGAAGGACTCGTACTCGTTCGACGTCGACGACGACGGCCTCAAGACCGCGTACCACGCGCACCGCGAGGCATACCAGAACATGTTCAAGCGCATGGCAATTCGCTATGTGATCGTCTCGGCGGTGTCCGGCGCGATGGGCGGTTCGGCCTCCGAGGAATTCCTGGCCGAAAGCGAGATCGGCGAGGACACCTTTGTCCGATGCCTGGAATCCGGGTACGCGGCCAACGTCGAGGCGGTGGTCACCGCGGTGCCCGAGGCGATGCCGTTCGACGGGTTACCGGAGCCGACCGTGCACGACACCGGAGACACTCCGACCATCGCCACCCTGGTCGACTGGGCGAACTCCGCCGGCCTCGGCCGGGAGGTCACCGCCGCCGACACCCTCAAGAACGTCCTGCTCAAGGTCCGCGAGCCCGGTGGCGACTGGGAGCTGCTGGCCATCGGCGTGCCCGGTGACCGCGAGGTCGACGACAAGCGCCTCGGCGCCGCACTGGAGCCCGCCGAATACGCGCTGCTCGACGACGCCGACTTCGCCAAGAACCCGTTCTTGAAGAAGGGGTATATCGGCCCGAAAGGCTTGCTGGCCAACGGAGTTCGCTATCTGGTGGATCCCCGGGTGGTGGACGGGACGGCGTGGATCACCGGTGCCGATGAGACCGGCAAGCACGTCGTCGGCCTGGTCGCCGGCCGCGATTTCGTCGCCGACGGCACCATCGAGGCTGCCGAGGTGCGCGACGGCGACCTGTCGCCCGACGGTGCCGGACCGCTGGTGTCGGCGCGTGGCATCGAGATCGGTCACATCTTCCAGCTGGGCCGCAAGTACACCGACGCCTTCGCCGCCGACGTGCTCGGCGAGGACGGTAAGCCGGTGCGGCTCACGATGGGTTCCTACGGCGTCGGGGTGTCCCGGCTGGTCGCGGTGATCGCCGAGCAGCAGCACGACGAACTGGGGCTGCGCTGGCCGGCGTCGGTGTCACCGTTCGACGTGCACGTGGTGATCGCCAACAAGGACGCGCAGGCCCGCGCCGGTGCCGAGGAGTTGGCCCGCGACCTGGATCGCCTGGGAATCGAGGTGCTGCTCGACGACCGCACCGCCTCGCCGGGGGTGAAGTTCAAGGACGCCGAGCTGCTCGGGGTGCCGTGGATCGTCGTGGTCGGGCGTGGCTGGGCCGACGGGGTGGTCGAGCTGCGTAACAGGTTCACCGGGGAGAAGCGCGAGGTCGCTGCCGACGGTGCCGTCGCAGACATCGCGGCGACGCTGGCGTCCTGATTACTCGGTGCCGCCCGGGAACGCCTCGGTCAGCGGCCGGATACCCAGCACCTGCTTCCAGCGTGCCGTCAGAACCGCTGTCTCGGTCAGCGCGCTGACCCCGAAGACGCGGTCCTGATCGGTCGTCGCGTGCTCGATCACCGCACGCCAGGCGGTCGCGCAGTCATCTTCCATGCGGATGGCGAGATTGCCCGCGTCGGTCGGGGTGTTCACCGCCATCGGCAGCTGATATCCGGCGGCCGGCACCGGGGCCTTGACCGAACGGCCGGTCAGCATCGCGATGGCGGCTTCGCGTCGCTCCCGGTGCTGCGCCATCGCGTCGGAGACCAGGTCGTTCTCGTCGGGGGAGCTGTGGGCCGACACGATGCCGTACCCGTAGATCGCCGCGTGCTCGGTGGCCACCGCGTCGAACAGCGCCGCCGCGGCGGCATCGGACGGGCGGTCGGGATTCTGGGTGGTCGACGGAGTCGGAGATGTCGGTGAGGTCGGTGACGTCATTGCCCGGCCTTTCCGGCGGCAAGCGCCACCGTGTACCCGGCGACGCAGGACGCCGCGATCGAACCGATCAGGCCGGCCCGGTACCCGGACAGGGTCGGCGCCAGTGCGGTGGCGCTGTCCGCCGAGCTGCGCAGCGCGGCGACCACATCGCCCACCGTCGGCGCCGGCGCTCCGGGCGCCGACGTGGTGGTCGCAGCGGTGGAACTCGTCGTCGATTCCGGTTTGCCGGACAGTCGTGCGACCTCGGCTGCCAGCACCGTGGCGTGCGTGCCGCGCTCGGCCGCCAGCTCGGTCAATGCCGGCGCCAGCGCAGGGGGAGCAGTCTTGGCCGCGGCGGCCGCCAGTTCGCTGTCACGGCGGGCCAGCTCGGCCTGCTGCTCCAGCGGATCGGGCTCGGGTGGCGCAGGGTTTCCGCAGGCGGTCGCCGCCGCGCCCAACACCGCGAGCAGCGCCAACCCGCGGCCGCCGTCGATGAGAACTCGTCGTCGGGATATCCCGACGAACGGGCGGGGATCTCGGCTCAGCACGCCAACATCCTGCCATTGCGGCGCCCCGTGCTGGCGTATCGTGGAGGGCTGGCTCTCTCGAGAGCCCTGCATCCGACGCAGCTGATCAGGACAACTCAAGATGAGGAGCTCGCCGTGGCTGGCCGTTCTACGGGGCTACCAACCCAGAAGCAGGTGATCGAGCTACTCGATGGTGAGTTCGTGCGCGCCGGATACGAAATCGAAGACGTCCTCATCGACAGCCGCCCGCAGCCGCCGCGCATCACCGTCATCGCCGACGGCGACAAGCCGCTGGACTTGGACGCCGTCGCCGCGCTGTCCCGCTCGGCCGCGGCACTGCTGGACGACCTGATCAGCGGCGACGACGCTTACGTTCTCGAAGTCACATCGCCCGGGGTGGACCGGCCGTTGACCGCCGAAAAGCATTTTCGCCGTGCGCACACCCGCTTGGTCGACGCCGAACTGGCCGACGGAACGACAGTCACCGCCCGGTTGGGCATGGTGTCCGACGACGCCGTCGACCTGGTGGTGCGCGAACGCAACGATTGGACGGTGCGCCGGGTTCCGCTGGCTGACATCGTCAAAGCTGTTGTCCAAGTTGAGTTTTCACCACCAAAGCCACGCGAGCTCGAACTTGCGGGAGCAGCCGGAACGGAGGCCGAAGCATGAACATCGACATGACCGCCCTGCATGCGATCGAGATCGATCGCGGCATCTCGGTCGACGAGTTGCTCGACACCATCAAGACTGCGTTGCTGACCGCCTACCGGCACACCGAGGGGCATCAGCCCGACGCGCGCATCGAGATCGACCGCAAAAGCGGTGCGGTGCAGGTGATTGCGCGCGAGACTGATGACGACGGCAACCTGATCAGCGAATGGGACGACACGCCAGAGGGATTCGGCCGGGTGGCGGCGACGACGGCCCGCCAGGTCATGCTGCAGCGATTCCGCGACGCCGAGAACGAGCGCAGCTACGGGGAGTTCTCCGCCCGCGAGGGCGACATCGTCGCCGGTGTCATCCAGCGCGACGCCCGCGCGAACGCACGCGGCCTGGTCGTTGTGCGGCTCGGCAGTGAAACCAAGGGCGCCGAAGGTGTCATCCCGGCCGCCGAGCAGGTGCCCGGAGAAACCTACGAGCACGGCGACCGGTTGCGCTGCTACGTCGTCGGAGTCAGCCGCGGTGCGCGCGAACCTCTTATCACGCTGTCGCGCACCCACCCGAACCTGGTTCGCAAGCTGTTCTCTCTCGAGGTGCCCGAGATCGCCGATAACTCGGTCGAGATCGTCGCGGTGGCTCGGGAGGCCGGACACCGGTCCAAGATCGCCGTCAACTCGAAGGTTCCGGGACTCAACGCGAAGGGTGCCTGCATCGGCCCGATGGGCCAGCGGGTGCGCAACGTGATGAGCGAACTGTCCGGCGAGAAGATCGACATCATCGACTTCGACGAGGACCCGGCGCGATTCGTCGCCAACGCACTGTCGCCGGCGAAGGTCGTCTCCGTCTCCGTGATCGATGCGAACACCCGCGCGGCGCGGGTGGTGGTGCCCGACTTCCAGCTGTCGCTGGCGATCGGCAAGGAAGGGCAGAACGCCCGACTGGCCGCCCGCTTGACCGGGTGGCGCATCGACATCCGCAGCGACGCGGCGGCGCCGGAAGCGGACCCGCACCCTGCCGCGTCGCACGACGTGGAGCACTGACGCGAGCCGAGCGCTGAGCCGCTGATGTAGCCGCATCGGTGTTTGGTGGGTACACCATCGTCAATTTGGTGGGTGCACCATCGTCAAAAGGGGGGAATTCGTTGGCTGAACTCGGCGCTGCGCAGTCCGTCGACGTGCTCATCGCCGGAGCGGGTCCGACCGGCCTGACGGCAGCCGATGCGTGTGTGGCGGCCGGGTCTTCGGTGGCCGTCGTGGAGCGCACCGGATACGTCGGCGGGTTGGCCCGTCCGGCGACCGTGGCCGGGCATGACGTCGACCTCGGCGGTCACCGGCTGCTGTCGGCGACGCCGGAGCAGCGCCAGGTGTGGCTGGACTTCGCCGACCGGCTCGGCGGTATCTCGATGTCGGACATCGACCGGCACAGCGGGATCCTGCGGGAAGGCTACGTCGTCAGCTATCCCTTCGACTGGCGGCAGTTCCGCCATTCGGCGCCGCTGTCAGTGCGTGCCCGCGGGGCAGCCTCACTCATCGCCTGGAAGCTGACGGCGCCGGCCGGTCGCACCGACGACACCCTGGACGACTGGGTCAAGAACCGGTATGGGCCGTACCTGTCGGAGAAATTCATGGCCCCGCACGCCCGGAAGGTGTTCGGGATCGACCCGAAGAACATTCCGGCGGCGTGGGCCTCCCAGCGGATCCTCTCGCCGCGACTCGCCTCGGTACTGGCCACCGCGCTGCCGCGGCTGCGGGACTCGACGCGCCCCGATCAGCCGACCGACAAATTCATCTACCCGCACGGCGGGGCAGGAGTCCTGTGGTCGCGCCTGGCCGCATCGCTGGGAAGGAAAGTCGACTGGCTGTTCGACTCCACCGTGGCTGCCATCAGCAGATCCGGGGACGGACGATTCACCGTCGCCGTGTCGGGGCCCGGCGGAGAACATGTCGTGTCCTGCGGCCGGATCATCTGGACCGGGCGACCTGATGACCTGGCCGCAAGCCTGGGGCTGACCGAGCTGTCCACGGCGATCTCGCAGGCCTCGGGACGCCGAGACCTCGTCGTCGGCGTGGTGCGACTGCCGGACGCGCCGCCGACCTGGCACGGCTACCAGTGGCTGTACACCCACGACGCCGGCGTGCGGGCGCACCGGTTCAACAACTACGGCGAGTGGAAGACGTTGAACTGCCCGCCGGGCGTCATCGGCCTGGAGTACGCCGTGCCGTCCGGGGAGATGTTCGACGTCCGGTCCACCGCGTCGAATGACATGTCGATCCTGCTCAACGGGGGTTCCTTCGAGTTCCTCGGATCCGAGATGACCGCCGACGCGTATTCCAACTTCGACGCCGCCGCCGACCTGTTCGGCGAGCTCGACACGGCGCTTCGCCGGTTCGGCGAGGGGATCATCGCAACGGGGCGTCAGGGAGCCGGGATCTACATCAACCTCGACCAGGCCAGGGAGCTGGGCACCCGGGTGGGCACCTTGCCCGCCCACTGTGCGGGCGTGGTCGGGCGGGACGGTTACTCGCGGTATCAGGAGCAAGCGGGCTGACGGCCGGACTCGGATCGCCCAGGCAAGGGTGGTTCTGAGCGGCGCCGCGATGACGGTAGACTGTGCCGTGATCCAGCGCGAGACTCCGACTCCCGAGAGACCGCATCGACGTACCGAAGGTCCGGTGCGGACATGTGTCGGGTGCCGGAAGCGAGAGTTGGCCGTCGATCTCCTCCGAGTGGTGGCTGTGTCGAACGGGAACGGCCATTGCGCCCTAACCGTTGATCAGGCAGGTAACCTCCCGGGGCGGGGTGCGTGGCTGCACCCCGACGACCGGTGCCTACAGGCAGCGTTCCGACGGCGAGCTTTCGGCCGAGCGTTGCGCATCACCGGTTCACCGGATACATCCGCGGTGGTCGAGTACGTCGAGAAATCGACGGGCCAGACCAGCCCGGCAAGAGAACAGGCAGCGAAGAACATGAGCACACCGTGAAGTCCCGACGATGACCATGCGTCGTAGCTAAACCCGAGGCGCGGCCTACCACCGCTGTCGCCTCTTGAGTAGGAGATGTAGTGGCAGGTAAGGCCCGCGTACACGAGTTGGCCAAGGAACTCGGTGTCACCAGCAAGGAAGTTCTCGCCCGACTGAGCGATCAGGGCGAATTCGTCAAATCCGCATCATCGACGGTGGAAGCCCCCGTCGCACGCCGGCTGAGGGAATCGTTCGGCGGCGGTAAGCCCGACAAGGCCCCGGCGAAAGCCGCACCGGCCAGCGCGGCCGGGAACGGAGCGCCGGCACCCAAGCCCGCCCCCGTCTCCGATAGCGCTGTCGCGACCGCGCCGCCCGCGACGCCGGCACCCAAGCCGGCCGCTCCGGCTCCGGCCCCAGCCCCGGCTGCGCCGACTCCGGCGCCCCCCGCGCCGGCAGCCCCGGCGGCACCCGCGGCCTCGGCGGCCCCCGCCGCCCCCGCGGCACCTGCGCCGAGCAGCCCCGGGCCGACGCCCGGTCCCCGTCCGGGACCGGCCGCACCGAAGCCGGGCATGCCTCGGCCGCCGCGCGTCGGCAACAACCCGTTCTCCTCGGCTCAGCCGGTCGAGCGTCCCGCGCCGCGACCCCAGGGCCCGCGTCCCGGGCCCGGTGCCGGTGGCCCGCGTCCCGGCGCGCCGCGTCCGGGTGGAGCCACACCCGGCAACATGCCTCCTCGTCCGCCCGGCGCCCGACCCGGTGCGCCCGGTCGGCCCGGTGCCCCGCGTCCCGGTGGCGGTCCCCGTCCCGGCGGTGGCCCCGGTGGCGGTGGTCGTCCCGGCGGCGGCGGTGGCGGTAACTACCGCACCGGCGGTCCCGGCGGCGCCGGTGGCGCCGGAGGTGGCGCGGCTGCCGGCGGTTTCAGAGGCCGTCCCGGTGGCGGTGGTCCCGGTGGTGGCGGTGGTCGTCCCGGTCAGCGCGGTGGCGCGGCCGGCGCGTTCGGCCGTCCCGGCGGTGCCCCGCGTCGTGGCCGCAAGTCGAAGCGGGCCAAACGCGCCGAGTACGAGAGCATGCAGGCGCCCGTCGTCGGTGGCGTGCGGTTGCCGCACGGCAACGGCGAGACGATCCGGCTGGCCCGCGGCGCGTCGCTGAGCGACTTCGCCGAGAAGATCGACGCCAACCCGGCCGCATTGGTCCAGGCGCTGTTCAACCTCGGTGAGATGGTGACCGCGACGCAGTCGGTCGGTGACGAGACGCTCGAGCTGCTCGGCGGCGAGATGAACTACGTCGTGCAGGTCGTGTCGCCCGAAGACGAGGACCGCGAGCTGCTGGAGTCCTTTGACCTCACCTACGGCGAGGACGAAGGCGACGAGGGCGACCTGGAGGTCCGTCCGCCGGTGGTCACGGTCATGGGTCACGTCGACCACGGCAAGACCCGACTGCTGGACACGATCCGCAAGGCCAGCGTCCGCGAGGGCGAGGCCGGCGGCATCACTCAGCACATCGGTGCCTACCAGGTGACCGTCGAGCACGACGGTGTCGTGCGCCCGATCACCTTCATCGACACCCCGGGTCACGAGGCGTTCACCGCCATGCGTGCGCGCGGTGCGAAGGCCACCGACATCGCGATCCTGGTGGTCGCCGCCGACGACGGCGTCATGCCGCAGACGGTGGAGGCCATCAACCACGCGCAGGCCGCTGACGTGCCGATCGTGGTCGCGGTCAACAAGATCGACAAGGAGGGCGCCGACCCGGCCAAGATCCGGGCCCAGCTCACCGAGTACAACCTGGTTGCCGAGGACTTCGGTGGCGACACCATGTTCGTCGACATCTCGGCCAAGAACGGCACCAACATCGAGGCGCTGGAGGAGGCGGTCCTGCTGACCGCCGACGCGGCACTGGACCTGCGGGCCAACCCCGATATGGAAGCCCAGGGTGTGGCCATCGAGGCGCACCTGGACCGCGGCCGCGGCCCGGTGGCGACCGTGCTGATCCAGCGCGGCACGCTGCGGGTCGGCGACTCCGTGGTCGCCGGCGATGCCTACGGCCGGGTTCGCCGGATGGTCGACGAGCACGGCGAGGACGTCACCGAGGCGTTGCCGTCGCGACCGGTGCAGGTCATCGGCTTCACGTCGGTGCCAGGTGCCGGCGACAACTTCCTGGTTGTCGACGAGGATCGCATCGCACGCCAGATCGCCGACCGGCGTAGCGCGCGCAAGCGCAACGCACTGGCCGCTCGTACTCGCAAGCGCATCAGCCTGGAAGACCTGGATTCGGCACTGAAGGAAACCAGCCAGCTGAACCTGATCCTCAAGGGCGACAACTCGGGCACCGTCGAGGCGCTCGAGGAAGCCTTGCTGGGCATCGAGATCGACGACGAGGTGGAGTTGCGCGTCATCGACCGCGGTGTCGGTGGCGTCACCGAGACCAACGTCAACCTGGCGTCGGCATCGGACGCGATCATCATCGGGTTCAACGTGCGCGCCGAGGGCAAGGCCACCGAACTGGCCAACCGCGAGGGTGTGGAGATCCGGTACTACTCGGTGATCTACCAGGCGATCGACGAGATCCAGAGCGCGCTCAAGGGCATGCTCAAGCCGGTCTACGAGGAGAAGGAGCTCGGCCGCGCCGAGATCCGCGCGATCTTCCGGTCGTCGAAGGTCGGCAACATCGCCGGCTGCCTCGTGCAGTCCGGGATCATGCGGCGCAACGCCAAGGCGCGGTTGCTGCGTGACAACGTCGTCATCGCCGAGAACCTCACGGTCTCCTCGCTCAAGCGGGAGAAGGACGACGCCACCGAGGTGCGCGAGGGTTACGAATGCGGTCTCACGCTGACGTACTCCGACATCAAGGAAGGCGATGTCATCGAGACCTACGAGCTGGTCGAGAAGGAGCGCGTCTAGTGGTTGATGTTGGCAGGGCCCGCAGGCTCTCCAAGCGCATCGCCACCATCGTCGCCTCGGCCATCGAGTTCGAGATCAAGGATCCGCCGCTGGCGTTCGTGACGGTCACCGACACCAAGGTGACTGGTGACCTTCACGACGCCACCGTCTATTACACGGTGCGCGGCAATACCCTCGATGACGAGCCGGACTATGCGGGCGCGGCCGCGGCGCTCGAACGCGCCAAAGGCACACTGCGTACCAAGGTCGGTGCGGGCACCGGCGTGCGGTTCACCCCGACGCTGTCCTTCGTTCTGGACAAGGTGCCCGACACCGCGCAGAAGATGGAGGAGCTGCTCGCCAAGGCGCGGGCTGCTGATGCCGATGTGGCCCGGATTCGGGCCGGGGCCACTCCTGCGGGAGACGCGCAGCCGTACCGTGTGGTAGGAGAAGAGGGGGACGTTGGGCAGGAGCCCAGCGACCCGGGCAATGACAACGTTTCCCTCCCGCAGGACGACCAGGACGCCGGTGACCGCGATCGACTCGACGACTGAGATCACCCGCCCCTCGCGGCGGGTGGACGCGCACGGCGCCGTCGAGGTCCTGCGCGGCGCCGGCGCGGTCAGCGTCATCTGCCACGTCCACCCCGACGCCGACAGTGTGGGGGCCGGGCTGGCGCTGGCGTTGATTCTCGAGCGTGACGGTGTCGATGTCGAAGTGAGTTTCGCGACGCCGTCGACGCTGCCGGAATCGCTGCGCATGCTGCCCGGTGGACACCTGCTGGTGGCACCCGGGGAGATGCGCCGTGACGTCGATCTGGTGGTGACGGTCGACGCCCCGAGCGTGAACCGGCTCGGCGCGCTGTCGGAGTTCACTCAGCTCGGCTGCGCGGTGCTCGTCATCGACCACCACAAGTCCAACACCCTGTTCGGCAGCGTGAATCTTGTTGATCCGAAGGCAGATTCGACCACCATGGTGGTGGCCGAGCTGCTCGACGCGTGGGGCAAGACGATCGACTGCGATGTCGCGTCGTGCCTGTACGCAGGACTGACCACCGACACGGGCTCGTTCCGGTGGGCTTCGCCGGGCGCGTTGCGGCTGGCCGCCCGACTGGTCGAGCTCGGCGTGGACAACGCCGCGATCAGTCGTGAGCTGTTCGACACCCATCCGTTCGTGTGGCTTCCTCTGCTGTCGCGCGTTTTGTCCCGCGCGCAGCTGGTGCCCGAGGCGGCAGGCGGGCGCGGGTTGGTCTACGCGGTGGTCGCCCACGAGGAGTGGATGGAGAACCGCTCCGAAGAGGTCGAGAGCATCGTCGACATCGTGCGCACCACGCACGAAGCCGAGGTCGCCGCGGTCTTCAAGGAGATCGAACCCGGGCACTGGTCGGTGTCGATGCGAGCCAAGAGCCTCGACTTGGCGGCGGTCGCCAGCGGTTTCGGCGGCGGCGGGCACACGTTGGCCGCCGGGTACTCCGCGGCCGGACCGATCGACGACGTGGTGGCGCAGCTGACCGCCGCCCTTGGCTGAGTCTGGTTTTGGCTGGCGCCGCTGCCGCACCATCGAATTTCACTTTTGGTAGCGATCTACTCGTACTTCGAGTGCACAAGGTGAAACTCGATCTCACTACGACGAAGACGGTGGTCTGGCTTGACTGACTCGGCATACGACGCCGACGACGACGCAGGCCCGGTAACCAGCCTGCGGATCGCGGCGCTGGCGCTTCCCGCGTTGGGTGTCCTTGCCGCCGAACCGATCTATCTGCTGTTCGACATCGCGATTGTCGGTCGGCTCGGTGCGCTGAGCCTGGCCGGCCTGGCGATCGGCGGCCTGATCCTGTCGGTCGTCAGCGCCCAGCTCACCTTCCTGTCGTACGGTACGACGGCTCGCTCCGCGCGCTTCTACGGCGCGGGTGACCGGGTCGCGGCCGTCGGCGAAGGGGTACAGGCCACCTGGCTGGCGCTCGGGATGGGCGTCGCGATCGTGGCTGCCGTGCAGGTGGCCGCGGTTCCGATTGTGTCGGCGATCGCGGGCACGACGTCCGGGGGCGGCGACATCGCCGGTGCCGCATTGCCCTGGGTGCGTATCGCGATCTTCGGTGTGCCGGCCATCCTCATCTCCGCGGCGGGCAACGGCTGGATGCGCGGTGTGCAGGACACCATGCGCCCGCTGCGCTACGTGCTGGTGGGTTTCGGTGTCTCGGCGGTGCTGTGCCCGCTGCTCGTCTACGGCTGGTTGGGCCTGCCGCGGCTGGAACTGGCCGGTTCGGCGATCGCCAATCTGGTGGGGCAGTGGCTGGCCGCGATTCTCTTCTGCTGGGCGCTGCTTGCCGAGAAGGTTCCGCTGCGCCTGGACACGTCGGTGCTGCGCGCGCAGGTGGTGATGGGTCGCGATCTGGTGCTGCGGACCCTGGCTTTCCAGGCCTGTTTCGTGTCGGCCGCCGCCGTGGCCGCCCGGTTCGGTGCCGCGGCGGTCGCCGCGCATCAGGTCGTGCTGCAGCTGTGGAATTTCCTTGCGCTGGTGCTGGATTCACTCGCGATCGCCGCGCAGTCGCTGGTCGGCGCCGCGCTCGGCGCGGGCCGGACGGAGCACGCGAAGTCGGTCGCGTGGCGGGTGACGGTGTTCTCCGCGGTCGCCGCCGCGATGCTGGCTTTCGTGTTCGCCGCCGGCGCGTCGGTGCTGCCGTCGCTGTTCACCGACGACCGGTCGGTGCTGGCGGAGATCGGGGTGCCGTGGTGGTTCATGGTGGCCCAATTGCCCATCGCCGGACTCGTGTTCGCTCTCGACGGGGTGCTGTTGGGTGCCGGCGACGCCGCGTTCATGCGTACCGCGACATTGGTCAGCGCGCTGGTCGGTTTCCTGCCGCTGATCTGGCTGTCGCTGGCGTTCGGCTGGGGGCTGCTCGGCATCTGGTCGGGCCTGAGCGCGTTCATGGTGCTGCGACTGGTGTTCGTCGGGTGGCGGGCGTTCTCCGGGCGCTGGCTGGTGTCCGGCACCAACTAGCTTCGGGCGATTGCCGCCCAGCCGAAGTCGTTGGTGCGCACGTCGATTCGCTCGAATCCCGCTGCGGTCAATCGGTCCGCAAGGCCGGCCGGATCGATCGGGTTGTAGGTGTCGCCTACGTGTGCGGCGGCCATGTCGTCGTCGCCGATGCCGTCGCTGGCCACCAGTGCGGCGCCCGGCCGCAGTACCCGCGCCACCTCGGCGAACAGCCGGTCCTGCAGCTCGGCGGTCGGAACGTGGTGGAGCATCGTGAAACACGCCGCACCCGAGAACCGTCCGTCGGGGAAGTCCAGCGCGGTCGCGTCGCCGCGCACGATCTGGACCGACGGCATCCCGGCGAACCGCTCGGTGAGCATCGTCGCGAGCCGTTCGTCGATCTCGACGCATGTCACCTGTGGCGCGGTCCGGCTCAGCACGTCGGTGGCGGCGCCGAAGCCAGGCCCGACTTCCAGGACGTCATCGCCGAGGTCGGCATCACCGAGGACCCACGGCAAGATCTGCTCCCGCATGATCTGGCGCCATTCGTCACTTCCGCAGACCTCGTGCGCCTCGTTCATGCGCCCAACGATAAATGAATAGGCCGTCAAATATGTTGTATGCCTATGTATCGATTTTTGCTGAGTTACTTCCCCGCACGTCGCTGGTGAGCTATTAATGACGTTGCTGGTACATCGATTCGTGACGGGGGCCCCATGAGTTCGACCAACTTTGGATTTCGTATCGGTTCCGCAGCGTTCGCCATGGGCTTGGGTGTGGCGGTTGCCAGCAACCCCGGAGTCGCGGTAGCTGAAGGTCCGGACTCGGGCTCGACCGCGCATTCATCGGCATCCTCCAAGTCGACCGATCCGTCGGATTGCGCTGATTCGGACCGTTCAGGGCCACGCGCTGTCGGCTCGTCCCGGCGAGCGGCGCAGCAGCCCCGCGATGCCGCCGACCCGCAGAAAAAGTCGAACGGCCGGACGCCGGCAACGCGGCCCAGTGCTGCGGCTCGGTCGGACGCGTCAGTGACCAGCCCCGCGGACGCCGCGCCCGCGGTGAAAGCGCAGGCCGCTGATCCGGTGGATCTCGGCGCGCAGACCACTCCCGCTGCCACGTCGTCTGCAATCGACCCTGATTTGCCAGCTACCACCCCCGTGCCGTCGGCAGCGCCGGTGCCGGCGGCCCTGGTTGCGCCGGCGCGGCACGCCGCGGCCACCGCGATTCGCCCACCGAACATCGTGTCGGGATTCCTGTCGCTGTTGGGTCTGCGACCGGGCACCGGCCTGCCGCCGGCCCCGATCCAGCTACTGACCGGTGCGCTGGCACTGATCAGGCGCGACCTCGAGTCCGTGGTCAACCAGGTGACGGCGTGGACTGCCGCCCCGGCCACCCGCAGCCTGTCGGCCGCCACCACCGGCACCACGACCACGGTCACCTGGGCGTGGGGCTCGAATCCGGTGCTGGCGTTCAACACGGCCACCGACAAACTCGATTTCGGCTGGATGCAGCCGAGCCAGTTCACCGTCGTCGAGAAGTCCGGATCCGTGGTGATCGGGGTCGTCGACAACAACCACTCCTACACACTGCAAGGCGTCAGCCTGGGGCAGCTGTCGATGACCAACATCGTGGCCAAGGACGCGGGCACTGTGGCCAAGTGGCAGTCGCTGATCAGCGGTGCGCAGACCGCGCTTCCCAGTGTGTCGGTCGCCGACACGACGGTGACCGAGGGCAACAGCGGCACGACGAAGGCCGCGTTCACGATCACCCTGTCGAAGGCCAGCACCAAACCGGTGACGGTGAACTACACGACGGCCAACGGCTCGGCCACCGCCGGCCAGGATTACGCGGCCGGCTCCGGCACCGTGACGTTCGCCGCGGGGCAGGTGTCCCAGGTGGTGAACATCAACGTGCTCGGCGACACGACGGTCGAGCCGACCGAAACGTTCACGGTCACGCTGTCGAACCCGTCGGGTGCCACCATCGGACGAGCCACCGCGACGGGCACCATCACCACTGACGACGCCGCACCGGTGCTGCCGAGCATCTCGATCGCGGACGCCACCGCGGCCGAGGGCAACAGCGGCAGCACCTCGATGGGGTTCACGGTGACGCTGTCCAAAGCGTCGACCACCACGGTCACCCTGAACTACACGACGGTCAACGGCACAGCCACCGCCGGCCAGGACTACACGGCCGGCTCGGGCATCATCACGTTCGCGCCCGGCGTCGTGTCCCAGGTCGTCAACGTCGGCGTGCTCGGGGACACGACGGTGGAGCCGACCGAAACGTTCACGGTCACGCTGTCCAACGCGTCCGGCGCCACCATCGGCGACGGCTCGGCGGTCGGCACGATCACCAACGACGACACCGCGACGACACCGGGCGGAACCGCGCAGTGGGGCAAGAGCTTCTTCGCGCCGTACATCGACATGGGCGCCTACCCGGTGCCGAATCTGCTCGCGCTGTCGAAGACCTACGGCACCTCGCTGGTGACGCTCGGCTTCATGCAGGCCGACCAGAACGGCAACCTCGCCTGGGCGGGATTGGCTGCGCTGGAACCGAGTTCGACCAACGAACAGGCGGTTGCCATCAACACGTCGATCGCCACGTTCAAGGCGGCCGGCGGCGACGTGATGATCTCGTTCGGCGGCGCGTCGGGCACCAGCCTGGCTCAGGCGTATGCGGCCAAGGGTCGCAGCGCCCAGGAGTTGGCCAACGCCTACGCCGCGGTGATCGACACCTACGGCATCACCCATATCGACTTCGACATCGAGGGTGCCGCCGTCGCCGACCCGGCGTCGGTCGCGCTCAACAGCCAAGCCCTCGCGCTGCTGCAGAAGCAGAAGCCGGAGCTGCACATCTGGTACACGCTGCCGGTCTTGCCGACCGGGCTGACCGCCGACGGGCTCAACGTCGTGGACTCCGCAGTCAAGGCCGGGGTCAAACTCGACGGCGTGAACGTGATGGCGATGGACTATGGCGAGTCCGCAGCCCCGACAACCGGTGCGGGCGCTAAAACCATGGGCGCGTATGCGATTCAATCAGCCCAGTCGACGTACACGCAGCTGAAGTCGCTGTACGGCAAGTACGGGCAGAGCTTCGGCTACAGCCAGATCGGTGTGACTCCGATGCTCGGCGTCAACGACGTTCTCACCGAGGTGTTCACCGTGGCCGACGCGCAGGCGCTGGAGGACTTCGCCCGCGCCAACGGCATCGGCATGCTGTCGATGTGGCAGGTGCTCCGCGACACCCCGGGAACCTTGGGGCAGGCGAGCACCGGGGCTTCTGGATTGAGTGATCCGCAGGGCGCATTCAGCAAGGTGTTCAACGATTACGGCACGATCAACGTCGTCGACTACAGCAGTACCGGCGGCACCGGCGGTACCGGCGGCGGTGGCGGCGGCACCCCGGTGACCGGCGGCACGACCACCACCGTCACCTGGGCGTGGGGCGCCAATCAGTTGCTGGCCTTCGACCCGGCCAAGGACACGTTGGACTTCGTCTGGATGCAGGCGAACCAGTTCGACGTCTCCGACAAGACCGGATCGACGGTGATCACCATCGTCGGCAACAACAGCAGTTACACCCTGTCGGGGGTGAGGTTGAGTCAGCTGCAGGCCGGCAACATCATCGCCAAGGACGCCGGCACGCTGGCCAAGTGGCAGAGTCTCATCGCCGCCGCGAAAGCGGTGTAGCAGAAGCTATTTCACCTGGCTGCGACCGCGTTCGATCACCGACGCGCGGCTGGCGGCGATGTCGTCACCGGACGTCGCCGCCATCCACTTCCTGGCCGACATCGCTTCGATCCACAGTCCCGAGCCGGTCTGGTCCTCGTCGATGCGGTGATATGACGTCAGCAGCGCGCGGACGGCCTTCTGGTTGTTGCCGACGATCGAGGCGGCCACCGCCCGCGCCGTGGGCAGCAGCTCGTCGTGGGGGACGACCTGGGTGACCAACCCGGCCCGCAACGCGTCGTCGGCGGACAGGTAGTCCCCGGTGAGGCTCATCCGCCGGGCGATCCCGACGCCGACCTTCTGCGGCAGCCGCACGCTCAGGCCCCACGTCGGCAGCAGCCCTACCCGGGCGTGGGTGTCGGCGAAGCGGGCGTTCTCGGAGGCGATCAGGATGTCGCAGTACAGAGCGAGTTCGAGTCCGCCGGTCACGGCAGCGCCGTTGATGGCGCCGATGACGGGCTTGGTCATGGGCGGCCACTTGGGGGAGATGTCGGGCAGTTCGGTGGTGTCCCCGAGCTCCTTGAGGTCCAGGCCCGCGCAGAACACCGGGTCGGCGCCGGTGACGATGATGACGTCGACGCCCTCGTCGGCTTCCGCCTGACGCAGCGCGCTGAAGAAACGGCTGCGCAGTGCGCTCGACAGCGCGTTACGCGAGTTGGGCCGATTCAGCGTCACCGTGCGGACGCGGTCGGTGGTGTCAATGAGCAGGATGTCGTCGCCGGTCATAGGGACACCGTATCGGCACCCCTAACGGCCCGGGCGTGCGCTCCGGCTCGTCAAGCGGTGAGGTGCCGTCGCGGGACGCGGTGGACCGCCGGCGGTGATGGCCGGACCGGTATCGGGCTGGGGCACGCCCGGATTGACGGCCGACGCCGGGCGCGGGACCGTCGAGCCGGTTCGCGGAGGCAGCGGCGGACGCACGGCTCCCGCGGGCGATGAGCGGCCGGCTGTGGTGCCGCTCGGCGCCGCGCGGTCGGCAACGGCGACGGCGACAGATTCGGGGATCCGCACCCGATCTGGCACCTGGCGTTGAACCAATGGTGTTGGGGGAGAAGGATAACCAGGCTGCTGGATCGGTGGTGCAGCCACGTCGGCGCTGACCTGCTCCGGCGCCGCGCAGGTGTCGATCATGGATTGCAGACGGTCCTGCAGCGAGTGAGTCTCCTGAGGTTCCGAGCGCAGGGACGCCTGATGGATCGCCGCTGCCGCAACGGAACAGTCGTGAACGTCGACGACACCACCGAACATGGGAACGCCGCCGACCGCACTGGGGATGTACCACGCCAACCACATCGGGCCCGCCGCGGCAGCCCTGCTCTCCTGGATGACCGTGGACAGTTTCTGCTCGGCGACGGCCGGGTCGGCGGGCACCATGGCCTGCAGCACGCTCACGCCGCCGTGGTCGATCCGCACCCCGAAGACATCGACGGGGACGGTGTCGAGGAATTGCTCGACCGAGTTTTGGTCCTCGGCGCTCAGTGGGAACGACACCCGCATCCGCGGTGTTCGGGGCGAGGGCGACGACGGCGATACCGTCATCGTCAGGCCGGTGTCACCGGCGGTTCCGCGCACGGTGTCGAGGAGGTCGGATCCCGGGGTGTGGCTGTCGGTGACCGTCAACTGGTTGGCGTCGGCGTCGTCCCGGAACCAGTCGATCCGGCCGTCGGTGTGCGCGGCGATCACCCGCAGTCGGTCTGCGTCGTCGGCGATCTGCGCGGGGTCGACGTGTGACTGCCGTCTGACGGTCACAGGTTTGTCCGGTGTCACCCAGAACTCGACGTCCTCGATGTAGTTCGAGACCAGGCTGATCCGGGTCTCGGCGATGCGGCTCGCGACGGCGACGAGCTGCGGCCGTGTCGCGTCGGGGACGTCGACCGCGACGGTGAAGACGATGCCGTCGGCGTAGCTCTGGTCGTGATACACCCACGCGTCGGTCACTCCCGGCATCGACATCAGCTCGGATTGGAGGTTGTTGGCGATCTCGGTGAGATTGCCGGGACCACCGCACCCCGGAATGACAGCGGCTCCGGCGAGCAGGGCGACTGCTGAAAAGGTTCGGCCCCATCGTCGCATTCGCAACGGACCTCCAACCCTTCGTCGCATGGACTGCGGCTTGCGTGACGCGCTCAGCGCAGACCAGGCGCAAATCTACTCCCGCGCAGCATCCTTGGGCTGCAGCCGTGCCGAGCCAGTGGCCGGGAGTTTGCTCACAGCACGTCCAGGTCCATCTCCAGATCGATCCAGGTGAGGTCGCACGCGGTCAGAACCCACCGGCCGACGATCGTGGTGACCAGGGCATCCACCTGATCTGCATCATCGTGCGCGCCGACTGTCTGGGCACACATTCGGCGCAGGTGGGCCGAGACACCGGTGATTCGGGGTGCGACGTCAGCTATCCGATGCGAGTGGGCCAGCGAGGTGCCCAAAAGTGCGCAGGCCATGCGCAAACCGCCGTGTTCGGGGCCGGCGAACGGCTGCGCTCCTATCCCGGCCGGGGTCATGGCAATGTCGTACGCCCGGTCCAGCGCCGCCCGGTAGAGCGGTGCCTTGCCCGGAAAATGGTGGTGGATCGCCGGTCGGGTGATGCCGACGAGATCGGCGACCTCTTGGACGGTGGCGGCGTCGTACCCGCGATAGGCGAAGACGCGGATCGCGGCGGTGATGATCATCTCGCGCCGCGCATCGGTGTTCGAGCCGGGCGGCCGGCCGACTGCCCGTTTGATCACTCGAGGCCGGGGTGACGCCACTCCCGCGGTCATGGTGCACCCTTCTCGTCACACAAATTCGACGCTCTTGGCGGCCAGGCTAGGTCGTGAACGTGTGAGCCAGATGGGTGCCGGATATCAATCCGATCAGCACTTCGGCCGTGAAGTCCGGCGTGAAGGCGGGCATGCTGGGGGTCATGTGCCGAAACATCACCGAGTTGCGTGGCCTGGAGCCGGCGGCCACCGACGAAGAGATCACCGCGGCGGCCCGACAGTATGTGCGCAAGGTCAGTGGGATCACCCGGCCTTCCGATGCTGTGGCCGAAGCGTTCGAGATCGCGGTCGCCGAGGTCGCGGCCACCACGACCCGGCTGCTCGACGAGTTGCCCGCCCGGCGTCAGCCACCGAAAACCATTCCGCCGCTGCGCCGCCCCGAGGTCATCGCTCGTCTGGCGAAATGACCACCGCGCTCAAGGAGTGGAGCGCGGCCGTGCACGCGCTGCTGGACGGTCGGCAGACCGTGCTGCTACGCAAGGGTGGCATCCACGAGAAGCGGTTCGCCGTGGCGGCCGAGGAGTTCTTGTTGTTCCCCACCGTTGCGCACAGCCATGCCGAGCGGGTGCGCCCGCAACATCGGGACCTGCTCGCCGGCGCGGAGCCGGACAGCACCGATGGCCACGTCGTCATCAGGGCTGCCGCCAAAGTGGTTGCGGCCGTGGCGGTTTCCGATCCGCAGGGGCTGTCCGACATCGAGGACCTGCACATCTGGACCGCCGAATCGGTGCAGGCCGACCGGCTGGACTTCCGGCCCCGTCACCAGTTGACCGTGCTGGTGGTGCAAGCTTTTCCGCTCGCCCAGCCGATCCGGTTGGCGCGGGAGCCGCACTACCGCGGCTGCACCAGCTGGGTGCAGCTACCCGCGACCGCCGCGGTCGGTGCCCCGGTGCACGACGCCGCGGCCCTGGCCGCGATCGCCGCCCGGGTCCGCGCTGCCGTCACCTGACGGCAGCTCCGCCGAGGCGGGCAGGAGCAGCGTGGAGACCCCACCGGCCCCGTGGTGCACGGTGTGCAGCGACGGGACCATCCGGGCTCCGGTGAGCACCGGTTCGCCGGTCCCGAGATTGCGGGCGTACCGGGGGTGTGAGCCGCCGGCGACGAGCACCCGGATCCGTGTCCCAGCGGCGAAGCGATGTGCGACGGCGTCGAGTTCGATGCGAATCGGCCCCGGTGCCGCGGCATCGAGCCGTCGATAGCCGTCGCTGACATTTCGGGAGCGCCCGCGGGCATCGACCTCGCTGATGCGCACGAACACGTCGGCGTGGGCGATGTCGGCGTGGTGAGCCAGTTCGATCACCGGCTCGCCGAACACATACAGGTCGGCGTCCAGCGGGCCGCTGGTGAAGCTCAGCACGTCGGCCCGCTCGGCGAGCTGCGCGTCATCGCGGTAGCCGCTCAGCTGAGACAGCAGCCGCCCGCCGATGGTCGGGGTCGGGTCTGCAGGGTCGTAGCGGAACGTCGAGGGTGCGGCGTCGGCCGGCGGCGGGGTGGCGGCGAGCCGCCCGCCCGGCTGCAGATACATGACACCGGGGCCGGTGGGTGGTGGCCAGTCCGGCAGGTCGATCCAGCCGTGATGGGCGACGTGCACCCGCACCGGGCTGCGGCGGCCGGTGGTGGGAGTACCCGCGAGATGCGTACCGAGCCACTCCAGCGTCTCGGTGGCGGCGGTGCCGCCCGCCTTCCTGATCATGTCGGTGTGGGTCCACGGACCGACCGTCATCGCGACGTCGACGCCGCGGCCGCGCAGGTGGCGATACTGCGTGAGGGTCTGCTCCAGGAACAGGTCCTGCCAGCCGCTGAGCAACAGCACCGGCACGTCGCAGCGGTCGAGCGCGGCGGTCATCCGCATGGAGTCCCAGAACGGGTCGTCGGCCTCGGGGTGGTCGATCCAGGACTCGTACCACGGGGACGCGGCGCCCAGCAGATCGCGGCCGGCGGCGCCCAGCGGCAGCCCCTCGGTGGCGTGTTCGAGCCGGCGGGCCGCACGGATCTGGAAGGCCAGGCGGCGTAGGTTGGCCTGCTCCTGGTGACCGACCAGGTCCGACCAGCCCAGGAAGTCGTTCAGCGAGAACGAGCCCGTGCCCCACGACGAGGCATGAAAGTCGTGCGGCCCGACGGTGATCACCGCGGCGACGAGCTCCGGCGGCGGGTCGGACAGCAGCGCCCATTGGGTGAAGCCCAGGTAGGACAGCCCGATGGTGGCGAAGGTGCCGGTGAACCACGGCTGGCGGCGCAGCCAGACCACGGTGTCGGCGGCGTCGTCGGCTTCGTGGACCATCGGCACGAAGTCGCCGCCGGAGCCGAATGTGCCGCGCACACTCTGCAGCAGGACGTGGTAGCCGCGGGCGGCGTAGAGCTGGGCGTAGACCAGGGAGAACGGGAAGGACCGGCCGTAGGGGCAGCGGACCAGGATGGTGCCCAGCGGTGTGCCCTCGGGCGCATAGTGGGTGGCCCGCAAGATCGCGCCGTCGCGCATCGGCACCCCGACGCCGCGATGCACGGCATAGTCCGTGGTCGGCGGCGATATGCGAAGAGCGCGGGAAAGCGATCGGTCGACGATCTTTCGAACCCGACTGCTGTGCACGCCTCTCAGAATATGTAGCGCGAACCGGCGTGTTCACCGGTGGGGTTCATCACCCAGAACTGGGGCGGCGTGACGTGCGCACGTAGGCTGGCATGTTGTGGCACCCACGCTCTGGGCGATCAGCGACCTGCATACGGGTCACACCGGCAACAAGCCGGTCACCGAATCGCTGTATCCCTCGACCCCCGATGACTGGCTGATCGTCGCCGGTGACGTCGCCGAGCGCACCGACGACATCCGCTGGTCGCTGGATCTGCTGCGCCGGCGCTTCGCCAAGGTGATCTGGGTGCCGGGCAACCACGAGCTGTGGACCACCGGCAAGGACCCGGTTCAGGTGTTCGGCCGGGCCCGTTACGACTATCTGGTCAACATGTGCGACGAGATGGGCATCGTGACCCCGGAACATCCGTTTCCGGTGTGGACCGAGCAGGGCGGCCCGGCGACGATCGTGCCGATGTTCCTGCTCTACGACTACACGTTTCTGCCCCCGGGCGCGACGACCAAGGCCGAGGGCCTGGCGATCGCCCGGGAACGCAATGTGGTGGCCACCGACGAATTTCTGCTGTCCAGCGAGCCCTACGCCACCCGCGACGCGTGGTGCCGGGATCGGCTGCGCCACACCAAGGCTCGGCTCGACGAACTCGACTGGATGACGCCCACGGTGTTGGTGAACCACTTCCCGTTACGGCGTGAGCCCTGCGACGTGTTGTTCTTTCCGGAGTTCTCGCTGTGGTGCGGGACCACCGAGACCGCTGACTGGCACACCCGCTACAACGCGGTCTGCTCGGTCTACGGTCACCTGCACATCCCGCGGACCACCTGGTACGACGATGTGCGCTTCGAGGAGGTGTCCGTCGGCTATCCCCGAGAGTGGCGGCGCCGCAAGCCTTATCGCTGGTTGCGCCAGATCCTGCCCGACCCTCAGTACGCGCCGGGCTATCTCAACGATTTCGGCGGCCACTTCGTCATCACCGAGGAGATGAAGGAGCAGTCGACGAAGCTGCGCGAGCGTCTGCGCAGTCGGCGCGAATGAGCGAGCTCATGCGGGCGGTGCTGCCCGAACTCGACGGTCTGGTGTTCGCCGAGACCTACGACGATCCGCCGGATTTGGCTCCGCTGCCCGAGGAAGAGCCGCTGATCGCGAAGTCGGTGGCCAAGCGGCGCAACGAATTCATCACCGTCCGCCATTGTGCGCGGGTGGCGTTGGGGCAACTCGGTTTCCCGCCGGCGCCGATCCTCAAAGGGGAGAAGGGTGAGCCGTGCTGGCCCGACGGCGTAGTAGGTAGCCTGACGCATACCCAGGGTTACCGCGGCGCGGTGGTCGGACGCACGACGGCGGTCCGTTCGGTCGGCATCGACGCCGAGCCGCACGGCGTGCTGCCCGACGGGGTTCTGAACGCGGTCAGCCTGCCCGCCGAGCGGTATGAGATGGGCGCCCTCCCTGGCGGACTGCACTGGGATCGAATCTTGTTCTGCGCCAAGGAAGCAACCTACAAGGTGTGGTTCCCGTTGACCGAGCGTTGGCTGGGATTCGAGGATGCTCACATCACGTTCGATGTCGACTCCTCCGGGGTCACGGGAACGTTCGTGTCGCGAATCCTGATCGACCCGGCCGCGCGCTCCGGCCCGCCGCTACACGAACTGGCCGGCCGGTGGTCGGTGGGCGGTGGCCTGGTACTGACGGCGATCGTGTTGTGACGTCCGGCGGACCGGAGCCCGGGATCGTCGTCGTCGACAAGCCCGGTGGTATGACCAGTCACGATGTGGTGGGCCGCTGCCGGCGGATCTTCGGGACCCGGAAGGTCGGCCATGCCGGCACCCTGGACCCGATGGCGACCGGTGTGCTGGTCATCGGGATCGAACGGGCAACCAAGATCCTGGGACTGGTGACCGCCACGTCGAAGTCGTACACCGCGACGGTCCGGCTGGGCCGGTCCACCACCACCGATGACGCCGAAGGCGAAGTCCTGCAGGATGTTTCCGCGGCTGACATCACCGACGGGCAGATCCACGCCGGTATCGCGGACCTGCGCGGCGAGATCTCGCAGCGGCCGTCCGCGGTCAGTGCCGTCAAGATCGGCGGCAAGCGTGCCTATCAGCTGGTGCGCGAAGGCCAGCAGGTGGAGTTGGCCGAGCGCACCGTGCGGATCGACCGGTTCGACGTGTGTGACATCCGGCGCGACGGTGAGTTTGTGGACCTCGACGTCGCGGTGGACTGCTCGTCGGGTACCTACATCCGGGCACTGGCCCGCGACCTGGGTGATGCACTCGGTGTCGGCGGACATCTGACGGCGTTGCGCCGCACCCGTGTTGGTGGCTACGGCCTTGATCACGCCAGGTCGCTGGACGAACTCGCCGAACATCCGCAACTGAGCTACTCCCTCGACGACGCCTGCCTGTTGGCGTTCCCGTGCCGCGACATCACCGCTACCGAAGCCGAGGACGCCAGCCACGGCCGGTCGCTGAGCGCGGCGGGAATCGACGGGGTCTATGCCGCAACCGATCCTGATCGCCGGGTGATCGCACTGCTGGAAGACAAGGGCGGTCGCACCAGATCAGTCGTGGTGATTCGGCCTGCCACGCTGTAGTCGCCGGCTGGGGCCTAGCCGGTGACCCAAATCGCCTGGGCGGCAGGGCTGCCTAGCTCAACGGTGCTTGCCGCGCCGTCGGGTGCCTCCACCGACACCGAGATGACGCCGGCGAAGTCGCGCCGCGCGAGCACCCGAAGCCGCGAGTCCAGGCTGATGCCGACGGTGTCGAAATAACGCAGCATCTCGGGGTCGGCATCGGAAATCCGTGCCACGGTGCCGAGTTCGCCGTCGACACATGCCGACAGCTGCCGGGCGGGCGGTGTGGGGACAAGCCCGTCGGCGGTCGGGATGGGGTCGCCGTGCGGATCGCGAACCGGATGGCCCAGCTTGGCGTCGATCCGGTCGAGCATCATGTCGCTGATGGCGTGCTCGAGAATCTCCGCCTCGTCGTGCACCTCGTCCCAGCTGTAGCCGAGCTCGCGCATCAGGAACGTCTCCAACAGCCGGTGCCGCCGGACCACCGCCAGCGCCGCGAGCCGTCCGCGTTCGGTGAGGGTGACCGCGCCGTACTTCTCGTGGTCCACCAGGCCCTGGTCGGCGAGCCGGCGGATGGATTCCGAGGCGGTGCTGGCCGACACCCCGATGCGCTCGGCGAGCAGCTTGGTGCTGACCTTGTCGAGCGACCACTCCTGGGCCGACCAGATCGTCTTGAGGTAGTCCTGGGCGACCGTGGTCAGGTCGTGTACCCCGAGGTTGGGGCGCTCGTCAGGACTCACATCCAAAAGTTTAGGCAATCATCACCTGATCTGGGGATCTGGCGTGTCCGGGCGGCCCGGCGCGCCGTAGGCTTGCCGTCGTGGAACGGTGGCGCGGACAGGACGAGATCCCCTCGGACTGGGGCCGATGCGTGGTGACCATCGGCGTCTTCGACGGGGTGCACCGCGGGCACGCGGAGCTGATCGGGCGTGCGGTCAAAGCCGGCCGGTCGCGCGGGGTCCCGACGGTGCTGATGACGTTCGACCCGCACCCCATGGAAGTGGTGTTCCCGGGAAGCCACCCGGCTCAGCTGACCACATTGACCCGGCGCGCCGAACTGGCCGAGGAATTGGGCATCGACGTGTTCCTGGTGGTGCCGTTCACCACCGATTTCATGAAGCTCACCCCGGAGCGCTATATCCATGAACTGCTGGTGGAGCGGCTGCACGTCGTCGAGGTGATCGTTGGCGAGAACTTCACCTTCGGCAAGAAGGCGGCCGGCAACGTCGGCACCTTGCGCAGGGCCGGTGAACGGTTCGGCTTCGCCGTCGAGAGCCTGTCGCTGGTCGCCGAGCACCACCAGAGCGAAACCGTCACGTTCTCGTCGACCTACATCCGCTCCTGCGTCGACGCCGGTGACGTGGTGACCGCCGCCGAGGCGCTGGGCCGCCCGCATCGCGTCGAAGGCGTGGTGGTGCGCGGCGACGGCCGCGGCCGGGTGCTGGGTTTCCCGACCGCCAACGTCGCACCGCCGATGTACTCCGCGATTCCGGCCGACGGGGTGTACGCCGCGTGGTTCACCGTGCTGGGCCACGGCCCAGTGACGGGTTCGGTGACGCCCGGGGAGCGGTATCAGGCCGCGGTCTCGGTGGGTACCAACCCGACGTTCTCCGGGCGGACCCGGACCGTGGAGGCGTTTGTCCTGGACACCGCTGCCGACCTGTACGGCCAGCATGTCGCGGTCGACTTTGTCGCCCGGCTGCGTGGCCAGCTCAAGTTCGATTCGGTGGACGATCTGATCCAGGCGATGGGCAAGGACACCGAGAAGGCTCGCGCGATCCTCTCCGCCCAGGACTGACGGCCCTCAGGACGCGAGCAGCTCGTCGATCTGGTTGATCGCCGACGTGGCGCCCTCGACCACACCCATGTCGAGCACCTGCTGAAGACCTTCGGCGGAGGCGAACGTGCTGACGTAGACCGCGCGGGTGCCGCCGTTGTGTTCGGTGAAGGTGTAGGTGTTCTCCGAGACCGGCATATCGGGGTTCGGGTTCAAGTCCGCGTCGGCGAACCCGTCCCGGAACGTGAAGCTCGTCGGCTCGTCGACGGTGGTGATGTCCCAGTACCCGGCGTATTTCTCGCCGTCCGGGCCGGTCATGTAGTAGGTGACCCGGCTGCCCGGGGTGAGGCTGTGGTCGACGAACGTCGCCGGATGCGAGGGCGGCCCCCACGGCGTAGTGTCGCTGCGCCGGTCGCGTACGCGTTCTCCACGTCGGGGCGTAGAGTGTGTCGCGCCGTCCGGGCGTGAGTGTGGTCGACGTCGCGGCCCCACACCTTCTCCAACTGTCGAGGGTCGGCGTAGATCTGCCAGACCCGCTGTACCGGCGCCGCGAAGTCAGCGGTGATGGTCAGCGTCAGGTTCTCTGGATCGTGCTTCACGTCGGTGACAGGCATTAGTCGTTCTCCCTCTTCTCGGATTTCTCGGATGCGATGAGGTCGTCGATGCGGCCGATGCGGCCGCGCCAGACCTCTTCCAGTTCGGTGAGCATCGCCGCGACGGACCGCACGGCGGTCACGTCTCCGCTGGCCAACTGCTCGCGACCGTGGCGTCGCTTGGTGAGCAGGCCGGCCTTCTCCAGAACGGCGACGTGTTTTTGCACGGCGGCAAAGCTCATGTCGTACTTCAGCGCGAGCGCGGAAACCGAATGCTCGCCGGCCAATGCCCGGCGCATGATGTCGCGGCGGGTCCGGTCGGCGAGAGCGTGGAACAGGGCGTCCGCACGATCTTCGGCAGCTACGCTCACACACGACAACATACAACCAAATGGTTGTATGTTGTCAAGGGGGCGGCCCGCTGCGATTTCGGTTCGCGGTGTGTGCGCTGCTAAAGTCGGCGATCAGCGTGCGCTGCAGTCCGCGGCGGCCACGTATGTCATGGCATTCGATTACTCTCGCGGCACCGATCTGATGGAGATGTTTTCGTGGCTCTCACCGTTGAGCAGAAGAAAGAAATCCTGGGCCAGTACGGTCTGCACGAGACGGACACCGGTTCGCCGGAAGCCCAGGTGGCGCTGCTGACCAAGCGCATCGCCGATCTCACCGAGCACCTCAAGCAGCACAAGCACGACCACCACTCGCGGCGCGGTCTGCTGTTGCTGGTCGGCCGCCGTCGCCGGCTGCTCAAGTACGTCGCCGACCTGGACGTCGCACGCTACCGCTCACTGATCGAGCGGCTCGGTCTGCGCCGCTGAGGCGCACGACCCGCCGTGTAACATAGGGGCGTTGCGAGCCGGGTTTCGGCTCGAACAACGGGTGCGGTGCATGCATATCCGCGTGTCCCGTTCCTGCGTGTCACACGCGAAGCTTCCCTGATCGGGCGGTCTTCGGTAGTGGCTGCCGGGCCCCAAACGATTGGGGAGCGCCCGGCCGCTTCGATCGACGGCCGTAGCCGACTGGACTCACCTGTGATGACGCGAAACAGCTGAACAGTGAATTCAGAAAGGCTGAACGGGCATCCATGTCTGTAGCTGAAATCGACGAAGGCGTATTCGAAGCGACCGCCGTCATCGACAACGGGAGCTTTGGCACCCGCACCGTACGTTTCGAGACCGGTCGGCTGGCGCAGCAGGCCGCG
This sequence comes from Mycobacterium sp. ELW1, assembly GCF_008329905.1. Lineage (NCBI taxonomy): Bacteria > Bacillati > Actinomycetota > Actinomycetes > Mycobacteriales > Mycobacteriaceae > Mycobacterium > Mycobacterium sp. ELW1. The sequence goes on along the minus strand of NZ_CP032155.1, from coordinate 3,901,373 downwards.
GGCTCCGTCGTCGCGTACCTCGACGACGAGACCATGCTGCTGAGCGCGACCACCGCCAGCAAGACCCCCAAAGATCATTTCGACTTCTTCCCGCTGACGATCGACGTCGAGGAGCGGATGTACGCCGCAGGGCGCATCCCCGGCTCGTTCTTCCGCCGCGAAGGCCGTCCCTCCACCGACGCGATCCTGACCTGTCGGCTCATCGACCGCCCGCTGCGCCCGACGTTCGTCTCGGGCCTGCGCAACGAGATCCAGGTCGTGGTCACGATCCTGAGCCTGGATCCCAAGGATCTCTACGACGTGCTGGCGATCAACGCCGCATCGGCGTCCACCCAGATTTCCGGCCTGCCGTTCTCCGGTCCGGTCGGCGGCGTGCGCGTCGCCCTCATCAACGGCCAGTGGGTGGCGTTCCCGACCGTCGAGCAGCTCGAGGGAGCGGTGTTCGACATGGTCGTTGCGGGCCGCAAGGCGGGCGATGACGTCGCGATCATGATGGTCGAGGCCGAGGCCACCGACAATGTCATCGAGCTCATCGCCGGTGGCGCGGGCGCACCGACCGAGGCTGTGGTGGCCGAAGGTCTCGAAGCCGCCAAGCCGTTCATCGCCGCGCTGTGCGATGCGCAGCAGGCGCTGGCCGACAAGGCCGCCAAGCCGGTTGCCGACTACCCGCTGTTCCCGGACTACCAGGACGACGTGTACGCGGCCGTTGCGCACGTGGCCGGCGACTCGCTGTCGCAGGCGCTCACCATCGCCGGCAAGCAGGAGCGCGACGAGCGCACCGACGAGATCAAGAACGAGGTCCTCGGAGAGCTCAGCGAGACGTTCGCCGGGCGCGAGAAGGAAATCGGTGCAGCCTACCGCTCGCTGACCAAAAAGCTTGTCCGCCAGCGCATTCTGACCGATCACTTCCGCATCGACGGCCGCGGTGTCACCGACATTCGCGCGCTGTCCGCCGAGGTCGCGATCATCCCGCGGGCGCACGGCAGCGCGCTGTTCGAGCGCGGCGAGACCCAGATCATGGGTGTCACCACGCTCGACATGGTCAAGATGGCTCAGCAGATCGACTCGCTCGGGCCGGAAACCTCCAAGCGCTACATGCACCACTACAACTTCCCGCCGTATTCGACCGGTGAGACCGGCCGCGTCGGCTCCCCGAAGCGTCGGGAAATCGGCCACGGCGCGCTCGCAGAGCGTGCCCTGATGCCGGTGCTGCCGAGTGTCGAAGAGTTCCCGTACGCGATTCGCCAGGTGTCGGAAGCGTTGGGCTCCAACGGTTCCACGTCGATGGGCTCGGTGTGCGCCTCGACGCTGTCGCTGCTGAACGCCGGTGTGCCGCTCAAGGCTCCCGTCGCCGGTATCGCGATGGGTCTGGTGTCCGACGACGTCGATGGTGAACGTCGCTTCGTCACGCTGACCGACATCCTCGGTGCCGAGGATGCCTTCGGCGACATGGACTTCAAGTGCGCAGGCACCAAGGACTTCGTCACCGCCCTGCAGCTGGACACCAAGCTGGACGGCATTCCGTCGCAGGTGCTGGCCGGTGCTCTCGCTCAGGCCAAGGACGCTCGCCTGACCATCCTCGAGGTGATGGCCGAGGCCATCGACGAGCCCGACGAGATGAGCCCGTACGCGCCTCGTGTCACCGCCATCAAGGTGCCGGTGGACAAGATCGGCGAGGTCATCGGGCCCAAGGGCAAGATGATCAACTCGATCACCGAGCAGACCGGCGCGTCGATCTCCATCGAGGACGACGGCACCGTGTTCGTCGGCGCCACCGACGGCCCGTCGGCGCAGGCGGCGATCGACATGATCAACGCGATCGCGAACCCGCAGCTGCCCAAGGTCGGCGAGCGGTTCCTCGGAACCGTGGTCAAGACCACCGATTTCGGCGCCTTCGTCTCGCTGCTGCCCGGTCGCGACGGCCTGGTGCACATCTCGAAGCTGGGCAAGGGCAAGCGGATCGCCAAGGTCGAGGATGTCGTCAAGCTCGGTGACAAGCTCCGCGTGGAGATCGCCGACATCGACAACCGCGGCAAGATCTCGCTGATCCTGGTGTCCGAAGACGGGGCAGACGCTCCCGAGGACGCTGCACCGGCACCCGTTGATGCCGATGCCGCGACCGCCAGCAGCTAAGAGCCCCGCACTTCGCCGCGGCCGGCGCCTCGCTGAGGCGCCGGTTGCGGTGCGGCGTACGGTACTTCCCGGCGGACTGCGGGTCGTCACCGAATATGTGCCATCGGTGCGATCGGCCTCGGTGGGCGTCTGGGTGAACGTCGGTTCCCGCGATGAGGGTCCGACCGTTGCCGGTGCCGCGCATTTCCTGGAGCATCTGCTGTTCAAGGCGACGCCGAGTCGCACTGCCGTCGAGATCGCGCAGTCCGTCGACGCCGTCGGCGGTGAGCTCAACGCGTTCACCGCCAAGGAACACACCTGCTACTACGCCCACGTTCTGGACGACGATCTGGAGTTGGCGGTCGATCTGGTGGCCGACGTGGTGCTCAACGGTGTGTGCGCGCCCCACGACGTCGAACTGGAACGTGACGTCGTGCTCGAAGAGATCGCGATGCGCGACGACGATCCCGAAGACGCCCTGGGCGACGTGTTCCTGTCGGCGATGTTCGGGGACCATCCAGTCGGACGGCCGGTGATCGGCAGTGTCGATTCGGTGTCGGGGATGACCCGATCGCAGCTGCATTCATTCCATGTGCGCCGCTACACCCCAGAGCGAATGGTCGTGGCGGTCGCGGGCAATATCGATCACGACGAGGTAGTCCGGTTGGTGCGCAAGCACTTCGGGTCACACCTGATCAAGGGCCGCACACCGCGGGCTCCACGCAAGGGCACCGGCCGGGCTCCCGGCGCACCCCGACTGGAGCTGATCACTCGTGACGCCGAGCAGACCCATCTGTCGCTGGGTGTTCGGGTACCGGGGCGGCACTGGCCGAACCGCTGGGCCCTGTCCGTGCTCAACACCGCCCTCGGCGGCGGACTGAGTTCCCGGCTCTTCCAACAGATTCGGGAGAACCGCGGGCTGGCGTATTCGGTGTACTCCTCGGTTGACAGCTTCTCGGATGCCGGGGCATTGTCGGTGTATGCGGCATGCCTTCCCGAGCGCTTCGACGAGGTGGTGCGGTTGACCACCGAAGTCCTCGAGGGTGTCGCGCGTGATGGCATCACCGAGACCGAGTGCCGCATCGCCAAGGGCTCGATCCGCGGCGGCATGGTGCTCGGCCTGGAGGATTCGGCGTCGCGGATGCACCGTCTCGGTCGCAGCGAGCTGAACTATGGTGAATACCGCAGCGTCGCGAGCACTCTGGAGCGCATCGACGAAGTCACCCTGGATCAGGTCAACGCGGTTGCCCGCCAGGTGCTCACCAAGCCTTTCGGTGCGGCCGTCCTGGGGCCGCACAAGTCCAAACGATCTCTGCCGCAGCCACTTCGGACGATCAGGAGCTAGCCGTGCCTCTCAGCCTGCAGGACTTGGCAGTACCGATTCTGGGTGCACCAATGGCAGGCGGTCCGAGCACGCCCGCCCTGGCGGCCGCGGTGTCCAACGCCGGTGGCCTGGGATTCGTGGCAGCCGGCTATCTGACAGCGGACAAGTTCGCCGAGGTGATCGCCGGTGCTCGCGCGTTGACGTCGGCACCGATCGGGGTGAATCTCTTTGTGCCGCAGCCGTCGGCGGCAAACGTCGATGAGCTGGCACGCTACCGCGACCTGCTCGCCCCACTTGCCGAACACTACGGTGCCGAGATCCCGCGGCCCCATCCCGACGACGACGCCTGGCAAGCCAAGCTGGATGTGGTCGCCGATACCGCACCGGAGGTGGCCTCGTTCACGTTCGGTTGCCCGGCACCGGAAATCATTGCCCGTCTGCGTGATCGGGGCGTGCTGGTCGCGGTGACGGTCACCAGCCTGGACGAAGCGGGGGTGGCGGTGGGCGCGGGCGCCGACGCTCTGGTGGTGCAGGGCCCCGAAGCGGGTGGGCATCGCGGGACGTTCGATCCGGTCGTCCGGCCCGGCGATGAGCCGCTGGATTCGCTGCTGTCCGCGATCGTCGCGGCCTACGCCCTGCCGGTGATCGCGGCGGGTGGTCTGTCCAGTGCGGCGGATGTCCGGCGGGTGCTGGACGGGGGAGCGGTCGCGGCGCAGGCTGGTACGGCGTTCTTGCTGGCCGACGAGGCCGGGACCAACTCCGCCCACCGCGAGGCACTGACCGATGAGAACTTCACCGAAACCGTGGTGACACGGGCTTTTTCGGGCCGGTATGCGCGCGGCCTGGCGAATGACTTCACCGCGCGCTATGACGATGTGGCGCCGCTGGGCTATCCGGAAGTCAACCAGATGACCGGTCCGCTGCGCCGCGGCGCCGTCGCCGCAGGCGATCCCCATGGCACCAACCTGTGGGCGGGCACCGCGTGGCGGGAGATCAGCGGGGGCAGTGCAGCCGACATCGTGGCGGCATTGGCTGGGGATGCTCGATGAGCCTGTCTCGCCGCCGTCTTCTGGTCACCGGCACCGCGCTGACAGTCCTCGCAGCCTGTGGCACGAAACCCTCACCCGCCCGTCCGACACTCAGCGATCCGGCCGAGCCACTGCCGCCCGTCGAGCAGCGCATCGGCGATCTGGAGAAGCGGCACAACGCATTTGTGGGGCTCTATGCCCAGAACCTGGATTCTGCGGTGGAGCTGGCGCATCGAGATGGCGACCCGTTCGCGATGTGCTCGACGTTCAAGGCCTACCTCTCGGCGCGGGTGCTGCAGAAGGCGCAGGCGGGCGAGTTGCGGCTGACGGACACGATGCTGGTCGACCCCGCGGAACTGAAACCCAATTCCCCGCGCACCGAGCCCAATGCTGGTCAGCCCATGGCTATTTCGGATCTGTGCGCGGCGGCGCTGCAAGTCAGCGACAACACCGCCGCCAACATGTTGCTGCGCACCATCGGCGGCCCGCCGGCGATCACCGCGTTCGCCCGGTCCATCGGGGATGATCGCAGCCGGTTGGACCGCTGGGAGACAGAGCTGAATTCGGCTCTTCCCGGCGATCCGCGCGACACCAGCACGCCGCGCGCGCGCTCGGCGGCGGGTTCGCGCGGGTGTTGACCGGGGACGTCCTCGACGGGTCGCACCGCAAGCAGCTCGAGGACTGGATGCGTGCCAACACCACCTCGAGCATGCGGGGCGGGTTGCCGGCGGGCTGGACAACCGCCGACAAGACCGGATCAGGCGACTATGCCAGCACCAATGACGTCGGGATCGCGTTCGGGCCGGGCGGCGAACGCGTTCTTCTGGCGATCATGACCCGTACACGATCCGACGATGCGCATGCCGAGCCGCTGCGCCAGCTCATCGCCGAGGTGACGACCCTGGTGTTGCCGGAGGTGACCCGCCCGCGATGAGTTTCGGTCCCGCTGGGTGTCAGTACTGAGGACCGACGACATCAGCCGAAAGGATCCATCGTGAGTGAGTACGCCGCCCCGGTCGGGGCACCCATCTGGTTCGACCTGATGAGCAGCGATCCCGCGCGGGCGGCGGAGTTCTATCAGGCGATCTTCGGCTGGGAGCTCGAGGGACCGGCGAACCCGGAGTTCGGGGGCTACCAGAATTTCACCCGCAACGGTAAGCGGGTCGCCGGGCTGATCCCGCCGATGGGTGAGGGCCCGGCGAGCATCTGGTCGGTGTACCTGCACACCAGTGACGGCAACGCCACCGTTGCGGCGGCGGAGGCCGCGGGCGCGACAGTGATGGTGCCCCCGATGGCCGTCGGCGATCTGGGCTCGATGATGGTGGTCACCGACCCCGCCGGGGCGGTCATCGGGTTCTGGCAGCCCGGGACGCATCCCGGGTTCACCGAGTGGGGTGAGCACGGCACGCCGTACTGGTTCGAATGTCAAAGCAAGGACTACGACGCATCACTGGCGTTCTACCGCCAGGCGCTCGGGGCGCGGATCGAGGAGATCGGCACCGGCGGCGCCCCGGATGCCGTCGGCCCCGAACACTACGGCCAGGTGTTCGCCGGGGAGAGCGCATATTCGGGGATCATGGACGCCGCCAAGCTCATGCCCGCTGAGGTGCCGTCCTTCTGGCAGGTGTACATCACCGTCGACGATGTGTCCGCCACGGTGAAGCAGGCCGAGGGACTCGGCGCCCAGCTGCTGATGCCCGTCGAAGAGACGCCGTACGGAACCTTGGCGGCGATCAAAGATCCCTTGGGTGCGCTGATCTGCCTCGGCCATCCGCCGGCCGGGATGTGAGACCAACGAACCGGGACGCTGCGGTGAGCAGTCCCGGTTCGCTGTGCAGTAGTGAGCTGTTGGCTCACTGAGGTTTTCAGGCCATCAGGCCGGCCGGATCGGTGTACGGCAGATTGAGGTCGTTGGCGACCTCGTGGTTGAGCAGCTGCCCGTGATGGGTGGACAAGCCCTTGGCCAGCGCCGGATCGGACCCGCAGGCATCCTGCCAGCCCTTGTCGGCGAGCTTGATGACGTACGGCATGGTCGCGTTGGTCAGTGCGTAGGTCGAGGTCCGCGGGACCGCACCGGGCATGTTGGCCACGCAGTAGAACACCGCGTCGTGCACCCGGAAGGTCGGGTCGTCGTGCGTGGTGGGCTTGGAATCCTCGAAGCAGCCACCCTGATCGATGGCGATGTCCACCAGGACCGCGCCGGGCTTCATCTGTGCCACAGTCGCATTCGTGACGAGCTTCGGAGCCTTGGCGCCCGGGACCAGCACGGCGCCGATGACCAGATCGGCCTGCTTCACGGCATCTTCGAGGTCGAGCCGCGAGGAGTAGCGGGTTTCGATGGCACCGCCGTACTCGGCGTCGATCTTGCGCAGGATGTTGATGTTGAGGTCGAACACGGTGACGTGCGCGCCCATACCCCAGGCAACGGCGGCGGCGTTGTCGCCGGCCATTCCGCCGCCGATCACCACGACCTTGGCCGGAGCCACACCGGGCACGCCGCCCATCAGTACGCCGCGACCGCCCTGGGTGCGCATCAGGTGATAGGCGCCGACCTGTGCGGCCAGCCGGCCTGCGACCTCGCTCATCGGGGCCAAGAGAGGAAGCGCCACCGATCCGTCTGAACCAGTGGTCTGCACCGTCTCGTAGGCGATCGACGTGGTGCCGGAGGCCAGCAGGGCGTCGGTGCACGGACGCGAGGCGGCCAGGTGCAGATAGGTGAACAGGGTCTGGTCTTTGCGCATCCGCGAGTACTCGGCCTCGATGGGCTCCTTGACCTTCAGCAGCAGGTCGGCCTCGGCCCACACCTGGTCGGCACTGTTGATGATCTGTGCACCGGCGGCCTTGAAGTCGTCGTCGTGGATGGCGGAACCCTCACCGGCGCCGGCCTGGACGATGACCTCGTGGCCGCGGCGGACCAGTTCGGACACGCCGGCCGGGGTGATGGCGACGCGGTACTCGTTGTTCTTGATCTCGGTCGGAATGCCGACGCGCATGATCGCTCCTCGATTGGAAATTGGCTTGGGAAGAAGTGTGAAGAAAATTCGAGCACAATGCAATCGTATTGCCGAAAATTCGATAGATTGTCGTGATGGTTGAAGAATCGGCGATATTGGGTGCTCGTCCGGCAGCTGCGCCGAAGGATGTTCGGGCCGAATTGGACGACGTCGACCGGCGGATTCTGGCCACCCTGCACGCGGACGCCCGCATCTCCAACAGCGCACTGGCGGACGCTGTCGGTATCGCGCCGTCGACCTGTCACGGCCGGGTGCGCAGGCTGCAGGACATCGGTGTGATCCGCGGCTTCTACACCGATATCGATCCGGCCGCGATCGGGTTGTCGTTGCAGGCGATGATCTCGGTGAGCCTGCAATCCAACGCCCGCGGAAAGATCCTCAGCTTCATCGAACACATCCGGCGCAAGCCGCAGGTGATGGACGTGTACTTCCTGGCCGGCGCCGACGATTTCATCATCCATGTGGCCGCCCGCGACACCGACGACCTGCGCTCGTTCGTCGTCGAAAACCTCAACTCCGACGCCGACGTGGCGGGAACCCAGACGTCGTTGATCTTCGAGCACCTGCGCGGTGCCGCTCCGCTCTAGTCGGCCAATGCCCCTGGCGCCCAACGTAACGCCACGGCGGGAAATCGCGCCGATCATCGCCGTGGCATTACTTTCGGCGCGCCGAAGACGCCGTCGACGATTTCGGTTTCGGCTTACTGTCCGGTTTCGCGACCTTGGTGGCAGTGCGCTGGGACGCGCTGGCCGGCGTATGCGGATCGGGAATGTCGACCGGCCGGTGGTAGGCCTTCTCGATGATCGGGCGCAGCTTCTTGTCCAGCGCCGGGGCCAGTGGTCCAGCCCAGGCGACGAGGGGCAGCGTCTTCGTCGGCACCCACACATAGGTGACGTTGCCCGGCTGTCCGGCCACGTCCGGTGTGTACCGCAGGTTGTTGGGATCGGCCAGGTCGACGTTGCGGTAGTTCGTGTGGATGGAGAACATGCCGGCGACGGCGTTGGCAACCGCGAGCAGGTTGGATGTGTCGTCCGGCCAGTCGGCCCAGCCGTCGTACTGCCGGATGACCTCGGTGCCCGTGTAGGCGGTGTCCACCGGCAGCCAGGGGGTGGTCGAACTCTCGGTCTTGGGTCGCCGACCCCCGTACGGATTCTCCGGGTTGCCGATCGAGACCCAGGTCAGACGGGACGGGTCGGGTGCGTTGGCGGGGTCGGCGGCAAACCGGCGCAGGTCGGAGTAGACCACCTGTCCGCCCTGGCTATGGCCGAACAGGACGATTTGCTCGTCGCCCGGAAGTTTCGCGATTGCCTGTTGCACCTTCGTCGCGCCCTGGTCAGTGAAGGCGCCGGTAGGAAACGCGAAGTAGTCGACCGGCTGACAATGATTTGGGCTCTTGCACAGGTCACCCTGCAGCTGCGTCGGCACGAAATGCACAAGATGCTGCATCCCGACGAAACCGCCTTCGAGTGTGAGCACTGTTGCGGCGTTACTCACCGGAGCCGCCGCGATCAACGCGGCGCTGATTGCTATGGCCAATCCAGTTTTTGTGAACATCCCCGACCTCCCCAGGGAAATGGTAGGTCCTAGCAACCCGCGGTGAACGGTGATTGGTGCATTGAGGTGAGGGTGGACTGCGCCTCGATAGGCTGCAGGTATGCGAGTTGCGGTCCTGGGAGCCAGAGGCAAAGTCGGAACCACGATGTGTGACGCCGTCCGTGCGGCCGATGATCTGACGCTGAGCGCCGAAGTCGACGCCGGGGATGCGCTGTCGCTGTTGACCGACAGCGACACCGAGGTGGTCATCGACTTCACCCATCCCGATGTGGTGATGGACAACCTGAAGTTCCTGATCGACAACGGGATCCATGCCGTCGTCGGCACCACCGGCTTCACCGACGAGCGCCTGGACACCGTCCGTTCCTGGTTGGCCGACAAGCCCGAGTCCGCTGTTCTGATCGCACCCAACTTCGCGATCGGGGCCGTGCTGTCGATGCACTTCGCGCAGAAGGCCGCGCCCTACTTCGAATCCGTCGAAGTGATCGAATTGCACCACCCGCACAAAGCCGACTCCCCCTCCGGCACCGCGACCCGCACCGCCCGGTTGATCGCCGAAGCGCGAAAAGGCTTGCCGCCCAACCCCGATGCCACCAGTACCGGCTTGGAAGGAGCTCGCGGAGCCGATGTCGACGGCGTGCCGGTGCACTCCATTCGGCTGACCGGGCTGGTCGCGCATCAGGAGGTGCTGTTCGGCACCCTCGGGGAGACGCTGACAATCCGGCACGATAGCCTGGACCGCACCTCGTTCGTGCCCGGTGTGCTGCTCGCGGTCCGCCAGATCGCCACCCGGCCCGGCCTCACCATCGGAATCGAACCGCTGCTCGACCTGTGAACTCTGCCCTGCGCGTCCAGCTCCTGATCGGCCTCATGTGTGCGGCCCTGGTGGTCTACTTTCTGCTGCTGGGCCGCACCGGTGTCACTCTGATCGGCACCGGCACTCCCGTCGCCGTCGCATTCGGCATCGGGGTGTTGATCCTGCCCGTCGTCGGGGCCTGGGCGATGGTGGCGACGCTGAGGGCCGGCTTTGCCCACCAGAGGCTGGCGCGGCTGGCCGCCGAGGCCGGGATGGAACTCGATGTGAGCCAGCTGCCGCGGACGCCTTCGGGACGTATCGAACGCGACGCCGCGGACGCGCTGTTCGACACGGTGCGGGCCGAACTGGAAGCCGATCCGGACAACTGGCAGCGGTGGTACCGGTTGGCGCGGGCCTATGACTATGCGGGGGATCGCGGCCGAGCCCGTGAGACGATGCGTAAAGCCGTTGCCTTGCAGGCGGAGGTGACGCGGTGACAACTGATTCCCCGGGTGCGCGTCTCTTCAACGCCGTGAGTAACGTCTTGCGGCGCCCGGCCATGCGACCGGTGACCCGCGTGATCAGCGGACTGCACTCCGCGGCGTACCGCCTGAGTGGCGGCAAGGCCCAGAACCCGAAATATCCGACGATGCTGCTGACCGTGACCGGACGAAAGACCGGCAAGTCGCGAACCGTGCCACTGATCTACATCGAGGACGGCGACCGGTTCGTGATCGCGGCGGCGTACTCCGGCAGTGACACCGACCCCGTGTGGTGGCTGAACCTGAAAGCCAATCCCTCTGCGCTCGTGCAGGTTAGGGGCGCGACTGTCCGCGTCGAGGCCGCCGAAGCCGGCGCTGATGAGCGCGACGAGCTCTGGCGACGACTGGTGCAGATGTATCCGTACTTCGCCGACTACGAGACAAGGACGACGCGCCAGTTCCCGGTCATCGTTCTGACTCCCACGGCGACGTGAGCGCTGGGAGCCCATGGTGTCGGAGATGAAACGCCTACTGCTCGTGCATCACACGCCGTCGCCGCACTGCCAGGAGCTGTTCGAGGCGGTGCTCGCCGGTGCGACCGACCCCGAGATCGACGGCGTGGACGTCATTCGGCGTCCGGCACTCACTGTGTCGGCGGTCGACATGCTGGAGGCGGACGCCTACCTGCTGGGCAGCCCCGCCAATCTCGGCTACATCAGCGGCGCGCTCAAACACGCTTTCGACCAGTCCTACTACCAGATCCTGGATGCGACACGGGGCAGGCCGTTCGGTGTCTACCTGCACGGTAACGAGGGCACCGAGGGGGCGCAGCGCGCCATCGACGGCATCACCGCCGGGTTGGGCTGGGTGCGAGCCGCCGAGACGGTGATCGTGTCCGGCAAGCCGACCAAGGATGACCTGGAGGCGTGCTGGAATCTCGGCGCGACGGTCGCTGCTGGGCTGATGGAGTGAATACCGCTTAGCCGGATGGTGTTTCGAGGTCTGCTTGAGAGAACAGCGATTTCGCGTTGATCGGTTGCACGGACGCCGGATCCACCCGATTCATCGCACTGGTGAATGCCGACGCGGCAACAGGACTGGCGATGTCCGACTGCTCGCTGGTGGATGTGGCCCGGAGGGATGACGTGGTCGGGTTCAGCCCGAGGATCTGCTGTCCCACGCCGTCGATCTGGTGGACATTGAAGTTGCCGGGCCGGATGAGGATCTGCTGCTGCTGGCGTCCAATCTGTTGATCGGAGTCGGGTGCCTGGGTGTTGGTGGCGGTGGGTGCCATCCGGAGCTCCGGTGGAAATGTCGAATTCGACCCTTTGCCATCGCCACTGAGCAGATTGCTCTTACTGCCGGCGCCGTTCTCCGGCTCGTTGCCGATGTCCTGTCCGTGGCCATGGACGTGATGAGGGGTAGGCGCAAACAGCTGCCCGCCGAACAACGGCGTCGGCACGGCCGAGGGCGCTGGAGTCGGTGTCTGCGGTGGCGATGGTGCCGCGCCGGCTTGCTCAAGATACTGACGCCAAGCCTGAAGATAACCGAAAAGCTGCTGCGCATAGTCAGCCGGCGCGGGAGGAATGGGCTGTGCCATGAACGGTGGGGACTGTCCACCCGCCGTGGCGGTGGGCGTCACAAACGGATTGGCCGGCGGTGGCGGGCTTCCCGCCAAGGTAGCCCACTGCTGCAGAAGCTGTTGTCCTGCTTGGAGATAGGCGAACAGCTGTTGCATGTAGTCCGGTGACGGAGTGAACATTCCAAAACCTCCTGCAGGTGCGGTGGGAACGGCGGTAGGGCTGCCGAGCGGAAGGATCGGCGTGTCCAACGGATGCGGCAGCGACTGCTCGCAGAAGTCTGAGTCGAGATTGCGAAGGGCGCGGGTGTCGGCCGGTTCACGGTTCTCGATGTCGAACACGTAACAGTAGTCACCGGCGGGTGTCGGCATCCGAATCGGGCTCGACAGACTCTGATCGAGGAAGCCGTAGGGAAACACCCAATCGAGAGCCGGGCTCTTCTCGCGACGATCGGCACCGCCCGTTTCGACCCAGATGTAGTGGTCGAGAATGGCATTGACAGCATGGCGACCCGACTCGCACGCCGCTTCCATCGATGTCAACCGAGTGAACGTCTTGTTCCACGTGCCTGCGAAGACGACGGAATTGTTGTGCACTTGATAGCCACCGTGGCGCGCTTGCCAGACGTTGTGCTGTTCGAGGTTGTCGAGCCAAACATCCTCGGGCGGTACGTAACTCCACGATGTTCCGTGCGGGTTCCACGGCTCAGCGCTCGGCCGGTTGTCCCAATCACCGACGATGGGGACCAGATACGGGGTGTCGTTACGGATCACCCGGCCCTGCCCCTGACCGGGTCCCGCGGCCATGACGAGACCGCGATCGAGCGCGTACCACATCGGCATGGGAACCACCCCTTGGCCGCCTGACCCGGAGTTACTGGCCAGTGCGGAGGTGATCTGGCGCCAGACTTCTGCGGCGATCTCGTCAGGAGTGCAGTCGCGTGCCGCTTTGCCCAGGCCGAACTCGTTCACCACGTGCGACGACGGCGTATTGAAATCGCCGATATCGACCGACAGCACCGAAACGTGGCCGTCGCGATCCAGAATCGGGCGGTTCTCCCACAATCCGGTCTGGTTGACCGACGACAGCCCCCATTCGCTGCCGACGTAGAGCATGTGACCTCGAACCAGCTGGAACTCGGTATCGAAGTAGAACTGGATACCGCCCAGTGTCTGGAACCGATCCCATGGCACTCGACCCAGCTCGTCCATCGAGTAAGGGTTGCGCCGCCGCGTGGGTCGGGTCGCGCCGGGCTGCAGGGGGCCGTCGGGTGGGGGAGCGATGGTCGTGAAACCGTCGAGCTTGGCCGCGGTACCGCCCGTGCCCGCGGCGTGCAGCGCGGTGGCGAGGTGCTCGGCAGCCGGGGCGTCGACGGCGACGACGGCATAATCCGCGGTGACGCGCGACCCGTCGGCGAACGTGATCTGTGCACGGGGACGCAGGTGGGGCGGCTTCGTCGAATCGACGGTGGGCGGGTCGATGCGCGTTGCCGCCTTACGGGCGAAGCGGACGCCGAGAGCGACCAGGTGGTGATACCAGTGATCGAACCACGACTCGGTGGTGGGACCGTTGAGCACACCGTCGGCCTTGTTGTCGCGGCGGTCCATGCTCAGGTACAGCTGCAGATTCGTGCTGAGGTTCGTGCGCGCGTCTCCCCAGCGTGAGTCGAGCGCGACCAAAACCCTTGGCATTTGGCGTAACAGCTTGTCGCACTGCGGGGTGTAGGAGTATTTGGCGGTTCCGGTTTGGGGGTCGTATCCGACAAAGAAGTCGTATGCCGATACGTTCTGCAGTTCTTCCGCGCGGCGCAGTGGGCTCGTGACGAGATAGCGGAGCAGCCTGCTCTCATAGGTGGCGATGTCGCTGGGGGCGAACCCCAGAGTCGTCAATTGACTCAGGACGCCGAGGAATTCAGCGGGGCTGCGCGGGAGTTCCCGGGGAAACACCAACGATGGCGCACCGTCTGCTGTGGCGCCCTGAGTGACCACCCGTCGGACGTTGTCATAGACGGTGCGCGAGGTCGGCGTCCAGTGAGCTGTGTCGTCGGCGCGGTGGACATGCTGGTAAACCGGAATGCGCTGGAACATGTCCCAGATGTGTAGGTAGTACGCCGGGAAGAAGCGAAAGCCGTGTTCGCCTGCGACGGCACGCCCCGGTGCAGGCGGATGGCCCCGTCGTCCGGGGAATGCACGCAGTTCGGCTTGGCTCCCGTCGCGCGTGCCCACCGTCGAATACTGAGAGGCGGCAAGGCCACCGAGCTTGACGGGTGGGTATGTCCCCGTGCGTTGGGGTCCCAACCCGTTGCGTTCATCCTGTTGGGCTTCGTACACCGTGACGATGAAGCCGCGTTCGGCGAGCTCGTGTGCAGCGGTGAGCCCCGCGATACCGGCGCCGAGCACTGCCACGCAGGGCCGGCGCTTGCAGGAGGCCGGGGTCGTGATGCTGTGGTCGGTCATGGCACGCCTGCCCGAAGCTCCGACAGCAGCGTGGGGACCGAGGCCGCTCGAACGGCGCCGTGGAGGTATGCCAGCAGTGTGTCGTGGGCGCGCTGAACGTCATCGAGGCAACCGCAAACCGACACCGCACCGGCTTCCACGGCCTCGTCGAGACCGACTCTGGCGTCGATCAGATCGAGAATGGCGGTTCGCGAGGTTCGGACCCGGACCCTGGCCGCCTCCGCAGGGCCGTCCGACACCTGGAGGCGCTCACCCGTGGCGTGGACCGAGAAGACGTCGTCGCCGACGCCGAGTTCAACGACCAGGCCGCCGAGTTCGGCAACCAGCAACCGATAACTGGCGGGCATATCGTCCGCGAGATGGTCCACCGACCGTCGGAAGAGCGACGACACCTGTTCAGCCATAGAGGAACTCGAATACTCCGGTACCGACGAAGGCGAAGTCCTCGCCATTGATCGTGCCGTTCACCCGAACCTTGCCGTCGGTTTCGCACAGCACGGTCGATCGGTCCAGGCGCACTTCGCTCGGTTGCGCCAGGCGAGCGTAGGACCGCGAATGGAACTCGGCATGCACAGAATCGCCTGCTCGTGCCGCGGTGATCTCTACCCGCTCCGGCACACCCGGTACTTCGCCGTCGAGAAGCAGCCGCATCGGAGGGGGAAGGGTGCAGTCCGCGGGGCGGCTGAGTCTGCCATTTGAGTGGGTCTGGACGGCCGCGTGTCGGAATATCGCGGCGGGTTCGTCGTGGCGCCAGACGTAGAGCGATCGCGATACCGACCGCAGCCAGGTGCGGTCAGTTATCTCGACGAACACCATCGACCACGGGTCTTCGGGGGCGGTGGGCAAGATGGTTCCCCAGGTCCAGCCGAAATCGTCGCCCCACCGGAATCGGCCCCAGTTGTGGTCGTGATAGGCGAGATCGTCGGCGAATCGGTGATGTCGGCCACCGATGTGCAGCCACCCCGTCGCGCGCAGTCGTGGCACGAACAGCCAGCTGATCCGGCCGTCAC
Organism: Mycobacterium sp. ELW1; assembly: GCF_008329905.1. Classification (NCBI taxonomy): domain Bacteria; kingdom Bacillati; phylum Actinomycetota; class Actinomycetes; order Mycobacteriales; family Mycobacteriaceae; genus Mycobacterium; species Mycobacterium sp. ELW1. Next base: position 3,886,017 of record NZ_CP032155.1, on the reverse strand, counting down.
CCGCAGGTTCGTTGCGAACCACAAACGGCTGGCTGGTCGCAGCGAAATGCAGTTCGCCCCGAATATCGTTCTCAGGCAGATCTATTGACACGCGGTAGCCGTCGGCCTGGACCGTCATCCGGTTGCCGCCGATCGCCAGGTCGCCCAGATCTGGCGATACCTCGATCGCATGCCCGTCGAACCGCTCGATGGCGCCGGTCCAGTTCTCGTCGTGTGCGATGACGATGACGCGGGGTGCCGGCCGCACCTCGTCGGCCCCGAAGACTTCGTTGTTGAGGCTGAAGTTGATCAACACTCGCACGCCGTGACCATGGATCACGAAGTGATGCCACTCCTTGAAGCACGCAGGTCGTGCGCGGGCCAAGATCGGAGTTCGCAAAAAGTCGCTGCGCGCGAGCACGGCGCTCATCGGAGAAACCTTGTGGCGGCGATCGAGGTCGCATTCGTATCCGTCTGTTGAACAGCGCATTTGGCCATCCGCTCTATGGCCGAACCTATGCTGGCCAGCCCGAGCAGGGCATATCCGAAGTCGTCGCAGTCCCGTACCGGCGCGGTGCGGCGGTCGGTGTCGGAGGCCAGAGCGCGAACCACGTCGGCCAGTGCGGTGAGACCGACCAGGTAGCCGATGAAATCGCTCCTGTCGGCAAGCGCGTCACGAGGATCAGTCAGAGTCATGTGAACCCCTCGGGCCGCAGCCGCGCCAGGATGGTGTCGTCGAGGCCCTGCCCGGCGAGGGCGTCGACCAGCAGATCAGCCCACGCGTCCGGGGTTCCGCTTGGCGAAGCGGGGCCGCCGAGAGCGTTGAGGCTCACCATCTCCCACACCCGGCGGAGGTTCTCCACCGATTCGGACGCGGCCAGTCCATCGCGCAATCGCGCTCCGCGAGGGGTACCGGCGTAGCGGCGGCCCTCCGCAATGAGAAGGTCATGCAACCTGCGAGCGGCTGCTGGGTTGCCGAGTACAGCGCGGCGCGCTCTCATCAGCAGGTCGAACACAGCCCGTTCCGTCCCGTCGCCGTCGTCTGGTGGCGGCGGGTGCAGATGTGGTGTCTCCCGCTCGATGAGATCCAGGGTGAGCTCACGGACTCTCTCGAGTTCCGCAAGCATGCCGGCCATCTCTTCGGGTGTCATCGCGTCCGCCCATGCACGTAGTCGACAAGATCGGCTAATACGTCCCGGTGGCGGCTGTGCGGGAACCAATCGAGGGTTGCCAGCACCGCGGCGGCCTTCTCCGCATGTGCTGCGGCGACATCACGCGCATACCTCAGGGATCCGACGTCGCGCATCAATTCGAACAACCAGTGAATTTCGCTGATGCTCTTGCACTCCGACGGCTGGTACCTCTGCAGACGGGCCACGAGTTCGGCGCGCCCCGAGTGCGACAGGTCGCCTTGTGCTGCCAGCCGATCGAGCAGGTCGGTCAGCTCCTCACCGTCAGGACTCGGGCGGCGCTTGGCCAGGATCGCTATGGCGCGATCCTGATCCTTCGGCTCAGCATGGCGCAAGGTGTACAGAAGCATCAGGGTTCGCTTGCCCTCCCACAGGTCCCCGCCGATCTCCTTGCCGTACTCCTGCGGGTCGCCGCGCAGATTGAGCAGGTCGTCGGTGATCTGGAAGGCCGCGCCGAGATGCCGACCGAAGGACTCCAGCGGCTCCATGAGCTCGGGGTCTACCCCCGCAGCGATCGCTCCGGCCTGCAACGGCGTGATGAACGTGTACCAACTGGTTTTCAGTTCCACCATTTTCAGGTAGTCGGCGTCGTTGAGCCGCCAGCTGTTCGAGCGCACCCAGTCCAGTTCCAGCGCCTGGCCGTCGACAGTCAGGCGGGTCATTTTTGCGACCGCTCGCAGAATACGCAGTGCCGGCCCGAGTCCCATTCGTTCGACATTGTCGAGTAGCGGTTGCAGTGAGAGCGAGAGCATGGCGTCGCCGACGTTGATGGCGATCGGGACACCGTGGTCGATGTGCAGCGTGGGTTTGCCTCGCCGCCACCAGGATTCGTCCTCGATGTCATCGTGGATCAAGAACGCGTTGTGGTACAGCTCCAGGGTGGCCGCCGTGGGTAACACTGCCTCGAGATGGCCGCCGAGCCCAAGGCACGCCGCGATGCTCAGTGCCGGCCGAAGCGCCTTGCCGCCCCGCAGCGGATAGTCGAGGATCAGGTCGTAGAGGCCACCTTTGTCACGCTCACCGGGACCGTACAGCCGCGCGATCTCACCGTCACAGGCCTCTTTGCAGAGCGCGAGGTAGTCGTCGAGCGGGCTGCACAGCGGTGGATGACCACCCTCGTGGAGTCGGCTACGCGTGCTTGATACTGGCGACACCCGCAACATCTGTGACTCTCAACGCGTATCGGATCCGGGCGTGCAGCTCGATTGCGCCGTTGACGGTCTCACCGGCCACCTCCACACTGGGCATCAGGCTGACCGCCAGGTCCACCGGCTCCTCGCCGGGCGAGGCCTCCGTGGCCGCCCCCTGGGGGATTCGCCGCCTGCGGCCGATGAGAATTAATCGCGTCTTCGGATCGGGCGGGTCGACGTCACTGGCTCGGTGCAAGGCATTGACGTTCGCCACCTGCATGAGCTGCTCGACGATGTTGACGTAGCCACTGATGAACTCGTTGAGCTTCAGCAGTCCCGGCGAGTTGGTGATCAGACACGACGGCGCTCGATAGCCAGCGTTCTCCACATTGATCCGCGCTTCGAGTAGGGGTGGTTGGAGATCTTTGGGATTGATGCTGCCTGTCAAGGGTGGCGTTGCAGTCGCCTTGCCGTAGAGCTTTGGGATGACATCCCCATCGACCTGCTTCGCCAAATCTGTTGCGGCCGCCATCACTGCGGTCAGCAGGGCGTCAGGAGTGGGCGCGTTGGCTTGCGCGAGGGTTACGACGAATTTCGAATCCTTGAAGTCCAGCGGCACGACACCCGGCGGCGAAAGAATGCCGTCCGAGACAAACAACTGGCCGGGATCGCCGGTGTCCCAGTGCGGGATTGTCTGCCAGGCAATGCTCGAATTCGCGAATGTGTCGCGCACGGCCTGATTGGCCAAGGCCAACCGTTCTGCACTCAGATACATGACTACGGACCCCCGACAAGTCGTAGGTATTTGGCCTCGATCATGGCAGACGAAATCGACGCGCACGCAATCAATTCGCCGAATTCCGAAAATGGAGTAGTGAACTACTTGCTCAGGAGAACTATTTCTTGACCGGGGTCCATTTCGCCACGCGTTATCGCATCACAGTGCGCCAAGTGCAACGGCGCAACCGGATCGTCGGGCAGCAACTTTCGGCAGCGTTCGAAGGCGGCGCGGGCCTTTTCGACATCGCCCGCGTCGAACAGGGCGAAGGCCTCGTCGAAGGCGGGCTGAGCCGCACGCTTGGCCTCTCGTAGTGCAATCGAATCCGATTCGTACACTTCATAAATCGTCACCTGCTGGCGCCGGTTGACCACCTTGACCCGTTCCATGCGGCGGACGTCGAATTCGGCCAAGTGGGCAATCCGCGCATGGGTCTGATCGGAGATCAGCAACGCCGAGCCGTAACGCTTGTTGGTGCTCTCGATGCGCGCAGCGAGGTTAACTGCGTCGCCGATGATGGTGAGAACCATGCGGTTGACGCCACCAACCAGGCCGACCCCCACCGTGCCGGTGGTGATCCCGATGCCGGCCCGCAGCTCTGGAGAGCCGAGTGCTTTGCGCTCCTGGTTGTGATCGTGCAAGGAGCGCAGCATGCCCAACCCCGCGCGCACAGCGTCGGGCTCGGACTCGAAGACCGCGACGATCTCGTCGCCGCGCATGTCTTGGACCATGCCGTTGTAGCTGATGATCGGCAATTCCATGGCCCGCAGAAAGTCCGTCGCCAGGTTGCCCGCCTCGGCGACGTTCATATCCTCGATCATCGTGGTGTAGCTACGGATATCGCTGATGAGGACCGTCATCTCGCGTTCGACCCGGTAGCCGCTGCGGACGCGGCGGAGGTCGTCGATGTCGAGGATGCGCAGGAGTTCGTTCGGTACGAATCGCGACTGAACGTCGATCAGCGACTGCCGGTACTCGTCGGCGGCCCGAAGTCGTGCCTCGAGTTGGAAGTTCCACAGCGGAGCCGCTGCTTGCGCACACAAGAACACGACCGCCTGTTCGTGGTCGCCGCTGAAAACTCCTCCAGATTCGCCCTTCTCGGCGTAGATCACACCGATTATGTTGTCGTGCAATCGGATCGGTGATGCTAGGACTGAAGGGGTCGTTGCTGCGCGATCTGCGGCAACGATCACGGGTGATCCATCGTCGATCACTCGACGCACGATCACCGGGTCGTAGGAAACTTCGGTCCATGGGCCGTCCACGATCGAGATGGCGCCACGGTCGTTGATGGCGCGAACTTCCAGGTGTTCGGGCTCGCCGGTGAGGAACAGGACCCGATCCGCGCCGGTGGTGTCCGACACCGAACCCAAAACGATGTTGGCCAGAGTGTCCGCGGTCCGCGCGGCGGACAGGGAGTGGAGTAGCTGGTGCGCCCCGACCGGGTCGATACCGCCTGAACCCGACAGGTCGCGCCGCAGTAGCCAGGGATGCTCCCGTGCCAGCCTGTCGGCGCGCACCACGAAACCCAGGTTCTGCCATCGCTGGTAGGCCCTGCGCAGCATGTGCTCGCCGAGCGTTGCGCGCCCGGTGCCGGCGTAGAGGGCGGCGACCTCCTCGTGGCTGTATGCGCTCACGATCGGAAGTTGGTTCTCCTCGGCGAGCCCGATCGCCTGGTGAAGTAAGCGATCGGCCTTCGTGTTCTGGCCGCGAGCTCGCGCCCACGCCCCCTGAATGAGGGCATAGGGTGCCGCATAGTTGTCCGGTGCGCCCGCCGCCCACTTGCGGTGCAACGTTAGAGCCTGGCGGACAAAGCGGGCGGTCGCGGAATCCTTTGGTGCGGTGTGGATCATGCTGAGCGCGCCGAGTAGGTACACCAGCTGTGAGGCCGGGACCCCGGCCAACCCGTCGATGTGCTCGATGGCCTCATGCGTGGCGGCGGCCGCGCCGGCGTAGTCACCACACCAGAAATGCAGCCCCTGCTTCATGGCCGCGGCCGCGGCGAGGGCCACGGCATCGCCCTCGCGGCGAGCCGCTGGAAGCACGTCTCGCTCGTCGTACCCGCTCTCGCCGGCGAGCAGGAGTGGGTCGGCGCTGCGCCCCATCAGATTGAGGCACAGTTGCTGCACGGCCTGACAGAGGGCACTGGGCACCGGCTGTGAACGGATCTGCGGGATCAGGGATCTGGCGAGGGCGTCGATCTCGGTCAGCGGACGACCAAGCCAGAACGACTGCGAGAGCAGGACCGCGACCAGGAAACCTGCGTTCTCCTGGTCGCCTTGGTCGAGTGCAGCATCCACCGCACTGCGAAGCTCCGCCACGCCGTCGCGGATGGGGTGGCGCCAGTGATGGATGTAGTCCAGGTACATGAAGACGTTCTGCGGACGGGCCTCCCGGAATTCGGGTCGTTCCGCGAGTGCCCGGCCGACCTCGCCGAAGCGCTGGGCGCCAGCGTGGTCGCCGAGCAACACGAGCACGATGCCGTACCCGGTGATGACCACTGGCGAGGAGGGCGTGTGGCCGTGGGCCAGGGTGAGATCGAGTTGTTTTCGCACCAATAGCGGCAGGATGTTCGGCCGTATGAGGACCGCCATGTTGCACAGCTCGGCGAGGATTGGATGAAGCGCGACGACCCGCTCGTCATCGCAGTGCGGCAGCGCCAACAGACGTTCGTTGCTCCAGCGTCGCATCGTGAGTTTCATCCGGACGATCGCGTTGCCCATTCGTGGTTTGCCGGCGTCGGTTGCCACCTGTTCGCCGAGTTGCGCGAGAGCCTGAAGCCCGATTTCGAGCGCATCCTGCAGACGATTCTCGGTCACGCAGCCTTTGAGACGGAGATACGCGATATGCGCCCGGTCCGGCGGCTGGTGCAGGAACTGTTCGGCCTCGTCGAGCAACGTGTTGAGTGTCGTCACATCACCGACGAGCAACGCGGCATCCGCGGCGTCGAGTTGCAGCTCGCGCGTCAGAGCGAAGTCGGTGCTCCAGCGTTGTTCGCCGAGCAGGTCCAGCGCACTGCGGCAGTAACCGAGCGCCAGCGGAAATGAGGCCTGCGCCCGGGCTTTTCGGGCCGCTCGACGCACGACCTCGACGAAGCTCCTGCGTTCGGTCTCGGTCGCCGACCCGAGGCCGGCGATGCCGACATGGCGCGCCGCTTCGAAGACTCGGTCATCGCCCAGCGTGATCAGCCGTCGCCCTATACGCAAGTGGATGGCACGCATATCGTCGGCCGACAGCTCCGCGCGGGCGGCTTCGGCCACGCGATCGTGGCTGAACCGATAGCGGGCATCGTGGCTGATCGCGTTGGTGATCCGTTGCCCGCCTGCGTCAAGCGCCTCGACCAGCCGGAGTTCGAGGCATTCCCACAATGCGCGGGCCACGACATCGGGCGACTGCGCGGCCGCGGCGGTGGCGTCCTCGAGGTCGAATTCGCCCCCGATGCACGCGAGTGAACTCAAGATCTCCCGGTCTGGCGGGCGAAGCTGGTCGAGGTAGCGGCCCAGGAACTCAGCGGTGGTGGCGGACACCTCGATCGAGGTGAGTACGCGCAGGTCCCAGCTCGGGTGGCCACCCGGGCCGACCGGGACCAGCGCGCCTTCGCGTTGGGCCCGGTAGAACAGTTGCCGGACGTGCAGCGGGTTGCCGCCTGTCCGATGGTGAAACTCGGCGGCCACGTCGCCCATCTCCACACTGCGGCCGCAGACATCGGCCAGCAGCTCTTCGATATCGCCGAGGGCCAGAGGTTCGAGCTGGATAGCTTGCAGGCCATCCGATTTCAGGGCGACCCCGGCCGGATCGAACTCGCCCTGCCGGTGGGCGCCGATAACCAGCACGTTGCGCAGCGACACCGTCAACAGCTCAGCCAACAGCAGCAGCGTGTCCCGGTCGGCCCACTGAAGGTCGTCGATCGCCAGCACCACCGGTCGATACGATGCGGTGGCAGCGAGCAGCCGGATGATGGCGCGGTGCAGCTGGTGTCGAGAGTCCGCGGCGTCGAGTTCGGTCGGATTCGCGAATTCGCCTAGAAGCGAGGCCAATTCGGGCACAAGTTCGGTGAGAATGCCCGCGAAACCCGACATCTCGGCGACGAGTTCGGCTTCCCAGCGGGTGCGCTCGGCCGGACCCGTGGCCTGCATGGTGCGCACGATCGAGCCCAGCGCTACGGACAACGCCGAATACGGCGCCGGCGCGTCAGCCCGGCATCTGCCGTAGCCGAAAACACACCCACCCCGGGATGCCTCGATGCCGAAAGCGTGGATCAGCGTCGACTTGCCGACGCCCGGCGCGCCGCTCAGCAGCAGACACGCCCCGCCGGTCCGTCCCGCCGCGTCGACCGCGGCTCGGAGATCGGCGAGCTCGTTCCGGCGGTCGACGACACGGCCGCCGAGATCCAGAACCGGAGTCGTCACGGCCGGAACGACACCTCATGCGGGGCCGTCGGTCCGACGGCACGGTGAGGACATCGCAGGTTGATGTCGAAATGCATGGCCAGACCCCCCGAGGGCAGTGTCATGCATAGTAGTGACGAATCGGCGGTTGCGTGCGCTATCCGCGCCTGGTCAGGGCCGCAGGCCGGAAAGGATCATCTCGGCGAAGACCTCGCCGATTTCGGTCAGTGAGCACCGCCCGCTGGGCGCGTACCACCGATGGATCCAGTTGTGCATGCCGAGGATTCCGTGCGTCACCAGCCGCGGCTCCAGATCGTCGCGGAAAACCCCGGTCCCGACGCCCTCCTCGACGATCGCGAGCAGGGTGCGGGTGTAATCCTCGGCGTTGGTGGTGATGCCGTGGGCATCGGGGATCGCGGCGAGGTGCTGGCTCTCGCTGAACAGCAGGAACAGCTCAGGGTGGTTCTGTAGGTCGTCGACGTAGGAATGCAGTGCAGCACGTAGTTTGACGTCGGCCGGCTCGTCGGATTCCAGTGCAGCACGGCAGTGCCGCGTCATGTCGCGGGCCGGCTCCTCGACGAGGGCGAGTAGCAACTCTTCCTTGGTTCCGACGTAGTAGTAGAGCGAGGCCCGGTTGATGCCGACTTCGGCAGCCACGTCTTCGAGCCGGGCACGGGCAAATCCTTCACGCCGGAAAACCTCGGTGGCGCCGAGAAGGATGCTGCGCCACCGCTCGTTCGACGCCCGGCGATCTGCTGCGCGCCGCTCGATACGGCGCTTGGCGTTGTCGCTGGGCTGGCGTGTGGCTGGGATCGGTCTCGCCCTCCAATCGGGATCGGCTCGCCTAGTCAAAGTACGTCATCAGCCCTGCCACCTGGCTTATCGCGGCCAGGCCGACTCCGAGACCGGACGATCTGACGTCTTTTCTGGACCCGGTGGGCCGGTCGGCCCTACGGTCTTGTGCATGCCGGGAATCGCTGAGATCGCTCTGGGGGCCGCGCCGATCGCCGGCGGGGCGCTACTGGGCGTCGCCGCCGGTAATCTCCGTGGGCCCGACGTGCGCGGCGCCATCAAGGCCGACCTCGAGTTGCTCGACCAGCTGCCCGAGGAGAACGTCGAGCTGCGCGCCAGGCTGCGCCAGAGCATCGACGCGCGGATCGTGGACCTCATCGACGCCACCGAGAAAAGCCGTGAGCTGCGCGAGATCGCCACGTCGTACAAGGGCAATTGGCGCGACATCGTGGTCTTCGTCTGCGCGGTGCTGTTCACCATCGTGTGGTGGAACGTGCCGCACAGCCGAACCAATTGGCTGGTGATGTTCGTGTTCCTGATCCTGCTGTCCGGTGTCGTCGCGGTCTACGCGTCGCGCGGCGTCATCCGGGCGCTGGCCAGCCTGCGCCACTCCCGCCACAAGGACGACTCAGCGGGGTAGGTGGGCCCCGAAGAAGTCCCTCATCGCGTCCCAGTGCCGACCGGCGGCGGCCTCGTCGTAGGGCCCGTTGTCGGGCACCGCGAAGCCGTGGGCGGCGGGGTACCACTCGATGGTGTGGTCGACGCCGGCCGCTGTCAGCGCCTTGTCCAAGGTGTCGGACTGGGCTGTGGTGAAGGAGGCGTCGTCCTGAGCTCCGCCGACATAGACCGCCGCCGTGATCTGGTCGGCCAGCAGATGCGGGCTGTCCCGGTCCTCGGAGGCCAGCCCGCCGCCGTGAAACGACATCGCGGCGGCCACGCGTTCGGGTACCCGCCCCGCGACCGTCAGTGACGTGCGGCCACCCATGCAGTAGCCGGTGGTGCCGAACGCCTCGCCCGTCACCTCGGGGCGGCCGGCGAGGTAGTCGAAGAACGCCCGCGCATCGGCGGCCATCGCATCGGGCGTGACACTGCCGATCATCGAGAACAGCCGCTGCCGCTCGGCCTTGTCGCTGAACACCGTCTCCATGTCGAACGGCGCCCAATCGCCGCTGCGGTAGTACACGTCGGGCACCAACACCACGTACCCCAGGTCGGCCAGCTGGGCCGCCATGTCGACAAACGTGGCACGGGTGCCGCCGGCGTCGGGATACATGATCACACCCGGCCACGGGCCCTGCCCGTCGGGAACGGCGAGGATGACCGGACAGGTTCCATCGGCAGTGGTGACGGTGTCAGAGATGGTCGGCATGGCTTCGTTTGTACTCTCTGCCTGCGGACGTAAGCTGAGCGGCGTGCCGATCGCCACGCCGTACGAGGATCTGCTGCGACTTGTGCTCGAGCAGGGCACGCCGAAATCTGATCGCACCGGTACCGGCACCCGCAGTCTGTTCGGCCACCAGTTGCGCTACGACCTGTCGGCCGGTTTCCCGCTGATCACCACCAAGAAGGTGCACCTGAAGTCGGTGGTCTACGAGCTGCTGTGGTTCCTGCGTGGCGAATCCAACGTCGAATGGCTGCAGCAGCACGGTGTGACCATCTGGGACGAATGGGCTTCTGCCACCGGCGATCTCGGACCGGTGTACGGGGTGCAGTGGCGGTCGTGGCCGACCCCGTCAGGTGAGCACGTCGACCAGATCAGCGCCGCGCTGGACCTGCTGCGCACCGACCCGGACAGCCGCCGGATCATCGTTTCGGCGTGGAACGTCGGCGAGATCCCGCAGATGGCACTGGCCCCGTGTCATGCGCTGTTCCAGTTCTACGTCGCCGACGGGCGGCTGAGCTGCCAGCTCTACCAGCGCAGCGCCGACCTGTTTCTCGGGGTTCCGTTCAACATCGCCAGCTACGCGCTGCTCACCCACATGATGGCCGCCCAGGCCGGACTGGCGGTCGGCGACTTCGTCTGGACCGGCGGTGATTGCCACATCTACGACAACCACGTCGAGCAGGTCACCGAACAGTTGAGCCGCGACCCTCGCCCGTACCCTGAATTGGTTCTCGCTCAACGCGATTCGATCTTCGACTACACCTATAACGATGTCGAGATCCGCAATTACGATCCACACCCGGCGATCAAAGCGCCGGTCGCCGTATGACGATTGGCCTGATCTGGGCGCAGTCGACCTCTGGTGTCATCGGCCGCGACGGCGGCATTCCCTGGCGGCTTCCGGAGGACCTGGCCCGCTTCAAGGAACTCACGATGGGACACACCGTCGTGATGGGCCGGCGCACCTGGGAATCGCTGCCCGGCTCGGTGCGGCCGCTGCCGGGCCGGAAAAATGTCGTACTCACCCGGCAGGCTGACTACATGGCGCACGGAGCGACGGTGGTGGGCACGCTGAACGACGTGCCCGATGACGACATGTGGGTGATCGGCGGTTCGGAGGTCTACCACCTCGCCCTCGCGGTGGCGAACCGCTGCGAGGTGACCGAGGTGGAGATCGACCTGCGCCTCGAGGACGAGGACGCCTTGGCTCCGGCTCTCGACGAATCGTGGGTCGGCACGTCGGGGGACTGGCAGGACAGCAGTTCGGGTCTGCGCTACCGGTTCCACACCTTCGTTCGGGCATGACCCGGCTTTCTGTCGACCAAGCCCGCCGGATCGCCGTCGCCGCTCAGGGCCTGGCCGAACCCGCACCGCGCGGACCCGTCACCCGCGCGCACCTGCGCCGGCTCATCGCACGCATCCAGGTCTTGCAGCTCGACTCGGTGTCGGTGGCCGTGCGCGCGCATTACGCGCCGGTGTTCAGCAGGCTCGGCCCCTACGATCGCAGCGTCCTCGACGCCGCGGCGTGGAGCCACACTGCCCGGGCGCCGCGGCTGCTGGTCGAGTATTGGGCGCATGAGGCCGCGCTGATGGCGGTTGAGGACTGGCCGCTGATGCGTTGGCGGATGCGGGAATACGCCCACGGCCGCTGGGGCCAGGAGATCGTCAAGAAGAACCCGCGTCTGGCCGACAATGTTCTGGCTGCCGTCGACGAACTCGGACCGAGTACGGCCGGCCAGATCGAAGCGCACCTGGAAGGGGAACGCGCGCGGCGCAAGGGTCCGTGGTGGGATCGCAGCGACACCAAGTGGGTGGCCGAGGCGCTGTGGTCGTCGGGAGCACTGACGACCGCGACGCGAATCGGGTTCGCCCGGCACTACGACCTGACCGAGAAGGTGTTGCCGCCGCATGTGCTGGCCCGCGAGGTCGACGATGACGAGGCGGTGCGGGAGTTGGTGCAGCGCGCCGCCGGTGCGCTCGGGGTGGCCACCGAACCCGATCTGCGTGACTATTTCCGGCTGAGTCCCAAGCAGAGCAAGCCCGCGGTCGCCGCGCTGGTGGCCGAGGGTGCTCTCGAAGCGGTCGAGGTCGACGGCTGGTCTGCGCCGGCGTACCTGGCGCCGGGTGTGGTGGTGCCCCGGGTGGATCGCGGCACGGCGCTGTTGTGCCCGTTCGACCCGCTGATCTTCTTCCGCCCGCGCCTCGAGCGACTCTTCGGTTTTCATTACCGCATCGAGATTTACACACCTGAACCCAAGCGGCAGTTCGGCTATTACGTGTGGCCGTTCCTGCTCGACGGGCGCCTCGTCGGACGTGTCGACCTCAAGGCTGACCGTGCCAACGACGCGCTCAACGTGGTCGGAGCATTCACCGAGCCAGGCCAGGACCCGACATTCGTGGCATCGCAGATGGCTGCCGAACTGCAGAGCATGGCCGCCTGGCTCGGGTTGGGCAACGCCACGGTCGGCACACGCGGCGACCTGGTCGGGGCGCTGTCCGCGGCGCTGTAGGCGCCCAGATCGCCGCTATGGTTGTGGCTTTCGGCGATCAGCAGCCATGGTGTCGATCTCGCTGCGGGTGATCCTCGTCAGTCAAATCGCTGTGCCAGGCTCTTCTTGTCGATCTTCTCGCCGGGAAGCGTCGGCAGGGCGGTGGTGCTGATATGCCACCGAGTCGGAATCGCGAAGTGCGCCAGCACATCCGACACGTAGGCACGGAGTTCATCCTCGGTCGGTGCCGCATCGCCCGCGCGGTGGACAACCACCGCCGCGAGCTCCTCGCCGAGGCCCGGGTGCGGCAGTCCGATGGCGGCGACCTCGACAACCGCCGGATGGGAGGACAGGGCGGCTTCCACGTGGCCGCACCCGATGTTCTCGCCACCCCGGATGACGATGTCCTTGGCGCGCCCGTCGATGAACAGGTAGCCGTCCACCAGATGGCCGAGATCGCCGGTGTGCAGCCAGCCCTCGTCATCGACAGTGCCGTCGTCGATACCGACATAGCCGTTCATCACTGTTGGTGAGCGCGCGAGGATCTCGCCGACTCCGTCGGCATCCGGCCGGTCGATGGCGAGCTCCACGACCGGGTAGGGCCGTCCGACGGTGCCCGGATATTGCTCCAGATCGCGGCCTGTCGCGGAGGTCAGGAATCCACCGGCTTCGGTCATGCCCCAGGTGTTTCCGAGTCCCCGGCCGGCGAGCTGAGGCAGCCGGATCCGCATCCGGTCCAGCAGCGCGGTGGGTACGGCCGCCCCGCCGAGCGGGAACGAACGCAGCGTCGACAGATCGAACGAGTCGAAGTCCGGGTGCTCGAGCACCCGGATCGCCATGGTCGGAACGCCACCCCAACTGTGCACACCCTCGCGTTCGATCAGCCCGAGTATCTGACCGGCGTCGAACCGGCCTTCGGGAATGACCACCCGGCCGCCGGTGAGGTAGTTGCTCAACAGATTCGAGAGCCCGCCGACGTGGAACATTGGGGTGCTTGCCAGCGAGACCGACTGCGGGGCATCAGGATTAAGCTGATGCGGCAGGCGTTTGGTCATCGCCAGCACGTTGTGCTGGTTGGCGATCACAGCGCGCCGGGACAGTTCGACCGCCTTGGGCAGCCCGGAGCTGCCCGAGGTGAACAGGATCGCCGAGGTCACATCGGGATCCGCGATTTCCGATGAGCCGACCGCGGGGGACGCGAGCCGGCCGTCGGCGAATTCACCGACGTCCCGTGTCCTCGCCGGCGCCACCCCCGGCAGGGACGTGTCGGCGATGATGAGATGCGGATCGAGCAGATCGATGGCGTGGTCCACCTCGGCCTGCTTCCACCAGCGATTGGCGAGTACCGGGACAGCGCCGCTGCGCCACACCGCCCACAGGGCGACAACCCAGGCCGGACTGTTGTAGGCGTACAGCATGATTCGGTCGCCGGGCTGGACGCCGTCATCCCGGAGGGTCGCGGTACCGGCGTTCACCGCCTCGGTGAACGCGGCGAACGTCATACGGTGCTGGCCATGCACCAGAAAGGTGCGCTCGGCCCAGCGCTGCGTGTCGGCGAATACCTGCGCGAATGTGGTTGGCCGAGGGGAGTACTGCAGGCCCCGGTGACCGGCGTAGCCGGCGGCGTCAATATCGCTTCCCCAGCGCACGTCCGGCATCTGACTCCTTTTGGCAATCGCATCCCTGCGACATCACTACCATCAGGGGCAATCACGATCACAGCTTGGGGGCGCGGGGACAAGTGCACGGCATCGGCCTGTGGTGGCGACAACCCGACCACTACGACTGGCTGACGTCCTACCTGAAAGCGCGCCATCTCCTGACGTTCATGCGCTGGCTGATGTTCACCGTCCTGGCGACCATCGCCGCCGCCACCGCGCTGGCACTGGCCAGCCCCTCGGGTCCGCAAACCCCGGCGCAGCGGATTGCCACCTGCGTGGCCAGCGCGGTGCTGGCCGCGATAGCCGCGTCGTACCTCTTCCGATGGCCCACTCGCTTTCAGTCGCAGGTGTTTTCGATCGCGGGTAATGCGTGCATTGCGGTGGGCGTGCTGGCCGAATCCGACCCGCGTACCGCGATGATCGGTGCGGTCGCCTTCGTCGGCCTGGCCGGATACGTCGCCTTCTTCCACACCGCACCGTTTCTGGTCCTGACCCTTGGAACAGGCGTGGCGACCGCCGCCGTCAGCGCCGCACGGATCGCCATGGCGGGCGATACGGCGATGGCGGTGGCCAAGTTGCTGATCCTGTGCGGCGGGATATTGGCGGTGCCCTTCTGCGGTCAGGTGATCGTGCACTGGTTGTCGGTCGACTCGCTGAAGTCCTCGACCGACACGCTCACCGGGTTGCCGAACCGGCGCGGCTTCTTCCGGTCGGCGCAGACCCTGTTGCGGCACGCCGACTACCGATCGCGGCCGTACTTCACGATCGCCATGATCGACCTCGACGGCTTCAAGAGGCTCAACGACACCTTGGGCCACCCGACCGGGGACCGGGTTCTGGTTGCTGTCGCCGACAGCCTCAGAGACGTCAGCGGAACCAACACCGCGATCGCCCGGGTCGGAGGCGAGGAATTCCTGTTCGCGCAGCTGTCCACTCCGGAGCAGGCCCGGGAGAGCACCGAAGAACTGCGCGCGGCCATCGCTGCCGCGCCGTGGGGCGTGACCGCCAGTTTGGGTTTGGCGTCGACGGTGATCCGCGCGCCCGCGCTGAAACCGCTCGATCTGATCGAATGGCTGATCGCGCGGGCCGATGCCGCCATGTACGAGGCCAAACGCAGCGGCGGGAATCAGATTCGCTATGCCGGGGACCTGACGGGTGACGGGTCAGAGGCGCATTAAGGTGAGCCCGTGGCCGAGACCGCGCCGCTGCGCGTGCAGCTGATCGCCAAGACGGAGTTCCTGGCGCCCGCCGACGTGCCGTGGGACACCGACGCCGACGGCGGCCAGGCGCTTGTCGAGTTCGCCGGCCGGGCCTGCTACCAGAGCTGGTCCAAGCCGAACCCCCGGACCGCGACCAACGCGTCGTACCTCAAGCACATCATCGACGTCGGCCACTTCTCGGTGCTCGAGCACGCATCGGTGACCTTCTACATCACCGGCATCTCCCGGTCCTGCACCCATGAGCTGATCCGGCACCGGCATTTCTCGTACTCCCAGCTGTCTCAGCGGTACGTCCCGGAGAACGAGGCCCAGGTGGTCGTCCCACCCGGGCTGGAGGACGACCAGGAGTTGCGCCAGATCCTGCTCGAGGCCGCCGATGCCAGCCGTGCCGCCTACCTGGAGCTGCTCACCCGACTGGAAGCCAAATTCGCTGACCAGCCGAACGCCGTCCTGCGCCGCAAACAAGCCAGGCAGGCGGCCCGCGCGGTCTTGCCCAACGACACCGAGACCCGCATCGTGGTGAGCGGCAACTATCGGGCCTGGCGGCACTTCATCGCCATGCGGGCCAGTGAACATGCTGACGTCGAGATTCGCCGCCTGGCCATTGCCTGCCTGCGGGAACTCAGCGACGCCGCGCCCGCCGTCTTCGCCGATTTCGAGATCACCGAACTGGCCGACGGCACGGAGGTCGCGACGTCCCCGCTGGCGACAGAGGTCTGAGCGGAACGGGTAATCTAGATGTCCGTGAGCACCAGCGGAATCGATGTCAGCGCCCAGTTGGGCACCGTACTGACCGCAATGGTGACTCCGTTCAAGCCCGACGGCACGATCGACACGGTCGCCGCGGTGCGGGTGGCCACCCACCTCGTCGACTCCGGATGCGACGGGCTGGTGCTGTCCGGCACCACCGGGGAGTCGCCGACCACCACCGACGACGAGAAGCGAGCGTTGCTTGCCGCAGTGCTCGAGGCGGTCGGTGACCGGGCCCGCATCATCGCCGGCGCCGGCACCTACGACACCGCCCACAGCGTGCATCTGGCCAAGACCGCGGCCGCCGAGGGGGCGCACGGTCTGCTCGTCGTCACGCCGTACTACTCGCGCCCGCCGCAGGCCGGTCTGATCGCGCACTTCACCACCGTCGCCGACGCCACCGACCTGCCGGTGATCCTGTACGACATCCCGCCGCGCTCGGTCGTCCCGATCGAGTGGGACACCATGCGCACGCTGGCGGCGCACCCCAACATCGTGGCGGTCAAGGACGCGAAGGCCGATCTGCACGGTGGCGCGCAGATCATGGCCGAGACCGGACTGGCCTACTACTCCGGCGACGACGCTCTGAACCTGCCGTGGCTGGCGATGGGTGCGGTCGGCTTCGTCAGCGTGTGGGGCCATGTGGCGGCAAGTCAGCTGCGAGACATGCTGAGCGCCTTCAACTCCGGTGACATCGCCACCGCGCGCAAGATCGCCGTGACGCTGGCGCCGCTGAACGCCGCTCAGACTCGTCTGGGCGGAGTCACGTTCGCCAAAGCCGGGCTCCACCTGCTGGGCATCGACGTGGGTGACCCGCGGTTGCCGCAGGTGCCGGCCACCGCCGAGCAGCTCGACGAGCTGGCCGCCGACCTGCGCGCAGCGGGCGTACTCCGATGAGTCTGTCGCCGGCCCGGCGGCTCCGGCGATGAACGAGCAGCTCTCACCTCCCGGGCCGCTGGCCCCGGGAGGTCTGCGTGTGACCGCACTGGGCGGCATCAACGAAATCGGCCGGAACATGACCGTTTTCGAGCATCTCGGCCGGCTGCTGATCGTCGACTGCGGGGTGCTGTTCCCCAACCACGACGAACCCGGCGTCGACCTGATCCTGCCGGACCTGCGACACATCTCCGACCGCCTCGACGACATCGAGGCGCTGGTCCTGACCCATGCCCATGAAGACCACATCGGCGCGATCCCGTACCTGCTCAAAATGCGGGCAGACATTCCGGTGGTGGGCTCCAAGTTCACCCTCGCGCTGGTGGCCGCCAAGTGCCGCGAGCACCGGATCAACCCGGTGTTCGTCGAGGTCGCCGAGGGTCAGCGCAGCAGCCACGGAGTGTTCGAATGTCAGTACTTCGCGGTCAACCACTCCATCCCCGACGCACTCGCGATCGCCATCCACACCGGAGCCGGCACCGTCCTGCACACCGGTGACATCAAACTCGACCAGTTGCCGCCCGACGGCCGCCCCACCGACCTGCCCGGCATGTCCCGCCTCGGCGACGCCGGGGTGGACCTGTTCCTGTGTGACTCGACCAACTCCGAAATCCCCGGCGTAGGACCCTCGGAAAGCGAGGTCGGACCCAACCTGCACCGGCTGATGCGCAATGCCGAGGGGCAGCGGATCATCGTGGCCTGCTTCGCCTCCAATGTCGATCGTGTGCAGCAGATCGTCGACGCCGCAATCGCATTGGGCCGGCGGGTGTCGTTCGTCGGCCGCTCGATGCTGCGCAATATGGCGATCGCCCGCGAGTTGGGCTTCCTGCATGTCGAGGATCGCGACGTCGTCGACATCGCGATGGCCGAGGAGATGACGCCCGGGCAGGTGGTGTTGATCACCACCGGTACGCAGGGCGAGCCGATGGCGGCGCTGTCCCGGATGTCGCGCGGAGAGCACCGCAGCATCACGGTCACCTCCGACGACCTGATCATCCTGTCCTCGTCGCTGATCCCCGGCAACGAGGAGGCCGTCTACGGAGTGATCGACGACCTGGCCAAGATCGGCGCCAGGGTGGTCACCAATCAGCAAGTACGAGTTCATGTTTCGGGCCACGCCTACGCCGGGGAGCTGCTGTTCCTCTACAACGGGGTACGGCCGCGCAACGTGATGCCGGTGCACGGCACCTGGCGGATGCTGCGCGCCAACGCCAAGCTGGCCGCGCGCAGCGGCGTGCCCGAGGAGAACATCGTGGTGGCCGAGAGCGGCGTCAGCGTCGATCTGGTCGGCGGCCGGGTCTCGATCGCCGGCGCGGTTCCGGTCGGCAAGATGTTCGTCGACGGCCTGATCATGGGCGACGTCGGCGAGGCGACCCTGGGCGAGCGACTCATCCTGAGTTCGGGATTCATCGCCGCCACGGTGGTGCTGAACCGCGAGACCGGGCGCTCGGCAGCCCCGCCGCAGCTGCATTCGCGCGGCTTCTCCGAGGACCCCAAGGCCTTGGAGCCCGCTGCCCGCAAGGTCGAAGCCGAGCTGGAAAAACTTGCCGCCGAGAATGTCACCGACCCGGTGCGCATCGCGCAGACGGTGCGGCGCACGATCGGAAAGTGGGTGGGGGAGACCTACCGCCGCCAGCCGATGATCGTGCCGACGGTCATCGAAATCTGACGGGCCCGCCCCATCCCCGGATAAGCTCTCCTGCTTATGACGGGCTCCGCGCGGGGCGGAAACTATCGGGCACTGCTCACGCAGGGGACGTTCTTCAAGGTAGGCGTCCAAGTCAGCAGTATCTCGGCCGTCATCCCCTACATCGCCGACCAACTCGGCAGTCCCGGCGTCGTGGTGGCACTGCTGATGCCGGCGTTCACCGTCGGAACGCTGCTGGGAAGTGTGCTCGGGCCCAAGGTGTTACGACTCACCGACTCGGTCACCGGATTGCTGGTCGGAGTTGCGCTGACGCAGGCCGCGCTCACCGCACTGGTCGCACTCGACATCGCGCTGGCGCCTCCCTGGCTGTTCGCGTATCCGTTGCTGCTGGCCTGCCTGCTCATCGGCACCGTCACCGGCAGCTCGCAGGTGGTCTCGCCGATGGCCATGTCGGCGCTGCTGTCGGCCCAGCAACGTGGCGACGTCATGCTCAAGCAAGCCGGATACAGTGGCGCGCTGGTGGTTCTGATCACCGCCTTCACCGCGGGACGCCTGCTGCCCAATTCACCTCGATGGCACGACGCCGATCTGCTGTGGATCTCGGTGGCGGCCATGGTGTTAGGTGCCCTGTGCTGCGCGACACTGCGAACGCCGAGCGTGCAGCTGGCGACGGGACCGACCCGCATGGTCGACACGTTGCGGCAAGGACGCTCGCAGCTGCGGACCAATCGGTGGCTGCGGCGTTTCCTGACAACGAATCTGGTGTTCATCCCAGTGATCCTGACGCCCACCTTCTATGCCATCTACGCGGCCGAATTCCTCAGCGCCACCATCAATGTCGACCAGTTCCTGGTGTTCGTCGGTGTCGGCCTGCTCGCCGGAATTCCGCTGTGGCGGGTAGTTCGCCGCAATCACGGAGCCCGCGGTGTCTATCTGTGCAGCGCGTTGATCAGCATGGCTGCAGCGGCCCTGTGCATCGCCTCGCAGCAGTGGCATGTCGTGCCGGGGCTGTGGGCGTTCGGCCCTGCGATGCTGCTCTCGGCGGTCGCCAACCAGGCGCTGCTGCCCGCCGCCTACGACTGGATCTTCGACCACGCCGACAATGCGGTTGCGGCCGTACTGATCAGCTGCACCCATATCGTCATCAGCCTGGGAATGATCGTCGCCGGATTCAGCCTGGGCATCATCGCCGAAGGGGCGCCCGCGGTCTGGCCGCTCGTCACGATGCTGGCGCTCACCGTCGCCGCCGCGTTCTCCGCGGTGCTGGTCCCGCGGATTCAGCGGGAGAGCAGCCAGGAGACCGCGCGGTCCCGATAGGCGGCCAGTCCCTTGTATTCGACCATGTCGTACGGCAATTCGGCCAACACCGCGGCGGTGCGCACACGCCACTGGTCAACAGTCGCGATATCGGCCAGCGGCAGCATGTAGCTGCGGATCAGAAAGCAGATCGCACCTGACTCGGGCAGCCGGATCAGATGCTGGACCTCCACCCGCAGATGAATGAGCCGGCCGAACGTGTCGTCGTCGACAGCGTCCAGGTGCGCGCGATCGGGCAGCCACTGCGGGAACGCTTCGGTAGACACGTCGAGCCGCCTGCCGACAGTCATCGACCAGTTGGTCCGGCGGTAGATGCCGCCGGCCTGCAATCGCATCAGGAATTCCCGGGCCCGGGTGATCACCCCGGTCTCACGTAGCCGGGGCACCGGTCCGTGAATATCCAGGAATGTCATCCCGACGTCGAAGCCGAACGACCAGCCCGCGGCGAACGTGACCACCCCGGCGTCGGCGAACAGGTCGCCGTCACGCTGGTCGAGCAGCACGATGTCCTCCTGCACCTGACCGGCGATATAGGCCAGCGGATCGCACGGCAGGCTTGATTCGTCGCCGACCACGAATTCCTGGGTGATACCGAGTAATTCGTTGCGCCAACACCCGGTGTCGCCGTCGCGGCTCAGGGACATCGTCGCCGGATACGAGCGGGCGAGCTCGGTCATCAACGTCAGCATGGTGTCCCAGCACGCGACTCGCATGTGCGGCAACACCGCATGCCGGGATGGATCGGCGGCCAGGATGCGGCGGCGTTCGGCGAGTTCGCGGGTGTACTCGCTGTCGATGTCCACCACCGGCTCACCCCACTGACCGGTCGCGGTTCTCACCACTGCACGCGCGGGCGCGATGTTGGTGCTGTACCGGTAGGAGTCGGCTGTATACGGGAACGGAAAGCACGCAACCAGATCCGGTGCCGACACCAGCTCGCTCACAGGTCCAACTCCACCCGGCCGGAGCCGCGCGAGACGCAGGCCATCATCGAGTGGCGTCGCTCATCGTCGGTGAGGAAGAGGTCGCGGTGCAGCGCGGACCCGCCGCGCACCGGTACCCGGCATTCACCGCAGACACCCTGCCTGCACAGATTGGGGATGACATGTCCGTGAGCGGTCAACGACTCCAGCAGTGAGACACCCGATTCGACGGTGAAAATGCTTCCATCGGAGGACAGTTCGACCTCGAACGGATCGCCGGGTGCCAACTCCCCGCCGAAGTGTTCGATGTGGATGCGGCTTGGAGGCCAGCCGAGCCCGGTGGCGACCGCGACGACGTCGTCGATGAACTGGGGTGGACCGCAGAGATAGGCGTGCGTGCCGAAGGGCTGGGTGGCCAGCGTCGTGGTCACCTCGGCCAGGAAGGCCGCCCGGTCGGTGAAGAACGAGGCGTTCTCGCTCAGCGAGCGGATCTCGTCGACGTACGCGCCGCGTCCCTCACGAAAGATGTACAGCAGCCGCACATCCCGGCCCCAGCGTCGCGCGCTGCGCAGATGCGACACCATCGGGGTGATCCCGATCCCGGCGGCGATCAACAGGTGTCGCCGGGCGCGCAGAACGGGGGCGAAGGCGCTGCGCGGCGGGTGAACGACGACAGCGTCGCCCACGCTCAGTTCGCGGTGAATCCACCGCGAGCCGCCGCGGCCCGCACGGCATTCCAGCACCGACACCACATAGTCGCGGGGCGCAGCACTCTCCCCGGTCAACGAATAGGCGTTGGCCCCGCCGGCGCATTCGATCACCACGTGGCTACCGGGCGTGAACGACGGCAGCACCGCACCGTCGGCGTGGGCCAGGGTCAGAGTCCTGATCCCGGGCACGGTGTCGTCGATTGCGACGACGTGCAACGTCAGCCCGGTCATGGCGTCGCGTCGGCGGTCATCGCGAATCCGAGGTGGGCACCCATCCGCCGAGACACGTGGTAATACACGAACAGTCGGCGTGCGCAGCCGGGGCAGGTGATCTCCTCGGCCAATCCCGTCGCAGCCGTGGCGGTGATGCGGCAGTGTGCGCAGTAGACCTCGCGGGTGGCCACTTCGGTACTCGCGACGGTGATTTCGTCATCAGCGGCGCCGAATTCGAAGGCGCGGGCGCGGATGCGGAGACACGCGTGCGCGGGGCCGGCCAGCAGAAGCCGCCACCCGACCACGGCATCCTCGAGGTCGGCGTCCAGCGCGGCACACGCCGCATCGGCGTCGGCCACCTGGTGCACCCGGGGCCGGGCGTCCGGATGGACGGCGCAGATCTCGTCGACCCACCGTGCGGCGATGGCGGCCGCGTCAATGCCAACGGCGAGCACCGTCCAGTGCCGGCCGGTGAGATCGGCCGCCGGACAAGTTGGTTCGACGGCCCAGGCCGGGACGCTGGTGAGCTCCAGATCGGGTGTCATCGTCACCCGATCGTAAGTGCTAACGCTTGTTCGTGAACCCCGCGTCGACGGGCAACGCGACTCCGGTGACATAGCGGCCCGCGTCCGACACCAGGTAGTACACCGCGTTGGCGACGTCCTCGGGTTCCAGCGTCTGGACCGGCAACGCGTTGGTCATGTCCGGGCCGCCGAAGTTCTGTTGGGCGATGCCTTCGAGCCAGGAACGGGTGAACTCGTTGTCGATCATCGGGGTGTTCACCCCGGCCGGATGTACCGAGTTGACCCGAATATTGAATGCGGCAAGGAAATTCGCGTACGCCCGCATCAGGCCCACCACACCGTGCTTGGCGACGGTGTAGCCCAGCGATCCCGCGACCGGCGCACCGATGCCGACCAGGCCGGCCACCGAACTGGTCAGCACGATCGCACCGCCGTCGCCCTGCTTGATCATCGGCTTCATCGCCACGTCGACGGTGTGATAGACCCCGGTGAGGTTGACGTCGATGACGTCCTGCCACGCGCCGTCGTCAGCCATCGGGGCGATCCCGGCGTTCGCGATCACGATGTCGAGCCGGCCCAGTTCCTCGATGCCCTGGTACATGGCATTCTTCAACGCCGTCCGGTCGCGGACGTCGGCCTCGCGGGCGACGATCCGCGCACCGCTGTCCTCGACGAGCTTGACGGTGGCCGCCATGTCCTCCGGCGTGGCCATCGGGTAGGGGACGCTGGCGATCTGGTCGCAGAGGTCCACCGCGATGATGCTGGCACCCTCCGATGCCAGCTTCACCGCATGCGCGCGGCCCTGGCCGCGGGCCGCGCCGGTGATCAGCGCGACCTTGCCGTCGAGTTCCCCCATGGCTTAGGGGCGGACCTGGCCCTTGGCCGGATCGCCGGCCGGGATGGGGGTGAGCATCTTGATGTCGGGGGCGCCGTCGAGGTGCTCGCCGATCTCGCCGAACAGCGCGGTCACGCCGGGCGCGGTGCTGTGGGTCTTGAGTGCGTCCTCGTCGGCCCACTGCTCGACGAACACGAAGGTCTTGTCGCCTTCGTGGACGGCGTACAGGTCGCAGCCGGGCTCGTCATGGACCGCTGCGACGGCCTTCTTGCAGGCCTCGCGCACGGCGTCGACGGATTCGGGCTTGACGGTGAAGCTGGCTACGACGACCACGGGCATGAGCGGAGCTCCTCAGCTCTTCGGGACAAGTGTGACGGCGCTTACGTTAGCCCGGCTTTGTAATGCCACGAGACGGGGTCCCGGTCAGCGGCGCGGGGTGCCCGAAATCGACCTCAGCCGGCGTTGGTCGCAGTCTGGCAACGACGCGCCGTGGAACGGGTGTTGCGGATGGTGCAGATGGGGCACATGCGACTAGGCTTGCCCGCATGGCGAACAAGACGGCCGCTCGCTCAAGCGCGCGAACGACCAGGTCAAAGGGTGCGACGCGGTCGGCCAAGCCGGCCCCGCGGCGCAAGCCCGCCAAGAAGCGCACCTCCTCGCCGGTTGCCACCGCGGCCGCGACCGGGGGACGCGCTGCGCGGGCGACCTGGCTGATGTTGGCCAAGGGGGCGGGCTCGACCGCCCGATCGGTCGGTCGGGCCCGCGACATCGAGCCGGGGCATCGCCGTGACGGCATCGCGCTGGGGCTGCTGGCTGTCGCGGTCGTGATCGCGGCCAGTTCGTGGTTCGACGCCGCTCGGCCGGTCGGCGCCTGGATCGACTCGGTGCTGCGGACATTGGTCGGCGGAGCCGTGGTTCTGCTGCCCGTCATCATCTGCGCCATCGCTGTCCTTCTCATGCGCACCGAACCCAATCCCGACGCGCGGCCCCGCCTGATCCTGGGGTGCGCGATGGTCGCCCTGCCGGTCTTGGGTCTGTGGCATCTCTGGTCGGGTGCGCCACAGGACCCCGCGGCGCGGCAACGCGCAGCAGGTTTCATCGGCTTCGCGATCGGCGGACCACTGTCCGACGGGCTGACCCCGTGGATCGCCACACCGTTGCTGATCATTGCCGCGCTGTTCGGGCTGCTGCTGCTGACGGGCACGACGATCCGTGAGGTGCCCGACACGCTCTACGCGATGTTCAGCACGCGCGGCCACTACGACGATGACGACGAGTACTACGACGACGAGGAGCCCGAGGACCGCGAGGGCATCGCCCCCGCCGAGCCGGACGACTTCTCCGACGGCTACTACGACGATCCGCGGTCGTACACCGACGAGGCGACGGCCTGGCCGGGCGCGGAGGGGCCGGTCGGCACACCGCTGGACAACTATCCGCTCGACGAGGATGCGCCGACGGTGCCCGAGCCGGTGAAGGCGCGGCGCAAGAAGGCAACTCCGAAGCCGGAGCCCACGCCGGACACCGCCACGCAGGAGACCAAGGTCCTGGATCGCGTGGTCGAGGGCCCGTACACGCTGCCGTCGCTGGATCTGCTGGTGGCCGGCGACCCGCCGAAGCGACGCAGCGCGGCCAACGACCAGATGGTGGAGCGGATTTCATCGGTCCTGCAGCAGTTCAAGGTCGACGCCGCGGTGACCGGCTGCACCAGGGGCCCGACGGTGACGCGCTACGAGGTCGAACTCGGCCCCGGCGTCAAGGTCGAGAAAATCACTGCGCTGCAACGCAATATCGCCTACGCGGTGGCCACCGAAAGTGTCCGCATCCTCGCGCCGATCCCCGGCAAGTCCGCTGTGGGCATCGAAGTGCCGAACACCGACCGTGAAATGGTCCGGCTGGCAGACGTTCTCACCGCGCCGTCCACCCGCGGCGACCACCGCCCGCTGGTGATCGGGCTGGGCAAGGACATCGAGGGGCACTTCGTCTCGGCGAATCTGGCCGATATGCCGCACCTTCTCGTGGCCGGCTCCACCGGCTCGGGTAAGTCCAGCTTCGTCAACTCGATGCTGGTGTCGCTGCTGGCGCGTGCCACCCCTGAAGAAGTGCGGATGATCCTCATCGACCCGAAGATGGTGGAACTCACGCCGTACGAAGGCATTCCGCACCTGATCACGCCGATCATCACCCAGCCCAAGAAGGCGGCCGCAGCGCTGGCGTGGCTGGTCGAAGAGATGGAGCAGCGCTACCAGGACATGCAGGCCTCCCGCGTGCGGCATATCAAGGATTTCAACGCCAAGGTGCGCTCCGGGGAGATCACGGCCCCGCTGGGCAGCCAGCGCGTCTACAAGCCGTACCCGTTGATCCTGGCCGTCGTCGACGAGCTCGCCGACCTGATGATGACCGCGCCACGCGACGTCGAGGAAGCCATCGTGCGCATCACCCAGAAAGCCCGCGCGGCCGGCATCCACCTGGTGCTCGCCACCCAGCGGCCATCGGTCGACGTCGTCACCGGTCTGATCAAGACCAACGTGCCGTCGCGACTGTCCTTCGCGACGTCGTCGCTGACCGACAGCCGGGTCATCCTCGATCAGCCGGGCGCCGAGAAGCTGATCGGCATGGGCGACGGTCTGTTCCTGCCGATGGGCGCCTCCAAGCCGGAGCGGTTGCAGGGTGCCTACGTCAGCGACGAGGAGATCCACGCCGTCGTGCAGGCCTGCAAGGACCAGGCCGAGCCCGAATACACCGAGGGCGTGACCGCCGCCAAGCCGAGCGGCGAGCGCACCGACGTCGACCCCGATATCGGCGACGACATGGACGTCTTCCTGCAGGCCGTCGAACTCGTGGTGTCCTCGCAGTTCGGCTCGACGTCGATGCTGCAGCGCAAATTGCGGGTCGGCTTCGCCAAGGCCGGCCGGCTCATGGACCTGATGGAGACCCGCAATATCGTCGGGCCCTCAGAAGGCTCCAAGGCCCGTGAGGTTCTGGTCAAGCCCGACGAACTGGCCGCCACGCTGATGCTGATCCGTGGTGGCAGCGCCGACGAGGACGACGACGAGGACGAGGACTTCTAGCCGCCGAGATCGACGTTTCGCAGCGATCTACTCGCATAATCACCGCGAAACGTCGGTTTGGGCGTCAGAGCTTGAGCAACATCCGGGTGTTGCCGAGGATGTTCGGCTTGACGTACGACAGGTCGAGGAACTCGGCGACACCGATGTCGTAGGACCGGCACATCTCGTCGTACACCTCGGAGGTGACCGGGGTGCCCTCGATCTCGGCGAAACCGTGCCGGGCGAAGAACTCCGTCTCGAAGGTCAGCACGAACAGCCGCTGCAGTTGCAGCTCGCGGGCGACCGTGAGCAGCTGGTCGACGATCGTGTGGCCGATACCGCGGCCCTTGACCTTCGGGTCGACGGCGACTGTGCGAACCTCGCCGAGGTCGGCCCACAGGACGTGCAGCGCCCCGCACCCGACGACCTCGCCGTCAACCTCGGCCACCCAGAATTCCTGGACCGCCTCATAGAGGGTGACCAGGTTCTTCTCCAACAGGATGCGGCCCGCATAGATGTCGACCAGACGCTTGATATCGGCGACGTCCGAGGTGCGGGCGCGGCGGACGACGACATCGGAGCTCACGGGTGCAGAGTATCGGCCGTGAGGCGCCCGGCTGCCAACCGATATTCTGTTTGCCGTGTCGGGACAACCGCAAACCGGTCCGGCGGTCCCGCGCGTGCGGGTCGCCAACTTAGCCAACTTCCTGACCGGTATCCGTCTGGTTCTGGTCCCGATCTTCCTGCTGTTCCTGTTCGCCGGTGACGGCCACGAAACGGGCAGCCGCCTAACGGCTTTCATCATCTTCGCGGTGGCGGTCATCACCGACCGGCTCGACGGTTCCCTGGCGCGCACCTACGGGATGGTCACCGAATTCGGCAAGCTGGCCGACCCGATCGCCGACAAGATGCTGATCGGCGCCGCCCTGATCGGGCTGTCGATGCTCGGCGACCTGCCGTGGTGGGTGACGGTGGTCATCCTGATCCGCGAGCTCGGCATCACGGTGCTGCGCTTCGCGGTGCTGCGGCGTGGGGTCATCCCCGCCAGCCGCGGGGGCAAGGTCAAGACGCTGGTGCAGGCCGTCGCGATCGGACTGTTCGTGCTGCCGTTGCACAACTGGCCGCCGACCTGGCACATCGTGGCCTGGGTGACCATGTGGGCGGCCATCGTGTTGACCGTGGCGACCGGGGTCGACTACGTGGTCTCGGCGATCAAGGACTCCCGTGAGCGAACCGCTGGCCGATGACGGGGCCCGCTCGCTGGTCGCCCTGCTGACCGCGCGCGGCGAGACCGTGGCGACCGCGGAGTCGTTGACCGCCGGTCTGCTGGCGGCGACGCTGGCCGGGGTGCCCGGAGCCAGCACGGTGCTCAGCGGCGGGCTGGTCACCTACACCGTCGAGACCAAGATCGCGCTGGCAGGCGTGCCTCGGCAGCTGCTCGACGATGTCGGGCCCGTCGCGGCTCCGACGGCCGCCGCGCTGGCCGAAGGGGCGCGCGATCGCTGTCAGGCGACCTGGGGCGTCGGCCTCACCGGGGTGGCCGGGCCGGAACCGCACGGCGGGCACCCGGTCGGCACCGTGTTCCTGGGGCTGGCCGGTCCCGGGCCGACGGAGGTCGCCGAGCTGCGGCTGGCCGGCTCACGCTGGGATATTCGGCTGGCGGCCGTGCACCAGGCGATCGGGCGGCTGCATCAGTGTGTCGAGCAAGCCTGAGGTTTCTGGGAACCAAATCGGGCGTCCGCGGCGTTGAACGGTTCGTTGCAACTCTTGGAGGAGGACACCCGATGGCGATACTGCTGCGTGAGGTGATCGGCGACGTGCTGCGTGACGCTCGCACGTCGCAGGGGCGCACCCTTCGTGAGGTGTCCGATTCGGCCCGAGTGAGCCTGGGATACCTCTCCGAAGTCGAGCGCGGCCGCAAGGAAGCCTCGAGTGAGCTGCTCAGCGCGATCTGCACCGCCTTGGACGTCCCGCTGTCGCGGGTGCTGACCGATGCCGGTGCCAAGATGGCCGACCGCGAGCGAATCGCCCGGTTGACCGCCGTGCCGGCGCAGGACGGCACCATCGACGTCGCCACCAAGGTGGTCATTCCGCACCCCGTCACGATGGCGGTGGCCTGAGCCTCGAACCGGCCGCGACCGGGTCACATGCAGCCAAGGGTGTGGCCGGGCGTGGTTAACCGATAAATTGGGCACGACCACCCGAACTGCGGCACTCGATACATAGACGGAGCAACTGATGGCCAACCCGTTCGTCAAGGCGTGGAAGTACTTCACAGCGCTCTTCAACTCGAAGATCGACGAATATGCCGACCCGAAGGTGCAGATCCAGCAGGCGATCGAGGATGCCCAGCGTCAGCACCAGGGCTTGACCCAGCAGGCCGCCCAGGTCATCGGCAATCAGCGCCAGCTCGAGATGCGCTTGAACCGTCAACTCGCCGACATCGAGAAGCTGCAGGTCAACGTCCGGCAGGCGCTGACGCTGGCCGATCAGGCGGTGGCGTCCGGTGATGCCGCCAAGGCGACCGAGTACAACAACGCCGCTGAGGCGTTCGCCGCGCAGTTGGTCACCGCAGAGCAGAGTGTGGAGGACCTCAAGGCTCTGCACGACCAGGCGCTGCAAGCCGCCGGCCAGGCCAAGAAGGCCGTCGAGCAGAACGCCATGGTGCTGCAGCAGAAGATCGCCGAGCGCACGAAGCTGCTCAGCCAGCTCGAGCAGGCCAAGATGCAGGAGCAGGTCAGCGCCTCGCTGCGGTCGATGAGCGAGATCGCCGCACCCGGCAACACCCCGAGCCTCGACGAGGTTCGCGACAAGATCGAACGCCGCTACGCCAACGCGAT
Organism: Mycobacterium sp. ELW1; assembly: GCF_008329905.1. Taxonomy (NCBI): domain Bacteria; kingdom Bacillati; phylum Actinomycetota; class Actinomycetes; order Mycobacteriales; family Mycobacteriaceae; genus Mycobacterium; species Mycobacterium sp. ELW1. The sequence continues at coordinate 3,857,260 of NZ_CP032155.1, read as the reverse complement.
GGGCGCCGCGGAGCTCGCGCAGAACTCGGTGCAGGGCCGCATGCTCGAAGTGCAGCAGGCCAGTGTGCAGATGGCCGGACATTCCCGGCTCGAGCAGATCCGCGCGTCGATGCGTGGGGACGCTCTGCCTGCCGGTGGCACCGCGGCCGCGCCGGCCACCCCGGCCGCACCGGCGGTCACCCCCGAGCCCGAGAAGCCACTAGGCCAGTAGGAGGCGAGCATTCGATGGCGGTGACACCGGACAAACCGGGATTCGTATCGCGTCAATGGCGTTCGGTCATGCAGCGCGGTATCGACACCGTCAGTGAGTACGCCGACGTGGCGGCGCAGAAGCTCAGTGCCGTCTCCGATCCGCGGGCCCGGCTGCTGCGCAAGCGGCGCTGGGCGTTGCGGCTGGGGATCTTCTTCAGTTTCGCCACCGTGTTCTGGGTAGCCGTGACCGGACTCCTTGCCACGTGGAGCACACCGGTCTGGGGGCTGATCATCACCGGGGTGATCGCCGCCGGCGCCGCGGTGCCCGCCACTCTGTTCTTGCTGCGCTACCGCTGGCTGCGGGGCGAGCCGCTGCCACCTACCCGTCAGGTCAGCGGCCGCCGGCTGCCGCCGCACGGCTCGGTGGCGCGGCCGTCGATGTCGGCCCTCGGGGCTTCTGAGCGTGGCTTTCACTCGCTACTGGGTGTGATGCAGCGCGGGAACATGTTGCCGCCCGAAGAAATTCGCGAACTCATCGCAGCAGCGGATCGCACCGCGGCCACCATGGCGGCCACGGCCGACGAGGTGGTGTCGATGGAGCGCGCCGCGATCGAGACGCCGCATTCGCAGTCCTACCTGGCGCCGACCATCAACGCGTTCACCGCGCAGCTCAGCTCCGGGGTGCGGCAGTACAACGAAATGGTCACCGCCGCAGCGCAACTGGTGTCCGCGGCCAATACCGGCGCGATGTCGAGCTCGCCGATGTCGCAGCAGCGCTACCGCAACGAGCTCGCAGGAGCGACCGACCGCCTGATGGGCTGGGCGCAGGCCTTCGACGAACTGGGCCAGCTCCGCCGGGCCTAGAGCGTCGGCCGCAACCCCGGCACGACCGCCCCGATGAGGCCGCGCACAGTGGCCTTGGTCATGTCGAACATGTCGAAGTAGTCCCGCCACAAGGTGATTCGGCCGTCCTTGACCTCGAAGACGCCGCACACCCAGAACTGCAACCGCACCGGGCCCACCCGCAGCACGTCGGTGCGCTCGGTGAGCACCACCGGGCCGTTGACCGCGATGCGGTGGATCTTCACCTCGAAGCCGAAGCTGGGACGCTGCAGGCCTTTGAACAGCTTCATCGTTCGCTTGCGGCCGCGGACGGTGGGGAAACCGACATTCTGGTAGACGAGATTGTCGTCCAGCTGAAGATCGGCGGTGGCCAGGTCCTGCTCCTGCAGCGCGTTCAGGAAAACCTCGACCGTATGGGCATTGTCGATATCGGAGCTCACGTTGGTGATCTGCTCGGTCATGCACTCGAGCCTAGGCCGGATCCGCTGTGGCAGGGTAGGCCCGTGCGCGTCGCGGTGGTGGCAGGACCGGATCCCGGCCATGCGTTTCCCGCGATCGCGCTGTGCCTGCGCCTGGCGGCTGCGGGGGATCACCCCATCCTGCTGACCGGCACCGAATGGCTGGACACGGCGCGCGCCGCCGGGATCGAGGCCGTCGAACTCGCCGGTCTGGATCCTGACGACGACGACGATGACACCGACGCCGGCGCCAAGATCCACCAGCGCGCGGCGCGGATGGCGGTTCTCAACGTTCCGGCACTGCGCGCCCTGGCGCCCGATCTGATCGTCTCCGACGTCATCACCGCCTGCGGCGGGATGGCTGCCGAACTGCTGGGCATCCCGTGGGTCGAGCTGTGCCCGCACCCGCTGTACCTACCTTCGCGGGGCCTGCCGCCACTGGGCAGCGGGCTGGCGCCCGGCGCTGGAATCCGCGGCCGGCTGCGGGACTCGATCATGCGCGCCCTGACCGCCCGGTCGGTGAAGGAAGGGGCCCGTCAGCGCTCGACGGCACGGGTGCAGATCGGGCTGCCCGCCCGCGATCCGGGACCACTGCGCCGCCTGATCGCCACCCTGCCCGCCCTCGAGGTGCCCAGGCCGGACTGGCCGGCCGAGGCCGTCGTGGTCGGGCCGCTGCATTTCGAACCCACCGACGCGGTGCTGCCGGTTCCGCCGGGGGAGGGCCCGGTGATCGTGGTGGCGCCGTCGACCGCCACCACCGGCGCCGGGGGAGTCGCCGAGCTTGTGCTGGAACACCTGATGCCCGGCCGTACGCTGCCCGCGGGGTCGCGGGTGGTGATCTCCCGGCTCGGCGGCGAGGAGCTCGAGGTGCCGCCGTGGGCGTGTGCCGGGCTGGGTCGCCAGGACGAGCTGCTGACCCACGCCGATCTGGTGATCTGCGGTGGCGGGCACGGGATGCTGTCCAAGACGCTGCTGGCCGGCGTGCCGATGGTGGTGATCCCGGGTGGTGGTGACCAGTGGGAGTTGGCGAATCGCGTTGTGCGACAAGGTAGTGCGCGTCTGATCCGGCCGCTTGCCGCCGAGGCGCTGGTGGCCGAGGTGGGCGAAGTGCTGTCCTCGCCGGGCTATCGGGAGGCGGCACGGCGCGCCGGCCAGAGCATTGCGGGAGTCGCCGATCCGGTACGGGTGTGCCATGAATCGGTGGCTGGGTAAGTTGGTGGCGTGCGGCTGACGGAATTCCACGAGCTGGTCGATGCGCAGTTCGGTCCGGTTCGAGGGGGCTCGCTGGTGGTCGACCATGTGCTCACGCAGCTGGGCGGACGGACCGCCGCGCAGGCCATCGAGGACGGTGTGGAGCCCCGCGACGTGTGGCGGGCGCTGTGCGCGGACTTCGACGTGCCGCGCGATCAGTGGTGAGCGCGTGAGTACCTTCGCGTTGATCCATGGCGCCTGGCACGGACCGTGGTGCTGGGAGCGGTTGATTCCCGAATTGGAGCGGCGCGGGCACCGGGCGGTCGCGGTGGACGTACGGTTCGATGATCCGGCGGCGACGTTCACCGACCATGCCGCCACATTTGCGGCAGCTATTGATGAGAACGACCACGACGTCGTCGCTGTCGGACACTCGCTGGGCAGCTATGCGTTGCCGTGGATCGCCGATCGCTGCCTGCTTCGTCACCAGGTGTATTTGTGCGGCTTGGTCGCGGAGCCCGGCCGCACCATCGCTGAGCTGAATCGGGAGCAACACATACTCAATCCGGATCATTCGGCCGGACTCGCCAAGGTCGACGGCGGCACCCGATGGGTCGACCTCGACCTGGCGCGATCGATCTTCTATCCGGATTGTGATGACGAGATCGTCACGTCGGCGATCCCACGGCTGCGAGTTCAGGCGCGCGAGCCGATGTCGCAGCGCTGCACGTTCGATCGGCTCCCATCGATTCCGGCCACCTACATCGTGTGCGCAGACGACCGGATGGTCGATCCAGGCTGGTCACGACGGGTGGCGACGGAGCGGCTCGAAGCGGAGGTGGTGGAGCTGCCGGGGGTCATTCGCCGTTCTACTCCCGCCCGGCGGCTCTGGCCGACGCCCTGCATCGGATCGTCTGACACGCGGCGGCGCGCCTCCTTGCCATCGAACACATGTTCGTTATGGTGGTCAACGTTCGCCCGTTTTGTCGGAGCCTTGTCCTAACGTCACGGCCAACCGACCGAGAACCGGTCAACAACGACTACCGGAAGAGGTATCACCATGGCTCCGCAGGCACCTGATCGCGAAAAGGCCCTCGAGCTGGCGCTCGCACAGATCGACAAGAACTTCGGCAAGGGCTCGGTGATGCGACTGGGCGACGAGGTGCGCCAGCCCATCTCGGTCATCCCGACCGGATCGATCGCCCTCGACGTCGCACTCGGCATCGGCGGACTGCCGCGCGGTCGCGTGGTTGAGATCTACGGCCCGGAATCGTCGGGTAAGACCACCGTCGCACTGCACGCGGTGGCCAATGCTCAAGCCGCCGGCGGCATCGCGGCGTTCATCGACGCCGAGCACGCGCTGGACCCGGATTACGCCCAGAAGCTCGGGGTGGACACCGACGCACTGCTGGTCAGCCAGCCCGACACCGGTGAGCAGGCGCTCGAGATCGCCGACATGCTGGTGCGATCGGGCGCCATCGACCTCATCGTCATCGACTCGGTGGCCGCGCTGGTGCCCCGCGCCGAGATCGAGGGCGAGATGGGTGACAGCCACGTCGGTCTGCAGGCCCGGCTGATGAGCCAGGCGCTGCGCAAGATGACCGGTGCGCTGAACAACTCGGGCACCACCGCGATCTTCATCAACCAGCTGCGCGAGAAGATCGGCGTGATGTTCGGCTCACCCGAAACCACCACGGGCGGTAAGGCGTTGAAGTTCTACGCCTCGGTCCGCCTGGATGTGCGGCGGATCGAGACACTCAAGGACGGCACGGACGCGGTAGGCAACCGCACCCGCGTCAAGGTCGTCAAGAACAAGGTGTCACCGCCGTTCAAGCAGGCCGAATTCGACATCCTTTACGGCCACGGCATCAGCCGCGAGGGGTCGCTCATCGATATGGGCGTGGAGCACGGCTTCATCCGCAAGTCCGGTTCGTGGTTCACCTACGAGGGCGAGCAGCTTGGCCAGGGCAAGGAGAACGCCCGAAAGTTCCTGCTGGAGAACCCCGATGTGGGCAACGAGGTCGAGAAGAAGATCAAGGAGAAGCTTGGTATCGGCGCGGTCGTGACCGATGGACCCATCGATGACGTCCTCCCCGCCCCAGTCGACTTCTGAGACCCGCGAAGAGCAGGCGCACGCGTTGTGCCTGCGCCTGCTCACCGTGCGTCCGCGAACCCGATCCGAGCTCTCCGGTCAGATGGCCAAGCGGGGATACCCCGACGACGTCATCTCGAACGAACTCGATCGGCTAGCCGCTGTCGGCCTGATCGACGACGCGGATTTCGCCGAACAGTGGGTGCGCTCGCGGCGGGCGCGAGCGGGAAAAGGTAAGCGCGCCTTGGCCGCTGAGTTGCGGACGAAAGGTGTCGACGACGAGGTGATCGCCGCGGCGCTCGACGACATCGACGCCGGCGCCGAACGGCAACGCGCCGAGGAGCTGGTGGAGCAGAAGCTGCGCCGGGAGAAGCTGGACGACGGCGACGACACCAAGGTGATGCGCAGGCTGGTCGGCATGCTGGCCCGGCGCGGCTACAACCAGAGCATGGCCGTGGCCGTGGTCAGAGACGAACTGGCGGCAGAGCGGGAGCGCCGCCGGGTCTAGCTTTCGGTCAGCACGTCGTGTAGCTGACGGTGCAGGGATCGGCCGCCCGCGCCACGCCGCCTATCTGGGCGGGCACCGGACGCGGGTGTCGTTTCCATTCGGGCCTCATGTCGTAGCGACCCAAGAGGCGGGTCATCGCCATGGTCATCGCGGCCAACGAAAAGGGCTGTGCCGGACAGGAATGCCTGCCGTGCCCGAAGGCGGTCACCAGCATCGGTGACGGCAACGCATGTGCGTCGGCGAGTCGGTGCCGGTGCCACCGGCTGGGATTCCATTCCTCCAAGCCGGCAGCCGCCGATGAGTTCAGCAGCGGTAGTAGCGTGGCGATGGTCCAGCCCTTCGGTACGTCCACCACACCTGCGCCGGTGTCGAATGCGACCGGCTCGAGTACGGCGCGGGCCATGATCGAGCGCTGCGCCAGCCGGGTGCTTTCGAGTGCACACCTGGAGGCGAGGTCGCGATCGCCGTCTGCGACGAGGCGGAGTTGATCGGGATGGACGATCAGGTCGACGAGCGCCCAGCCGAGTGCTGCCATCAGGTTCGACATAGAGGCGATGTGGATGAGCGCGACGTCCATCGCGATACCGCGACTCCGGATCTCCGGCGATTCCGTAGCCCAGGCACTGACGATTCGGCTGAACAACCCCGCGCCATCCTGGGGCGTCGAATCATGTTGCCGCAGCGACTCTTCGATCACCCCGGAGACCTCCTCCAAGGCGGCTCGCTCGGCCCGCATACCCGACGCGGCCACGGCGGCCATCGCGTCGGGGTGAACGAACGCGTCCGAACCGTCGAGCACATCGAACGCGCGAACCAGACGCTCGAACGCGTCCCCGTCGGCGCAGCCAGGTCCGGCCCACGACGCCAAACCCATGCGGTGGCCGAGCCGTCGGGTCAGCGCGAACAGGTCGACGGTGCCGCTCTCGCCGAGTTCGACCTCGGTCGCATCGAGGGCACGGTCGAGGTTGGCGAGGTATGACGTCACGTCGTCGCGGCGAAACAACGAACTCGGCAGCAGGCGCCTGCCGGCAAGCACCTCCTCGGGCAGCTTGCGTCGCAGCATGAGGAAATCCGCGACACCCTTGCTCGCCGCTTCTTCGGTGAGCGCGTAGAACGATTCGACGCCGGTGGGCGAGAAGGTGAAGAGGTAGTAGCTGCCCCCACTCTCGACCACGAATGCGTCGCCGCATCGTTCGCGCGCCCTGGCGATCGCGGCCACTGCGTCGTCGACCGCGACATCCCATGGCAGCCCGACGCCATCGGCGACAGGTAGGACTTCCAGCGGGCTCGGCACTATCGGCGAGTGATCGTGTGGGCTGTGTCGACCCAGCTACCAGCTCCAGACGATTCCGCGGCGCCGGTCCCGGCTATTCGGCGTGATCTCACTGACGTTGGGGGCACGCGTCTGTGGCACGGCCTTGATGGACACGCTGCCGCTGGTCTCGCACATGACGTGGCTGCCCGCGTCATGACAGGTCTGCCGGGCACCTGCCACCGGAGCCGAAATGAGTGACGCCGCAACCACAGCTGTGGTCAGCAGCGAGATCTTTCCTCGCACGTTCACAACGTCATTCCTTTCGCGCGGTATGGGGTGGCAGTCCGAGCCGCGGCTGTCACGGACAGGCCGACACGAGAATTCGAGCGCTCGGATCGAGCGGGGCGTCGGCGTCCTGGGAGTGCCTGAACGCGTCGTCTCGCGCTGCCTCGACCGTCGGCCCGGCGCCACCGGACACAATCCCGCTGCCGTTGTCGGCACCCACCGAGACCACGCACAGGTTGTCGTTGGTGACCTCGTCGCGGCTGCACTCCTGCGCGCCGGCCTGCTGGCACGCGGCGATCACCGCCGCCGAGGCAGCCGCATTGGTCGGGCCGGTAGCCGAGAACCCGGCGAGTACTCCATTGAGCACGCCCGAGCCAACAGCCTGTGACATGTCGTCGGTGCCGTCGATCGCACCGTCCGGTCCGCCGGCCCACGCCGACGCTACTGAAAGCGTCGCCGCGGCAACCCCGACGGCGACGATCGTGGAAACCCTGCGGGTGAGCGCCATTCGGGTCCTGCCTTTCGAGCTGATCGGCACAGGTGATCCGTCACTGTAGCCGCAATTGACGCCTTCGTTGGGGCATCGAAGGTGATACTAGGCTTCACCGCATGCAGATCTCGGCCAAGCTGGCGCCCACATTCGACTATCCCGAGCTCGAACAGTTCTGGCGCACGGCGGATGCACTGGGTTTCGAAGCAGTCTGGAACTACGACCACTTCTACGGGCTTACCGAGGATCGAAAGCCGACCCACGAGGGGTGGACGAGCCTGGCGGCGATGGCTGTGGTGGTCGGCCAGGCCCGGATCGGGTGCATGGTCACCGGCGTGACGTATCGCAATCCGGCGATCCTGGCCAAGATGGCTGTCACCGTGGACCACATCAGCGGCGGACGATTGAACTTCGGCATCGGGGCAGGCTGGCACGAAGCCGAGCATCGTGGCTTCGGAATCGAATTCCCCAGCGCAGGAACACGAGTGGCGATGCTCGACGAGGCGCTCACCGTGATTCGCCGGCTCTGGACGGAAGAGATCGTGACGTTCGAGGGCCGGTTCTACACGCTGAACGAGGCGATCTGCGAACCCAAGCCGCTGCAGCGGCCCTACCCGCCGATCGTGGTGGGCGGCTCCCAGCCCAAGATGCTCCGGGTGATCGCCCGGCATGCCGACGAGTGGAACATGCCCAGCCATGAAGGTCCCCAGCAGTGGGGCGAGGTCAACGGGCAGCTCACCGAGGTTTGCGCCGAGGTCGGCCGCGACCCGGGTGAGGTCCGGCGGTCGGTTCAGCTCTTCCTGCACCCGCGTGACCCCGAACAGGTTGCCGCGCAACTGGATCAGCTGCCGCAGTACGCCGAGTTGGGCTGCGAGCATGTGGTGTTGAGCTTCTACCAGCCACCGTCGACCGAGCTGCTGGAGCGATGTGCGGAGCTCTCACGCTGATCCGCCATAACGGTGGGTGGCAGCTGATCCGGACGGCAGCAGCGCAACCTGGTCGAAACCGAGATCGTCTAGAGCGCGCTGACACCGACCTGTCAGGTCCTTGGCGTGACATTCATCGAGTCGGCCATGTCTCGGGCAAGTTGTGACCGCCGTCGGCAACCAATACCGATCCGTTGACGAAGGAGGCCGATTCGTGTGCCAGAAACAGTACGCAGGCGGCGATCTCATCGGGAGTACCACTGCGCGCCATTGGACCGGCCGACGCGGCCGCAGCCTCGAACGCAAGCTGCGATCCAGTTGCAATGTAGCCGGGCGCAACAAGGTTCACCGTAACGCCCTTGTTCACCACTTCCAGCGCCAACGACTGGGTGAGTCCGACCAGGGCTGCCTTGGCAGTGGTGTAGGTGGATTGTCCGGGCATTGCATTGACCGTACCGGTGGTGGAACCAATCGAGACGATGCGGCCGTAGCCGGCTTCGCACATCACGGGTACCACCGCGCGACAAGCCAGGAATGCCGTCGTGAGATTGCGGGCGATCGCGGCGTTCCAGTCAGCGAGCGAGAGATCGGCGACATCGTCGTCGGCATCCCAGCCAGACGAAATCGACGTCATGCCAGCATTGTTAACCAGAATGTCGACTCGCCCCCAACGTCGCAGACCCGCCTGGACCATGGAGTCGGCGGCACCGTCGACGGTGAGGTCAGCGATCACTCCCGTTGCCGAGTCGCCTAGTTCCGCCGCGCGTTGGTGCACCCGCTCGGAGGTCGCCCCGAGTACCACCCGAGCTCCTTGGTCGACGAGCTGACGGGCTACAGCTGCGCCGATCCCGTCGGGGGAGCCGGCCCCCGTGACGATGGCAACCCGGTCTTTAAAACGGGTCATTCACTCTCTCCTTGTCTGCTCGCCACCCAGACGGTCGCTGTCGACGTCGAATCGGCGGTGAGAGTTCCCTCGGCTGAACGTCAACTGTTGGCCTCTACCGCAAAGATATAACGCTCGGGGGCCGGGCGCCGCAGTCGCACTAAACGAGGGTGCGATTCTCGCGCGAGCCCCGTAAGTCGTTGGTGTCGAATTACTTTGGCCATAGCGACGCGGCAGGAGAGGGCGCCTCGGTGTCGGATGATTCATCCGAGGAACACGGCGTACAGCAACTGACATCGGATCTGAGGCTAACTAGTGCTACTCGGCGCCACTCGCCTAGCCGACGATCACACTCGGCGCACCGCGGGCGGATGCCACGCTCCGCTGATGGCCTCGCGGCGCGGCGCGTAGAGCCGCATCGTCACCCCGAGGGTGCCCAGCGGCGAGGGCAGCCAGTTGGCCACCTTCTCGGGGCCGGGGTTCACATGCTGTATGTAGAGATCCAGTGAACCGTCTGCGTTGTACTGCAAGGCATCTCGATCGCCGATCGCAAACCGATTGATCTCGTTGGCGACCTGGTACCCCTCGGCGTCGTACATCGTCACCGACCAGAAGGCGTCCACCGGAGGCAGCTTCCCGGCATCGAAGTGGATGACGTAATCATTCTCGCCGGACAGTGGTTGACCGTCGGCGTCGGTCACCAGCAAGGGGTACACCGCATCCTCGGGCGGGTTGGCTCCCAGCCCGACCAGCGTGACGACCGCGCGCCGTAGATACGAGTTGCCGTAGACGCCCATGCCTTCGGCCAGGACCATCCACCCGTCGACGATGTTGCCCAGGGTCGGGGCGGCCGATGTGATGGTCGCCAGTGCATCCTGTTTGCCCGCCTCGATCTCGGCCCGCTGCTCAGCGGAGAACCGCTGCGGGTCGAACGGCGTGCCGGCCTCGATGCCAAGACCCGACAGCCGGGCCAGGATCGAAAAGTCGGTGGGGTGTGGGGGATTGACGCGCAGTAAGTCCGCGGCGTAGCTCAGATAGTCCAGTGCCGCCATGCCGTTGACCGTGCGCAGCGGTTCGGTGGTGACGTCGTAGGCCTCGTCCCTGACAAACGTCGACGGAGCCAGTGCGGTCAGGGTGTAGCCGTCCTGAACGGCGTGCACCGCCGGGTAGTCCGCCGGCCCATTGGTTTGAGTTCGGCCGATGACCCACACATACGGCGTCGGTGCGTGGATCACCGGAATGTCCTGCGGCAGCTCACCGGTGTGGCCCGGGCCGGCGATCACGTAGCGCTGCGGTCCGGTGCCGGAGGTTCGCTTCCCGGGATTGGCGAAGACATCGGTCCACATGTCCAGCAGCGGAAGCATGAAGTACCGGTCATCGGTGTCGGGCACGTCCAGGATCACCGGTCCGGCGGTGAGGTCGAGCCAGGCCGACGAGTACAGGGTGTCGAAGTTGGGGCGCACCACCGCGCGGAAGTCGGCGTCGGGGTATTGGCGGATGTGGTTGAACTGGTTGGGCAGCCCGGACCCGACACCCGTGCGGTTGACCGACTGCAGGCGGGTGACGTCCATCGTCACCAACGGGTAGAAGTAGATGAACGCCTCACAGCTGAGCGTGCGCAGGTCAGCGGACAAGGTGCTCATAGGCGTCCTATCGTCGGCGTCAATTGGTGGGCCGACCCTACCCGATCGACCTGGCTAGTCGCCCGGTTCCAGCGCGGCCTGCGTCTGCACGGGCACACCCGCTCGTTTGGACCGCCGCAACCGCCGCTCCAGGCGGGTGGCTGCCACCGACAACGCGAAGTTGGCACTGATCATCAACACCGCGATCACGATCAGCGCCGGAACGTAGTTGCCGTAGCTCGACCCGACCACGGTGCCCTGGCGGACCATCTCGACGAAGGTGATCTGGTAGCCGATCGCGGTGTCCTTCAACACCACGACCAGCTGCGAGACCAACACCGGCAGCATCGAGGTGATGGCCTGCGGCAGCAGGATCGACCGCATCGTCTGGCCCGACCGCAATCCCAGCGCGGCCGCGGCCTCGCCCTGCCCGCGCGGCAGCGAGTTGACGCCGGCACGGACGATCTCGGCGATCACCGCGCCGTTGTAGAGCGTCAGGCCCGTCACCACGCCGGCCAGCGCCAGATGCGTCGACATAAACACGTCGTAGAGCGCGAACAGGAAGTACGCGAAGATCATCATGATCAGCACCGGCACGGCGCGGAAGAACTCCACGATCACCGCCGACGGCCAGCGGATCCAGCCGACGCGTGACAACCTCCCCACGCCGAGGGCGAAACCGAGGATCACCGCCAGCACGATCGACAGTCCCGCTGCCGTCAGCGTGCCTTCGACGCCCGGCAGCACGTAGGTCTTCCAGAGATTGCCGGTCAGGAACGGCTGCCATTTGGCCGCCGTCAGCTGTCCCTTGCCGGCGAGCTTGGCGATCACCGCCCAGACCACCAGGGCGGCAACGACGATCGTCACCAGAGTGATGATCCGGTTGCGGACCCGCGCCCGCGGGCCCGGCGCGTCGAAGAGGACCGAAGCCGTGCTCACCTCGCCACCGCCAGACGCTTACCCAGCCACCCGAACAGCAGCCCCAACGGCAGGGTGAGGATCACGAAGCCCAGCGCGAAGATCGTGCCGACCGCCACCAGCGCGGCGGTGTTCTCGATCATCCCCTTCATCAGCAGCGCCGCCTCGGCAACCCCGATGGCCGAGGCGATCGTGGTGTTTTTGGTCAACGCGATCAGCACCGAGCCGAGCGGAATGATCACCGAACGGAATGCCTGCGGCAACAGGATCATCCGCAGGTTCTGTCCGAACGTGAAGCCCAGCGAACGGGCTGCTTCGGCCTGGCCGATCGGCACGGTGTTCACTCCTGAGCGCACGGTCTCGCAGACGAAAGACGCGGTGTAGACCGTCAGCCCGAGTACCGCAAGCCGAAAGTTACTGTCCTCGATCGACGTTGGCGAGTTCGTGTCCACCAGCGTGATGCCCAGCGTCTGCGCAAGACCGAACGAGCAGAACAGGATGATCAACGTCAGCGGAGTATTGCGCACCACATTGACGTAGGTGGTGCCCAGCCAGTTGAGCATCGGCACCGGTGCCATTCGCATCGCGGCCAGCACCGTGCCCAGTATCAGCGCCCCGATCGCGGAGAACACCGTGAGCTGAATCGTGGTCCAGAACGCCTCGAATATCTGGCCGCGATACTCGCTGAAGATGTCCACGCCCGCGCGACCTCAGCAGCCGTCGAGTGCCGGCGGCGCCGGAGCGGTGATGCCGGCGGGGCCGAGGTTCTTGTCGAACGCCGCCTTCCAGGAGCCGTCGGCTTCCATCTTCTTCACCGCGTCAGTGATCTTGGTGCACAGCTCCTTGTCGCCCTTCTTGAGCCCGATGCCGTAGCGCTCCTCGGAGAACGGCTGGCCGACGATCTTGAAAGCGCCGGGCGACTGTGCGGCGTAGCCGGCCAGGATCACCTCGTCGGTGGTCACCGCGTCGATCGCGCCGTTCTTCAGCGCCTCGACGCACGCCGAGTACGTGTCGTACTGCTGCAGTTGGACACCCGGGTACTTGTCCTTGATCCGCTGCGCCGGGGTCGACCCGCTGACCGAGCACAGCTTCTTGTTGTTCTGCAGCGACTCCGCGCCGGTGATGTCGGTGTTGTCGGCGCGAACCAGCAGGGACTGTCCGGTCACCAGGTACGGGCCGGCGAAATCGACCTTCTGCTTACGCGAGTCGGTGATCGAGTAGGTCGCGACGATGTACTTCACCTGACCGTTCTGGATCAGGTTCTCCCGCTGGCCGGAGGGGGATTCCTTCCACTCGATCTTGTCCTCGGGGTAGCCGAGCTCCTTGGCGACGTACTTGGCGACGTCGACGTCGAAGCCGCTCATCGTGCCGTCCGGGTTCTTCAACCCCAGGCCGGGCTGGTCGAACTTGGTGCCGATGACCAGCTTGTCGCCGCTGCCACCGCCACCACACCCGGTCGCGGCGAACGGCAACGCGACGGCCAGCACGGCGGCGCCGACGAGCCGCCAGGAAAAACGTGGCCGGGACTGGCCAGAAAGAATAGGCATCAGCGGGTGTTCCTTTCGCCCTAGTGGTTGAGGATCTTGCCGAGGAAGTCTTTGGCGCGCTCCGAGCGCGGGTTGTCGAAGAACTCGACCGGCGGGGCGTCCTCCACGACCGCTCCGTCGGCCATGAACACCACCCGGTTGGCGGCGCGACGGGCGAAGCCCATCTCGTGGGTGACCACCACCATCGTCATGCCCTCGGAGGCCAGCGAGGTCATGACATCGAGCACTTCGTTGATCATCTCCGGGTCGAGCGCACTGGTCGGCTCGTCGAACAACATCACCTTCGGCTTCATCGCCAGCGAACGTGCGATGGCCACCCGCTGCTGCTGGCCGCCGGACAGCTGGGCTGGGTATTTGTCTGCCTGGTTGGCAACACCCACCCGTTCCAGCAACGACATAGCGTGTTCGCGGGCCTTGTCCTTGGCCACCTTGCGCACCTTCACCGGAGCGAGGGCGACGTTGTCCAGGATGGTCTTGTGCGCGAACAGGTTGAACGACTGGAAGACCATGCCCACATCGGCGCGCAACTGCGCGAGTTTGCGCCCCTCCGAAGGCAATTGCTCACCGTCGATGGTGATGGTGCCCGAGTCGATGGTTTCCAGGCGGTTGATCGTGCGGCACAAGGTCGACTTGCCCGACCCCGACGGCCCCAGCACCACCACCACTTGGCCGCGGTCGACCTCAAGGTCGATGTCTTTCAGAACATGCAGGTCGCCGAAATGCTTGTTGACGCCCTGGATCGAGATCATCGGCTTCTCGCCGCTGCGCCCCATGCGTTCAGACCCTACCCAGGTAACCCCCAGTTTGCCGAGCGTTGACCGATCCGCGATTTCTCACCGCCTCGCAGTGCTCCGTACGATGAGCACGTGACATCGGTGCTGACCAACGACAATCCGGCGGGCGAACTGCCCGGTTCGGGCGAAGGTCGTACCTACCAGGTCCGCACCTACGGCTGTCAGATGAACGTCCACGATTCCGAGCGGCTCGCCGGGCTGCTCGAGGCCGCCGGATATCACCGCGCGCCCGAGGGCACCGACGCCGACGTGGTGGTGTTCAACACCTGCGCGGTCCGGGAAAATGCTGACAACAAGCTGTACGGCAACATCAGCCATCTGGCCCCGCGCAAGCAGGCCGACCCCGACATGCAGATCGCGGTGGGCGGCTGCCTGGCCCAGAAGGACCGCGAAGGCCTGCTGAAGAAAGCGCCGTGGGTCGACGTGGTCTTCGGCACCCACAACATCGGCTCACTGCCCACGCTGCTCGAGCGGGCCCGGCACAACCGGCAGGCTCAGGTCGAAATCGCCGAGTCCCTGCGGGAATTCCCCTCCACGCTGCCCGCTGCACGCGAATCCGCCTACGCTGCATGGGTTTCCATCTCAGTTGGCTGCAACAACACCTGCACGTTCTGCATCGTGCCTGCGCTGCGCGGCAAGGAGGTGGACCGCCGGCCCGACGAAATCCTCGCCGAGGTGCAGTCGCTGGTCGATCAGGGCGTGCTGGAGATCACCCTGCTGGGACAGAACGTCAACGCCTACGGAGTCTCGTTCGCCGACCCAGGCACCCCGCGCGATCGTGGCGCCTTCGCCGCACTGCTGCGTGATTGCGGGCGCATCGACGGACTGGAGCGGGTCCGGTTCACCTCACCGCACCCGGCCGAGTTCACCGACGACGTCATCGAGGCGATGGCCCAGACCCCGAATGTCTGCCCCGCCCTTCACATGCCGCTGCAGTCCGGGTCGGACCGCATGCTGCGGGCGATGCGGCGCTCCTACCGTGCCGAGAAGTATCTCGGCATCATCGACCGGGTACGCGCGGCGATGCCGGATGCGGCGATCACCACCGACATCATCGTCGGCTTCCCCGGCGAAACCGAGGACGACTTCGCCGCCACCCTGGACGTGGTGCGCCAGGCCCGGTTCAGCACCGCGTTCACCTTCCAGTACTCCAAGCGGCCCGGCACCCCGGCAGCCGAACTCGACGGTCAGCTTCCGAAAGCCGTTGTGCAGGAACGTTATAACCGACTCATCGAGCTGCAGGAGCAGATCTCCTTCGAGGAGAACACCGCGCAGATCGGTCGTGAGGTCGAATTGCTGGTGGCCACCGGCGAGGGCCGCAAAGACGCCAGCACCGCCCGGATGAGCGGACGCGCCCGCGACGGCCGGCTGGTGCATTTCACGCCGGGCGATGCCACCCCGCGCCCCGGCGACATCGTCACCACCACGGTCACCGGCGCCGCTCCGCACCACCTGATCGCCGATGCGCCGCTGCTGGGTCACCGCCGCACCCGTGCCGGCGACGCCCACGCCGCCGGGCAACGGCCCCGTACCGTCGGCCTGGGGCTGCCGCCGGTGGGCAGACCGCAGATCGAGGAAACGACGGGATGCCAGCAATGAGTCGCCAGGACGAAGATCCGAGCGAGGCCTACCGCTCTGACATGGAGAAGGCCGAACGCAAGGTCGCCGGTGAGATCGAGCCGGGCGCTCGCGCCATGGTGGTGGCGATCCTGGTGTTCGTCCTGCTGGTGTCGCTGATCCTGCCGCACACCGGCGCCGCCCGCGGCGTCGACGTCCTGATGGGCGACGACAAGGCCATCAGTGTGGGTATCGCCCTACCGTCTCGGCTGTTCAGCTGGTTCGCGCTGGTGTTCGGCGTCGGCTTCTCGATGCTGGCACTGACCACCCGGCGCTGGGTCCTGGCCTGGATCGCCCTTGCCGGATCGGCGCTGTCCTGCGCGCTCGGGTTGCTGGCGGTCTGGTCCCGTCAGACCGCCGTGCACGGCCATCCCGGCCCGGGCATCGGCTTGCTGGTGGGGTGGCTGGCGGTCATCCTGCTGACCTTCCACTGGGCGCGGGTGGTCTGGACGCGCACCGCGGTGCAGCTGGCGGCCGAGGAACAGCGCCGCCTCGCGGCGAGGGAAGGCCAATCCCGCAGCCTGCTCGACGACGTCGACCGTCGTGAGCGCAAGCAGCCGCCCGCCGAGGGTTAGCGCTTCTTACTGAGCGACTCGACTGCCGCGTCGGCCCACTGCCGCCACTGCTCGGCGCTGGCCCTGGCCGCTTCGGCATCCTTGGTACGGCCCGCGGCTTCGGCCTTCTCGGCCTGCCGCTCGAACTGCTCGACCCGGGCGCGGAACTGTTCGGCGCGGGCCGCAGCCTGCGGATCGGTCCGCCCCGAGTCGGCGGCGTCGCGCACCTTCTTCTCCACCGCACGCAACCGGCGTTCCAAATCGGCCGACCGCTCCCGAGGCACCTTGCCGATCGCATCCCACTTGTCGGTGATGGTCCGCAATGCCGACCGGGCCGCGTCCGGGTTGGTCGTGTCGAGCTTCTCCGCTTCGGCCAGCAGGGCCTCCTTGGCGGTGGCGTTGGCCTGGAATTCGGTGTCGCGCTCGGCATTCACCGCATTGCGCGCGGCGAAGAAGGTGTCCTGGGCCGCCTTGAACCGATGCCACAGGGTGTCGTCGACGTCCTTGGCGGCCCGGCCGGCCGCCTTCCACTCGGCGAGCAGATCGCGGAACGCCGAGGCCGTCGCCGACCAGTCGGTGGAGCCGGACAGCTCCTCGGCGCGCACGCACAACTGCTCCTTGGCCTGCCTGGCGCCGGCGCGTTCGCGGTCCAGGTCGGCGAAGTGCGAGCCCCGGCGCCGGTTGAACGTTTCGCGGGCCGCCGAGTAGCGCTTCCACAACGCGTCGTCGGTCTTGCGGTCCAGGCCGGTGATGGTGCGCCACTCGTCGAGGATCGTGCGCAGCCGGTCGCCGGCGGCCTTCCACTGGGTGGAATTCGTCGCCAGTTCCTCGGCCTCGGCGGCCAGCGCCTCCTTGCGCGCGGTCTGCTCGGCCCGGTGTTGCTCGCGCCGGGCCCGGTCGGCCGCCGCGGTTTCCTCGGCGTGGTCGCGGATTGCGGCGAGCCGCGCGGCCAGTGCGTCAAGGTCGCCGAGAACGCTTGCCGTGGGCAGGGTTTCAGCCAGAGAGGCGGCCGCCGCTTTGATCTTGCGCGCATCACCGGTGCCGGAGGCCAGCCGAGTCTCCATCAGCGTGACCTCGGTGGCGAGATCTTCGAAGCGCCTTCCGAAGTGGGCGAAGGCCGCCTCGGTGTCGCCGGCCTGCCACGAGCCGATGGTGCGTTCGCCGTCCGAGGTGATCAACCAGACCGTGCCGTCGTCATCGACGCGACCGAACCGGTGCGGGTCGCTGGATGGCGGCAGCACCACGGGGGCGGTGGGTGCGTGGGGTTTCGGGACGGGTCTCGGCGGTCCCGGTCGGGGAGCCGGCTTCGGGGCTCCGTCGGCGCTGGGTTGGTCGATCGTCATGGGCTCGCCTCACCTACCCTCCGCGCGGTGTTCCCGCGCATCTGCCGCGCGACGCGGCGCCACTGCTGCACGTCCGGCGACCGTGGTCACGGCCGCCGTCCTCGTTGGTATTGAACCAGGTCGATGCCACCCATGCGCCCGGGTTGGCGGGTCTGAGGTTGCGGACGGCGCCAATCGGCGGGCACGCTGACTGCCCGAGCACGAGGAGATCAGTGATGCACAGGTCGGACATCGCCACCCTGTTCGCCCTCGGGGCCGCGCTGTTGATCGCGATCGGTGACGTCATCCAGCAACGTTCCGCCCACGACGTCACCGATGAGCAGGTCGGTCCCATCGCCCTGTTCCTGCACTTGCTCAGGGACAAGACCTGGTGGCTGGGCAGCCTGGTGGCCGCCGGCGGATTCGTGTTGCAGGCCGCTGCCCTGGGGTTCGGCTCGGTCCTTCTGGTGCAGGCGCTGATCGTGACCTCCCTGCTGTTCGCGCTGCCGCTGAGCGCGCGCTTCGCGGGACGGCGGATCACCCGCTACCAGTGGATCTGGGCGGTGCTGCTGGCCGCGGCCGTTGCCGTGATCGTCACGGTCGGCGACCCCTCCAGGGGGCAGGCGCGGGCCGGCTTCGAGATGTGGAGCTGGGTGGCCGCCACGCTCGGTCCGCTGCTGGTGCTATGCCTGCTGGGGGCGCGGGTTGCTCGCGGCAAACCGCTGGCCGCGGTCTTGCTGGGGCTGGTGGCGGGTTCGTTGTGGGGATTGTTCGCCGTGCTGATGAAGGGTGTCGTCGACGAACTCGACGACGGGATCGTGGCGGTACTGAAGCTCCCCGAGCTCTACGTGTGGGCAGTCGTGGCTATCGCGGCGACGGCGATTCAGCAGTCGTCGTTCCGAGCCGGGTCGATGGCCGCGTCGCTCCCGGCGGTCACGGTCAGCGAACCGTTGGTCGCCTCGGTTCTCGGCGTCGCCATCCTCGGGGAGATGTTGCGCCCCGGCCGGTCCGGGTGGGCGTTTCTGGTGATCGCCGTCGTGGTGATGATCGCGGCAACCGTGGAGTTGGCCCGCACCGAGGCCGCGCCGGTGCCGGATCCCACCGAGCCGGCGCCCGGCTGACGGCCACTAGCGTGGGGGACGTGCTGTCCGCCGTTGTCCTGACCCCCTCGGCGCCCGTCCTGGTGCCCGAACTGGCCGGTGCGGCCGCCGCCGAGGTCGCCGAGTTCCGCGATGCCGCGCTGACGGCGGCCGCCGCACTGCCCGATCGCTGGGTCGCCATCGGCGTCGGCGCGGCCGATCAGACCATCGAGGCCGACGCTTGCGGCACCTTCGCCGGCTACGGGGTCGACGTTCCCGTCACGCTGTCCCCGGACGCGCAGGCCGGGGTGCGGATGCTGCCGCTCTGCGCGCTGTTCACCGGCTGGCTGCGCGGGCAGGCGAAGCCGTCGGCCCAGGCGCAGGTCCGGGTGTACGACGCCGACCACGACGCCGAACGGGCTCTCGAGTTCGGCCGGCTGCTGCGCGCCGAGATCGACGCCACCGAGGAACCGGTCGGTGTCCTGGTGGTCGCCGACGGCGCCAACACGCTGACGCCGCCCGCGCCCGGCGGCTACGACCCCGACGCGGCGGCCGCGCAAACCGCCCTCGACGATGCGCTGGCCTCTGGCGACAGTGCTGCGCTGGCCGGGCTGCCCGGTGGCATCATCGGCCGGGTCGCCTACCAGGTCCTGGCTGGGCTCATGGGAATCGGGCCGCAGGAGGCCACCGAGCTGGTGCGGGGCGCACCGTACGGGGTGGGGTACTTCGTCGGTACGTGGCGTCCATGACGAGACCGATTGCCGTCATCGGGCCGACGGGCACCGGGAAGTCGGCACTGGCCCTCGACGTCGCCGAACGGCTCGGCGGCGAGATCGTCAACGCCGATGCCATGCAGCAGTACCGCGGCATGGACATCGGCACCGCCAAGCTCACCGTCGCCGAACGGCGCGGCATCCCGCACCACCAGCTCGACGTCCTCGACGTGACGCAGACCGCGACGGTCGCGCGCTATCAGGAAGCCGCCGCCGCCGACATCGAGACCATCGCGTCGCGTGGAGTGCCCCCCGTGATCGTGGGCGGGTCGATGCTCTACATACAGTCGCTGCTCGACGAATGGGCCTTCCCGGCCACCGACCCCGAGGTGCGGGCCCGGTGGGAACACCAGCTCGCCGAGATCGGGGTGGCCGCGCTGCACGCCGAGCTGGGCCGCCGCGATCCCGCCGCGGCTGAGGCGATCCTGGCCACCGACGGCCGCCGGATCGTGCGCGCGCTCGAGGTGGTCGAACTGACCGGCCAGCCGTTCGCGGCCTCGGCGCCCCGGATCGGTGCGCCCCGCTGGGACACGGTCATCATCGGATTAGATTGGGACACAAGCATTCTCGATGATCGCCTGGAGCGGCGCACCGACCTCATGTTCGAGGCCGGCCTGGTCGTGGAGGTGCGGGCGCTGCTCGACGCCGGGCTGCGTCAGGGTGTCACCGCCGCCCGGGCACTCGGCTACGCCCAGGTGCTCGACGCGCTGGATGCCGGCGCAGGAGATGAGGATCTGGCCCGGGCGCGCGAGCTGACCTTCATCGGCACCCGGCGGTATGTGCGCCGGCAGCGGTCGTGGTTTCGCCGCGACCATCGCATCCACTGGCTCGACGGTGCCGCCCCCGACCTTGCCGACCAGGTGATCGCCCGGTGGCGGGACGTATCCTGATCAGGTGATCTTCGCCAAAGGGCACGGCACCGAGAACGACTTCGTGCTGCTGCCCGACCTGGACGCGCAGCTGGAGCTGGCACCTTCCGCGGTGGCAGCGCTGTGCGACCGGCGCCGGGGTCTGGGCGCCGACGGCGTCCTGCGGGTCACCACCGCCGGCGCGGTCGTCGATGCCGGCGTGCTGGACCGGCTGCCCGAAGGCGTGGACAGCGGCGACTGGTACATGGACTACCGCAACGCCGACGGCTCGATCGCCCAGATGTGCGGTAACGGGGTCCGGGTGTTCGCGCACTACCTGCGGGCCAGCGGCCTGGAGCAGCGCGACGAGTTCGTGGTCGGCACGCTGGCCGGACCGCGCCCGGTGGTCGTGCACCACGCCGATGCTGTGACGGCCGAGGTCACCGTCGACATGGGCAAAGTCAACCTGCTCGGGGCCGGCACCGCCACCGTCGGCGGCAGGCACTTCACCGGCGTCGGCGTCGACGTCGGGAATCCGCACCTGGCCTGCCTGGATCCCGACCTCACCGAAAAAGCGCTGGCCGACCTGGACGTCGCCGCGCCGGTGCTGTTCGACCGCGGCCAGTTTCCGGACGGTGTCAACGTCGAGGTGCTGACGATCGCCCGCGATGGGGCGGTCAGCATGCGGGTACACGAACGAGGTGTCGGCGAAACGCGCTCCTGCGGGACCGGAACGGTCGCCGCTGCGGTCGCGGCCCTGGCCCACCTCAATCTGTCGACCGGCACGCTGCGCGTCCGCATCCCCGGCGGGGAGGTCACCGTCGAGGTCAGTCACACATCGAGCTCGCTGCGAGGCCCTTCGGTCCTCGTCGCGCACGGCGAACTCGCCGACGCCTGGTGGGCGGCCCAACTCTGACGGCACGTTATTCAGGTGCACGACGTTGGACTCCCGTGGCACCATCGATTACCGCTTATGACAGAAACGCCTATGACAAAAGCTGACGCTCCCGATCCCAGCCTCGGCGAGCTCGCGCTCGAAGACCGCGCCGCCCTCAAGCGCGTCGCCGGGCTGTCCACCGAACTCACCGACATCACCGAGGTCGAGTACCGCCAGCTGCGGCTGGAACGGGTCGTCCTGGTGGGGGTGTGGACCGAGGGCACCGCCGCCGACTCCGAGGCCAGCCTCGCCGAACTGGCCGCGCTGGCCCAAACCGCGGGCTCCGAGGTGCTCGAAGGGCTGATCCAGCGCCGCGACAAGCCCGACCCGTCCACCTACATCGGCTCCGGCAAGGCTCAGGAGCTGCGCGAGGTCGTGATCGCGACCGGCGCCGACACCGTGATCTGCGACGGCGAGCTCAGTCCCGCCCAGCTCAATGCGCTGGAAAAAGTGGTCAAGGTCAAGGTCATCGACCGGACCGCATTGATCCTCGACATCTTCGCCCAACACGCCACCAGCCGGGAAGGCAAGGCGCAGGTGGCCTACGCGCAGATGGAGTACATGCTGCCGCGGCTTCGTGGCTGGGGTGAATCGATGTCCCGCCAGGGCGGCGGCGCCGGCGGCAGCGGCGGCGGTGTGGGTACCCGCGGCCCGGGTGAGACCAAGATCGAGACCGATCGGCGCCGCATCCGCGAACGGATGTCCAAGCTGCGCCGCGAGATCAAGGACATGAAGCAGATCCGCGACACGCAGCGCAGCCGGCGGCTGCACAGCGATACCGCGTCGATCGCGATCGTCGGCTACACCAACGCCGGCAAGTCCAGTCTTCTCAACGCATTGACCGGCGCCGGCGTGCTGGTGCAGAACGCGTTGTTCGCCACCCTCGAACCGACCACTCGCCGAGGCGAATTCGACGACGGACGGCCGTTCGTGCTGACCGACACCGTCGGCTTCGTCCGGCATCTGCCCACCCAGCTGGTCGAGGCGTTCCGCTCCACCCTGGAAGAGGTGCTCGACGCCGACCTGCTGGTGCATGTGGTCGACGGGTCCGACAGCAACCCGCTGGCTCAGATCGAGGCAGTACGTCAGGTCATCCGCGAGGTGCAGAACGACCACCACGCACCGCCGGCCCCGGAACTGTTGGTGGTCAACAAGATCGACGCCGCCGACGACCTGATGCTGGCTCAGTTGCGCCGCGCGCTGCCGGGAGCCGTCTTTGTCTCGGCGCACACCGGCGAGGGATTGCCGCGGCTGCGCGCCCGGCTCGGTGAGCTCGTCGAACCGCGCGAGATCACCGTCGACGTGACGATCCCGTACGACCGGGGCGATCTGGTCGCGCGGTTGCACAGCGACGGGCACGTCGATGCCGTCGAGCACACCGAAGCGGGCACCCGCCTGAAAGCCCGGGTGCCCGCCGCGCTGGCCGCAGGCCTGCGCGAGTTCAGCAGTTAGGCGGCGTCCTTCGCCGAGTTGCCCTGTCCGGAAGCGCTTGCCGCTGTGGGCTTTCCGCTCTTGCCGGTGCCCGACTTCGCCGGCTTGCCGGAGCTCTTGACCTCGTCACCGGTCTTGGGCTTCGCAGACTTGGCCGTGAGGCTGGGCTTCGCAGATGCCTTGCGTTGCACCGGCTTGGACACGGTCTCGGTGGCCGCCTTCTGAGCGGCAGGCTCGCTGGTCGTCGCAGCGGCCAGCGTGCTCCCCGAGGTCGACGCCGGTGCCGACGGCGCCGCGGGGACCGCCACACCGAGGTCACCGAGCGCGTCGTGGATACCCTGCACGGCGGCCTTGGCGAGGTCGACGCTCAGCTTCACCGGGTTGATCGGAGTGAAGATGGTGAACGGCGTCGGCTGACCGTAATTGCTTCGGTCATAACCGGTTTCGATCAGCACGCGGGTGACCGGTGAGATCAGGTCCACGAACGGCTTGATGATCGCGGTGGTGCCGGTCGCGGCGCCGATGTCCAGCAGCGGCTGCATGATCGGCAGCGTCTTGGCCGGGATCGTGATGTAGAGCGTGTCGTTGTAGGTCTGGCAGTTCTTCGGGCTCTGCGAGCAGTCGATGGCCTGCTCGAGTTCGGGAATCGTGTAGCCGTAGGGGAGTTCGGTGGACGGCTGGGTGCCGCGCGGGGAGAGGTAGTTGCCGTGGATGTACCAGAACCCGGCGAGCGCGTTCAGGTCGGCCAGCAGGTTGAGCGGATTGGCCGGGAAGTCGGCGACGCCGTCGTACTGGAACGCGATGTCAGTGGTGTTCACCGCTGGCAGCACCGTGGTGTCGGTGGGAGCCGGCTGACCGAAGGTGGCGTCCAGGACCGGCACCGTGCCCAGCCACGCCAGGCGCTCGAACAGGCCGCCGTTCGGACGTTGTGGGTCACCGATCAGGACGAAGGAGTACCGGTCGGGGATGACTCCGCCGTTGGCGTCGGCGAGCTGGCGCTTGACGATGTTGGAGACCGTCGCGCCTTGCGAGTAGCCGAAGATCACGACGTCGCCGCCCGGGTCGGCTGTGTTGGCGGCGTCGATCTGGTCGTTGAGGCTCTGCACGCCGCTGGCCACCGACACGTTCCACTTCGCCCCGTTGAGGCCGCCCCAGCCCGCGAACGGGAACGGCCAGAACTGCGCGGTGTAGGGCACCGGCTCGGGTGTGCACACCGTCGCGCAGGCCGGATCCAGCGGCTGGATGTAGTAATTCACTGCGTTCTGCATGTAGTTAGTGCCAAGCGGTGGCACCGACGGGTCAGGGGTGCCGGTGCCGGGAACGATCAGCGCCACCGCCGCCAGGCTGACCGCCGAGGTGATCGTGCTGGTAACTGCGAGAACGATCGCGGCGAGTGTGGCCAGGACGGCCACCATCGCCGAGCGTGCGGCGGTGCGGAGATTTTTACGCATCAGCAAACTTTCTTTAGCGATATCGAGATTGCTGCGATCATGGCATGAGCGCACTTATGCCGTGAGTGGAATGTGAGAAAAAGCTGAGAAAACCGGCTATCGGATCACCGGTGGCTGGTGCGCCCGAACCGGTGGCAGCGGACCGGCGAATTTCTCCACCTGCACCAGCACCGCGGCGCCGGTGCAGCCCCGGGCCAGCGACGAGGTGCCCACGTCGTCGGTCAGCACGTTGGGATTGCCGTGCACGCACATCGAATCCGGGTCCGAGGGATCCAGCGGGTCGTACCACGCTCCGGTCGACAGCTGCACCACCTGCGGCCGCAGCGCCTCGTCGATGACCAGCCCGGCCAGACACGATCCGCGGTCGTTGAACACCCGCACCACGTCGCCGTCGGCCAGTTCGCGCTGCGCGGCGTCGGACGGATGCATCCGGATGGGTTCGCGGCCCTGGACTTTCGCGTTCTGGCTCACCGCGCCTCCGTCGAGCTGGCCGTGCAACCGGGTGGCCGGCTGGTTGGCGATCAGGTGAAGCGGAAAGCGTTGGGCACGTTCGCCACCCAGCCATTCGACGGGTTCATACCAGCGGGGGTGACCGGCGCAGTCCGGATATTCGAAGCCCGCGATGTCGTCGGAGTAGATCTCGATCTTGCCGCTCGGGGTGGCCAACGCATGCCCCTGCGGGTCGGCGCGGAAGTCGGCCAGCAGGGTCAGTCCGGTCTCCACGGGAAGCCGCAGGACGCCGTCGGCCCAGAACTGGTCGAAGTCGGGAACCGCGAAATCGATTTCTGCCGACCACTTTTCGTACATGTGCTTCAGCCACTGCCGTGCGGTGCGGCCCGAAGTGAACTGCTCGCCGAAGCCCAGCCGCTCGGCGAGCGCGGCGAAGGTGGTGTAGTCGTCGCGGGACTGGGCGTAGGGCGGCGCCAGTGCGGGCATCGCCACCAGCAGAGGGTCGTTTCGGGACCCGGAAAAGTCGTCGCGTTCGAACGCGGTGGTGGACGGGACGACGATATCGGCGTGCCGGGCCATCGGCGTCCAGTACGGCTCGTGTAGCACCACGGTGTCGACGCGGCCCAATGCGCGACGCAGCCGCGGCAGGTTCTGGTGGTGGTGGAAGGGATTGCCGCCGGCCCAGTACACGCATTTGATGTCGGGGTAGGTCAGGGTGCGGCCGTTGTAGGTGAACGTCTCACCGGGGTGCAGCAGCATGTCGCTGATCGCCGCGACCGGGATGAACGTGCGAACCGGGTTGAGCCCCTGCGGCAGCGACGGCAGCCGATGCCGCAGCGGAGGCAGGCCGGGTTCGTTCATCGAGCCGTACCCGTGGCCGAATCCGCCTCCGGGAAGGCCGATCTGGCCGAGCATGGCCGCCAGCGTCAGCCCCATCCACGGCGCCTGCTCGCCGTGTCGGACGCGCTGCAGTGACCAGCTGACGGTGACGATCGTGCGCTGCGCGGCCATCCTGGTGGCCAGGTCGGTGAGCACCGCGGCGTCGATGCCGCAGAGCGCGGCGGCCCACTGCGGCGATTTCGGCACGCCGTCATCGGCGCCGAGCAGATACCGCTCGAACTGCTCGTAGCCGGTGCAGTAGGTGTCGAGGAACTCGCGGTCGGCGAGGTTCGCGGTGGCCAGCACGTAGGCAAGGGCCAACATGATCGCCACGTCGGTGCCGGGGACGGCCGGCAACCACTCGCACTCACCGTCGACGTCGCTGCGCAGCGGGCTGATTGAGACGATCTTTCCGCCGTCGGCCCGGAACCGGTCCAGCGCTTCGCGGGCCGGGTGCCCGGTGGTGCCGCCGTGGTTGATCCCGGTGTTCTTCAGGTTCACGCCGCCGAAGCAGACCAGCAGGTCGGTGTGCTCGACGATGACGTTCCATTCGGTGGACCGTTTGAACAGGTCGTCGTGAGTACCGACCACCCGCGGCATGATCACGCCGGTGGCGCCCAGGCTGTAGGAGTGCCGCGAAAACGTATATCCGCCAAGTAGTTTCAGGAATCGGTGCACCTGGCTCTGGGCGTGGTGGAACCGGCCCGCGCTGGCCCAGCCGTAGGACCCGCCGTAGATGGCCTCGTTGCCGTAGGTGTCGACCACCCGGCGCAGTTCGCCGGCGAGAAGCTCCGTCAGTTCGTCCCAGTCCAGCGCGACGAACTCGTCGGCGCCGCGGGCGCTGGTGGGCCCGGGGCCGTCGCGCAGCCATCCGCGGCGGACGGCGGGTGTGGCGATGCGCGAGGAATGTCGTAGCGACCCGGGCAGGTTGCCGAGCAGGGGAGACGGGTCGGTGTCGCCGGGAAACGGGGTCACCGCGAGGATTTCGCCGTCGGCAACGTCGGCGCGAAACGCACCCCAGTGAGTCAGGCTGCTGCGGGCGTCGGGCACCCCAGGAGTCTAAGCGGCGACGCTTCCACCAGCGACTTTGGCAAATCCGTCGGCCGTCGCACGGGGCCACCGTGGTGACCAACCATCCGGTTGGTTATCCTCGTCTACAAACCCACAGCGCGTCCGGAGGGAAGTCATGGCTGTCGAGAAGAACGCAACCGTCAAGTACGAGCGGACCCTGTTCGAGCCCGAGCACGAACTGTTCCGCGAGGCCTACCGGTCGTTCCTCGAGCGGCACGTCGCGCCGTTCCACGACCAGTGGGAGAAGGACAAGATCGTCGACCGCGGCGTCTGGTTGGAAGCCGGCAAGCAGGGCTTCCTCGGGATGGCCGTGCCGGAGGAGTTCGGCGGCGGCGGCAACGCGGACTTCCGCTACAACGTCATCCTGACCGAGGAGACCGCGGCGGCCCGCTACAGCGGGCTCGGGTTCGGCCTGCACAACGATGTCGTCGCGCCGTACCTGCTGGAGTTGACCACCGAGGAGCAGAAGCAGCGCTGGCTGCCCAAGTTCTGCAGCGGCGAGTACATCACCGCGATCGCGATGACCGAGCCCGGCACCGGCAGCGACCTGCAGGGCATCAAGACCCGCGCGGTCAAGCAGGGTGATCACTACGTGCTCAACGGCTCGAAGACGTTCATCACCAACGGCATCAACTCCGATCTGGTGATCGTGGTGGCCCAGACCGACCCCGAGAAGGGCGCGCTGGGCTTCTCACTGCTGGTCGTCGAGCGCGGCATGGAGGGCTTCGAGCGTGGCCGCCACCTGGACAAGATCGGCCTGGACGCGCAGGACACGGCCGAACTGTCCTTCACCGACGTCAAGGTCCCTGTCGAGAACCTCCTCGGCGAGGAGGGCCAGGGCTTCATCTACCTGATGCAGAACCTGCCGCAGGAGCGCCTGAACATCGCGGTGATGGCGGCTGCCGCCATGGAGAGCGTCCTCGAACAGACCCTGCAGTACACCAAGGAGCGCAAGGCGTTCGGCAAGCCGATCGGCAGCCAGCAGAACAGCCGCTTCCTGCTGGCCGAGTTGGCCACCGAAGCCACCGCCATCCGCATCATGGTCGACGAGTTCATCCGGCTGCACCTCGACGGCAAGCTGACCGCCGAGCAGGCCTCGATGGCCAAGTGGTACGCGGCCGAGAAGCAGGTTCATCTCGTCGACCGCTGCCTGCAGTTGCACGGCGGTTATGGCTACATGCGCGAATATCCGGTGGCCAAGGCCTACCTCGATGCCCGCGTCCAGACGATTTACGGCGGCACCACCGAGATCATGAAAGAGATCATCGGCCGCAGCCTGGGCGTCTGACCCCGCAAGCGGGGCTGAACTGCGGTTTTGGTTCCCCGTCACTCGGCTGCCGAAGCGGAGGGCGCTGGTGATGCGCCCCGGTTTGTCCTGGGGATTTCGGGTGTTTTCCCCCGTCAACGCGTCGGTTATCTCGTCGAAACGCCGCGTGTCGTGAGGTGCTGAAGCACAGTTGACGCGGAGGATGAGGGGAAGCATCTTGACCGACACTGCGGGGAGAGTGCATGACCAGGCTTGGAAGTCGTCTCAGTAGAGGCGTCGGGCGGATGGCGCTCGGCGTCTTCGCGACGGCTGCGGCCGCGCTGCTGTGGGCGCCCGGGGCGATCGCGAGTCCGGAAACCGATGCGGGCGACGCCATCAATCAGGCGTGGGAGACCGCAGGCGGCGATGGTTCGCCGGTAGGCACCAAGGACGGCGACGTCTACGCCGTCGGCGACGGATTCGCGCAGAACTTCAGCGGCGGCAAGATCTTCTTCACTCCGGCCACCGGCGCCCACCTGCTCTTCGGGGCAGTCCTGGACAAGTACCAGGCGCTCGGCGGTGCCGCCGACAGCGACCTCGGATTCCCCACCATCGACGCGGTCGCGGGTCTGGTCGGGCCGGACAGCCAGGTCAGCACGTTCAGTGCCAGCGACAAGCCGGCCATTTTCTGGACACCCGCGACCGGCGCGTGGGTGGTACGCGGCGCCATCAACGCGGCGTGGGACAAGCTCGGTGGCTCGGCAGGCACGATGGGCGTCCCCACCGAGGATGAGACCTTCAACGGCACGGTGATCAGCCAGAAGTTCACCGGCGGCGAGATCTCCTATGACACCGCCGCGAAGACTTTCACCACCGTGCCGCCCGAGCTCGCTGGCAACTTGACCGGTGTCGAGGTACCCAGCGACGCGACGACGGCGATCAACCAGGCCTGGCGGGCCGCCGGGGGCCTCGCGGGACCGCTCGGTGCCCGCCAAGGAGCCCAGCAGGCCATCGGCACCGACGGCGCCGCCCAGGATTACGCGGGCGGCAAGATCTTCTACTCACCGGCCACCGGCGCGCATGCGGTGACGGGCGCGATCCTGGCCAAGTACGAGGCGCAGGGTGGGCCGACCGGCGACCTGGGCCTGCCGACCGGGACCGAAGCCGACGGCGGCGCGCCCAACAGCCGGGTCAGCGCCTTCAGCGCCGCTGACAAACCGGTGATCTTCTGGACGCCCGACAACGGCGCCATCGTGGTGCGCGGTGCGATCAACGCCGCCTGGACCAAGCTGGGCGGGGCAACTGGCAAGCTGGGAGTGCCGACCGGCGAGCAGAGCGTCAACGGCGACACCGTGACGCAGAAGTTCAGTGGTGGCGAAATCTCCTGGAACAAGGCCAGCAACACGTTCACGACCAAACCGCCGGAGCTCGCCGGTTCGCTGTCCGGCGTTCAGGTTCCGGCTGCCGGGCCGCAGGCCGGCCAGTCGGGCGCCAAGTCCGGCAGCGGTTCCACCTTCCACTGGTGGTGGCTGCTGATCATCGTCCCGGTCCTGTTGTTGCTGGCCGTGATCGGCCTGGGCGTGCTGTGGCTGCAGCGCCGCCGTAGCGGTGGCGAGGAGATCGACGACGACTTCGAGGACTACGACGACGACGATCACTGGCCCAGTGAGGTGGCCGGTGAGGCCGACGCGGCGGCGGCCTCGCGCTTCTCGACCTATCCCGACGGCGGCGTCCCGCAGGTCGCCGCTGCGCCGGGCTTCGGCTGGGCGCCCGAGGGAGACGAGAAGTCTCAACCCGGACCCGAGGACGTGTTCGACGGCGATCAGGACGCCATCGACACCACGCCGACCCGCATTCCCGCCGAGGCTGCCGAAACCGGCGGGTACGAGGCTGAGGAAGCCGACGAGGTGCCCGCGGAACTCGAGTACGCCGAGGTCGAGGAAGTCGAAGACGACGACGAATCGAGCGATTCAGGCCGGCATGCGGCGGTGAATCTCGGAGAGTCGCAATCGATGTGGCGACTCGACATGGGCGAGCTCGGCACGCCGCGGCGTCGTCGCGCCGCGGAGCCGGAGACCCCACTGGCGCCCGAGCCGGCACCGGAGGAGATTCTCGAGTCCGACGTCGTCGACATCGAGGAAGAAGACTCCACCCAGCCGGCAGAGGTCCTGCAGTCCGACGTGCACGCCGAAGCCGCAGCCAATCGCCCGGCGATCCACCTTCCGCTGTCGGATCCGTATCAGGCGCCCGAGGGGTATGTGGTCAAGGCCAATACGCATTCGGGGCTGTACTACACCCCGGACTCGGCGCTCTACGACCACACCGTGCCCGAAGTGTGGTTCGCCAGTGAGGAACTCGCGCAGGCGAACGGATTCCACAAGGCGGAGTGAGGCTTCCGCCCCCGTCCGCTAGACCTTGCGCAGAACGGTGACGACCTTGCCGAGGATCGCGGCGTCGTTACCGGGAATCGGGTCGAACGCCGGGTTGTGCGGCATCAACCAGACCTGACCGCCGGTGCGCTTGAACGTCTTCACCGTGGCCTCGCCGTCGATCATCGCCGCGACGATGTCGCCGTTGTCGGCCACATTCTGCTGACGGACCACGACCCAGTCGCCGTCGCAGATCGCGGCGTCGATCATGGACTCACCGACGACCTTGAGCAGGAACAGCGACCCGTCGCCGACCAACTCGCGCGGTAGCGGGAACACATCCTCGACGGCTTGCTCGGCGAGGATCGGGCCGCCGGCAGCGATCCGGCCGAGCACTGGCACAAAGGTCGGCTCGGGCAGCGTGTCCGAACCGGCGACCTCGGTGCGCACGGTGCTCACCGCGTCGTCGGCTCCGCGCACGTCCACCGCACGCGGCCGGTTGGCATCGCGGCGCAGATAGCCCTTGCGCTCCAGAGTGCGCAGCTGGTGGGCCACCGATGACGTGGAAGTGAGCCCGACGGCGTCGCCGATCTCACGGATGCTGGGGGGATAGCCGCGGCTGGTGACTGAGGCGCGGATTACGTCGAGGATGGTTCGCTGCCGCTCGGTCAGCCCGGATGTCTCACTGCGCTCGCTCATGGGGCCGAATCTAGCCGGGCCCGCGTCAAAATTCAAACATTTGTTCGACCGTGTCGCGATTCTGCGTTCTCGGCGGCCGGCGGAACAGAACTTGTCGGTGGTCGGATTTATTCTTCGAACACGCTCGCTCACATGTTCGGTGTTCGAACGCATGATCGAGTATATTTCGAACACAAGAGCGAACCGGGGCGGCCCTGAAGGAAGGACACGGACGTGACAGTCATCGATGATCGACAGGTTTACATCTCGGCACCGGTGTACCGGCGGACAGCCGGCGCGCCCGTTGTGCCTGCTCGGCGCCGCCCGGCCGGCGGCCGCGCGCATCGGCCGTACCCGGCACGGCCGGCGATCACGCCGATGCAGTACCGCGGCACCGGTGTCGCGTTCTCCCGGGCACCGCATACCCGCCGGCCGGTCAGCACCGCGGTCACGATCGCGCTGGCCGGGGTGGCCGCGCTGATCACGCTGTGGCTGGGCTTGGTCGGGCACTTCAGCGCCACGCCGGCGGCCACCGAGCAGATGCCGGATCAGCTCGCCGTCGTCCAGGTCCAGGCGGGGGAGACGTTGCAGCAGCTGGCCGGGCGGGTCGCACCGGATGCGCCCGCCGGACAGGTGGCGCAGCGCATCCGCGACCTGAACAAGCTCGAGTCGGCGTCGCTGGACGCCGGGCAGACGCTGATCGCGCCGATCGGCTGACGGCCGTGCCGGCCGCAGCCGCTCCCGCGGGCGGCGCAGGTAGGCTCTCAATGGTTCGACGTATCGGGCCACTGAGCGAAGGAGCGGTCATGCACTGTCCGTTCTGCCGCAACCCGGACTCCCGCGTTGTCGATTCCCGCGAGACCGATGAAGGCCAGGCCATTCGGCGTCGCCGCTCCTGTCCGGAGTGCGGCCGGCGGTTCACCACTGTGGAGACCGCGGTGCTGGCGGTCGTGAAGCGCAGCGGCGTCACCGAGCCGTTCAGCCGGGAAAAAGTCGTCAGCGGCGTTCGCCGCGCCTGCCAGGGCCGCGACGTCGATGACGACGCGCTCAATCTGCTGGCGCAGCAGGTAGAGGACACGGTGCGGGCCGCCGGCTCGCCCGAGATCCCCAGCAATGAGGTCGGACTCGCCATCCTCGGCCCGCTTCGTGAACTCGACGAGGTCGCCTACCTGCGATTCGCGTCGGTGTACCGCTCGTTCAGCTCAGCTGAGGACTTCGAGCGCGAGATCGAGGCGCTGCGCGCGCACCGGTCCGTCGGCACATCCGGCTGAGCAGCTCAATCCAGCTGTCGCACACTGTCGCTGACCACTCGGCCGGCGATCAGCACCCACCCTTGCGCGTCCCACGTCGTGAAGATCTGCGATCCCTTGCCCTGTGTGATCGTCAGGTCACGGCTCAGGTAATCGGTCACCCGCGCCGCCGCCGATCCGGTGGCCTCGTCTTCCGGCACCCCGAGGTCGGCGGCGAACATCCGCGACCGGATGTGCCCGCCGTCGCGGTCCAGCCAGGCCCACAGATAATGCTCCGCGTCGTCGGAATAATCGTCCGGATCGGCGGCCAGCAGCTCGTCCACCGACTCCAGGTCGTGGATGGCGAACTCCGGTGACCACTCCGCCCGAACCCGGATCACCGTGCGGTCATCGTCGTAGGAAACCCCGACGATGCCGGCAGGAACCTGCAGAGTGTGAATCGGCGTGCCGCGCTCCCGTAGCCACCAGGCCGCGCCCACGGTGGGGTGCCCGGCAAACGGCAATTCGGTGGCCGGAGTGAAGATGCGGGCGTGCGCTGTGGTTGATCCGTCGGCCGGCAGATCGATGAATATTGTTTCGCTGTAGCCTAATTCGGTCGCAATGCGCTGGCGATCGCCGGCGGGTACGGTGGCCGCGTCCACCACGCCCAGCGGATTGCCGAAGTTGCCACCTTCATCGGTGAACACCCGCAACACAGTCACGTCGACAGTCATGATTCGACTCTACGACGCTGAGGTCAGGTGGCACTGCGCTCGTCAGCGCCGAGGGCGTCGAGCACCGCGACCCGGGTCTTCAATGACCCGGTGACCAAACGCTCGGAGAGCCCACTGCGAAGCAGTTCACGCAAGGCGTCCTGGTCGTATTCGGCGGGGGCCGTCGCGTCGATGAACTTCTCGACGATCTCGACGAAGCGGTCGGGGTCGTCGTGGAACGGAAAGTGCCCGGAACGGCCGAAGATCTCGAGCCGGGAGCCGGGCATGGCGGAGTGCGCCATCCGGGCGTGGCTGACCGGGATGACCGCGTCCAAATCGCCCCAAATGAGTTGTACGGGAACGGATTCGGTCAGATAACATCGGTCCAGCATGGTGACCACCTGGCCCCGCCAGTCCACCACCGAGCGCAGTGTGCGGGTGAATGCCGACGAGGCGGTCGGCTCGGGCAGGTCGGCCAGGATGCGCAGCGCATCCGGCAGGTCGCGGCCCAAACCGGTGGAGCCGAAGACGCTGCCCAGCGCCCGGCCGGCAAGCTGCAGTGCGGGCAGCACCATCGGCAGTCGCAGCAGCGCCAAGGCCTCCCCGCCCAACGGAAGCGAGGCGGCCCGCAGCGCGATGTTGACCTCCTTGGTCACCCCGCCCGCGCTGACCAGGATCAGCCGCTCCACCAATTGCGGGAACTGGTAAGCGAATTGCATCGCCACGCCGCCGCCGAGTGAATGCCCGACCACCGTCACCTTGTCGAGGTCGAGCACGCTGAGCAGATCGCGCATGCCGTTGGCGTAGGCCGCCACCGAATAGTCGGCGCGCGGTTTGTCGGACTGTCCATGCCCCAGCAGGTCCGGGGCGATCACGGTGAACCGCTGGGCGAGCTTGCTGTGTACCGGATGCCAGGTCGTCGAGTTGTCACCGATCCCGTGGATCAGCAGCAGCGCCGGACCCGACCCGGCCACCCGGAAGGCCCGACGGTAGCCGTGAATGGTCCGGAAATGCAGGGTGGGCGTCACATCCCGCACGGGCTGGAGATTGGGCTTTCGCTGAGACTTCTGCTGAGTCTTCTGCTGAGTCACTGGCCAACCCTGTCATCGGTGGGGTGGACTCCGCTAGGTCTCGCCGTTCTCGTTGAAACCGTCTTTGAAGTCCTCGGCGTGCTGAGCGAGGAACTTCTCGAATTCCGCACCCAATTCGTCGCCGCTGGGGAGTTCTTCGTCGTGCGCGAGCAGCGACCGGTTCTCTTGAGCGGCAACGAAAGCATCGTACTGTCGCTCCAGCGCGGTCACCACTTGAGCGACCTCGGGCGAGGCTTCGACCTGCTCATCGATCTTGGTGCGGATGGTCGCGCCGGCATCGGTGAGCCCACGCAACGGCACCTGCAGCGAAGTCAGCTTGGCGACCTGCTCCAACAGCGCCTCGGCGGCGGGCGGGAAGTCGGTCTGGGCCAGGTAGTGCGGCACATGCACGGTGAAGCCGATGACTTCGTGGCCGTGCTGGGCCATCCGGTACTCCAGCAGGTTGGACACGCTGCCGGGGACCTGCACTTCGCCGACCCACGGGGTGAATTCGGTGATCAGTTCGCGGTTGTTGGAGTGCGCGGTCATCGTCACCGGCCGGGTGTGCGGCACGGCCATCGGTATGGTGCCGAGCCCGATGATCTGACGCACCCCGAGTTGCTCGGCCAACAGCCGGACGGCGGTGACGAAGCGCTCCCACTTCAGATCCGGCTCCAGCCCGGCGAGCAGCAGGAACGGTGTGCCGAGGCTGTCGCGCAGGGCGTACAGATTCAGGGCAGGATCGTCGTAGTCGGTGAAGTGGTCGGTCTTGAACGTCATCAGCGGCCGGCGCGACCGGTAGTCCAGCAGTTCGTCGATCGCGAACGAGGCCACCAACTCCGTGTCCAGCTTGGCTTTCAGGTGGTCGGCGGCCAAGCGGATGGCGCGGCCGGCGTCGGAGAAGCCTTCGAGAGCGTGAATCATCACCGGGCCACGCCCGTCGGGTGCGGACAGTTGCGGCGCCGGAAACTCCAGTTCGTACATTCCGGTCGGCTCGGGTTGGTAGGGCTGTCCCTGCTCGTCAGTCATCGTCTCCGCCTCCTCGCGATGCGCGGGGACGTCGTCATCCCCTTGCACCGTGACAACCAGTGTCTCTCAGAATCGGGTGAGCGCTGACCATAGCGCTCGTGTTGCACAACGCCGGTGGCGTGCCCGCCGTTCCCCGTGCCGGTCGTCTACCCGGGTCGAAAGCGCGCAGATCGGGCATGATCGAGCCATGCGGATGGTCGTTGCGGCGCTGAACCTGGTGGTTGCCACGGTTCTGGTGTCCGGGTGCCATTCCACCGCCGAGCCGCGGGCCAAGGCCGCCGAGGAGCCCAGCGCGGCGGCGGTACCGGCCGCGAATGCCCAGCCGGTGGCGGCCCGGCCTGCCGTGGGAGCGCTGTTCCTCGGTGCCACCGATACCCACACCTGCACCGCCTCGGTGGTTCATTCGGCAGGTCAGGATCTGATCCTGACCGCCGCGCACTGCCTGGCAGCGGGTCTGCCTGCGACCTTTGTGCCGGGATTCAACGAGAGCGCCGCTCCCGGCGACGTCTGGACCGTCGACACCGTCTACCTCGACCCTCGCTGGCTGAGCACTCAGGACCCCAAGGCGGACTACGCGTTCGCGCGGGTCAGCAGATCCGCCGGCGGCACCGTCGAATCCGTTGCGGGTCGGGCACTCACCCTCGGCGCTGCACCCACCGAGTCCGCGCCGGTGACGGTGATCGGTTACCCGATGGGCGAAGGCGGGCCCCCGCTGGGCTGCGACACGGTCGCCCGCATCGAGGACGGGTATCCCGCACTGCGCTGCAACGGCCTGGTCGACGGCACCAGCGGCGGCCCGTGGATCGCCGGCGCGACGGTGGTCGGCGTGATCGGCGGGCGCGACGGCGGCGGCTGCCAGGACAACGTCTCGTACTCGGCTCCGTTCGACGCGGCGACGGCAGCCCTGCTGGCCCGTGCCGAAGAAGGCGGTCCGGGCGACGACGCGCCGGCGTTGCTCGACAGCGAGTGTTGAGCGCCTAGCGGCGGAACTGGTTCAGCGCGCGCAGCTTGTTCATCACGTCGAGCGCAGCCACCTTGTAGGCCTCCGAGAACGTCGGATAGTTGAAGACGGCGTCGACCAGGTAC
Source organism: Mycobacterium sp. ELW1 (assembly GCF_008329905.1). Lineage (NCBI taxonomy): Bacteria > Bacillati > Actinomycetota > Actinomycetes > Mycobacteriales > Mycobacteriaceae > Mycobacterium > Mycobacterium sp. ELW1. The sequence goes on along the minus strand of NZ_CP032155.1, from coordinate 3,821,424 downwards.
TCGATGGTCCCGCCGCAGCCCATCACGGCCTGGCCGATGTGCACCAATTCCGTTGCCGCGGTGCCGAAGATGTGGACGCCGAGGACTTTCAGATCTTCGGTCGACACCAGAAGCTTGAGCATGCCGTAGGAGTCGCCGGCGATCTGTCCGCGAGCCAGCTCGCGGTAGCGGGACACCCCGACCTCGTAGGGGACGGAATCCTTTGTCAGCTCTTGTTCGGTGGCGCCGACGTAGGACACCTCGGGGATCGAGTAGATGCCGATCGGCTGCAGCACGGTCATGCCGGCCGTCGGCTCGCCGAACGCGTGGTAGGCCGCGAGCCGGCCCTGTTCCATCGAGGTGGCCGCCAGGGCGGGGAAGCCGATGACATCGCCGACGGCGTAGATGTGGTCGACCTTGGTCTGGAACGTCTTGTCGTCGACAAAAATCCGGCCGCGGTTGTCGGCCTCCAGGCCGGCGTTGGCCAGATCCAGGTGGTCGGTCTGGCCCTGCCGTCCGGCCGAGTACATGACGGTCTCGGCGGGGATCTGCTTGCCACTGGCCAGGGTGGTGACGGTGCCTGCCGAGCCGACGTCGACCGCGGTCACCTCCTCGCCGAACCGGAACGTCACCGCCAGGTCGCGAAGGTGGAAGCGCAGGGCCTCGACGATCTCGGGGTCGCAGAAGTCGAGCATCGAATCACGCTTCTCGACGACGGTGACCTTGGTGCCCAGTGCGGCGAACATCGAGGCGTACTCGATGCCGATGACACCGGCGCCGACCACCACCATCGAACCCGGGATGCTCTTCAGGTCGAGGATGCCGTCGGAGTCCAGGACCCGGTTCTCGTCGAACTCTATACCGGCCGGGCGCGCCGGCTTGGTGCCGGTCGCGACGACGATGTAGCGGCCGCTAATGGTGAAATGCTCGGCGCGGGTGGGGTCTTCGATCATCACGGTGTGCTCATCGAGGAACCGGCCGCGTCCCATGTAGAGCTCAACACCGTTGCGCATCAACTGGTTTCGGATCACGTCGACTTCTTTGCCGATCACATGCTGCGTGCGGGCGAGCAGATCGGCCGGGGTGATCTTGTCCTTGACCCGGTAGCTGGCTCCATAGAGTTCGCGCTGGCTCATGCCGGTGAGGTACAGCACGGCCTCGCGCAGCGTCTTGGACGGGATCGTCCCGGTCTGGACGCAGACGCCGCCGATCATGTGGCCTCGCTCGACGACGGCCACCGACTTGCCCAGCTTGGCCGCGGCTATGGCGGCTTTCTGGCCGCCGGGACCCGAGCCGATGACGACGAGGTCGTATTCCAAACCCATGAGGACAAGGTGTACGCCGGTTTGCCGAATCTCGCATGCCGACGATGTCAATACGACATGAACAATCTGGCGCGGCTGCCCGGCGTCCATCCCCAGTTCCGCGTTGATCCCCAGCCGCGTGCTCGTCGCTGCTCGGCGGACAGGTTTGGTCGGCGGCGGTTGCGACCGTCGGGCCATGACCACACACGAACCTGACTATCGCTTCACCCGTCCCGGCGCCCTGATCGCCGCGCTGCCCGCTGTGCTCGGCTTCGTGCCGGAGAAGTCACTGGTGCTGGTGTCCCTGGAGGACCGCGAGATGGGAGCCGTCATGCGCCTCGACCTGTCCAAGGCGATGGACGGGGACCTCACTCACCTCGCGGAAGTCGCGGCCGCCTCGGGAGCGGACACGGTGGTGGCCGTGATCGTCGACGCCGACGGCGCCCCGTGCCCGATGTGCAACCACGACTACCGCGACATGTGCGACGAGCTGGACGCGGCGTTGTCCGCCCACGACATGACCGTCTACGCCACCCACGTGGTCGACCGGATCGAGGCCGGCGGCCGGTGGCACTGCGTCGACGGGTGCGGCGCATTCGGCGCCGTGGAGGATCCGATGGCCTCCCCGCTCGCCGCGGCCGCCGTTCTCGAGGGACGACGACTGTATCCGCGCCGGTCCGATCTGCAGGCGGTGGTCGCGGTCGCCGACGCCGGCCGCGCCGCTTCGCTGGTGCCGGCGATCGCCGCGCATGCCGAGGCGCGGGAGGCCGACTGCCGGGCCGATCCCGACGGGCGCGGTCGCCGCGATGTCGAGGCGGCCATCGCCATCGCCGCCCGGGTCAGTGACGGTGCGGGCCTCGAGGATGCCGAACTTGCGATGCTGGCGTGCGCGCTGACCGACGTCGCGGTCCGCGACACGTTGTACGCGCTGGCGGTCGGTGCGGTGGCCGGCAACGCCGAGGCGCTGTGGACGGTGCTGGCACGAACCCTTCCCGACCCTTGGCGGACCGAAGCGCTTGTACTGCTGGCCTTTTCGGCGTACACGCGGGGTGATGGGCCGTTGGCCGGGCTGTCGCTGGAAGCGGCGCTGCGCAGCGATCCCGAGCATGGGATGGCGAAAATGCTCGACACCGCGCTGCAGTCGGGCATGCGGCCCGAGCAGATCCGGGAGCTGGCCGGTGCCGGGTACCGGCTGGCCAAGCGGTTGGGCGTGCGGCTTCCGCCGCGGCGAACGTTCGGTCGCCGCGCGGTGTAGAGCGGGCTAGACCTTCTCCACCTTGACCGCGTGGGCCATCTCATGGGGCAGGTGCACGTTCTCGTGGCCGCCGATCAGGATCGTCACACCGCCGTGCGGGCCATTCTCCACCTGCACACGGGCATTGGGCACCACACCGGCCCCCTTGAGCTGGCCGATCAGCTCGACGTCGCCCTGGACGTGCTCGGAGAGCTGGCGGACCACCACGGCGACGGGGGAGCCGGCCGGAAGCTCGGTCAGACGCACCAGGTTGGCGTCTTCGAACTTGCTCATGTCCAGGCCGAGCAGCGACAGGCCGGGGATCGGGTTGCCGAACGGGGACACCGTCGGGTCATCGAGCACCTGCACCAGGCGGCGTTCGACGTCCTCGCTCATCACGTGTTCCCAGCGGCAGGCCTCGGCGTGCACCTCTTCCCACGGCAACCCGATGACGTCCACCAGCAGGCGCTCGGCGAGGCGATGCTTGCGCATCACCGAGACCGCCAATTCGCGCCCCTTTTCGGTCAGTTCAAGGTGCCGATCGCCGGCCACATGCAGCAGTCCGTCGCGTTCCATGCGGGCCACGGTCTGGCTGACCGTCGGGCCACTCTGCTCGAGCCGCTCGGCAATGCGTGCGCGCAGGGGGATCACGCCCTCCTCTTCGAGGTCGTAGATCGTGCGCAGATACATCTCAGTGGTATCGACCAGATCGTTCATTAAGGACACCCTTCGTCTGCCCCGAGTCTACTTGGCTAGCTGGGTAAATGGACGTGCAACACCTCCGCCCACAGCAGTGTGCCCGCCGGCTTCGCCGACGGGCACACTGGAGGGGTTTGCTTACTTAGCTGGCGTACGACCGCAGCCGGTCGGCCCGGTCGCCGTTGCGCAGCTTCGACATGACCTCACGCTCGATCTGGCGGACCCGCTCGCGGGACAGGCCGAACAGCTTGCCGATCTGATCGAGGGTGCGCGGCTGACCGTCGTCGAGGCCGAACCGCAGCCTGATCACCTGCTGCTCCCGCTCGTCCAGCGTGGCCAGCACGTGGCGGATGTCGGTGTGCAGCAACTCGGCTATCACCGCGTTCTCGGCGGACATCGCCTCGGAGTCCTCGATGAAGTCACCGAGCGGGGCCTCCTCGTCGCTGCCGACCGGCATGTCGAGGCTCACCGGGTCGCGGCTGTGCTCGAGCAGATCGTTGATCTTCTCGACCGGAATACCCGACTCCTCGGCCAGCTCCTCGTCGCTGGCCTCCCGGCCCAGGCTCTGGTGCATCTCACGCTTGATCCGGGCGAGCTTGTTCACCTGCTCCACGAGGTGGACTGGCAGCCGGATCGTGCGGCTCTGGTCGGCCATGCCGCGCGTGATCGCCTGACGGATCCACCACGTGGCATACGTCGAGAACTTGAAACCCTTGGTGTAGTCGAACTTCTCCATCGCGCGGATCAGACCCAGGTTGCCCTCCTGGATGAGGTCCAGCAGCGGCATGCCGCGACCGGTGTAGCGCTTGGCCAGCGACACCACCAGGCGCAGGTTGGCCTCCAGCAGGTGGCTGCGGGCGGCCTGCCCGTCGCGCACGATGACGGCGAGATCGCGCTTGCGGTTCTCGCTGAGTCGCTTCTTGGTCTCCAGCAGGTGCTGGGCGAACAGCCCCGCCTCGATCCGCTTGGCCAGCTCTACCTCGTCCTCTGCGGTGAGCAGGGCGGTTTTGCCGATGCCGTTCAGATAGACGCGCACCAGGTCGGCGGCTGGACTCTGGGCGTCCAGATCGCTGTCAATCCGGCTGGTGGTGGCATTTGCCATGGTGGCCTCCTGATCGGCTGCAACTGTCACAGCGTTTAACGTGCGATCCGATCAAAGAGTTCCCGTAAGCGCGTCTGTTCACACCCTCTGACGTGCGGGAATAGTGAGAAGCCCTGAGAATGTCCTGAGAAACGGCCGCGTTGGCGGTCAGTGGGAACCGCGGTCGGGACCACCGGCCGGATGCGGTTGCGCAGCAGAGATCCCGGCGTCGAGCGCGCGATGCTCGGCCCGCGGGAACAACGGAGTGCGCTGCGGGGTGTCGTTGAAGCGACGGGGCTCTTCCGCGCGCCGGGGCGGACGGTCATTGGCGATGAGGACGGCCATCCACGGCAGCGGCAACGACACCGCGATGATCGCCAGCGAGATCAGGCCGTTGTGCCACAGGCCGTACGCGGCGGCCGCCAGGATCAGCGCGGGAATCCGAAAAGACATGATCGCCAGGTACTTCCGCACGCGCTGGCGATGCTGCTCTTCGTACGGTGTCGCCGCGGCGGTGATGAGCACGGGCCGACCTTCGTCGTCGAATCCCAGCTCACGCTTCATAGCTCTACTGTTCCACAGTTTGTGATCGATATGCATGCCGGTTTCTTACGGCTGTCTTACCGGGCACAATGTCTTCTATGCAGACTCAGACGATCGAGCGCACCGACGCAGACGAACGCGTCGACGACGGAACCGACGACGACGCCCCCAAGGTCTTCCATTACGTCAAGAAGGACAAGATCGCCGAGAGTGCCGTGATGGGCACCCACGTCGTCGCACTGTGCGGCGAGGTGTTCCCGGTGACCCGCGCGGCCAAGCCGGGTTCGCCGGTCTGCCCGGACTGCAAGCGGGTCTACGAAAACCTCAAGAAGGGCTGACCGGGGCGACTTCGGTCGTCTCGCCGGGCGCCGGCTGCGGCTCGTCGTCGGCGGCGGTGTCTTTGTCACCCATCGACTTCGCCTTGCGCCTCAACCACGTTCGCACCTGTTCAGCGTGCGGCGTGGGGGCGGGAAATTCCTCTTCGATGGCGGCATTGAGTTCGGCGCCGATCATGATCGCGAAGCCGAGGAAGAACGCGAACAGCAGAAACGCGATCGGCGTCGCGAGCGCCCCGTACGTGTAGCCGGTGCTGGTGATCCAGGTCAGGTAGAACCGCAGTCCCATCGTGGCGACCACGAACACCGTCGTCGCCAAGACTGCACCCCAGACCAGACGATGCGTCGGCAGCGGCTTGGGCAGCGCTACCCGGTAGAGGATCGTCACTGCCAGCACCAGGGCCAAAACCAGGGTGGGGTAGTAGCCGTATTGCAGGATGTTGTCCCAGCTGTCGGGCAGGTACGACGAGATCTTGCGGGGACCGAGCGCGACGAAGGGCGCCGCGGCGATGACGAAGACCAGCATCACGACGTAGAGGCCCAACGCGAAGAACCGCTGCCGCACCGGATGGCGCAACGGCGTCTGATCGTGGGCTTCCACCACCGAGTCCACGAACGCTGAGATGGCCGACGAGCCGGCCCAGAGGCTGATCACGAAGCCCACCGAGACCACCTCACCGCGCGCGCCCGCCACGATGTCCCGGACGGTCGGCTCGATGATCTCGTTGACAACGTTCTTGGAGAAGAAGCTGTCGGCAAAGTTGATCAGCTGGTTCTGGATGGTCGGCAACGTGTCGGGCCCGAACAACGGGGCGATATAGGCCAGGCTGCCCAGCACGCCCAGTAGCAACGGCGGCAGCGACAACACCGACCAGAAACCGGCCTGGGCCGACTCCGAGAAAATGGAGTCGTCCCAGCTCTTGGACAATGTGCGCTTCGAGATCCGCCATACGTGGTGACGGGACGGCTTGGCCGATTGGTCAGTCATGACCAGTCCAGCATTCCTGACGACGGCGATCCTGCCCAGCGACGCGGCCGTGAGTAGTGGTTACGCCTCCGACGGGCTGACTTCGATTACCGCGGCCAGCTCGACCAACTTGGCCTGGTGCTCGTTGGCGTGATGCTGGCAGAACAGAAGTTCGGCACCGGAAGGAAGCTTGGCGCGCACCCGAGCCGCTGCACCACAGCGGTCGCAGCGATCAGCCTTGGTCAATTCAGGACTGGTCAGGGTCGCGTTCATGGGCTCCTCCGTAAGGTGCTCAGCGCTTCGGTGACTGGTCGCCACCGTCACGTATCTCTACTGTCTCAGACGTTTTGTGTTCCGGCCTTGTTCCCCGGGGGTTTAACGCTGTGTCGTGTCTCACGCCTTGTCGTGTTGCGGGTGGTGCAGTGTGGTCGTATGTACCCGAATCCGGAATTCTTACTCCACCTGTGCGGACAGCGAGACTGGGAAACCGCTGAGGCCAGTGGTGAACTTTGCCCCGCATCGCGCAGCGATGCCGGATTCATCCACCTGTCGACACCGGAGCAGGTGCACCTGCCGGCCAACCGCTTGTATGCCGGCCGAACCGATTTGGTGCTGCTCCACATCGACCCTCAGCAGTTGCAGGCGCCGCTGCGTTGGGAACACGGTGTTCCAACGGATCCCGAGTCGATGCGGTTCCCGCACCTGTACGGCCGATTGCCCACTTCGGCCGTGATGAACGTCACGCCCTACCTGCCGGGGCCCGACGGCCGGTTTCCGCCGTTCGTGTCCTCGACGTAGGCGTCGGCCTCGATCTCCACCAGCAGCCCGGGCTCGATGAGCGCGGCGACCTCGACCATGGTGGCGGCCGGACGGATCGCCCCGAAGAACTCCGCGTGCACCGCGCCGATCGCGCGCCAGGACGTGATGTCGGTGACGTAGATCCGGGTTCGGACGACGTCGGACAGCGAGGCGCCGAGATCGTCCAGCGCTGTTGCTATGCGTTGCAAGGCGTTTCGGGTCTGCTCGACGATATCGGCGCCGGCGCCGGTGGTGCCGGAGACCGCGACGTGCGGGCCGATGCGAACCGCCCGCGAGTAGCCGACCAGATCTTCGAACTCGGTGCCTGATCCAAGGTTCACCCGCCGTGCTGACATGGGCTCACAATAGGAGCTTGGTCACCCACCGCCGTAGAGACGCAGCGATCGCGCGGCGGCGCTGGCCACCTCAGAGCGCAGCGACGTGATCGGCGAGCTGCCCCGGGTGTGCACCGCGTTGGACAGCAGCACCACGTAGGTGTCGGACCGTGGGTCCAGCCACAGCGACGTGCCGGTGAAACCGGTGTGGCCGAAGCTGCCGACGGGGAACACCGCGCCGCGAGTGCTGGACTGGCCGGTATCGATGTCCCAACCGAAACCGCGAAGGTTCGCACCGGGGATCGCCGGATACCGCGCGAGGTCGCCTGGGTTCCCGCCCCGCGCAGCGTTGGCCGCGTCGAGCTGTGCCGCGGTATGGCCCGGCTGCTGGGGGGAGGTCATCAACTCGAGGGTCGACTGCTTCAGCGGAAAGGCGCTGGGCCTGCCGGCAAGCCGGTCGAGCAGTGCCTGGGCGAAGACGCTGACATCGGCGGCGGTGGAGAACACCCCGGCATGTCCGGCCACCCCACCCATTCGTCGCGCCGTCGTATCGTGCACGGTGCCGCGCAGCAGGTGACCGAAATCCGGGTTGCGGTCCGGCTCGCCGGGGTTGTCCTCATCCCACGCTGTCGGCGCGATGCGGGGGAGCAGATCCGTAGTCCATTGGCCTGCAGCACATTCAGATGACTCGGTGGGTGACCACCGGACTGCGGCGCCCGTGATCGTGTGGTGGCCGCAGACTTTCGCCAGCGGCAGATAGCGGGTGTCGGTCATGCCCAGCGGGGCGAACACGTGCTGCTGAACGTAGTCGTCCTCGGGCTCACCGGTGACTCGCTCGATCAGCGCGCCGAGCAGGATGAAGTTGATGTCGGAGTAGCGAAACCCTTCTCCCGGAGGCGATTCCAGCGGCGTGGTCAGCGCACGACGGAAACCCTCGGCGCGGTCGGGGGAGGCCAATCCCCACGGGTCCCTGAGCTCGACGTCACCGGTTTCACCTGAGGTGTGGGTGAGCAGCATCCGCACCGTCACCGCGGCGCGCTTGGGATCGTTGCCGGTGTTGAAGTCCGGCAGATACTTCTGCACCGGGTCGTCGAATGCCAGCCGGCCCTGCTCGTAGAGCTGCATGACAGCGGTCGCGGTGGCCAGTGGCTTCGTCAGTGACGCGAGGTCGAAGACGGTGTCCTCGGTCATCGGTTCGGCGGGCGCAGGTGATCCGTCCAAGCCCCGCTCGCCGGCCAGCTTGCGCACCCCGTAGGCCCTGCGGAACACGACCGTGCCGGCGTGCCCCACCACGACCACCGCACCGGGCAGGCGATTGGCGGCGACGGCCTCGGTCATGATCGTCGACACCGCGGGAAGATCGGGTGTCGGCGCCCCGGCCGGCATCGCGGGCACATACGTGGGAACCGCTGCCGGGGTGACCGTGGCGTGCGGCGCGGGACCGTGAGAACACGCGGTTGCCAAGGTCAGCAGTACGCACCCGGCAGCGCGGGCTGCCCAATGAAAACGGCCCCGGCGCAACGGAATTGGCTCGGCCTCAGTCGAGGTAGTCGCGCAGCACCTGAGAGCGGCTGGGGTGCCGCAGCTTACTCATGGTCTTCGACTCGATCTGCCGGATCCGCTCGCGGGTGACCCCGTACACCTGGCCGATCTCGTCGAGGGTGCGCGGCTGGCCGTCGGTAAGGCCGAACCGCAGCCGCACCACGCCGGCTTCACGCTCGGACAGCGTCTCGAGCACCGACTGCAGCTGATCCTGGAGCAGGGTGAACGACACGGCGTCGACGGCCACCACAGCTTCGCTGTCCTCGATGAAATCGCCGAGCTGGCTGTCGCCCTCGTCACCGATGGTCTGGTCCAGCGAGATCGGCTCACGCGCGTACTGCTGGATCTCCAGCACCTTCTCCGGCGTGATGTCCATTTCCTTGGCCAGCTCTTCGGGGGTGGGCTCGCGGCCCAGGTCCTGAAGCAGCTCACGCTGGATGCGGCCGAGCTTGTTGATGACCTCGACCATGTGCACCGGGATACGGATGGTGCGGGCCTGGTCGGCCATCGCACGGGTGATCGCCTGGCGGATCCACCACGTCGCGTAGGTGGAGAATTTATAGCCCTTGGTGTAGTCGAACTTCTCCACCGCGCGGATCAGACCCAGGTTGCCTTCCTGGATGAGGTCCAGGAAGGCCATACCGCGACCGGTGTAGCGCTTGGCCAGCGACACCACCAGACGCAGGTTGGCCTCGAGCAGGTGGTTCTTCGCGCGGTCGCCGTCGCGGCAGATCCACTGCATGTCGCGGCGCTGCTGCACGGGCAGCTTCTCGCCCTTGTCGGTCTTCTCCGCCATCAGCTGGGTGGCGTAGAGGCCGGCCTCGATCCGCTTGGCGAGCTCGACCTCCTCCTCCGCGTTGAGCAGCGCGACCTTGCCGATCTGCTTCAGGTAGGCGCGGACCGAGTCGGCCGAGGCGGTGAGCTCGGCGTCCTTGCGGGCCTGCCGCAGTGCCTCGGACTCTTCTTCATCCCACACGAAGTCGCCGGAGGCCTTGTCCTTCTCCGACGGCTCGGCGATGTCTTCTTCGTCCCCGGCCTCGCCCTCGGCGGCCGGCGCGCCCGCGGCGGGGGCGCCTTCCTCGTCGGCCGCGTCATCAGAATCGGCGACGTCTTCGAGGTCCTCGAGTTCGATGTCGTCCTCGGCTACGTCGATTTCGGGATCGACGTCGAGGTCGCCGTCGAGTTCCTCATCGGCGCCGGCCTCGGCGTCGGTGTCGGTCGGGGCGGCATCCTTCTTGGCCCGGCCGCGGGTGGCCGGCGCCTTCTTCGCGGCAGCCTTGGTGGCGCGCGCCTTGGTCGGCGTGGCCGTTCCGTCAGTGATCTCGGAATCGCCGGCTTCGGCTCCGGCGGCGCGGGGAGCGGCCTTGGCGGCACGCTTGACCGGCGCGGAACCGTTGGCCGCCTTGGCTGCCGGCTTCTTCGCGGGAGTCTTGGTGGCGGTGCGCTTCACCGGCTCATCGGTTGCCGGGCTTGCCTTCGTCGCTGCCACGTACACCCTTTCGGTCGTGCTGGCTCTCGGCGGGCGCGGGCGCGCACCGAAAGCGTCGGCTATGAGGACTATTGGCGTGGATCTCGTGGTGGATTCTCGCCGCTATCCGGTAGGCGGCCGCCATCGACCATTGTAACGACAGTGTGGGCCGCTACCGCGCCGAGCGATGAAAAATCAGCGTGTGACGTCGGCCTGTGCCGCCATCGCGGCCCCGACGATGCCCGCCTCGTTCTGCAACTCCGCGGCGACCACCGGTGTCCGGTTCTTCAGCAGCGGGATCCATTTGTCGGCTTTGCGGCTGATGCCGCCACCGGCGATGAACAGGTCGGGCCAGAGCGCGTTCTCGATGCTGACCAGCACTTTCGTGACTTCCTGGCTCCACCGCTCGTAGCTCCAGTCCTTGCGTTCCTTGACCGAGGACGCCGCCCGATGTTCGGCCTCCTTGCCGTCGACCTCGAGATGGCCGAACTCGGTGTTGGGCAGCAGCTGACCGTCGTGGATCACCGCGGATCCGATCCCGGTACCGAAGGTCAGCAAGATGATCACGCCGTCCCGGTTGCGTCCGGCGCCGTGGTGCTGCTCGGCGATGCCCGCGGCGTCGGCGTCGTTGAGCACCACCACGTGCTGGCCGTCCAGGGCCGCGCCGATGACCTCGGAGGCGTTGGTGCCGATCCAGCCTTTGTCGACGTTGGCCGCGGTCTGTACGACGCCGTTGACGACGACGCCGGGGTAGGTGACACCGAGCGGGCCGGTCCAGTCGAAGTGCCGGACCACTTCGGCGACCGTCGCGGCGACCGCTTCGGGGGTGGAGGGCTGCGGGGTCAGCAGTTTGTAGCGGTCGCCGATCAGTTTGCCGGTGTCGAGATCGACGATCCCACCCTTGACCCCGCTGCCACCGACGTCGACGCCGAAGCCGCGGTTCTGTCCGGGGGTGGTGGGGGATTCGGTCTCGGGCATGGGCTGCTCCTCGGCGACGCGGGCGGTCTGCGCGATGCACACACTAGTGGCTGCGCGGCCCTTTGTGTTCGGTGTCGGGAGGTCTGTGCTGCGATGGTCAGATGAACGGCAACGGGGGACCCGAGTTACGGGCGCTGGCGGAACAGCTGGCCGCCGAAGCCGCCGCGTTCGTCCGCCGCCGGCGCGCGGAGGTCTTCGATGGGGAGCGCGGGTCGATCGGCACGCATACGGTTCAGACGAAGAGCACCCCGACCGATCCGGTGACGATTGTGGACACCGAAACCGAACTGCTACTGCGTGATCGGCTCAGCGCGCTGCGCCCCGACGATGTGATTCTCGGGGAGGAGGGCGGCGGCCCGGCGGCCGGCACGGACGGTGCGGTCTGCTGGGTGCTCGACCCGATCGACGGCACCGTGAACTTCATGTACGGCATTCCGGCATACGGGATCTCGGTCGCCGCCCAGATCGACGGCGTGTCGGTCGCGGGCGCGGTGGCCGACGTGGTCAGCGGCGAGGTGTACTCGGCGGCCGCCGGGCACGGCGCCCACGTGTCCAGCGGCGGGCAGCGTCGGGAGCTGCGGGCCGGCCCGGTGACCGAGCTGTCGATGGCGTTGGTGGGCACCGGTTTCGGCTACGCCCCGCAGCGGCGCGCCGAGCAGTCGGCGCTCCTGGCGCAGTTGCTGCCGCTGGTGCGTGACGTCCGCCGGATCGGGTCGGCCTCGCTGGATCTGTGCATGGTCGCCGCGGGCCGTCTCGATGCCCACTACGAGCACGGTCTGCACGTGTGGGATTGGGCCGCGGGGGCTCTGATCGCCGCCGAGGCGGGCGCGGTGGTGACCTTGCCGCGGCTCGAGGAGGACGGCGCGCTGCTGGTGGCGGCGGCGCCGGGGATTGCCGGAGCGCTCACCGACGCCCTGGCGGGTTTCGGGGGCTTGCGGCCGTTGGCCTAGTCAGCAGGTGCCGTTGTGGATCTTGGTCAGCAGCGTCGAATCGGCCGGCTCGGTGGCGTCCGGACGCAGACCGGCCAGGACGGCGTCGATGTCGTCGCTGTGCGCGAGCGTGGTGAAGTCGGTGCCGATGGCCAGGTCCACCGAGTCGTCCTTGCGGTCGTCCTGGAACAGCTCGACGCAGGGTGCCACCAGCCAGACCGCGGCCGCGCCCGCCCGGCCGCTGCTGCCGAAGCGGATCTGGCCCTGGCAGGTCAGCCGGGTGTTGGTGTAGATCGGATCGTTGGCCGCGGTGGGCTGGGCGAAGCCGAGGTCACGCAGCGCGCCGGCGACCTCGCCGGCCTGCCCGCCCTGGCCGCTGGCGTTGAGCACCCGGATCTTGGTGTCGACGAGCTTGGCCGGTGCGACGTCGATCATCGAGGAGTGCGACACCTGCTGGCCGAGGGTGGGGGCGCCGGGATCGGCGGCCGGTGGCGGCGGGTTGCAGGCCGCGGCCTCCCGCACGTCGACCGGGCGGGTCAGCACGAATCCCCACACAATCGCGGTGATCACGAACATCACGCCCAGGGCGATGAGTCCGGGCAGGTAGTTGCGTCGACGGAACGGGCGACCGTGCTTGTCGAAGGCCGTACCCTCCGTGATTTGAGCGACCACGGATGCACTCTAGAGGCACCGGGCGGATCCCGGCCCAACACGCCCGTCGATCAGAATGAATACATGTGACGTAAATCACATACGACGTAAGGGGGATCTGGGCACTAATCGTTTGGCGGATCCGTTCCACGCTGATACAAAGCCATGCTGAGGTTACGAGGGGACAAAAGATGGCTACCGACTACGACGCCCCGAGGCGCACCGAGACCGACGAGGTGTCCGAGGATTCACTGGAGGAACTCAAGGCGCGCCGCAACGAGGCGCAGTCGGCCGTAGTAGACGTCGACGAGACGGATTCCGCGGAGAATTTCGAGCTGCCCGGCGCGGATTTGTCGGGCGAAGAGCTGTCGGTACGCGTGGTTCCCAAGCAGGCGGACGAGTTCACCTGCTCGAGTTGCTTTCTGGTGCACCACCGCAGCCGGCTGGCCAGCGACAAGAACGGCGTCATGATCTGCACGGACTGCGCCGCGTAGTCATCTCCCGTCCGTGACGATGCGGCCGAGGGACGAGGCTGAGGAGGAGCGGGGCATCAGCTCCGCAGCGCTGAGAGCACCCGGTCCGGGTGGCGGGCGCTGACCAGCCAGTACGGCGTCGGATCGTCGGGATCGTCGAGCACCACCAGAACCAGCGGGCCCACCCAGCCGCGATGCAGCACGAACGCTGCCGGATCGAGCTGACGGCCCAGCGCCGCCGACTTCGCGGTCGGCGGGATCTCGGCCGACCGGGACACCACCGACGTCGGCAGATGCGCCTGACCTGCCCACAATTCGACCTCATCGCCGTTCTCGCCGCCGGTCACGACCCGGACCTCGGTGCGGCTCATCCACAGCAGCACGCCCACCGCGACGGCACCGAGTACGGCATATGGCAGCCACTCCGGCAGGGTGCGCACACCCATGGTGACTTCCTTGGCGATCAGTGCCGCCAATGCCAGTCCGAGCGGCCACCACCACCACGGCACCCAGAGCCGCTCGCGGTACCGCACGGTTTGCGAGGTCACACGCGAACCAGACACGCGGCCAAGGGTAGTCTTCGCATCGTGCCGACCAGTCTCGCGGTGGTTCGCCTCGACCGCGATCTCCCAATGCCCAGCCGCGCCCACGACGGCGACGCGGGCGTGGATTTGTTCAGCGCGCAGGACGTCGACCTGGCGCCCGGTGAGCGCGCGCTGGTGGCCACCGGCATCGCCGTGGCGATTCCGCACGGCATGGTCGGACTGGTCCACCCGCGCTCCGGTTTGGCTGCGCGCGTTGGCCTTTCGATCGTCAACAGCCCCGGCACGATCGACGCCGGTTATCGCGGCGAAGTCAAGATCTCGTTGATCAACCTCGACCCCGCGACGCCGATCACGATCCGGCGTGGCGACCGCATCGCCCAACTGCTGGTCCAGCGGGTCGAACTTCCAGAGCTGGTCGAGGTGGCCTCGTTCGACGAGGCCGGACTGGCTGACACCACCCGTGGCGAAGGCGGCCACGGATCCTCCGGCGGACATGCGAGTTTGTGATGGCATTCGGCAGACGTAAGAACGAATCAGACACCGGCGCGGACGAGACTGCGCAGGCCGCGGTGGTCCAGGACCCCGCTTCCGACGACGTCGACGACACCGACGACGGTTACGACGGCGGCCCGTTCGACATCGAGGACTTCGACAACCCGGCCGACGCCGCCGAAGCCCGCCTGGACCTCGGTTCCGTGCTGGTGCCGATGCCGCCCGCCGGGCAGATCCAGGTGGAGATGAACGAGGTGGGTGTGCCCAGCGCGGTCTGGGTGGTCACGCCGCACGGCCGGTTCACGATCGCCGCCTATGCGGCGCCGAAGTCGCCCGGGCTGTGGCGTGAGGTGGCCAGTGAGCTGGCCGACTCGTTGCGCAAGGACAACGCGCAGGTCTCCATCGAAGACGGCCCGTGGGGCCGCGAGGTGGTCGGCACCGGGGCCGGCGTGGTGCGCTTCATCGGCGTCGACGGCTATCGCTGGATGATCCGCTGTGTGGTCAACGGCGCGCCAGAAGCCATGGCGAACCTGGTCGCCGAGGCGCGAGAAGCGTTGGGCGACACCGTTGTTCGTCGCGGCGACACCCCGCTGCCAGTCCGCACCCCGCTCCAGGTCCAGCTGCCCGAACCGATGCTCGAGCAGCTGCGTCAGGCCGCCGCCCAGCAGGCTCAGATGGCGGCCGCACAGCAGGCGATGATCCAGGAGCAGCAGGGCCAGGCCCAGCCGCCGACCGAGCGCCGCAGCGCATCCGGCTCGGCGATGCAGCAGCTCCGCAGCTCCTCCACCGGCGGCTGATCAGCCGCCGGCGTCGGTCAACGCCGCCAGACATGCGGAACCCAGTAGCTCCGGCTTCGGCCCGAAGTCGTCGAGGCTGACCGTCCGCAGGGCCGCCCGCGGCGCCGCCGCCACCCATTCCAGCGCCACCTCCAGCGGATGGATCGGGTCGTCGGTAGCCCCCACCACACCCATTGGGACACTGAGGCGTTCCATCTCGGCGATGCTCGGCGCGATGTACTGCGCCGCGTCCTCCATCGCGTCGGGCAGATCCGGCCACTGACCGAGCCAGCTTCGGGCCAGCTCGTCGGCCAGCCAGGCGGGGCTGGAGGCGCGCATCTGCGTGGTGGTGGCCACCAGACCCTCGGTGCGCAGTTGATGCGCGGTGTGACGGGCCGACAGCGCGGCCGGAGCGGATTGGGCTGCGCCGCTCCACGCCGGCAGCGCGGCCAACACCGCGACCGCGTGGCTGGGATGGGCCAGTGCCCAGGCCAGCGTCACGGCCGCGCCGATGGACACCCCACCGACGATGATCGGGCCGTTCCGAGCGGCGTCGTCGAGCGCGTCGAGGTAGCCGGCGATCAGCCGGGCGGGCTGCGGGGCAGGCGTGGTGACCACCGCGCCGACACCGTGCAGGGGACCGGCGAATGCCCGGTAGACGTAGTCGTCATCGCTTCCCGTGCCGGGCAGCAGCACCGCCGTGACACCGCGAAAAGTGATCGTCATCTCATGATCGTGCCCTGTGACGTATGAGCAACGCCCGCCGCGGGTATGCCACGTGGCGTTAGTCAACCAAGAGGTCTACCGTTGCGTTGGCATTGTGATCCGCTGGAGTATCAGGAGAGGCCATGGCTACGGCCGAAAGTTTCGTCCGACGTCTGACTCGTCGGCTGACGGAAGACCCTGAGCAGCGCGACGTCGAGGAACTCACCGACGAAGCCGCCGGCACCGGCGCCCAGCGAGCAATCGATTGCCAGCGAGGCCAAGAGGTGACCATGGTGGGCACCCTGCGCAGTGTCGAGACCAACGCCAAGGGCTGCGCCGGCGGCGTGCGCGCCGAGCTCTTCGACGGCACCGACACCGTCACGCTGGTCTGGCTGGGACAGCGTCGTATCGCCGGCATCGAGTCGGGTCGAGCCCTGCGGGTGCGTGGCCGACTGGGCACCCTCGAGAACGGCACCAAGGCCATCTACAACCCGCACTACGAGATCCAGACTTGAGTCGTCCCGTCGAAGACAGCGATCGCAGTCAGGACGCGGCGGCCGACACCCCGGCGGTGACCCCCGAGGAGAAGACACCCGCTCAGGCGCTGCTCGCTCAGATGGGCGGCGTCAGCGGCCTGATCTACTCGGCACTGCCGGTGGCGGTGCTGGTCCCGGTCAACACCGCCTTCGGTCTGGTGCCCGCCATCAGTGCCGCGCTCGGCGTCGCCGCGCTGATCCTGGTGTGGCGGCTCTACCGCCGCGATTCGGTGCAGCCCGCCATCTCGGGGTTCATCGGCGTAGGGATCAGCGCGCTCATCGCCTGGTTCGTCGGGGCGTCGAAGGGTTACTTCCTGCTGGGCATCTGGACGTCGCTGATCTGGGCGGCGGTGTTCGCGCTGTCGGTGGTCATCCGCCGGCCCGTCGTGGGGTACGCCTGGAGCTGGATCAGCAACAAGGACCGCACGTGGCGGGGTAACCGGCGCGCGGTATTCGCCTTCGACGTCGCGACGTTGACCTGGGTGCTGGTGTTCGCCTCCCGGTTCGCGGTGCAACGCCACCTCTACGACGCGGACCAGACCGGCTGGCTCGGCGTGGCCCGAATCGCGATGGGCTGGCCGCTGACCGCGGTGGCCGCGCTGGTGACCTACCTGGCGATCCGCGCCGCACAACGCGCCATCCACGCCGCCCACGCACGCAGCCACGACGGCGACGTCGCGCCCGCCGAAGACTGACTGTGGTTGCGCGCGACGACCGTCTGCTCGTCGCCGTCGCAATACTCGCGTCCTTCATCGCCTTTCTCGACAGCTCGGTGGTGAATCTGGCGCTGCCCGCCATCAGCGCCGAACTCGGCGGCGGCCTGGCCATCCAGCAATGGGTCGTCGACGGATACCTGCTGACGTTGGGCGCCCTGATTCTGCTTGCCGGTACGGTCTCCGACACCTTCGGACGGCTGACGGTGCTGCGCGCCGGGCTGGTGGTGTTCGGCGTCGCCTCACTGCTGTGCGCGGCCGCACCCAGCGGACTGGTTCTGGTCATCGGCCGCTGCATCCAGGGACTCGGCGCCGCGTTTCTGGTCCCCAGCTCATTGGCCATGCTCAATGCCCGGTTCACCGGCGCCGAACAGTCCCGGACGATCGGGGTCTGGACGGCCTGGACCGGCACCGCATTCGTGATCGGGCCGCTGCTGGGTGGTGTGCTCGTCGAAACCCTGGGCTGGCGGTGGGTGTTCGCCGTCAACGTGGTCCCGCTGGCGGTCACGCTGCTCCTCACCGGCAAGCTGACCGATCAGACCCCCCGCACGGATGCGCGGATCGACGCCGTCGGCGCGGTCCTCACGGCGGTGGGGTTGAGCGCGACGGTCTTCGCGATGATCGAGCAGCAGCGGCTGGGCTGGCACGATCCGGCCATCGTCGCCGCGCTGATCGTCGGGCCCGCCAGCCTGATCGCGTTCGGCTGGTGGGAACGCCATGCCCGCCATCCGATGCTGCCGCTCGCGGTCTTCTCGGCGCGCAACTTCACGGTCGGCAACCTGGCCACCGTGTTCCTCTACGCCGGTATCTCGCTGGGCCAGCTGCTGGTGGCGTTGTTCTTGCAGGAGGTCGGGGGACTGTCGCCCGCTCAGGCCGGTCTGGCGACACTGCCGGTGCCGGTCCTGTCGTTCATGTTGGCGGCCCGGTTCGGCGAGCTCGCGGGCCGCTACGGCCCGCGCCGCTTCATGGCCGTCGGACCGTTGATCGCCGCGGCGGGGTTCGGCTGGATGGCGATCGGCGCAGGCAACGTGTGGCTGCAGACGCTGCCGGGCATGGCGCTGTTCGGGGTGGGGCTGTCGGTCGCCGTGTCCCCGCTGACCGCCGCGGTCCTGGCCGCGGTCGCGCCGTCGCACAGCGGTATCGGCTCGGCGATCAACAATGCGGTCGCCCGGGTGGCGGGCTTGATCGCGATCGCGTTCACCTCTGTGATCGTCGGTGGCGCAATGACTTCCGACGGCTTCCGCCAGGGTGTGGTGACTGCGGCGGTGCTGCTGGTGATCGCGGGCATCATCGCGGCGGTGGGCATCCGCGACGGCGTGGCTGCGTTGTCCGCCGAGTCGTCGGCCGCGGCGGCGGCGTGCCACGACCGGGACGGGCCGCCCCCGGCGCCCGCGTACCGGGACTAGCCGGTCGAGGCGGACAGCACGGTCTTGCGCAGCTCGTCTTCCACTTCCGGGGCAGCCACGAACAGCAGCTCGTCGCCCCCCTCCAGCGGCTCGTCGGCTTCGGGCACGATCACCCGCGGTCCGCGCAGGATCGTCACCAGCGTGGCGTCCCGCGGCAGGATCAGCTTGCGTACCGGTCGTCCGCCCCACGGGGTGTCGTCGGGCAGGGTGATCTCGACGAGGTTGGCGTGGCCCTGGCGGAACTGCATGAGCCGCACCAGGTCGCCGACCGCGACAGCTTCCTCGACCAGTGAGGCCAGCATCCGCGGCGTGGACACCGCCACGTCGACGCCCCACGAATTGTCGAAGAGCCACTCGTTGCGCGGATCGTTGACCCGGGCCACGACGCGCGAGACCGCGAACTCCGTCTTGGCCAGCAGCGACAGCACCACGTTCGCCTTGTCGTCACCGGTGGCGGCGACGACGACGTCGAACTCCTGCAGGTGCACCGACTCCAGCAGGCTGATCTCACAGGCGTCGCCGAGCCGCCAGTGCGCGGCGGGGATGGCGTCCACGTCGAGGTGCTCGGCGTTGCGCTCGATGAGCGTCACGTCGTGCTCGCTCTCGAGCAGTTCGCGGGCAATCGACCGGCCGACGGCGCCGGCCCCGGCGATCGCCACTTTGAGCCGTTTGTCGCCCATCAGTGCCCCTCTCCGACGTCAGGGCCCGGTGGCAGCGCGGCGATGGCCAGCGCTTCGGCGGCGCGCCCGGACACCGCCGCGATGTACACCTGGTCGCCGGCCTGCAGCACGGTCTTGGGCTCGGGCAGGATGCCGGTGCCGAACCGGACCACGAACGCGACTCGCGCGCCGGTCGCCTCCTCCAGCGAGGTGAGCCGGTGACCCACCCACCCCTCGTGCAGCGCCACTTCGGCGACGGCCATCGTGCCGGTGGGATCCCG
Organism: Mycobacterium sp. ELW1; assembly: GCF_008329905.1. Classification (NCBI taxonomy): domain Bacteria; kingdom Bacillati; phylum Actinomycetota; class Actinomycetes; order Mycobacteriales; family Mycobacteriaceae; genus Mycobacterium; species Mycobacterium sp. ELW1. The sequence continues at coordinate 3,801,995 of NZ_CP032155.1, read as the reverse complement.
CCATTTGGTGGTCTCGGTGTCGCGCACCAGCGCGCCCAGCAGGCGGTCGGTGGTCCACGGCACGGTGGCCACCGTCGGGATGCCCAGCCGTTCGTAGACCGCGGCGCGCTTGGCGTCGTAGATGCGCGCGACCACGCGCTGCACACCGAACGTCTCGCGGGCGACGCGCGCTGAGATGATGTTGGAGTTGTCGCCGGAGGACACCGCGGCGAACGCATCGGCGTTCTGGATTCCCGAGCGCAGCAGAACTTCTCGGTCGAAGCCCATGCCCAGCACCCGTTCACCGGAGAAGTCCGGGGACAGCCGGTGGAACGCCGTCGGGTCCCGGTCGATGATCGCCACCTCGTGGCCTATCCGGGACAGCGCGTCGGCCAGCGAGGCGCCGACGCGGCCGCATCCCATCACCACTACCCGCACCTGGTGTCCTCTCGACTTTGGCGTGCGCCGACCCGACCGTATGGGGAACGCTACAGCCAAATCGGCGAAGGCCTACTCTTGGCACTCGTGTCTAAGCTTTCGACCGCCACACGTCGGCTGGTCCTGGGGCAGCCGTTCCGCAGCGACAAGCTGAGTCACACGCTGCTGCCCAAGCGCATCGCGTTGCCGGTCTTCGCCTCCGACGCGATGTCGTCGGTGGCGTACGCCCCGGAGGAGATCTTCCTGGTGCTCTCGGTGGCGGGGCTGTCCGCGTACGCCATGGCGCCGTGGATCGGGGTGGCCGTCGCGCTGGTGATGCTCGTGGTGGTGGCCTCCTACCGGCAGAACGTGCACGCCTATCCCTCCGGTGGCGGCGACTACGAGGTGGTGACCACCAACCTGGGCCCGACGGCCGGTCTGACGGTGGCCAGCGCGCTGCTGGTCGACTATGTGCTGACGGTGGCGGTGTCGATGGCCTCGGCGATGTCGAACATCGGCTCGGCGATCCCGTTCATCGCCCAGCACAAGATGTGGTTCGCGGTTGTCGCGATCGTGCTTCTGACCGCGGCGAACCTGCGCGGCATCCGCGAGTCGGGCACCGCGTTCGCGATCCCGACCTACGCGTTCATCGTCGGCATGTTCATCATGCTTATCTGGGGCTTCGTCCAGATCTACGTGCTGGGCGACGATCTGCAGGCCGAGTCGGCCAAGTTCACGATGCATTCCGAGCATGGCGATGTGATGGGTTTCGCGCTGGTATTCCTTGTCGCCCGTGCCTTCTCGTCAGGCTGTGCGGCACTGACCGGTGTGGAAGCGATCAGCAACGGCGTGCCCGCGTTCCGTAAGCCCAAGTCCAAGAACGCGGCCACCACGCTGCTGCTGCTGGGCACGATCGCGGTGGCGCTGCTGATCGGCATCATCGCGCTCTCCACCAAAATCGGGGTGAAGATCGCCGAGCGGCCTGCCGAGCAACTCGGGGGCGCCCCAGCCGACTATCACCAGAAGACGTTGGTGGCCCAGTTGGCCGAGACGGTGTTCGCCGGCTTCCCGCTGGGCCTGTTGCTGATCACCGGTGTCACCGCGCTGATCTTGGTGCTGGCCGCCAACACAGCGTTCAACGGCTTCCCGGTGCTCGGCTCGATCCTGGCCCAGGACCGCTACCTGCCGCGCCAATTGCACACTCGCGGTGACCGGCTGGCGTTCTCCAACGGCATCCTGTTCCTGGCGCTGGCCGCGATCGCGTTCGTCGTCGCGTTCCGCGCGGAAGTCACCGCCCTGATCCAGCTCTACATCGTCGGCGTGTTCGTGTCGTTCACGCTCAGCCAGATCGGCATGGTCCGGCACTGGACGCGCCACCTGCGCACCGAAACCGATCCGCGCGTCCGCCGGCACATGATGCGCTCACGGGTGATCAACACGATCGGCTTCCTCGCCACCGGCGCCGTGCTGATCGTGGTGCTGGTCACCAAGTTCGTCGCCGGCGCGTGGATCGCGATCCTGGCCATGTCAAGCCTTTTCATTCTGATGAAGGCGATTCACAAGCATTACGACACCGTGGCCCGCGAGTTGGCCGAGCAGGAAGCCGAGCAGGGCGACGTGGTGCTGCCCAGCCGCAACCACGCGGTCGTGCTGGTCTCCAAGTTGCACATGCCGACATTGCGCGCACTGTCCTACGCCAGGGCCACCCGGCCCGATGTGCTCGAGGCCATCACGGTCAACGTCGACGACTCCGAAACCCGGCAGCTGGTCCACAAGTGGGAAGACAGTGACATCACCGTCCCGCTGAAAGTCGTTGCCTCCCCGTACCGTGAGGTCACCCGTCCGGTACTCGACTACGTGAAGCGGATCAGTAAGGAAGCGCCGCGCACGGTGGTGACGGTCTTCATCCCGGAGTACGTGGTCGGGCACTGGTGGGAGCAGGTGCTGCACAACCAGAGCGCGTTGCGACTCAAGGGCCGACTGCTGTTCATGCCGAATGTGATGGTGACTTCGGTTCCGTGGCAACTCAATTCGTCGGAGCGTGTGCACGAGTTGCAGTCGCAGAACGCTCCCGGCAACGTACGACGGGGCTTCTTGGAGTGAATCGACAGTGAGTCAGGGGGACACGGTCGAGCTGGAACTGACCACCGGCGCGGCCGCCAACGGGGGTAGCTGCGTGGCACGCCACGACGGCCGGGTGGTGTTCGTCCGGTACGCGCTGCCCGGGGAAGTGGTGCGGGCCCGGGTGACCGGCGACCGCGGATCCTATTGGCACGCAGAGGCAATCGAGATTCTACAACCGTCACCGGACCGGGTGGAGTCACACTGCCGGATCGCCGGCGTCGGCGGGGCCGGCTGCTGCGATCTGGCGTTCACCACGCCCGAGGCGGCTCGGGTGCTCAAGGGGCAGGTGGTGGCCAATCAGCTGGCCCGGCTCGGTGATTTTCACTGGGACGGGGTGGCCGAGCCGCTCGGTGACGGCGCGGCCCGTGGCTGGCGCACCCGGGTGCGGCTGGACACCACGGCTGCCGGCCAGGTGGGTTTTCATCGCTATCACAGTTCGGAACTCGTCACCGAGTTGGACTGCGCGCAGTTGCCGCCCGGCATGCTCGACGGACTGGCCGACATGGCGTGGGCGCCTGGGGCGCACGTGCACGTGGCCGTCGACGACGACGGTGACCGGCACGTCGTGCAGTCCGGGCCGCGGTCGGGCCGCAAGATCTCGACCCGGGTCGTCGAGGGCAATTACGAAGCGGTGCAACGGGTCGGCGACCGGACGTGGCGGATACCCGTCACGGCGTTCTGGCAGGCGCACCGCGACGCCGCCCGGGTGTACAGCGGCCTGATCGGTCAGTGGGCGCAGCTGGACGCCGGGATGACGGCATGGGATCTGTACGGCGGCTCGGGTGTCTTCGCGGCGGCACTCGCCGAAGGTGTCGGCGACACCGGTCAGGTGGTCACCGTCGACACCTCGCGCGGTTCGTCGCGGGCGGCGCACGCGGCGCTGGCGGACCTCGAGTGCGTCTCGGTGGTCACCGACTCGGTTCGGCGGGCACTGAGCGCACAGCCAAAACGCGCTGACGTCGCGGTGCTCGATCCGCCCAGAGCCGGTGCCGGCCGGGAGGTCATCGAGCAGCTGGCGACCGCCGAAGTCCCGCGGGTGATCCACATCGGTTGTGAGGCAGCATCATTCGCCCGCGACATCGGGCTCTATCGCAAGCACGGCTACACCGTCGAGGAACTGCGGGTGTTCGACTCGTTCCCGCTCACTCATCACATCGAGTGCGTTGCGATACTCAGCCGCTAGACTCTGGCCCCAGGTGTGCCGGGAAGTCTGGTCGGCAGTGAATTCCCCATGCCCGTCGATGAGGTGAATGGTGGCCGACCCTAAGCCGTTGCGACCGCGCGCCCTGCTCAGCCGGGGATCGTGGTCGGAGACATCCCGCGTCAGCACGATCCTGCGCAAGGAGACAGTCGGTGGCGCGCTGCTGCTGGTGGCGGCCGCGACTGCCCTGATCTGGGCCAACTCACCGTGGTCGGCGGCGTACCACCGGCTCGGGCAGCTCCACGTCGGCACCGACCGGCTGGGCCTGCACCTCGACCTGACCCTGGGCGGCTGGGCGGCCGACGGGCTGTTGGCGATCTTCTTCTTCGTCGTCGGGCTCGAACTCAAGCGGGAGTTCGTCGCAGGCGATCTGCGTGATCCCGGTCGGGCTGCGCTACCGATCGCCGCCGCGGTGGGCGGCATGGTCGTACCGGCCGTGATCTTCGTCTCCTTCACGCTCAGCGAGGGCGGCGGTGCGGCGCGAGGCTGGGCGATCCCGACGGCCACCGACATCGCGTTCGCGGTCGCGGTGCTGGCCGTGCTGTCCACCCACCTGCCCGGGGCGCTGCGCACGTTCCTGCTGACCCTGGCCGTCGTCGACGACCTGCTGGCGATCACGGTGATCGCGATCTTCTACACCGAGAAGATCAATCTCACCGCGCTGCTGGTCGCACTGATCCCGCTGGCGCTGTTCACGGTGCTCGTGCAGCGCCGGATCCGGTCCTGGTGGCTGCTCGTTCCGTTGGCCGCGCTGACCTGGGCCTTCGTCCACGAGTCCGGCGTGCACGCGACGGTCGCAGGGGTGCTGCTGGGTTTCGCCGTGCCGGTCATGCGCAGCGCGGCGGCCGGCGGTCCGGAGGCCGGGCCCGGGCTGGCCGAGCATTTCGAGCACCGGATGCGCCCGGTGTCGGCGGGCTTCGCGGTGCCGGTGTTCGCGTTCTTCGCCGCCGGTGTGACCTTCGGTGGCTATGACGGTTTGATAACGGCGCTGTCCGATCCGATCGCGATGGGCATCGTCGCCGGGCTGGTGGTCGGCAAGACAGTCGGGGTGTTCGGCACCACCTGGGTGCTGGCCGCGGTGACCCGTGCCCGGCTGGACTCGGCTTTGCGCTGGATCGACGTGTTCGGCATGTCGCTGCTGGCCGGGATCGGGTTCACGGTGTCCCTGCTGATCGGCGAATTGGCCTACGAACCGGGCTCCGAACGCCACGACGTGGTGAAGGTCGCAGTGCTGGCAGGAAGTTTGCTGGCGGCCCTGCTGGCGTCGATCGTGCTGCGCCTGCGCAACCGGCATTACCGCCTGGTGTGGGAGCTGGAAAACCGCGATCTCGACAACGACGGTGTGCCCGACATCTACGAGTCTGGACAGGACTGATCTCTACTACGGTGCGTAGACTGGCCAGATGCTTGAACAGGTTCGCGGCCCCGCAGATCTGCAACACCTGTCCCAGGCCCAGCTGACAGATCTGGCTGCTGAGATTCGCCAGTTCTTGATCCACAAGGTCGCTGCCACGGGCGGCCACCTCGGGCCGAATCTCGGTGTTGTCGAGTTGACGTTGGCGCTGCACCGGGTCTTCGACTCTCCGCACGATCCGATCATCTTCGACACCGGCCATCAGGCTTACGTGCACAAGATGGTGACCGGCCGTGCCGCCGACTTCGAGACGCTGCGCAAGAAGGACGGCCTCTCGGGGTATCCCGCGCGTGCCGAGAGCGAGCACGACTGGGTGGAATCCAGCCACGCGTCGGCAGCCCTGTCCTACGCCGACGGCCTGGCGAAGGCCTTCGAACTGACCGGACATCGCAACCGGCACGTGGTGGCCGTGGTGGGCGATGGTGCGCTGACCGGCGGTATGTGCTGGGAAGCCCTGAACAACATCGCCGCCGCCAAACGGCCGGTGATCATCGTCGTCAACGACAACGGACGGTCGTACGCGCCGACCATCGGCGGGCTGGCCGATCATCTGGCCGGGCTGCGGCTGCAGCCGGGCTATGAGCGGGTGCTGGAACGCGGCCGGGTCGCCGTGCGTGGGATGCCCATCATCGGCGAGGCCTGCTACCAGGCCATGCACAGCGTGAAGGCCGGTATCAAGGACGCGCTGTCACCGCAGGTGATGTTCACCGACCTCGGTCTGAAGTACGTCGGCCCGATCGACGGCCATGACGAGCATGCGGTCGAGACGGCGCTGCGCCATGCCCGGGGCTTCAAGGCGCCGGTGATCGTGCACGTGGTCACCCGCAAGGGCATGGGGTATGCACCGGCCGAGAACGACGAAGCCGAGCAGATGCACTCCTGCGGCGTCATCGATCCCGACACCGGGCTGGCCACGAAGTCCGCCGCACCCGGTTGGACGTCGGTGTTCTCCGATGCGCTGATCTCGTACGCCGCCAAGCGGCGCGACATCGTGGCGATCACCGCGGCGATGCCCGGCCCGACCGGGCTGTCGGCATTCGGTGAGCGCTTTCCGGACCGGCTGTTCGACGTCGGTATCGCCGAGCAGCACGCGATGACCTCGGCGGCCGGGTTGGCGATGGGTGGCCTGCACCCGGTGGTGGCGATCTATTCGACGTTCCTCAATCGCGCATTCGACCAGATGATGATGGACGTCGCGCTGCACAAGCTGCCGGTCACGATCGTGCTGGACCGCGCCGGAATCACCGGCAACGACGGTGCCAGCCACAACGGCATGTGGGATCTGTCGATCCTGGGCATCGTTCCGGGCATGCGGGTGGCCGCGCCGCGCGACGGCGCCCGCCTACGAGAAGAACTCGGCGAGGCACTCGAAGTCGACGACGGCCCGACCGCCATCCGGTTCCCCAAAGGCGAAGTGGGCGAAGACATTCCGGCACTCGAGCGGGTGTCGGGTATGGACATTCTGGCCCGCCCGGCCGACGGCCTGAGTCAGGACGTCTTGCTCGTGGCGGTGGGTTCGTTCGCGCCGATGGCACTGAAAGTGGCGCAGCGACTGCGCAATCAGGGCATCGGGGTGACGGTTGTCGACCCGCGCTGGGTTCTTCCGGTGCCCGACGGGATTGCGCCGCTTGCCACATCACACAAGCTGGTGGTGACGATGGAGGACAGCGGTGTGCACGGTGGCATCGGCTCGTCCGTCTCGGCTTTCCTGCGCGCCGCAGGCATCGACGTGCCGTGCCGCGATCTCGGTGTGCCGCAACAGTTCATCGACCACGCCGGCCGTGGTGAGGTGCTCGAGGAGATCGGCCTGACCGAGCAGAACATCGCCCGTCAGGTCACCGGCTGGGTGGCCGCACTCGGAGCGCTCGACGAGAGCGTCGCCGGCGCTACCGAACAGGTCGACTAGGCAGGGTCCGACTTCGCCGGCTGGCGGTGCCGCCGCACCCACACGGCTGAGGCCACTACCAGTACCAATACCAGCCCGCCGAGCACACCGGTCTGGACGATCGCGCGGGCGAACTGCGGGCCGTCATCCAGGAGTTTGGCCGCCTCGACCGACTGAACCACGATCTCCTTGAGGCATGCCAAGATTCCCACCACGAGGAACGGTTCCACGGCGATTTCGTGGGAGCGCAGGCTGGTTCGCACAGCGTAGAGCAGCTCGACGAAGATGAAAATCAGCAGTAGTCCGTCGAGCAGTTCGAGCATCACCGTGCTCGTCGCCGCGTCGCGGAGCTTGAGCAGCGTCGTGATCTGCGCGACCAACAGACTCACCGATCCCGCGATGAGCAGGACCGCGATAGCCCAATACAAGACATCCTCGACCACGCTGAGAACCCGGTCGGCCAAGCGTTGCCGCTCCTGCTCGTCCGGCGTTTCGTCGATGGTCTGATCCTCGCTCACCGATGGCCAGGTTAGCCGGTCGGCAGCGAACATGTTCCGAACCGCGAACAGTTACCCGGAATCGGCCTGGGTCAGCACCTGAGCCAGCGCGGGCACCACGAGTGACCGCTGCCACGACCGCGCCCCGCCGTCGCGCAGGACTGCCTCGATGGCCCCGCTGACGTCGCCGGTGTCCTGCCAATCCCAGCACAGCCTGCGGACGAGTTCGGGGGAGACCAGGTTCTCGGTGGGGACGTTCACCCTTGCCGAGAGCTCGGCGAGTGCCGCACGCGCGGCGTCCAGCCGGGCGGCCGCCTCGGGTTTGCGTTTGGCCCAGCGCACCGCCGGCGGCGGCCCGTTCTGCGGTTCGGCGCTGTCGGGCGGGTCGGGATTGGTGCGGGCGGACTCCAGGGCCGCCAGCCAGACGTGGGCGCTGCGGCGCTGTTTGTGCCCGCCGAAGATCGGCAGCTTGGTCAGTTCCTCGACGGTCTTGGGGTCGGCGACGGCTGCGGCGATGATCGCCGAGTCCGGCAGGATCCGTCCCGGGGCGATGTCGCGGCGGCGGGCGATCTGATCGCGCACCGTCCACAGTTCGCGCACCGCGGCCAGGGCTTGGCGGTTGCGGACTTTGTGCAGCCCCGATGTGCGCCGCCAGCGGTCGCGCCGGGTGGGGGTGGCCTCGGAACGGCGAAGATGCTCGAATTCTTCTGCGGCCCAATGGGATTTGTCTTGCTCCTTGAGCACGCCGTCGATCGCGTCGCGCAGGGCGATCAGGACTTCGACGTCCAGTGCGGCGTAGTTCAGCCACTCGTCGGGCAGCGGACGTTTGGACCAGTCCGCCGCGCCGTGCCCCTTCGCGAGCCCCAGTCCGAGCAGGCGTTGCACCATCGCTGCCAGGTTGACCCGCTCGAATCCGGCCAGCCGGCCGGCCAATTCGGTGTCGTACAACGCGGGCGGGTGCATCCCCACCTCGGCTAGGCAGGGCAGGTCTTGATCGGCGGCGTGCAGGATCCATTCGTCGTCGGCCAGCACCTCGGCCACCGGCCGCAGCACATCGATAGGACTGCTGCCGTGGTTGACCGGGTCGATCAGCACGGTTCCGGCGCCGGTGCGGCGAATCTGGATCAGGTAGGCGCGGTTGGAGTACCGGAAACCCGACGCGCGCTCGGCGTCGACGGCGAACGGTCCGCTGCCCTTCGCCAGCTGGTCGGCGGCCCGGGCGATCTCGTCGGCGCTGACCGACAGCGGCGGCACACCCTCGGACGGGCTGAGCAGGGGAGTCGCCTCGGGAATGTCCTCGGCTGCGGCATCGGGCGCCGTGGTCGCGGCGTCATCGTCTGGTGTCATGTCAGGCGCGGGAGCGGGAACCCAGGTCCGTCACTCCCACCGGCGGCAGACCGGCGGCGTGTTCGAGGACCTCGCAGAATGCCTGGACGTGTGTGTCGAGCGCCATGGTGGTGGCGGTCCACGATGCGCGCATCTCGAGCTGGTGGGCGCGGGGCGGACCGGAGATGTCGCCGTAGCGCACCGAGGTGGTGGCCGTGACGGTGCCGCCGAGTGCGGTGACGTGTTCGGAGCGGCTTTCCAGGGCGTCGACAAGCCAGCTCCAGGCCACCTCGGGCAGCAGCGGGTCGACAGCCTCGCTGGAATCCAAGTCGGCCTGGATATAGGCGACCAGTCGCATGGTGCCGTCCCAGGCTTCCGAGCCCTCGGGATCGTGCAGCAGGATCAGCCGGCCGAACGCATCGCCGTCGGAGGTCTCCGGGACGATCTCGGTGTCGGGGTGCTTGACCTCGGCGCCCAGCGCATAGCTGTACGGCGCGAGACGTTGAGGTGGACGGATCGGACCGAGTTCGATCTCCGCCCGTACCTGAGCGGTGTTCATCGCCGCCACCGCCTCGCGGAAAAGCGCGGGTTCCGCAGTGGTCACGGCGATTGACGCTAGACCTATCGTCGAGGCCGGGCGGGCAGGCGCGCCGATTTGGTGTGATCCGGCGGGCAGGAGCGGAGCGACTCGGGGATGGGCTCCGGCGGGCTGAGGGCTCATGGGCCGGGCTGATCGGACCGTGGCAGCATGGACGCGATGAGTACCCGTCGCCAGCTGCCCGAGGCGCCCTATCTGGCCGCCGCCACTGGCCGCAAACCCAGCCGCATCCCGGTCTGGTTCATGCGGCAGGCCGGCCGATCGCTGCCCGAGTACCGCGAACTGCGGGCCAAGAACACGATGATGCAGGCCTGCTTCGACCCGGCCCTGATCAGCGAGATCACCCTGCAGCCGGTGCGCAGGCACGGGGTGGACGCGGCGATCCTGTTCTCCGACATCGTGGTACCGATGCGTGCCGCGGGAATCGGCCTGGACATCGTCCCCGACGTCGGCCCGGTGATCGACAACCCGGTGCGGACCGCGGCCGATGTCGCCGCGCTGAAAGGTCTTGAGCTGCAGCGGGTCAGCGCTGTCTCGGATGCGGTGGAGTTGCTGGTCGGTGAACTCGGTGAGGTGCCGCTGATCGGTTTCGCGGGCGCCCCGTTCACGCTGGCGTCCTACCTGGTCGAGGGCGGGCCCAGCAAGCTGCACGAGCGGACCAAGGCGATGTTGTTCGCCGACCCCTCGACATGGCACGCGCTGATGGGGCTGTTGACCGACCTGACGATCGCCTTCCTGAAGGTGCAACTCGACGCCGGCGTCGACGCCATCCAGGTCTTCGACTCGTGGGCGGGCACGCTGTCGCTGGCCGACTACCGGACCCACGTGCTGCCGCACAGCTCGCGGGTGTTCGCCGCGTTGGCCGACTACCGGGTGCCGATGACGCATTTCGGGGTGGGCACCGCCGAGCTGCTGGGTGCCATGGGGGAGGCCGGAGCGACGGTCGTGGGCGTCGACTGGCGCACCGCGCTGGCCGACGCCGCCCTGCGGGTGGGCCCGAAGCTGGCGCTGCAGGGCAACCTGGATCCGGTCGTGCTGCTGGCCGGCTGGCCGGTCGTCGAGCAGGCGGCGCGAGCGGTGGTCGACGACGGCAGGCTGGCGGTCGATGCCGGCGCGGCGGGGCACATCTTCAACTTGGGGCATGGGGTACTGCCGCCCACCGATCCCGGGATCCTGACCGATCTGGTCGCACTGGTGCACTCCTTGTGAGCGGAGGGCAGGGGCGGGGATTGCGGTGAGGTATTGCGTTGTCGGGGGCGGCATTTCGGGGTTGGTCGCGGCCTATCGGCTGCGCATGCTGGCCGGCCCGGATGCCGACATCACCCTGTTCGACCCGGCCGACCGCCTCGGTGGGATCCTGCGCACCGAACGGATCGCCGGCCAACCGATGGACATCGGTGCCGAGGCCTACGTGGTGCGCCGCCCCGAGGTGCCGGCACTGCTGACCGAGCTCGGCCTCGCCGGGCGCCAGATCAGCACCACCGGGGTGCGTCCCACCATCTACAGCCAAGGTCGCCTGCATCCGCTGCCGGCCGACACCGTCAACGGCATCCCGACGTCCGCCGCGTCGGTGACCGGCCTGGTCGACGACGCGACGATCGCGCAGATGGCGGCCGAGCCCAGCCGGCCATTGCACTGGCGGCCGGGCTCCGACCCGGCGGTCGGTGCCGTGGTCGCCGACCGTTTCGGCGACCAGGTCGTCGCCCGCTCGGTCGACCCGATGCTGTCCGGTGTCTATGCCGGCTCGGCGGCCACCATCGGGATCCGTTCCGCGGTGCCCACGGTGGCTGCCGCTCTTGACGCGGGCGCCCCCAGCCTCACCGACGCGGGCCGCCGCGCATTGCCGGGCAGCACGCAGGGCCCGGTTTTCGGTGCCATCGACGGCGGCTACCAGGTGTTGCTCGACGCGTTGGTGGCACGCAGCCGGCTGCAGTGGGTGCAGACGTCGATACAGCACATTGCACGCGACGGGACCGGGTGGAGCCTGCGCGATGACGACGGCCGGCAGTGGGGTGCCGACGGGGTGATCGTCGCGGTACCGGCTCCTCGGCTCGCGCCGCTGGTGGCCGACATCGCGCCCACCGCCGGCGCGGCGGCAGCTCGGATTCCGGTCGCCTCCGCAGCGGTGCTGGCGCTGGCCGTCCCCGGTGGGACACCCCTGCCTGCGCAGTCCGGTGTCCTGGTCGCGACCGGAGAACGCTTGCACACCAAGGCGATTACGCTGTCCACCCGCAAGTGGGGATCGCGCGGCAACGCCGAGTTGTTGCGGCTGTCGTTCGGGCGCTTCGGTGATGATCTGGCGCGCACGACGTCGGACACCGAACTGCAGAGCTGGGCGCTGGCCGACGTGTTGACGGTGTTCGGGATCGCGGTCGATCCGGTCGATGTGCGGGTGCACCGCTGGCTGGACGCGATGCCGCAGTATTCGCCCGGGCATCGCGAGCTGGCCGCGGGGCTGCGCACCGGGCTGCCGCCCACCCTGGCGATCGCGGGCAACTACCTCGACGGCATCGGGGTGCCGGCCTGCGTGGGCGTGGCGGGCCGCGCGGCCGAGGCTGTGGTGGCCGCCACCATCCGCCGATAGGCGAACTGCTGCGTGGCACGATAGGTGCCATGGCCAAACTGGACTTCGACGAGCTCAACGCCACTATCCGTTACGTCATGTTCTCGACCTTCGCGGCGGAACCGGGCGAGCTGGGCTTCGACGAAGAAACCCGCGCCGCCGTCGCCGACGAGACGGCGACCTTCCTCAAACAGCAGGAGGACAACGGCGTCGTCGTACGGGGTATCTACGACGTCGCGGGTCTGCGCGCCGACGCCGACTTCATGTTCTGGACGCACGCCGAGCGGATCGAGTCCTTGCAGGCGACCTACAACGACTTCCGCCGCACCACAACCCTGGGTCGGGCCGTCACCCCGGTGTGGAGCGCCGTCGCCCTGCACCGGCCCGCGGAGTTCAACAAGAGCCACATTCCGGCGTTTCTGGCCGGCGAGGAGCCCGGTAACTACGTCTGCGTCTACCCGTTCGTGCGTTCGCTGGACTGGTACCTGCTGCCCGACGAAGACCGCCGCAAGATGCTGGCCGACCACGGCATGGCCGCCCGCAGTTACAAGGACGTGCGCGCCAACACCGTGCCTGCCTTCGCGCTCGGCGATTACGAATGGATTCTGGCGTTCGAAGCCCCTGAGCTGTACCGCATTGTCGACCTGATGCGCGACTTGCGCGCCACCGAAGCCCGTCGGCACGTGCGCGAGGAAGTCCCCTTCTTCACCGGTCCGCGGATCGGTGTTGAGGAATTGGTCGCCAAACTGCCCTAGCAAACGAGCCCGCATACTTCCCGCTCGGGGGCCGATAGTTCGCTACGATTGCGTAGCCGTGAGTTTCTGCGCGGCCGACACGATCGGGGGCCCGCGTGGGAGGGCTGAGAGCGAAGCAGACGATCGCGGTGGTCGTCGGATTCGTCGTGGCCGTGCTGATGATCGCCACGATTCTCAGTGGATGGTCGGCCACCTCGCTGCTGTCACAGCTCACCAATACCGACAACATGATCATCGCGCTGGCGGCCGTGGCCACCGTTGTCGCCGCGTTGACGGCGAGCACGGGTCGCGGACGGGTGCGCGGCGCCTGGATCGCCATTGCGATCGGGCTCGGATGCTTCGCGTTGGGCGCGGCGCTGTGGCGCTATTACCACGTGGTCGGCATCGAGGATCCGTTCCCGTCGGTGGCCGACATGGCCTACCTGGTGCTGCCGATCGCCACTGCAGTCGCGATGTTGCTGTTGTCGTCCGGGCTCACTCGCACCTCCCGGACGCGACTGATTCTCGACGGTGTCATCGTGGCCGGGTCGTTCACCATCGTGAGCTGGGCAGTGGTTCTCGACGAGTTGTGGGACTCGGAGCCGGGAAACCGGCTGCAGGTGGCGGTCTCGGTGAGCTACCCGGTGCTGGACGCTGCCGCACTGACCATCGGTGTGCTGGTCGTGGCGCGCGCTCAACGGGGTCATCGCAGAACGCCGGCGATGTTGACGCTTGCCATGTTGAGCGTCGCCATCGCCGACGGCGCCTTCGTGTATCTGATGGCGACGGAACAGAAAACGAGTATCAAGTTCGTGGACTTCGGCTGGCTGGCGGGGCTTGCCTTGTTCATCGCCGCGGCCGTCACAAGCCGTGGGTTCGTGCACCGCGATACCGTTGCCGCGCAACCTGTTTCGTGGACCTCGGTCTGGCTGCCCTTCATACCGGTGCTGTTGGCCAGTGCCGCGGTGTTCACCGCATCGCCCGAGGAGCTGAAATCGGGACCGGTCCCGGCGATCGGGCTGATGCTGTTGATCGCGTTCAGCGCCCGCCAGCTGCTGGTGATGAGCGAGAACCGCAGCTTGCTGGCGACGGTGGCCGAGCAGGCCCTACGTGATCCGCTCACCGGTGTCGGCAACCGCATCGTGTTCCGGGACCGGCTTACTCACGCCATGCAGATGCGTGAGCGCGACGGACTCGCGGTCGGGGTCCTGGTCATGGATCTCGACGACTTCAAGGTGGTCAACGACACCCTCGGCCACCCGGTTGGCGACGAGCTGCTCAGCCTGGTCGCCGAACGGATCGTCGGGAGCGTGCGGGCCGGTGACACCGTGGCACGCCTGGGAGGCGACGAGTTCGCGGTCTTGATCGAGGGCCGGGTGGACAAATCGCAGCTGGTCGCCAACCGGGTGGTCGAGGCCTTCGACGAGCCGTTCATCGTCGACGGACAGGATCTGCTGATCCGGCCGAGCATCGGCCTGGCGGTCGCCGAACAGGATGAACCGGACCTACGAGCCGAGGACCTGTTGAAGCGGGCCGACATCGCGATGTACTCGGCGAAGCGATCGCGCACCGGCGGCGTGCACCCGTTCAACTCGGAGATGCTGCTGGCACAGACACCCGACGGCGATCTGTTCGCCAGTGGACCGATGCCGGCGTCGCGCAGCGGTGCCGGCACTATCCGGTTGTTGGGCGAGCTGCGGCAGGCCATCGATCAATTCGAGCTCACGCTGGTGTACCAGCCGAAGTTCGACCTCACTACGGCGTCGATCGTGGGCGTGGAGGCGCTGGTGCGCTGGCCGCACCCCCGGCGCGGCCTGCTGTCGCCGGATGAGTTTCTTCCGCTCGTCCGGCGCTACGGGCTGATGGGCTCGATCACCGACCTGGTGATCAACCAGGCTCTCGATGACGTCGTGAGCTGGCGGCAGGATTCTCTCGAGGTGCCGATCGCGGTGAACATGTTCGCGCCGTCGATGGCCGACCTACGGTTGCCCGGAAAGTTCGCCAAGGCTTTGGCCGATCGCAACCTGAGCCCGTCGCAGTTGACCGTCGAGATCACCGAAGATCTGTTCCTCGACCACATGGAGCGCACGAAGACGGTGCTGAATCAGTTGCAGGAGTTCGGGATTCGGATCGCGATCGACGATTTCGGCAGCGGCTATTCGGCACTGTCCTACATGCGCGATCTCACGGTCGACGAAGTGAAGCTGGACCGGCACTTCATCGCGCCGATCCCTGCCGACCAGCGGGCGTCCGCCGTGGTCCGGGCCGTGCTCAACCTGGCGAATGAGCTGGGCCTGACCACCGTCGCCGAGGGTATCGAGACCGCGACGACCGCCGACTGGCTGCGTGAGCACGGTTGCCACATCGGACAGGGCTACTACTTCAGCCAGCCGTTGACGGCCGACAAGGTGCGCGAAATTCTCAAGAAATGTGATCGCGATGCCGTGTGCCGGGTTTCGGGATGTTCATTGCGGTACGGCTCTTGTCACTGGTCGGAGTCTGATGTGCCCCACATCGAACTGACGCGGTAGGTACACTTGCGCCGGTCGTCAATATTGTCTCGGCGGCCGACGGGGGGAGGGTGCCGTTATGCCCAAGACTTCTCGTGTCGCGGTCGGGGCCGTCGTCGTGTTCGTCGTGTTCGTCTCCGTCATACTGAGCGGCTGGCTGCAGGGCTCGACACTGACCATCGTCGACGATTTCGCGCTCCTGGCCCTGGCGATGCCTGCCGTCGCGTTCTCCGCGCTGGCGGCCCGCTCGCTGTGGGGCCGTCGGCGGCTGGCATGGCTGTCGATGACCGTCGGTCTGCTGGGATGGACTGTGGGCGAAGCGATCTGGACCGTCTACGAGGTCCACTTGCATCAGCCGCCGTTCCCGTCGATCGCCGACGTGGCGTTCCTGCTGATGCCGGTGGGCTCCTGTGCCGCGCTGCTGCTGTTCCCCGTCGATCACACCAGTCAGTCGCGTGGACGGCTGTTTCTCGACGGTGTGATCATGGCGGGCTCGCTCTTCCTGGTGAGTTGGGTGACGATCCTGCACCCGCTCGATCAGTCCTACACATCCGATCAGTTCGGCTTCGTCATCTCGCTGGCCTACCCGATATCGGACGTCGTCATCCTCACTGTGGCCGGCGTGGTGCTGGTCAGGTCGAGCGGCCAGCAGCGTATGTCACTGGTCTTGCTGACCGCAGGTCTGGCATGTTTCGCGTTGGCGGACAGCGCCTTTGCCTATCTCTCGGCAAAAGGCTCCTACAGCTCCGGCAGCGTCATCGACATCGGGTGGGCGGCGGGTCTGCTGTTCATCAGCGTGGCAGCGTCCGCGGCCCGGGAGAGTAATCGCAAGCGGCGCAACTCGTTCGCGCTGCCAGGCTGGGCCTCGGTATGGCTGCCCTACACGCCCTTGTTGGTCGCCGGGGTCGTAGCCGCCGCGCAGCCGGTCCCGGATCTGCGGTCTCAGCCAGTTCTGATCGTGGCGAGCATTCTGGTGGTGACTGTTCTGGGCCGACAGTTCCTCGCGGTGCAGGAGAATCGGCGGCTGGTGGCCACTGTCGCCCAACAGGCACTGCACGATCCGCTCACCGGGCTGGCCAACCGCGCGTTGTTCAGCGACCGCCTCTGCCACGCGATGCACCTTCATGAGTGGAAAGGCCTTTCGCTCGCAGTGCTGGCGGTGGACCTCAACGAATTCAAGCTCGTCAACGATCACCTCGGCCATCTGGTGGGTGACGATCTGCTGGTGGGCGTGGCCGAGCGGCTGCGGCGCTGTGTTCGGCCGGGCGACACGGTCGCCCGGCTCGGTGGCGACGAGTTCTCGATCCTCGTCGAAGGCGGTCACGACGTGGCCGAGCTGGTCGGCAACCGGGTGGTCGAGGCCTTCGAGGAGCCGTTCGTCCTCAGCGGCCACGAGGTGTTGATGCGCCCGAGTGTCGGACTCGCACTTGTCGAGTCGGACGCTCCGAAGCTGACGGCCGACGAACTGCTGCAGCGGGCCGACACCGCGATGTACTCGGCCAAGCGATCCCGCAGCCGCGGTGTTCAGGTGTACCACCCCGATATCGCTGCGCTGGACGCGGCAGCCGACAAACGACTGTTCGGGGCGTTCGAACCCAGCTTCGACGCCGGTGGCGCCGCGGCGATCGAGCTGCTGGGAAAACTCCGGCAGGCCATCGACACGTCCGAACTCACTCTGGTCTACCAGCCGAAGGTCGACCTACACACCGCTGAGAACGCCGGGGCCGAGGCCTTGCTGCGCTGGCCGCAATCGGACGGGACCGTGCTGGCACCGGAGGAATTCCTGCCACTGGTTCGCAGGCACGGCCTGATGGGGCAGATCACCCAACTGGTGATCGGCATGGCCCTCGACGACGCACTGACGTGGCGCCGTGCCGGCGTCGAAGTGCCGGTTGCCGTCAACTTGTTCGCGCCCTCGGTGGCCAACAGCGCTCTGCCGGCGACCATTACCCATGCCTTGGCCGAGCGCGGCCTTCCTCCGACCGCGCTGACGGTCGAAATCACCGAGGAACTTTTCCTGGACAGCACAGAACGTACCCGTGCGGTGCTGGAGGAGTTGCAGAGCAATGGGATTCGGATCGCGATCGATGACTTCGGCAGCGGTTACTCGGCACTGTCCTATCTACGGGACCTGCCGATCGACGAGGTGAAGCTGGATCGCAGTTTCGTCGCACCGATTCTGACCGATGCCCGGGCCGCGGCCGTCGTGCGGGCCGTGGTCGACCTCGCGCACGTGCTTGACCTGACGGTGGTGGTGGAAGGGGTCGAGGATGCCGATACGGCGGCACTTGTGCGCGAACTGGGATGTGATGTCGGGCAAGGCTTCTTCTACGGTGTTCCCGTGACAGCCGACCAGGTGCCCGGTTTGGTGAAGGGCCGGTAGCCGGCAGCCCGGTCGGAGGGCCCGGGTCTATCCCAGAAATGGGAGTCGAAGGTTGTTAGGCTAGCGTTACTTTTCGGTCCGGGGGTAGAGGCGTATGCGACAGCTGCTTGGCAACGCCAGGCCTGTCCTTGCCGCTGTTCTTGCCGCGGTCGTACTTCCGGCGATCGCGGCCGTCGCGATCGAACGGTCGCCAAGCGCCACAACTATTGCCGTCTTCAAGATCGCGCTGACCCTCGCCGCGGCTGTGGCAGTCGGCGCGACAGTGCGAACGGCGCTACTGAGCCGAGGGCAGGCCCGGCTTGCCTGGCTGGGACTTGCCCTAGGTCTCGCAGCGTTCGGTACGGGGGTCGGGGTCCGGGCATGGGACGCGCTCGGTGGTCGCGAACGAGAGTTCCCATTCGAAGCGGACCTGCTGCGCCTACTCCTTCCGCTGGGCGGGTGTGTCCTGGTGCTGCTGCTCCCGTTGGGGCTGAGCCGGATGTCGCGAGTGCGGTTGCTGCTCGACGGGCTCGTCGTTGCCGGGTCATTCGTGATCGTGGCCTGGATCGGTGCACTAGAGGACGCATATCAAAACCGACCCGGCGATCGGGTTCTGCTGGCCACGTCGACCGCGTACCCGATGTTCGACGCGGCGTTGGTGACGATTGCCCTCCTGGTGTTCATGAGGGCTTTACCGGGCCAACGCTTGACGACCGGACTGATCACCGCGGCCAGCATCTGTTTCGCTGTGACCAATGACGTTGCAGTCTCATACATTGCGGCACAGCACTATTCAGATCATCGCGTCGTCGCCGTGGGATGGCTCGCCGGACTCTTGTTGTTCGTCGCCGTCGCGATTGCCGGACGGACATGCGAGTATCGGCACGCCGTTGTGGTGCGGCCGCCGTCGTCGGCTTCGGTGCTGCTGCCCTTTATTCCGGTGGCCGCGGCAACCGTGGCGACGTTCAGCCGGGAACCGAATGTCATGCTGACCAGCCCGACGACCGTCGCTGGCGGGCTGCTGATCGCTGCGTTCCTGGCGCGTCAACTCATTGTCGTCGGCGAGAACCGGAGGCTCTTCGAGGCCGTGACCAAGCAGGCCCTTCGCGATCCGTTGACCGGCTTGGCCAACCGGGCGGTGTTCCACGACCGGGTGAATCATGCCATGCAGATGCGCGACCGAGGTGGGGTGTCGGTCGCGGTGATGGCTCTCGATATCGACGAATTCAAAATGGTCAACGAGACTTTCGGCCATCGGGCCGGAGACGAACTGCTCAACCTCGTGGGCTTGCGAATCCTCACCGTTGTCCGGACCGGCGACACCGTAGCCCGCGTCGGTGGTGACGAGTTCGCCGTCCTCATCCAGGGACGCGACGACCATTCGTCCGTCATCGCCCATCGGGTCGCGGAGTCGTTCGACTTGCCGTATGCCGTGGACGGTCAAGAGCTGATGGTCCGTGCCAGCGTCGGCCTCGCGGTGGCCGACAGCGATGATCCCGACGTCAGCGCCGAGGAACTCCTGAAGCGTTCGGACATTGCGCTGGACGCGGCCAAGACATCTCGCGTTGCAGGGGTGCACACGTTCACCGCGGAGATGGAAGCCGACTTCTTCGCCGCCGGTGTCGTGTCGCCTGCACCGCAGAGCGGAGCCACCAGGGCCCGTGGGTCGGCGGTTCGGCTGCTCGGTGAGCTCCGGCGCGCGATCGACCAGGGTCAGCTCACTCTGGTCTATCAGCCCAAGCTCGACCTCCGCACGTGCGACATCGTTGCGGCCGAGGCGTTGGTGCGCTGGCCGCATCCCGAGCGCGGGGTGCTCAGTCCTGACGAGTTCATGCCGCTGGTTCGTCGGCATGGGCTGATGGGTGCCGTCACCGACCACGTGGTGAGCCGAGCTCTTGATGACGCTCGGGTCTGGCACGACGCGGGGTTCGCCATTCCGGTCGCGGTGAACGTGTCCGCGCCGTCGCTGGGCACCACCCGGCTGGCCACGACTGTGTCAGATGCCCTGAGACACTGTGGGCTTGCGGCGTCGGCGCTGATCGTCGAGATCACCGAGGACGTGGTGTTGGAAGGTCTGGAGCAGGCCTCGCGCGTCTTGCGCGACCTGCGGGCCAAGGGGGTCAAGATCGCCGTCGACGACTTCGGAAGCGGCTACTCGGCTCTGTCGTATCTGCGCGATCTGCCCATCGATCACGTCAAGCTGGATCGTCGCTTCGTTGCGCCGATCACCTCGGATCTTCGTGCGGCAGCAGTTGTTCGGGCGGTGATCAACCTCGCCCACGAGCTGGGACTGACCACCGTCGCGGAAGGGATCGAGGACGTCGAGACGCTGGAGCAGTTGCGCGAATACGGCTGCGACGTGGGGCAGGGCTACTACTTCAGTCGTCCGGTGCCTTTCGAACGGCTGCTCGCGATGCTCGCTAATCCTCCGTGGGCACCAGCGTGAGCGAAATCGAATTGATGCAGTAGCGCTGATCGGTCGGCGTCGGGTAGCCCTCACCGCTGAAGACGTGACCGAGATGGCTATGGCAGTTCGCGCACAGCACTTCCACCCGGTGCATACCGAGCGTGTCATCCGGACGCAGGATGACGGCTTCGGAATGCGACGGGTCGAAGAACGACGGCCAGCCGCAGTGCGATTCGAATTTCTCGGTGCTGCGGAACAATTCGGCGCCGCACGCCCGGCAGGCGTAGATGCCTTCGGTCTTGGTGTCGGTGTACTCGCCGGTGAACGGACGCTCGGTACCGGCCTCTCGGAGCACGGCGTATTCAGCCGGGTTCAGCCGCTTGCGCCACTCGTCGTCGGTCAGTTCCAGCTTTGGGGCGGGAATGGAACTCATGCATTCACGTTACAGCGGCGTCCCGCCGGGGTTCGCGTATCCACGGCGGATCGATACCATCGGCCAGCCGGTCGTCGGCCTTGGCGTCGGCGTAGCGGAAGTACAGCACGCAGAAGACCACGACCAGCATGAGCGACCAGCCGTAGGTGATCTTCATGTACTCCAGAAAGCGTCCGGTCGTCGGCCAGCGCCACAGCAGCCAGCGGTCCATGGTCAAGAACCCGTAGGTGGCCAGCCAGGCCGGCCAGTTCCGCACCACCGAGTTCGGCAGGACGACCGTCATCAGGAACGGGAACAACATCATCGAGTAGTAGCCCTGGGCGAGCGACAGGACCAGCCAGGAGGCGATCAGCAGCACCCGACCGACGACGTGAGCATCCAGAACAGCGGATCGCGGTGTTTGTAGTAGCGGTGCAGCAGCCACAGGCTGGCCACGGCCAGCGCCAGGAAGATCACCCGCAGTACGACGATCAGCCACATCGGCAGCCCGTAGTACACGCCGTTGCCCAGCACGGAGGAGTTGAAGTAGTCCCGGGTGGAGAAGATGTAGGGCAGCGTGCGTTGGACGAAGTTCATCGGATCCGCGACCAGCGGCCAGGCCGCCAGGTTGAACACAACCGGCACGATGATCGCCGCGACGACGGCGCGCCACTGCTTGTTCAGCAGCGGCAACAGCAGCAGCACCCCGAGCACCGGTTTGACCACCAATGACAGCCCGATCACCACGCCCGCCCACCACTGGTGACTGACCTTGCCGTCGAGCAGCCAGCGGAAGAACAGCACCTCGCACAGCAGGATGCAGCCGTTGATGTTGGTGAACACCAGTGTGTTGGTCACCGACTCGGTGCAGAACATCGCCAGCAGCAGCGCGGGCAGGGCCACCGAGCTCAACGGGAATCTGAACAGTCGCACCAGCAGGCATGCGGCGATGATCATTGCCGCGGTGTTGAAGAAGACGAACCAGTTGTGTGAGGCGAAGACCGGCAGGTAGCCGAACGGTGCCATCAGCAGGGTGCCGCCGGGCGGATAGAGATAGTGCGGGTCGACATAGTCGAAGTGCTCGTTGTAGATGTCGAACCCGCGGCGGAAGTTCGACACCGCCCGGTAGACGGGCCCGAAGTCGTCGGTGATGTAACCGTTGGTGGACAGCACGTAGCTGCGGTGAATGATCGACATGATCGCGATCGGCCACAGCACCGAACGCAGGACCGCTGCGGTGGTGGGTGGGCTGGTCCGGGGGCGGAATGCGGCCAGCAGGCCGGATCGCGATGAGTCAGCTAGCGCCACGGTCGCACCGTACACCGGCCGGAGGGGTCAGATGCTCAGGCGGGGCAGTAGGTGTCGGTGGGCGGCATGTTCCCGCTGTCCAGATAGCTCATCATGGGCGGCAGCGCACACGCCGTGTAGATGCTGGCGCCGTGCCCGATGCCCTGCCACATCACCCGCCTGCTGGCCGCGCCGGCATTGATGATCGTGGCCGCCGACGCGGGCACACCCTGGTTGCCGGCGATCGGATCGTTCTGCACGCCCAACAACAGCACGTTGACCTTCAGGTCCTTCGGGTCCTTGGGCGCCGCGCCGCTGGGCCAGTTGAGGCACTTGACGAGGCCGAGCGCGCCGACCGCCCCGAACTGCGGGTAGAGCTTGCCCCACTGGACGAGGAGTTCACGAACCCGGTCGGGTGTCGGGCGGTTCAGGGCGTCGCTGCAGGAGTTGATGAACTGGCCGTCGCTGTCGCGCATCGCCTCGGCTCGGTTGATCAGACTGTTCAGCTGGTTGACGTCACCGCCGCGGGCGGCGGCGAGAACGTTGGCCAGGCTCACGGTGCTGCCGATGCGGTCGCCGCTGGGGTAGCCCAGCGCGGTGACGATCGCGTTGGCCAGCACCGCCACCGAGACTCCGCCGGGACCGCGGCCGGCCCGGGCGGCCGCCAGCAGCGAGTCGACGGCGCCCTTCGGGTCCGGCCCGAGCGCACAGTTGACCGCCACACACTGCTGGGCGAACGCATCGAGGGCGGCCTGCTGGCCTTTGACCTGTTCCTCGGCCGCGGCTTCGGCGTTGACGCCGGGCGGCACGGGGGAGTCGAGCACCAGCCGGGCCACCTTGTCGGGATGGGAACCCGCGTAGGCCAGGGCGATCTGCGCGCCGTTGCCGACACCGATCAGGGCCAGCGCCGGCACGTCCCAGGTGCTACGCAGCCGTTCGAGATCCTCGGCGGCGCGGGCATTGTCGTAGGCGGAGTCGCCGGGCGCGATGGTGTCGGTGCAGCTTGTCGTCGCGGTCATGGTGATCGCGCCGAGGTTGGCCACCGGGTCGTCGCCGGACTCGAACTGTGCCTGGTCGCGCATCTCCTGGCGATCGAACGAGTCGCGGCAGTCCACCGGGCTGGACATGCCGATGCCGCGGCGGTCCACCGAGACGACGGGATGGCTTTTGAGGACGTCGGCGCCGGACCGGGACAACCACACCGGCAGCTGCATCGACGACGGGATGTCGGTGCCGGTGGTGAAGACCAGCGGTCCGGCGTCAGACGGGGTCTGCACCGAACGGGCGCGCACCACACCGATGCTCACGGTGCCGGTGGCTCCGGCGATCGGGTCGAGGTCGGCGTCATAGCTGGCGCACTCGAGGATCACGCCGGGTGCGGGCGGCGTCCCGGCGTCACCGAAGACCTTCGATGTGCAGTCTTTCCAGCCGAGCTCGTTCTTGGGCGCCGCGATGGCCGGCGGTCCGCCCGCCGGATTGGTGGTGGTCGGGCCCGACGGGTTGTGCGCCTTGTCGCTGGCGAACTGCGGGTTGGCGGCCAGCCACGGGGCACATCCGGTCAGCAGAACTGTCAGCGCCGCGGTGCCGAGGCTGACTATGGCCTGGGAGGCCCAGACCCGACGATCGCGCATGCCCACCACCCTAGCGACACCGCCGGCGCGAATAGCTCAGCCGACGCGCGTATAGCGCCCGTACAGATAGCCCTCGGCGTCCGCCATCAGATGCGTGCGGCGCATCGAGGTCAGCACCTGACCGGAGCCGCCCACGATTCGGGGTGCCTCACCGCCGACCAGCATCGGGGCGGTGGTCAGGCACAGCTCGTCGAGCAGGCCGTGGTCGATGAACGTCCCCAGCAGCGTGGGCCCGCCTTCGCAGAGCACCCGGCGCAATCCGCGCTCGGCCAGCGCGGCAAGCGCGACGGCCGGGTCCACCTCGGCCGGGTCGTCGCCCGAGCAGGCGATCACCTCGGCCGCGCCGCCCAGTCGGGCACCGGTGTCCGCCGCGACGTCGGCACAGGTGAGCACCAGCGGCGTCACCTCGGTGCGGGTCAGCACCTGCCAGTCGTTGTCGACTCGGCCCGAGCGGGTGACCAGCGCGATCGGTGGGACTTCGCCCTGCCCGCGGCGCTGCCGGTTGCCGCGCTGCGCGACCGTCATCTGCGCACCCGAGTAGCCCTCCCCGTGCGCGGTGCCCGCGCCGACGACGATGACGTCGGCCAGTTCGCGCAGTACCCGGAACAGCTGCCGGTCACCGGAGCCGCCAAGCCCGCCCGAGGTGCCGTCGGTGGAGGCACCGCCGTCGAGACTCGCGATCATGTTGGCCCGGACCACGCAGCGTTCCGCGACGGCGGGGTAGGCGTAGAGCTCGTAGAGCCGATCATCATCGACGGCGCTGATGTCACCCAGCAGTGTGAAGTACGTCCCATCCGGGTCGTTCGCGCTCGGGTCGGCCATACAGACGATTGCAGCACGTAGCTAGGGTTCCTGTCATGGACCGCCTCGCCGACCGGCATCCGACGGTGTCCCCAGAGCGGCTCGTCGCTCAACTCGTCCCGCCGCCCACGTTCGCGGGTGTCAGCTTCGCGACCTATCGGCCCGACTCCGACGAGCCCACCCAGGCCGCGGCTGTGGACGCCTGCCAGGCGTTCTGCGAGGAGGCCGCCCGTCGGCGGGCCGGGAAGAAGAAGCTGTTCGGTAAGCGGGAGACCCTGCCCGGCACCGGTATCTATCTCGACGGCGGCTTCGGCGTGGGCAAGACCCACCTGCTGGCGTCGTCCTACCGGCAACTGCCCGACTCGGCCGAACATCCCAAGGCGTTCGCCACTTTCGGGGAGCTGACCCAACTTGCCGGCGTGTTCGGGTTCGTCGAGTGCATCGATCTGCTCGCCGACTACGTGGTGGTGTGCATCGACGAGTTCGAACTCGACGACCCGGGTAACACCACCCTGATCTCGCGGCTGCTGTCGCAGCTCGTGGAGCGCGGCGTCTCGATCGCCGCGACGTCGAACACGCTGCCCGAGCAATTGGGCGAGGGGCGCTTCGCCGCGCAGGACTTTCTGCGCGAAATCAACACGCTGGCAAGCATTTTCACGACAGTTAGGATCGAAGGCCCGGATTACCGGCACCGTGGCCTGCCGCCGGCGCCGGACCCGCTCACCGACGAGGAGGTGGCGGCCAGGGCGGCCGCGCAGCCCGGTGCCACCCTCGACGATTTCGATTCGCTGTGCGCGCATCTGGCGACCATGCACCCGTCGCGCTATCTCACCCTGATCGAAGGCGTGGCGTGCGTGTACATCACCGGCGTTCACCCGATCGACGACCAGAATGTGGCGTTGCGGCTGGTGGCTCTCACCGACCGGCTGTACGACGCGGGAATCCCGGTGGTGGCCTCGGGCGCCAAACTCGACACCGTCTTCTCCGACGAGATGCTGGCCGGCGGCTACCGCAAGAAATATCTGCGCGCGACGTCGCGACTGCTGGCGCTGACGAGCCCGGGCGGGCTGTAAGCCGGCGTCAGTCGTCGGGTTCGGCTGCGGGCCGGATCTTGGTGAGTTCGGCCAGGCCGCTCACCGTCAGCACCCGCATCAGCACCGGATTGGCGATGATCTCCAGCGATTCAGCGTGGGGGACAAGGGCATTGATCGCGGCACTGTCCAGGTAGTCCACCGCACTCAGATCCACGTTCAGGGCGCTGCCGCCGTTGACCGCCGCAGTGAGCGCCTCGGCGAAGTCGGCCACGTTGCTGGCGTCGATCTCGCCGGCCGCCCGCAGCACGTTCCGGCCGTCTGCGGCCGTTTCGACTGTAACGGTCAGCGGGGTGCTCATCGGCGGATCCTCGTCGACAGGCGGACAACGGTGCCGGTGGCGTCAGGGAGGATCGAGACATCCTCCATCAACGCTTCCATGATCTGGATGCCACGGCCGCGGTGGGTGTAGCCGGACTCCTTCGGTTTCCAGGAGCCGGCGTCGGTGATGGTCAGGCGCAACAGATCGACGTCGGACGCGGCCTGCAAGGTGATCGTGCCGCCGTTGCCGTTGCGGTATCCGTGCTCGATGGCGTTGGTGACAGCCTCTCCGGCGGCGACGAGCACGTCCTGCGCCTGGTCGTGATCGATGCCCGCCGAGGTCAACCAGTCACGCAGGGCGGCGCGGGCCGGCGCCAAGTGCAGCGGATCGGCCGGGATCGTTACTTCCAGAGGTTTGGGATGTCGGTAGATCAGCAAGGCGACGTCATCCTGGTATCCGCCTGGCGGCGCCAGGCTCGTCATTATCTGGTCGGCCAACGGGTCGAGGTCGAGGGCGCTGTCGTCACGAATGACGTTGGTGGCCTCCCTAATTCCGTCGTCGAGCGAGCGCCGCCTGCGCTCGACGAGGCCGTCGGTGTACAGCAGCAGGGTGGCCTGCGGGGGCAGGGTCACCTCGGTCTGGGGACGTTCCCGGTCGGGCCGGATACCCAGCGCGATGGAGTGGCCGCCTTCGAGCAGGGTGGTGGTGCCGTCCGGGCACACCAGGATCGGCGGGGGATGGCCCGCGCTGGAGTACACCAGCGCTCCCGTGGCGGGATTCAGGATGGCGCAGAAGGTGGTGGTGGACTGAGCGCCGGGCAGCCGGGCGGCGAAACGGTCCAGCCCGGCCAATGCCGCTGCTGGGCTTGATCTTTCGAGCAGCAGCGCGCGACAGGCGCTGCGCAGCTGTCCCATGACGGTTGCCGCCGTCAAATCGTGGCCTACGCAATCGCCGACGACGAGGGCGATCCGGCCGTCGTCAAGTGCGATCACGTCGTACCAGTCGCCGCCCACCTGCAACGGATGCGATGCCGGCTGATACCGCACCGCGAACCCGGCAGGTAGATCGTCCGGGCCGAGGATCGAATGTTGCAGTGCCAGTGCGGTTTCCCGCTGCTGATCAACCTGGTGGACGCGCTGTAAACCCTGGCCGAGACGGCCCGCGAGCACGGTCAGCAACGTCATGTCTTCGGGGGTGAACGGTCGTTCCGCGGGCAGTTCGATCCAGATGACCAGGGTGCCGCGCGGATGTTGCAACGCAATGGCTGCCGACCCGGCGATGCTGGTGTCGGGCGTGAGCAGATTTCCGCTGCTGCCGAGTTCGGCGATGTGCTCGCGCACGTCCGGCGCCAGCGCGGCCCACTGAGCCTCATCGGCATCTCCGGCGAACTCGGGGTGTTCCGATCCCGGCCCGGTCGCACCGCCACCCGGGAAGATCGCCGCCAGCACCCGGCGGGCCGACCAGAGTCCGCGCACCTGCTCCAACGCCCCATGTAGCGCGTCATCGACCGCATCCGCTTGTGCCAGTTGTTGATTCAGTGTGGCAAGGGCGGTCTGACGCTGCACACTGTAGTGCTCGGCGGTGACGTCTCGGAACGTGCCGACCATCACGCTGCGGCCCGTCGCCGGATCCTGGGCGTGGGCGATGTTGGCGGTGATCCACACCCGGTGCCCGTCCCGGTGATTCACCGGCACGGTGTAGCTGCCGTGCGGTTGATCCGCGATGGCGGCGAACGCATCGACGATCTGCGCATTGGCCTCGGGTTGGGTTACGGCGTCCGGCCACCACGGATGGACCGGGTCGTAGGGCAGGTCTTCGGGGCCGAAGCCGAGGATGTCGGTGAATGCCTTGTTCATCTCGATCACCGCACCGACTTCGTCGCAGACGAAGAACGCCTCCTGCAGCGACTCGACCAGTGCGGTTCGCCACCGGAGGTGATGGCTGCGAAGCCGGGCAAGTTCGATGTTCGCCCGTACTCGGGCCAACAGCTCCGCGGCGACGAACGGCTTCACCAGGTAGTCGTCGGCGCCGGCCTGCAGACCTTCGATCGACGCCTCCTGGCCGGCGCGCGCCGACAGCAGCAGCACGGGCACCGCCACGGTGCGCGGATCGTTGCGCAGGGCGGCGACCAGGGCCAGGCCGTCCAGCCGGGGCATCATCACGTCGCTGACCACCAGGTCCGGGGGATCGGCTCGGATGCGGCTCAGGGCCTGTTGGCCGTCGGCGACCTCGTCGACCTGATACCCCACGCCGCGCAGCAGCCGGACCAGGTACTCGCGCATATCGGCGTTGTCGTCGGCCACCAGCACACGGCTGGGCGAGTCGACGGTGGGCGGCGGGTTGGGCACGGCAGCCAGGTCACCGGTGCCGCTGTCGGGCAGCCAGCGCAACGCCTCCTGCACGTACGGTTCGGCGATGTTCGACGACCGGCTGGTACCCGCCGGGCTGAGCGCATCGGGGGGCAGGTGCCCGGCTCCGATCGGCAGCCGGATGGTGAAGGTCGTGCCGGAGTCCTCGACGCTGTCGGCGGTGATCGTGCCGCCGTGCAGGCTGACGAGTTCTTTCACCAGGGCCAGGCCGATGCCGCTGCCCTCGGTGGACCGCGCGCGGGCGCTCTCGATCCGGTGGAACCGCTCGAACAGGCGCGGCATCTCGGCGGCGGACACGCCGATGCCGGTGTCGGCGACCGTCACCACCGCCTCGTCCCCGTCGCGGGTGACCCGGACCGTGATCGACCCGGAGAAGGTGTACTTCAGCGCGTTGGACAGCAGGTTGAGGATGACCTTTTCCCACATGTCGCGATCCAGGTACACCGGCTGATCGAGCGGAGGGCACTCGACGATCAGCTGGAGATCGGCGCGATCGATGGCTGAACGGAACACGCTGGCAAGCTCGGCGGTCACCTGGGCCAGGTCGGCCGGCTCGTAATGGGCCTGGACCCGGTTGGCCTCGATCCGGGAGAAGTCCAGCAGCGTGTTGACCAGCTTGGCCAGGCGCAGCGCGTTGCGCTGGATCACGTCGAGTTCCTGCTGAGCACGTTCATCGAGATCGGGGTGGGCACGCAGCTCGGCCACCGGACCCAGGATCAGGGTGATCGGGGTGCGGAACTCATGGCTGATGTTGGAGAAGAACGTCGTCTTGGCGCGGTCCAGCTCGGCCAGCTCATCGGCTCGGCGCTGTTGCTCGCTGTAACTGCGGGCGCTGGAGACGCCGGTGGCGATGTGCCCGGCCACCAGGTCGATGAACCCGCGGTACTCGTCATCGAGGGGCCGGTACCGGTTGAGTGCCGCGACCAGGAAGCCGGACGGTGCGCCGCCCTGCGCCAGCAGTGGCGTCACCAGTGCTTGGCTCGGTGGTTTCGGCCATTCACCGGTGGGCAGATCGGTGAACGGTGGACGGTCCAGGTCAACGACCACCGATTCGCCGCGCGCGGGTTCGTCGACAGGCCAGATTCCCGAATCGCCCCTGCGGATCGCCGCCGGCACGGCGGGGTGTTCGGTGGCGATTCCGCTGACTCCGGCGAGGCGTGCAGTGCCGTCGTCATCGAACAGATAGGTCAGAGTGAACGGCAGATCGAGAGTGTTGCGATCGAGCTGACGAGCCGCGAACGACAACATCTCCGACTCGGTGCGCACCACGGACGGGTCCGAACCGAGATGGCGCAACGTCGCCATCCGCCGTTCACCGATCACTCGGTCGGTGTCTTCGCTGACCACGCACAACATGCCGACGACCTGTCCCGCGTCGTCGCGCAGGGGGCTGTAGGAGAACGTGTGGTAGGTCTCCTCCGGGTACCCGGACCGCTCGAGGAACAGCATCAGAGCCTCGTCCCAGGTGGCTTCGCCGGTCGCCAACACCCGGTCGATGCGCGGCCCGACGTCGTCCCAGATTTCGGTCCAGACCTCGCTGGCGGGCCGCCCCAGTGCCCACGGATATTTGCGGCCGAGTGTGTCTCGACGGTAGGCGTCGTTGCAGAAGAACGTCAGATCGGGACCCCAGGCCATCCACATGGAGAAGCGGGAGGACAGCACGATGCTGACGGCGGTCCGCAGGCTCTGCGGCCAGTCGGCGGACGGTCCTAGCGGGGTCGACGCCCAATCGACTTTGGCCAGATCATCACCGACACGGTCGTCGGGGCCGGAAGCTGATCCAACGTCCACCAAACGTCCTTTCGGCTAGATCCGGCCTGGTGTGATCAGCCAACAGGTTCACCTTACGGCCCCGTTGCTAAACCAGCGGGATAGTCGAACAAGCCCAACTCCGTGGCGCGAGATTACAACGGGCGCACCATGACGTAGTCCTGTTCGGTGTGTGTCCCCATCGGGAATGTCTTGGTTCCGGCGACGACGAACCCGTGCTTGCCATAGAACCGTTGCGCGCGATTGTTTCGCTGGTTCACGCCCAGCCAGACGCACCGGGCCCCGCCGGCGGCCGCGCGCTTCACCGCGGCGCCCATCAGCGCCGCAGCGACTCCCGACCCGTGGCTGTCGGCCAGCACATAGAGCTTGGACAGCTCGACTGCGGGCCGCGGGGTGACCGACCGCGTGACGTCGGGATCGGTACCGACCCCGTCGATCAGCATGGCGTAGCCGACCATTCGGCCGCCGGCTCGGGCGGCGAGCACGGTGCGCGACGGGTCCGCCACGTATGAGCTGAACCGCCCGCGCGACAGGTGGGTGGCGATGAAGGCCGTGATGTCGCCGGGCGGCGAGGTGGATGGGCACGCGAGCGGAAAGGTGGCGGCCGCGAGTTCGGCGAGTTCGACGGCGTCGGCTTCGACGGCATCGGATATCTCGACGGCCTCAAAACCTTTGGGAGAGTTCAGGTTCACAGCGGTGTGTCACCGAGACGCCCGACCGCGGCGTTCAGTTTCAATGCGGCAGACAGTAGAGAACGCACGAACTCCTCCTCGCCCCAACGGAATGATGACACCCCAATCGTGCCTGAGAGGTCGCCGGTACGGCAGCGGGCTCGATCGGCGGGCGGCACCACCAGATTTCCCGAGGCGGGCGTAGCGTCAGTGACGCGACGGGTGAAAGAGAGCAGCGTCGACTTGGCCGGTCCCGCCGACTGGTTGTCGAGAGCTCAGCCGGCGCTGATTGCCGCGGCCAGCGCCGCACCGAACACCACCGTCGGGCCGGCCATTCCGGCGACGAAGCCGAGCCCGAAGCGGCGCCCCCCTGCGGTGAACGCCAGCACAATTTTCACGAGCAGGTTGGACCCGAGCGCGGCGGCGATCGCGATCAATGCGGTGTCGACGCTGATGTCGCCTTTGGCGGCCAGGCTTGCCGCCGCGACCGAACCGGCATGCGCGTCGGCGAGCCCGGCTGCGAACGCAGCAAGCACCGCGCCTTGTGGCCCCAACACGTCGGCGCCCCAGCGTCCGACGAGCAGGGCGAGGGTCAGGACCGCGGCC
Source organism: Mycobacterium sp. ELW1 (assembly GCF_008329905.1). NCBI lineage: Bacteria > Bacillati > Actinomycetota > Actinomycetes > Mycobacteriales > Mycobacteriaceae > Mycobacterium > Mycobacterium sp. ELW1. Next base: position 3,771,078 of record NZ_CP032155.1, on the reverse strand, counting down.
AGGATGAGAGCGGGGCGCAGCGCGAATGGCCGGGCGGCCGGCGTGGACCCGGCGTCCTGGGTGGGCTCCGTGGCCCGGCGGCGGTCCTGTGCGGCGCTTCGGTACACCATTAGCGCCACGCCGACGAGGACGACGGCGCCGGCGGCGACGGGAAGCCAGAGCCTGCGCAGCACGTCGATGTCGACCAGGCCGATCACCAGGAGAAGTTGGGCAAAGGTGGCACCGCTGGCCAGCAGTGCGCCGGCCAGCGGTGCGCGTAATCCGGCATCGGTGCGGCTGGCCCGGCCCATGGACGCCGTGGTCGCACTTGCCGACACGAACCCGCCGGCCAAGCCGGTGACAAGCAGGCCGCGCTGGGGGCCCAGCGCGCGAACACCGATGTAGCCCACCCAGCCGATGCCGGTCAGCAGCACGACCAGCAGCCACACCTTCGACGGGTTGAGGACCCCGTAGGGCCCGATCTGGCGGTCCGGCAGCATGGGCAGGATCACGAAGGCGACCACGAAGAACTTGATCGCGTCCTCGAGTTCGATCTCGCTGACGATTTCACGGGCGAACCGATGGATCCGGGTTTTCGACACCAGCAGCAGCGTCACGATCACCGCGAGCGCGACGGCCAGTGCCGGCCGGGTGTAGGCGAGGGCACCGAGCAGATACGCCACAAACGCGGCAATTTCGGTGGTGGTACCGGGATCGTCCTGGCTGGTGCGGAGATAGGCAAGGGTGAAAAGCGCTGCAACGCAGACCATCCCGGCTATGACAGCCCATGCGTTGAAGCTCGCCGCGACCGCGCCGGCAAGCGACAGCAGCGCGAACGAGCGGGACCCGGCCGGCAGCCGGCGGCTGTGGCTACGTTCACGCTCGAAGCCGAGCAACATTCCGATCGCCAACGCCACCAGAAACGGCTCCAGTTGCTGCAAGTTCACAGCTTCGGCCCCCGCGTCACAGTCACGGCGCCATCCTATGGCGAGGGTTCACTGCCCTGAATGCTCCGCTGCTGCTCTTGGTCTTTCGCGCCCCACCCCGCATACCCCAGTGCCACCGCCAGCGCGGTGTATATCGCCGCTTCTGACCACATGAAGCCCACACCCCAGCGTCGTCCGAGGAAGACGGGCTCGTTGATGATTCCGCGGGAGGTCGCCACCGCATATGCGGCGTGGGCGTAGCCCAAAGCGGCGAACGATCCCGAAAAAAACTTGCACGCTTCGCGATTCATGGTCGGTTCCTATCCTCGAGCGCTATTCCTGTGCGGCCGGGTGCAGCCGCTGGAGTATCAACGGAAATTCGGTACGCACATGCTGGTCCATCGCCGCGGCGAAGTCCGGCGACAGATACATCCTCAGAAGCGGGTCGAGCAGGCGGCCCGGTCCCGTCCACCCGGCCGTGATCGTGTGGCGAACATCCACACCGCCATTGCGATCGGTGACCTCGATCGTCAGCCACGCCGGCAGTCGGATGCCTTTCTTCATCTGCCACACGATCTTTCGGCCGGGTTCGGTCGCGACGACCACCGCCGTCATTCGGAGGCGACGCTTGCCGATGAACTCGTCCATGAAGACCTCATCGCCCACGTGGCCGGCTCGTCCCGCGGTGGCGGGGTGTAGATGCAGGTGCACTCCGGGCCACCACTTCTGGTACGCCGCATCGCTCCAGTCGGACAGGAATCCGGTGACCTCGGTTGCGGTCAACCCCGGAACGGTTACTTCGGATCGGATTGTCAACACCGTAGGACCTCCCGCAATATCACGTTCCATCAACGCTATTGCCGCTGCCGTGACGACGTGAGGGTCCAACGTCATCGAGTTGGTGGTATCTGGTCCGCTGTCCGCTTCGTCCCGTGGTCCTCAGCGTCGGTGAGGGTGAAGTAGTTCTCTTCCTCTTGCAGGAAGTGCAGACGCAGCAACGCGTGCAGGCCGTACAGGCAGGCGCGAAGGTCGTCGAGCTGATCGAACTGGACGGCTCCGGCGTTTCGGCCCAACTCGAGGTGGTTGCCGATCCGGTCGGTCAGTCGATGAATCTCGGCATGGGTCCTGCTCATGGTGGCGGTGGCTTCGGCGCTGCCCAGGGGTGCGGCCAGTGCCGGATAGAGGTCGTTCTGTTCGGCATCCTCGTGGGGCAGTAACTGCTCGGTGAGGAACCGGTAGGCACGGTCGAGCGCGTCGATGGTCGACTCGTCGTCGTGGCTGTCGAGTTGGGAGGCGACGTCACGAAGCTGGGAGAGTGCGTCGCGCAGGATGTCGTGTTCGGCGGCGAATCGCAGCAACAGGGCTTCGGTCTCGTGCGGCAGCGCAATCCCCACCGCGGGATTACCGCGAAGTGCGCGTAGCGCATTCAGGATCACGGCGACATCGATGCCCTCCTGCAGGAGCGCTCCCGCCGCGGGCGGCAGCCAACCGAATGCCGCGACACCCATCGCCAGCAACGACAGTGCCATTCCGACGACCGCGCTCTGCACTGCGATGTGCCGTGACCACCGGGCGATGTCCATCGCGTCGGCCAGGCGGTCCAGCCGATCCGTTGTCAACACGATATCGGCGGCCTCCGATGACGCGGTGGCGCCGCGTGCACCGATCGCGACACCGACTGTGGCCGCGGCCAGGGCGGGGGCGTCGTTGACGCCGTCACCCACCATGACCGTCACCGCGTCCTCCCGTTCGGCGCGTACGGCGGCCACCTTGTCCGCCGGGCTCTGATCGGCGTACACCTCGTCCAAACCGAGGACGGTGCCCACCTCCCGCGCCGGCGCGGCCCGGTCGCCGGTCAGCATGACCAGTCGGGTGAAGCCCGCCGCGCGCAGCCGGCGCATGGTTCGGGGTGCGCTGCGGCGCAAGGGATCTCGCAGCAGCACCGCGCCGATCACATGCTCGTCGACCGCCACCCAGGCGATGGCCGCGGTGTCCAGGCTCGCACGATTGACCGCCGCGCGCGCCCACCCCGCCTCCGGAACAGCGGTGGAGAGCTTGCCGACGGAGACCTGTGCACCATCGACCGTGGCGGCGACGCCGCGCCCCGGTTCCTCGATCATGTTGACAGGCAACGACAGCGGTATTCCCTGCGCGAGTGCTTCGGTGACGATCGCCTCGGCCAGCACGTGGGGAGACATCTGGTCGACGGACGCGGCGAGGCGCAGGACCTCGCGGCGATCGTAGCTGGGCGCTGGCAGAACCTCGACGACGACGGGACGGCCTGCAGTGAGCGTGCCGGTCTTGTCCATCACCAATGTCTTTGCATGTCCGAGGTTCTCGAGCGCACCGCCGCTGCGGACGACGACACCGTGGCGGGATGCGCGCGACAAGCCGGACACAATCGCCACCGGTGCGGCCAGCAGCAGTGGGCACGGGGTTGCCACCACCAGCACCGCCACTGCCCGCACCCATGATCCGGCGGCCAGGCCCGCGGCGGCCGCCACCACCAGTGCTACCGGGAGAAAGGCTGCCGCATAGCGGTCGGCGAGCCGGACGATGGGTGCGCTTTCGGAGCCGGCCTGCTCGGCCAGTCGCACGATGCCGGCGTACGTGCTGTTCGCGGCGGTGGCCGTCGCGCGGATGTCAAAGGCCGTGGCGGCATTCACCACACCGCTGCGGACCGGTTCGCCGATCGCGCGTTCGACTTGCAGGGGCTCTCCGGTCAGGACCGATTCATCGAGAATCGCGTCGGTGCCCTCGATCCGGCCATCCACGGGCACCACCTCGCCGGGACCGACCACCAGCACGTCACCGATCGCCACGTCCGCCAAGGGGACGACGGTGACAGTGTCGCCGGACTTGCGTCGCGCAAAGCGTGGCGCATGCTCGAGTAGTGCTCGCAGATCTTTCGATGCGCGACGCTGCGCGGCGGCATCCAGAAAGCGTCCCGTCGACAGCATTACCGCGATCAAGGCGCCGGCCACATACTCGCCCACCCACAGCGTGCCGACCAGTGAGAGAACCGCCAGCAGATCAACCCCGGCTCGGCCCCGGTACAGCGACAGGACAACCCAGGCCAGCGCGGGCACCACAGCGGACAGCGTGCCGGCGACCCAGATGCCGTCGGCGACCGCATGCCGGCCGGTGAGCCAGGCCACGCCGCCCAGGAGCAGCGCCATCACGGTGACCGCCAACAGAACCGGCTCGAGCAGTGGCCGGATCCGCAGCCACAACGATCGCTCTGCGCTGTCGGGACCGCTCACGGCCCGGCCCCGCATCGTCCGCGAACGGGCACGGAATTTCGGATCACACGCCCTCCTCGACCTTCTCCCGTCATCCTCATGACATCCGGATCCTGCGTTAAGAGGACAAGGTCACCTTCTTTGAGCGCTGAAAGAAAGTGTGTTCGGCGGCGACGAGTCGTGTTGCGTGGCACGCTCGCTGAGTGCCCATGCCGAGCGTCGCCCCCGCGGTTCTGGTCGTCGAGGACGATCATGCGCTCAGCGCGATGCTGGCGGCGCTCCTGGCCGAGGAGGGGTACCGCGTCGACACCGCATACGACGGACAGCAAGGGCTGCACCGGGGGCTGACGGGGGATTACGACGCCTTGATCGTGGATCGTGGATTGCCGGTGATGGACGGCGCGGACCTGATCGCGCTGCTCAGGTCGAAGGGGATCGCGACACCTGCCCTGATCTTGACGGCGCGTGGAGCGGTGGACGATCGGGTGGAAGGCCTCGACGCCGGCGCGCAGGACTATCTGGTGAAGCCCTTCGAAGTTCCCGAGCTGCTGGCCCGGGTGCGCGCGCTGCTGCGGCGAATCGACAACTCCGCCACCGTCGTCGGTGCCGGCGGCCTGCGACTGGACCGGATGACCCGACGGGTTTCCGGGCCGAGCATCGACGGCGAGGTCGAATTGTCCGAGCGGGAAGCCTCACTGCTGGCGACGCTGATGTCCGCGCCCAAACGGGTGTACAGCCGGGCGCAGTTGCTCGACTTGGTGTTCGAAGGCGTCGAGTCCGGCGGAGCGGTGGATCTCTACGTCCACTATCTGCGGCGCAAGCTCGGCAAGCAGGTGATCCGCACGGTGCACGGGTCCGGCTATCGATTCGGGTTCGAATGACCCCGGCGGGTGATCTCGCTGTGGTGAGGCGGGCGGGGCGCATCGCGGCCATTCAGGCGTCGGTTGCCCTTGCCCTGGTGCTGCTGGTCGTGGGCGGGGTGGTGTTCATGGTCTATGTGCGCGCGCAGAACCGTCAGATCGACGCCGAGTTGCGGACATTGGCGATGTCGGCTGACGACGCCGGCGACCCGCCGCCCGACATGGAACTCGCGTTGCGCGAGAACGACGGTGAGGTGTCGGCCAGCGATGGCGGGCAGCCCGGCGTGGCGCTGCTGGCCGGGCCTGCGGGCTTCGGCGACCTTCGCGCTGAGGGGCGCCATTACCGAACGTTCGTCGTGGACCGGCCTGAGGGGCGGGTGGTGGCGATGATGGACCTGGCCCCCTACCACGCGGGCCGCAACCGCCTGCTGATGTCGGTGGCGTTCGCCGAACTGGCCGGCATCCTGGCATCGATCGCCGTGGTGGTGCTGTTCACCCGCCGCTCGGTGCGTCCGTTGGCCCAGGCGTTGGCCCTGCAGCGCAGATTCGTCGCGGACGCATCGCACGAACTGCGAGCGCCGTTGACGGTGTTGCACACCCGTGCCCAGATGCTGGCCCAGCGGGCCGGGACCGCGGACGCCCAGGTGATCCGCGCCGACGCCGACGCACTGGTCGCCGACACCCGGGCGCTCAGCGACATCGTCGACGATCTCCTGGCTTCGGCGACGATGACGGCCGGCGAGACGCCCCGCGACCGGGTGGACCTGGCTTCGGTGGCAGCCGACGTTCACCACAGCCTGGCACCGTACGCCGACGCGCTGGGGGTCAGCCTTCGCTACGAAAAGCCAAGCAGCACCGGCCTTTACGAGATCATCGGCTCCAGTGCCGCATTGCGCCGGGCGCTCACCGCATTGGTGGACAACGCCCTGAGTCACGAGCACTCCGGGGGGGGGAGTGGCGACCATTCGTCTCGGAGCGGGGAGTGGTCGACATTCGTCTGAGCCGGGACGGCCCGATGATCAAGGCTGAGGTCGCCGACGACGGTGTCGGCATCGAAGCCGACGCGATGGCCACGCTGTTCACCCGGTTCGCGCGCGGCACCGAGCACACCACCCGCACACATCGGCCGTCGTACGGGATCGGATTGGCGCTGGTGCGCGAGATCGCCCATGCCCACGGCGGGGAGGTGAGCGTCGAGTCGATCTCGGGCGAGGGCGCGACCTTCACGCTGACTCTTCCGGCCGCCCCCGTGGGCTAGTGGGGTGCGCGCGCGTCGATCGCCAGCCGCTCACCGTCGTGGCGAGACAGAACCAGGTCCAGCCGCGAGACCCGGGCGGTGAGCGGATCGCGCAGCCGAATCGCATCGCGTACGTCGTTGGGCCACAGGTATCGCCACGCCGCGTAACTGTTGGTCAGCTCGTACACGTTGAAACCGGCCTCGATGAACGGGCGCAGGACGTCCACCGGCCGGAGCTGCCGGTCGGGCCACCATCGGGGCGAGAGTTCGACGACGATCTCCGCGTCGTCCCGCAGTGTGCCGATGATGTTGCGCATCCCGGCCAGGACATCGGGTTCGGCGCCTTCCACGTCGATCTTGATCAGCCGCGCCGATGTGATCTCGCGGAACGTGAGGATTTCCTCGAGCGGCTTGGCGTCGATCGTCGACTCGGCATGCAGACCGCGCGACGCCAGGGTGGTCGACATTCCGGCGTTGTTCCGCGGACCGGCGTACACCGTCAATGTCCCCGATTTCGCGGCTGCTGCCATGTTCACCTCACGAATGCGATCGCGATGGCTGCTGACATCCACGTTCTGGCGCAGATCGTCGAACGTCGCCGGCGATGCCTCAACCGCCACGACCCCGCCGTGGTCACCCACCGGGCCGGCCGCGAGAAGCGAGTAGTAGCCGATGTTCGCTCCGACGTCGATGAAAACGTCGCCGTCGCCGAGCCGGCTCGCGATGAAGCGGGTCAAGTCCGGCTCCCACTCATCGAAAACCCAGATATAGGTGGCGATGAGATCGGGCAACCGGCACATCAGGGTCGCGTCGAAGCCGGTGCGCCCCGGCATCTTCACCGCGTGCCCCAGACGGCCATAGCCGCGCAGCAGCAGTGACAACGCCGCGAATACCGGTATGAGAAGCGCGGCCCGGAATGCCCTTTCTGCGCGTGGAACTGTCTGTTTGGGAGTGCCGAGCCGCCGTGCCGCGCTGCGCAGACCGCATGCCGTCGCGACGACCATCAGCTCCAGAGGTGACCGGCTCGATACCATGCGTTACAAATTCATGTCGCATTCTTTGAGCCCACAAAGAACATCCGGCCGGCACCGGCGACGCGAGGCGTGAAACTGCGAGGTGCCGCCAAAGACACAGATTCCCAAGCGAATTCAGGCCGGATTTGCCAGACAACTCACGCCCCACGCTCAGGTTACTGCCAGCGCCGCCGGATGCGGCGGCCGTCGCTGACAGCGGGTGCTGGGGCAATTCTTCGAGGATTCAAAAAACTGGCTGTGAACATGAGGTCATGGACTCACCCGGTTCTGCGATGCCTTGCGCTGTGGCCACGTCAGGGGCGGTGGCCGAGACGCCGGCTGCGCGCCGGGATTTGCCGACCGCGGAAAGCCATTGGCAGCGCTGGACGATGGATATGCAGATCATCGTCACGGATCAAAACGCACTTGCCGGCGCGCGGCGCGCCGTGGACGCGGAACTCGATGCCATCGACATGGCGGCCTCCCGGTTCAACCCGGATTCGGAGATCAACGCCCTCTCGCGGAGTGGCCGGCCCACGGAGATCAGTCAACTACTCGCCGAACTGCTCGGTGCCGCACTTCTGGCGGCACAGCAGACCGATGGTGACATCGACCCGACGATCGGCGCCCGGCTGATCGATCTCGGTTACGACCGCGACATCGCCGCTATGGATTCGTCTGTGCCGCTGGCGACGTCAGTCATCCAACCGGCCGACTGGTCGATGATCAGCCTTCGCGGGCGGACAGCCGCAGTGCCGCACGGGGTGGTACTAGACCTGGGGTCGACGGCCAAGGCGATCGCCGCTGATCGCTGCGCGGCACGGGCGCACCGGGTCACCGGCGCGGGCGTGTTGGTGAACCTCGGCGGTGACATCGCGACGGCCGGGGATGCTCCCGACGAGGGGTGGCAGGTGCTGGTCTGCGACGGTGACGACGAACCGGCGGCGATGGTCGCGTTGTCGCCGGGCGTGGCGATGGCGACGTCGAGCACGCTGCGCCGCCGATGGCGTCGTGGTCAGCAGGCGTTGCACCACATCGTCGATCCCCGGTCCGGGTGGCCGGCGGAGCCGGTGTGGCGCACAGTCAGCGTCGTCGCGGCCAGCTGTCTGGCGGCCAACACGGTCAGCACCGCGGCGGTGATCCGCGGCCGGCGCGCGGTCGAGTGGATCCGGACGCAGGGGCTGCCCGCTCGGCTGGTGGACAGCGACGGGATCGTGCACACGCTCGGCGGTTGGCCGGCAGAGAAGTCAGGTGGGCGAAGATGAGGGAGAACGCGACGCGAGCGACAACGCTGCGGCTGCATATCGATTGGACACGCTGCGACGGACGCGGGCTGTGCACCGAACTGCTGCCACAGCTGCTGAGCCGTGACGATTGGGGATATCCGCGCAGTCGTGACAACTCCCGGGAACCATCGGTGCCCGGGCCTGTGGTGAAGTATGCGCGCCGCGCCGTTGCCCGTTGTCCGCGGTTGGCCCTGACTCTGGTCGACGACGCCTGACGACGGTCACTGCCCGCTTCCCATCCGGTAGCCCACCCCCCGCACGGTCAATACGAACTTCGGCTCGGCGGGATTGTCGCCGAGTTTGCGCCGCAAGTGCCCGACATGGACATCGACAAGGTGGTCGTTACCCACCCACGGTTCACCCCAGACCTCGTCGATCAGGTGGCGACGGGTCCACACCACGCCGGGCCGGGAGGACAGCGCCGCCAGTATGTCGAACTCGGTGCGGGTCAACGAGATCGGCTTCGTGTCGACGAACACCTGACGACTGGCAACGTCGATCGAGAGCGGGCCGAACACCCGTGGCGGCGATTCGGTGTGCGGTTCACCGGCGGGTGCGGCAGGTGCGGTCACCGACCGGGGCCTGCGCAGCATCGCCCGGATCCTGGCGACCAGCTCTCGGGGGCTGAACGGTTTGGTCACGTAATCGTCGGCTCCGACCGACAACCCGACGATGGTGTCGACTTCGGTATCGCGGGCGGTCAGCATCACCACGTAGGCGTCGGAGAAGGTCCGCAACTGCCGGCACACTTCGAGGCCGTCGATGCCCGGCAGGCCGAGGTCGAGCACCACCACATCCGGGTCGACCTGTCGTGCCACGTCCAGAGCCTCGAGCCCGGACAGGCACACCGTCACCTCGAAATGCTCGCGTTCCAGATAACTGGCGACGACCTCGGCCAGCGGCTTCTCGTCGTCCACCACCAAGGCGCGATAACCCAGGTCAGCGTCGTGCGGAGCTGCCTGCGATCGGGAGTCCATGACCTTCATCGTGCCGTGCCATCGCGGCGGGTTGGCGTCTTGAGCCAATCTTTACCGAACCAACACCAAAAGGCGCATCGGTCCGGCGCAGCGTGGAATGCGTAACCGGAGCTGCCGAGACGAGAGGGTGGCTGGAGATGATGTTCTGGTTTGACCATGACATGAGTGGGTGGGGGTACACGGGCATGGCTGTCGGCATGGTGCTGTTCTGGGCGCTCGTCATCGCCGGAATCGTTGCGCTGGTGCGGTTCACCGCAGGTCCGTCCCAGGCGGGTCCGGGTCCGTCGTACCCGGCGTACGGCGCGTCGTCGGAACAGCTTCTGGCTGCCCGGTTCGCGCGTGGAGAGATCGACGAAGCGGAGTACCACCAGCGATTGGCGGTCCTGCATGGTAGGGAACCGCGCTGACGCTGCTCGGCGCGGTGCGGTAGCAGCGCGCGGACGCGTCCAATTGTTCTGCCAGGCACACTAAACGGCCAGCACGCAAATTTCCTTGGCCCGCGCCACCGAGTGGGCCTGCGGGCCGCTGGTGTCGACACGATGGGCGTCCGTCCAGGCGTCGTCGCCGCGATCGGCAAGGGCGACGGCGATCTCGGGCGTCGCCTGCGACGTGGTCTTCGGGCGGTCACTGACTCGGGCGACGGTGGCATCGAGCGGAGCGGTACAGACGAACTCGATCTCCACCGCGCCGCTGTCGGCGGCCATCCGCCGGGCCAGTGCGCGGTGGCGGTGATCGAGCCAGGTGCCGTCGAGCACGACGCTACGGCCCTCGCACAGCTTCAGATGGGCCTGACGCAGCACACTGCCGTAGACCGCGTCGATGTTCTCCCGGCTGTAGAGGCCTTCGTCGAGTACCCCGGGGGCACCGGCGATCTCACCACACCGAACCATCTCGGCGCGGACATCATCGGTGGACATCACCTCCGCGCCGATCTCTTTCGCCAGCGACTGGGACAAGGTGGTCTTGCCGGTACCCGGGCCGCCGCCCACCAGAATCAGCCGGACTGCCGCGGCACGCAGATGGTCGAGCGCGATCTCGAGATGACGCCGCGCGTCGTCGTCGGCATTCGCGTCCTGCTGGGCATGGCGGATGCAGTCGACCTTGGCGCGAACGACTGCCCGATAGGCAATATAGAAGTGGCACAGTGAGTCTGGCGCATCGTCGCCGGATAGCTCCATGTAGCGACGGAGAAACAGTGCAGCCAGATCCGCGCGGCCCAGGAATTCCAGATCCATCGCCAGGAACGCCGCGTCGTCGATGACGTCGACATACCGCAGGCGATCGTCGAACTCCAGGCAGTCCAGCAGTGCAGGGCCATCCTGCAGACAGAAGATGTCGTCGGCCCGCAGGTCTGCGTGACCGTCCACGATTTTGTGCTCGCCGAGACGTTGCGCGAACAGCACCGCCCGTCCGGTGATGAATTGACTTGACAGTCTGGCGATTTCGTCAACCGCATCAGGATCGATGCCGGCCTCCCCGCTGTCGGCATAGCGCTGCAGCTCGACGAGATTCTCTTGCCAGCGTGCGGCGATCGCGTCCACCCGGCCCTGGGCATCGACATCACGGCCGCGAGCAGCCGTGGCGTGGAACCGCGAGAGCACCAGTGCCACCGCCGCCAGTTGATCCTCGACCGGTTCGCCGTGACCCACCATGGTCGCCAATCGCAGCTCGTCGGGATGGCGACGCATGACGATGACCGGCTCGGGGTCGGTGCCCGGGGCGGTGAAGTGGGCGACGCCGAGGTAGCTCTCGGGTGCCAGGCGGCGGTTGAGAGCCACCTCGCTGGCGCACGCATGTTCGCGCCCCTCGAGGGTGGAGAAGTCGAGAAAGTCTGTGACGATTGGCTTCTTGATCTTGTAGGCCCGATCGCCGGCCAAGAACACCATTCCCGTGTGCGTTTCCGCGATCCGCGGGTGCCATCCCATATCGTCGATCCTGGTCTCCCAGGCCCCGTGATCACAGCGGTCCTCCGGCCACTGCGCGCGGGTGCAAGGTCCCTCCCTGCAGAGCACAAAGGCCTTCAAGATAGGTCCCCGGCAAAGGTGACTTCTGACCCCTGGCATCCGCTGCGCGCGGACGTAGTGTCAGGGACACAGAAGGCGGTGATTGCCCATGGCCATGTCGGCGCTTGATCCCCAGGTGATCGCGAACGCGGTGGAGTTGGCGTGCCGGGCGCCATCGGTGCACAACAGCCAACCGTGGCGGTGGGTCGCCGAAGGGCCTTCGCTGAAACTCTTCCTCGACGCCAGCCGGGTGCCGCACGCAACGGACCGGTCCGGCCGGGAGGCCGTCATCAGTTGCGGGGCCGCCCTTGACCATCTCCGGGTGGCGGTTGCTGCCGCCGGTTGGCAGACGGTCATCTCGCGGTTTCCCAATCCGAACGAACGCGACCACTTGGCGACGATCGATTTCAGCGCCGTGGAGTTTGTGACCGATGCTGTGCGCAAGCGCGCCGATGCGATCGTGGCGCGGCGCACTGACCGGTTACCGCTTGCACCACCGCCGGATTGGGCGTCGTTCGAGTCGGTGTTGCGTAGCACCATCGACACCGATCGGGTGACGCTGCGGGTGTTGCCGGACTCGGTACGTCCGCAGTTGGCCGAGGCTTCGCGCCTCACTGAGTCGCTGCGTCGCTACGACGCCTCGTATCACGCCGAATTAGACTGGTGGACAGCGCCATACGAGGTGTCTGCGGGTGTTCCCTACAGCAATCTGGTGTCAGTCGCCGAGGGCGATCGAGTCGACGTTGCCCGCGTGTTCCCGGCAACAGAGCACCCCGACCGGCGGCCGGAGGTCCCGTATGACCGGTCCACGATCGTGGTGCTGTCGACCTACGAGGACTCCCGCCGCGATGCCTTGGACTGCGGCGAGGTGCTCTCCGACGTGCTGCTGGAAGCCACCCTGGCCGGGTTGGCCACCTGCACGCTGACCCATATCACCGAGCTGGAGGCCAGCCGCGCCGTGGTCCGCGCCCTCACCGGCGCCGAGGACCATCCGCAACTGCTGATCCGCATCGGCCTGGCGCCGGTGAATGCGCAGCTACCCCCGGTCACCCCGCGCCGGCCGCTGTCCGACGTGCTCGAGTTCCGCGGTTGAACAGTCGGGAACACCCGAAAGACTGAATGGAGTCACCCATGACCACAGCCCGAACGACTGCACACCAGCATCCACGACGGATCTTCCGTGACCGCCGAGAAGCGGGTCGTGTGCTGGCTCACTTGTTGGACGGCTATCGCGGTCGCGACGGCCTGGTGGTTCTCGGGCTGGCCCGCGGCGGCGTACCGGTGGCCTGGGAAGTCGCTGCGGCCCTGGGGGCTCCGCTGGATGCCTTCATCGTGCGCAAGCTGGGTGCACCCGGGCACAACGAGTTCGCCATGGGTGCCTTGGCTTCCGGTGGACGGGTGGTCGTCAACGATGACGTCATCCGGGCATTGCGGGTGACAACGCAGGAGTTGCGCGACGTCACCGAGCGAGAGGCCCGGGAACTGGCGCGGCGCGAGGGGGCTTATCGCGGCGGCCGCCCGCCGTTGGAGTTGGCGGGCAAGACGGTGATCCTCGTTGACGACGGCTTGGCCACCGGGGCGAGCATGCTCGCCGCCGTTCAGGCATTGCGGGATATGGACCCGGCTGAGATCGTGGTCGCCGTCCCCGCCGCGCCGCAATCGACCTGTCGCGAATTCGCCGGTCTGGTCGACGATCTCGTCTGCGCGTCGATGCCCACCCCGTTCTTGGCGGTGGGCGAGTCATTCTGGAACTTCGAGCAGGTCAGTGACACCGAGGTGCGGGATCTGCTGGCCACTCCGACGACGGGCATCGGCACCGCGCGGCTGCGCAAAGCCGAGACACCCGCGGAGGTGATCGCTCGCTGTGCTGTCGATGCGCCCTCGGGCGTGCCGCCGAGGGAGGCGCTGGAGGAGATCATCGGCGATGCGCGGGTCGTGCTGATCGGTGAGAGCTCGCACGGCACTCGCGAGTTTTACGAAGCGCGCGCTGAGATCACCAAATGGTTGATCCAGGAGAAAGGCTTCTGCGCGGTGGCGGCGGAAGCCGACTGGCCCGACGCGTACAGGGTGAATCGGTATGTCCGCGGCCGCAGTGACGATGCCTCGGCCGACGATGCATTGACGGGATTCGAGCGGTTCCCGGCGTGGATGTGGCGCAACACCACCGTCCGTGACTTCACCACCTGGCTGCACACGCACAATGCCCGGTGCCGCGCCGACGGTCGGCGCGAGGCAGGCTTCTACGGCCTGGATCTCTATAGCCTGCATCGGTCGATGCATGAGGTGATCACATACCTGGAGAACGTCGACCCCGCGGCAGCGCAACGGGCACGAGAACGTTACGCCTGCTTCGATCACACCGGCGCTGACGACGGTCAGGCGTACGGTTTCGCCGCCGCCTTCGGGGCCGGGATGTCTTGCGAGCGGCAGGTCGTCGAGCAGTTGGTCGAACTGCAGCGCAGTGGTCTGCAGTACGCGCGGAGAGATGGACTTCTCGCCGAGGACGAACTGTTCTACGCGCAACAGAATGCGCAGACCGTCCGCAACGCGGAGGTCTACTACCGCTCGATGTTCGGTAGCCGGGTTTCCTCATGGAATCTGCGGGACCAACACATGTTCGAAACGTTGAAAGCGCTGCGCGCCCATCTGCATCAGCACGACGGTGAACCTGCTCGAATCGTGGTGTGGGCACACAATTCCCACGTCGGTGACGCCCGGGCAACCGAGGTGGGGTCCGACGGGCAGCTGACGCTGGGGCAGCTCGTTCGAGAGGGATATGCCGAGCAGGCGGTGTTGATCGGATTCACCACCTACTCGGGCACGGTCACCGCGGCAAGTGAATGGGGTGCCATCGCCGAGCGGAAGGTGGTCCGCCCCGCTCTCAACGGCAGCGTCGAGGAACTGCTGCACGAGGTCGACCGGCCAGAATTCTTGGTCTCCTCACTCGTCAGTCGTGAGGTGGCCGAACCACTGGACACGGTTCGGCTGAGCCGGGCGATCGGGGTCATATATCAACCCGCCACCGAACGGCAGAGTCACTACTACCACGTGCGGCCGGGCGATCAGTACGACGCGATCATTCACATCGATCACACGACCGCCCTGGAACCGTTGGAGGTCACCAGCGTCTGGGTCGAAGGCGAGACCCCCGAGACCTACCCGACCGGCCTGTGAGCGCCCCCGTGATCGTCACGGTGACGATGAATCCGGCACTCGACATCACCGTTGATGCCGAACGTGTGGGGCCGACAGACAAAGTCCGTTGCTGCGCAGACCAATACGATGCCGGCGGCGGTGGAATCAATGTCGCCCGTTTTGCGCGGGTGTTGGGTGCTCCCGTCTCGGCCGTGCTGACGGCCGGCGGTCCGATCGGCGCACGCCTGGTGGAGATTCTCGACGCCGCCACGGTGCCCAATACCTTCGTCGCATTGCGCGGGGACACCCGGGAGAGCTTCACCGTCAACGAACGGTCTACGGGCCGTCAGTACCGGTTCGTGTTGCCCGGACCCACGCTGACCGCCGACGAGCAGTTGCGCTGCCTCGAGGTGATCGAAGCCAGTGCAGTTGGCGCGGCATTCGTGGTCGCGAGCGGCAGCCTGCCGCCCGGCGTGCCTGCCGACTTCTATCAGCGGATCGCCGACATATGCCGGCGGCGGCAGGTCCGGCTCGTCCTCGACACCTCGGGTGGGGGTCTCGAGCACATCACCTCGGGTGTGTTCCTGCTGAAACCCAGTGTGCGCGAGCTACGGGAATGCGTCGGCCGTCCGCTGGTCACCGAAGGTGAGCAGATAGCTGCGGCGCGGGATTTGATCGACCGCGGCGTCGCCGAGGTGATCGTGGTCTCCCTCGGCGCCGACGGAGCCTTGCTCGTCACAGGGGATCGGTGCAGTCGTTTCGCGCCGGTGGCCGTTCACACCGTCAGCGGTGTGGGTGCCGGTGACGCGATGGTGGCCGGCATCGTGGTCGGGTTGTCTCGTGAGTGGGGGATGGAGAGCGCGGTTCGCTACGGCATCGCCGCGGCGACGGCGAAGCTTCAGACGCCGGGCACGTCGACATTCGACAGAGCCGATGTCGACCGCTACCTCGATCAGGTTCCGGCTCCGGAGCCAGTGGTCTCTGAATGCAATGGCCGAGCAAGGAGCACACCATGATCGAGACGACGCAGGAGACGACCCCGGGAGCCCGTCGCGGTATACCGAGGTGGCTCACCTGGTTTCTGGCGCTGCTGACGATTCCGGCTGCGGTCGTGGTCATGTTCGTTGCGTTCGGCGCCGTGATGGGCATCGCGCGGTGTACCGACACGACCGCCTGCCCGCACATGGGTCCAGGTGAGTTCTGGTTCGGAATCCTTGCGTACGGGCCACCTTTGGTAGCGCTGGTGACGATCGTCGCGTCGGTGTTCGCCGCGAATCGCAGGTACGGCATCGTGGTTCCGCTGGTGGGGCTGGGACTTCTGCTGGCAGACGCCGCCATCCTGGCGATCACCTTTCGGCCGTAGGTGCCTCCGTGGACGTTCACGCCGTTGAACCACCTGGCGCCGTGGTCGTGGGAGTCGATGGCTCCCCATGGTCGCTGAACGCGGTCAACTGGGCGGTGCCCGAGGCCGTCAGCCGCGGCGTGACGCTGCGCCTGGTCCACGCCGTGCCGACCGCTGTGCCCGGGGCAACAGAGAGTGGGTTCGATTGGGACGCAGTCCTCGTCGAAGCCCAGGATGCGGCGAATCGTACTCATCGTGATGTACGTGCCGAGACCGCGTCGGTGATCGGATCACCCGGCGACGTGCTGGCCCGGGAGTCCGCCGACGCCGCCGTGGTGTGTATCGGCGCCCGCCCACCGCATGTGGCAGCGGGACGGCTCTTCGGCGCAACGGCGAGTCATCTCGCCGACCACGCTCGCTGTCCGGTGGCCATCATCCGCAGCGGCGACGATGGCAGGGCACGCGTCGGTGGCGTGGTGTCGGTGGTGTTGTCCGATGATCCCGACAACGACGACGTCGTGCATCTGGCCATGCAGGAAGGCCGATTACGCGACGCGACTGTCCGGCAGATCGACCGGCGCGCTGACAGTTGGATTCGGCGGTATCCCGATGTTCACGTCGAGACGGTTTCGGCCGGCACCGGGTGGGTAGGCCGCCACGATGGAGATCCGCATGAGCGGCAGGTCGGCCTCGCGGTCGTCGGTGCTTCCGATGCTGACACTCTCACCTCGGTCAGCGTGCCGAATTGCCATCCGATATTGGGCTATCCGGACTGCTCGGTCCTACTGGTGAGGCACGCGGCCCGGCCTGGCTGACGTGCCGTGCGGCTAGTAGCCGCCGTGTTCGTGGACCGGATGATCCAGTTTGGCGACGAACACCGCCGCCTGTGTGCGCCGCTCCATACCGAGTTTCGCCAGCAGCCGTGAGACATAGTTCTTGATTGTCTTCTCGGTGAGGAACATCCGGTCGGCGATCTGTTTGTTGGTCAGCCCCTCGCCGAGCAAACTCAGCAACGACCGTTCCTGATCGGTCAGCCCGGAGAGCGGATCGGATCGCTGTGTGGTGCCGCGTAACTTGGCCATCAGTGCCGCGGCGGCCCTGTTGTCCAGCAGTGAGCGGCCCGCGCCGACGTCCTTGACGGCCTGCGCCAGCTGCATGCCTTTGATGTCTTTGACAACGTAGCCGCTGGCGCCGGCCAGGACTGCGTCCAGCATGGCCTCATCGGAGGTGTACGAGGTCAGCATCAGACAGCGCAAATCGGAGAGCACAGACAGCAGGTCACGACACAGCTCGACACCGTTGCCGTCGGGCAGCTGCACATCGAGCACCGCGACGTCGGGCTTGGCGGCGGGAATGCGTGCCATCGCCTGGGCGACGGAGCCGGCCTCACCGACGATTTCCAGATCCGGGTCCGCGCTCAGAAGGTCGATGAGTCCGCGGCGGACCACCTCGTGGTCGTCTACCAGAAAGACTTTCACCATGCCGGCCTCCAGAAATCAGGGATCAGTGTGTTTCGCGGACTACAACTGGTTCTGCGGCTCGCAGACCAATACCGAGCAATCGGCGTGCGCCAGCACCGCATTTCCGGCTGCTCCCAGCAGTTCCGCGATGCCCTGGCCGCGTTCGTGGGCCACGACCAACAGCTGGATCGAATCGCCATGTGTGATCAAGTAACTCAACGAATTGCCGTGCAGGGCCACTGTGGTGACCTCCACTTCGGGATAGCGTGCGCGCCAGCATTTCAGGCGACGCTCCAGGGCTGCCTTGGCATCTCGGTTTCCGGCGGCAACGGCGTGGCCGTCGTGGATATCGGGGTACCGCGATCGCCAGGTCGTCAGCACCCGCAACGGCGCACCGCGCGAACGTGCCTCATCGAAGCCATGGCGCAAGGCGCCATCACCGGTTGACCCGTCCAATTCGACGGCCACACATCGCTGGGCCGACGCCACCGGATCATGTCCCCTGACGACGGCCACCGGACAGTGTGCGGCTGTCGCCAAGGCGGTTGCGGTCGAGCCGGTGTGGTGGTCGCGGAAGTGGTTCAACCCGATGGCGCCGACGCACAGCATGGCGGCCCCTCTGGACGCCTCGAGCAACGCTGCCACGGGATGCTGCTGCACGATCTCCGCTTCGATCTTGACCGGGATATCGGTCGACTCGACGGCGGCAGCCGTGCAGCGCACCGCGGTTTGGGCCGAGGCGAATTGGCGGGCGATGCGTTGGGCATCGTCGTTGTCGTCTCCCGAGTCGACGGCGTATACCAACCGCAGGGGAATGGCGCGGCGGACCGCCTCATCGACAGCCCAGCACGCGGCCTCGGTGGCCCACCGTGAACCGTCCACACCCACGACGACAGACGGCGCGACACGCTCTCGTTCGGGCATTGGCCGGTTCCTGTCAACTTGCCGGGACATTTCGACGCTATCGTCAAAAACTGACCACGCGCAGGGGCCAAAGTCCCTGCCCGAAGGCCACTAGTCCTCAGCGACACATCGTCGAGCGCGTGGTCCGGCGATGGAAATCCGCAGGGAGGGCGGTGGATCGGGCAGCTCCGCCGACCGAACAATGCTGCAGATCCCCGGTCATCAACTTTGGGGACTTGCGGCTCTGGTTCACCGTGCACACGACCGGCATCGTCGGTTGAGCCAGCATCATGCACGGAAGGCGGTGGGCGGCGATGACGACCAATTTCCCTGATGACGCCACCGTGCGGGCAGCCTTGGACTTGGCCGGCCGTGCCCCGTCTATCCACA
Source organism: Mycobacterium sp. ELW1 (assembly GCF_008329905.1). Classification (NCBI taxonomy): domain Bacteria; kingdom Bacillati; phylum Actinomycetota; class Actinomycetes; order Mycobacteriales; family Mycobacteriaceae; genus Mycobacterium; species Mycobacterium sp. ELW1. The sequence continues at coordinate 3,752,325 of NZ_CP032155.1, read as the reverse complement.
ACACCCAGCCGTGGGAGTGGAGAGTCGGCCCGCACAGCATCAACCTGTATTCGCGCCGCGAGTTGCGCCTCCCTCACACCGACCCTGACGGCCGCGACATGATCGTCAGTTGCGGGGCCGCCCTGCATCACGCCACCGTCGCACTGGCGGCACTGGGCTGGCGCGCGTCGGTCCATCGGGTACCGAACCCGGACGACCTGAATCATCTGGCGGCAGTGCAGGTGCATCGCGGACCGCCGGGAGAGGCCGATATCGCCATGGCGGCAGCCATTCCGCGGCGGCGAACCGATCGGCGCACCTACAGTTCGTGGCCGGTTGCGATGGGAGACATCGCGTTGATGGGCGCGCGTGCGGCGCGCTTCGGCGTCACGATGCGACGGGTCGAAACGACCGGTCAATTCGTCGAATTGGTAGAGCAGGCAGCGCGCCGGCACATCGACGACACCGGCTACGTCGCCGAGCTGATGGCGTGGAGTGGGCGTTACGCCGCGGCGGAAGGTGTTCCCGCGCATAATGTTCCACCCATAGATGGTGCCGCCGCAGTACCTGGCCGGATCTTCTCCGGTACGGCACTCGACCAACCCGACGAGGTCTCGGCAGCCGAAGACAACGGTGTCCTGCTTGCCCTCGGGACCGCGCTCGACAGCGTCGCGTGTCAATTGCGTGCGGGTGAAGCCGCCAGCGTCGTCATGCTCACCGCGACCGTTCAGGGCCTGGCCTCATGCGCGGTGTCGGAGGTACTCGAGGTCCCCGATACCCGAGAGGCGTTCCGCGCGGACGTGTTCGGCAGTGAACAGTTTCCCCAGGTACTGCTCAGAGTGGGGTGGTCCCCGCTGAACGCCGACCCGTTACCGGCGACGCCGCGACGACCGTTGGCCGATGCCCTTCGCCGCCTGGACGGCTCGGCCTTTGTCGGTTAGGGCGCCCGCCGCACCGGTCGTACCCCGGTAAGAGCCTTCGGTGCGGGGACTTTTGGCACTTGTTGGTGCTGGCCGCCGCGCGCATCGTGGGTCGCAGCGGCCGAGATTCTGCTCGGCTAAAACCGATCCCGTCAGATCGGAAGGAGATCACCGATGACGAGCGCAGCGACGTATTCACCGCTGGCACAGAAAGTTCTTGCCACCCGAGGCCCGGTCGCCTCCGTCTATTACGACGACTCCCATGACACGCAGGACGCGGCCGAGCGCCTCGCGGTGCTCGAGCGTGACGTCGCGCGTGAGTTGGAGCACCAGGGCGCGCCGCACCCGCTCATCGTGTCGGTCACGCGCGCAATGAACGAGCGGCCGGCAACTGAGCATCGGAGTGGGCGGGCGTTGATTGTCGGCCTGGACGGGGTGGCGGTCGACGAGCACCTCGTCGTGCCGCCCGTCACCCCGGTGATCCGGGTCTCGGCGCTTCCCTTTGTTGTTCCGCTCGTCGACAACGGATTCGTTTCGGGGCCGTATATGGTCGCCGCCGTCGACCAGGTCGGCGCCGATCTCACGCGCTATCAAGGAAAGTCGACGTTTTCGGAGACCGTCGTGGGGGAGGGTTTTCCGGTCCACAAGGCGGCTTCGGCGGGTTTGAACGCGTGGGGAGATTCGCAACATCGGGTGGAGGAGGAGGTGCGCAAGAACCTCCGCGCGGTCGCCGACCGGCTCACCGCGGAGATGGACGGCCATCCGCTGGACTTCATCGTTCTCATCGGCCAGGAGCGTGCGCGGGCCGAGCTGGTGTCCGAGCTGCCACATCGGGTTGCCGAACGTATCGTCCAACCTGGAATCGGGTCTCGCCAGACCGGGGTGGACCGTGTCGTCCGCGCCGCCATCGTGCACGAGTTGAACAACAGGCGCACCATCCACAGAAACAAGATCATGGATCAGTACGGGGCCGAAGAGGGGCGTGAGTCAGGTCTTGCCGTGGCCGGGCTGGCGGCGGTCACCGCGGCACTGCGTGAGCGTTCGGTCGCCACGTTGATCATCGGACAGGTGCATGACGAAACAGTGCTTGCCGGCGATGATCTGACGCTTCCGGGTACCGATCCGGAGACGCTGTCCGATTTCGGCATCGCGCCGACACAGACCCTGCGCGCCGACGAGGCGCTCCCCTATGCGGCGATGGCCATCGGGGCCGACCTCGTCTGCGCTCCAGAACATCTGCGACTGACCGATGGCGTGGGAGCGCTGTTGCGCCACGCCCCAACTCAGGGTTGACGACAGACCTCGGTGAGAACGGCCTCTACGGCCGCGGGCACAGCGCGGGCGACGGGTGGCGAGAGCCCGACACCGTGACCGGCGTCCACGATCTCGACGGTGAGCACCACCAACTGCCGAGGGATTTGGCCAAGCGCCTGCCCCAGCGCGTAGATGTCCGGCAGGCCAAGCGAATGCGAGCTGACCACGGTGGGTTGGTGGTCGTCGCCGGGAATCCAGTGCCGAATCCTTCCGGCGACCACGTCGGGGCCGCTGGCCGCGTCGACGACGACAACCAGTGGGATGTCCGCCCAGGCGTCGAGGATCTGCCCGGGATCCGTCAGCGCCGAGAGCACCTCGACGCCCGGCGGACGTCGCCTGGCGACTTCGGCTGCGACCGCGAGGCCGACCCCGTCGTCGGTCCGAAAGTCGTTGCCGATGCCGATGACGAGAACGCTGCTCGTCATGTCCGATGGATGTTCAGCGTGAGGAAGTGCGCCGAACATGAGATGCACGGGTCATGATTGCGAATGGACTTCTCGCACAACGACGTCAATGATGCGTCGTCCAGCGCCAGGTTCGCGGCCACGAGTTCGGCCATTTCATGCTCGATGGCACCCTGGTTCTGCGAGGTGGGCGGCACCAGTGTTGCCGCGCGGACCAGTCCGTCACCGTCGATCTCATACCGGTGGTACAGCAGCCCCCGTGGGGCCTCGCTGACTCCGTGCCCGACGCCCGCGCGCGCCGGCACATCGACGAACGGCCTCGGCGGGCGCTCATATTCGGCGATGATCCGCAGTGACTCTTCGATGGCATAGACCACCTCGACGGCGCGAACCACGATGCTGCGAAACGGGTTTCGGCACACCGGGCCCAGCCCGGCGGCAGCGGCAGCCTCGCGAGCGACCGGTGACAGCGCCGCCGAGTTGAGCGAATACCGTGCCAGCGGACCGGTCAGGTACCGGTTGCCGTCCAGCGTGGCTTGCAGGGCGGTGGAATGCTTGACCTGCGCCTCGACGACGTGGGCACTGAAGTCGGCAACGTCGAACGACGGTCCGTCACTGCGTGTGATGGTGCCGTTCTCGATGGGATATCGGTCACCGTCGGACAGCGAAAGAAATTCGTGGTCGAACTCAACGTCGGGGAACTCCAGCTCGGCGAGGGCCCGCACGGTGTCCAGGGCGTCGTCGAGCGAGCGGCGCAGCATCTCGGTCAGCGGTTCGAGGTCGCGCGCGCGGGGGACCGAATAGAAGCCGCCCAACCGGACGTTGATCGGGTGAATTGCCCGGCCGCCGACCACTTCCATCAGCCGGTTGCCGGTCTTCTTGATCGCCAGCCCGCCATTGACCAGGTCGGGATGATCCTTGGCCATGCTGATCGCGTCCGGATAGCCCAAGAAATCGGGAGCGTGCAGCAGAAAGATGTGCAACGCATGGCTGTGTATCCACTCACCGCAGTACATCAGCCGGCGCAGGGCGGCGAGTTCGGGATCGATCGTTATCCCGCAGGCGTTTTCGATCGCGTTGCACGCGCTGACCTGGTACGCGACCGGGCAGATACCGCACACTCGTGCGGTGAGGTCCGGCGGCTCGGTGTAGGCCCGGCCGCGCAGGAAGGCTTCGAAGAATCGCGGCGCCTCGTAAATGTTGAGCTCGACGCTGTCGACGGCGCCGTCGACCAACGTGACATGCAGTGCGCCTTCGCCTTCGACACGGGTCAAGGCGCCCACGGACAGGGTGCGTGTCTGCGATGTCATTCGTCATTCCGTTCGGCGGCGAATCGGGTGACGTTGAATGTCGAAAAGACGCGCTCTACGCCTGCTTCCGACATTCCGTCACGGTGCAGCAGCGGGATCAGGGCCGCGGTGTTGGGGGTCGCGGCGGGCCCGAAACAGCCGTAGCAGCCGCGGTGATGCGCTGGGCACAACGCGCCGCAGCCGGCATGGGTCACCGGGCCGAGGCATGGAATGCCCTCGGCCACCGCGACACACGTGACCCCCCGCAGTTTGCATTCGGTGCACACCGTCTTGGCAGGCAACCGCGGTGCGCGTCCCACCAGCAGCGCTGCCAGCGTGTCGAGGAGCTGATGGCGGTCGATCGGGCAGCCCTGCAATTGGTAGTCGACCGGCACGTGTGCCGATGCCGGCGTGGATGTCGCGAGCGTGTCGACGTACTCGGGCTTTGCGTAGACGACCGAGGCGAACTCGTCGATGTCGGCGAAATTGCGCAGCGCCTGGATGCCGCCTGCGGTCGCGCAGGCACCGATCGTGACCAGGATCCGGGACTGATCCCGAATCTCCCTGATACGTCGCTCGTCTGCGGCGGTGGTGATCGACCCTTCGACGAGTGACACGTCGTAGGGCCCTGGGACGATCTCACTGGAGGCTTCCAGGAAGGTGGCGATGCGCACCTGACCGGCGAGGGTGAGTAGTTCGTCCTCGCAGTCCAGCAACGTGAGCTGGCAGCCGTCGCAGGAAGCGAACTTCCACACCGCCAGCGAGGGGGGGCCGCTCATCTACAACTCCTGGACTGCGAGTAGGGGCTCGGCGACGTCGTAGCCGACGACCG